>NZ_JBVIPS010000003.1:0-61231 GCF_055577715.1 Streptomyces sp. NPDC033177 | reverse complement strand
TTGTGTGGACCTCGTCAACATCACCGTCTACCCTTGGGGGTAAAAGGGACCCGCTCTGGGGACACTTTCCCCCAGCCCTTAAACGGGCCGTTGGCCGCGGGAACCCCCTCCGGCGCCCGACGGCCTGTCCGCTGCCTCCGACCGACCTCCGAATTCATCACTGGGTTTCTTCAGCGGTGCAGCTCCAGTGTGAGGATGGCCTTGGCGATTGACGTCATGCGGTTGGGACTGCAGCGGGACCTGTGGAAGATCCGCCAGGGCTTCAGGCGGGCGACGCGCGTTCGACGGGTGCCCGTGTGGCGGCCAGGGCACGGTTGCGGGTCTTCTCAGTGGGGGTCAGTTTCCTGCAGGGGCCTGCGTTTGATGTCCGAGGTCAGCCACGGACCGGCGCCCTGGTAGGCGAGATCGGCCACGATGGGAACGCCCTGGCGTTCGCAGATGCGGATGATCCGGTGGGTGCGGGCGGCGGTCAGGTCGTGAGTGCGGCGCGGCGGCCCGGCAGGGCGGGCGAGAGCCACAGCAGCCGGCCGCCGGGATCGGTGACGACCTGCACGTTCACACCGTGGCGCCGGTGCTTGTGGGAGTAGTCGGCCCGGCCGTCACCGACCCGGTCGCACTCGGCGAGGGTTCCGTCGAGCAGGACGAAGTCGGGATCATGCTCGGGCAGCGTCCTCAGCAGACCCGGCGCACGCGCGGCGAGCTGGTCGACCACCGCGCTGATGTAGGCATGGGCGGTGGACTCGCTGATCCCGAACCCGGTGGCGATCTTCGCCAAAGTGGTGTGCTCGCGCACCTCAGGGTCAGGTTGGCCCGCCAGAGGCAGGCCAACCTGACGCGCTTCCGCAGGAATAATCGCTGGACGGGCTGCACCGGCATGGTCGCAGCAGCACCTACGCCGCCCTGGCCAAAAGCACGTGGATGCCGAAGCGGTATGCGAGTTACTCGCCGACTCGCTGTCCGATACGTCGTGTCCGGTATTCGCGGTGGATGTGTGAGCGTGTGGGTTCGCAGCGATGCCGAGTGCTCGTCCGGCCGCGGCTGTCGTGACCGGCCGGCCGCGGCCAGCACCCATAACGACTGCCGGGCCTGACCCGGGTCCGGCGCGAAGGCCGCCCTCTAGAGCACCATCACGCCGCGCCAAGGTCGCCGCAGCGGTGTCGCGGCGGAATCAGGATTCCCGACGGGCCCGTTGTGCGAAAGCGGCCAGGCTGAGTACGAGGCCCACGACGCACCAGAGCGCCAGAAAGAGGGCGACCCTGCCCAGTTCCCAACTCCCCGCCAGTTCACGAGAGGCCATGTCATCGGGAAGAAATGCCGCACGGAACCCCTGCGCCATCCACTTCAACGGAAACAACGCAGCAAGGTCTCGGAGCACCGGCGGCACTGCGCTGACGGGTGTGATAAAGATGCCCGAGATAAACGCCAGAACGAGATACAGAAGGTTGGCCGCAGCGCCAACTCCGCGCGCGGTCCGCGCGGCCGTGGAGATCGCGATGCCGAGCAGCGTGCATGCCGTGGTCCCCAGCAGGAATACCCAGACCGCCGTGAACCATCGGCCAGCTTCATCGGGAACGGCCATATCGAATACGAGTATCCCTGTGGCCAGCAAGAGCAGAATCTCGCCGATGCCAACGGCGAGCACGAGGGCCACCTTGCCGTAGAAATAAGAAGATGGCGGTGCAGGCAATCCGCGCAGTCGCTTGATAGTTCCGTCAGCACGGTCAGAGGATACGCTTGCCGCCGTATTGACAAATGCGGTCGATGCAATTCCCGCCGCCATCATGCTCGCGGCGAAATACTGACTCGCCGTGACCCCGGTGTCGTCATATTCACTAGTGAAGACCGCTCCAAGCAGCAGCAACAGCACGACCGGCAGGGCAAATGTGAACAGAACGGTGTCCCGCTCCCGGAAGAATGTCTTGAGCTCCACCGATCCACGCGCCAGGCCAAAACGAAGCCCCGATCCCATCATCGCTCCTCGATCATGCGCAGATAGATGTCCTCAAGGCTTGGGCGGCTGACCGACAGCCCGGATAATGCCTCCGAGCCCAGCCGACTGGTCAGGTCCGTAACGAATGCGCCGGGGTCATCGGCCTGCGCGGTGCGCATCTGTCCGCCTTCCATCCAGGTGACCGTCACCTGCCCGGACATGCGACCACCCAGCGTCGCCGGGTCGCCAATGGCCAGTACCCGCCCCGCTGCAATGACCGCGACCCGGTCGGCGAGTGCTTCGGCCTCGTCGAGGTAGTGAGTGGTCAGCAGGATCGTGGTCCCGGACTCGGCCCGAATGTCCCGGAGCAGGTCCCAGAACGCCCGGCGGGCCTGCGGATCGAAACCGGTCGTGGGCTCGTCCAGAAAGAGCAACTCGGGCCGACCCACCAGTCCGATCGCGACATCGAGGCGCCGACGTTGGCCTCCGGACAACGTACGTACGCGACGTGACGCCACATCGCTCAGACCTAACCGCTGCAACAGCTCCACCGGATCCAACGGATCCGGGAAGTACCCAGCGAAGTGCCGGATGCTTTCCTCGACGGTGAGCTCGGCCGCGTCGCTCGTCTCTTGCAACACAATCCCGATGCGCCGACGCCAGTCGAGAGAAGCAGCTTCGGGGTCGGCGTCGAGCACCATGACCTCGCCACGGTCACGCCTGCGGTGCCCCTCGAGGATCTCGACCGTGGTGGTCTTGCCCGCGCCGTTGGGCCCCAACAGAGCACAGATCTCACCCCGGTGGATCTCCAGGTCGAGGCCATTCACTGCGCAGACGGAGCCATACCGCCTGTGCAGCCCGGCGATCCGTATCACCACATTACTCAACTATCCGACCTCCGTGATGAGGAATGCGAGCAGTGCGCTGGTACGCGCGGAGTGCGGTGAGAGCATGGAGGTGATGTTTCCTCCGCCGAGACGGTACACCCGCACATCTTCGTCGGTCAGTGCATTCCACCGCTCGACATACGCGGAAAACCTCAGTCCTGCCAGACTGTCGTGCTGCTCACCCGCGAGCTCGTCACACGCCAACAGGCTCACCCGACCATCGAACTTGCGGTACCGGTAGGGGAGCCGCGCTTCAATCTGGTGGCGCCAGCTCCGCACCGCGACCGGCCAGACCCCTGCGAGGTCCGGCTCATCGAGGGCATCGTGGAGGGATTCGATCACCACACGGGGCAGGAGCTCAGCCACGCGGGCCTGCAGCGCCGCAGCCTCCTCGGGCATGGTCGCACGGGCGAGCTGCTCGTAAGCTTCGTCGCACTCGGTTAGCAGGCCCAGGTCGGACGTCGTGGCGACGGCACCGGGCACCTGCAGCACCGGATCGAGCAGCATCAGGTTGACGTCCTGCCCCGACTCGCGCAGGTCGCAGGCCATTTCCCAGGCGACCGGCCCGCCCCCGCACCAGCCGAAAAGGTGGTACGGGCCCTCGGGGCGGCTCGTCCGCAACTCCTCAAGGTAGCGCCGGGCCAGCTGCTCTGTTGAGCACGCGGCCAAGTCCGGTTCCGTCAGCCCCGGATGCTGGAACGCGGCCACATCCAGCCATGCCGGCAGTTGATCGGTCAGCTGCTGGTACCAGTGCGCGCTGCCACCGCCCGGGTGCACGCAGTGCAAGGTCGCGGTGCCGCCCGTGTCCCGGAACCAGATTATGTCGGCACCGGGCGCCGTGCGCACCAGCGACAGCATGCCGACCTGGGTCTCTTCGCGCGGAAGAGGTACCGGCACGCTCTCTGTCACGGCTTCCGGGCCGCCTTCCAGCCAGGCCACAAGACCCGCGATGGTGCGCTGTGCCAGCACGTCGGTCGGTGAGACCGTCCTGCCGATCCGCTTGCTCACCTTGGCGGCGATGCGCATCGCCGTCAGCGAGTCGCCCCCGGCCTCTACGAAGTCCTCCCCGACACCGAGCGCACCGGCGCCCAGCTCCTCCCGCCAGACCGCCACGATCTCCGCCGTCAGTTCAGAGTGCGCGAGCACGCCGAACCCGACCGGGGCACGTTCGGGCGTGGGCGGCCGCACAGCGCGTTCCGTCTGCCGCATGAGCTCGGCCGGCACCGGCAGCGGTTCTGTCGCCTTGCCGTCTACGTCGGACAGTATCTGGCGCAGCACCAGGCAATAGGCATCGGCCAGCCAGTCGAGCGGTTCCGGCCGCACCCGCTCCGGCGCCGCCGTGAAGTCGATCGCCCCGGGCAGCACGGTGACCTCGAGCGGAAACTCGTTTGGGCTGTCGTCGTCGGTGCGATACACCTGCACGCCGCTGCCTTCGAGCACGTAGTAGTCGAGATAGTTGAACACTGCCTCGACCAGCGGCCGCGTTGTGCCAGCGAGGCTTTGCAGATCGGCTAGCGGGAACCGCCGATGGGGCAGCAGGGACACCTCGGCGGCCGCTGCCGCGTGAATTAACTCGCGCCACGTGCCCGTCGGCCGGACGGCGGTAAGCGGTGGCGTATTGAGGTACATGCCGAGCACCTCGTCGCCGCCCGCGGCCTCGGGACGCCCGTTGGACACAAGCCCGCAGAGGAAGTGGCTCTTGTGTGTCAGCGAGCTCAGTGTCTTGAAGAAGACAGCGAGGTACACACTCTTGGCGGGCACGCCCACAGCAGCGGCAAGTTCCCTGACACGCTCCACGTCGGCGCCGATCAGTCGCAGCACCGTGTGGGAGGAACCCTGCTCGCCGCCCCACTCCCCGGGCAGCCGCAGACTCTCGTGGCTCTTGAGCACACCCCGCCAGTAGTCGCTCCCCGAGGCGATCGCGCGCCGCTCCATGGCGATGAACTCCGCCCAGCGGCGGGCCGGCGGCGTGGACGGCGTCGGCGCCGCACCGTCGCGCAGGGCCTGGTAGCGCCCCATCAGCTCGCTCAACAGCGAGTTGTGGCTCCAGCCGTCCAGGATGACGTGGCACTCCACCCATGCCAGACACCACGTCGCGAGTCCGGTCCGGTACGCCAGCAGCTTCCACAGCGGCGCCGCACCGAAGTTCATGGGCACCGAGCGCTCTGCCTGAGCAGCGGCCCGGATCAGCTCACTCTGCTCGTCCTCGGCCATCCCCTGCAGGTCCTGGACGACCGCGTTGACGTGGGCGGTCGCATGCACCAGTTGCAGGGGCTCACTGAAGGTCGTCAGGCTGAAGGAGGTACGCAGCACGTCATGGCGGCCGATAACCTGCTCGACCGCTCCGCGTAGGGCCGCTGCGTTCAGCGGTTTACCGTCGTCGACGTAGTAGAGAGTGACGTTCTGATAGGGTCGGCGCCGCTGATCGGCCATGAGCTCGTAGAACATCCCGGACTGCACCTGCGACAGCGGATACGCGTCCGTTACCCCCGACGGCAGCAGTGCCCGGTCTTCCTCCGCGATCTGGGCGAACGGCGCAACGGCCAGATCCTCACCGTGCTCCGTGCCGACGGCCGGCGTCCCTATCGCCGACGCGGCGACGAGCCCGGCGATGGAGCGGTACTGGAACAGGTCCTGCAGGCTCACGACGATGCCGCGCTCATGCAGCCCTCCCACAAGCCGGACGGCACGCATGGAGTCGCCCCCCAGCGCAAAGAAATCGTCGGTGACCCCGACCCGGTCCAGGCCGAGCGTGGTGGCCCAGACCGAGGCCATGAGCCGTTGCGTCGCGTCGCCCGGTGCCACGTATTCGTTCCCGGTCTCGCGCTGGGACTCGGGGGCGGGCAGCGCGCGCCGGTTCACCTTGCCGCTGCGGGTGAGTGGCAGCTCCTCGAGGAAGACGTACCGCGCGGGCACCATCGACGCGGGGAGCACCGCGGACAGGTGGGCACGCAGCTCTCCCGGCTCAAGTCCGGAGCTGGCGCGCGGAATCACGTAGGCGACCAGCTGTCCCCGGCGTATCGCCGCCGCGGCCGCGAGCACGCCTGGCCTTCCGGCGAGCCGTGACTCGATCTCGCCGAGCTCGATGCGCACACCGTTGAGCTTCACCTGGGCGTCGATGCGCTCCAGGAACTCCAGCGTGCCGTCGGCCCGCCAGCGGACCAGGTCGCCGGTGCGGTACATGCGGGCCCCGGGCTCCGCAGCGAACGGATCTGGGACGAACCTATCTGCAGTGGCCTCGGGCCGGTGCAGATATCCGCGGGCGAGCCCGATACCCGAGACGTAGAGCTCGCCCGGGCAGTTGATGCCCACACGGTTCAGGTGCGGGTCGAGCACGCGGACCACGATGTTGCTGATCGGAGCGCCGATCGGCACGGTCGCGCCAGTCCCCGGCGTGTCCACCCGATGCGCGGTGACGTCGATCGACGCCTCGGTCGGGCCATAGAGGTTGTGCAGCGCCGCCGCAGACTTGGAGGCGAAGCGCCGCGCGGTCTCCGTCCGCAGGGCCTCGCCGCTGCAGAGTACGTGGCGCAGCTGCGGGGGCACCGCGTCGATGGCGGCGAGATAGGCGTCCAGCATCACCGGTACGAAGTGCACATGAGTGACAGACTCGGCACGGATCAGAGCGTCGAGCTGCTGCAGGTCGCGGTGCGCACCGACAGGAGCGACGACGAGCGTGGCACCGGTGATCAGTGGCCAGAAGAACTCCCAGACCGACACGTCGAAGGTGAACGGCGTCTTCTGCAGCACGCGATCACCAGGACGCAGGCCGTACTCCTCCTGCATCCACTCCAGCCGGTTGACGATGCCAGCGTGCTCGACCATCGCACCCTTGGGACGTCCGGTGGAGCCGGACGTGTAGATGACATAGGCGAGATCGCCCGGGCCGACGTCTGGCAGCGGCTCTTCGCCGGTGGTCGGGTCGCCGTGGAAGTCGGTGCCGGCGTAATCTCCGGGCGCCACGGTCCTTGCCACCTCGGTGAAGAGCTCGGCCCGACCGGGGTCTACGACAACCACTGCCGCGCCGGAGTCGGCGACGAGGTCGCGCAGCCGCCCCGCCGGATCCTCGGGCTCCAGCGGCAGATACGCGGCCCCCGCCTTGAGCACGGCGAGTAGTGCGAAGACCAGGTCGGCGCTGCGCGGTAGGGACACTCCGACCACATCGCCGCGCACGACGCCCGCATGCCGCAGTGCGCGCGCCAGGCGGTCCGTCCGCTCGTCCAGCTCACGGTAGGTCCAGCTCACTCCCTCGGCGACGAGCGCACCGGCGTCGGGGGTGAGCGCTGCTCGTTGCCGCACGAGCTCGTGCAGGGGCAGCTCGTTCCTCGGCGTAACGTGCCCGCCCGCGGCCTGCTCGAGCCAGGCCCGCTCCTTGTCATCGAGCAGATCCACCCGGCACAACGGTTCGTCCGGATTGGCCACCGCGGCCTCGAGAAGCCGCACATATCGGGCGGCTAATTCCTCGACACTCGTCGCGTCGTACAGGGCGGTGGCGTAGTCGAGTGCACCCAACAGCTCGTCCGCGCCGCCCATGCGCAGGCCGAGGGAAAGGTCCACCTTGACGCCGGCGGGCGGCACCGGCACATCAGCCATTTCGAGCCCGTCGAACGAGGCGGGTGCGCCTCTGCCCGCCTCTTCGAGCAGGAACAGCGTGGACACCAGCGGATTGCGTGACAGGTCTCGCTCGGGGCGCAGCACCTCTACGAGGTGCTCGAACGGCACCTCCTGGTGGCTGACGGAGGCGAGCAGCGACTCACGGACCCGGCCGATCAGTTGGCGGAAGGTCAGCCCCCCCGGGCAATCACAGCGAAACACCAGCGTGTTGACGAACGGACCAACGATCTTCTCGGTCCCCGGACGGGTGCGGCCGCCGACGGGGGCGCCGATCGACACATCGGTCTGGCCGGACTGCCGGGAAAGTAGTGACGCGAACGCGGCCAGCAGAACGACATAGGAGGTCGACTTGTGCTCACGGGCCAGCCCCGCCACACCGGCCGCTGTCCGGGCCGGCACGGTGAACACGACGCGGGCGCCCGCCGGATCCCGGGGTGCCGTACGCGGCCGGTCCGTGGGCAGATCCAGCTCGGTGGAGTCGGACAGCCGATCCGTCCACCAGCTGACGGCCTGCTTCGCCTCCGGTGAGCCCAGGTAGGCGCCCTCGCGGCGCGCATGCTCGCGGAATTGGGCCTGCGGTGGCGGTGGCAGGGCCGTACCGGCGCGCAGGGCGGTGTATAGCCTGCCGAGGTCGTCGCAGAGCAGGTCGATGGACCAGCCGTCACAGACGATGTGATGCAGATGGCAGGCAAGCACGTGATCGTCGGTGTCCAGCCGCAGCAGCCTCGCCCTCCATACAGGGCCGGCGGCGAGGTCGAAACCGCGGTCGCCCTCCCGGGCCAGCAAGGCCGGCAGCTCGGACTCGTGCACTTCGGTCAGGGGAAGATCCACGTCGGACGGCGCTTCGGTGACCTGCACCGGTTCACCCGAGGACATGGGGTAGCGGGTACGCAGGACGGCGTGGCGTTCCTGCAGGGCCGTAAGCGCGCATCGCAGCGCACCGACATCGAGCGGGCCGCGGAGCCGCAGCACCAGCGGCACCAGGTAGTCCACGCCCTCGGGGTTGAGGCGATCGAGGAACCACATCCGCCGCTGTGCCGAGGAGAGGGGCACCGGGCCGTCGTCGGCGCCGCCGACCGACTGCTTCCCTTGTCCTGCGCCGCCACGTTGGCCAGCCAGGCGCCGCTCGATGAGGCGCCGACGCAGCTCCGCGCTGTCCGCCGTGGTCGGGTCCGGTGTCATGGGCGCCTTACCTTCCATCGATAGCCTCCTGTTCACCGGCGCTGCCCCCGGTATCGCCGAGCATCGCCGCCACGTCTTCGTCGCCGAGACGCGTCACGTCCTCGGTCACAGCAGCGATGACGAGCTTCGTCTGCTGCTGGAGAGTGGTGTTCTCGAAGACCTCTCCGAGCAGGACGGTGACGCCGAAGAGATCCTGGAGCCGCATGTGGATCCTCGTCGCCATCAGAGAATTTCCTCCGAGTTCGAAGAAGTCATCCCTGTCACCGAAGCGATCGGTCCCGAGCACGTCCTGCCAGACCGACCTGATCAGACCGGCTACTCCGTCGTCCGGCCCGCCCTGCCCGGCAGCCGGTCCCGGTGCCGCCGGTGTCATTGGCGGCAGGCGGCTGATGTCTACCTTCCCGCTGCCGGTCAGGGGCAGCTCTTCGACCCGGGCCCAGTGCCGCGGCACCATATACGCTGGCAGCCGGTCGCGCAGGTGCGCACGCAGCTCCGCATCCGTCGGTGCGGTGTCGCCCGGCACGACGTAGGCGGCCAGGCCCCCGTCGAACGCGGTGACGCTCACAGCTCGAACACCTGGGTGCGTGGACACATGAGCCTCGATCTCGGCCGGCTCGACCCTGTACCCATCGACCTTGGCCTGGCGATCGGCGCGCCCATGGAAGTCGATCACCCCGTCGGCACGCCGACTCACCAGGTCGCCGGTGCGGTACATGCGCGCGCCGGGCACCAGGGTGAACGGATCGGGTACGAAGCGCTCGGCGGTGAGCGTGGGGCGGTGCAGATATCCGCGCGCGAGGCTCGGCCCGCCCAAATAGAGCTCACCGACTTCTCCCTCGGCCACTGCGTTCAGTTCGGGCCCGAGAATGTAGCCGGTGGCCGGGGCGACTTCAGTGCCGATCGGAGCCACGGCCTGCGGCGCGAGCTGCCGTGCCCCGGCCGCCGACGGCTCGTGGAGCGTGGAGGTCACTACCGCTTCGGTCGGCCCGTAGCTCGCGATGAAACGGGGACCTTGGCTCGCGTCGCGCCCTGCGTGCTCCCAGAGTTCGAGCCAGTGTTGGATATCACTGCCGCGGACCACGTCGGTGCCTACATTGACCACCCGCAGCCGCTCGACGCGCGGATCCCCCGCGCCGAGCCGTTCCACCATGTCGCGCCAGGCGACCGGGGGGAGGTCGAGATACGTCACGTCCTGCGCAGCGATCAGGTCCGGCAGCTCTGCCGGGCTCCACGGCTCCGGCCCGGCGAGGACCAGGGTGGCACCGGCGACCAGCACCATGCCGAGATGTTCCAGCATGACGTCCACGAACGGTGGGCTGCTCATCAGCACCCGGTCCACGCCGGTCAGTCCGTACCGCTCTAGCACGCTCTCGCAGTGCTCCAGGTAGACCTCGTGCTCGACCATGACGCCCTTGGGTTCGCCTGTCGAGCCGGAGGTATGGACGACGTACGCGAGTCCGCCCGCCGTGGCAGCGGGCTCCGGCAGCACCGGCGCCACCAGGTGTGTCGCAGTGAGCACATGAACGCCGTCGGTCCTCGGGCCGGTGTAGCCGTCGGGCACGATCAGAGCCGCCGGCTGTATCCGTTCCAGCTGCTCTGCGAGGCGACGCGGCGGCGCGGCCGGATCGAGCGGCACGTAGGCCGCTCCGGCCCACATCGCTCCGAGCGCGGTGACCGCCATGTCCATAGAGCGTGGCAGGCATGCCGCGACGAGAGTTCCCGGCACCGCGCCCTGAGCGCGCAGCGCGCCCGCCAGCGCGCCGGCCCGCTCGGCCAGCTCAGCGTAGCTCAGCCGCTCGCCGCCCTGCGCGACAGCGATCGCCCCCGGTCGCTCAGCCGCCCGGTGTGCCAGGATCGCCGGGAGCGTGCGCGGCGGCGCCGACACCTCAGACAGAGCTAGGAGCCGGTTCAGCGGTGCCTCGGGAGCGTGCGCGAGCAAGGCGAGCAGCTCCACGTAGCGGCGCAGCAGGCGCTCGATGGACGAGCGTCGGTAGATGTCTGTGGCGAACTCGGCGATGCCCAGGTACCCGCCGTCCGGCTGTGGGACGAGTGTGACCGTGAGGTCATACATGGCGGTGGGCCAGGGAATCCTGAGAGACGCCGGATCGGTGCTGCCAGTCAGGTCGCGCAGGTATGACGGAGGTTCCTGCGCAACCTCGAACATGATCTGGAACAGTGGATTCCGCGATCGATCACGCTCGAGGCGCAGGCTGTCGACCACCCGGTCGAACGGCACGTCCTGGTGCGCGTACGCCTCGAGCGCGGCCCGCCGGGTCGACGCCAGAGCGTCGAGGAAGGAGCCGTCCGCATCGACCTGCGTGCGCAGCACGAGAATGTTTGCGAAGTATCCGACGAGGTCGGCGACTCCGGCGCTCGGGCGACCGGCGGCGGGCGTGCCGACCACGATGTCGGCGCGCTCCGTGACCGCCGTGAGCAGGCAGTTGAAGGCTCCGAGGAACGTTATGAACGGCGTCGCGCTCCGCGACCGGCCCAGCCGTTCCAGCTCGGCGGCCACCTCAGGCGCGATGGTGAATGCGAACGACTCCCCGTTTCCCTTCCATACAGTCGGCCGTTCCAGATCCGCAGGCAGTTCGGTGGCGTCGGCGCCAGCCAGCCTGGTGCACCAGTAGGCGAGCTCAGCTCCGTCCCGGCCAGTCGCTGGGTCCGCCTGCCATGCGGCGAAGTCGGCGTACTGCACTCGCGGCGGCTCGGCGTCGAGGGTGCCCGCGAGCGCCTGCTCGAACTCGGCCTCCAGCGTGCGCGTCGAGGCGCCGTCCCAGGCGATGTGGTGCACGAGAAGCACGAGGGACTGCCGGCCCGGCGCGGCTCTCACGAGCCGGCCGCGCAGCACGGGGCCCTTGGCCAGGTCGAAGGGGATCGCGGCAAGCCGCTCGATCTCCTCTGGCGCCGTCCCGGCGGCGTCCTCGACCTCGGGCTCGAAGGGCGGGCCGATCACCTGCGCCAGACCGTGGTCCTCCAGCGCGTATCGGGTGCGCAGAATCTCATGCCGGGCAACGACACGCCCCAGCGCGGACCTTACCTCGGAGAGGCTTGCGGTTGCTGGCACGTCCAGCACGACCGGGACCATCTGCGCCGGGCTGCCCGGCCGCAGCCGCTCGGCCATCCACAGCCGCTGCTGCCCGCTGGAGGCCGACAGCGCACCTGCGCGCGATATTCGCGGAATCCGGTCGTCCGTTGCTGAGCGCTCCTCGGCCGCACGCAGCAGACGCGCCTGGCCTGCCACGGTCGTCTCTGCGTAGAAGTGCGTCAGCGGCAGTTTCACGTCGAGACGGGTCGCCAGCAGCCCGATCTGGAGCGAGTGGCCGCCCAGCGCGAAGAAGTCGTCGTGCACGGACACTTCGTCCAGCTCGAGCAGCTTCTTCCACTCGTCAGCGATTGCCCGCTCCACGTCATCACGCGGCGCCACCTGTTCCGCACTCGGCGTCCCCGGCACTCCGCGCTCGCGCAGCGTGGCGCGGTCCACCTTGCCGCTCGACGTCAGCGGCAGCGCCTCCATCAGCACGAAGACCGCCGGCACCATCGCCTCGGGCAGTCTGCTCAGCAGGTGCGCACGCAGCTCGCTCTGGTCCGGTCGGGAATCGGCGGTCAGGTACGCCACGAGTTGCCGCCCACCGTCCGGCAAAGGACGGGGGATCACCGCGCCGGCACGCACCGTTGGGTGGGTCAGCAGGGCCCGCTCCACCTCGGCTGGCTCCACGCGTACGCCGTTGACCTTCACCTGCTCGTCGACGCGGCCCACGAACTCCAGCACCCCGTCGGCCTTGATCCGTACCAAGTCACCCGTGCGGTACAACCGTGCTCCCGGCGGGCCGGCCGGACTCGGGACAAAGCTCTGCGCGGTGCCGTCCGGCATGCCCGTATAGCCGCGGGCCACGCCCACGCCACCGGCATAGAGCTCTCCGACCGCATACGACGGGACCGGATTGCCCTCCGGGTCGAGCACGAGGACGCGCATGCCGGGCAGCGCGGTGCCGATCGGCACCGGCCCGGCCTCCTGCCGTGGGTCCCACCGGTGCGCGGTCACCTCGATCGAACACTCCGTCGGACCATAGCCGTTGATGATTCCGGCGTCGGATAGCGTGTGCACCCTTGTGCAGAGCTCCGCGTCCAGTGGCTCGCCCCCGACGTGGAGCAGCCGCAGCCGCGTGCACGCCTCCCAACCCTCGGCGGCGACGAGTTGTCGCAGCACCGAGGGCACCACCTGGAGCACGGTGATTTCCTCCGCCGCGACCGCGGCCAGCATCGCCTGCGGGTCCCGCTCCAACCCCGGCTGCCCGATCACGACGGTGGCGCCGGCTACGAGGGGCGAGGTCATCTCCCACACCGAGGCGTCGAAGGTGAGTGCGGTTTTGTTGAGCATCCGGTCGCCCGGTGCGAGATCTCCGGCCCTGACCGGCCACTGAGCACGATTGGCAATGCCGGCGTGCGCCACGACAACGCCCTTGGGCGCACCGGTGGAGCCCGACGTATACATGACGTACGCGGCCTGCCCCGGATCCACCGCCCGCGGCCGGGCTGTGCCTTCGGCCGGCTCGTCCACGCAGATGACGGGCGCGTCGACGCCGTTCAGCTTCCCGGCGTGGGCACGTATGGTCAGCACCGCCGCGACATCGGCGTCCTCCATGAGGTGCCGGGTGCGGGCGAACGGGTGCTCGGGGTCAAGCGGTACATAGCACCCACCCGCCCGCCAGATCGCCAGCACCGACGTGATCGCCTCGGCGCTGCGCCCGATGTAGACACCGACACGCGCTTCCGTGGGAAGCCGCAGCCTCGCGGCCAGCAGCTCCACGTCCTCCTGCAGCTGTGCATACGTCAGCGTCCGTCCGCCGTCGATGAGAGCGATCGCCTGCGGAGTGGCCTTCGCCTGTGCGGCGAAAAGGGCCGGCAACGTGGACTGGTCCCGTTGTTCCTCGGTGTCCCAGCCTTCAACCGGCTCGAGCGGTGGCCGCTTCACCTCGACGGAAGGATCGACAGTCAACGTGGCTACGAGCGATACGAAGTGTTCGAGGATGCCCGTAGCGGTTTCCTTGTCGAACAGTGCCGTCGCGTACTCGAGCTCGAGCCGGATACCGCCGTTCCCGATTGGCACGGCGTGCAGCGTCAGATCGAGCTGGGATCCCTGTGGCGTGATCGGCAGCGGCACCGAGGTCAGCGCTTCGGCGTTCTCGCCGAGCGGCATGTTGAACCCTACCTGCGCAAGCGGCGGGCGGTTGCGTCCGTATCCGGGCCTCAGCTCGCGGACCAGCGCGTTGTAGGGGAGGTTCTGGTGCTCCAGCGCCCCGGAGACTTGCTTCCGGAGCTGCAGCAGCAGCTGCCGGAACGTGGGGCTGCTGTGCAACGACGCCCGGATCGCCACCATGTTGACGAACATGCCGAGGAGGCGCTGCAGCTCCGGCCGGTTACGACCGGAGACACTGGCGCCGATGACCAGATCTTCTTCCCGGGAGTACTGGTGGAGGAGAACCGCGTATGCGGAGAGCAGGACCATGTATGTGGTGACTCCCTCATCCCGGGCCACCTCACGCACCCGGGCGACGGTTTCGGCCGGGAGTTCGCGCTGGACGGTGCTGCCGGAGAGATCACGCACGGCGGACCGCGGCCGGTCCGTGGGCATCTGCAGCGGCTGTGGCAGCTCGGCCAGCTCGCGCCGCCAGTAGTCCAGGTCGGCCCGAAGCGCGCCGCGCTCCACCTGATCCCGCTGCCATACGGCGAAGTCCGCAAAACCGAGGGGCAGTTGCGCATCGGGAAGGACACCGGTCACCTCTGCGGCGAGCAGCCCGAGGGAGCCTGCATCCAACACCATATGGTGGGCGCCGATCACGGCGAGCCGCGCTCCGGAGGGGACAGTCACGATGCCGGCACGCCACAGTGGCGCCTGGTCGAGCCGGTACGGACGGGCACCGAACTCCAGCGCCGCCTCCTGCGCCGCCGCGTCCGGATCCTGCCCGTCGGCGGTGAGCTCGGCGATCTCGACCTCGACAGAATCGGACACCGTGAGGCTGGGAACGCCATCGTCCGTGCGAAGTGCCATGCGCAGTGCATCGTGCCGGGTGGAGATGCGCCGTAACACCCGCCGGAAGTCCTCGACGGACGTCTGCGGGGGCATCCAGTCGGCCGCCACGAGATTGAACAGCGGGACTTCGTCGGCGAGCCGCTCGACGAGCGAGACCGCTTCCTGAGCGTAGGAGAGCGGCACCGGGCCCGTGGTTCCGCGCCTGGGGATCATCTCCGCCACGGGTGCTGCCGAGGCCGCGCCACCGCCTCGGATCAGTCGTTGCAGTAGCTGCCGCTGCAGCGTTGAGAGCTCAGACATGGCCGCGCTCCCCTGCCGGCAGAAAGTCCTTGACCTTGACGCCTGCGCCGGCTGTCGTTGCGACGTCGTGTACCCGAGAGGCCACGGCCAGAGCGGGGATGCCCAGGCCGAACGGTGAGAGGACCGTGCCCCGGCCAAGATCGCGCGGCTCGATTCTCTGCCCCGCGGCGGCGAGCCGTCCGAGCGTCTTCGTGTCGAAGTCGCGGTGCCCCTCCTGCTGCTCCACGAGATACACCGAGGTCGCCGCACGGAAGACGTGGTCAATGTCGTCGACGACGTGCAGCAGGGCGGTGTCCGTCGCGACATGGGTCAGGTAAGCGTCCTCCACGCCACGTAGCGACTCCTGTGCCTGATGTCTGCCGAGAATCGGCATGCTATGTCCCTCTCTTTGCATCGACCGATGCCTCGACGGCTAGTCCAGGGAGCACACGCGCCGCCCGATCGACCGCGACCATCCTGAACTCGCTGGTGTGGCGGCGGTCTTGTGCGTCTCGCAGCCATAGCTGCTCGGGCTCCGGAAGCATCTCCTCGATCCGGACCGGGCCATGCGTCTCGCGGCGCCAGGCCCGGGCGAGATTGCTGACCAGCAGCGGCGCCTGCAGGTCCACGTAAAACGGCTTGGGATCTCTGGGGCACTGCGCGAACACATGCCGGGGAGCTCCCTGATCCAGCAGCCAGTCCCGCAGGACATCCGGCCGGTACCCGCGCTTGCCCACGACGCCGGCGGGCAGCTCATCGGGCCGGAACGTCCAGGTGGCGCGTCGCACCACCAGACCGTCGATGCTGACGCGAGGGCCGGGGGACGGCATCCGGAACTGGTTGACCACCAGGGCTGAGAGGAATTCGCCGAAGTACTCACGTACCGGCAGCGTGTCCCCGCCAGCGGGCCCGGCCACGAGCTCGCCCGACTGCTCGCGCACGTCCAGGGCCACGGCCGGCAGAGCGGCGCTGTCGGCCGGTGCCCCCATGTCGTCGCTGTGCGACCAGTACCGGTACCGCTCCGGCACATGCACTGCAAGAGGCGGGTAGCGACGTGAGTCGATCTGCGGCGAGTAGGGGTAGCACGGGACGATCCGGCCTCCGGCCATGTCTGCCGCGGTGAGGTCATCGAGCCGCTGCGGATCGTCGGCGAGTGTCCGGAAGAAGCGCGACTCAAGCGTGTTCATCGCTACGTGGAGTTCTCCGAGCACCCACAGGGGCTCGCCATCCGTCACCGCGAGCATGAGATCGGGACTGTGCTGGCGTGCCGCAGCCCAACCGGGCTGCTGCGCTGGGAACATACGGCGCACCAGAGGCTGGACCGCGCTGCTGTCGACCCTGCCGGCCTTCGCGTCACCCAGCACCTCGGCCCAGCGCAACCGGAAGTCCTCGCCGATGTCATGGACGGGGGTGCCGGGCGCGCCGGCGAGTACGTCCGCAGACGCGAGATACAGGTCGTTCAGGGCCACCGCGTCGCGACGCCGTGCCAGCTCCGTGTACACCCGGTGGAGCTCCTCCTCAACGGTCTGGGCGAGCTGCGCGGTGAGCCAGCGCGCCGATTGCAGCAGCAGAGGCAGCGGAGCGCTGAGACGGTCGAGCAGCCCCCCGGGGATGGTCACATCGAGGTCGCGCCGGCAGTCGATATACGCGAGGGTACGGCCTGAGGCGGCTTCGGTCTTGGTGCGGGCGGCTGCCTCACCGGTCACGGCAGTGAACGCCCGGTCCAGCTCGTCGAGTGCTCCGGCCAGCTCTTCCGGTCGGTAGGCGAACTTCTCCGCCGCCCTGAGGCTCCGGTTCAGATCCTCCAGTTCGGAAAGCAGGGCTTCCCGCACGACCTTGTCCCGTATCTCGGCGACCTGGGCACGAAGAGCCTCCTCGGGGTGCTCACAGGGCGGCAGCGAGAAGCCGACGCTCAGCACCTCATGGTGCAGCAGCCCCTGGAGCGCCTGGCTTTGAGCGCCGACGGCATGCGGCGTGGCATTCCCTGCGACTACGCGGTCGAGGATGTCCCGCTCTTCGGGGCCGATGGGCAGGGGCGCACGATACGGCCGCAGGACCTGATCTCCGTCGATACTCATCGAAGGGTTGCGCCGCAGCGGGAGCTGCGGCCTCCAATGCTCGTGCGCCTCCCACGCCCGGGCGAGTGCCCGGGCCGCCCAGAGTTCGAGCGAAGCCTCGCCGCGGCGCACCCCACCCGAGCCAGAGATCTCCAAGCGGTCACCGGCGCGATCGCTCAACTCGGCCCAGCCCACCGGGCCGAAGAAGCCGACACTGTCGTTCTTGGCGCAGTACCGCTGCGCGTATCTAGCCAGCACACGGAGGCGAGTCGAGGTCAGCCGGGCGTTTGCCCGGCCGGCCCAGTTACCGACGACACCGGGATTCTGCCAGGTGAGCGCGGCGAGGAAGGCGGGCTGCCGCAGCAGCCACCGGGCCGTCGCCGTCTCGTCCGGCCTGTCCGTGTCCCCGTCTGCCGCCTGCTCCCGCGCGGCACCGGCGAAGCCGGCCAGCCAGTCGAAGGGCAACCCGGCGCCGCGCACGGGCGCCACCGGCCACAGGCCCCAGTCCTCGTCGAGCGGCACCAAGTGCTTCATCGTGCCCCTTGTTCCCACAGCAGCGTGCTCAGGGTGGCGATGGTCGGGTAATCGAAGATCGCCCCGATCGACAGGTCCACGCGGAATTCCTCCCGAACGCTGCCGATGAGCGTGATTGCCGTGAGCGAGTTTCCGCCGATCTCGAAGAAGTCGGCCTCCTCGGAAATCTGCGGATCACCGATCGCCTCGACCCACAGCGCCTTCATCCGCTCCTGCAGGGCCGACGGGCCTCTGCCCAGTGCCGAGTTCCCGTCCGCCGCCCGCGCGCTTGTGTCAGGCCCGGATGTCTTCGCAGGCTCCGTGCCGGCTGCCCCGGGAGCGGCACCGGCCGACCGCGCGCCGACCGCGGGAGCAGGCGTCGCCGTGCTCCGCCCAGTGCGCTTCGTGCCGGTGAACGCGCGGGCTTCCGGTTCCACCAGCACCTGTCCGGCATGGGCGGAACCTAGAATCGCCAGCATCAGCTCGACACCGTGCCGCGGGTCAATTCCGCGGCCTGTGCCGCCGGAGCCAGCGCTCGAAGATGTGCCCCTCGGCCCTGCGGTGACCGCCCCCGGCTCATCCACCTTGCGTAGTGCGTATCCCATGGCCCGGCACAGCACCCGACCGTCGGAGGCGATGAGATCGATGTCCGCGCGTACCACCCCGTCACCGCTGCGCTTGCGTCGCACATGCGCGAAGAGTTCGGCTGGCAGGCTGTCGTAGAAGACCATCGACTCGCAGCAGAACGGCAGGTAGAACGCGCCGTCGGCGCGGCGGAAGGACGTGGTCGCCGAGTCGAGCAGGGTCGGATGGACCAGGTATGCGTCGAGGTCACCGTGGAACTGGTCCGGCAACTTGAGCGAGAGCAGCAGGTCGTCGGTGTCTGCGGCGGAACGAGCCCAGGTACCGGCGATGTTGTCCCAACGAGGGCCGAGGTGGAACAGGTGCGGACCGTCCGCTTCGGCCTCGACCAGCGGATGGGCCATCGCTTCCCGCAGCGCCCCGAGGGACACCGGATTCACTGGCGCCCTGGCCGGTGCCACCTTCGCACTGGCGTGCAGAACCGGCTCTGCACTCGGGTCGGTGAGCGAGCGTGACCACGACTCAAGCACGCCATCTGGGTGCAGCCGGATCTCGAGTCTGCGCTGCTGTTCGGTCGCGAGCACCTGGTGGTAGACCACGTCGGTGAGGTGCACCGGCAAGGAGCTTCCCGTCAGTTCGCCGTACGCCCGCAGCATCAGGTCGAGCTGCCCGGTGCCGGGCAGCACAGCTTCGCCCTGCAGGCGGTGTTCGTCCATGATCGGGCTCTCTGCCGGACCCATGTCGCACGACCACGCGCGGACGCCGTACTCGGCGGCCATACCCACGCCCGCCCAGGACGGCCAGTTGACCGATACGGCTGCGATGCCGGTGCGGCGCAGCACGAGACTGATCGCGTCTTGAAAGGCATTGGCGGCGGCGTAATCGGCGCTGCCGACGAGCCCATCGACCGCCGCGCGGCTGGAGAAGCAGGCGAAGAAGTCCAGCGCGGCAGCCCCGCGCAACTCCTGCGCGAGCAGCACGGTTCCGGCGACCTTGGGCGCGAGCACGCGCCTGGTCTCCTCCGCGTCTCGGGTGCGCACCAACCCGTCGCCAGGGACGCCGGCCAGGTGGAACACGCCGTTGAGCGGGCCGAACCGGGCCGCCACCGTGTCGAGCGCCCGGCGTAGCGAACGCTGGTCGGCGACATCGGCGGCCAGCACCCGGACCTGGGCACCGAGGGCGGTCAGCGCGGTGATTTCGGAGCGCAGCCGCGCGGATCGCTCGTCGGTGGCATCGCCCGCGAGCCCGCTGCGGCTGAGCAGAATCAGGCGCGGGCGCACTCCGGTACCCGCCAAGCCGCGAGCCAGCGCCATGCCCAGCCCGCCGGTCCCTCCGGTGATCAGATACGAGCCCTGGCGGCGCAGCGCCGGCTGCGGCTCGCCGATGTGGAAGGCGGTCCGCTCCGCCGTCCAGCGGCGCGCTCCACGCAGAGCGACGACGTCGTGCGTGCGCCACTGGCCGACCTCGGCGGAGAGTTCACGTTCGCCGGCCACCGCGATGTCGACAACGCGGCAGCCGAGCCGGGGCGCCTCGGCCGCCAGCGACCGGGCGAAACCGGTGAGCATCGCGGCGGCCGGGTCGATGGCCTCGGCGCCGGTCACATCGACCGCACCGGAGGTGACTATCAGCAGGCCGGGGGTGGTCGCGCCCGGAGGCGAGCCGACCGCCTGCGCCACCGCGAGCAGGCTGTCGAAGCTCCGCTCGACCGCGCCCTCAAGCGTCGCGTGGGTGACCTCGCGCGGTCCGTCCAGGGTGAGCCCGTGCACGACGAGCGTCGCAGGTGTGCCGCGCCGGGAGAGCTCTGCGAGCAGCCTCTCGTAATCGGCGCGCTTCCCCGGGCGCACGCGGAACTCGCCGCCCGCCTCCCCGTATGCATCGCCCGGTCGGGCGATCACCACTCCGGCACCGGCCTGCAGCGCCGCGAGCACCAGAGGCAGGCCGGGCTCCGTCTCAGACGGGAGCAGCAGCAGACACGCTCCGTCCACCGGCAGCGCAGGAGGGTGTTCCGCGGGCATCCAGTCCACTTGCGACAAAGCTGTGGCCGGTACGTCGGCGGGAACCCGTACTCCGTTCCGGGCGGCTTCACCCGGCAACTGCACGCTGCGTCCGGCCGGCTCGAGGGCCTCCGCCGCCTGCTGCCGCCGGCGCATGTCGGGCGGCTCGACCCAGTGCTTGCGCCGCTGGTAGGGGTAGCCGGGCAACGGCACCCGGCGCAATGGCCCGGCTTCTGCCTCGTCCGCCCAGGAGACGTCGTGGCCATGGACCCACGCGTGTGCCACCGCGGCGAGCAGCCCCTCGCGGCCTACGTCCGGAGTGGGCAGCACCGGGACGAACACCGCGTCCGATGTGCTGCCCGTACGCCCCAGCCGGGTAAGGACCTGGCCGGGTCCGGCTTCGAGCACCAGCCACCGCCCATCGGCCGGCAGGGCGGACAACGCGCGGTCGAACCGGACCGGCCCCGTGAGCTGGTCGGACCAGAAGTACGGGTCGGTGGCCTGATCGGCGCCGATCAGGCCACCCGCCGCGGCGCTGTAGAAAGGTATCCGGGGCGCTGCGAGCGTCACCTCGTCGAAAGCCCGGGCGAAGCGCTCCGCCGCCGGGAGCATCAGCGGGCTGTGGAACGCACCCGCGGTCTTCAGCAAGGTGCACCCGACCTTGCGCTTGCGCAGCTCGGCCTCGGCAGCCTCGATGTCATACCGGCTGCCCGACAGCACGCACTGCCGGGGGCCGTTGACCACAGCCAGTGTCACACCACTTGGCAACTTCCGCCCCAACTCCTCAGCCCCGGTCGCCACGGCGAGCATCGCGCCCTCGGGAGCCTGGGCCATCGCCCGCGCCCGCGCGGTCACCAGCGCCGCACCGTCGGCGAGCGACAGCACCCCTGCGACCACCGCCGCCGCGAGTTCGCCGACGCTGTGCCCGATCACCGCCGCTGGTCGTATTCCTTGTGCCACCAGCGCTTGAGCCAGCGCATACTCCACCGCGAACATCAACACCTGGGTGGGAACCGTGTCCAGGACCCAGCCAGCCTCGTCGGAGCCCCAGTCGTCCCGCACATCGACCCCGCGCGCCGCGCACTGCTCCAGCGCCTCGTCCATGGCGGCCGCGAAGGCCGGATCCGTTCCATAGAGATCGTGGGCCATACGCGGTTGCTGCGAACCCTGACCTGGAAAGGCGAAAGCGATGTCACGCCGACCACCACCTGCTGAGGTGATAATGCCCTCTTCGGACTGAAGTCCACCGGCCGCCTCGGCCGCATCCGCCGCGATCAGCGCGGACCGGCGCGCATGTGGGCGCCGGCCCTGCTGCAGGACGTGCACAGCGGCACAAAAGGCAGGAGCGTGCTGCGGGTCTGCGAAATAGCCAGCGAGGTGCGCCCGGTACTCGTCGACTGCTTCATCGCTCTGCGCGGACCAGACCACAATCCGCGGCCGACGCGGCCCGGCCTGGGGGGCGCGTACAGGCGGCTCCTCCAGCACAACGTGCGCATTGGTGCCGCCGACTCCGAAGGAGCTCACGCCGCCGACCCGGGGGGCACCCGGCAGCTGAGCGAGCTCACGAAGCTTGTCCCCGATGAAGAAGGGGCGGTCATCCAGCTCCAGCTTGGGGTTCGGCTCGCCGAAGTTGACTGTCGCGGGCAGTTCGTGGTGACGCAACACAAGAATGGACTTGATAAGCGAGGCCATGCCCGAAGCATGCCCCAGGTGCCCGACGTTCGACTTGACAGAACCCAGCGCGATCGAGGCGCCCGCGACCGGGCCGATCGCCCGCAACGCCTTGTACAGCGCGGCCACCTCCATTGGGTCTCCCAGCGGAGTGCCCGTCGCATGGCACTCCACAAAAGACAGATCCCGCGCGGTTACCTCGGCCATGGCGAATGCCTCGGCCAACATGCCTGACTGTCCCTGTATCGACGGGGCAGTGAAACCAGCCTTTGCGGAGCCGTCGTTGTTGAGCGCGCTGCCCCGCAGCACCGCGTGGATGGTGTCGCCGTCGGCTAACGCGTCCTCGAGCCGCTTGAGCACCACAGCCCCCGCGCCGCTGGAGAAGAGTGTGCCGTCGGCCTTGACGTCGAACGGCCGTACGTGACCGTCACGGGTGAACGGGCTGCCCTCGGACCACAGATACCCATGGCCGAAGGGCAATTCCACCTCCGCGCCGCCTGCCAGGGCGAGATCACACTCTCCGTTGCGCAGCGCCTGGCTGGCCAGATGCACCGCGACCAGGGAACTGGAGCACGCGGTCGACACCGTGATCGCCGGGCCACGGAGGTTCAGCTTGTACGCAGCCGTGATCGCCGCATAGTCGGTGTTGTTGAGCGCGGTCAGCGCGAAACTCGCGCTCGCGGAGACATCAGCCGTGAAGTTCAGGTTGAGGTCGAGATATCTGTTGGCACCCGCGGAGCCGTATACCGCAATCGTCTCCGCGCCTTCGCGGTTTGAGTCGTATCCCGCGTGCTCGAGCGCGGAGTGCGCGCACTCAAGGAACATGCGGATCTGCGGATCGGTATGACTCGCCTCGCGCGGCGTGTATCCGAACAGCGTAGAGTCGAACTCCTGAATGCCCGGTGCATTCGCGAATGCCTTGACGTAGTCAGGGTGCTGGAGCATCTCCGCAGAGACGCCGTAGTCGCGCAGCTCGTTGTCGGTCGGAAAATAGATGCTTTCTACGCCGTCGCGAAGGTTCTGCCAGTAGCGGTCGACATCCGGCGCTCCCGGGAACCGGCCCGACATTCCTACGACGGCGATGTGGTGTGCCATAACTAATCCCTCCAAAGTTGCGCAGGGTGCCCGCATCCGCGTGGTTCGCACTGAAGCCCCGGGCCCACCGCGGTCCAGTCTCGCTCGGGAATACGCACAACAGGACGCTACGGGCCCAGGTTGGCGACAACTCGTCACCCGCTTGACCGCCCCAACTCGCCACGTTCTACTGGGCGAATGTCATCCCCTGCAGCCGCTGCCGGCAGCGTTTCACGCCCCTTTTCGGTACCGCTCGCCTGGCATTCGGCCGGCGATGGCTTCCCGGTGATAATGCTGCCGCCGGCGGCGACGCCGGGCGAGATCTGGAATGCCCATCAGGTGCCTGCACTGACGCGCTCCGGATTCCGGGTCATCACCGTGAATCATCGGGGCATGCCGCCTTCTCCAGTGCCGCCCGGCCCGTACCGCATCGACGGCCTGGTCGCGGACGTCGTAACGCTCATCAGGGAGCTGAAACTGGGCGAATGCCATCTCATCGGCGCCTCGCTCGGTGCATTCGTGGCCCAGGAAGTAGCATTGGCGCAGCCCGAGTTGGTGCGCTCAGCGGTGCTGATCGGCACCCGCGCCCGCACCGACCAGTACCGGCGGCGCCTGACCCGCGCCCTGGCGGTGCAGGCCCGCCACTCCGCCTCCCCATCCGAGTTGGATGCGCTGATGCATCTGGCTCAGCTCTTCGGTCCGCGGACGCTTGCCGACGATCGCCGGATGGCGGATTGGCTTGAGCTGCGGATGCGATTCCCGGTGAGTGATGCAGGCGCCGGAGCTCAATACGATGTCAGTGTTATAGGTGACCGACGCCAAGCCCTCACAGGCATCCGCCGCCCCTGCCTGGTCGTAGCATTTGATGCGGATGTCATCACGCCGGTACAGGATTGCCGGGAGGTGTTCGAGGCCATACCCGGAGCCTCCTACGAGGATTTCCCAGGGCTGGGCCACTTCGGCTTCCTCGAAGATCCCGACTTCGTCAATGCCAGCATCATCGAGTTCCTACGAAAGCACACCGGACAATAGCATCATTCGCCCATCAGCCTACGGATCTCTGTGATCAGCGCCGTGAGCGCCTTTCTCTCGGGCAGAGTTGTCTCCGGATGCCAGAGGTCCATGAGTAGGCAGGTGCGCGGTCGTTCCGCTCCATTCCACGCCTCGTGGACAAAGGAGTAGTCGAAGAGCAGGCACTTTCCTTCCTGCCAGGTCCGCGTCTCCCCGGCCACGGTGATTCCGCACCCGGCTGGGATGTCGATGGCCAGATGGAGGTTGATGCTGAAGTTCCACAGGTCACTGTGCGGCCGGATGGTGGCCCCGGGCAGCAGTGTCGAATAGTGGCACTCCAGCAGTGGGCACAGCAGCTCCGTCGCCACAGCGAAGTCATCCAGGACGCGGTAGGCGGTGGGCGCGGCGGCCGCCGACTCCGGCACAAGCGCACCGCCCCTGAACAGGTAGAGCGCCTGCCAGTTCTCCTGCCGCGTGAGGTAGTGCTGGTAGTCGGAGAACTGGTGGCGCTGGGCCACCCAGGTCGCCTCGTGATCCTTCTTGATCATTTCGTGCGATGCCTCGAGTTCGCGCACCAGAGGCGCCAGTTCAGGGTGACCATACGGGTTATGCCAAGGCTGCTGCGAGATGCCCGGAAGAATCCACTTGGCCCCCGTCTGCAACTTGTGCCGATCCCGGCTCCCCTCGTACACCATCTCCTCGACCCGGGATATGGATTCGCCACCGTACTCTCGCCTGATTTCGGAGAAGATTTCATCTATTTCCGGCGTCAAGATGGCTCCCTCGCTAATCAATTCCCTGAGTATTCGGAGATGATCGCGCGCCGGGCGATGCCGGTCAAGCGCCCTGTCGACTTCTCGCCAACTGGCCGCAGTCACCTTGTTACAGCTCAGCACCGCGGTATGTATTGATGCGATCCATGGCTGGCCTGGAGGTATCTTTCGTGCGTCACTTTCTTTCCTTGAAGGACCTGCGGGTCGATGCTACCGACTACACCCGCGGTGCAAAGCATGCTGGAGAAGCCGAGACCAATAGCACACTTTCCGGGCGTGTGACCGGGAGCTTCTTCCGTGTCACGTCTACCCGCACTCGCACGGCTTTCACCTTCGAGGCGCTGGCGCTGGGCGCCGGTCACATCTCCTACGGCCCCAGCGACCTCCATTTGAACACGAGCGAATCGGTGTGCGAAGCCCCCGAAATTCTCCCCCGCATGCTCGATGCCCTGGCCGTCTGCGCGACCGGCGACGCCGAAGAAGTCGAGGCACTGACCCAGCAGAGCCGAACGCCGACGATTAATGCCATGAGCGCAGACGAGCATCCAACCCAGGCGCTCGCCGAACTGACCACCCTGCGCCGTTACTTCGGCGGCTTCGAAGGGCGGCGCCTGCTGTGCGTCGGGGAAGGGGACAACACCGCTGCCGCACTGGCTCCCGCGCTGCGCAAGATCCCTGACGTCGAGGTGTTTTTCTGCACACCGCCCGAATACGGCCTCGATGCAGCCGTACTGGAATACGCGGAGGCGACCTCGAAGGCGCGGGGCAGCCGCACCGTCCAGTGCTTCGACATGTCGGAGTCCAACGATGACGCCCACGTCGTCTACACGACGCGCTGGCAGACCACAGGGACGTGCAGGATGGACTCAGACTGGCGACGGGCGTTCCAGCCGTTCCAGGTCAACGAGCAGTTGATGCAGCGGAACCCGCCGGCTGTCGTCATGCGCGATCTGCCCACGCACCACGAGGACGAGGTCATGGGAGCCGTACTGGACAGTCCGGCCAGCATCGTGTTCGAGCAGGCCGGGAACGAGCTGCACAACCCCAAGGTGGTGCTCGAATGGTGCATTCTGGGCCCGGGCGCATGACCGGCGACCACGGCATGCTCGCGCACGAGTGTTTCCGGGACGTGGTCAGCCGCTGCTGCGACAGACCTGCGGTGATCTTCGAGGAGCGGGTCGTCACCTATACCGAACTGGACGCACTGGCAGACGCCCTGGCAGCGCGACTGGCAGCCGCGGGCAGCGACATCGACCGGGTGACAGCGATCTTTGTGGAACGTTCGGTTGACCTCGTGGTCACCGTGCTCGCGGTCTGGAAGTCCGGTGGCGCCTTTCTGGCCGTGTCCCCCGAGACGCCCCGCGGGCGGCTGCGATCACTGTTCGACCAAGTCAATCCCTGTGCGGTGGTGACGCAGGCCGGGCTGCGAGACCGGCTGGAGGGATTCACAGGGCAAGTCATCCTCACGGACGGCGAGCCTTCGCCTCTGCCGCCCACGGCCCCGCCACAGCGGGCGGCGGCGCCCGACAGCCTCGCGTACGTCATTCACACCTCCGGAACGAGCGGCACACCCAAGGCAGTAGCCGTCTCCCACCGCGCCCTGGTGAGCTCCTACCTGGGCTGGGAGAAGGCGTACGGGCTCGGCGACGAGGTGCGGATACATCTCCAGGCGGCGGGGTTCGGCTTCGACGTGGCCACCGGCGACCTCGTCAGGGCTCTGCTGTCCGGTGGCACCCTCGTGCTCTGTTCGCGGGAGACCCTGCTCAGCCCTGCCGCCCTGTACGAACTCATGAGCAGGACCGGCGTCGAGTTCGTCGACATCACCCCGACGATGCTGCGACCTCTGATCGAGCACCTCGTCGAGTCCGGTCAGCAGCTGGACTTCATGCGCATCATCGTCGTCGGTGGTGAGAACTGGGTTCCAGGTGACTACCGTAGCCTGCGTCGCGTGGCCGGAAGCAGCACCCGGCTCATCAACTCGTACGGCGTCACCGAGGCCGCCGTGGACAATACCTACACCGACATCATCGGCGACGACCCCGAAGAGCTGCCGATCGGCGCACCTTACGCAAACTCCCAGGCCCTGGTGCTCGACACGGAGCTGCGCCCCGCCGACGAAGGGGAGCTGTACCTCGGCGGCCCCCAGCTGGCCCGAGGATACGTGGCAGATCCCGCTGCCACGGCCGAACGATTCGTGCCCTCGGCAGCCGGACCACCTGGCGCGCGCCTCTACCGGACTGGCGACCAGGTCAGCCGGACCCCGTCCGGCGAACTGGTTTACCGTGGCCGACTCAACAGTCAGGTGAAGGTCGGCGGTGTACGAATCGATCTGCTAGAGGTCGAGGCCGTGTTGAACCGGCACCCGGACGTGCAGAGCGCGGTGGTCACGACGAGAAGCCAGGAAGGCCGACTGGAACTCGCCGCCTACGCGGTCCCGGCGCCCGGCGCCCGGCGCCTTACCTCGCAGGAGCTGCGGCGCTGGGTGTCAGGCCCACTGCCCGCTGCCATGGTGCCGAGATTTGTCACGCTGGTCGCCGAGTTCCCGATGTCCCTGAACGGCAAGGTGGACAGGGCCCGACTGCCGGAGCCTGACATGGAAACTGCGGCGGCTCCGGTCGACCCGCAGCTGGGCCGCTCCGAGGAGAATGTGCTGGGCGCGATCTGGGCGGAGGAACTGCGCCTGCCGGCCGTAACACCCGACCAGGACTTCTTCGAGCTGGGCGGCAATTCGCTGCTCGCGGTACGGGTGGCGGCGCGAGTATCTCGGGAGACCGGAGTCTCGCTGAACTCCCGGGTGCTCTTCGAGGCCCCCACCGTCGCCGAGCTGGCTCGTATAGTGCGGGTCGAGCGGCAGGACGACAACGTGCGTGTCCCGGTCGACCCGTTCCGTATCCGTGCTCCACTCGCCCCTGGCCAGAATCGCCTCTGGATACTGGACCGTATGCACGGTGACCTCGCGTCGTACAACGTCCCGGTCATCGTCCGCATGACGGGCCCGGTCCACGAGAACCTTCTGCGACGCACGCTCGACCACGTCCTACACCGCCATGAAGTGTTGCGCACGGCCATCCGGGAAACCCCCTCAGGTGTCGTCCAGGAGGTGCGGCCGGCTCAGCCAGTCCCTTTCGAGCGCGTCGACTGCGCGGGTGACAAGGACCAAGCTGAGCGCTGGGCGGAGGAATTCGTCCTCCGGCCCTTCGACCTGGCAGCACCACCGCTGCTGCGGGCGGCTCTGGTCAGGATCGCGGACGAGGAGCACCAGCTCGTGCTCAGCGCACATCACATCGCGTTCGACGGCCGGTCGGCTCGCGTGGTCCTCTCCGAGGTCGGGGAGATCTACTCGACGCTCGCCGAAGGACGCGAGCCACGACTCACTCCACCACCGGTCCGCTACGTCGACTACGCGGTGTGGGCGGCCGAGCGGCTCGCGGCCGGCGAGTTCACCGAGCAGCTGGCCTACTGGGCTCAGCGTCTGGCCGACCCGCCCCCCGCGCTGGACCTACCCATGCGAGGGGCGACGGGCAGCGCGCCCGCCCGCCAGCAGAGGCGCCTGCTCGGTCCGGCGCTGTCGAAGTCCGTCCGGGGCCTGGCCCGTGAAAAGCGCACCACACTCTTCATCGTGCTGTTGGCCGCTTACTACTCCATGCTGAACCGGTGGTCACTGCGTGACGACCTGATCGTGGGCGTGCCGTTCGCCGAGCGGACCGCGCCGGGGACCGACGACGTCGTCGGCTTCTTCGTCAACACTGTAGGGCTGAGGGTCGACTTCACCGGGGAGCCTACCTTCGATGAGGTGATCAGGCGGACCCGCACGGCTGTCGCCGGGTCGTTCGCGAACCAGGACGTACCCTTCGAGGCCGTGTACCAGGAGCTGGGGCTCTCCGGGACCGGCGAAGGGCTCTTCAGCTCGTGGTTCAACCTGCTCGGCGCCCCCTATACGGCGCCGCAGCTCGACGGGATCGTCTCAGAGGTCCTCGCACCTCCCCCGGTCGGTGCTCTGTTCGACCTGAACATGTATGTCACTGAGCTCCCGGACGACTTGAGGATCGAGATCGTCTACGACGGCGACCGCCTTGAAGAGGCCGTGATCGGCGAGTTTCTCGAGCAGTACGCCCTGCTGCTGGAGCATGTCGTACGGTGCCCGGACCTCCCGCTGTGCGGGCACGCCCTGGTGAGCGAGAGCGCGCGGCGCGTCCTGCCGGATGCAGGCGCAGCGCTGCCACAGTCTGTGCCCGCACCTTCGTTGCCCCAGGCCGTCGGCGCATGGGCTGCGCGCGACCCGCAGCGCACGGCGGTCCGTGCGCCCGATGGGACACTGACCTACGGCGAGCTCACACAGTGGGCAGCGGGCATCGCCGCCCGGCTGACCGAGCGCGGCATCGGCCCGGGAGATGTGGCCGCCGTGCATGCGGAACGCAGTGCCGCACTGGTCGCCGCGCTGCTCGGCGTCCTGGAGAGCGGCGCCGCGCTGTGCGTGCTCGACCCGGCCTACCCGACCGCCCGGCTGGCCGCGCACGTGTCCGCGGCGCAGCCCAGAATCCTGGTCGGTCAGAAGGGAGCTGGCGAACACCCGCCCGGCTTCGGAATCCCGGTGCTGGACATCGGGAAAGCCACCGATCAGGACCAGCGTGACCTGGTCGGGCCCGGCGGACCTGTTGCCTACGTGGCCCTGACTTCGGGTACCGGAGGCGTCCCCCGAGCGGTGCTGGGCGAGCAGGCGCCGGTGACCCACTTCCTCCAGTGGTACGCCGAGCGCTTCGCGCTGTCGGAGGCGGACCGCTTCGCCATGCTCTCCGGTCTGTCCCACGACCCGCTGCTGCGGGATATCTTCGCCCCGCTGTGGGTGGGCGCCGAACTTCGTGTGCCGCCCCAGCAATTCCTGCGCGCGCCGGATCAGCTGCTGGACTGGCTCGCCGATGAGGGGGTGTCAGTGGCCCACTTGACCCCCCAGCTCGGACGGTTGCTGACCGCTGAAGGCCGCAGGTCGCACCTTCCCCGGCTACGGCTCGCGGCCTTCGGCGGCGACCTGCTTCGCTGGGACGACGTCGAGCGCATGAGGGACCTCGCAGCGGGGGCGAGGGTGCTGAACCTGTACGGGACGACCGAGACGCCTCAGGCGATGAGCTGTTACGAAGCCACCGAGGGTCCTCGGCGTGGGCGGTACGTCCCGGTCGGCACCGGCATCGAGGGCGCCCAGCTACTGGTCAGGAACCGAGCCGGAGATCCGACTGGGATCGGAGAATCCGGTCGGATCTTCGTGCGTACGCCCTTTCTCGCGCGAGGCTACGCCACCGGGGAGAACACCCGGTTCTCCCCCGACCCGGTCCCGGGTCACCGGAGCTTCGACACCGGCGATCTCGGACGCCGCCTGCCCGACGGGTCCGTTGAGATCATGGGGCGTGACGACGGCGATCTCATGATCGCAGGCTTTCGTGTCGCACCAGCTGAGGTGGACGCGGCGATCCGTCAGCAGAGCGGCGTCCGGGACAGCGTCACGGTCGGCCGGCCGACCTCGTGGAGCGAGACCGAGCTGGCCTCCTACGTCGTCTGGCGGGGCACCCCCAACCGGGAGAAGCTGCGCGGTCGGCTACGACGCCAGCTGCCGCAGCACATGCTGCCAAGCACAATCGTCACGCTGGAGCGGCTGCCCCTGACGCCGAACGGCAAGGTCGATCGGGAGGCGCTCCCGGACGCCGTACAGGGCGAGGACGAGCCGGCGCCCTCCGTACTGCCGCGCACCCAGACCGAGGCGGTGATCGCCGAGGTCTGGCGGGACCTACTGCCGGTCGTCGACATCGACATCGACTCGAACTTCTTCGACCTCGGCGGCTCCTCGATGTTGCTGACTAGGGTCAGGGCCCGACTGGCCCGTGAGCTGGGCCAGGATGTGCCGATGCTGAAACTGTTCGAGTCGCCAACCGTGCGCAAGCTGGCGGAACTCCTGGCGTCCGAACCGGAACGAGACCAGCAGCACAGCGCCGCTCGCCACTCATTAGCGAGGCTTCCGCACGCTTGGCCGGATAGCCCCCAGCGACTGGCCGTCAGACGCAATCTTCGGGGCTAGAAGAGTGTGCGGTTCCCTAACGATCTCGCCCGGTTCAAGCGAGCAATCGCTAACGAGCTCGTGCATGGTTGGCGGTGGCGCGTTGAGAGCCGCGGATTCGCTGCTTAGTTCACTTTCGCGGACTGCTTGCCCGGGCAACGGTCTGTTGGTGGGAGAGGAGTCCGGCGGCGGCTTGGACGATGTCGCTCATGTGCTCACGGCGGCCGTGATGGCGAGCGAGGGCTCGCCAGTTCTTCAGATGACCAATGCCGTGCTCGACCCGGATGCGGCGTGAGGAGTGTGCTTTGCGCTGCCGTTCGTGCATCTGCTCGTACCACTCGGGCGGGTTCTTCTTGAACTTTCGGTGCGGTGGCGTCACCACACGCCCGCCGGTCTGGGCGCCCAGTCCCTGGTAGCCGGCGTCGGCCAGGATCTCCACGGCGGGTCCGTCGGACAACAGTTTGACCAGGCCCAACTTCCGGGCATGCGTGATGTCTGCGCAGCTAGCCGGCTCGGCCGGGCTGCAGAACAGTAGCCGCCCCTCTGCGTCCGTGACGACCATGGACTTCACGGCGTTCTGTTTGTTCTTGCCGGAGATGAACTTGTCGCGGTCCTTGCGCCCGGCGGCCGGCCTGCGCACTCGGATCTCGGTCCCGTCGATGATTCCGGTCTGTCCATCGGTGCCGAGATGGTCGATGACGTCGGCGAGGGTACGCAGCCGCAGGCCGGGTGCGACGGTGCAGCCACGCTCGGCGAGCAGGGGCCGAACTTCGCTGATTGCGCGTGTGATGGTGGAGCGGTCGACACCGAACCAGCAGGCCAGCACGTCGTGGGTGGCGCCATGTCGGAGGTTGACCAAGGTGGCCAACAGCCGGTCGACGAAGACCAGTTTGTGCTTCGCTCCGGCGCCGACGGCGCGGCGACGAGGTCGCGCCGCCAGTCCGGCCTGATGCCGCTCGTGCCACAACGGGCCGATCTCGGCTACGAGTTCAGCAATCACCTCAGGGCTCAGCCCGGTGATCCGCTGGCTTCGGATGATCGCTGCACGTGCCCGGTTCCCCACCACACAGACCATGATCAACGATCAAAGTCTCAACGCGCCACCGCCACCCATGCACGAGCTCGTAAGGCAGGGCCGACACCGAAAGTGGTCCTGGAGGCCACACCCGGCTGGTACTGGAACGAGACCTCGACGCCGTGAACGCCGCACTCACGCTTCCGTACAGCTACGGTCCCACCGAGGGCGTCAAACACCAAGACCAAGCGGATCGCGCGCCAAATGCACAGCCGAGCAGGCTTCGCCCTGCTTCGCCATCGCATCCTCCTCGGATAGCGCCACCCTCCGTCACCACCGAATACGAGAGAGGACCATTGAGTTTACACACCCCAACCACAGACAACGGATCATGCAGCGGCATGACGACGCAGCCGACCCTCAGCCGCACCCTGTGCGTCCTCGCGGCGAGTGCCGCGGCGCAAGCGCAGGATTCGGATAGGTATCACAAAATGGGTGGAAGTGCCGCTCAGGCAGCCACACTGCCGGGAAATCATACTGATCGGCAAATTTTGCTGTCTCGAACAGAAGTCATGCTCCCACGAGCCGTCCACCGTCTCGTCATTGACGAAGTAGAGGAGACTGAAGTCCAAGTCAACCCCTCTTGGTGCCAGTGAGCGTTTTCAACTTCACGTTGAGGCGTGGTGAAGGACGACGACGGCCTTCACGATGTCGGTGATCCGGTTCGTGCTGCAGCGGAGCTTTCGCAGCAGGCGCCAGCCCTTCAGGACGGCCATGGCCTGCTCGCCGACGCACCGGATCTTGGCGTGGCTGCTGTTGTGCCGTCGCTTCCATCGCTTGAGCCGCCGTCCCCGGAAGGGGCACGCGGACAAGGCGGCCGGCACCTTGGTATGCCTTGTCCGCCCAGCATTTCAGCCCAGCGGCGGCGAGGGTGTTGATGATTCCGTGGCTGCGAGCGGCGGTCAGATCGTGGGTGGCTCCGGGAAGGGCAGAGGATGCCCACAGCAAGCGGCCGAATGGATCGGTGAGGACCTGGACGTTGATGCCGTGCCGCTTGTGCTTGCCGGAGTAGTACGGGGCGTCGGCGGCGATCCGGTCGATCGGCAGCAGCGTGCCGTCCAGAATCACGTATGCCTTCGCCGAGGCCGTCGTCATCACCTCGGCCAGGGTCGGCGCCATGGCGGCCAGTACCTCGATCGCTTCGCGTATGTAGCGGTAGACGGTCGCGATGCCGATACCGAACCCGGCAGCAAGCTGGGCGTAAGTGTCACCGCACCGCAGATGGGCCAGGGCGAGCAGGGAATGATGGCTGACGGGCAGACGCCGCCATCGCGTGCCGATCTCCCGCTGACGAGCAGCCAGTTTCCTGGTCAGGTGCCCCAGCGTGCGGCTGGACAGATCGATCGATGACGGGCAGACAAGCACGCGAAGCTCCTGGCGGACACGGGTGATCTTGGTCGAGAACCCGTCTACCAGGAGCTTCGTCGTTCCGTACAGCCCAAGCCCACCAACGCCCCGGCACTGCCATTAGGTTGGAAAGGGCTCAGTGCGAAATTCCGGCAAATCGGCTGATGTGGCGCCTTCGCACGTCGTGCGTCTATCCGGCCTGCGTAGTCTGATGAGCGTTCACTTCCCTGTGATGGCAGCTTGGTTGACAGCGACGAACCAGCACCGCTCCTCCCTGAAACCTGGTGCTCACTTCCAGGTGCTCGAGCAGTTCCGCGACGCGCCGGCTGTACGTGCGTGGCGAGATACCGAGCTTTCGGCTGGCCGTTTCATCCGTCTGTCCGGACAGGAGGGCTTCGACGATTGGGATCAGACATCGAGGCAGGTCAGTTAGGCCGCAGGGTGACACGCGCTGTTGGGATCGCTGCAACGCGTCCTGTGCGGAGACGAGACTCTCTGATGCCACCCTAGCGGAGTGCTGTTCTACCAGGTGGGGGGCTGCCGAGTACCCGGTGGTTCCGCGGGTTTTCCGCCAGGCAAGGTCACGGTCGGCACCGCTGGGGAGATCCAGGGAGGAGAAAAGCCCGATGAAGTCGGCATTCGCAAGGGCCGTAATGGCCGATCCGTAGACCAGGTTTACCTCGGCTTGTTGTCCGCTGTCGCATCCACCGCTGAGAGAAGGCGGTGGGCCGTAGGCGGTGACCGCGTCGCCGGACCAGTACAGCGGTGCGTGCGCGACAGTCACGCCAAGGTGCTGCGCCAAGTTGGTGAGCTGCGTGACATGAATGGATGGGGGCGGACCCATTTGCAGCCATAGTGTCCTGCGCCGGGCGGCGGGCAGGACATGGGGCACAATGACCGATTCGAGAATGTAGGGGTCATCGAATAGGGTGAGGATGGTGCTACAGCCATCCAGTTGCCGGTCCCAGGCCGGGACGGACCTGGCGAGTGCGCTGGCCTTGTGTGCCGGATGACGGCTGGGCAGTATCCAGCTGCGGACGGTCAAGCCGACGCCTAACAAGCCACGAGTGACCGCGTGCGCAATGGGCGCAGAGCCCAGAACAGCGACAACGGGTAGTGCCGTCAACGGATTTCCCTCCCGGCGCTCCTGCCACGCGGAGAATGGCGCATGGTGGCGATCGAGCCCGCACGCCTGACCGAAACGATCATTTCGTTGATCTCCACGGCCTTGCGGGGCAGAAAGCAGGCGCTGTTCAGCGTCCGCGATGTGCAGATCCAGCTAAGAACGATTATTACAATGAGGTGCGATGGCCCTGGTGGGCTTGCCTGGCAGGCGAGTTGGGCGTTGTCCGGGCCTGGGGACGTCACCGTGGATCGTGCCGGACGACTTGTGGGAGCGGATCGAGCCTCTGCTGCGGAAGAAGCAACGCTACTTCCGATATCCCGGCCGACTGCCGGTTCCCGACCGCCAGGTCCTGTGCGAGGTCCGCTGCGTGCTGCACACCGACATCCAGTGGGAACACCTCTGGAAGGACCTTGGCTTCGACTCGGGCAGGACCTGCTGGCGCCGCGGGGCTGGAACGAGGCCGGCATGTGGCAGCGAGCCGCTTCTGGTAGAGCTGAACGCAGCATCAAGTCTCGAATGGTCCCGCTGCGTAGCCGACTCCTCTCACGTCAGGGCCCTAAATGGGGGATCCAGGCAGGCCCCTCACCAGCCGCCCGCCGTGCCAGCTCCAAGCACCACCTGATAGCCGACAGCCACGGAACTCCGCTCGCGGTCCTTCTCACCAGCGGCAACCGCCACGACGTCACCCAGCTGGTACCGCTGATCGACGCCATACCGCCCATCCGCAGCCGCACCGCCACCCGCGCCGCAAGCTGGACTCGCTCTTTACCGACCGCGGCTACGACCACGCTGCGAACAAGTCCGCGCCCGCCAATGCCCGCCGAAATACCCGGCACAGCACAGGACATGGCATCTACCGATGCGTCGTCGAGAAAAGTTTCTCCCGGCTGCACGGCTTCCGACGACTCCGTGTCCGACGGGAACGCCGAGCCGACATCCACGAAGCCTTCCTCAAACTGGCCGGTTGCTTCATCACCCACCGGCAACTCCAGTCGTGCAGACAGCCATGCCGTCGCCAGCCCATCGAGTCCGTCCCCAGGCGTGAGAACAACTCGTCGTCACCGAGGGTGCCCTCCCCTTGACCCACCAATGCGGCAACCTCGGAGCGAAGCCATGTGGATACGCTTTCTGTCGTACCTAGATCAACACTGATCGGCGTTTCAGCGGTATCACTAAAGGACACCGTTCACCCCCGCCCTAACAGCGCAGGGCGCTGGGCGCCCGCATAGGAAATAGACGATGATCGAAAGTTCAAATCGATTGAAGCGTGAAATTTATTCATGGGAAACGAGAGGGCGATGGCCGGTCGGCCTCACCCCCAGCCCAGAAGGGGGAGCGGGGCTGGGGGCGATTGATCGATACGGACTCCCCTATTCCGAACCTCTTCCCGGGAGAACAGGCGGAGCGGTTGGGAGCCGTCCTCTCGGGGCCCGATCCTTCGCACCCGGCTGCACCATGTCAACCGATAGGGTGACCCTCCTCCGAACGTCGCAGGTGAGAGCCTCGACACGCATCTCCTGGAATCAACTATCGTGTAATTGGCGAAAATTGACGGTACCGCAGTTATGTTGATCGGACTTAAGATGCCGCCATGTCCACTCCAAACCGGGGCGCGCCCGCGTCGCCTCCTTCGCTGGGAGAAGAGGATGCTGCGCTGTTCGCCCAGCGGTTCCAGCGCTTGATCGACGTAATCTATCCGGCCTCGTTGGGGCGGCCGTACACGGACACCGAGATCGCTAAGCGCTGCGGGTTGTCCAACCAGTACATCGGAAAGCTCCGCAAAGGGGGGTCCGTCCCAAGCTTGGCCAACGCCGGGCGGCTGGCCAAGATATTCGGGGTCTCGACGGACTACTTCCTCAATGCTCAGGATCATCCCGTCGTCCGAGCCGTCGAGCGCAATCTGCAGATGATCGAGAACCATCGGGCAGGCAGAGCGCAACGCATCCAGCACAGGGCCGCCGGAGGAGGAGTGGAAGCCGATGATGCTGCGCTCCTCAGTGACGAGGACGTACGGCAGATCGCCGAAGGGGCTGCGGAACTGCCGCCGACCATGCGAGGGCCCGTTAGCGCGGTCATCGACCAGCTCCGCAAGGCGCTCGGCTTGGCGGGAGACAACGAGGCCGGGCGTACATGATTGCGGAGCCTATGTGTCGCAACCCTGCCGTCGCTCCGCGTCCCAAGACTGCGTTGCACGGTTGAGCGGCAACTTTCGGAGAGACCTAATCGGCCAGAGACGAGAGGACGCCCGTGAGTACGGCAGGTATGCCCTCGGGACATGTGGTGACTCGCTGGCGACTTCCTGGAGAACCGGAGATTGCTCTCGTGGGCTTAAGACGCGCCCGGCGCAAGTGCCGGGCTCTGCTGGCGCAGGTCAACCTGCCGCCCTACTCCACAGTGATGGAGCTGTGTGAACGTCTCAGTGATCAGCGGGGGCGTCCCATCGTGCTCATAGCGAGCGAGCCGACGCCCGGGCAAGTTTCGGGGCAGTACGAGCAGCACCTGTCCGAAGACAGGATCTACTATCCGCAACACACCAGCGTGTCCCATCAGGCACACATCATCTGCCATGAGATCGCGCATCTCCTGCTCGCCCACATTCCCGAACTCGACGCCCTGGAACCAGAGGTGGCCCGCCTGGTTCTAGGACGCTCCCACTACGCCGACCCAGCTGAGGAACAGGCTGAGGTACTCGGCACCTTGTTGTGGCAGCAACTCGACCTAGCACCAGATGAGTCGGCGAGTGCCGCAGTGGTCACCTCGTTGGAACACCGCAGGAGTCGCCATGTATGAGCGTGTTGCCAACTACGTCTACCTGTTCATCAGCGTCCTGTTGTTCGTGCTGGCGGCCTTCAAACTGCGGGCACGGCGACGGCAGCCTGGCCCAGCACTGCTGGCGATGGGGATCGTCTCACTGGTCTCGGCCATCTCGTTCTTATGCTCGGCACCGGTCATTGCCGACATGCTCAATCAGGCGTCGGGAATCAGCTTCCTCAGTCTGTTGCTCGTCTATGTCACCAGAATGCTGTTCGGCGCTGGTGTGGTGACGCTCGCACTGCTCTGGTCACCGCCTTCCCAGCGGGTGGACAGTAGTCGAGCATGGGCCATCTCCTACGACACGGTGCGTTCCAACGACATACGGCGCAAGGTCCTGTTTGTCTACGGGCCAGTCATCACTGCCATGGTGGCTCTGTTCGCGATCTTCCCTCCGGGCATGGACAGTTCGGTGGCCTTAGACACCACCTACGCAGACAGACCGGCAGTTCTTGCCTACCTGTTGATCTACCAAGCAGGGTTCATTTGGGCACTGTGGCAGTTGGGCCATACCTCCTGGAAGTACTCCACATCCCTAGCCGCCCCCAGTCTGCTGCGCCGAAATCTGAGACGCCTGGCCCTCGGGTGCGTGCTGATCGGCGGCTACTGCCTCAGCAAGATCATTGCCGTTATTGGCGCGGCAACGGGCCATCACGCCTTGGACTGGCTGGGGTCGATCGTTGGGCCTCTGTCGGGCTGCGTGGGTTGTCTGGTCCTCGCTTCGGGATGGGCGGGTGCCGCGGTCACAACGTGGCGTCAGCGTCGATCCGACTACCGTGCCCTGCGCCCTCTGTGGGCGGCTGCCATACAGGTCGACGGCCGTCTGGCCCTGGACAAGCCGCTGCGCCCCTGGGCGGAATGGCTGGCCACTCGGGACCTGGAGTGGCGCATCACCCGCCGCACCCGTGAGATCCGCGACGGGCAGCTCGCCCTGCGACCGTGGGTACCAGTGGACGTTGTCGAAATAGCCCGCCATCGTGCTACGGAGATCGACGGCCTCGCACCCGGAGAACTAGAGGCCGCAATCGCCGCCGCGGCCTTCGCCGGCGGCGTGCGCGCCTTGCGCACTCAACTGCGCCCGGCCCAACACTCCGAACAAACCCCGGGCGTTGATGTCGCCCCGGCCGATGAACGGAACCACCTAGTTCTGGTCGCCCGTCATCTTCACGGACCATTTGTGACCCGAGTCCTGTCCGAGACCAAATGATGGGCAGCACCGAGAAGGGAAGAGATGCGTGGAGTCCATTCCTGGTACACACACGGGATTGGCGCAGGCGGAGGCAATTTACCGACGTCTCGCCTTTGCCGAATTCAGCGAAGATCTCGCATTCGGCCTCAATATCGGATTTTACCGAACCTTCGCCGTGCCCGAAATTGCCAAGATCCTGTCAGGCACCGGCCGGATGTCCAGCCAAACAGAGCTGCGCGCCAAAACAACAGGCCAGATGATGTACACGCTGTTCCGCTACGGCCTGGAGAGCAGCCAGGGTATCCAGACCCTGGCGGCCCTCAATCATATCCATGCGCGCTGGCAGATCTCCAACGACGACTTCCTCTACGTACTAGCCTGCTTCAACATCGCCCCAATGCGCTGGTGTGACGCTTACGCTTGGCGGTCCACAACCGCAGCGGAAAAGGAAGCCTCCCACATCTTCTACCGCAGCCTCGCCGAGCGTATGGGAATCCGCGACGTCCCAGCCACATGGGAAAGCTTTGCTGCCTGGATGGACCGATACGAGCAGCGTCGCTTCACCCCTACCGCGGAGGCCGCCCAGCTGTGGGCCGCTACCAGCAATATCCTTGTCAACCGTTTCCCTGCGGCCCTTGCCCCGCTAATCCGCTCCGTAGCTGACGCGCTCCTCGACGAGCCGCTACGAAGGGCCTTCAGCGCCCGCTGTCCGCCCGCGCCTATTCGCGTACTCGTCTCTGGCAGCATGCGTATACGAGCTCGCCGTATACGCCGTTCCCATGCCCGGCCCGACTACCTTCCGGTCCTGCCGCCGTCTGTGCGTGAGCTCGGGTGAACCTGAGAGGAGGGCGAGCGGCCTGTTGGCCTCGCGGGCGTGGTGCCAGAAGTCGGCAGCGATGTTGGTCTTCCGGGCGAGCTGGAGGACGCCGATGACGAGGTTGCGCCAGGTTGCCCTGGCGCGGGGTGCGGAACTGGTCCACAGCTGGGAGGCGCTCTCGACGAACGTCACCGTCACATCTCGGACGTGGTGAAGGGCTTCGATCTTCCAGTGGCCACGGACCAGCCGGGCGAGCTAGGCGGGTGTTGCGTGCTCAGCGGTGAGGCTGGTGACCGCCTTCGCCAAGCTCTGTGGGGTCGCCCCACTGCCCTCCTCCTCCAGGCATTGATCTGCTCCACGTCGGTGAACTCCGCCCCGAGGCCGTGGGCACGGGAGTTGTTGGCGCGAAAGTACATCTGCGCGAGGCCGTCGGCAGCGATCTGCTGAAGCTGCTGCTCGTTGGCACCTTGCTCGTGAGCGGTGAACAGACGGTCGGCCCCCTGGGGCGGCAGGGCCTGGGTGATGTCGCGGTTCCGGGCGTCGTCGGCCGTGCCCGAGACGGCGGTGAACCCGAAGCGGGCGCGGGCTGAGACGACCAGACCGCCCGTGGGCGCCGTCTTCTTCCTCGCCTCCGCGCGGATCTGCTGGCTGCCACCGCTTCTTGACCTCGTGTGCGACAGCGCACCCACTGGTCCCGTCCGCCACACCTGCCCCCTCGGGTCGGCCCACGCCTCCCTCTACAGCCTTCGGGAGCCTCCGCTGCCGCGCTTGAGGGAGCGTTGCCAGCGGTCTTCGAGCACTTTGAGGATTCGGGTGTTGATCTTGTGTGCGACGTGGGAGTAGATGTCGTCGATCTCGTTGTTCATGGCGTGGCCGAGGCGGCGGGCTTGGGCGATGTCGGGGATGTTGTCCTCGATGAGCCAGGTTTTGTGGGAGTGGCGCAGGCCGTGGAAGGTCAGGCCGGGCTTGATCGGCTTCCAGACGGTGCCGTCGGGGAGGGTGCAGCCGGTTACGGCCGGTGCCCAGTAGCGGCGTTGTGTGGTGGAGCGGCGCAGGAGTTTGCCGGTGACGGTGGTGAAGACGTGGTCGCGGCGGTGGGTGGCGAGGTCCTGGGTGAGGAGCGTGGTGAGGAAGGGGGGCAGCGTCACGGTGCGTACGGAGGCGGCGGTTTTGGGCGGTCCGTAGGAGTGGTGGCCGTTGATCTCGTGGAGGGCGCCGTGGTCGGGGTGGATGCTGAGGGTTGCGGTGTTGAGGTCGACGGCGTCGCGGCACAGGCCGGTGAGTTCGCCCCAGCGCATGCCGGTGTAGGCGGCGGTGATGATCAGCAGGCCGAGGTTGGCGCTGCCTAGGTGGGTGATGCGGCGGGCGATATCGAGGACGTGGTACTCGTCGCACCAGGCGGCTTCTTCATGGCGGGTGCGGCCGCGCTGGCGGGGGATGCGCACGGGGTTGACCGGGATGAGGCGTTCGAGGACGGCGGTGGACAGGATGAGGCTGAGGAGTTTGCCGATCGCGGCGACGGTGGTCGGCTTGTAACGAGCCCGTAGGTGCTTGAGCCAGGTAGTGACGGCGGTGGGGGTGATCTCGTCGAGGGGCATCTCCCCCCAGGCGGGCAGGAGATGGTTCTTCAGCAGACTCTGGTATCCGGCGGCGGTGTTCGGGCCGACTTCGAGGCTGGCGGACCAGGACTCGGTCCAGTGCGCAAGCGTAGTCATCTGCGCGGGGCCGGCTGTCCCATTCGCGTTAGAGCGAGGGAGGTGGGTGGCGTCGCTGCCCTGCAGCTTGGGCTCAGCCACGGACTCAGCGTCGGAGGTTTCGGGCGCAGCCTTCTCGCCTACGGAGGCGGGTGGTTCGGGCAGTTGCATCGCGTCGGGTCCGGAGGGGCGGGGCGGGAGGTGAGACTCCGTGAAGTTGTCCGCGCATTTGGTCGCGTCGTCGCGGGTGTCGAATGTGGCGGCGGTGGCTGCTTTGCCGGATTCCGCCCAGTAGCGGACTCGCCATCGGTTACCTCGGCGTTCAACCCAGGCCATGGTGCTACCTCCTTGGAGAGTACGAGAACGGCCCCGTCGGGAACGTCGGGGAGCGCCACCCGCCGGTGCAGATGGGGCGGGCGGGTCCATGAACGCTCGGTGCCGGGTGAAGCGGAAGCCGCCATCGGCGAACGGGGCGCACCTCGACCCGAACGGGTGGCGTTATGACGGGTCGGTGGGCGGCTCAGCGGGTGGATGCTGACCTGCGTGCACGAGCGCGTGCAGATCAGCGGTCGAGAAGCGAAGGTGGCGGCCGATGCGGGTGTGCGCGATGGCGTGGTCCGCTGCCCTCTTGCGGAGCCAGGAGGCGGGCACCTGCAGCAGGCGGGCGGCTTGTTCGGGTGTATATAGGCGAGGGGCGCTGGCCTCCGCTTCAGGGCTCGGAAGGCCCAGATCGCTGTCGCCCTGCACTCCGCCAGGCACGTCGGCTGACTCGCCGGGATCGGAATTCTGGGCTTGCGCGGCGTCGACTTGTGGTGGGGTTGCCTGCCTGAGTGGGAAGGTGCGGGATCCGGCTTGGTGCTTCGGGATGGAAGCGTTGCTGAGAACAGGTGGAGCCGCTGAGGCGCCGATCGCGGGCGGTTCCCCCCTCCGGGCGGGGGCCGGCTTCTTGCGAGCGCGCTTGCCAGGACGGGGAGGTTCACCTGATGCGGGGTGGGCGGGTGAACGGCGAGCGGCGGGCTGTTCCAGTTGGTCAGCCGGTGACAGCCCCAGGACGTGGTGCAGATCTTCGCGCTTCGCGCGACGGCTCGTGACCCGCCGCGCAGCTCGCTGACCGTTGGTGCCGGTGCCGGAAGGTTCTGCACCACGCGGTACTGGGGTGCCCTCTCGGCCGCTCCGCCCGGGGCGGCTCATCGTTCGCCTGGAGACCGAGTGCGCAGGACCACGGCAGACGCCCGACTCCCCACGGCGTGGTCCCAGGGCGCTGCGATAGGTGCTGCCACTGCGCTGGCAGGCCTGTCCTTCCCTGCATTGCAGGCGGCGGTCTCCACCGCGCGCACGGCGGTGTGTGCACGGCGTGCGTACGTAGCCGGGCTCGAACGCCAGTGCCCAGAGAGACTGGAATGAGGACCTGCTGCCGGGGTCACGCCTCGTCTCCAGGGCAGCGACCGCCGTTTGACCCTGGCGCGTGCAACGGACAACCGTCAGGCAGCAGAGTCCCCAGGGCATAGGCGGCTTGCCGGGGTACGACGCTGTTGCCGAGCAAGCGCAGTTGGGCAGCTCTGGAGAGGCCTCCGGCAGTGACCCACCCTTCGGGCAGGCCCATCATCCATTCGACGAATTCGGCGGATAGCCGACGTGCGCCGGGCACGGTGGCCGTGGGCGCGGCGCGTTCGGTCACTCGCTCCCAGCGTCGGATGGCGGGTAGGTAGTCGCCCCACCAAGAGGCAGGTGAGTGACCGCCGTTCGTAGATTCATGCCGCCCTTGCGTTTCGGAGTCGTGCCCGCGCCGCCCCTCCCGTCCGACGTGGTCGGGGTGGGTAGCAGGCGCTCGATCTCCTGAGCCGGGGTGAAGCCATGCTCGGTGGCCATGCGGGTGGCGTTGGGCGCTGGCGTGACGGGCTGATGCGTTGGGGCAGCACCCGTCGCGATATGCAGCTCTGCGAGTGTCGCCGCGGTGGAGGCCAGGGTGAGGCTGCCGTTGCCGTGGCGCTGGTTCGGGGAGCCTTTGGCACCGTCGCTGGCGGGCGGGGTTGGCAGGAGATGTTCGACCTCGTCGGCAAGCGTGGGGCCGTGCCCGCCCGCTCTGCGTTTGGCAGGGTGCTGGGATCCGCCGATCACACCGAGGTTCGCCGTTGGTGTCTTCAGCAGAGCGCACGGGGGCCGCTGTTGTGGGCCAGGCGGTGACGAAGACCCGCTCGCGCCGGTGCGGGGCGCCGACGTCACTTGCCCGTACGCAGCGCCATGCTGCGTCATACCCGCGGTCGGCCAGGTCGCCGAGTAGCAGTCCCAGCGCTCGCATGGAGGGTTGTCGATGCATGTCTCCCAGCGGCGGCTTTCCGGGTTCCATCGGGCGAAGGGGGCTTGTTCCGGCGCGGGTTGAGAGCAGGCCGCGGACATTCTCGATCACCACCAGGCGGGGTCGCAGGATGTGGATGGCCTCGGCGGCGTACTGCCACAAGCCCGAGCGGGCACCGGCGAGTCCGGTGCGCGGCCCGGCCACCGACAGCTCCTGGCAGGGGAATCCGGCGGTGAGGACGTCGATGGGCTCGGCCCGCCTCCAGTCCGCTGCCCGGATGTCTCCCAGGTTCGGCGCCTGGGGCCAGTGCCGGGCCAGGACCTGTACGGCGAGCGGGTCGTTCTCGGCGTGCCAGGCGACGCGGCCGCCGAACGCGCTCTGCACCCCGAGGTCCAGGCCGCCCACGCCGCTGTAGAGCGAGCCGATCCGTAGCTCAGCGGCGGCCATCGCGGGCCCCCGCCGTGCAGGTGCGGGAGCGGACGGTGGCGGTGGCCGTGGCGGCCGGCTTGGTCCGCCGACCTTGCGGGCTGGCCGGGTGACGGCGCTCGCGAGGTGAGGAAGAGGGCGGGGGCGGGGTCGGGCGGCGTACGACGAGGGCGTCTTCGTGCACGATCAGCGCCAGGGGGACGCCTGCGCGGCGGGCGTCACCGACGTTCTTCATCTGGAAGAACGAGGGACGGGCGACGAGTTGCCCGTCTCGGACGCCGGCGAGGAGGGCGATGTTGCGCTCGACAAGGATAAGCCCGGCGGTTTCGGCGGCGGTCAGGACGGCGGAGGGAAGGTCGATGAGTTCGCCGCGATCGCGCCAGGGGCGTGTGGTGATCACGGCGTGGCCGCCGGGGCGCAGGGCGTGCCGGCACTGGATGAGGATGTCGGTGAAGGCCTCCATGAGGGCTTCGAGGCCGACGTGGGCGAGGTTATTGGGGTCGCTGCTGTAGCGGTAATCCCGTTTCGTCACGCCGCGTTCGCCGGATTCGCGGGTGGAGCGGACCTGGCCGTGCACGCTGGCCCCATACGGCGGGGAGGTGACGACGAGGTCGACCAGGCCGTGGAACGCGGCGGGGATGTGGGCGGTGAGCTGGCGGGCGTCGCCGCAGTAGACGGCTGCGGAGCAGGTGGCGCCCTGGCGTTCGGCGTGACGGAGGTTGGCCTGGGCGAGCTGCGCCCACTTGGGTTCGTACTCGGTGCCCAGGGCGTGCCGGCCGAGGTGGAGGGCTTCGACCAGGGTGGTGCCGATGCCGCACATCGGGTCCAGGACCAGGCCGCCGGGCTCGGTGTAGGTGGTGATCGCGTGGCGGGCGATCGCGGGGAGCATTTTGGCGGGGTGGGCGGCCGAGCCGGGCACGTAGCGATCGGCGCGCTGGGCGGGGGCGGAGGTGGGTGCGGTGTTCCACACCGAATCGGACTTCGGCACGGTGGCGCTCCTTTACTGCGCGCGGACGGCGGACAGCACGATGAGGTCGGAGTGGATCAACTCGGGCGTGGTGGCGTCGGGCGGCGCGGGCGCGATGCGGTCCTCGATCGCGTGGCCGTGGACGACCGCGATGTGCTGGAGGTAGCGGAAGCCCGCGGTGCGGGCGGTGGCGATGAGCAGGCCGAGCGGGTCCGTCAGATGCCCGGCGTCACGACGTTGTCGGGTGGCGAGCAGGAGCAGGCCCTCGGCTCGCAGGAGGCGGTGGGCCCGGTGGAAGAAGCCGGGCCAGCCGTCGTCCATCGCGCCGCGTTCCTCGGTCCCGTAGCCGCTGTGCAGCGGCGCGCAGGGCAGGGTGTCGGGGTGCAGCTCTGCGAGGATCACCGAGGAGCGGGCGTTGCCGCAGGGTCCGGCATTCGCGTCGCGGGGTGGGGTGCAGCGGGAGCGGGCGTCCATCCCGGCCCGGGTGTCATTGATCTCCAAGCGCAGGAGCGGAGCGGGCCGTTCGCCGGGCTGGGGGGTGAACTGGGCGCGGAGCTTGTCGAGGGCCCAGTCGGGCAGCACCCGTCCTGCCGGGGGATCGGCGAGGTCGTCGGGGGCGGGGAGCCAGATCGTCGTCGGGAGCTTTGCGAGTGTGCCTCGACGGGCGGAGGAACTGCTGCGGCGGGAGTGGGTCATGGCGGGTGCGCCGCCACGGGCCGGGCGCTGGTGGTTACGTACTGACACCTCTTAAGGAGGAAATCCCGGCTGATCGTGCCGCCTCCCGGTAAAGACGCTGATCAGCGCCCGATCCGTCACGCGCCGATCCGCGCCGTCGCGTGGCGGGAGCCAGGAGGACCGCGCGACGGGGCCAACGGATTCTCCCGGGCATTTTCGTGCCGCGCAGTGGTGGGTGAAAGTGCTGGTCAGCGGCTCATCCGGCACGCGAATTCCGGGGGTTGGCGGGCCGACGGCGAGGCTGAGGCGAAGGCGCGGCAGGCCGGTGGCGCGGTGGTGGCAGGGCGGCTTGGCGCTATGGGCGACGTCCCGTTTCGCCGTCGCCGGCAAGGAGCCCGCTCATGCGCCGCACCACGTCCGTCTCGCTCTCCGCCGTCTCCCCGTTCGACAAGGTCGATGCCGCTCTGCTGGATCTGGCCTCGGCCCCGCGCCCGCTGACCCTGCCGGCCGTACTGCTCTCGGCAAGTGAGCCGGGCGGAGCCTGGCCAGTCGACCTCGTCCGCGCCCGGATGGCGCACCCCTCCACTCCCGGTACCGCGCGGGCACGGGTGTGGGCCGAGATCTTGCGTCGTCATCTCGCGTTCGGTGAGCCGTGGGGCTCGGTCGCTGTCGCGATGACGGTGCCCGTGCTGCGCCGGGCGATGGCCCGGCTGCCCCGGCTCCGGGAGCTGGAGAGGGGCGAGTTGGAGCAGGAGGTCCTGACCGCGGTCATCGAGCAGCTCGCCGTTCTGACACCGGAGGAGGCGCCCGAGGAGATCGGGCTGCAACTGGTGCGGGCCGGTGACCGGGCAGCCCACCGCCTGCTCTACGCCACCCAGCGCGAACGCCGCCTCGGTCCCCTGCCCCTGGACGAGGGCACGGTCGGGCAGCCGCTGGTTACCGGCTCACAGGCGCAGGTGTACTTGGTCCTGGAGCGCGCTACCCGGGCCGAGGTCATCACGTCGGCAGAGGCCGAGCTGATCGCCGCCACACGGTTGGACGGGCAGAGCGCGAAGGAGTGCGCAAACGGTGCGGGCATCAGCGTCCGCGCGATGTTCCGGCGCCGGTCAGCCGCCGAACAACGCCTCGCGCAGTCCCTGCTCGCAGACGAGCTGTGAGACGAGGCAGGTAGCTCCGTCGGGCTGCTGGCACGATCGGCCGGCTTTTTCTCCTTAAGGGAGTAAGAGCACACGAGGCGCCGGCGCCTGACTGAGCTCCCATCTCACTGAAGGTCCCCAGGGTCCGGGTACGGCGCTTCGTGCTGACACCCGAAAACTCCCGCCCCTCGCGCAATGCGCCCCACTCCTCACAAGGAGGTGGTGCGCCACCGCGGGCCTGCCCGGCCCCTGGGGACGTATCTCGGCTCATATCCGGTGCCGCAGGCGCCGTCATCCCTCTTTCCCTGTCTGCTCTGCTGGAGGTGGTCTTCGTGCGTGCTCTGCCGTCATCCCGGCTGCGGGCAGGGGTCCTCCACCCCGGTCTGCGCCGCCTGGCCCGCATCGCGGCCCGGGCGCTCTTCGTCTTCGTCCTCGTAACGTGCACTCTCCTGGCAGACCCGCCCAGTTCGTGGGCGGTGGCGACCATCCCGCAGGTGATCACGAACCTGCGGAACTGGATCGTCGGGATCCTCGCCGCTCTCGCCACCCTGTTCCTGACCTTCGGCGGGCTGCGCTACCTGATGGCCGGGGGCGATCCGGGAGAAGTCGAGTCCGCCAAGCGGGCCTTGCGGGCCGCCGCGGTCGGCTACGGCCTGGCGATCCTGGCACCGGTCATCGTCACTGTCCTTAAAGGCATCGTCGGCGCCGGGGCGGGGCAATGATCAGCGCCCGCTGTCTCGCGCGCGCCCGGTTACTCCCCGCGCTCCTGCTGACCACAGGTGTCCTGGCCGTTGTGCCCATCGCCAACGCCGCCGTGCCTCCGGCAGCCATCGCGCATGCGCCCGCTGCTCCTTGGGAGCCGGAGCCGCAACCTCAGCCGCAGCCCGGCCCGGTAGTTCCGCCGCCGGAATCCGGGCCCGGCACCGCCCGGCCGGAACCCGCCCCCGGGCCCTCCCCCTCGCCGGGACAGCCCAAGCCTCCGCCGCGGCCCTCGGCGCCGGAGCCGACACCGGGGCCGACGCCGCCCGCAACGCCGTCGGATCCGAATGCGGAGGGGTTCTTCGGCAACCTCCTGGACCTCCCCGGCCTGGTCATCAATGCGATCACCGCGTTCCTCGGCATGCTCCTCGAAGAGGCCATGAAGCCTTTGCGGGAGCTGATTGCCGACACGCTGTTGGCAGCCCCGGACGTCACCAAGCACGCGGACATCAAGCGGCTGTGGACCGCCTCGATGGGCATCACGGCCGGCATCTATGTGCTGTTCGTGACGGCGGGCGGCGTCACCGTCATGGGCTACGAGACGGTGCAAATCAGCTACGCCCTCAAACAGATCGTGCCGCGGCTACTGCTGGGCATCGCCGCCGCGGCCTCCTCGCTGACCGTCATGGGCAAGACGATCAGGCTGGGCAACTCCCTCACCCACGCGATCATGGGTACGGACATGGCGGACGCCGGGCAGGGGCTCGTCGAACGGGCCCTGCCCTTCGCTCTGTTCGGCCCCACCGGCATCGCGATCTATCTGCTGTTGCTCGCCGTCGTCGAACTCGTCCTCATCATTGCGGTGCTGATCGGGTTCATCGTGCGGGTCGCGCTGATGGCACTGCTCGCGGCGCTCGCGCCGCTGGCACTGGCCTGCCATGCCCACCCGCTCACCGACCCCGTCGCCCGGCTGTGGTGGCGGGGCCTGGGCGGTTGTCTGGTCATCCAGATCGCACAGTCGATGACGTTCATCCTCGCGCTGAAGCTGTTCTTCGCCCCCGGCGCCACCGTCCTCGGCATCCCCAAGGCCGATCAGCTGGGCACGCTGCTGGCCGGAGTGGCCCTGTTCTGGGTGCTGTTCAAGATTCCCGGCTGGACTCTCCAGGTCGTCCTGCGCGGCAGCCCGATCCAGCAGCCTCACGCACCAGCGCCGGTGCGCATGCTGCGGCAACTGGCCATGTACCAGCTGATGGGCCGCTACCTGCCCGGCGGTGGGGGTGCCGCCCGCCGACCCCGGCGGGGTGCCATCCCTCCGGGCAGCGGTGGAGGCGGAGGCCCGCGCGGCAGGGGCGGCCCGCGGCCCGGCCGCGGTGGCGGTGGCGGTGGCGGTGGCGGTGGCGGTGGCGGTGGCGGTGGCGTCAGGCCACCCCGGCCCGGGCCCGGCGGTGCAGCCGCAGGCGCTGCTCCTCGCCGCGCCCCTCGCCCCGGTGGCGCCCAGCCCGCGGGGGCAGGTCCGCCCGCCGCAGGTGGAGGCCCCGCAGTCGGCGCCGCGCCGTCGCCCCCAGCCCCCTCCCCAGCCGCTCCTCGCGGAGCTGGCACCCCAGCACGACCCGGCGGCGGCCGGGGAGCTGGCCCAGGTCGACGTGCCGGCGCAGGTCAGCGTGCTGCTCCCCGCCCGCGACCAGCGCAGAGTCCACCTGCCGTCCCCCACCCCGCCCAGGCCCGGCGCCAGCAGCAGTTGGCGCTGCCCATACCCGTTAACCGCACCCCAGCCAACTCAGCCCGCCCAGGTCAGACCTGGCTCCCCATCGCCGCTCCCCACGTCCCCCGCCCTGGCCCCATACTCCCCACCGCTCCACCAGCCACCCCCGTTCCGCCAGCCACGCCCGCCCCCGCTACCCCCGCCGTACGCGCCCCGGCGCCTCGGCGCCGACAACTCGCCCTGCCCATCCCAGCCCCTCGCGTCCGCGTACGTCCCGCCCGCCCTGTGCAACTGCGCCTGCCCCTCGAACCGCCCACCCCGCCGCGCACCCCCCGGAGGCGCACGCCGTGACCGAGCCCGCCGACGACGACGTCCTCACCCCCGCCCGCATCCCCGCCGACGTATCCCGCGAGGACCGTATTCTCGGGCCGTTGACCGCGCGGCAGACCGCGATCCTGACCGTGGCCGCGCTCGTGCTGTACGGCGGTTACTGGGCCAGCCGACCACTGATGGGCCCTCTCGCCTACGTGGCCCTCGTCTCCCCAGTCGCCCTGATCGTGACCGTGGTCGCGGTGGGGCGACGCGATGGCATCGGCATGGATCAACTCCTGCTCGCCGCCCTCCGCTTCCATTCCGCACCCAAGCGGCGGGTGCCCGCCCCCGAGGGCGTTCCCGCACTGCCCGCCATCACGCCCGCCCCTTGGAAGAAGCAGGCCTCTGGGCAACCGGCGGCGCTGCGTCCGCCGTGCCGGGAGGTCGCCGAAACGGGCACGCTCGATCTCGGCGCCGACGGCCAGGCGGCGCTGGCGGTGTGTAGCACGATCAACTTCCACCTGCGCACCGGCGGTGAACAGCAGGCCCTGACCGAGGCGTTCGCCCGCTGGCTGAACTCCCTGACCGGGCCCACCCAGATCCTCATCCGTGCCCACCGCCTCGAGATCGCCCCGTTGGTCGACGAGCTGGCCCAGACCGCGCCCGCCCTCCCCCACCCGGCGCTGGAACGGGCAGCACTCGCCCACGCCTCCTTCCTTGACGAGCTGGCCGCCGAGCGCGATCTGCTCACCCGCCAGGTCCTGCTGGTGGTCCGCGAGCCCTCGGCCACCGGCGCAGCCCGGGCCGGCCACCGCCTCACCGAGGCTGCCCGCGCTCTGGAGACCGCCGAGATCACCGTCTCGGCGCTGGAGGCGCCGGCCGCCGCCGAGGCCCTCCGGCTGGCAGCCGACCTCGATGCCGCGCCCCTGGCAGGTGTGTGATGTTGCGACTGCTTCGCCGTGGCTCCGTGCCGGGCACGTCCGTCGACGCCCGTGACGTGCTGGCCCATCACGGCCCGGACGGGCTCGAAGTCCATGCCCGCACGCTCGCCGTCGGCGGGCACCTGGCCGCCACCCTGGTGGTGACCGGCTACCCCGCCGAAGTAGCACCCGGGTGGCTGGACCCGCTGCTCACCTACCCCGGCCGCTTGGACGTGGCCCTGCACATCGAACCGGTCCCCAGCTCGCTGGCCGCCCAGCAGCTCAAGAAGCAGCGGGCACGCCTGGAATCCTCCCGCCGCACCGGCATGGACCACGGCCACCTGGACGACCCGGACACCGAAGCCGCCGCCGCGGACGCGACCGAACTCGCCTATCGCATCGCGCGCGGGGAGGGGAAGCTCTTCCGCCTCGGCCTGTACATGACCGTGTACGGGGAGAGTGAGGAGCATCTGGCCGACGAGGTGGCCTCGGTCCGCTCGATCGCCGACTCGCTCCTGGTGGCCACCGCGCCGGCCACCTACCGGGCGCTGCCCGGCTGGCTGGCCACCCTCCCCCTGGGTCTGGACACGCTAAAGGTACGGCGCACCTTCGACACCGAAGCCCTCGCCGCCTGCTTCCCCTTCGCCTCCCCCGATCTGCCCGCCGACATCGCGCTGGCGCCCGGCGGCGTGCTCTACGGCATCAACACCTCCAGCGGGTCACTGGTGTTGTGGGACCGCTTCGCCCAGGACAACTACAACTCCATCACCCTGGCCCGCTCCGGGGCCGGCAAGTCGTATCTGACCAAACTCGAACTGCTGCGGCAGCTTTTCACCGGCACCGAAGCCATGGTCATCGACCCTGAGGACGAGTACGTCACCCTGGCCGAGTCGGTGGGCGGCACCGTCATCCGCCTCGGCGATCCCGCCGTGCGGCTCAACCCCTTCGACCTGCCGCCGACGACGAGTGGCGAACAGGATGTGCTCACCCGCCGCGTGCTGTTCCTGCACACCTTCCTGGCCGTCCTGCTCGGCGGTGAACTCTCCTCCGCCGAGCGGGCGGTGCTGGACCGGGCGGTCCTTGCCACCTACCACCACGCCGGGATCACCACCGATCCCGCTACCTTCTGCCGTCCCGCACCGCTGCTCGCCGACCTGGCCACCCAGCTCGCTGCGATGAACGAGCCGGCCGCGGGCGAACTGGCCGTGCGCCTGGCCCCGTACGTGGAGGGATCCCACCGGCAGTTGTTCTCCGGGCCGACCACCACCCGCCCCGCCGGGCATTTGGTCGTCTTCTGTCTGCGGGAGGTACCCGACGAGCTGAAGACGGCGAGCATGCTCCTGGCGCTCGATGCCATCTGGCGGCCGCCCCACCGCACTGACCACGCCAAGGACCGGATCGGGAAGCTTCGCATCCTCGTCCGCCACCGCACGCCCGCCCGGCTCGATGCCCGGCACAACAGCCACCCGCTGCCCGGCCGCCAGACCGGCAGGCAGCATGCCCGCCTCCACCCCGACCACAGCCAACGCCAGCCCCGAAGGAGGAAAGCCCGCCCTATCCCCCACCTGCCCGGGCGCCAGCAACTGTCCCGCCGTCAACGGCACCACGGCCCGCCGCCCGACCACCGCCGCACGCCGCCCGGCCGGAACAACCTGCTGCGCGTCATCCACGCCAAGCCGCACGACGCCGACATCACGCTCCTCGATCACCTCGCCCGCAGCGACCGGCCCCACCACGGACAGCACCGGCTTCCGCTCCCCCGCATTGCCCACCATCCACGCGGCCCCGCCCGCACACGCGACCGCTCCCGCCACACCCAGCGCGACAAGGCCCGGCCGCCAACGCCGTCGCGCCCCCACCAGCCCGTCACCGGCAGGCGGCACATCAACCGGCCGCCGAGACGGATGCAGCCCCGCCCACCCACCGTTCACGCCCGCAGCCCCGGAAGAAGACATAGAGGTACCCACACTCCATCCCATTCGATCAAAGAGAGACTCAGCGCCACCGGCCCCGGCGCCCTATACACCCGCCCTGCCAGAAGGTCAGGACATGACCAACGCCTGCGCCTCAGCCACCCGCAACGCCATCTGCGCCTGCGTCTCAAGCCCCGGAATAACCCCCTCCTCGCCCCCGCCGTGCCACTCCACATCCCAGGTGACGGTCACCGAAATCGTGAACGCCTCCCCCGGCTGGCCCGCCGACGACCGCATGTAGGTGTGCCCGCAGTCCGGGGACTCGGAATCGGCCGCGTACTTCGCCGAGTACGCCGTCCCCGCGCCCTCGCACACCACGGTTTTGCCGTCACCCATGCGCCACGTCGCGCTCCGCGGTATCGCCGTGGCCGTCACCGACACACCCGGGACCTTCGCAGTTTCCGACACCGGCTTCCACATCACCCGGTCCAACCACATCCACGTCGGCACCCGCACCAACTGGGCGTACGTCTCATCGGGATTGGTCCGAATTTCCGGGTCAGGCAGCACCAACTCCCGCACCGCCTGCTGCGCCACGACAGCAGGCTCCGGGCGAGCACCACCACCCCTCTTCCTAGCCGTCGGCTCCTTGTCATCCAGTTCAGCGAAATTCTGGCCAGGCAGGGGAACACCGCGCGGACCGTACATCTGGCCCGGCCGACGCTTCCACTCACTCGCGCCACTACCAGAATCGGCACTTCCACCCGTCGCCGCCGTGCCCCCGGAAACAGGGCCACCACCCAGGCGCCCCGGAGACGGAGGACGCGCCTTGGACACCGCACCGACACCGCACTTGCCTGCATGGCACTTCACGCCAGATGCGTGGCCCCAGGTCGAGTCACCATCGGTCGCCCAGCCTTGGCTTGCCAGCGCCCAGAAGAAGCCCACCGCAACTGCCGCAGTGGCAATGCGAAGTGGTGAAGTACGAGTACGCCTCACTCCATACATGTGCCGGCCTCCGCTGAGTAGAGCTCGGAGACCATCCACTTGCCGGACTTGAGGACGACTGTCGCCTCCGTACGGTAGTGCCCGCCGGGGACGCCACTCGCGGAACTACTAGGCTTGACCTGCATCCACTTGGACCCGTCGAGGCAATCCAGCAGTTCGACCTTGGTTTTGCTCGCCTTCACCGCCCTCGGTGCCACGCTCGCCGCGCCCTGACTGGTCGCCCCTGACTTACGCGATTCCTTCATCACGTACCGCAATAGGCTCAGCGCATCTCCCTTGGCGTGGTCGTTGAGCCGAGGGTGCTTAGGGTCGGACGTGCGCGAGGCAGCCGCGGCGTCCTCCCACATCGCTCTGTACGTCGCGATCGCCTTACTCTCCCCTGCGCGCACAGGGGACGGCGACGAAGATGGAGGAGGCGATGTCGTTGCTCTGACAGCCTGCGAAGCGCTCGCGCCCTTCGGGCCGGGGGTGTCTGCCGCGCACGCGCTCAGACCGAGCGCCAGCCCGACGGCGCAAATAGCTGTCGCCGCCCCGCGCATTCTCTTCATTGTTGTCATACGCCCCCGCTCTCACCAGCCACGCATTACACGGTGTGCACGCATGGTCACCAGGTGGTGGACCCGTCATGCCCCAGGTTTACGGTGCGTTAAACGCACTGCGGAGGGATCGCTTCCCTTTCACTCTTACGGTGTGGGTCGCGTCAAGGGGAGCCCGGTGCTGTCACCCCAACCAGGCTGAAACGAAGGCGAGTTCGCGGTTTCAATCGACTCGCGACAAGCCATAGAGAGTTGGCACCAAGCAAGAGCGGCGAACGTCAACATCACAACGTCCGCCGCTCTCGCTCAGCTATTGCACGAACGCACGTCCACCCAGATGCACTTACCTCCCGAGGTCCGGCGAACGCCCCAGCTCCCCCGGCTGAGGTAGTTCACAATCCCCAAGCCCCGCCCGCGCTCAGACAGTGCCTCGCACAGGGCATCCAGCCCGCCACCCCGGTCAACCTCCCGGGGCTCGAACGGCACGGACGAGAGGGCCGAGGTCACTACGGGCATCCGGCAACACCCGTCATGTACCTCGCAGAGCAGTTCACGCCCCGTTTGCCTCAAGCTGACCACGTACGGTCCACACGCATGCTCGACGGCGTTGGCCACAAGCTCCGAGACCGCAAGCACAGCATTCTCGGCGACATCTCCCGGTACGCCCAGCCTGGCGAATTCGGCACACACAACGGCACGCGCCTGCCCGACCGGATTCTCGACACCCGTGCCCCAGCTGTAGAGCTTCCGAGATTCGGGCGCACCGTGCCCCACTCCTGGCTTCATCGCGCACCTCCACGCTGTGCATGACGACCACTTCCCACGCGGCGGTGACGGCCGGACCCACGGCGAAAGCACACTCGTACGTCATCCAGCGCGCACGCGGCCGAGACAGACAGCGCGCTCAGCAAGAGCGCCCCGGAGAGTGGCAGGGACAGAATCATGGCGGCCTCCCGAGGTCGCGGCATTGGACCGCGACCACCACACCGCCCGCTTGGACAAGAGCGGAATGCCCTGATCCGAAGTGATCGACACTGCCGAAGCCCTCACTGACCAGCTACGAAGAAGCACGAAGTGCTCTCCGACTCCGGCGCTATGGCAAAGTCCCGTGGTTCGGCGCGGGGCTCATCACTGGCGCCCAAACTCGTGCCGCGGTCGCACCCGGGTAGTTCACGGTGAGATTCGGCTTTCTGTACCCAACGAGAGCAACAGAAGCCGCCCAAGGGCAGCGATGAGGCCCGCTTCAACATCGGCGCCGGTGATCTCGGCGCCGCACGTCAAGGTCGCGGGGCAGTGTGAGCGGCGAATACGGTGCTGCGAACACGTCGGTTTCGCGGGTCGTGGGACTGATCGATCGTGTCGACGCGATACCCGTGCTCGGACAGGATCCGTAACCACCCCTGGATCGAATACATCCACCGCACGACGGGAACGCGGCCGGTGGCCGGGGTGTAGACGATCATCTGTCGGCGGCCTTCAGGGGCGCCGGGGGCGCGGGTCATGCAGGAGAAGACGAGCCGCCCGCCGGGCTTGAGGCGCTGGCGTAGGGCGGGCAGGAGTTGGTGGGGGTCGGCAAACCAGAGGCCGCCGAACACCGAGAACGCCGCGTCCAGCGGCGGCAGATGCGGGGCGATGCGCACGGCGTCCCCGAGCCACCACTCCAGCGTTTCGTGCGCGGCGTGCTGCGTGGCGGCATGGTGAATGCGCACCGGCGAGACATCGTTCCCGATCCCGCGGTCGATACCGTACGCCGCGAGATGGGCAAGGTGGTGGCCGCTGCCGCATCCCAACTCAGCGATGGTCGCGCCGCTCAGGGAGCCCAGGAGCTCGACGCCCGGCCCCGGCGCGTCGCGAAAATGCCAGTACAGGGCGGCCACTTGGCCGGTGCGCGTGGTGGTGAGCGTGTCCCAGGCCTTGCGATTGAACGCGGCGTCGTACTCGGTGACGGTGCTGGGCATGCGTGCGCCTCCCGAGGACGAGGGCAGGGCGGTGAACCTGTCACGCTCTGGCCGTGCGGTGGGCGGCCCAGGCCTTCGCGGCCTGGTGGACGCTGTGCGTCCAAGGATCGGGATCCTCTTCTGAGATACCTGCCCATACACTTTCGTTGGCCACGACGAAGGCGTCCACAGCCACGGGCGCGGCATCGCGGAACGCGGTGATGCGGGCGGCCCACTGCTCGGCGTCTGCGGGGGTATGACCACCCTCGGCGATCAGCCAGATCACCCAGTACCCCGCGTCCAGCCAGGCGGCGCCCCTGGTGGCCCAGGCCCAGTCGACGAGACGGGCTCGGTGCTGGTCGACGATGACGTTGGTTGGGTTGGGGTCGGTGTGGCAGAGGGCGTCCCCCGCGAAGTAGGAGAGCGCTTTGGCGGGGGCGTGATGCCGCAGACGGTCTTCGGCATGCTTTAGCTCGATACCGTTCGGGGCACGCTTGACCGACAGCCACAGCAATGACTCGGCGACGCGCGGCAGGTCGGGGCTGTGCGGCTGGTAGCTGGCGTGGTGGCCGTCGAGTGCCTCGAAGGCGACGAGGTTCCATCCGGCGGCTTCGGCCTGCCACAGGACACGCGGGGCGATGTCCTGCACGTGCGCGCCGATCTGCATCTCGCGGGTCTGGGTCCACACGCGTGGATGGTCGGTGGGCAGGCCCTTGAGGAACAGGTCTCCAGACACCGTGGCCAACCGCACCGAGATGGGCGAGTTGAACCCTGCCTGGATGGGGGCGCTGCCAATGATGGGACCGGTGCGCTCCTCAATCGCGGCACGAAGTTCGCGATCGGCGGGCAGGTAGTCGTGGGAGGGGCGGTCGGTCGACATGGGCGGCACCTTTCCAGAGAACGGGTCGGGACATGCCGCGCGCCCGTCAGCAGGCAGGGCGCGCGGCGCGCTGGCGGGATCCGGGTTCAGCGGTAGGGGTTGTCGTCGTTGCAGCCCGGTGTGGCATCGGCTGTCAGGGCTTCCAGGTCCTCGACGACGAGCGGGGCGGTGGGCTCCTCGGGTTCGGCGGGGCGGGGTGTGATCTCTACGGCGACTGCGGTCATACGGCGGCTCCTTGTCCGTGTTGGCAGTAGGTGTGCAGTGGGGCCTTCGCCTCCTGGTAGGCCTTGGCGAGCGGGCGGCATACCCGGCAGGTGCCGGAGAGGGTGCAGCCCGTGCAGCCTCCGGTGCGAAGCATTTGGGTGTCGGCGATGGACGGCAGATTCCGGAGTCCGTCGAGGCCGGTTTCGATGAGGTTGACGGGGTTTTCCCGGCCGACTTTGCACATGGTGGCCAGGCCGAAGGGGTCGACGTGGAAGAAGGTGTGCCCGGCGGGGCAGCCGCCGAAGGCTGTGGAGCGGTCCAGGAAGTCGGGGGCCTGGGTGGCGAGCGGATCGGGGTTGCCGTCGTAGGTGGGCGAGATGTTTGCGTACTCGGTGAACGACGTCCCGTAGGTGCTGGCCAGCTCGCGCATGGCATCGATTTCGTGAGCGTTGTGCCGGGTGATGATCAGCGCGATCTCTACCCGTATCCCGGCTTCCCGCGCGGTTGTCAGGCCCTTGAGGACCCGGCGGAAGGCGCCCGGGGTGCGCGTGAGGGCGTCCGCCGCCTGCTCGCTGGCGCCGTAGAGGGAGACGGTGACCTTGTGCGGCGGCATCACCGTCAGCAGGTCCTGGAGCGGCGGTAGATGCAGGCGGCTGCCGTTGGTGAGGATCTCCAGGAGCATCCCTTGTCGGTACGCGTGGGCGTAAGCGGTCAGGAAGTGGCGGTCGATGGTGGGCTCGCCGCCGGTGAACTGCAGCCACAACACTCCCGCATCGCGCAGCATGTCGATCAGGCGGATCTTGTCAGACAAGGACAAGCCCTCGAAGCGGCGCTGGGCAAGGTAGCAGTGCTCGCAGTTGAAGTTGCAGCCCTTGTTGATCTCCCAGGTAGCGCGGGAGTAGCCCAGGACGGTGCGAGGGCGGACGAGAACGGCCGGTTGCATGGACTGCCCGTCCAAATCCATGTCCCACACGCTTCGGGCTGTCTCAACGAGCCAGCCCGGAATCTTCGCATCCTCCCAGGCGGCGCGGGTGAGCTCGTCGTATCGGACAGTGGGAATTTGAAGGCCGCGCTTGGTGCCGGGCCGGGCAATCAGGTGAGTCTTCTGCTGCGGGCTCACAACCAGCTGGTGCACGATGGCTGCCCTTCGTAGAGGTTGCTCAGGGATGGGAAAGGACAGTGGCCAGCAGCACGCTGAACGCCACCACGACCAGCGCGACGAGCATGGTCGCAACGATCGTCTCGACCAGCTGAGAGCGGGCCGGGCGACGGGTACGCCGACGCTCCCACCACGAACGTGCTACGCCCCTCACCCCCGCGCCCCGTCGCTCTGCTCCCGCTTCTCTGTGGAGACGCCTCCAGTGCCGGCGGGTGTAGGCATGGAAGTGGTCGCCCCGGTGACCGGCCGACTCGGTGCAGTGCAGCACCGTGTCGCCGTCGGTGTAGACCTCCCAGCACAGTGCAGCGAGTCCGCCCGTCCCCCAGTCCGAACTGATACTCACGACCGTCCACTCCTTCCCCACGATTCGACGTGCGGCAGGAGGAGCCGACAAGCCCCGGCCAGGAGGTGCAAGCGCGCAGCAGGACTCATGCGGCCGCCGTGGGTGACGTCCAGGTAGACGTGGCGGGCGTGCTCGACGGTCACGCGCAGCACGTCACGAGAGGGGCTGTCGCCGAGCGCGGCGAGGCGGTGTTGCGCCGGCCGGATCAACGCTTTGAGATGCGCGGTCAATTCGTCGGCGACGGCGTCGGCGACCTCGCCCACGGGCTGGGCCTGGGCGAGCACCTGCCCCCGCTGGATGCTGTTGGTTATGGCGGCGAAATCCGGTCGGCCGTGTGCGATGGAGCTCCGAGGCTTGGCACTGATCGTGGACACGGGTCCGCCCTGATGTGGTCGGGTATCTGGCGTGGTCCAGAATCACGTCCCCAGCCGGACGTATCCATGCCGCGCAGGTGCCTTCTGCGGCACCATCGGGTGACAGCAGTGACCGCGGGCGACATGGACCGGACATCTGCCCGCCTTCTTCTCTGCACCTGCCTGTGACGCCTGCGACAACTGGTAGTTGGTAGAGGACGAGCCGTGCAAGGCAAGACGAGGGAGCAGCCGATGGACGTCCCGGAAACGCTTCTGCGGCTGCTGGCCAAGCAACGCGGCATTGAGGCATTCGGGGCCTTCCGCCCCGAGTTCGAGCGCGCGGCACGTGCACTGAGCGAGCAGGACAACGACCCCGACGTGCGCGGAGCGACGGTCGGCGAGCGCCAGTACAACCGGTGGCTCACTGGCCAGGTCAAGAAGCAGCCCCACCCGGTGGCTTGCAGGGTAATGCGAGCCATGTTCGACCGGCCGGCTTCCGAACTCTTAGGGCCCCCACCTCCGTGTCCGCCCCCACAGCGGGCTCGGACGGCGGAGCGGGGGGATGTCCTGCCACAGCCCCACATCACGGAAGAAGAACTGCTGATGACAGCAAACGACGCCGCCTCCCATGCGGGTGACGCCGCCTCTCAGTTCCTGGCGCCTGAAGCCGTAGAACTCTTGCGCCGGTCGATCACCTCCCTGGCACGCGACTACCACCGCACATCGGTCCAGCGCGTGTTCACCGAAGCCCGTCTGGTGCGTGCGCAGGTCCAGCGCCGGATGCCTTTGACCCACCGCCCCGACCAGTCCTCCGCCTTGTACCTGATCGCGGGACAGTCCTGTGCCCTGATGGCCTCAGCAGCCTTCGACCTGGGCAGCCGCCAGGCCGCCGAGACCCTCACCTTCGCCGCCCTCGCCTACGCCCGCCCCATCGACCACCACCCGCTCATGGCCTGGGCGAGCGGCAACCTCGCCCTCCTGGCCTACTGGGACGACCGGCCGGCGCAGGCAGTCGACTACGTTCAGGCAGCGCAATCTCTGGCGCGTTCGAGCACCGCGCAGAGCCGTCTGCACGCCATCTCCGCCCGCGCTCACGCTCACCTCGGTGATCATGCCGAAGCGGCACGGCAGCTGGCAGCCGTCGGCATCACCGACGGGCACGTACGCGATGACCTGCACGACGACATCGGCGGCGAGTTCGGCTTCACGCCCGAGCGCGCCGCTATGTCCGCCGGTACGTCCTGGCAGGTCCTTGGCGAAAGTGCCCAGGCAGTGGCGGCTTCACAACGCGCCCTGGAGCTCGTACGCGGGCGCCCTCAGGCTCTGCGGTCGGCGAAGGTAGAAGCCGAGGCCGCCGCTGACCTGGCCGGCGGGCTCCTGGCCGCCGGAGAGCTGGAGGCCGCCGCTCATGCCATAGAGCCGGTGTTCACGCTGCCCGCCGAGCAGCGCGTGGACGGCCTTATGAGCCGCCTCGCGCAGGTACGCGTACGACTCGCAGCACCTGAACTGCGGCGGACCGGGCAGGCGATCTCGCTGGCTGAACGAGTGGAGGAATTCATGCTCGTCTCAGCATGCAGCCTTGCTGGGGCCCCCGGTGCCCCCGAACTCGACAGCTAGGCCCAGCCCGGCCGCGCGGCCCAGGCGCCGAGCACCGCCTGCTCCTTGCAGGAATCGATGCCGTGCAGGGCCGCACGCTCGTTGTGTACAGGCTTATTTCCCCCCTGCATCCACGCCCACGTATCCGCCACCGTCTGCTCCAGAGGACGGCACAGGAACCCAGCCCTCCGGGCCCGTTCTGCTTGAACCTGCCAGGTACCGGGATGGGTGCGCCACAAGGGGAGTTCGGTCCACTGCCGGACCCCCTGCTCTACCAGGAAGAAGCTGTCGACCCAGATCAACTCCGCGCGGGCTGGGTTCGTGACCTTCAGGCAGTCGGCTAGGAAACCGCCCATCGTGGCCGCCTCCTGCGGCGCGGCAATGTTGAACGTTTCACCGCCCGTAGCGGATTCAGCACGGCGGCAGGCAAACGCCGCCAAGTCCCGTACATCCACTGGCTGGATGGCCTGGTCCGGGCGACCTGGAGCCAGGATCTGGCCCCCTCGGACGGTACGGGTCAGCCACCAGGGAAGACGGCCTACGTATTCGCCGGGGCCGAGGATGACGCCGGGTCGCAAAATGGTCAATTTCTTGTCCAGATGGGTCCGGGCAAGCCGTTCGCAGGCGGCCTTGTCCCGCCCGTAGGCAACATTCACATCAGCGGGCACACCGTCGGCCGGGGCCGTCTCGGCAAGCGTGGGCAGTTCTTCGTGCAGGGGGCGAAGCGGCCAGTCGGCATATACCGAGACAGTCGACACGTACACGTAGCGCCCCACCACCGGAGCAAGCGCGGCCGTCGCCGAGTCCACGGCCTCGGCATTCATCCCCGACGTGTCCACCACTGCATCCCACACACCGAGCTCAGCGAGCCGGGCAAGGTCGACGCTGCTCGTCCGGTCCCCGGTCAGGACACGGACCCCGGCAGGATTGGAACCAGTCTTGCCCCGGTTAAATACCGACACCTGCCACCCATGATCACGGGCCTGATCAGCGATCTCACGGCCCAAAAAATGAGAACCGCCCATTACCAGCATCGACATCGACATGCCCGCGATCCTGCCCCATTCCACTTGCCGCTTGCCACACCTGCGCGATCAACGGCTGTTCTCAGAGTCGACCGGGATCTCGATGCGCGTCCGGATCCTCGACACCACCGCCCACCCCACCGCAGTCTGGGTGACCCCGGCCGCCGAAATCTGGCCATGGACCTAGCGGACGCCAAAGCCACCGTGGCGTATCTGATCAGGGACCGGGACGCGAAGTACCCCGCCCTCTTCGACGAGATCCTGAGCAACGCCGGCATCCGGGTCGTGCAAACCGGCGTCCGGATACCGCGCATGAACGCCACCACGGAGCGGTGGGTCCAGACCTTGTCCTTGCCGATTACCTCATCCACCCTGGTCAGAGCGGATACACCTGATCACCGAGTTGCTGCCTCCGCAGGTGTGGCCCGGGGCTCTGGCGGC
>NZ_JBVIPS010000002.1:0-1158741 GCF_055577715.1 Streptomyces sp. NPDC033177 | reverse complement strand
AACGCCCGGTTACATTCCGAACCCGGAAGCTAAGCCTCACAGCGCCGATGGTACTGCAGGGGGGACCCTGTGGGAGAGTAGGACGCCGCCGAACTATTATTAACGGGAAACCCCCGCACCCTCTGGGTGCGGGGGTTTTCTGCGTTCAGAAACAATTGACCCACTCAGAGGCGGCCGGCTGCCTTGAGGGACAGATATGCATCTGCCAGTGCGGGGGCCAGGTCCGTGGGGGTCGCGTCCACGACTGTTACGCCGTGGCGCGTCAGTTGTTCTGCTGTGCGGTGGCGTTCCGCGTGGGCCTGGGCGGCGGCTGCGGCGTCGTACACGGCATCTGTCGTTCCCCGGGCCTTGGACATCTGCTCTATGTGAGGGTCCGCGACCGACGCCACGACGACGGTGTGGCGTTGGGTGAGGCGGGAGAGGACGGGGAGCAGGCCCTCTTCGATGGGGGCTGCGTCCAGGCTGGTCAGCAGGACTATGAGCGAGCTTCGGGTCGCGGTGCGGAGCATTGTTGAGGTCAGGCCTCTGGCGTCCGTCTCGACGAGTTCGGGTTCGAGTGTGGCCAGGGCGTTGACGACCGAGGGGAGTACGTCACCTGCGGCTTTGCCCTGGACCAGGGCGCGTACCCGGCGGTCGTACGCGAGGAGGTCCACTCTGTCTCCCGCTCGGGAAGCCAGGGCGGCGAGGAGCAGGGCCGCGTCCATGGAGGCGTCGAGGCGCGGGGCGTCGCCGACTCGGCCCGCTGAGGTGCGGCCGGTGTCGAGGACCAGCAGGATGTGGCGGTCGCGTTCGGGGCGCCAGGTGCGGATGGCGACGTTGGACTGGCGGGCGGTGGCGCGCCAGTCGATGGAGCGGGTGTCGTCGCCGGGGACGTAGTCGCGGAGGCTGTCGAATTCCGTGCCCTGGCCGCGGGTCAGCACGCTGGTGCGGCCGTCGAGTTCGCGGAGGCGGGCGAGCTTGGACGGGAGGTGCTTCCGGCTGGTGAAGGGGGGCAGGACCCGGAGTGTCCACGGGACCTTGTGGCTGCCCTGGCGGGTGAGGAGGCCAAGGGGGCCGTACGAGCGGATGGTGACGCGGGCGGCCTGGTGGTCGCCTCGGCGGGTGGGGCGCAGGCGGGTGGTGAGGCGGCGGCGTTCGCCGGGAGGGATCGTCAGCCGGCTGCGGGAGGCCTCGACTTCGGTGCCGGGGTGCCAGCTGCTGGGCGGCCAGGCGTCGCGGAGTTGGGCGCGCAGGGGGCGGCCGGAGGGGTTGGTGACGGTGAGCTCGACGTCGGCGGATTCTCCGAGGCGTACGGAGGTGTCGCCTGCGCGGGTCAGGCCGAGGCGGCGTACGGGGGCGGCAAGGGCGAAGTCGCAGGCGCAGGCCAGGGCCAGTGGGGCGTTCACGGCGAGGATGCCTGTCCAGCTGGGTTCCCAGATGCCTACGGGGAGGCTGCCGAGGGCCGCCAGGAGTGCTGTGCGGCCGGTGAGGGCCATCAGCGGGGGACCGGGACGTGGGAGAGGATCGCGTTGATCACGGAGTCGGCCGTGACGCCCTCCATCTCGGCCTCCGGGCGGAGTTGGACACGGTGGCGGAGCGTGGGGAGGGCGAGGGCCTTCACGTCGTCGGGGATGACGTAGTCGCGGCCCGTGAGCCAGGCCCAGGCGCGGGCCGTGGAGAGGAGCGCGGTCGCGCCGCGGGGGGACGCGCCCAGGGTGAGGGACGGGGACTCACGGGTGGCGCGGCAGATGTCCACCACGTACGCGGTGATCTCGGGGGAGATGGACGTCTTGGCGACGGCTGCGCGGGCTGCTTCCAGGTCTGCCGGGCCCGCGGCGGGGCGGATGCCGGCGGCCTTGAGGTCTCGGGGGTTGAAGCCTTCCGCGTGGCGGGTGAGGACGTTGATCTCGTCCTGGCGGGAGGGGAGGGGGACGGTGAGCTTGAGGAGGAAACGGTCCAGCTGGGCTTCGGGGAGGGGGTACGTGCCTTCGTACTCGACCGGGTTCTGGGTGGCTGCGACGAGGAAGGGCTCGGGGAGGGGGCGGGGGGTGCCGTCCACGGTGACCTGGCGTTCCTCCATCGCTTCGAGGAGGGAGGACTGGGTCTTGGGAGGGGTGCGGTTGATCTCGTCGGCGAGGAGGAGGTTGGTGAAGACCGGGCCCGGCTGGAAGGAGAACTCGGTGGTGCGGGCGTCGTAGATGAGGGAGCCCGTGACGTCGCTCGGCATCAGGTCCGGGGTGAACTGGACGCGCTTGGTGTCGAGTTCGAGAGATGCGGCGAGGGCGCGGACGAGCAGGGTCTTCGCCACTCCGGGGACGCCTTCGAGGAGGACGTGGCCGCGGCAGAGGAGGGCCACGACGAGGCCCGTCACCGCGGCGTCCTGGCCGACCACGGCCTTGGAGATCTCGGTGCGCAGGGACTCCAGGGAGGAGCGGGCGCTGCCGGAGCTCCCGGCGTTGTCAGTGGTCGGGTCCATCATGAAGTACGTACCTCTCTTTCGAGGGCGTCGAGTTGGTCGGCGAGGGCGATGAGGGCTGCGTCGTCGGCGGGGGGTGGGCCGAAGAGGAGGGGGTGCAGGTCCTGGCCGGGGGTGCGGAGCCTGGCGGACAGAGCGGGGAGCAGGGTCTCGGGCGTGTGCGCCTGGGTGGGGGAGACGCCGATGAGGGGGGCGATGCGGGTGCGGGTGGCCGAGCGGAGGGCGGTGGACGCGCGGTCGCGGGCGTTGGCCTTGCGGTAGAGGCGGGCTCTGCCTTCGACGGTTTCGGAGGCGCGGATGGCCACGGGGAGGCGTTCGGGGACCAGCGGGCCGAGGCGGCGGGCGCGCCACAGGGCGGCGAGTGCGGCGGCGACGGTGAGTTGCAGGGTGCCCCAGAGCCAGCCGTCGGGGATGAGGTCGAAGAAGTCGCGGTCGGCGGTGTCGCCGGTGGCGGCGTCGTCGGAGAGTGAGGGGAGGTACCAGACCAAGTGGGGCCGGGAGCCGAGGAGTTGCAGGGCCAGTGAGGCGTTGCCCTGCTCGTCGACGCGGTCGTTGAAGAGGATGTCGGGGGCGCCGAGCACGACGGTGTCGCCGGGCCCCTCGGCGGCCGGGAGCCGCAGCAGGCTGGGGAGGCCGTCGCTGAGGTAGCAGGCGTCGGCTTCCGGGGCGAGGGTGTCGTAGCGGAGGCCGCCTACGTCGGCGGAGCCCGCGCGTTCGGCGGTGGGGAGGTCGCAGCGGGGGGAGAGCGTCGAGTCGAGGCTGGGGGTGGCGTCCGCGGTGACCCCCGGGGCGAGGGTGCCGACGGAGGGGGTGCCGGGGGCGAGGAGGACGGTGCGGCCTCGGGAGTCCTCGGTGGTCGCGCGGAGGCGGGACTGCTGGCGTTCGGTGAGCCGGTCGGGGGTGGTCACCAGGAGCGTGGTGTCCGGGCCCGCCGCTGATCTGGCCTCTTCGGAGGTCGTGACCACGCGGGTGGATACACCGCGGTCCGCGAGGAGTTCGGCGACGGCGCGGCTGCCGTACGGGTCGGCGGAGCGCGGGTCGAGGCGGCCGTGCTGGGCGCCGGAGCGGACGGCCGCGATGGCGATGGCGGCCGCCAGGAGGAGCACCAAGGCGAGGAGGATGCCGCGGGTCTTGGTCCAGAGCTGGCGGGGGGTGGGGGTTGAGGAGGTGGGGGAGCCGAGGCCGGGTTCAGGGGCGGAGTCGGTCCCGGGAGCGGGCGGCGGCGTGGAGGGGGCGGTGGCCGTGGCGGCGCGGGCGGTGGCGGCCGCTTCGGTGCCGGTGCTGGTTTCGCTTCCGCCGGCGCGGGTGCCGTTCTTGCCCGCATCCCTGTGCGGTCTGCCGGCGGTCTCGGGGGGCGGCGGCTCCTGGGGGGCCGTCACCGAGGGGCTCCCAGGGGGGTGGTGCTCAGGGTGGTGAGGCGGGTGTAGGTGGGTTCCGTGGCGGTGTGGGGGCCGTGTGTGGTGGTGGCGAAGGGCTGGGTTGCCGTCTGGGGTTTTGCGGCGGGGGCCGGGTGGGGCTGGGGGGCGGTCGACGGGGGGCCCTGGGTGGTGAGGCGGGTGTAGGTGGGTTCCGTGGCGGTGTGGGTGCTGTGTGTGGTGGTGGCGAAGGGCTGGGTTGCCGTCTGGGGTTTTGTGGTGGAGGCCGGGTGGGGCTGGGGGGTGGCCGACGGGGGGCCCTGGGGGGTGAGGCGGGTGTAGGTGGGTTCCGTGGTGGTGTGGGTGCTGTGTGTGGTGGTGGCGAAGGGCTGGGTTGCCGACTGGGGTTTTGTGGTGGGGGCTCGGTGCGCCTGGGGGGCCGTCAACGGGGGGCTCCCTGGAAGGTGTTGGGGAGGGTTGGTTTTGTTTCCGTCAGGGCTTTGTCCAGGGTGGTCAGGCGGGTGTACGTCGGTTCTGTGGCTGTGCGGGAGCCGTAGGTGATGGCGTCGAAGGACTGGGCTGCCGACTGGAGTTCCGTGGCGTGGGTCGGGAGGGGGAGGGAGGCCTCTGCCGCTGCTTCGTCGGCTGTGCGGCCGGGGCGGGGGTCCAGGAGGGCGCGTTCCTCCAGGGAGCGGACGATCGCCCGCATGCGTTCCTGGACGGCTTGGTTCCAGTGGCCCTGGGCGGCGTGTGCCTCGGCGGCGGCGCGGTGCTCCGCGGCGGTGCGCGGGCGGTCGTCGAAGAGGGCGGGGGAGGAGGCGGCGTGGGCGCGGTGCGGGGTGCCCAGGCGCCACCACAGGGCCGCGGCGATGGCCAGTACGGCGAGGGTGATGACGAGGAGGCCGAGGCCGCCGCCCGGGGTGGCCCCCGAGGCGGCGGAGAACAGGTCGTCGACCCACTCCCAGAAACGGTTCAGGGCGCGCTGCAGGAGGCTCGGGTCGTGTCGGTGGTAGGCGGGGTCGGACAGTTCGCGTTCGGCCGCCTCCCGCGCGGGGGCGCGCGGGATCGTCACCGGTGGGTCGTCGTCGCCCGTGCGCAGGACCGCCGTCAGTCCGTGTAGTGCTGCCCCCGTCACCGCATCAGCTCCCGGGGGTTCCGGGGGCGCCGGCGCCGTTGTCGCCCTGGAGGCCCGCCGCGCGTGCCAGTTCGAGGTCGAGGGCCTCCCGGCGGATCCGCTGGTCGACGTAGAGGAGGACCGTGACGCCGGCGGTGATCGGGAACGTGAGCATCGAGCCGATGACCGAGCCGATGCCGCTGACGATCAGGAAGGTCCAGCCGAGGTCGCCGGTGCCGCTGTCGAGGAAGCCGGTGACGCCGTCGCCGCTCAGCGCGCCCGCGATGAGGGTGAAGGGGATGACGATGATCGACGCGACGACGTTGGCGATGATCGCGGCGAGCAGCTGGATGCCGAACACCCGCCACCAGGAGCCGCGGACCAGCTTCGCCGAGCGGGTCATCGACTTCTTCACGCCCTGTTTCTCCAGCATCAGGGCGGGCGAGGCGAGCGAGAAGCGGACGAGCAGCCAGACGGCGACGATCAGGGCGGCGAATCCGCCGAGGACCGCCAGGCTGATGCCCGCGTCCGTCGCACCGGCCACCGCGATCAGTACGCCGGGCACGGAGCCGGCGGCGACGATCGCCATGCCGATGAGCGGGAGCAGCAGTGTCAGGCCGATCAGCCTCGGCAGCTGCGGCTTGGCGTCCTGCCAGGCCTCGGCCGTGGTGACCGACTTACCGAGGACGGCGCGGCTGGTGACCATCGTGAGCAGGGCGGTCGCGACGATCGTACCGAGCAGCGTGATCAGCAGGACCACGCCGGAGCTCAGCAGGGTGTCGCCCAGGGCGCGGGTCAGTTCGCCGACGGTCGCGCTCGGGTCGTCGAGGGCGTCCGTGGAGGCGCTGTCGTTGAGGACGAGCCCCTGCAGCAGGATGACGATGATCTCCGTGAACACGGCCACGGCGAGCGAGATGCCGAGCACCGTGCGCCAGTACGTACGCATCGTGGAGACCGCGCCGTCCAGGATCTCGCCGACGCCGAGGGGCCGCAGCGGGATGACGCCGGGCTTTGCGGCGGGCGGCGGGCCCTGCCACGCGCCCCAGCCGGGGTAGCGGCCGGGTCCACCACCGGGGCCGGGTCCACCGGGTCCGGGGCCGGGACCTCCGGGGTGTCCGCCGCCCCAACCGCCGCCGGGCGGCGGCGGAGGCGGGGTCTGGCCGGGTGCGGGTGGGCTGGGGGCGGACCACTGGGCGGGCGGCGGCTGCTCCTTGGACCACTTCGATGCGGGAGCGTCGGGCTGGTCCGCGGGCTCGGCGGGTCCGGGCTTGCCGGAGTCCTTGCCGTCGTCGGAGGGGGCAGATCCGGGCGAAGCCCAGCCCGGAGTGTCGTTCATCGTCGCTCCTTCACGGTGCCCGTCCGCGGTCGCGGCGGCAGGTTGCCAGCCATCGTGCCACGGCACACCCGTGTGGGGACCGGGCAGCGTATGGGCTGCACACCTTCAATTGTCCGACAGGTACGGGGCAGACTGGGCGGATGGCTGATCAGGACGCGCAATCAGGCGAGGACATCCGGCCGATCCAGACCCCGACGAATCCGGTGAAAGAGGCGAACCCGGCGATCTCCGCGATCCGCTGGGCCGAGCCGCCCGAGGGCCCCGTACTGGTCCTCCTCGACCAGACCAGGCTGCCCGGTGACGAGACCGAGCTGGTGTGCACGGACGCGCCGGCCCTGGTGCAGGCGATCCGCACGCTGGCGGTGCGCGGGGCGCCGCTGCTCGGCATAGCCGGTGCCTACGGCGTCGCGCTGGCCGCCGTACGCGGCTTCGACGTGGACGAGGCGGCGGGCGCGATCGCGGGGGCCAGGCCCACCGCGGTGAACCTCGAGCACGGCGTACGAAGGGCCCTGACGGCATACCGTGCGGCGGTCGCGGGCGGGGACGGTCAGGAGCGGGCGGGGGCCGCGGCCCTCGCGGCGGCGCGGGCACTGCACCGGGAGGACGCCGAGGCCAGCGCGAGGATGGCGGTGCACGGTCTGGCACTGCTCGACGAGATGCTGCCGGGCGGCGGTCACCGGATCCTGACCCACTGCAATACGGGGGCGCTGGTCTCCGGTGGGGAGGGCACGGCGTTCGCGGTGGCCCTTGCCGCGCACCGGAAGGGGCATCTTCGCAGGCTGTGGGTGGACGAGACGCGTCCCTTGCTGCAGGGTTCGAGGCTGACCGCGTATGAGGCGGCGCGGGCCGGAATGGCGTACACCTTGCTTACGGACAATGCGGCGGGGTCGCTGTTCGCGGCGGGTGAGGTGGATGCCGTGCTGATCGGCGCCGACCGCATCGCGGCCGACGGTTCGGTGGCCAACAAGGTGGGGAGCTATCCGCTCGCGGTGCTCGCCCGCTACCACCACGTGCCGTTCATCGTGGTGGCACCGGTCACGACCGTGGACCCGGACACCCCGGACGGAGCGTCCATCGAGGTGGAGCAGCGGGCAAGTCATGAAGTGACGGAGGTCACGGCGCCTCACGGGCCGATGGCCGGTTTTGAAGCGGGAGGCGGGATCGTGGTGGCACCTCTGGGGACCCAGGCGTACAACCCCGCGTTCGACGTGACGCCGCCGGAGCTGGTGACGGCGATCGTCACCGAGGAGGGCGTCGTGTCGCCCGTGACAGCAGGGGGCCTGGGCGAGCTGTGTGCCAGGTCACGCCAGGTATCGATGAGCTAATGGGATGATGTCAGGCATGAAGGGACGAGTCCTTGTCGTCGACGACGACACCGCACTGGCCGAGATGCTCGGGATTGTGCTGCGTGGTGAAGGTTTTGAGCCGTCGTTCGTAGCTGATGGCGACAAGGCGCTGGCCGCTTTCAGGGAGGCAAAGCCGGATCTTGTACTGCTGGATTTGATGTTGCCGGGCCGTGATGGCATCGAGGTGTGCCGCCTGATCAGGGCGGAGTCCGGGGTGCCGATCGTCATGCTCACGGCCAAGAGCGACACGGTGGACGTGGTGGTCGGCCTCGAGTCGGGCGCCGACGACTACATCGTGAAGCCCTTCAAGCCGAAGGAGCTCGTGGCCCGCATCAGGGCGCGGCTGCGGAGGTCCGAGGAGCCCGCGCCGGAGCAGCTGACCATCGGTGACCTGGTCATCGACGTGGCGGGGCACTCCGTGAAGCGGGAGGGCCAGTCGATCGCGCTGACCCCGCTGGAGTTCGACCTGCTGGTCGCGCTGGCCCGCAAGCCGTGGCAGGTGTTCACGCGTGAGGTGCTGCTCGAGCAGGTCTGGGGCTACCGCCACGCGGCCGACACCCGGCTGGTGAACGTGCACGTGCAGCGGCTGCGCTCGAAGGTCGAGAAGGACCCCGAGCGCCCGGAGATCGTGGTGACCGTCCGCGGTGTCGGTTACAAGGCCGGACCGAGCTGACATGTCCCGGGACAGTTCCCCCGCGACACCGCCCGGGGCTCCGGCTCCGGGCGGCCGCTCGGGGCGGACTGGGGGGCGGACGCGGCGCGGCTCGACGTTCGGGCGGCTCCTCGACGGTGGTCTGCTGTTGCAGGACGGGGTACAGGGCAGCCCCGTACTGAGGCTCTTCGTGCGCTGGGTGCGCCGTCCGCTGCTGCCTGCCCTGCGGCTGTGGCGGCGCAACATTCAGTTGAAGGTCGTCGTCACGACGCTGCTGATGTCGCTCGGCGTGGTCCTGATGCTGGGCTTCGCCGTCATGAGCTCGGTGAACAACGGCCTGCTCAAGGCCAAGGTAAAGGCCTCGCAGAGCCAGGCCGACGGTGGTTTCAGGGCGGCTCAGGACGAGGCGAACTCCGCCCGGCCGCGGTCCGGGCAGGACAGCGGCGCCGGCACGCCCGACGGAGGGGCCACGCCGCCCACCGCCGTGTGGATGTCCGACCTGGTGGAGCAGCTCTCCAGCGGCGGCCAGAGCGCGTTCAACGTGGTGACGCTGAGCCCGACGTCCACGGCAGGCGGCGAGAGTGTGCGGGGGCCGCGTGCCTCCGGGGGCGTGGACCCGATCCAGAGTGTGCCCGAGGCGCTGCGCAGCAGCGTCGACGAGGGCACCAGGGCCTATCAGAGCAATACCCGCATCGTCTTCAACGACGGCCGGGACGCGCAGCCCGGCCTCGTCATCGGCAAGCGTCTGAACGACCTGAACGGCGATCCCTACCACCTGTACTACCTCTTCCCGCTGACGCAGGAGGAGGAGTCCCTCGGTGTCGTCAGGACGACGCTGGCCACCGCGGGTCTGTTCGTCGTGGTGCTGCTCGGTGCCATCGCCTGGCTGGTGGTGCGCCAGGTCGTGACGCCGGTACGGATGGCTGCGGGGATCGCCGAGCGGTTGTCCGCCGGGCGCCTTCAGGAACGTATGAAGGTCACCGGTGAGGACGACATCGCGCGGCTCGGTGAGGCGTTCAACAAGATGGCGCAGAACCTCCAGCTGAAGATCCAGCAGCTGGAGGAGCTCTCGCGGATGCAGCGCCGCTTCGTCTCGGACGTCTCGCACGAGCTGCGTACGCCGCTGACGACCGTACGGATGGCGGCCGACGTCATCCACGACGCGCGCGTGGACTTCGATCCGGTGACCGCGAGGTCGGCCGAGCTGCTCGCCGACCAGCTGGACCGGTTCGAGACGCTGCTCGCGGATCTCCTGGAGATCAGCCGGTTCGACGCGGGTGCGGCGGCTCTGGAAGCCGAGCCGATAGACCTGCGTGAGGTCGTACGACGTGTTGTGGGCGGTGCGGAGCCGCTCGCGGAGCGCAAGGGGACGCACATAAGGGTCGTCGGGGACCAGCAGCCCGTGGTCGCCGAGGCCGACGCGCGCCGGGTGGAGCGGGTCCTTCGCAACCTCGTGGTCAACGCCGTGGAGCACGGCGAGGGCCAGGACGTCGTGGTGCGGCTCGCGGTGGCGGGTGGCGCGGTCGCGGTCGCGGTGCGGGACTACGGAGTGGGGCTGAAGCCGGGCGAGGCGACGCGGGTGTTCAGCCGCTTCTGGCGGGCCGACCCGGCACGCGCGCGTACCACCGGGGGTACGGGCCTCGGGCTCTCCATCGCACTCGAAGACGCACGGCTGCACGGCGGCTGGCTGCAGGCGTGGGGCGAGCCGGGCGGCGGTTCGCAGTTCCGTCTGACGCTGCCGCGCACGGCGGACGAACCCCTTCGGGGTTCGCCGATACCGCTGGAGCCCGACGACTCGCGGCGGCACCGAGGCCTGAACGACGCGGGTCTGCCGCTCGGCGGCGCGAACAAGCTCGCCACGGTGCCCGCGCAGCCGACGGTGTCGGAGCGGGTGCCGCCGCCCGTGCCCGCGAGGGCGCCGATGGCGCCGCGGCACGCCCAGACGGCCACGACGGTGGACCCCACCGCGTTGCCGGGCAGCGGAGCGCGGGTGGTGCCGCGCAGGCCGCTGGACGACGGCTCCGGCGAACCGGCGGCGAGTGCCGCGAGGGACGCCGTGCCGGACACCGATCACGCGAGCGAGACGGAAACGGATCCCGCCAGGGAAGGGGAGGCCTCTCGTGGCCGCTGACCACGACCGCCGTGCTCGCCGCCGTCCGTTGCGGGCCGGGCTGCTGTTCGGTTCCTGCGGGGTGCTGCTCGCGGGGTGCGCCTCGATGCCGGACAGCGGGAACCTCAAGGCGGTCGACGCCTCCCAGCGCCCGGACTCGCAGTCGCAGGTCCGGGTCTACGCGATGCCGCCGGCTGACGACGCGGGCCCCCTGGACATCGTCCAGGGCTTTCTCGAGGCGCTGACCAGCGACGACCCTGAGTTCGCGATGGCACGCAAGTACCTGACCAAGGACGCGTCGAAGGGCTGGAACCCCGATGTGCGGACCACGGTGCTGGAGAGCGGGCCGAGGCCGGGAGCGAGCAGTGGCGGGAACGACGGTGACACCGGCCGTTCGTTTCCGCTGATCGGGCGCAAGGTCGCCACCGTGAACGACGAGCACGCCTATCAGCTCGACAACGAGGCGTACGACCAGAGCGTGCACCTCACTCAGCAGGACGGGCCGAACGGCAAGGAGTGGCGCCTTGACCGGGTGCCGCCGGGTGTCGTGCTCGGACAGTCCGACTTCCAGCGCATCTACTGGTCCGTCAACAAGTACTACTTCGCGACGCGTTCGTCCGGTGCGACCGGTGGCGGTCAGGAAGGGCTCGTCCCCGACCCCGTCTACATACGCCAGCGAATAGACCCCGTGACGGAGAGCGTCAAGGCACTGCTCGACGGCCCCACCACCTGGCTCAAGCAGGTCGTGGGCACGCGCTTCCCGACGGGTACGCGGCTCAAGGCGGGCACCAGGACGCTGGCGCCCGACGACCAGGGCAAGCTGACGGTGCCGCTGAACGCGAAGGCCGACTCCACGGGTCAGGAGCGCTGCACGGAGATGGCCGCGCAGCTGCTCTTCACGCTCCAGGACCTGACGTCGTCCGGCGTCCAGGAGGTGGAGCTCCAGCGTCGCAACGGCTCGCAGCTGTGTGTCCTGAGCAAGGAACGCGCCGAGTCCGTCGCCGCGCGCCGCACCGCGGAGCACCCCGACTTCCAGTACCTCATCGACGACAAGCGCCGCCTGGTGCAGATGCCTGCCGGCGCCGGCAGCAAGGCCGTTCCGAAGCCTGTGCGGGGGAAGTTGGGCAGTGGCGAGCAGCCGCTGCGGTCCGCCGCCGTGTCGCGGGACGAGGAGCGGGCGGCCGGGGTGTCGCTCGACGGGCGCTCGCTGTACATGGGGTCGCTGGTCGCGGAGGCCGGGCTCGGCAAGCCGGAGGTGCGCAGCAAGGCGAAGTCCGAGCAGGACGGTCTCTCGACGCCCAGCTGGGACGGCCGGGGTGACCTCTGGGTGGCCGACCGCGACCCGAAGCGGCCGCGTCTGCTCTGGCTGGAGCAGGGTGCGGGAGAGCCGCTGCCGGTCAAGATCGCGAACCTCGAGGGGCGGATCGAGGCGGTGCGGGTGTCGGCCGACGGCGTTCGGATCGCGCTCCTCGTGAAGAAGGACGGCAGGACGAGCCTGCAGATAGGCCGCGTGGAGCGGACGGGCGTCAAGGGCGAGCAGCCGCAGATCTCGGTGGACGGCCTGCGTCAGGCCGCGCCGCAGATGGAGGAGGTCACCGCCATGTCGTGGGCGGGCGGCAGCCGCCTCGTGGTGGTCGGGCGCGAGTCCGGTGGCGTGCAGCAGATGCGGTACGTCCAGAGCGACGGCTCGGTGCCCGCGGGCGCCACGCTGCCCGGCCTCACCGGCGTGAAGGAGATCGCGGCGTCCGAGGACGAGCAGCAGCCGCTGGTGGCGCACTCGGACGACGGGATAGTGCGGCTGCCGACGGGCGCGCAGTGGCAGACGGTGGTGGAGCAGGGGACGGCGCCGGTCTATCCCGGGTGACGGTCTGTCCGGGGTGACGGTTTACCCGGGGTGACGGCGCCGGGGTAACGCCTCTTCGGTGCCGTGGAGTTGTCCACAGGGCGTTGTCCACAGGGGTGGCCAGGGGCGCTCGGGCCTTGGCACAGTGGTGGGCATGCCGGGGTGGTGGCAGGACCTCACCGATCTTGTGCTGCCGGCCGAGTGCGGAGGCTGTGGCAGGCCTCGTGCGGCGCTCTGCGCGCCGTGCCGCGACGCCTTGTGCGGGGCCGCGCCGTGCCGGGTGAGTCCCTGCCCCCGGCCGCGAGGGCTGCCGGTGGTGCATGCGTCGGCTGTTTACGGGGACTCGGTGCGGGCGGTGCTGCTCGCGCACAAGGAGCGGGGTGCTCTGGGGCTCGCGGGGCCGTTGGGCGCGGGGCTCGCCGGGGCGGTGCGGGCCGGGCTGCGGGCGGGCGTCGGCGTCGGTGCCGGTGCCGGGGCCGGTGGTGCTCACGAGGGTGTCGCCGGTGACGCTCCGGTACTGCTGGTGCCGGTGCCGTCGGCTCGCGGGGCCGTGCGGGCGCGTGGCCATGATCCGGTGCGGCGGATCGCGCTGGCCGCCGCGGGTGAGCTGCGGCGGGGCGGTGTGCGGGCGCGGGTGCTCGGTGTGCTGCGCCAGCGGCGGGCCGTGGCCGATCAGGCGGGGCTCAACTCCCGTCAGCGGCAGGCGAATCTGCGGGGTGCCCTGGAGGTGACCGCGGGTGGCGGGCGGCTGCTCGCCGGTGGACGGGTCGTGATCGTGGACGACCTCATGACCACGGGCGCGACTTTGGCCGAAGCGGCGCGCGCAATACGTGACGTAGACACGGAAAGTAAAGAGGCGGCCGCAGTGGTGACAGCCCGTGAAAATACCGGTGAGAACAGGATCATCGCGGCTGTTGTTGCCTCCTCACCGGATTCTTTCGGAATAAACCGGAACTGACTGGGAACTTGCATCGTTGCAGGTAGTGAGAGGGTCAATACACCTGAATGGAGGTATGCAGCGGTAGAGGGTGACGACATCCGTCCGGGCGAGATATGTTCGGTTGTGAGGAATGGCGGACGCCGCCCCTCACATATCGGAATGCCGGTCGCCGGGTTTTTCGCAATCACCCGGGCCGGTCGGGGTGGAGATCTTGTTCGCGGGGGAGGAGGAGGTGGAAGTCACCGAGTCCGAGGCTCCGGGAGTCACCGGGGCCTGGTGCAAAAGGGAGATGCTCCGCCGCCGAAGCGGAGCGATCCGGGAACGGAGTTCTGCGTGGACATCGTCGTCAAGGGCCGCAAGACCGAGGTGCCCGAGCGGTTCCGCAAGCACGTGGCCGAGAAGCTGAACCTGGAGAAGATCCAGAAGCTCGACGGCAAGGTGATCAGCCTCGATGTCGAGGTGTCCAAGGAAGCCAACCCGCGTCAGGCCGACCGTTCCGACCGCGTCGAGATCACGCTCCGGGGACGCGGACCAGTGATCCGCGCGGAGGCCTCGGCGACCGATCCGTACGCGGCGCTCGACCTGGCCACCGCCAAGCTCGACGCAAGGCTGCGCAAGCAGCACGAGAAGCGCCACAACCGGCGCGGCACCGGCAGGCTCTCCGCCGCCGAAGTCGCCGAGCGGGTGCCGGACGCTGCCACACTCAACGGAGACGGCTCCCTCGTGCGCGAGGAAGAGCCGGACGGCGTGCCCGTCAAGAGGATCGGCTCGCTGGAGATCCAGGGCGAAGGCCCGCTCGTGGTCCGCGAGAAGAGCCACGTGGCCGCTCCGATGACGCTCGACCAGGCGCTCTACGAGATGGAACTCGTGGGGCACGACTTCTACTTGTTCGTCGACTCGGAGTCGAAGGAACCGAGCGTCGTGTACCGGCGCCACGCCTATGACTACGGCGTGATCCGCCTCAACAGTGACCCCATGGTCGCGCGGCCGGAGTCCGGCGGCGGTGGCGGTGCGCTCGGCGGCTGACCCCGGTCGGCCGAGGGTTTGCTGATGCCCCTGGAGCGCGTGTGCGCCCCCAGGGGCATCAGCATGCGACCCCTGCGGGCACCGCGCGACCGCCCGGGCATGAAATCATGGGCGGAGCCGGCCAACCGGTGCGCTGCTGCCTCCCGTTGGCGGCAGCCGACGCACAACGGGCCATGGCCTTCAGGGGGAGGAACGATGGCGGACAGCTTCGGACCGATGCGGGATGCCGATGACGACGACGGCATCGGCATCGGCACGGATGCGGGCGCACCGCGCAAGGAGCCCATCAGGGTCCTTGTGGTGGATGACCACGCGCTCTTCCGCCGGGGCCTGGAGATCGTCCTCGCGGCCGAGGAGGACATCCAGGTGGTCGGGGAGGCGGGCGACGGCGCCGAGGCGGTGGACAAGGCCGCGGACCTGCTGCCGGACATCGTGCTGATGGACGTACGCATGCCCAAGCGCGGCGGCATCGAGGCGTGCACCTCCATCAAGGAGGTCGCGCCGAGCGCGAAGATCATCATGCTGACGATCAGCGACGAGGAAGCCGACCTCTACGAAGCGATCAAGGCGGGCGCCACCGGCTATCTCCTCAAGGAGATCTCCACGGACGAAGTGGCCACGGCGATCCGCGCGGTGGCCGACGGGCAGTCGCAGATCAGCCCGTCCATGGCGTCGAAACTGCTCACCGAGTTCAAGTCGATGATCCAGCGCACCGACGAGCGCAGGCTGGTGCCCGCGCCGCGGCTGACCGAGCGCGAGCTGGAAGTGCTGAAGCTGGTGGCGACGGGCATGAACAACCGCGACATCGCGAAAGAGTTGTTCATCTCCGAGAACACCGTGAAGAACCACGTCCGCAACATCCTGGAGAAGCTGCAGCTGCACTCCAGGATGGAGGCGGTCGTCTACGCGATGCGGGAGAAGATCCTGGAGATCCGCTGAGGCCCCGCTCAGCCCAGGGCGCGCACGAGTTCTGCGGTCAGCTCGGGAGGGTCCACGCGCTCCACCCGTACGGAATCGCAGTTGACCCACGTCGCCGCTTCGCGCAGTGCCTGGGCCACGGCGGGCACGGACTTGGGGCCGTCCAGCGACACCTGCTTGGCGACCAGCGTGCCGCCCTCGCGGGCGGGGTCCACGCGGCCGACAAGCCGGCCGCCGGCCAGGACCGGCATCGCGAAATAGCCGTGGATCCGCTTGGGCTTGGGGACGTACGCCTCCAGGCGGTGGGTGAAGCCGAAGATCCGTTCCGTACGGGCCCGCTCCCAGATCAGGGAGTCGAAGGGTGACAGGAGCGTCGTGCGGTGGCGGCCGCGCGGAGCCGTCTCCAGGGCCGAGGGGTCGGCCCAGGCGGGCTTGTCCCAGCCCTCCACCGTCACCGGCACCAGGCCCGAGTCCGCGACCACCGAGTCGAACTGCTCGCCCTTGAGACGGTGATAGTCCGCGATGTCCGCGCGCGTGCCGACGCCGAGTGCCTGGCCGGCCAGGCGGACCAGACGGCGCAGGCACTCCCTGTCGTCCAGGTCGTCATGGAGCAGCGTGCCCGGGATCGCGCGCTCCGCGAGGTCGTACACCCGCTTCCAGCTGCGCCGTTCGGTGCAGACCACCTCGCCGTACATCAGGGCCCGCTCCACGGCGACCTTCGCGTCCGACCAGTCCCACCACTCGCCCTTGTTCTTCGCGCCGCCCAACTCCGTCGCGGTGAGGGGGCCTTCGGCGGTGAGCTGCTTGATGACCGTGTCGTACGCACCGGCCGGCAGGTCGTGGTGCCAGTGCGGGCGGGTGCGGTAGGCGCGGCGGCGGAAGGCGAAGTGCGGCCACTCCTCGATGGGCAGGATGCACGCGGCGTGCGACCAGTACTCGAAGGCGTGCGGCCGGGCCGGGCCGGTGCCCGATGCCCCGTCCCAGTACGCCGCCTCGATCCTGTCGCGGCCCACCGCGCCGAGACGGGCGTACGGAATGAGCTCGTGGGAGCGGGCCAGGACCGAGATCGTGTCGAGCTGGACCGCGCCGAGATGCCGCAACACGCCCCGCACACCGGACCTGCGGTCCGGCGCGCCCAGGAATCCCTGGGCGCGCAGCGCGATGCGGCGGGCCTCGTCGGCGGAGAGGTCGATGGCGGGGCGCGGCAGGCTCGTCATGCCGGAAACGATAGGGGGCGGCACTGACAGAGCCGCCTCAGGTGCGGGCGGGCAGGTACGGCTGGAGCGACGCCATGCCGAGGTCGCTCGGGAGCAGCGCGCCCACCCAGCAGTCACGGAGCGTGGTCTTGTTCAGGAGGGCGGCGCGCAGGGTGCCCTCCACGAGGAAACCCGCCTTCTCCGCCACCGCGCGCGAGCCCGTGTTGCCCACCTCGGCGCGCCACTCCAGGCGGTTGCAGCCCAGGTCGGTGAAGGCCCACCTGGCCAGGGCGAGAACGGCCTCCGTCATGAAGCCGCTGCCCCGGTGCTCCTTCGCCGCCCAGAAGCCGACCTCCCAGGCACCCGAGCGCGGGTGGTGGAGGCTGGCGGCGGCGACCAAGGGGCCGCCCTCCCGGGGGCGTACGGCAAAGGTGTACTCCGTGTCGTGGCGCCAGCCGTCCGGCACCATGCGTCCGACGAAGCCCTCCGCGTCCGCGCGGGTGTAGGGCGAGGGGACCGTGGTCCAGCGCTGGATGTCGGCGTCCTGGCAGGCTTCGTACGTCTCGTCCGTGTCGGCGGGCGTGAAGGCGCGCAGGATCAGGCGTTCGGTGGTGAGTGTGACGGGCTCCATCCGGTGATTCTGCGGGGGCCGGGCGCTGTGGGCCAGTGCTTTCGGCCGAGCTTTCACCTGCATTTCGCCGAGCGCTGATCGGCACAACCCGGCACCTTCCAGGCCCCCCGTCCGTTGACGTATCGGCAGACCTCCCGGCGCGGCCCGCTCCTCGCTTACGATGGCCGTTGCCCTATGAGTAAACCGACCATGCCAGGCCCGACCGGCAAGGAGACCAACCCCCGTGTCCGTCCTCTCGAAGATCATGCGTGCAGGCGAAGGCAAGATCCTGCGCAAGCTGCACCGCATCGCGGACCAGGTCAACTCCATCGAAGAGGACTTCGTCAGCCTCTCCGACGCCGAGCTGCGCGCGCTGACCGAGGAGTACAAGGAGCGTTACGCCGACGGCGAGACCCTTGACGACCTCCTCCCCGAAGCCTTCGCCACGGTCCGTGAGGCCGCCAAGCGCGTCCTCGGCCAGCGGCACTACGACGTCCAGATGATGGGCGGCGCCGCGCTGCACCTCGGCTACGTGGCCGAGATGAAGACCGGTGAGGGCAAGACGCTCGTCGGCACCCTCCCCGCGTACCTCAACGCCCTGTCGGGCAAGGGTGTGCACCTGATCACGGTCAACGACTACCTGGCCGAGCGCGACTCCGAGATGATGGGCCGCGTCCACAAGTTCCTGGGCCTGAGCGTCGGCTGCATCATCGCCAACATGACGCCGGCCCAGCGCCGCGAGCAGTACGCCAGCGACATCACGTACGGCACGAACAACGAATTCGGCTTCGACTACCTGCGCGACAACATGGCGTGGTCGAAGGAAGAACTGGTGCAGCGCGGCCACAACTTCGCGATCGTCGACGAGGTCGACTCGATCCTGGTCGACGAGGCCCGTACACCGCTGATCATCTCCGGCCCCGCCGACCAGGCCACCAAGTGGTACGGCGACTTCGCCAAGTTGGTCACCCGTCTCACCAAGGGCGAGGCGGGCAACACCCTCAAGGGCATCGAGGAGACCGGGGACTACGAGGTCGACGAGAAGAAGCGCACCGTCGCCATCCACGAGCCCGGTGTCGCCAAGGTCGAGGACTGGCTGGGCATCGACAACCTGTACGAGTCGGTCAACACGCCGCTCGTGGGTTACCTGAACAACGCCATCAAGGCCAAGGAACTCTTCAAGAAGGACAAGGACTACGTCGTCATCGACGGCGAAGTCATGATCGTTGACGAGCACACCGGCCGTATCCTCGCCGGCCGCCGCTACAACGAGGGCATGCACCAGGCGATCGAGGCGAAGGAAGGGGTGGACATCAAGGACGAGAACCAGACGCTCGCGACGATCACCCTGCAGAACTTCTTCCGCCTCTACAAGCGTCACGACCACGACGGCAAGGAGACCCCCGGTCTCTGCGGCATGACCGGTACGGCCATGACCGAGGCCGCCGAGTTCCACCAGATCTACAAGCTGGGCGTCGTGCCGATCCCGACGAACCGGCCCATGGTCCGCGCCGACCAGTCGGACCTGATCTACCGCACCGAGGTCGCGAAGTTCGCCGCCGTCGTCGACGACATCGCCGAGAAGCACGAGCAGGGCCAGCCGATCCTGGTCGGCACGACCTCCGTGGAGAAGTCGGAGTACCTCTCCCAGCAGCTCTCCAAGCGTGGCGTCCAGCACGAGGTGCTCAACGCGAAGCAGCACGACCGTGAGGCGCCGATCATCGCCCAGGCCGGCCGCAAGGGCGCCGTCACCGTCGCCACGAACATGGCCGGACGAGGCACGGACATCAAGCTCGGCGGCAACCCCGACGACCTCGCCGAGGCGGAGCTGCGCCAGCGCGGCCTCGACCCCGTCGAGCATGTCGAGGAGTGGGCCGCCGCGCTGCCCGCCGCCCTGGAGAAGGCCGAGCGGTCCGTGAAGGCGGAGTTCGAGGAGGTCAAGAGCCTGGGCGGGCTTTACGTCCTCGGCACCGAGCGCCACGAGTCGCGCCGCATCGACAACCAGCTGCGCGGTCGTTCCGGCCGTCAGGGCGACCCCGGCGAGTCCCGCTTCTACCTCTCGCTCGGCGACGACCTGATGCGCCTGTTCAAGGCCCAGATGGTCGAGCGCGTGATGGCCATGGCGAACGTCCCGGACGACGTGCCGATCGAGAACAAGATGGTGACGCGCGCGATCGCGTCCGCCCAGTCGCAGGTCGAGCAGCAGAACTTCGAAACGCGTAAGAACGTCCTGAAGTACGACGAGGTCCTCAACCGCCAGCGCGAGGTCATCTACGGCGAGCGTCGCCGAGTCCTGGAGGGCGAGAACCTCCAGGAGCAGGTCACGCACTTCATGGACGACACGATCGACGCGTACATCGCGGCGGAGACCGCCGAGGGCTTCGCCGAGGAGTGGGACCTGGACCGGCTGTGGGGCGCCTTCAAGCAGCTCTACCCGGTGAAGGTCACCATCGATGAGCTGGAGGAGGACGCGGGTGACCGCGCGGGTCTGACCGCCGAGTTCATCTCCGACTCCATCAAGGACGACATCCACCAGCAGTACGAGGCGCGTGAGGAGCAGCTCGGCTCCGAGATCATGCGTGAGCTGGAGCGACGCGTGGTCCTCTCGGTACTCGACCGCAAGTGGCGCGAGCACCTCTACGAGATGGACTACCTCCAGGAGGGCATCGGCCTGCGGGCCATGGCGCAGAAGGACCCGCTGGTCGAGTACCAGCGCGAGGGCTTCGACATGTTCAACGCCATGATGGACGGCATCAAGGAAGAGTCCGTCGGCTACCTGTTCAACCTGGAGGTCCAGGTCGAGCAGCAGGTCGAGGAGGTTCCGGTGTCGGACTCCGCCGCGGCCGGCGCTTCCCTGCAGAAGAAGGACGCCGTTCCCGCCGGTGGCGGCCGTCCCGAGATCCGCGCCAAGGGTCTTGAGGCTCCGCAGCGCCCCGACCGTCTGCACTTCCAGGCGCCGAACGCCGAGGGCGGGGTCGACGAGGGTGACTTCGAGACCGAGGACGCCGGTGTGCGTTCGGAGTCCGATGGCATGACCCGCGCGGAGCGGCGCAAGGCCCAGAAGGGCGGGCGTCGCCGCAAGAAGTAGCCGCGGGCGGCTTTGGGCAGTTCTTCGGGGGTCGGGCGCTGTGGCGCTCGGCCCCCTTTGCCGTGCGCTTTGCCGTGGGCCCTTGTCGTGGGCTTTTGTCGTGCGCCGCTACCTGGCCGGGGCTCCCACCTCCACCGCCGTGCAGCGCCACCTCTGGTCCGCGCCCAGGTGCAGGCGGAAGGCCAGGGCCCTGAGGGCGGGGCCCGCGCCGATCCTCGCGAACACCTCGTAGACGCCGGGGCGCGGTTCGTAGTGGCCGATCCGGTGGATGGTGGGGCGGCGGCCGTTGACGGTCAGGGGGGTCTGCTCGGCGAGGCGGGTCAGGTCGTCGAAGGCGGTGTGCGCGATGTGGCGTGCCGCCCAGTGGACCGGCTTCTGGCCGCTGAGCACCAGGAGCAGCCGCTCGGTGAAGAGCTCCGTGGGGTGCGGTGGGGGCTGGGGCGGTGTCCTGAGGGGGCGTACCGGGCGCGTGGGGGTGCGGGGGGCGGTGCGCGGGGCGCGTGTCGCTGAGGGGTGGCGGGGGTCTGTGCGGCCCGGTGGGCGGGTGGTCACCGGGCGGGAGCGGGGCCTGGTCATTACCTTCTGCATGCCGTGTCGCCTCCGGCTTCGCTGGCCCGGTCGCGGTTGTACCGGGGAGTAACTTCCGTCGGAGATCTTGTACGGGGGGCGGGGTGGGGGATGCAAGGAGGCGCCGGTGGTGGGGGCGGGGCTCGGGGAGTCACCTATCAGGGTGATCGGGGGGCTCCGGATCCTTGCAGGCGTTGGGGTGTGCCGGGTGAAGGGCGGGGGTGTGGGGTGACGCGGGGGGCGGGTGTGGGGGGCAGCTCGAAGGGGGACTCCCGGACGTATTCTGGGGGCCTGTTTCAGGTGCCTTCAGGTGGCTTCCGGTGCCTTCAGGATTTGTGCTTCCGACTGTGAAAGCGGGCCGTCATGCGCGTCTACGTTCCCCTGACCCTCAACCGCCTCGCCGAGGTGCACAAGGCGGGCGAGCTGGGGGCCGAGACCGCCTCGCTGAGCGCCTACGCCGTGACGCCCGCGCTGCGTGAGTGGTGCGGCTCCGACGACACCGAGGAACTGGAGTACGCGGCCCTGAGCCAGGCCGCGGCGGCTTCGCTGGGGCTGATCGCCGGCGACTCGGGGGCGGCTCGGCGCAGGGTCGTGCTGGCCGCGGACGTGCCGGACGGTGCGCTTGGGCAGGGGGCGCCCGTGGGTGCGCTCGGTGAGGTGCGGGTCGACGGGGTGCTGCCGTTGAAGAAGGTCGCCGCCGTGCATGTGGATGCGGAGGAGGCTGCGGCGGAGGTTGCCGCGGCGCTGGAGGGTGGGGGCGAGGTTGAGGACCACGAGCTGCTGTGGTTCGCGACGCAGGAGATTTCTGGGCTGATTGCCTGAGGGGTCCCTGCGGGGCTTTGGTCTGGGGTGCCCTGCGGCTTTCCCTGCACGAACGAGCCTCTCCCGCCCACCCGCCCGTTTGCCCCGCATCCGACTCTGGGCGAACAAGCCCTCCCGCCCACCCGCCCGATTGCCCCGCATCCGACTCTGGACGAACAAGCCCTCCTGCCCACCCGCCCGATTGCCCCGGATCCGGTCCTGGGCGGGTACCGTTTTGGCATGGGGAAGCTGGCGCGTGGGGCGCATATCGTGTGGGACTGGAACGGGACTCTGCTGCATGACATCGATGCGGTGATCGAGTCCACCAACGCCTCGTTCGAGGAGATCGGGCTCGAGCCGATCACGCTCGAGCGGTATCGGGATCTCTACTGCGTTCCCGTCCCGCTGTTCTACGAGCGGCTCATGGGACGCCTGCCCACGGACGCCGAATGGCAGGTCATGGACGCCGTGTTCCACAAGCACTACTGGGCGCGAGCCGCGGCCTGCGGTCTAGCCGATGGCGCCGCGCAACTGCTCGCCGACCGGCGGGCGGCCGGGCGTACGCAGTCGTTGCTCTCGCTCGCGCCGCACGAGCACCTCGTGCCGATCGTGCGGCGGCACGGGATCGAGGAGCACTTCGTGCGCATCGACGGCCGCATGGACACCTCCCACGCCGGCAAGGCCGAGCGGATGGTGCGCCACCTCGCGGCTCTCGAAGGAGTCACCGCCGCCGAGCGGATCGTCGTCATCGGGGACGCCGTCGATGACGCGGTCGCCGCCGCGCACGTGGGTGCGCAGGCCGTGCTCTACACCGGCGGCTCCCACAGCCGGGCCAGCCTGGAGGCCGTCGGGGTCGACGTTCCCGTGGTCGACAGTCTGGCCGAGGCCGTGGATGTCGCCGAGCGTCTGGCCGCCTAGGTCCCTGCCTGGGCTCCGCCTACGTCACCGGCGCCTTCGCCCGCAGCACCGTCAGGAATTCCCTCATCCAGCCCGAGTGGTCCGGCCACGCGCGGGCCGAGACCAGCGTGCCGTCGACCACGACCTCCGCGTCCCTGAACGTCGCGCCCGCCGTCTGCATGTCCAGCTCCAGGGCCGGATACGCCGTGACCGTGCGGCCGCTCAGGCCGCCGATCGCCGCGGTAAGGAGCGGGCCGTGGCAGATCTGGGCGACCGGCTTGTCCGCGTCGAAGAACGACTTGAGGATCTTGCGGAGCTCCGGGTCGTTGCGCAGATACTCCGGGGCCCGGCCGCCCGGGATCACCAGGGCGACGTACTGGCCGGGGTCGACCTCGGAGAAGGCGAGGTCCGCGGGCCAGGTGTAGCCGGGCTTCTCCGTGTACGTGTCGAAGCCCGGCTCGAAGTCGTGCACCACGAACCGCAGCGTCTTGCGGACGGGGGCGGCGATGTGGACGTCGTACCCCTCCTCGCGCAGCCGCTGGAAGGGGTAGAGGACTTCGAGTGACTCCGCTGCGTCGCCCGTCACAATGAGGATCTTGGCTGCCATCTCGGTGCTCGCTCCCACTCGCGCGCTGTCCGTCCGTCCCGCTCAACGTGCATCCGCTCGTCCGGTTTGCCAAGGGGGCCATCGGTCCGCAGAGAGGGGCCATCGCCGACAAGTGGCGCGAAAGTCTCTGTGCAGAGTGTCAAAGTTCCACCCCTGCTTTTGTACACATACGGCTCATGACGACTCCGGGGTGGAGGGCGATAGCCTTGTCCCGTGATCAGCGCGATATCCCGCGGGGGCGTGTACGCCCCCGCCCTGCGCCCGGGGAACACGGAGGACATCCGTGCCCGGGGCGTCGCTGACGCTTCTTCGCGGTGCGGCCAGCCAGATCATCCCGGCCATCGGTCAGCGAAACCGCTGAAAATGGCGGATAACCGCCCGCTCATCTCTCACCGCGGCATAACGTCGACTTCGACCGGAGACCCCGCGTCGTGGCGTTACGCCGGATCACTTCCTTATACGTCACGCAACGGCGCGCGACAGGAGTCAGAGGACAATGCAGACCAAGCTGGACGAAGCCAAAGCCGAGCTGCTCACACGGGCGGCCCGGGTAGCTGAGAACAGCCCGGCCGGTGGCCGCCTACCCAATGGGGCACCGACCGGGTCGAAGGGCGACGAGGCCACTCCTGACGAGGACATGGCCCTCTCGTTCCTCCAGCGCTACTACCTGCACACCGCCCCGGAAGACCTCGCCGACCGTGACCCGGTCGACGTCTTCGGAGCAGCCTTCTCCCACTACCGGCTTGCCGAGAACCGCCCGCAGGGCACGGCCAACGTCCGCGTGCACACCCCGACAGTCGAGGAGAACGGCTGGACGTGCAGCCACTCCGTCGTCGAGGTCGTCACGGACGACATGCCTTTCCTGGTCGACTCGGTCACCAATGAGCTCTCACGGCAGGGTCGCGGCATCCATGTCGTCATCCACCCCCAGGTCGTCGTACGGCGCGATCTGACCGGCAAGCTGCTCGAAGTCCTCACCGACCCCGGTACGGAGCGTCCGCACGACGCCGTCACCGAGTCCTGGATCCACGTCGAGACGGACCGCGAGACCGACCGCGCGGACCTGAAGCAGATCAGCGCCGATCTGCTCCGGATCCTGTCCGACGTACGCGAGACCGTCGAGGACTGGGAGAAGATGCGCGACGCCGCGCTGCGCATCGCCGACGAGCTCCCCACCGAGCCGACCGCGGACGACCTGCGCGACCAGGAGGTCGACGAGGCCCGCGAGCTCCTCCGCTGGCTCGCCGACAACCACTTCACCTTCCTGGGCTTCCGTGAGTACGACCTGACGGACGACGACTCGCTCGCCGCGGTCCCCGGCACCGGCCTCGGCATCCTGCGGGCCGACCCGAAGCACGACGGGGAGGAGGACCACCCGGTCAGCCCCTCCTTCAGCAGGCTGCCCGCGGACGCGCGTGCGAAGGCCCGCGAGCACAAGCTCCTCGTGCTCACCAAGGCGAACAGCCGTGCCACCGTGCACCGGCCCAGCTACCTCGACTACGTCGGCGTGAAGAAGTTCGACGGCGAGGGCAATGTCGTCGGTGAGCGGCGCTTCCTCGGGCTCTTCTCGTCCGCCGCGTACACCGAGTCCGTGCGCCGCGTGCCGGTCATCCGCCGCAAGGTCCAGGAAGTCCTCAAGGGCGCGGGCTTCTCGCCCAACAGCCACGACGGCCGCGACCTGCTCCAGATCCTGGAGACCTACCCCCGCGACGAGCTCTTCCAGACGCCGCCCGACGAGCTGCGCTCCATCGTCACGTCCGTGCTGTACCTCCAGGAGCGGCGACGGCTGCGGCTGTACCTGCGCAAGGACGAGTACGGGCGCTACTACTCCGCCCTCGTCTACCTGCCGCGTGACCGCTACACCACCGGCGTCCGGCTGCGGATCATCGACATCCTCAAGGAGGAGCTCGGCGGCACCAGCGTCGACTTCACCGCCTGGAACACCGAGTCGATCCTCTCCCGGCTGCACTTCGTGGTGCGTGTCGCGCCGGGCGGCGGGCTCCCGCAGCTCACCGACGCCGACACCGACCGCATCGAGGCGCGGCTCGTCGAGGCGGCCCGCTCCTGGGCCGACGGCTTCGCCGAGGCGCTGACCGCCGAGTGCGGTGAGGAGCGCGCCGCCGAGCTGCTCCGCCGCTACTCGGGCGCCTTCCCCGAGGGTTACAAGGCCGACCACTCGCCGCGGGCGGCCGTCGCCGACCTCCAGAACCTGGAGCAGCTCAAGCACGGGCACGAGGACTTCGCGCTCAGCCTCTACGAGCCGGTGGGTGCCGCCCCGGGCGAGCGCCGCTTCAAGATCTACCGTTCCGGCGCGCAGGTCTCGCTCTCCGCGGTCCTGCCGGTCCTCCAGCGCCTCGGCGTCGAGGTCACCGACGAGCGGCCCTACGAGCTGCGCTGCACGGACCGCACGAACGCGTGGATCTACGACTTCGGTCTGCGCCTGCCCAAGGCGCAGAACGGCAACGGCGACTACCTGGGTGACGACGGCCGCGAGCGCTTCCAGGAGGCCTTCTCCGCCGCCTGGACGGGCGAGGCCGAGGTCGACGGGTTCAACTCGCTCGTCCTGCGGGCCGGGCTCAACTGGCGCCAGGCGATGGTCCTGCGCGCGTACGCCAAGTACCTGCGCCAGGCGGGCTCCACCTTCAGCCAGGACTACATGGAGGACACCCTCCTCAACAACGTCCACACCACCCGGTTGCTCGTCTCGCTCTTCGAGGCGCGGATGTCCCCGGACCGCCAGCGCGCCGGGACCGAGCTGACCGACGGGCTCCTGGAGGAGCTGGACGGGGCGCTCGACCAGGTCGCCTCCCTGGACGAGGACCGCATCCTGCGGTCCTTCCTCACCGTCATCAAGGCGACGCTGCGCACCAACTTCTTCCAGGAGGCGGAGGGCGGCAAGCCGCACAACTACGTCTCCATGAAGTTCGACCCGCAGGCCATCCCCGAGCTCCCCGCGCCGCGTCCGGCGTACGAGATCTGGGTGTACTCGCCGCGCGTCGAGGGCGTTCACCTGCGCTTCGGCAAGGTCGCCCGCGGTGGTCTTCGCTGGTCCGACCGGCGCGAGGACTTCCGCACGGAGATCCTCGGCCTGGTCAAGGCGCAGATGGTGAAGAACACCGTCATCGTGCCCGTCGGCGCCAAGGGCGGCTTCGTCGCCAAGCAGCTGCCCGACCCGTCCGTGGACCGTGACGCGTGGCTGGCCGAGGGCGTGGCCTGCTACAAGACGTTCATCTCGGCACTGCTCGACATCACCGACAACCTGGTCGCCGGTGAGGTCGTGCCGCCCGCGGACGTCGTGCGCCACGACGAGGACGACACGTACCTCGTCGTCGCCGCCGACAAGGGCACCGCGACGTTCTCGGACATCGCGAACGAGGTCGCCGAGTCGTACAACTTCTGGCTCGGCGACGCCTTCGCCTCCGGCGGCTCCGCCGGGTACGACCACAAGGGCATGGGCATCACCGCCCGCGGCGCCTGGGAGTCCGTCAAGCGGCACTTCCGGGAGCTGGGCACCGACACGCAGAGCGAGGACTTCACGGTCGTCGGCGTCGGCGACATGTCCGGTGACGTGTTCGGCAACGGCATGCTGCTGTCCGAGCACATCCGTCTGGTGGCCGCCTTCGACCACCGGCACATCTTCATCGACCCCAGGCCGGACGCCGCGACCTCGTACGCGGAGCGCCGCCGGCTCTTCGAGCTGCCGCGCAGTTCCTGGGCCGACTACAACAAGGAGCTGCTCTCCGCGGGCGGCGGGATCTTCCCGCGCAGCGCCAAGGCGATCCAGCTGAACGCCCACATCCGTGAGGCCCTCGGCATCGAGAAGGGCGTCGGCAAGATGACGCCGGCCGACCTGATGCAGACCATCCTCCAGGCGCCGGTTGACCTGCTGTGGAACGGCGGCATCGGTACGTACGTGAAGTCGTCGGCCGAGTCGAACAGCGACGTCGGCGACAAGGCGAACGACGCGATCCGTGTGAACGGCGCCGATCTGCGCGTCAAGGTCGTCGGCGAGGGCGGCAACCTCGGCCTGACCCAGCTCGGCCGCATCGAGTTCGCGCAGGCCGGCGGGCGCATCAACACCGACGCCATCGACAACAGCGCGGGCGTGGACACCTCCGACCACGAGGTGAACATCAAGATCCTGCTGAACGCGGTCGTCGGCGCCGGTGACATGACCGTCAAGCAGCGCAACACGTTCCTCGCCGCGATGACGGACGAGGTCGGCACCCTGGTCCTGCGCAACAACTACGCGCAGAACACCGCCCTGTCGAACGCGGTCGCCCAGTCCCCGTCCCTCCTCCACGCCCACCAGCGCTTCATGCGCCGCCTGGGCCGTGACGGTCACCTGAACAGGGGCCTGGAGTTCCTGCCCACCGACCGGCAGATCCGTGAGCTCCTGAACTCCGGCCGCGGGCTCAGCCAGCCCGAGCTCGCCGTGCTCCTCGCGTACACGAAGATCACGGCGGCCGACGAGCTGATCCATACGACGCTGCCGGACGACGAGTACCTGCGCGGGCTGCTGCACGCGTACTTCCCGAAGGCCCTGCGGGAGAAGTTCCCGGAGCAGGTCGACGGGCACGCGCTGCGCCGCGAGATCGTCACCACGGTGCTCGTCAACGACACGGTGAACACGGGTGGTTCGACGTTCCTGCACCGGCTGCGTGAGGAGACCGGGGCCTCCCTGGAGGAGATCGTCAGGGCGCAGCTCGCGGCCCGCGAGATCTTCGGTCTGAGCAAGGTCTGGGACGCGGTCGAGGCGCTCGACAACGTGGTGACGGCCGACGTGCAGACGCAGATCCGGCTGCACTCGCGCCGCCTCGTCGAGCGTGGCACGCGCTGGCTGCTCAACAACCGGCCGCAGCCGCTCCAGCTCGCCGAGACCATCGACTTCTTCCGTCAGGGTGTCGCCGAGGTCTGGACCGAGCTGCCGAAGCTGCTGAGCGGCTCCGACCAGGAGTGGTACCAGAGCATCCGCGACGAGCTGGTGGGCTCGGGAGTCCCCGACGAACTGGCGCAGCGCGTCGCCGGGTTCTCGTCGGCCTTCCCGTCGCTCGACATCGTGGCGATCGCCGACCGTACGGACAAGGACCCGATGGCGGTCGCCGAGGTGTACTACGACCTCGCGGACCGGCTGCGGATCACCCAGCTCATGGACCGCATCATCGAGCTGCCGCGGGCCGACCGCTGGCAGTCGATGGCGCGTGCGTCGATCCGCGAGGACCTGTACGCGGCGCACGCCGCCCTGACGGCCGACGTGCTGGCCGCCGGGAACGGCGAGGACACTCCCGAGCAGCGCTTCAAGGCCTGGGAGGAGAAGAACGCGGCGATCCTGAGCCGGTCGCGGTCGACGCTGGACGAGATCCAGAGCTCGGACGCCTTCGACCTGGCGAACCTGTCGGTCGCCATGCGGACGATGCGGACGCTGCTGCGTTCGCACACGTAGTCCGTCGTACGTCGATGGGGGCGCCCCGGGCCTGATGGCTCGGGGCGCCCCCCCTTTTTTCACGCGTGGTGGCTCGCGCGCGACCCTATAGCGGCACCTCCGTAAGCCATTCACACCCCCTCGAAGGGTGCTAATCGGGCATTAGCGATAATTAGTAGGAGGAGCTGGCATCTGACTGGAGGGACACATGGGAGCGATAGGTGAGCGGGGGACGCCGGGGGAGCGACCCGATGTGTCCGTCGTGGTGATCGTCTACAACGACGCCGAGCGGCTGCCGGCCGCCGTGCGGTCGGTGCTCGACCAGACGCTGCACGGCGTCGAGGTCGTCATCGTCGACGACTGCAGCACGGACGGTTCGTACGAGGCGGCGCAGCGCATGGCCGCCGAGCACCCCGAGCGGGTGCGGGCCTACCAGCTGCCGGAGAACAGCGGGGGATGCGGCGAGCCCCGCAACGTGGGCATCGGCCACACCGTCGGCAGCCACGTGATGTTCCTGGACAGCGACGACGTCCTGGAGCGCAACGCCTGCCGCAACCTCCTCGAAGCCGCCGAGCGCGACGGCTCCGACATCGTCTCCGGGCTCTGCGTACGGGTGCACATGGACACGCGCAACAAGAAGCGCGAGCAGTGGTACCCGTGGCTGTACGCCAGGACCCGCACCCTGGAATCCGTCGAGGAGCTGACCGACCTGTTCGTCTGGGACACGCTGTCCACGAACAAGCTCTACCGGCGCGACTTCCTCGTCGAGAACGGCCTGCGCTTCCTGAAAGGGATGTTCTACGAGGACCTGATGTTCATCGCGGAGGCCTACCTCGCCGCCGGGCGCATCACGCTCATACCGAACCAGGTCTACTTCTGGCACGTCTACGCGCGGGGCCCGGTGAAGTCGGTGAGCAACCGACGCCACGAGATGGTCAACTTCCAGCACCGGATGGAGATCCACCGCCGGATCGACGCACTGCTCGCGGAGCGCGGCCTCGACGAGGTGCGGCTCGCCAAGGACGTCAAGTACCTCAAGCACGACCTGGTGCTCCACCTGCGCGACCTGCCGTTCCGTGACGCCGCCTACCGGCAGGAGTTCGCCGGGCTCGCCCGCGACTATCTCGCCGGGATCGACCACGCCGCGTACGACGAGGTGCAGCCGATTCAGGCCATCTGCGCCTACCTCCTGGAGCAGGGCGACTGGCCGAACCTGCTGCCCGCCGTCGACACCCTCACCAACCGCGACAAGGTCTCCGCACCGCTCGCCGAGCGGGACGGGCGCGTGTACTGGTGTGCCGAGCATCTCGACGACCCGCTCGGCCGCCACGTCCTGGACGTGACCGAGCTCGGCTATCACACCAAGCGGCTCGACCAGATGTTCCTGCGCAACGTCCTGACGCGGTACGAGGAGTCCGCGGGGACCGTCCGCATGGCGGGCCGCGTCACCAACCCGCTCGGCGTCGTCGGCCCGGACGCCGTGCTCACCGCCGACCTTGAGTTCAGCGCGCGACGCCGCAGCCTGCAGACGTTCCGCTTCCCGGTCTCCGCCGTGCGGTACGAGGGGGACGCCCTCGTCTGGGAGGCCACCGTCGACCTCGCGCGGCGCCTGCGCCCGCTCGGTGTCGTCGACGCGGTGTGGGACGTGCGCCTGCATCTGACCGCCGACGGCGTGCGCACCAGGACGCGGCTCACCGCCTGCGACCCGGGGCTCGCCGAGGGAAAGCTCCCCGTGCGGCCGCGGCTGACCCGCCTTGTCGCCGACCACATGGAGCCCGAGGTCTCGCAGCGCGGACACCTCGCGTTCCGGCTCGTCACGCGGGAGACGGCGAGCGGCCGGATCCAGGACCTCGTGGCGCGCGGCACACAGGGCGTACCGGGGCGGCTCGCCAAGTCCGGCGTCCGCAAGGCCAAGAAGCTGCGCAAGGACATCACCTCCGGGCAGAGCAAACTGCGCGTGTACGACGAGGTGTTCAGCCGCCTGCCGGTGAAGAAGGGCACGGTCGTCTTCGAGAGCCACCTCGGCAAGCAGTACAGCGACAGCCCCCGGGCGATCTACGAGGAGATGCGGCGCCAGGGCCTCGACTTCGACGCCGTGTGGTCCTATGCCGGGGATCCGAAGGGCTTCCCCGAGGACGCCACGCTGGTGCGGCGCTGGTCGCTGCCGTATCTGAAGGCCCTCGCGCAGGCCGAGTTCTGGGTCGACAACCAGAGCTACCCGCTCAAGCTCACCAAGCGGCCCGGGACGACGTACATCCAGACCTGGCACGGCTCGGCGCTCAAGCGCATGGGCTTCGACGAGCCCGCCTGGAAGCTGCGCAGCAAGGCCAGGCAGGACGAGCAGGAGCGGGTGCTCGACCGCTTCGACCGCTTCCTGATCCGCTCCGAGCACGACGTGCGGACCCTCGCCAAGGCGCTGCGCCTGAAGGAGAAGGTGCTGCTCAGGGTCGGTTATCCGCGCAATGACGCGCTGGTGCGGGCCAAGCGCGCCGAGGACGCGAGCGGAGTGCGCGAACGCGGTCCGCTGGCAGCGGAGTTGGGCATCCCGGAGGACAAGCAGGTGCTGTTGTACGCGCCGACCTTCCGACGGCACGGCGGCCGGCACGGACGCTTTGAACTGCCCTTCGACGTCGAGCGGTTCGCGGAGGAGTTCGGCGACCGCTACGTGCTGCTCGTCCGCTCGCACTACCTCAACCACGTGGTGCTCCCGCCGTCCGTGCGCGGCAGCGTCATCGATGTCTCCGCGCACCACGACGTCACGCCGCTCTACGAACTCGCGGACGCGATGATCACCGACTACTCGTCCGTGATGTTCGACTACGCGCTCCTCGACCGGCCGATGGTCTTCTTCACGTACGACTACGAGGAGTACGTCCACGAAGGCCGCGGCACCTACTTCGACCTGCGGGAACGGGCCCCCGGGCCGGTGGTCGACACCGAGGAGGAGCTGTTCGGGGCGCTGAAGGCGCTGGACGAGCATGTCCTCGAGTACGCGGCCGCACGGGAGCGGTTCGTGGCCGAGTTCGGTGAGTACGACCGGGGCGACGCCGCCAAGAGCATCGTCGATCAGTTCTTCTCGCACTGGAGCGGCAAGTGAGTCACACAGCGGAGCAGACGCGGGACATATTCTTCGTCTCCAACAGCGTCGACGAGCTGGGCGGGGTCACCAGTTGGTCCCACCAGATGGCACGCCTCTTCGTCGGGCGCGGCCACCGTGTGCACGTCGTCGGCATCACGGAACCCGACGTACCGCAGGACATCGGCACGGACCTGCCGTACCCCACCACGACGCTGTACGACGAGCACCCGCCGCGCGTCGGACCGGCCCGCGGCATCAAGGGGCGGCTGAACGTGGCCCAGCACCGGCAGCGCACGCGGCGCGAGCAGGGCATGCACGAGCAGGCCGCCAAGCTGACCGCGTTCTTCGCGCGGGCCCGGCCCGGAGCCGTCGTCATCGTCACGCAGGTGTGGGCGATGGAGTGGGTCGAACTCGCCGACACCACCGGCATGTCGGTCATCGGCATGAGCCATGAGTCGTTCGCGTACTCGCGGGGGTGCTCGCGCTTCGGGCGGGTGAAGAAGCACTACAAGGACGTCGACCGGATGCTCGCGCTGACCCGTGAGGACGCCGACCTGTGGATCAGACAGGGCATGGACAACGCGGCCTTCATGCCGAACCCGCTGCCGTTCATGCCTGATGTGCCCTCGCGGCGCACGGAGAAGGTCGTCACGAGCATCGGCCGCCTGCACGACCAGAAGGGCATCGACATGCTCCTCGACACCTGGGCGGAGGTCGCGCCGCTGCACCCGGACTGGAAGCTGCGGATCTACGGCTCCGGCGAGGACGAGGAGATCCTCAAGAAGCAGTGCACGTCCCTCGGCCTCGACGGCTCCGTGGAGTGGATGGGCCGCACGGACGACGTGCCGGAAGCGCTGCGTGGCGGGTCGGTCTTCGTGCAGTCGTCGCGGGGCGAGGGTTTCCCGCTCGCGCTGATGGAGGCCATGGCGACCGCCGTGCCGTGCGCGGCCTTCGACTGCGCGCCCGGCGTGCACGAGATCGTGCAGGACGGTGTGGACGGACTGCTGGCGCGGCTCGGCAACACGGCTGAACTGGCGCGCAGGCTCGACACGTTGATGTCCGACAAGGAGCTGCGGGACCGGATGGGGGAGCTGGCCAGGGTGAACATCCAGCGCTACACGACGGATGAAGTCGTGCGGCGCTGGGAGGAGTTGTTCGCGTTCCTGGAGCGGTGAGGCGGGAGGCCCCCGGGGTTACTTCTTGCCGCCGGTGAAGCCCTCGTACTCCTTCAGGACGTCCGCCGTCGGGCCGTCCATGCGCAGCTCGCCGTGCTCCAGCCAGAGCACGCGCTCGCAGGTGTCGCGGATCGACTTGTTGTTGTGGCTGACCAGGAAGACCGTGCCCGCGCGCTTGCGCAGCTCGCGGATGCGGGCCTCCGAGCGCTTCTGGAAGGAGCGGTCGCCGGTCGCCAGGGCCTCGTCGATGAGCAGGACGTCGTGGTCCTTGGCGGAGCCGATGGAGAAGCGGAGCCTGGCCGCCATGCCGGAGGAGTACGTACGCATCGGGAGGGTGATGAAGTCGCCCTTCTCGTTGATCCCGGAGAAGTCGACGATGTCCTGGTAGCGCTCCTGGACCTGCTCGCGGGACATGCCCATCGCCAGGCCGCCGAGCCGGACGTTGCGCTCGCCGGTGAGGTCGTTCATCAGGGCCGCGTTCACGCCGAGCAGGGAGGGCTGGCCGTCGGTGAAGATGCGGCCGTGCTCGACTGGCAGGAGCCCCGCGACCGCCTTCAGGAGGGTCGACTTGCCCGAGCCGTTGGTGCCGATCAGGCCGATGGCCTCGCCCTTGTGGGCGGTGAAGGACACCTTCCTGACGGCGTGCACCTTGCGTACGCCGGACTCCTCGCCGTCCTTCCCGCCCCGCTTCAGGATGCGGCCGAGCGCGGCGGTCGCGCTGCCGCGGCCCGCGGTGGCACCCGCGCCGTGTACGCGGTAGACGATGTCGACCTGGTCGACGATGACGGTGGGGGCGTTGTCATTCCGGTCATTCCTGGTGTCAGCCACGGCCGTACGTCTCCTCTGCCTTCCAGAAGTAGATGAACCCGCCGACGCCGGCGAGCAGCGCCCAGCCCACCGCCCACGCCCAGACGTGGTGCGGGAGCCGGCCCGCCTGGAAGCTGTCGATGAGCGCGAAGCGCATCAGGTCGATGTAGATCGCGGCCGGATTGCACTCCAGGAGGACCTTCAGCGCGTGCGGCAGGTGCTGGTCCTTGAGGACCGCGTCGATGCTCCACATCACCCCGGACACGTACATCCACGTGCGCAGCACGAACGGCATCAGCTGGGCGATGTCGGGCGTCTTGCTGCCCAGGCGGGCTACCACCAGGGCCAGGCCCGTGTTGAACGTGAACTGCAGGAGCAGGACGGGGACCACGAGGAGCCAGGACAGGCTCGGCGGGACGCCGAAGCAGAGCAGGATCACGATCAGCGCGCCCATGGAGAACAGGAGCTGCTGGAGCTGTTGCAGGCTGAACGAGATCGGTAGCGCGGCCCGCGGGAAGTGCAGGGCGCGGACCAGGCCGAGGTTGCCCGCGATGGCGCGGGTGCCGGCCATCACCGAGCTCTGCGTGAACGTGAAGATGAAGACGCCGGTGACCAGGAACGGGACGTAGTCAGGGACGTCGTGCTTGGTGTTCATCAGCACGCCGAAGATGAAGTAGTAGACCGCCGCGTTCAGGAGCGGCGTCATCACCTGCCAGACCTGGCCGAGCTTCGCCTGGCTGTACTGGGCGGTGAGCTTGGCGGTCGCGAAGGCGGTGATGAAGTGGCGGCGCTGCCACAGCTGCCGGACGTACCCGGGGAGTGTGGGGCGGGCGCCGCTGACGGTCAGGCCGTGGCGGGCCGCGAGCTCGGCCGGGTCGGGGGCCGGGTCCGCTGTGCGGGGTGGTGCGTCGAGGACCTGACTCACTTCCGCGGCTCCTTACTCGTTACGTCGGGACGGACCCGTATCGTCGCATCGTCGAGAGTAGGACGATGTGACGTCGGAACGCAACCGTATCGTCGTCACGTTCTATGCTGTCCGTATGACGACGAGCAGGCCAGGAGATGAACAGCCCCGCCGCAGGGCGCCCGCGGGCGCGGCGGTGCTCCGCGAGGATGTGACCGAGGCCATCAGGGCCGCCGTCTTCGAGGAGCTGGCGGCGGTCGGGTACGCGCGCATGTCCATCGAGGGCATCGCGCGCCGCGCGGGCGTCGGCAAGACCGCCGTCTACCGGCGCTGGCGTTCCAAGCTGCACCTCGTGCTCGACCTGGTGTCGGCGATAGCGGTCCAGGGCCTGCCGATGCCGGACAGCGGCTCACTGGAGGGCGACCTGCGGCTGCTGTACGAGGTGACGTCACGCGCCCTGCGGCACCCCGTGGCCTCGCAGGTGATCCCCGACCTCCAGGCGGAGGCGGCACGCAACCCGGAGATCGCGGAGGCCATGCAGAAGGCCCTGCGCGAGGGGCAGCACGGGGTGGCGAACGGCATCGTGCGGGCCGCAGTGGCGCGAGGCGAGGTACGGGACGGGGTGGACGAGGACCTCGCCCTCGACCTGGTGTCGGGCCCGCTCTACTGGCGGTCCGTGGTGGTGCGGGCCGAGCTCCCCAAGGGCTACCTGGCCAGCCTCGCCACGGCTACGGCGGCGGCGCTGCGGGCGCTGTGAGGGCGCCTCGGGACCGGGTCAGGCCCGCTTTTCCTGCCTCTCCCGCTTCTCCCGCAGCAGGAACAGGGCCGCGGCCGAGCCGAGCGTGACGACGCCGGTGCCCACGCTGATCAGGACCTGCTTCACCCCGTCGAAGGCCAAGCTGGTGGAGACGTTGGTGACCAGGGCGAGCGCGAAGACGATCCAGAGCAGGGGCTTCATGGGGCGGTGCCTTTCAAGTCGGGTGCGGGGAGCGGGGCGTGTTCCGCTGCGAGAGCAACTCTGGCTGGGAGTGGGCCGCGTGGCGAGGGTGCGCTCTCCCGAGGCGGGGGTGTAGCCAGCTACACCCCGGCCCGGGAGCGGCCTCGACCGCGCGTGCGAGCGGGGTCGCATAGCCTCATGGCCATGCGGGAGACACTGCGGCGTACGAGGCGGGCCCTGGAGCAACTGGCCGTGGCGGCGCTTCTTTCCCTGGCGTCGTACCTCTTCGTCGGAGTCATCCTCCTCACCCTCGTCACCACGCTCATCGTCGTCGGCGCGGGCGTCATGCCCGAGACGGTCCTGATGCTGCGCCGGATGGCGGGCTTCAAGCGGCGCCGCGTCGCCCTGTGGACGGGTCAGGAGATCCCCGAGGCGTACGTGCCGCTGACCGGCACGCTCTCCGAGCGGGTGCGCGCGGGGGTCACGGACCCGGCGACGTACCGCGATCTGCGGTGGCTCGGTCTGCACTTCGTCTACGGCTGGCTGCTGTTGTACGTGTCGCTGCCGGTGTTCGTCGTCGGGGTGCTGGTCGACGGTGTGTGGTGCGGTCTTTTCGGCCGCCGCGCGGTGGTGCTGCCGCTGGTGGCACGCATCGCGGATCTGGAGGCGGCCTGGTCGGGGGCGCTGCTCAGGGCGTCGCCGGAGGCGGAGCGGGCCGCGCGGCTCACCGAGCGGGTCGAGGAGCTGACCGTCACACGGGCCGGCGCGGTCGCCGCGCACGGGGCCGAACTGCGGCGCATCGAGCGGGACTTGCACGACGGCACGCAGGCGCGTCTCGTCTCGATGTCGATGCGGGTGGGGCTCGCGAGGCGCGCGTTCGACAAGGACCCCGAGGCGGCACGGAAACTTCTCGTGGACGCGCAGGACCAGGCGGAGGAGGCCCTGACCGAGCTTCGGCACGTCGTACGCGGCATCCATCCGCCGATCCTGACGGACCGGGGTTTGGCGGGGGCGGTGCGGGCGCTTGCGGCGAGCAGTGTGCTGGAGGTGGCGGTGCGTGCGGAGGGCGTGGAGGAGGGCCCGAGGGCGCCCGCGGCCGTGGAGGCGGCGGCCTACTTCGTCGTCGCGGAGGCGCTGACGAACGCCGCCAAGCACAGTGGGGCGGCGGTGGCTGCGGTTGAACTCGCCCGGTCGGAGGGCGTGTTGAGGATGTCGATACGTGACGAGGGGCGGGGCGGTGCCGACGACGCGGGTGGCACCGGGCTGCTCGGGATGCGGCGCAGGGTCGCGGCGCTTGACGGGACCGTGGAAGTGGCGAGCCCCGTCGGGGGGCCGACCGTGATCGATGTGGAGCTGCCGTGCGCGTGGTGATCGCCGAGGACAACGCCTTGCTGCGGGAGGGGATGGTCCTGTTGCTGTCCTCCGCCGGGCACGAGGTGGTGGCGGTGGCGGCGAGTGGGCCCGAGGTACTGCCCGCGCTGCTCGAACACCGCCCGGACGTCGCTGTGTTGGACGTACGAATGCCGCCGGGCTTCCGTGACGAAGGGCTGCGGGCCGCGCTGGCGGCGCGGCAGGAGATCCCCGGGCTACCGGTGCTCGTGCTCTCCCAGTACGTCGAGGAGACGTACGCCGCCGAACTGTTGGGCGGGGGCGCGGGCGGCGTCGGCTACCTCCTGAAGGACCGGGTGGGGCGGGTCGACGAGTTCCTCGACGCGCTGGAGCGGGTGGCCGGGGGCGGAACGGCGCTTGACCCGGAGGTGGTCACAGAACTGCTGACCCGACGCCGGAACGACCCCCTGGACTCGCTCACGCCCCGGGAGCGCGAGGTGCTCCAACTGATGGCGGAGGGCCGGGACAACGGGACGATCGCGACGGCGCTGACGGTGTCGGACCGAGCGGTGAGCAAGCACATCGGCAACGTCTTCGCGAAGCTGGGCCTCCCGCCGAGCGACAGCGGGCACCGGCGGGTGCTGGCTGTGCTGGCGTATTTGAACAGGGGGTGAGCGAAGGGGAGGGGGAGGGAGGGGAGGTTCGCAGGAAAGTCCCATGTTGCGACCGCCGGGGAACGGTTCGGCGGGAGTTTTCTGCATCGGCGGGGTCGGCGGGGTCGGCGGTGGAGGCCGGATCGGACGTGGGTCGTCGCGAAGGCGGGTGGTCGTGCCAGTGGGCGGGTGTTACTTCCGCGCCGCCCCCGGGTGCGTCCGGAGCCATCCCGCCCATGCCGATGTCACCATCTCGCGTACGTCGCGCTTGGCCGACCAGCCGAGTTCCGTGGCGATGCGGTCCGCCGATGCCACCACCCGGGCCGGGTCGCCGGGGCGGCGGGGGGCCACGGTGGGCGGCAGGTCGTACCCCGTCACCTCGTTGATCAGGGTGGCCATCTCCAGGACCGAGACGCCCTCGCCGCGGCCGATGTTGAGCGTCAGGTCGGTGCCGGCCGGTGCGGTGGCCAGCTTGCGGGCCGTCGCCACGTGGGCCTCCGCGAGGTCCGCCACGTGGATGTAGTCGCGTACGCAGGTGCCGTCCGGCGTCGGGTAGTCCGCGCCGAAGACGCGCGGCGCCTCGCCGTCCGTGAGCTTCTCGAAGACCATCGGGACCAGGTTGTAGACGCCCGTGTCGGCAAGGGCGGGGCTCGCCGCGCCCGCCACGTTGAAGTACCGCAGCGACGCCGTCGACAGGCCGTGCGCCCGGCCCGTCGCGCGGACCAGCCACTCGCCCGCCAGCTTCGTCTCGCCGTACGGGCTCATCGGCAGGCAGGGCGTCTCCTCCGTCACCAGGTCCACGTCCGGCATGCCGTACACGGCCGCCGAGGAGGAGAGGACGAAGGACGTGACCCCGCCCTCCGCCACCGCCGACAGCAGGACCCGCAGTCCCTCCACGTTCTCGTGGTAGTACCGCAGCGGCTGCTCCACGGACTCGCCGACCTGCTTCTTCGCCGCCAGGTGCACGACGCCTGTGACGGCGTGCTCCTTCAGCGTGCGGGCCAGCAGCTCCGCATCGAGCGTCGAGCCGGTCACCAGCGGTACGCCCTCCGGCACGCGCTCGGCGATGCCCGTGGACAGGTCGTCGTAGACCACGGCCCGCTCGCCCGCCTCCGTCATTGCACGGACCACATGCGCCCCGATGTAGCCGGCGCCGCCGGTGATCAGCCAGGTCATCGTCAGTCAGCCTTCTTCCGTGAGTCCGGGTGAATGGTTGTGCGGTTCCGGTTGGATGGTTGTGCAGTGTCGCAGAGGTCTGTGTTCGGGCGGTGTCAGCGGCCGGCTCCGCCCACCCAGCGCGCGAGCCGCCTGCGCACCACCCCGAGGACGCCCCGCACCCCCGGCGCGAGCCGCACCGCCAGGTTCCCCGCCTGCGTCCGGTACGGCTGGGCCAGCAGGATGCCCCGCAGCGACGGCAGCGCCGTGCGCCGCAGCAGACCCGGGCCCGCCACCGCGCGCGCCGTCGTCTCGCGCGCCGTCCCGTCGCCGAAGTGCAGGCGCAGCCGCAGGTCCCATACGCCACCGCCGAGCGAGCCCAGGTCCAGGACGGCCTCGGTCAGCCAGGTCTCCCCGTCCGGAGACGGGCCGAACGCCGCCGTGCGGCGCAGCACCGGCCCTTCGCCGCTCCTGGGCACGAGCTCCACGTCGACCGTCGTCGGGCCCGCTTCCGCCACCCGCCCGTACATCTCGTGCAGCCGCAGCGTGAGGCGGCTGCCGCCCGCGCGGGGCCGCAGCTCGGCGTCCACCGCGAGCGGGAGGAGGCGGATGGGGCGTACGAGGAGGTGGTCCAGGGTCACCTGGGGGAGGTCGGGGGACCAGACGGGGGTCTCGCCGTCGGCCGATCGTGCGTAGGGCGGCGAAAGGCGCGCGGGGCGGGCGGCCACCTCCTGGAGGCGGGGCAGGTCGCGCGGCTCGGGGGACGCCAGGATCACGCGGGCGATGATGCGGCCCGGCGCGGGCGCCGCGTCCAGATCGGCCGTGTCGAAGGCCGAGAGGTACGCGCGCGTGGCCGTCCACCACTCCCGGCGGTACTCCGGGCTGCGGGTGGTGAGCTCACGCGCGTACATCCGCAGGCTGTGGTCGATGAACTTGGCGCGCGCGGCACGGGCGAGCCGCTTGCCCGCGTCGCCCGACGCGCTCCGCGCCTCCCGCAGGATCTCGACGGCCTGGCGGTGGGCCTCCAGCCGGGCCCGCCAGTTGTCGATGCCGGAGCGGTCCAGGGAGATCGACAGCCTGGCCGCGGTGCGCCGCACGTTCCACACGTAGACGGGGGCCGTGATCAGCGCGATGCGGGGGCCCGCGGCCAGGACGCGGGCCGTGAAGACGAAGTCCTCGTACGTGAAGCGGCCCTCGGGGAAGCGGAGGGTGTGCTTTCGCAGGAAGTCGGTGCGGTAGAGCTTGTTGACGCAGAGGGTGTCGTGGACCAGGCGGGGGCGCAGCTCGGGGCGGGCGATGAGGCGGGGCTTCGCGTAGAGCATGGGCTGCCAGGGGCTCTCGCGGCCCGATGGCAGTTCACGGCGTACGCACAGACCCGTGACCACCTCGGCGTCGTGCCGCGCGGCGGCGTCGAGGAGGGCGTCCACCGCGCCCGGCGGCAGCACGTCGTCGCTGTCGAGGAACATCACGTACGCGGACGTCGTGGCCTCGATGCCGTCGTTGCGTGGGGTGCCGCAGCCGCCGCTGTTGGTGGCGCGGCGGATGGGTTTGACGCGCGGATCCTCCTGGGCGAGCGCCGCGAGCAGCTCGTCGCTGCCGTCGGTCGAGCAGTCGTCGACGGCGATCACCTCGCGGACGGCGGGGCCCTGGGCGAGCGCCGAGCGCACCGCGTCCGTGACGTGCGCGGCGTCGTTGTAGCCGATCACGACGACGCAGACCTGGGGCGACGGGGGCGGGAGAGACAAAGAGGAATCCACGGGGGAATTTTATAGGTTTCTGGTAATTATCCGATTAGGGGGTGTTGGGTTGTTTCGTACTTCCTGTCCCCGCCTCGGTACTACTCCCGTCGCCCGCGTCCGTGTGCCCGCCGCTGACCCGCGCAAGCACCTCGCCCGTCCGCGGCCCCCACGCCACCACCACGGCCTCCTCGGGCACCTTCTGGTCGGGGGAGAGCAGCAGCCAGCGCACGTCGTAGCGCCGCACGATCCGTGTGCGTTCCGCGCGGGTCGAATCCTCGGAGAGGTAGTCGCGCACCTTCTGGAGGCGGTGGTTGCGCGTGTCCTCGGCCAGCGCGGCGTCCGGCCAGGCGGGGGCGACGAGGTTGGCGCCGTACGCCGGGAGGGAGCGGGTGGGGTAGTAGCCGTTGGTCAGGACGACGTCGCCCTGGTGCATCTGGCTCACCGCCCAGCCGTAGCCCGGCCAGCGCGGCGGCTGGTCGAAGCCCACCGGGTCGAGGGCGCGTGGCACGACAGCGCCCGCCTGGAGCGTGAAGAAGCCGACGGCCGCCCCGGACGCCGCCACACCCCCCAGGGCCATGCGCCACCGGCGCCAGGGGCGGGGCGCCGCCAGCTCGATCGCGAGGGCGAACTGGAGCGGGACGAGGGTCAGGCCCATGATGCGGCCGTAGGTGTAGTGGCCGCTCAGCCAGCCGTACGCCACGACCGCGCAGTCCAGGGCGAACATCAGGACCAGCGGGTCGCGCCGGTTCCCGCGGAACCTGAGGACGAGCGCGGGCAGCCCGATCAGCGCGAGCCAGAACCGCTGCGGCATCTCGGTGTAGAGCTGCCGGTGGATCCAGTCGACGCTCTCGTCACCGACGAGCGAGAAGACGGAGAAGTAGGGCCAGCTCGCCGCGATCACCGCCGCCGTCACGGCGGTCGCCGCCCACTTCCACAGCCCCGCGAAGGGCCGCCGGGCCGAGGCGGCGAGGGCCACCACCCCGATCACCGCGGCAACGGACGAGATCGGGTGGACGAGCAGGATCACCCCGCACAGCGCGCCGAGACCCACGTACGCGAGCACGCCCCGGGGCGACTTCGCGAGCGAACCCGCCCATGCCCACGCCCAGAACGCCAGGCCGATCGCGAAAGTCGACGGGTAGGCGAGGTTCCCCGTCATCGACATCAGACCGAGGTAACCGCTCCACCACGCCATCCGGGTGCCCCAGAGCAGCACCATCGCGAACAGGGCCAGCACGGGCGCCCATTGACGTGGCGTCAGGACTTTCACGAACCGGCCGAGACCCGTGAGCAGCACGAGGAGGTTCAGGGGCCCGGCCAGCTTCACGACCTCCCAGCCCGCGAGCCCGGTCACCCGCGCGAAGACGCCCTGCGCGACCGCGTACGGCGAGTAGTACGGGCTGCCCGCGCCCGGCAGGTCCGCCATCGGGTGCCGCGGATGCAGCAGGTCGGCCTTGAGCCGTTCGATCACCGCCGCGTGCTGTCCGAAGTCGCAGCACATCGGCACCCGCCAGAAGGCGAGCGACATGACGATCCAGAAGAGACCGCCGAACACGAGGTACGGGCTGGGGCGCCACCGCTTGCGCTTGTTCAGTGCCGTCGCGCCGTGCGTCTCCCGGTGGGTCCCGAGCGTGGCCGTGGTCATCGCATGAGCCTCTCCGCGACACGGGCCGCCGCCCGCCCGTCGTCCAGGTCGCAGTAGGCCTCGCGGAACGTCGCGTACGCCTCCGCGTGCCGCGCCGTGAGCGAGTCCAGGTCGCGAAGCGCCTCGACGACCTCGCCGGTGGAGGCGAGTAGCGGACCCGGGGCGCTGGTCTCGAAGTCGAGGTAGAAGCCGCGGACCGTGTCGCGGTAGTGCTCCAGGTCGTAGGCGTGGAAGAGCATCGGACGCCCGGTGTGCGCGAAGTCGAACATCAGGGAGGAGTAGTCCGTCACCAACACGTCCGCGATCAGGAGGAGTTCGGCCGTGCGGGGGTGCGACGACACGTCGCGTACGAAGGGAGCGCGGGCGCCGGGCAGCCGGCCCGCCGTCAGCGGGTGCTTGCGCACGAGGAGGACGTGGTCGCCGCCGAGCACGTCCTGCGCCGCGGCGAAGTCGAGCGCGGGTTCGTAGCGGAAGCGGCCGGGGGAGTAGGCGAGGTGGTCCCGGTAGGTCGGCGCGTACAGGACGATCCGCTTGTCGGGGGCGATGCCCAGCTCGCGGCGCACGCGTTCGGCGACCTTGGCGCGGTCGTCGGAGAAGAACACGTCGTTGCGGGGCGAGCCCGCCTCCATGACCTCGCCCTCGTAGGCGAGCGCGCGCCCCAGGTGGGGTGTGGAGAAGCGGTTCGGGGAGACGAGCACGTCCCACTGGCGCGAGAGCCTCGGCAGGACGTCGAGGTGACCGTGGTCGGCGTAGAGGGTGTCGGTGAGGTCGGTGCCGATGCGCTTGAGGGGCGCCCCGTTCCAGGTCTGTACGACGGTCTGCCCGTCCCGCCGCTCGAAGAAGTCGGGCAGATGGCCCGCGGTGACGATGCGCCGGCAGCGGGCGAGCGCCTCGTGGAAGGCGGTGCCGTGCTCCTCCACGCCCTTCGCCCCGGCGGGCACCCGCGTCTGCTGGTCCTGCGTCACCCACAGGTGCTCGACGTCCGCGCCGCGCCGCACCAGCTCCTCGTGGACCGCGCGCGGGGAGTCGCCGTCGAAGTAGAGCACCGCGTCCCGCAGGGGCTTGGTGCGCTGCTGCGGATAGTGCGCGGTGCGCAGCCGGTGCTGCCGGTAGGCCCCCCGCTCGCCGCGGGTGAGCACGGACCCGGCTTCGATCAGCAGCCGGTCACCGAACCGGCGGTCGACGGTGAACTCCCGCCCGTCCACCGACTGGTGGAGCGGGAACGCGGCGGACACTGAGGCGAGCAGCCGCACGGGCATGCCGTCCTGCGAAGCGCCGTGCGCGGCCGTGTCACCCCCCGCCTCCCGCAGGAACGCGTACCACCGCCCCTCCCGCAGCACCCCGCTCCCGGGCGCCACCACCCCCCGGAAGCGCCCGGCGGAACGTTCCACCGGGACGGTCACCTCCTCGTCCCTGCCGCTGTGCCGGAGGACCAGTTCCGCCGCGTCCCGGCCCGCGTCGGACACCGTGCCCTCGATCGTCAGCGTGCCGTCCGTGCTCCACGCCACCCGGTCGGCAATCGGCTGCCGGGTCAGCTCGACGACCAGCTGGCCCTGGTCGTTCGCCGACGCGCACAGCTCGCGGCCGCCCGCGCGTGAGGCGTAGCGCCCTGGCGGCAGGTCGAGGGCCGCCGCCAGGGACTTCAGCTTGCCGTCGGGCAGCACCAGGTTGGCCTGCCAGCGGTCACCGTGCGGGGGCTCGACCTCCTTGGGGGCCAGGTGCGGGGTCGGTGCGATGTCCTCCAGGTCCGCGAGGCGCACGCGTACGTCGAAGCGGTCGTCGCCCGGCAGCGTCACGGGGTACTCGAACTCCGCCGCCGCGTGCTTGTGCGTCAGGCGCAGGGCCGTCGGACGCAGGTGACTCGGCAGATGGCCGCTCAGGACCATCCCGTCGCCGTCCCGGTGATGGGTGTCGACCCGCGCCACGTACTCCTGGATCCGCAGCACCAGGCGGCCCTTGCTGAAGCCGAGGACGAGGCGGAGCCCGTCGCCCAGTTCGCGCACGACGGACTGGGCGGCCGACCCGTCCAGCGGGCGTACGGCGGCCCGGCGCACCGAACCGTGGCCCGCGACGACCACGCCGAGCAGCCAGTTGCCCGGCCGCCACCGGCCGCCCGTCTTCAGCTGCTCGGGATCGACGGTCATCTCGAACCCGGAGAGGTCGTAACAGTGCAGCCGCTGCCGGGAGTTCTCGGTGGCCTGCGGGGCAGCGACCGTCCGGGTGGCGACCCTCCTCAACTGGGTGCGGCTACTGGTCGACTTGAGGACGGCGGCCTTGAGGGAGTGTCCGGGGCGCGTCGCCTCCAGATTGCGGACGTACGCGTATCCGCTGATCCGCAGCAGCCCGTCGGGGCTCCAACCGGCCTCCCGCACCCGGGCGATGACCGGCAGCTCGCCCCGCCCGAGCCGGGCGATCTCCTGCGGCACCCGGATGTGACCGCCGGAACCGCGCGGGTAGGCGGCGCTGCGCCGCACCACCCCGCGGACCTGGAAGGCGTTCTTGTTGTTGCGCTGTTCGAAGGTGAGCAGGTCGATCAGGTCGGCGGTGCGCCCTTCGCGGACGAGGTGCCATTTCACCCGCAGGGACACCGGGAGCCCCGCGATGACCCCCGGGTCGGCGCGGCGCAGGAACGCGGCGGCGCCCTTCACGAAGGCGGCGCGGTACTCGGGCCCGCCCATCGGCAGGCCCTCCAGGAAGTACACGAAGTCGTCGCGCAGGCAGGAGGTGTCGTACGTCCTGCGCATCTCAGGCGCGTGTTCGGCGAGGAACGCGCTTACGTGCGCGCACGCGGCGATCCGGTCGCGCACGCCCTTGACGTCCGTGCGCCGCCGGGTGATCGAGCCCTCGCGCACCCGCCAGTAGTAGACGTGGTCGCTGAGCACGTCCACGGACCCCGCGAGGAAGTGGGCGGGGATCATGACCGGGGTGTCCTCGTACAGCTTCCCCTCGGGGAAGGTGAAGCCGTGCCGGTCCCAGAAAGCCCGCCGGAAGACCTTGTTCCAGGCGACGCGGTCCGCGAGGAGTTCCAGGTCGCGGCTGATGTGGGTGCGCGAGCGCGGTTCGGTGAGCCACTTGTACTGCCAGGCCTGCTGGCGGCCGCGCTCGTTCAGGCGCCAGACGTTGCCGCTGGCGAAATCGGACCCGGTCGAGTCCAGGCTCGCGGTCATCCGGGCGTACGCGTCGTGCGGCACGACGTCGTCGCTGTCGACGAAGGTCAGGTATTCGGCGGTGGGGGTCGCGTGCCGCACCCCGGTGTTGCGGGCGGCGCTGAGCCCCGCGTTCGGCTGGCGCACATAGACGAACCGTGGATCCTTCGCCGCGAACTCACGTGCGATCCGCGGGCTGCCGTCCGTGGAGCCGTCGTCGACGAGCACGGCCTCCAGGTCGGCCATGGTCTGCCCGGCGATCGACTCCAGGCACTCCTCCAGGAACTCTTCGACGTTGTAGATGGGCACGACGACGCTGAGACGGGGCTGCACGGCGACCGGCCTTTCACGGGGGAGCAATCATGGGAGTACGGGCGTATTCATCCCCTTTGCCCGTTCCGGTCAATTTCTTTGCCCCCCTTCACCCCAATGAGTGATGCGGGGTCTTCGACAGGGCGTGTCCGGCTGGCTACCGTCGGTGTCCATGTCGCGCTTCTCGGTTGTCGTCCCCGCCCATCGCGTCCAGGGCTACCTGCGGGAATGCCTGGACTCCGTGCTCGACCAGGCCCTCTGCCGGACCGGCGGCGATCTGGAACTGATCGTCGTGGACGACGCGTCGCCCGACGCGTCCGCCGCGATCGCCGCGCAGTGTGCGGAACGCGACCCGCGCGTGCAACTCGTACGCCTCCCGGCCCACGCGGGCGCCGGACCCGCCCGCAACATCGGCGCGGACCGCGCCACCGGCACCTACCTCCTCTTCCTCGACGGCGACGACCTGCTCCTGCCGGGCGCTTTGGAGGCGATCGCCGAGGCCCTCGACGCGGCCGACGACCCGGACGTCCTCCTCTTCGGCCACGACCGCGTCGACTGGTGGGAGAACGTCCGCGCGGGCGGCGACGACCTCGCGGGAGACCCCCTCGCCGTCACCGTCGCGCCCTGGAACCGCGTCTACCGGCGCGCGTTCTGGCAGGAGCGCCGCCTCGCCTTCAGCGACGGTCCGTACGAGGACGTGGTGCCGGTGCGCCGCGCGACCCTGGCCCCCGGGGCGCGCACCGCCGTCCTCGACCGGCCTTGCGTCCGCTGGCGCGAGCGGCGCGGCGGCAGCTTCGCCAAGACGCCGGGCCGTGCGCACTTCGCCCTGATCGGCCGGTACGAGGAACTCCTCGCCGCGGCCGACCCCGCCGACCGCGCCCGGCTCGTCCCGCACGCCGCCGGGCATCTGCTCGCCGTGCTCGACGACGCGGGGCGCATCACGCCGGGCGACCGCAAGGACTTCTTCCGCGGGGCGGCACGCCTCTACCGGACGTACGGCCCGGCTGACCCGGCGGCGACACCGGGGGAACGCGCCCTGGCCACGGCTTCGTACGCCGCCTACGAGGCGCACCGCAAGAGCCGGTCCCGCAGGAGCGGCCTCACCCGCAGGCTCAAGCAGCAGAAGAAGAAACTGCGCGCCCGCGCCATGCGCCTCACCTACCGAGCCGACCTGCGCCGCCCCCTCGACCCCCATCTCGCGGTCTACGGCTCCTACTGGAACCGCGGGATCTCCTGCAACCCGGCCGCCATCCACGCCAAGGCCCGCGAACTGGCCCCGCACATCAGGGGCGTATGGGTGGTCTCGTCCCGCAACAAGCACCGCGTGCCGGCCGGGGTCGAGTACGTCATCGAGGGCTCGCGCGACTACTGGCGGACCATGGCGAGAGCGACGTACCTGATCAACAACTCCAGCTTCCCCGGAGGCTTCACCAAACGCCCCGGCCAGGTCTACCTCCAGACCCACCACGGCACACCGCTCAAGAAGATGGGCCTTGACCAGCGCCGCTACCCGGCGGGCACGCACGGCATCAGCTTCCAGAAGATCCTCGACCACACCGACCAGTGGGACTACAGCCTCTCCGCGAACCCGCACTCCACGGAGATCTGGGAACGGGTGTACCCCTCGACGGCGTACGAGGCCCTGGAGGCGGGCTACCCGCGCAATGACGTGTACTTCGGGGCGGGGGAGAGGGAGATCGCGGCGATCCGGGAGGGGCTCGGGGTCGGGGACGGCCGGAGGGTGCTGCTGTACGCGCCCACGCACCGCGACTACCAGAAGGGCTTCTCACCCCGCCTCGACCTGGAGCGCTTCGTGCGTGCGCTGGGCGAGGAGCACGTGGTCCTGGTCCGCGCCCACTACTTCTACGGCGCTGACGCGGGCCTGCGCGCCCACCCCCAACTCATCGACGTCACCGGCCACGCGCGCGTGGAGGACCTCTGCCTGGCCGCCGACGCCCTCGTCACGGACTACTCGTCCCTGATGTTCGACTACGCCTGCCTGGACCGCCCGATCGTGACGTACGCCCCGGACTGGCAGGCCTACCGGCTGGCGCGCGGCACGTACTTCGACCTGCTCTCGGGGCGGGCGGGGGAGACACCGGGGGCGGTGGCCACGACGGAGGAAGAGCTGATCGAGCTGTTCCGGACGGGCGGATGGAACTCGCCGGAGACCGCGGAACTGCGGGCGGCCTTCCGCGACCGGTTCTGCCCGTACGACGACGGGGGCGCGGCGGAACGGGTGGTGCGGCGGCTGTTTGTGAGCGCGGACTAACCCTCGGAGGCGTGGGCCACGAAGGCGGACCACGAGGTGGGGGGGAAGGTCAGGTGGGGGGCTTGGGGGGTCTTGGAGTCGCGGATGTGGATGGTGGTGGGGGTGGGGGCTACTTCGACGCAGTCGCCGGATTCGTTGCTGCTGCTGTAGCTGCTCTTGAACCACTTCAGCTCGGACGTGTCCTCGGCGGCGGCCTTGTGGATCATGTCTCTCCCAGCACTTGCTCGATGAACGCCAGCGACTCCCCTGGTGGGAGAGCCTGAGCCCGGATGATGCCATAACGCAGCTCAAGGATTCGGAGCTGTTTCGGATCGGACACCGGGCGGCCGTTGAACGCACCGTCGGAGCGCCCAACTGCCGTACCGTCGCCGAACTTCAACACCTCGATCAGGCCCGCCATTCCTGCGTGCTCCTCGCGGTCGGTGGGCATCGCTTGTAGGGCCACGTTTCGCAATCGCCCTACCTCCAGCAGGTGTTCGAGCTGGCGACGCCATACCATTCTGCCTCCGAGTGGCCGCCTCAGCGTTACCTCTTCCAGGACGAAGCTGAGCGCGGGGGCGGGGGATCGCCCGAGGACGGACTGCCGTCCCAGACGCGCCGCCACGTCCCGCTCGACGACGTCCTGCGTGTACGCGGGCTGCCTCATGTCGAACAGCGCCCGCATGTACTCCTCTGTCTGAAGCAGCCCGTGGAGGTTGTGGTTGCTGTACAGAAGGAGTTCGACCGCGCGCTCCTCCAGTTTGGCCAACTCCCGTACGCGCTTGGGGTATCGAGCCTTGGTCATCTCCTCCCGCATCGCGGAGATGAACCCCTTCGCCCCCAGAACCTGATCGGCCTTGTCCAGGTACTCGGGGCGGGGGATACGCGCCCCGCGCTCGACCTTCCGCACGAGGTCCTCGCCGTACCCGATCGCCTCGGCGAACTCGGCGACGCGCAGACCCGCGGCCTCCCGCCACCGTTTCTGCTGATGGCCCAGCGCCTCGACGACGGAGGCGATCTCGTCCTCGGGTTCGACGTCCCAGCCGGGCTCGTCCGTACGCTCCGTACCGTCACCGTCCACGCTCATACCTGCCACCTCCGACGTACCGTCATTGCTCAACGGGCAGGCGTACCCGGCCGTCACTCCGGACAGCCGGGACAGGCCGGGACAGAGGGTGGACAGTCGCTGTACGCACAGGAGTCATCGCTGTTCAGGGTAGGCAGGCTCGGCCACGCTGAGTGACGTGAACTCAAGAATCACTCAAACCCCCCTGCCGGTTGGACACTTCATGATCCTGCTGTCGCCGACCCCGAGGGGGGCGCGCCTCGGCCGAAGGCTGGCCGTGCAGCAACTGGCGGACTGGGGCTGGCACACGCGGCTCCCGGAGGCGGAGCACGTCATCGCCGAGCTGGCGAACAACGCGGCGACGCATGGCCGGGTGGCCGGCAGGAGTTTCCGCCTGGCGCTGACGCTGACGGCCGGCGGGAAGGCTGCGGATCGAGCTGACGGACACGCGAGGGGATGCACCGCCGGGCCCGGCCCAACTTCCCGCAGCGGACGCGGAGTCGGAGTCGGAGTCGGGCCGAGGGTTGGCGCTGGTGGAGGCGCTGTCGACCCGCTGGGGAACGGAGCTGGGGCCGTCTCCGCACAAGACGGTGTGGGCGGAACTGGACGGTTGCTAGCGAGAACATCCACGGCTGACAGACCGAGTGTTCGGTGTTCGGTGTCGTGCGGGGTGCGGACTGGTTCTTCTCGCGTGGGCGTCACGGGTGAGGCGGGCGGGGCGGGGGCTCTTGGGTGGAGGCACCGGGTGTCATGCTGTCTGCGGACTGGCTCTTCTCGCGTGAGCGTCAGGTGACGAGGAAGGGCCCGGCCGATCGGGGGCGGTGGCGGTGGGGTGGTTGTGCCGCTGTCATGCCGGGTGCGGGCTGGTTCTTCTGGTGCGGGCGTCACGTGTGAGGCGGGCGGGGGTTCTTGGGTGGAGGCGCCGGGTGTTGTGCCGTCTGCGGGTTGGCTCTTCTCGCGTGGGCGTCACGGGAGGCGGGCGCGGCGGGGTTCATGGGTGGGGGCGGCGATGCGGGCAGCTTGTGATGGGTGGATGGCAGTGAAATCCCACGACATGCCGTGTCCGGGCGCCAGTACGTGGGACTTTCTCGCAATCTGCTCCGAGTTACCCCTCGCGAGGCCCGGGATGCCCGTTATGTCGTTGGGGGAGAGGGCTGTGCGGCCGGCCCATCGAGTGTGGGCGTCACGGCCGATCCGCCGCCAGCCGCGCGGCCTTCCGCCCCCACGCCACTGACCCGGGCCTCGCCTGGACGGGAACCCCGTACGAACAGGCCCGCACCCGCCTGCCAGGCCACGCCCACTGCGCCACGCTCACGCGAGAAGGGCCAGCCCGCAGACGGCACAACACCCGCCACCACCCCCCAGAAGACCCCGCCCGCCTCACCGCGTGACGCCCGCACCAGAAGAACCAGCCTGCACCCGGCATGACACCCGCCACCACCACCCCACCGCCCCCGATCAGCCGTGCCCTTCCTCGTCACCTGACGCTCACGCGAGAAGAGCCAGTCCGCAGACGGCACAGCACCCGGCACTACCACCCAAGAGCCCCCGCCCCGCCCGCCTCACCCGTGACGCCCACGCGAGAAGAACCAGTCCGCACCCGGCATGACACCCACCACCAACCCCCAAGAGCCCCCGCCCGCCTCACCGCGTGACGCCCGCACCAGAAGAACTAGTCCGCACCGGCATGACACCCGGCGCCACCACCCCACCGTCCCCGATCAGCCGGGCCTCTCCTCGTCACCTGACGCTCACGCGAGAAGAACCAGTCCGCACCCGGCATGACACCCGGCACCACCACCCCACCGCCCCCGATCGGCCGGGCCCCTCCTCGTCACCCGACGCTCACCCCAGAAGAACCAGTCCGCACCCGGCAGGAAACCGAACCCGCCCCCCAGCCCCCCCCATACGCCCCCCCCGGGCCGCCCGGCCAGCAAGAGTTCTCGCGGTGGAGGCGGGCCTGTCAAGGGTGGAGCGCAGCGGAATCGGCGTAGCCGACGCGACGCAGGAGCGCCCTTTACAGGACCGCCGGAACCGCCACACTTCCGAGTGCCGGGCGGCAACAGCCACCATCAACGCCCCCGGCCACACAACGCCCCCGACCGCCCCTACGGAAACCGAACTCGCCACCCAACCTCACCCAGCCCCCACCCAGCACCACTCAGCCCCACCCCCTCACACCTCGAACGGCGACCGCACCGGAAAGTACGCCGCCAGGAAGGCGCGGATGGCCAGTGTCATTTCCTCCTCCGTCAGTTCGCTGTCGGGGGACTCGCCGATGCAGAACGCCGTCTTGTTGCGGCCTTGGAGCAGTTGGCCCAAGCGTGCGTGGTCGGCGCGGCTGCCGATGTCCACGAAGTCGTACGCGATGCCCGCGGGTACCGCCCGGCCGGTGAGGTACGCGTAGTGGTGGTGCAGCGAAGACGCCAGAGCCAGGTCGCTGTTCGAGCGGAAGCGGCTGCGCGCGGTCGCTTCGAGCTCATCGGGGAAGCGTTCGGTGAGCTCGGCGAGGACGCTGCGGTGCAGGGCGTAGGGGGCGTGGAAGAAGCTGTGGGTCGTCGTCCTGCCGAACGCCTCCCGCAGCAGCTCCCGGTTGTTCTTCGCCGCCGCCAGGTAGCCCTCGTCCTCCTCTGACACGGGTAGCGCGGGCACCGAGGCGGACGACCAGAAGAAGCGGGCGGTGCCCGAGCTGAGGAAGAACATCTCCGGGGTGGTGGGGCGCCCGAGGAACATGTCGTCGTTCAGGTAGAGGAAGTGCTCCGACAGGCCCTCGATGCGGTGCAGCTGGCTCTCGATGGAGTGGGAGTTGAAGGTGGGCAGCGCGGCCTCCGGATCGGCGAAGAGGTCACGGTGGTCGATCACTGTGAGGCCCGGGTGTTCCTCGTCCAGCCAGGACGGCTTCTGGCCCGCCGTGACGAGGTAGACGTGCCGGATCCAGGGTGCGTACATGGCGAGGGAGCGCAGCGAGTAACGCAGCTCGTCGCGGTTGCGGAAGCGGACGGCGCCGTGGTCCGGCGAGGTGTCGTCCTCGGGCCGGCCGAGGGCCGCCTGGCGGCGGGCACGCCACTCGGGGTCGGAGTCGTCGACCCACGTGTAGACCGCGTCGATGGGGAAGTCGACGTCACCGATGAGGACTTGGGCGAAGACGTCGAGGGTGGGGTACGTGCGGTCACCCACCCGGAGGGTGGCGGTGGGCGCGAGCGAAGGCAGCTCGGACCCGGCGAGGGTGGTGCCGAAGGGAGCGCGCCGGGCCTCGGTGATACCGGCGGTTCCGTCGACCCGCGGCCAGAACGCCACCGTGCAGGCCTGCTGGACGCCGTGGCGCAAGGAGAGCGTCGTCGTGGTCACCGGCTTGAAGAGCCTGATGCCCGCGACCTCGCCGATGCCGTCGAGCCGCTCGGCGAGCACGACACCGGGGGCCGCGTCGCGGGGATGGACCAGTTCGGCGTAGACGGGCTGGCCATGCAGGGACGCGGAGAGCGCCTTGAGCACCCCGTCGCGTTCGTCGTCCGCCACGGCGAGCGTGTGCGCGGTGCCTGACGTACGGACGAGGACGTAGGGGATGTCCTCCGACTCCAGCGCGGTGGCCGTGAGTTCGAGGTTCCAGTCCGTCATGGCCGGCGCGAGGATGTCGTCGCGGCGCTCGGCCAGGCGGCCCACGGAGCGGATCAGCAGGCCGCTGGTGTCGGCGGCGGCGATCTCGTCCTCGCGGGCACGCTCATCGGCGCCGGGCGCGGCGTCCAGGGTGTACGGCGTGGTCGGCCGGAAGCCGCAACCGCCCGACGCCACGCCGAGCGCCACCCGGTCCGCCCGGTCGTCGAGCCGCTCGGGGGCGTCGCGCCGCGCCACGAGCCGGGAGTACAGCTCCTGCCAGCGTGCCGTGACGTCGGCGGAGGAGAAGCGGGCGTAGACGCCTTCGCGCGCGGCCCGTGCGAAGGACCGCCGGGTCTCCGGATCGCCCATCAACTCGCTCATCGCGGCGGCCAGTTCGCCCACCTCGCCGGGCGGTACGAGCAGTCCGTCGACGCGGTGCCTGACGATCTCGGCGGGCCCGGTCAGTACGTCGTACGCGACCACGGGCACACCCGCGGCCAGCGCTTCGAGCAGCACGAGCGGGAACGCCTCGTTGTGCCCCGCGGTCATCAGCGTGAGCCCCGCCTTGGCCCATTCGGCGGCCATGTCCTGGCAGGGGCCGAGGAGTTCGACCCGGTCCTGGAGGCCGAAGCCGTCGACGAGGCGGCGCAGGCTCTGCTCGCGGTGGCCGCCCCCGAAGACGCGCAGGGTCCAGTCGGGGTAGGCGTCGGCGACTTCGGCGAAGGCGCGCACGGCGTGGTCGACGCGTTTCTCGCCGGTGAGCCGCGCGGCCATGACGATGACCTTGCTCTCGCCGTCGGCGCGCGGCCTGAAGCCGTCCGGCACGGCGTTGGGGATGACCGCGAGCTCGGGGGCGGTGGCACCGAGGGACTCCGCGATCCAGTCGCGGGTGCGGTCGGTGAGCGTGACCAGGGCGTCGAGGCGCGGCGCGTGCAGGAGCAGGGGTTCGCCGGACGGGCCGCGGCGCTGGGTGGGCCGGTGCTCCTGGTGCACGGTGACGACGCTGGCCGGGACCAGCTCGACGGCGGCGGCCATCAGGGCGGGCGTCGTGGTTACCAGGACGTCGGTGTCCAGGGTGGCCAGGGCGGTCGCCATCTCGATGTCGGAGAGGCGGTCGAAGGCGGACTCCCAGGAGGGCCTGATCAGTTCGCTGGGCAGCGCGGCCAGGGTGCGGCAGGCGGCCTCGTCCAGGCGTGAGCCGCGCACCGGACGCTCGGGGGAGGCCGTGCGGTCGACGAGGTAGCGGACGGGGAGGCTGCGGGCCTCGGGGAAGAAGGGCTCGGGGCGGGTCCGGAAGACGGAGATGACCTCGACGTCGTGCCGGTCGGCGAGGTGCTGCGCCTGCGTGTAGGTGGCCAGCTCGGTGCCGCCCATCTCGTCGCCCCAGCCGAGGAGGTACGTGATCTTCATGAGGTCTCCTTCGAGATGTCCCAGCACGTCAGTCCGAAGGCGCCGGACTTGGTGAAGTGGGCGTGCGCGCGGATCAGGGCGCCGCTCGGCAGGGCGAAGACACGGAAGGGCGTCGGGTAGGCGGCCGAGGGGTCGCGTACGTCGGAGAGCCAGCGCCCGAGGGGGAGCGAGGCGCCGGAGGTCTCCGCCTCCACGTGGAAGTCCCACACCCACTGCCCCGGACTCGCCCCCGCCATCTCCCCGAGCGGCAGCCGGAAGCTGAACTCGGCGCCGTCCCACACCGCCCCGACGGGCACGGTGACCCCGTCCCGCCGCCGCACCGCCTTGGCCCGCCACCGCCGCGAGGTGCCCGCCATGACGAGCCGCCCGTGGACGACGATGCCGTCACCGCCGGGCACGAACCGCACGAGCTCGGCGCGCGGCCTGGACAGGGTCACCTGCAGCGCCGCGCGCCCGCTGCGGCACCGGACGACGCGGATGAGCGTTCCGGTCCGGGGGTCGGGGGCATGACGGACGGTGGGCGTGGGCGGCAGTTCGGCGTCCCCCTCGATGCCGATGCCACGCCGTCGTACGCGTCCGTGGGTGTCGGCGGTGACGACCGTGAGCCGCCAGACACCTTCACGCAGGTCGCGCAAGGTGGCCGTCCCGGCGAGCAGCAGGCCACCGTGGGTGTGCTGTTCGGGGGCGAGCGGGATCCGGAAGCGGCGGTGGCCGCGCGAGATCAACAGATGTGCGCCCTCGCCCTGTTCACCGGGGAGGGCCGCGACGGCGACGTTGAGCGTACGGCTGTCCCGGATCGACAGATGCACGGGCGCCGGCAGCGACTGGGCCCCGCCACCGGCCCGGAGGCCACCGGCCCGCCCCGCGGCGGCACGTTCCGCCCGGAAGCGGGTCGTCCGTGCGGTGGCGAAAAGCCGCCGTGCCGCGGGCGGCAGGGCCGGGGTCATGGCGTGAACCCAATGTGGTGCATTGTGCCACTTTGCCCGTTGCTCGCCCCAGGGCAGGGTGAGGCCGCGTACGGGTCACCCGCGTGGCGGACGCGAGAGTGACTTAGGGCGATATGTGTAAGTTAGCCCCTTAATGATCAGTCCCCTCGCGCAGTTCCAGCGCCGCAAAGAACCCTCCGCACCACCGGCCGAAACCCCGTCCTCGGCCCGCAAGTCGACCGCCGCCGCCCTCCGCCGCTGGGCCGACCCCGCGGCCGTGGCCCTCGCGACCCTGCTCATCGCCTGGCGTGCCAGCGCGCTCGGCCAGTGGATCGTGGACGACGCGGCGATCACCTTCGCCTACGCCCGGAGCATCGACGAGGGCCTCGGCCCCGTGCAGCAGCCGGGCGCCGACCCCGTCGAGGGCTACTCCAACCCCTCCTGGCTCGCCCTGCTCGTCGCCGGCCGCAGGCTCGGCCTCTTCGACCACGGCGCGCTCCTCGGCGTCAGCGACCTGGTGCTCTACCCCAAGGCCCTGGCGCTGCTCTGCACGGCGGGCGTCCTCGCCTGCGTGGCCGTGACGGCGCGGGCCGTGCTGCCGGGCCGCGCCTGGGCCGTGACGCTGCTGACCGGCGCCGTCCTCGCCGCGAACCTGTCGTACGTGGCGTGGTCCTTCTCGGGGCTCGAAAATCCGCTGTACGTGCTGACGGCCGCCGCGACCGGCGCCCTGCTCGTCCGGGCGGCCGTGCGCGGCACCCTGCTGCGGCCCGCCGTCGCCGCGACCGCGGGGGCCATCGCCCTGCTCGCCGCGCTGACCCGCCCGGACGGCGCGGTGCTCGCCGCGGCCTACCCGGTCACCGCCCTGCTGTTCCTGCGCAAGGCCCACCTCGCGCGGGCCGCGCGGGCGGTGGCGCTGAGCTGCGGCACCTTCGCGCTGCCGTACGCGGCGTTCCTGCTGTGGCGTCGCGCGACCTTCGGCCTCTGGGTCCCGAACACGGCGGTGGCCAAAGCGCAGCAACCCCCGCGGCTCGGTCAACTCGCCGCCACCGGCGAGCTGTTGACGTACGGCGGCTGGGCGCTCGCCCTGATCGGCGCGGCCTGCGCCGGCATCGCGCTCGCCCGCCCCGGGCCGTCCCGCAGGGCCCTGGCCGCGCTGCTCGTCCCGCTGGCCCTCACCCTCCTGGCGTACGGCGTGCTCGGGCGCGACTGGATGGCCCTGTACCGCTTCGCGACCCCGGTGTGGGTGCTCGCCGCGACGGCGCTCGCGCTGGCCGCGGCCACCGTCTGGCGCGCGGAACAGACCCGCGCGCGTGCCCTCGTCGGCTGCGCGCTCGCGGGCGCCCTGCTGCTCTCGGTCACCGGACAGGCCGCGCAGAACGGCAGGTTCGTCGACCGCCCGACCCTGTCCATGTGCTTCGTCGCCGAGCGCTACGGACACACCTTCAACGCGTACGCCGCGTATCTGGGCCTGCGAGACGCCACCGTCGCCCTGCCCGACCTCGGCGGCACCCTGCTGACCTCGCGGCTGCGGGTCGTGGACGTCGCGGGCCTGACCGACCGCCGCGTGGCCGACGCGTACGCGGCCCGCGACACGCCCGCCCTGCGCCGCTACCTGCTGGACGAGGTACGCCCCGAACTGCTCCACGTGCACGCCGCCTGGACCGCCAAGTCGGGCCTGACCGAGCCCCGTCTGGCCGCCGCGGGCTACGTCCCGATCTACCGCGAGGGCAACGGCGGCGACTACGTCCGGGTGGCAGCGGTGCGCGACCCGGCCCGGATCACCGCACTCCGCGCACGCGTGGGCCCGGTCCTGGACACCATGGTCGCCGAGATGCGCCCGGCGGGCTGCGGCCCCGCCCTGCGCGCGGGCGAGGGGGCCCCGGCATGACGACTGCTCTCCCGCGCCAGACCCGGACCCGCCCCGCACCGGCCACCCCCGTCGCCCCCGAGTCCCGGGTCGACTCCCTCACCGGGATGCGTTTCCTCGCCGCCTTCGCGGTGTTCGTGCACCACTTCACCGGGCTCAGTGCGTACGGCGGCGTCGCCCACGCGCCGCTGCTCTTCCCGTACTCGCGCCTTGGCGCGACCGGCGTCGACTTCTTCTTCGTGCTCTCCGGCTTCCTGCTCACCTGGGGGCACCGCCCCGGCGCCCGCGCCGGCCTCTTCTACTGGCGCAGATTCGGCCGCATCTGGCCCGCCCACCTGGTCGCCACCATCCCCTGCATCTGGGTCTTCTACCTCTGGGGAGGCGTGCCGACGGACGCCCTCAGCTTCGTCGCCTCGCTGTTCCTGGTGCAGACGTGGTTCCCCGGCGTCACCCCGATGTTCCCCGGCAACGGCGTCGCCTGGACCCTCAGCGTCGAGGTCTTCTTCTACCTCCTCTTCCCGCTCGCGATCCGCCACGTCCTGCGCCTGCGCACCCGCACCCTCGCCCTGCTCGCCGTCGGCGGGCTCGTCGCGATGTGGGCGCTCAACTGGTGGACGGCCACCCACCTTTCGCCCTTCGCCAGCGAGTGGGTCATGCGGCACCCGGTGACCCGGCTCCCGGAGTTCGGCGTGGGCATGGCCTGCGCCCTGGCCCTGCGCCGCGGACACCGCCTCCGCCTCAGCCCGCCGGTGCTCTTCGCCTGCTTCGTCGCGTACGCCGTCGTCCACAGCCACCGCGCGGAACTGTTCGGTCCGTACGCGGCGGGCCAGCTCACCTGGGCCCTGCGGTCGGTCGCGGCGCTCTTCGCCGTCCTGTTCATCGCCGCCTACGTCCAGCGTGAGCTGTCCGGGCACCGCGGCTGGCTCTGCTCGCGACCGATGGTGCTGCTCGGGCTCTGGTCGTATGCCTTCTATCTGCTCCACCAGACCCTCAACCGGCTGATCATCGACACCTACGGCCGCCCGCAGCCGGAGAACGTCGCGGTGTTCACGCTGCTCGGCGTCGGCGTCGCGGTGACGGCCCTGTCCTGGGCGCTCTACACGTACGTCGAGGAACCGGCGAGGAAGTGGTGCGCCCGGCGGACTCCGCGCGGCTGGCGCAGCTGTGTCGGTACACGTTAAACGGGCGTGATGTCGAGAAGATCCCGGTTCAGGCCCCTGTGTAGGAGGAGACGTGCACCAGTCCGCGTACGAACAGATGGAACTCTGTGTGGAGCAGTACATGCCCGCGGGGAAGCGTCACCGGGTGGTCGACCTCGGGGCCCGGGTCTCCGACGGGCAGACCCGCACCCACAAGACCCTGCTCGAAGGGCGCGACACGGAGTACGTGGGCGTCGACGTGCTCGACGGCCGCAACGTCGACGCGGTGATGACGAAGCCGTACCGCATCCCCGTGAAGTCCCGCAGCGCCGACTTCGTCATCTCCGGGCAGGCGTTCGAGCACATCCCCTTCTTCTGGGCGACGATGCTGGAGATCGCCCGCGTCCTGAAGCCGGAGGGCATCGCCTTCGTGACGGCGCCCTCGCGCGGCCACGTGCACGACGCGCAGGACTGCTGGCGCTACTACCCCGACGGGTTCCGCGCCCTGGCCGCCTACACCCGGCTCGAACTCCGCGAGGCGTACACGGACTTCCCGCCCATGAACGGCATCCGCCACGCCTACGGAAGCATCGACGCCAAGCACGCCTACTGGGGTGACTCCGTCGGCGTGTTCCAGCGCCCCAAGAACTACCCGGCCCTCACCATGGCCTTCGTGCGCGGCACGACCAACTGGTGGGCGAACAGGATCGGCGGTGTCGACGGAGTCCCGCTGCCCAAGCCCGTCGAGGGCCGCGCCGACTGCGGCAGGCCGAAGGTGGTGGCGCCGCGCGAGACCGACGAACAGCCCGTTTCGGCGACAAGTGAGGTCAAATGACTTCATGTTGACGAAAGGTGACATCCAGGATGTTCGGCGCGTACTGTCCGCTCCCATGGCATGGCGACGCGCTGTGAATGGCGCTCTGAAGCAACTGACCGGATATCAGCTGACACGCAGGCCGGTGCCTGCCCAGCGAGCGGCGGCCGCCCCGGCGCCGAAGCCCGCTCCGGCACCCAAGCCGAAGCCGAAGGTCCTGAACCTCCCCGCCGACTACGACGAAGAGGCGAAGGAGATCATCCGTGCGGTGAAGCCGTACACGATGACCTCTCCAGAACGGCTCAACGCCTTCATCCTGGCGACCCGGCACGTGGTCCGGCACGACATCCCCGGCGGCATCGTCGAGTGCGGCGTGTGGCGCGGAGGTTCGATGCAGGCCTGCGCAAAGGCGCTGCTCGCCGCCGGTGTCACCGAGCGCGACCTGTACCTCTTCGACACCTACGAGGGCATGACCCCGCCCACCGAGGAGGACCTCCGCCTCGACGGCAAGTCCGCCGAAGAGCTGCTCAAGCTCCAGGGCAAGGACCGTCCGATCTGGGCGGTCGCCTCCCTCGACGACGTCAAGTCGGGCTTCGAGAAGGTGCCGTATCCAAAGGAGCGCGTGCACTACGTCAAGGGAATGGTCGAGGAGACCGTCCCGCGCGAGGCACCCGAGCAGATCTCGATCCTGCGCCTGGACACCGACTGGTACGCCTCCACCAAGCACGAACTGGAGCACCTGTACGCGCGGTTGGTCAGCGGCGGCGTCCTGCTCATCGACGACTACGGCTACTGGCAGGGCTCACGCCAGGCGGTCGACGAGTTCATGGACAAGACCGGCGAACGGCTGCTGCTCCTGCGCATGGACGAAGGACGCATCGCCGTGAAGCCCTGACCGGGCGGCGGCACGTGAGCGGGCCCAGCGCCCGGCGGCTTCGGCCACCGGGTTCCGGGCCCGCTCGCGCGATCACTCGAATGGCTCTGTGCGGGTGACCCGGAAGGGCGGTGGTTGTTATCCGAGTGGCCCTCGGCAGGACGCGCGGCCGTGCCCGTCAGCTCTCCGGAAGGAATGTGCGCAGCGCATGACACCCCGACTCGCCGTCGTCGTCCCCGTCTACAACGTCGAGGAGTTTCTCGCCCCTTGCCTGCGGTCACTGGCCGAGCAGACCATGCCGGACATCGAGGTCGTCATGGTCAACGACGGGTCGACCGACGGGAGCCCACGCATCGCCCGCGAGTTCGCCGCCGATGACGCCAGATTCCGTCTCGTCGAGCAGGAGAATGCGGGGCTCGGGGCCGCCCGCAACACGGGGGTGCGCGAGGCACGGGGCACGTACCTGACGTTCGTCGACAGCGACGACGTCGTGCCACGGGACGCGTACGAGCGGATGCTGGCAGCACTGGAGAAGTCGGGCTCCGACTTCGTCACCGGCAACGTCCACCGGCTGCGCTCCGGCGACCGGAGCGAGCAGTCGCCGATGTTCCGCAAGATGATGGCGAGCGACCGCAGCGGCACGCACGTCACCCGCGACTGGGAGCTGCTCGGCGACCGCATCGCCTGCAACAAGGTCTTCCGCAGGGACTTCTGGGACCGCCACGCCCTCACCTTCCCGGAGGGCGTCCTCTTCGAGGACACCCCGGTGATGGTCCCCGCCCACTTCCTCGCCGAGGCCGTGGACGTACTGAAGGAGCCCGTCTACCTCTGGCGCGACCGCGACGGCTCCATCACCACCCGCCGCGCCAAGCCCCGCGCCGTCCGCGACCGCACCGCCGCCGTTCTCGCGGCCAGCGGTTTCCTCGCGTCGAAGGCCGCCGAGACGGCGGGCACACCGCGGGGGGAGATCCTCGCGGAGGCCAAGCGGCGCTACGACACGACGGTGCTGGCCGGGGACCTGTGGCTGTTCATGGAGGCCCTGCCGCACGGCGACTCCACGTACCACGACGTCTTCATGGAGCAGGCCAACGCCTTCGCCGACACCGTCGACCCCGCGGTCCTGGCGGCGCTGCCGCTCGCCCTGCGCGTGCGCTGGCAGCTCATCCGCGGGCGCCGCGTCACCGACCTGCTCACCTTCATGGCGTACGAGAAGGCCAACCCCGATGCCTTCCGGGTCCGCGGCCTGCGCGGGCGCCGGGCCGAGTACCCCGGGATCAAGGGGCTGCCGCGCGAGACCGTCGCCCTGGAACGTTCCGATCTGCCGCTCTCCGCGCAGCTCACGCACATCGCCTGGGACGAGCGGGGCAGGCTGCGGCTCAAGGGCTACGCCTACATCCCCAACCTGCCCGCGGGACGGGTCGGGGCGCGCGCCAGGGTCGTCTGGCTGCGGGCCGGGCGGCGGCGCGTCCTGCCGCTGAAGCTGCGCACGGTGCGGGCGCGCGAGGCGACGTACCGCTCCAGACAGGGCCTGCACAGCTACGACCGGTCGGGGTTCGAGACGGTCATCGACCCCCGCAGGACCGTCACCAAGCGGCGCAGCACCACCTGGAAGCTGGAGATGGGCGTGGTCAGCGCCCTCCTGCCGCGCACCGGGCCGGTCAGGACGAGCAGCCCGCCGCGGCTTCCCGTGCGGTATCTGGAGGAGTTCCTGCGGGTGGCCGTCACCGTCAGCAAGGGGCGGCTGAGGCTGCGCACGGAGCGGGTGGCGGCGCGGCTCGTCACGCACGAGGGCTGCGGCGGCACCGTACGGCTGCACGGGCGGCTCGCGCCGGGGGAGTCCCAGGGCGTCGACACCCTGCGGGTGGAGAACTGGGCCACCAAGGAGACGCACCACGTCCCCGCTCTGGTCAACGGCCGCGACTTCAGCGCCGACGTACCGCTCGGCCTCTTCCACGCCGCCGAGGACGAGCGCACCGGCGAGCCGCGCGAAGCCGACCCGTGGGGCGTCTCGGTGATCCGAGAGGGCGGCGACCGCACACCGCTCGCCACCTGCCCCGACGTGCCGGCCGGGCGGTACGCCCTCCTCCCGGGGCGTGAACTCCTCGTCCTCGCCAACGCGTCGGGAAACCTGGAGCTGCGCGACCAGACCGTGCGGCCGCTCGCCGACACCGTGACCTGGGACGACGAGCTGATCGTCGAGGGCAGCCACCCCGACGCCCGGACCCGCGCCGGGGAGCTGGTCCTCGTGCACGCGGGCCACGGCGACGAGGCCGTGGTGCCGGTGCGGATCGAGGGCGGGCGGTTCACCGCGGCGCTGCGGCCCGAGGCCGTGCCCGGACCCGGAGGGACCCTGCCGCTCGCCGAGGGACGCTGGAACCTCTTCCTGCGCGCGCCCGGTGAGAGCGACCCCGAGCAGTACACCGCCGTGTGCGTGGCCCCGGGCAAGGGCCGCGAACTGCCCCTCGTGCGCACCAGGTCCGGCCGCGAGATCAGCCTGAAGCGCCACGCCCACGACGGCCTCCACCTGCGCGCGGGCTCTTCCCTCCCCGTCGCCGACCGGGGCGGCCCGCGCCAGCGCAAACTGCGCGAGGAGTACGCGGCCCGGCGCGGCGGACCGCTGCGCGACGCCGTCCTGTACTGCAGCTTCGACGGACGGCAGTACTCCGACTCGCCCCGCGCCGTACACGAGGAACTGGTCGCCAGAGGCGTCGAGTTGGAGCACCTGTGGGTGGTCCGCGACCAGCAGGTGGCGCTGCCCGAGAGCGCCACGCCGCTCGCCCTGTGGAGCGCCGAGTGGCATGAGGCCCTCGCCCGCTGCCGGTACATCGTGACCAACACCCAGCTGCCCGAATGGTTCGAGCGTGCCGACGGCCAGTACGTCGTCCAGACCTGGCACGGCACCCCGCTCAAGCGCATCGGCCGCGACCTCGCGGGTCACGCCTCCGCGGACCGCGCCTACATGGCGACCCTGCCGGGACGTGCCGACCAGTGGAGCCTGCTGGTCTCCCCCAACCGCTTCTCGACGCCACTCCTGCGCGGCGCCTTCGGCTACACCGGCGAGGTCCTGGAACGCGGCTATCCGCGCAACGACCTGCTGCACGCCGCCGACCGCGCGAAGGTCGCCGCCTCCGTACGCGAACGGCTCGGCATCCCGGAGGACAGACGCGTCGTCCTGTACGCGCCCACCTGGCGCGAGAACCAGCCCAAGCAGGCGGGCCGCTACGCCCTCGACCTCCCACTCGACCTCGGCGCAGCCGAGCGCGCCGTCGGCGACGACACGGTGCTCCTGGTGCGCAGGCACTACCTCGTCGGCGGCACCGTCCCCGGCTCGGACTTCGTCCGCGACGTCACACGCCACCCCGACGTCAGCGAACTGCTCCTGATCAGCGACGTCCTGGTGACGGACTACTCGTCCCTGATGTTCGACTTCGCGCAGACCGGGCGCCCGATGCTCTTCCACACCCACGACCTCGACCACTACCGCGACACCCTGCGCGGCTTCTACTTCGACTTCGAGGCGCAGGCACCCGGCCCGCTGCTCGCCACGAGCGACGAGGTGATCGCCGCGCTGCGCGACCCGCTGGCGGCCACCGCCGCGTACGCCGACAAGTACGACAGGTTCCGCGAGGTCTTCTGCGACCTGGACGACGGGAACGCGGCAGCGGGAGTGGCGGACGCCCTGCTCGAAGGAGGCCGCGCATGAGCACGCCCGACCTGCACGACGTCAGCTGCGTCGTGGTCGCCGGCACGGACGCCGAGGCGCTGCGGCAGTCGGTGCGGTCCGTGCTCGACCAGACGATGGCCAACGTCGAGGCGGTTGTCGTCGACCCCGGCGCGGACGGCCCCGCCCGCGACGCGGCACGGGAGCTCGCCGCCGACCAGCCGCACCGGGTACGCCTGGTCCGCGCCGACGGTGAGCTGCCGGTCGCCGCCGCGCGCAACCTCGGGCTCGACGCGGCACGCGGGCGGTACGTCATCGTGCTCGGCGACGGCGAACTCCTGGAGCAGCACGCCTGCCGCAACCTCTTCGACGCCGCGCGCTCCACCGGGGCCGACCTGGTGGCGGGACGCTGGACGCGGCTCACGGGCGGCAGCGGCAAGAAGGAGCGCGGGCCCGGCTGGCAGGCCCCGCTGCACGCCAGGACACGGAGGATCGAGAACCTCTCCGACGCCCCCGAACTCATCACCAGGGACTCGCTGGTCACCGGATTCTGCGTCCGCGGTGACGTCCTTGACCGGTTGCGGCTCCGGTACGCGCAGGACCTCGACCACAGCGAGGTCCTCTTCGGCGTCGAGGCCGCCCTCGGGGCCCGCGTGCTCACCCTCGTCCCGAACCTGATCACCACCCACCGCGCACCGTCCGCGCCCGAGCGCGAGACCCCCGCGCTCGCCGCCGCCAACGCCCGTGTCGCCGGACTCCTGGTGAGCCTGGGCCGCCTCGACCTGGCCGACCGGCGCGAGCGGTCCTTCCTCGTCGACCACGTGCTGCCCTGTGCCCGTACGTTCCCCCAGCTCACCGCCGATGAGCGGCGCCGCGCCACCGACGGGACCGCCCCGCACCTCCAAGGCCGCGTGGACGTGCGCGCCCTGGACGCCCTCGCCCCCGTGGAGCGCGTGTGCGTACGGCTGCTCGCGGACGGCGACACGGACGGCGTCCTCGCGGCGGCGTACGCGCTCGCGCGGCCCGGCACCGTCGTCTCGGAGCTGACCGAGCGGGAGGGGAAGGTCTACTGGCGCGCGGACGGCCTCGACGACCCGCGCGTACGAGAGTTGCTCGACGTCACGGAACTCGGCCACCAGCACCAGGAGTTGACGGAGGTACGCCTCCTGAACCGCCTCACCAGGTGCGACGTCGAGGCGGGCAAGGCGGTCCTCGAAGGCCGGGTCGTACTCCCCGGCGGCCTGGCGCCCGACCGGCCGCCGCTCACCGCCTGGCTCGACGTGCGGGCACACGGCACGGGGCGGCGCGGCTTCCGCGTACCCGTGGACGAGGTGCACTACGACGGCGGCGCGGTCCTCTGGCGGGCCACCGTGGTCCTCACCGCCCGGCTGCGGGATCTCGGTGTCGGCGACCGCGCATGGGATCCGCGGCTCCAACTCTCCGCCGAGGGCCAGGACATGACCACCGAACTCGTCGCCGAACCGGAGACCGTGGGGCAGGGCCAAGGCGTCACCGTCACCGGTGCGAACACACTGGAGCTGCGCCTCATGCCCCGCCATCGTGCCGCCCGCACGCTGCGCGCGGCACTGCACTACGCCACCCACTTCCGGCCCGCGCGCAAACTGCGGCTCAGGCTGCGTGCCCTGCGCAAGCGGTGGGACGGGCTCAGCGGCAAGGGGGTCAAGCTGCGCGTCTACCGCCGGGTGCTGCGGCGCCTCCCCGTCAGCAAGGGCTCGGTCGTCTTCGAGAGCCACATGGGCAGGTGCTACGGAGACAGCCCGCGCGCGATCCACCAGGAGATCGTCGACCGGGGGCTGCGGCTGCGCTGCACCTGGGCGTACGCCACTTCGGCCGACGGCTACCCCGACTCCGCCCGCCTGGTGCGCCGTTGGTCTTGGCGGTATCTGTGGGCCCTGGCCCGCGCCGAGTTCTGGATCGACAACCAGGGCTTCCCGCACGCCCTGGACAAGCCGCGCCACACCACGTATCTGCAGACCTGGCACGGCTCCGCGTACAAGCGCATGGGCTTCGACGAGGCGCGCCTGAAGACGCAGAACGCCCCGCAGCGTGAACACCTGCGGCAGGCCGTCGACCGCTTCGACCATTTCCTGGTGCGCTCCGAACACGACGTGCACACCCTCGCCCGCGCCTACGGCATCCCCGATGACCGGCTGCTGCGCTGCGGCTACCCGCGCAACGACCGCCTGGTCGCGGCGCGCGCCCGCGACGAGGCGTCGGGCCGCTTCCCCCGCCCGTCCGTGGCCGCCGACCTGGGCATCCCCGACCACAAGACGGTGGTCCTGTACGCGCCGACGTTCCGCGGGCTGCCCAAGAACAACAAGCCGGTCCAACTGCCGCTCGACGTGCGCAAGTTCGCCGCCCGCTTCGGCGACACCCATGTCCTCCTGGTGCGCGCCCACTACTCGGAGACGGCCGACCTGCCGATCTGCCCGCCGGGCACCGTCGTCGACGTCTCGGCGCACCACGACGTGAGCGAGCTGCTCTGCCTCGCCGACGTCCTGGTGACGGACTACTCGTCGATCATGTTCGACTTCGCGCTTCTGAACCGGCCGCTGGTGCACTTCGCGCCGGACCTCGACGCGTACGCGGCCGAGCGTGGCAGTTACTTCGCGCTGCGGGACGACGCGGGCGGGCCCGTCGTGGAGACGCAGGACGAGCTGCTGCGCGTGCTCGCCACGCTGAAGCAGGCCGACGCCTCGTGGGCCGGGCCCCGGCGGGCGTTCGCCGCGCGGTTCGGCGCGTACGACCAGGGGCGGGCCGCGGCCGACGTGGTGGACACGCTCTTCGGGAAACGGTCGGGGGAGCAGGCAGGAGACACGGAGCAGAGGGGCGGGGCATGACCACGACGATCGCGACCAACAGGATCGTGGCCCCGACGAAGAGCCGCGACCTCTTCCTCGTGGCGAACACCGTCGACGAACTCGGCGGCGTCACCGCGTGGGCCCACCAGATGGCCAGGCTCTTCCAGGGCAACGGCCACCGGGTGCACGTCATCGGCGTCCACGAGGCCGAGCTGAAACTCGCGCTCCCCGACGACCGCGGCTACCCCGTGACCAGCCTCTACGACGAGCATCCCGCGAGCCCGCGCCCGGCGCGCGGCCTCGGCCGCCTCAACGTGGTGGCGCGCCGCCGCGAGGCGGCCCGGGTCACCGCCAAGCGCCGCACCGTCGACCGGCTCTCCGAGCTCTTCCGTGCCGCGCGTCCCGGAGCGGTCGCCATCGTCACGCAGGTCTGGCCGATGGAGTGGATCAGGGAGGCGGACACCGCGGGCCTGCGCATCATCGGCATGAGCCACGAGTCGTACGCCTACACCCGCGCCTGCCACCGTTACCGCGCCGTCAAGCGCAGCTATCCCTCGGTGGACCGCTGGCTCGCGCTCACCCAAGAGGATGCCGACGACTGGATCACCGACGGCATGCACAACGTCGGCGCGATGCCCAACGCCCTGGCCCACCTCCCCGAAGTGCCCTCACGGCGCGAGGGCAAGGTGGTCTGCAGCATCGGCAGGCTCGCCGACCAGAAGGGCGTCGACATGCTCGTCGACACCTGGGCGCTCGTGGCCCCGCACCGCCCCGACTGGACGCTGCGGATCTACGGCGCCGGAGCGGACGAGGCCGGCCTCAGGCGGCAGTGCACGCGCCTGGGCCTCGACGGTTCGGTCCAGTGGCGCGGCCGCACCAGCGATGTGCCCGGCGTGCTCGCCGAGAGCTCCCTCTTCGTGCAGTCGTCCCGCGGCGAGGGCTTCCCGCTGGCCCTGATGGAGGCGATGGCCAGCGCGGTGCCGTGCGCGGCCTTCGACTGCGCGCCCGGCGTCCGCGAGATCGTGCGCCACGGCGAGGACGGCCTGCTCGCCCCCGCCGGTGACATCGAGGCCCTCGCCGACCGCCTCCTGCGCCTCACCGGCAACCCGCGGCTGCGGGACGCGATGGGGGAGCGGGCCCGCAGGAACGTGCAGCGGTTCTCCGAGGCGCGGGTCCTTGAGCGATGGGAGGAGCTGTTCGAGCTCCTCGAGCGGTGACACCGCCGTCAAGAACGGCCCGAGCGGGCGAGCAGCGACGACAGCAGGCCCCTGGCCCGGCCCCCGGCTCCTGCCGCGGCCGGCTGGGGCGCCTTGTCCGGCAGTTCGGGAACCTCCTCGTCCGCGTGGCGTGACACCGGGTGCTCGGGCGACCTCGCCTTCTTGCCGCTGATCCGGATCATCGGGAAGCCCGCGACCTCCTCGGCGCCGTGCCACATGTCGTCCCGCCCCTTCAGGAACGTGGCGAGATCGGCGTGGATCGCGTCGTAACTCCCCCACGTGCCATAGAACTTGGTGGCCGTGATGCACAGCGGTTTGAGCCCAGAGCTCGCCACCGCGCCCCAGGTCGCCGCGGCCACACCCGGACAGTGTTCGGCGCGGAAGTCGTCGAGCACGACGATCCCGTCCTGCCCGAGCACCTCCTCGGCGGCGGCGATGTCCGCGTGGACGTGCTCGTACAGATGCGAGGCGTCGATGTGCACGAAGCGGCAGCTGTCCGCCGCCACGTGCGCGGTGATCCCCGACGACGGCTCCTGGACGATCCGCGGCAGACCGTCGTGGAACGCGCCGTAGTTGGCCTCGAAGGCACGGCGCGTCAGCGTGGCGTACGAGCGGCCCATCTCGGCGGAGTTGGCTTCGTCGGGGGCGGGCGAGTCGAAGAGGTCGCAGACGGTGAAGGTCTCGTCGGCCCGCAGATACCCGCCCATGAAGATGGCGCTCTTGCCCATGTACGCGCCGAGCTCCAGCAGATCACCCCGCTGCTCGTGGTCGCGCTGGCGGCTCAGGATCCAGTCGAAGAGCACTTGGTCGACCGGGTGGAACCACCCCTTCACGTCGGAGAGCCGGCGCGGACGCGGAAGCCGGCCGGTGTTGGCGGAAGCGTGTCGCATGTCTGGTCCCGGGGATGGGGGAAGGAGGACGGTGCGGGGGGCTAGAAACGCGGAGCGGGCGGGGCGGCGTCGACCCGCGGCAGCGGCTCGTCGGCCACCCCCGCGGCCGGCGCCGGGTGCCGGTCCGCAAGTGGCGCCACAGACGGTAGACCCCCTGTCTCCCCGAGCACCACATGCCTCACAACCCGTTCAGCGGCCCGACCGTCGTCGTACACGCAGAAGCGGTTTCGGAAGGCGGCGCGCAGCTGGGCCGAGCGCGATCCGCGCCAGTGGCCGGTGGCGAAGATGTCGGTGAGTTCGTCCTCACTGCGGGCGATCGCGCCGGGCGGGAACGCGCGCACGTCGAAGTAGGTGCCGCGGGCCGCCTCGTACGCCTCCCAGTCGGTGGCGTGCAGGACGACGGGGCGGTCGAGGTTGACGTAGTCGAACATCAGCGACGAGTAGTCCGTGACCAGGGCGTCGGAGGCCAGGCAGAGGGACTCGACGCTGGGGTGGTCCGACACGTCGATCAGGCGGTCCGACGAGGGCGCCAGGGGCTCCCCGTACGAGTGGTGGGCGCGGGTCAGGACGACGAAGCGGGGGCCGAGGCTTCGCAGCAGCCGCTCCAGATCGAGGGAGCGCAGCTGCGAGTGGCGGTAGTCGCGCAGGGTGGGCGCGTAGAGGATGGCGACGGCGTCGTGCGGGATGCCGAGGGACTCGCGCACGCGGGCCACGTCGGCGGAGCTCGCCCGCTGGTAGATGTCGTTGCGCGGATAGCCGTACTCGAGCGTGGTGAACGAGGCGGGGTAGACGCGCTCCCAGACCAGCGTGGAGTGGCGGTTCGAGGACAGGACGTAATCCCATTTGTCGGCGTTGCGCAGGAGGGCGCCGAAGTCCATGTCCCGGGCGGCGGCCGGCCGGTCCTGGAGGTCGAGGCCCATCAGCTTCAGGGGTGTGCCGTGCTGGGTCTGGATCATGATCTGGCCGGGGCGCTTGACGAGCCTGCGGTCGAAGTTGACGTTGTTGACGAGGTACTTGGAGCGCGCGAGGGCGCTCCAGTACGCGGCCGTGCCGGGGCGCAGCCTGCGGGTGGCCGTCGGCAGGGTGTGGTGGTGGGCCGGGTCCGCGATCCAGGCGGTGCGCACGTGCGGGGCGTGCTCGCGCAGCGCGGCCTCCAGGGCGCCGGGGTTGCAGCCGTAGCCACGGCCCCAGTACGAGGAGAAGACCGCGCGGTCGGCGCGCAGCGGCAGGCGCAGCTGGACGCGGTAGTGCAGTTGCAACACGGCGCCCTTGGCTCGGCGCCGCGTTCTCGCCACGTACCGCTTGGCCCTCGACCTGACCCGCAGCGCCGTCCACAGGACGCGGTAGGTGCGGTGCGTGCCGAGGCGGACCAGGCCGTGCCGCACGCGGGTGCTGGCGCGTGGGCGGGTGCCGGGGACGCGGTAACGGCGGTAGTGGGTGCGGGCCTTGCGCAGGAACGCGGCGCGGCTGCCGCGCGGCAGCCGGTCGTGCTTGGTGAAGACCGTCGAGTAGTGGTCGATCATCCGCCGGAAGAGGACGGGCCGCCAGGCCGCCGAGAGCTCCGGGTGCTCGTCGAGGAACGCGAAGACCCGCTCGTACTGGTCGAAGATCTCGAAGTGTCTGCGGGTCGTGGTGCGCAGGATGCTGCCCCTGCGGCGCTGCGTGTAGTGCACGCAGACCCGGTCGAGGGTGGCGATCGTGTCCGCCTTCATCAGGACCGGATAGGTCCAGGGCGTGTCCTCGTAGAGTCCGGGCGGGAAGGCCAGGGCCTCGCGTTCGATGAAGTCGCGGCGGTATGCCTTGTTCCAGGCGACCATCAGGAGGCGTAGCAGGCCGGGTCGGTCGATCAGCCGGAACGGGGCCCGGCCCTCCTCCCTGAGCACGCTCGCGAACTGGTTGCGCACGGTTTCGCCCGACCAGAACACACGTGCGTAGTCGTAGAGCAGGACGTCGGGTTCGTCCGTCTCCTTGAGGCGGTCGGAGATCGCGTGGAGGGAGTCCGGGGTGAGGGTGTCGTCGCTGTCGAGGAAGATGAGGTAGTCGCCGCTCGCGTGCTTCATGCCGGCGTTGCGGGCCCGGCCCAGGCCGACGTTCTCCTTGAGGTGGACGGCTTTCACCCGGGTGTCGTGGGCCGCGCATTCGTCGATGAGGGCGCCGCACGCGTCGGGGGAGGCATCGTCGACCACGATCAGCTCAAGATCCGTGAACGATTGCTCGAGTACGGATTCGAGGCATGCATGCAGATATGCCTGCACCTTGTACACGGGAACGATGACACTGAACCGGGGCAAGGCACATCCATGGGTAGACGCGGGCATACTGCCCGAAAACGCCCGGACGTCCGGTCGGGTTACGTCGTATGCGGCATACGGGGGACGACGCGAGTGAGGCGGACCCGGCGCGGGGCCCGCCTCACTCGTCGAACGCAAGTGCCTGTGTCGGCTCGTGGTCGGCTACTTCACCGCACCCGCCATCACGCCGGACACGAACTGCCGCTGGAACGCGAAGAACACGGCCAGCGGGATCACCATCGAGATGAACGCGCCCGGTGCCAGGATCTGCACGTTGTCGCCGAAGGACCGCACCTGTTGCTGGAGCGCGACCGTGATCGGCGGGCTCTGGGAGTCGGCGAAGATCAGCGCGATCAGCATGTCGTTCCAGACCCAGAGGAACTGGAAGATGCCGAGCGATGCGATCGCGGGCGCGCCGAGCGGCATCACGACCCGGAAGAAGAGCCGCAGTTCGCCGGCTCCGTCCAGGCGCGCGGCCTCCAGGAGTTCGCGCGGGATCTCCGCGAAGAAGTTGCGCAGGAGGAAGATCGCGAACGGCAGTCCGAAGGCCACGTGGAAGACGACCACGCCGATCGTCGTCTCGAAGATGCCGATCGCGCCGAAGATCTTCGACACCGGAAGCAGCGCCACCTGCACGGGCACCACGAGCAGCCCGACGACGCCGATGAACCACCAGTCGCGGCCCGGGAACTCCATCCAGGCGAAGGCGTATCCGGCGAGGGACCCGATGATCACGACGAGCAGGGTCGCCGGGACGGTGATCATGATGCTGGACAGGATCGAGTCGGTGATCGTCTCGTCCTTGAGGAGGTTCGTGTAGTTGTCCAGCGTCATCTGCGACGGCGTGGAGAAGACCTTCCACCAGCCGCTCTCCGCCATGTCGGCCGAGCTGCGCAGCGAGCCGAGCAGCAGACCGACCGTCGGCACCAGCCAGAAGAGCGCGACGACGGTGAGGAAGACGCGTACGGCGGTCCCGCTCAGGACGGAGGCCACCCGCCCCCCGAGCGACTGCTTCGCCTTCACCACTTCGACTTGGGTGGTCATCGCCGAGCCTCCCGCCGAAGTCGCCTGACATTGAAGAGCATCACCGGGATCACGAGGAGGAAGAGGAGCACGGCGATCGCGCTCGCCACCCCCGAATCCTTGTCGAGGAACGCGGAGTTGTAGAGCTGGAGCGCCAGGACGTTCGCGTCGTCCTTCGAGGAGTTCGGCGCGATGATGAAGATCAGGTCGAAGATCTTCAGTACGTTGATCATGAGCGTGACCGCCACCACCGCGAGCACGGGCGCGAGGATCGGCACGGTGATCCTGCGGAACACCTGCCACTCGTTGGCGCCGTCCACGCGGGCGGCCTCCAGGAGTTCACGCGGGACGCTGGCCAGGCCGGCCGCGATCAGGACCATCGCGAAGCCCACCCAGATCCACAGGTACGAGCCGATGACCGCGGGCGTGATGAGGGAGGGGCCGAGCCAGTCCACGCCGTTGTACGGCTCGCGGAAGTTCGATGCCGGGAAGCGGAGTTGGGCCCCGTCGGCCTCCTTGGGGAGGGCGAAGGTGCCGTCCGCCGCGGCCTCGGCCGATGCCACCACCTTGCCGTTCTTGACGGCTTCGACCTTGATCCCGGGGTAGCCGAACTCGGCCTTGTCCGGGGCGTTCATCTCGCCCCTGCCCTTGCCGCGCGTGAAGTCCTGCCAGGCCGTTCCTGTGACCTTGTCGGGGTCCGGCTTCGCGGCCGCGGCGGACTTGGCGTCGTCCGGCATGTTGTCCGGCGCGACACCGGTCAGCGGGAGCATCACCGGAGTGCCCGCGCTGACCGGCTTCCGCGTGATGAAGGCGCCGCCGCTCGCCGACTTCAGCGGCGACTCCGTACTGGGGTGCGCCTGCGGGAAGGCGGACGACTCGGCGAAGGTGTCGTGCGCGGTCACGGCGATGGCGTTGGCGACGCCCCGGTCGGGGTCCGACTCGTAGACGAGCCGGAAGATGATGCCGGCCGCGAGCATCGAGATCGCCATCGGCATGAAGATGACCAGCTTGAACGCTGTGCCCCAGCGGATCCGTTCGGTGAGCACGGCGAAGATCAGGCCGAGACCCGTCGCGACCGTCGGGGCGACCACCACCCAGACCGCGTTGTTCTTGATCGCGGTGAGGATGGTGTTGTCCGTGAACAGGGTCGTGTAGTTGCCGAACGCCGTGAAGTCGCCCGACTTGTCGAAGAAGCTGCGGAAGACCGAGTACCCGATGGGGTAGAGGACGAGCGCGCCGAGCAGCACGAGCGCCGGTGCCAGGAACAGCACCGCCACGCCCTTGCGCGTGCCCGTCACGCTCTTGCGCGGCTTGGGAGCCGGGGGCAGCGCCACACTCGGCGTGCCCCCGGCGTTCGCGGACGCCACCGCGTCAGTCCTTGTAGGCCGCGGCGGCGGCCGTCTCCAGCGCCTTCTGAGTGCCCGCGACGTCCTTCGGGTTCTTCAGGAAGTCCTGCAGCGCCTTCCACTCGCCCTTGCCGGGCGTGCCGCCGAAGGCCTGCGGGGCCTGGTCGGACATGTCGAAGCGGATGTCGTCACCGGCCGCGATCAGCGCCTTGGCGATGTCCCGCTGCACGTCGTTCGGGTACGCCGCCAGATCGAGCTCCTTGTTCGGCGAGACGAAGCCGCCCGCCTCCGCCCAGATCTTGGCCGAGTCCGGCGAGGCGAGGAAGGTCAGCAGCGCCTGCGCACCCTTGCTGTCCTTCAGCGCCACGGCGGCGTCGCCGCCGACGACCGCGGGGGACTCGTCACCGACCGCCGGGAACGGGAACACCTTGGCGTCCGTGCCGACTTCGGCCTTCGTCTCCGAGATCGGCAGGGAGACCATGTCACCCTCGAAGACCATGCCCGCCTTCGGCTGGTCGCCGCCGGTGAACGTCTGCTTCACGGAGGCGGGGAACTCGGTCTGCAGCGCGCCGTTCGCGCCGCCCGCGACGAAGCCCTTCTTGCCGAAGAGTTCACCGAGCGTGGTCAGCGCCTCCTTCACGGAGGGGTCCGTCCACTTGATCTCGTGCTCGGCGAGGTCGTCGTACTTCTCCGGGCCCGCCTGCGAGAGGTAGATGTTCTCGAACCAGTCGGTGAGCGTCCAGCCGTCCGCGCCCGCCACGGAGACCGGCGGCACGCCGGAGTCGTACACGGTCTGGGCCGTCTTCATGAAGTCGTCCCAGGTCTTGGCCTCCTTGGCGCCCGCGTTGTCGAAGACCTGGGTGTTGTACCAGACCAGGGACTTGTTGGCGGCCTTGAAGTACACGCCGTACTGCTTGTCGTCGACGGCCCCGAGGTCCTGCCAGCCCTGCGCGTAGTTCTTCTCCAGCTGCTTCTGCGCCTCGGGCCCGACCGGCTTGGCCCACTTGTTCTTCACGGCCTGCTCGATCGCGCCGACCTGCGGCAGCATCGCCACGTCCGGCGGCTGACCGCCCGCGACCTTCGACTCCAGGAAGCTGATGATGGGGTCCTGCGCCGGTACGAAGGTGACCTCGGCCCCGGTCCGCTTCTCGAACTCGTCGAGGACCTTGAGGAAGACCTTGCGTTCGGAGCCGCCCCAGACGGCGGCCACGGAGACGGTCTGCCCGTCCAGCTTGGGCAGTTTCACCGCGGCGGCGCTCTCCTTGCCGCCGCCTTTGTCGCCGCTGTCCCCGTCGTCGTCACCGTCGCCGCCGCACGCGGTGACGGTGAGCGCGAGCGCGCCCGCGACGAAGGCCGCGGCGACTTTGGCGGTGGTACGCCGGTGGTGCGGTGCCCTGCGTGTTCGAAGACTGCTGCGCATCACTGCCCCGTTTCTCTGCCATGGCGAGTCCCGTGCGGTCTGTCTACGCCCGGGCAGGGAGGGGCGGCAAGAGCGCAAACAGTGTCAACCAGCTGATCGTGATGGCGTTGTGACGTGCCGTCATGAGACCTGGTCCCCGGTGAGGTGCGCAGCTGACGCGCAGGCGGTGCGGAACTAGAGGAGGGAAGGCACCTGATCCGCCGCGACGGAGCGGGCGGCCCGCTCAAGCGCACTGGCCAGGAGCGCCAAGTCCGTTGGCCCGTTGCCCAGTTCACGCACCGGGCGCCGGGCCGGAGGATCGCCCATCCGCTCCCACTCCAGCGGGACGACCGTGGGCCGCACCGTGGACGTACGAGGAATGCGTCCCGTGACCCGGCCCGCCTGGAAGGGGCTCACCCGGCCGTCGGCCGTACGCAGCTCGCCCCGGCCCGGGGCGGGTTCCTCCGGCCCCGGGGTGACGGCGTCAAGGACGATCCGCAGCGTCGCCCGACGCCCCAGCTCCGTCTCCGCCATCCGCTCACCACCCGCGGTGGTGGCGACCAGATGCACCCCGAGCCGCTCCCCGTCCCGGGCCACGGCTTCGAGCGCCCGCACGACGGAGCCCGCGGCAGGCCGCCCCGGGGACCCGAGCGCGGGGGAGAGCAGCGCGTCGAAGTCGTCCACGAGCACGACGAGCCGAGGCAGCGGAGGCCCCGGCTCGATCCCCTTGCGGGCGGCGACGGGCCGCAGCCGCATCGTGGAACTCGGCGGCGGGTCGAGATCAGCCGCACCACCCCCGCCGGCTTGAGGCGCGGGCGCCTGTGTGTGCCACTCGGCGAACCCGAGCCGCCCCAGGAGTTCGGCACGCCGCTTCAGCTCGGCGGTCAGCGACTGGGCGAACTCCCGCATGCGGACGGGGTCGTTGGCGGCGAGATGTGTCGTGACGTGCGGCAGGTCCGTACAGACCGCGAGGCCCTCGACCAGCCGGACGTTCCCGCCGTTCGTGCCGCTGCCTGCGCTTCCCGTGGTGTCGCGTCCGTCGATCAGGACCATGCCGAGACGGTCCGGGCGCTCGGCCGCGGCCAGCGAGGCGGCGACGGATCGCAGCAGTTCCGTACGCCCGCTGCCCGAAGGGCCCTCGGCCAGGACATGCGGTCCCTCGGTGGCGAGGTCCACGACCACGGGTCCGCGCGGGCCCGCGCCGAGCACCGTCCAGGCGCGCCCGCCCAGCGCCTCGGCGTCATCGGCGGCAGCGGCCCACCGCGCCATCAGGGACGCGGGGGTGGCGCGGGCGAGGCCCAACTCGTCCAGGAGCCGCGCCATTTGAGGCAGAGGAGCGGACACACGCGCGTGCCCGTCGCCGTGCGCCCCGTCCGTGCGGAATGGCGCGAGGGCACGGGCGAACCGCTCGGCCCAGGCCTCTGACACCGCGTCCACCGCGGCGACCGTCCCGTGCCCCGCAAGGCGGCCGTCCACGGCCCGCAGCAGCCGCAGCGCGGTGGCCACGTCGCCGCTGAGCAGCGCGACGGCACCACAGGCGCGGAAGGCGGGCGACACGGAGCACGCGGCTTCGTACGTGGCCGTCACCGGGGAGGCGGGCGACGCGGCGGGGGTCTCCGCAAGGCAGACGACATGGATGCCGGCACCGGCACCTTCCCGCGTCAGCCGCACCACGGCTTCGCGCAGCCCGGCCGACCCGGGATCGCCGTCCACCACGACGACGGTGCGGGGCCCGGCGTCCGGGGTGCTCGCGGCGGCGCTGACCTCGTCGTCGTCGGCGGTGGCGGTGGCGGCGCTGGCGGACGCCCGGTCCGCCACGTGGTCGTCCAGGCGGCGCAGCAGCTCTCCGGTGCGCGCGGCCGCCTGCTCGCGGTCGTAGGCCAGGAGGAGGCGGCAGTCCTGGCCGTGGGTGGGCCGCAGGTGCGGGAGCCAGCCGAGCCAGGACCACTCGGCGGTGCGCTCCGGCGCGGGCCGTGCCCGGTCCGTGCTGAGCAGCACGATCTCCAGGGCGTCGGGGGAGTGCAGCGCAGCGAGCTGGGCGACGACGGCACGGGTGAGGCCCGCGAGCCGCTCGCGCGGTCCCGCGAGGCCGAGCGCGCCCGCCTCGCGCAGGCTGACCGTCACGGGGACGGCGGGCAGCAGGCCACGCTCGTCGGGGGTCGCGCGGTCCACAGTGCCGAGCCGGACCGCGAGCGCCTCGGGGTGGCCTGGCCCGCGCTCCCAGAGCCGGGGACCGGGGCCGAGCGCCGTGAGCAGCAGGGCTGCGGGGTCGGGCCAGGACTCCGGGGTCCGCGCGGCGGCGGCCATCGCGAGATCCTCCGGGGTGGGGGCCGCCGGTGCGGGGAACGGGGCTTCGCTCCCCGTCCCGTACGCGTCGTCCTCGTGGCCCGCGGGGCCGTACTCGTCGTCGCGGGCGCCCGTCAGCCGCCGGGCCCAGGCCGAGAGGCCGCCCCGCTTGCGGAGCGCGCGCGGCACGGGCGTCCCGCGCAAGGGGGTGCCGACGCGGGTGTACTCGGCGTCGGGGGCGCCGCCCTGATGCGGCACTTGCGGCACGTGCGCCGCATCGGTGAGGGACGTCTGGCCGAACGCCCCGTGGGTCGCGCCTTGACCGCTCTGATCGCCCTGCCCGCCTTCGCCCGCGGCGCCCCAGCCCGCGGAGCCGTACGCGTGACGGGTGCCGTCCGCGGGCGTGCGGCCCGCTTCGGGGGGCGCGCTGTGCGGGGCCTCGGCGCTCGCGGTGACTCGCACGCGCACGTGCCCTTCGCCGTCCGGAGCCGTCGGCAGCGCGCCGCCCGTGCCGTCCCCGGCGGTGAACCGCAGCGCGGATTCGCCGAGCCGCAGCAGGGAGCCGGGGGTCAGGCGCACCGGGCGGTCGGTGATCTCGTGGCCGTCCACCGTCGTGCCGTTCGTGGACCCCAGGTCCGTGACGGTGACCTGGCCGTCCGGGGTGAGTGTCACCGCGCAGTGCAGCCGCGAGACGTCAGGGTCGTCCAGCGGGACGTCCGCGTCCGCCGAGCGGCCGACGCGGATCTGGCCGCCGTGCAGGAGGTGCACACCGCCCGCGTCGGGCCCCGCGACCACATGCAACTGGGCGGCGGCTCCGGCGAGTTCGGGCCCGGGCTCCGCGGGGGAGCCGAGGGAGAGCACCGCCCCGTCTATCAGCGGGGGCTCCCCGAGGGTGCAGCGCTGGGCGTCCAGACGCTCCGACTCCGCGTACAGGACGACGGGTCCTTCGCCGCCCGCGACGGCGGCGGCGAGACCGGAGGCGACGGTGGCCAGAGCGGTCCCCGCGGGGGCGGTGACCAGCACGTCACAGGCGCCGCGCGGCGCGGCGAGGCGGCCATGGGGCTCGGCGGTCTGGCCGCTGCGCGGCCCGAGGACGGTCAGCCGGATCTGCATCGCCGTCAGCGGTCCCTTCTGCCCTTGCCGCCGGGCACGGGGACTCGCGCTGTGATTCCCCCCACCGCACACGGCCACGTCGGCCAGTAACAGAGAAGCATCCTCGCACCTGCCACTGACAACACGCCCGGCGGCCACCCGTAAGTGATCTTGATTGGTCGGCTCTGCTCGGAAAAGTGCCTGCTTGGACCGATGCGATCACCGGTCATCCCTTCGTGACGAAGGTCAATTCGACGCCATTCGGCAACCAACGGCACCCATGAGGCGTCTTTCCACCGAACAGCTATCCGGTCACCCGGCGGCCGGGGCGGAATGTGACCGGCTGGTGCCCCGTTCGGCGGCATTACAGTGGGTCGGAACATCTTCCGGCGGGTAGCCGGGTCCGGACACACCAGCGAGATCAGCAGATCAGCAGGGAGCATGACGTGCGGCCGGTAGGCAGCAAGTACCTGCTCGAGGAGCCGCTCGGGCGCGGCGCCACGGGCACCGTCTGGCGAGCCCGCCAGCGTGAGACCGCGGGTGCCGAGGCGGCTGTTGCCGGCCAGCCCGGCGAGACCGTCGCGATCAAGGTCCTGAAGGAGGAGCTCGCCAACGACGCGGACATCGTGATGCGGTTCCTCCGCGAGCGATCCGTCCTGCTCAGGCTCACGCACCCGAACATCGTGCGGACCCGTGACCTGGTCGTCGAGGGAGAGCTCCTGGCCCTCGTCATGGACTTGGTGGAGGGCCCCGACCTGCACCGCTACCTCCGTGAGAACGGCCCGTTCACGCCGGTCGCGGCGGCCCTCATGACGGCCCAGATCGCCGACGCCCTCGCCGCGAGTCACGCGGACGGGGTCGTGCACCGGGACCTGAAGCCCGCGAACGTCCTGCTCAAGCAGGACCCCGACGGTGCGATGCACCCGATGCTCACCGACTTCGGCATCGCGCGCCTGGCCGACTCCCCGGGCCTGACCCGCACCCACGAGTTCGTCGGCACGCCCGCGTACGTGGCGCCCGAGTCCGCCGAGGGCCGCCCGCAGACCAGCGCGGTCGACATCTACGGCGCGGGCATCCTCCTGTACGAGCTCGTCACCGGACGCCCGCCGTTCGGCGGCGGCTCGGCCCTCGAGGTCCTGCACCAGCACCTGAGCGCCGAACCGCGCCGCCCCTCCACGGTCCCGGACCCGCTGTGGACGGTCATAGAGCGGTGCCTCAGCAAGAACCCCGACCACCGCCCCAGCGCCGAGAACCTCGCGCGCGGCCTGCGGGCCGTGGCGGACGGCGTGGGCGTGCACGCGTCCAGCGCGCAGATCGCCGCGGCCGAGGGCGTGGGCGCCCTCCTGATGCCGGACCCGGACCCCGCCATGGTGCCGGGGACGGCCGGAGCGGCCGACCCGACCCAGGCGCTTCCGCACAACGCCGGCTCGTACGACCCGAACGCGGCGACGAGCGTCATGCAGAACACCGGCTCCGGGGACGCGGACCCCACGTCGGTGCTTCCTTCCGGCAGCCGCGGCGCCGCCGACCCGACGGCCGTCATGCCGCCGGTACCGCCGAACCAGCCGGGCGCCGACCCGAACGACCCGCACCCCTGGCAGAACCAGATGCGGGCGGCCCGCGACCGCAACGACCAGACGCAGGTCCAGTACCTGGACCCGAACGACGACCCGCTGCGCCGCCGGCGTCCCCAGCGCCAGGTGCAGCAGCCGCAGCCGCAGCAGCGTCCCCAGCAGTACGCGCCGCAGCACCAGCGTCAGCAGTACGCGCCCCAGCCGCAGCAGCCCCAGCAGCCGCAGCGTCAGCAGTACGCGCCGCCGCAGCAGACGCCGCCCCAGCAGCCGCCCGCGGGCCGGCCGCCGCGTGAGCCCAGGCAGCGCGGCTCGAACCCGAACCGCATGAAGATCCCGGGTCTCGGCTGTCTCAAGGGATGCCTCTTCACGCTCATCATCCTCTTCGTGGCGAGCTGGCTCGTCTGGGAGCTGAGCCCGCTCCAGGAGTGGATCGGCACGACGAAGGGCTACTGGGAACAGCTGACGGACTGGTACGACACGGTCTCCGGCTGGATGGGCAAACTGGGCGGCAAGTAGCCGCCCGGCGGACAGCGGTGGGCGAATCCCCTCCCGACTCTGGGGATTTGTCGACACCTGCGGGGTGATTTCTGCTCCTGGAGTGAAGGTTGGCGTCGAGGCCGCGTAGTTTTGTCGCCAACACGCATCCGTAGGAGCAGTCTTGGCACGCAAGATCGGCAGCCGGTACACCGCCCACCAGATCCTTGGTCGGGGCAGCGCCGGCACGGTGTGGCTCGGTGAGGGACCCGAGGGTCCCGTCGCCATCAAGCTGCTGCGCGAGGACCTGGCGTCCGACCAGGAGCTGGTCGGCCGCTTCGTCCAGGAGCGCACGGCCCTGCTCAGCCTCGACCACGCGCGCGTGGTGGGCGTCCACGACCTGGTGGTCGACGGGAACGACCTCGCCCTGGTCATGGACCTCGTCCGGGGCACGGACCTGCGGACCCGCCTCGACCGTGAGCGCCGCCTCGCCCCCGAGGCCGCGGTGGCGATCGTGGCGGACGTGGCGGACGGCCTCGCGGCGGCGCACGCGGCGGGGATCGTGCACCGTGACGTGAAGCCGGAGAACGTCCTGCTCGACATGCAGGGTCCGCTGGGCCCCGGTGGCTCGCATCCCGCCCTGCTGACGGACTTCGGCGTCGCCAAGCTGATCGACTCCCCGCGCAGGACCCGCGCGACGAAGATCATCGGTACGCCGGACTACCTCGCCCCCGAGATCATCGAGGGCCTGCCCCCGCGCGCGGCAGTCGACATCTACGCCCTCGCCACCGTCCTGTACGAGCTGCTCGCGGGCTTCACCCCCTTCGGGGGCGGCCACCCCGGAGCGGTCCTGCGCCGCCACGTGACAGAAACGGTCGTCCCCCTCCCCGGCATCCCGGACGAACTCTGGCAGCTGATGGTCCAGTGCCTGGCGAAGGCCCCGGCGTCCCGGCTGCGCGCCTCGGAGCTGGCGGCGCGGCTGCGGGAGCTGCAGTCCCTGGTGGCGGGGATGCCGCCGCTGGACGTGGACGAGCCGGACACGGAGCCGCTTCCGGAAGAGGCGGAGGAGGACCCGGCACCGGAGCCGTCCGCCGTCACCCCCCGGCGCGGAGCGGTCCCCCTCGTCCCCGGTTCGTCCCCCGACTCGAACCGCGACACCCACACCTCCATGCGCGTCCCGGGCCCGGACGAGCTCGCCGGGGGCGCCCGTGGCACGGCCCGCGCCCCTCGCGCGTCCGGCGCGGCCCGCCCCGGCTCGGCCCGCCACCGCTCCTCCGCCCGCCGCCGCAGGATCACGCTGGGCGTGGCGGGAGCGGTCCTGGTGGCAGCCGCGGGCATCGGCACCTGGGCGGCCACGAACAGCGACAACGCGGACGGCACCCCCCAGGACACAAAGAACTCCGCACCTTCGGCGCCCTAACTCTCTACGCCCCCCTGCGGGGGGGGCTCCCCTGATCCGCCGCTCCGCGCCGGATGTCTCCCACCCACCCACCCGATCACCCGGCACCACATCGGTACTGGCGTGTGCGGGCCCGGGGCCTCCCACCGACCCGATCACCCGGCATCACATCGGTCCGGGCGTGTGTGGGCCCGGGGTCTCCCACCGACCCGATCACCCGGCATCACATCGGTACTGGCGTGTGTGGGCCCGGGGTCTCCCACCGACCCGATCTCCCGGCATCACATCGGTACGGGCGTGTGTGGGCCCGGGGTCTCCCACCGACCCGATCACCCGGCACCACATCGGTACCGGCGCCAGCGGCCCGGGGTGTCCCGCCCACCCGATCACCGCGGAGACCTCGGTACCCGCGTGACGGCCCCGGAGCCCCCCCCGTCCACCCACCCAAGCCCCTGGGTACCGGGGCGACTGCGGGGTGATCGGGTGGGTGGGCGGGAAAGATCCGGCGCGAAGCGGCGGCCCAGACCGACCCCAGCCGCCCGCCGGAGGGCAGGCGTGCCGCCGAGCGGAGGGCCTCCGCACCCGCCAGACGGCAGGCGTGCCACCGGAGCGGGGGTCCTCCGCACCCGCCAGACGGCAGGCGTACCGCCGAGCGGGGGCGGCCACCGGCCGGGGCCCGAGGGGTGGGCCCCGGGGCAAGGAGAGAGCCACCCCCAGGCCGGGGGGCCCGACCGCTTGCGTGCAGCCGTTAGGCTGGTCCCGTGGCAGTCGTCGATGTATCCGAAGAGCTCAAGTCCCTCTCCTCGACCATGGAGTCGATCGAGGCCGTCCTGGACCTCGACAAGCTGAGGGCAGACATCGCCGTGCTCGAGGAGCAGGCGGCCGCGCCGTCCCTGTGGGACGACCCGGATGCGGCACAGAAGATCACCAGCAAGCTGAGCCACCTCCAGGCGGAGGTACGGAAGGCCGAGGCCCTGCGCGGGCGTATCGACGACCTCAGCGTGCTCTTCGAGATGGCAGAGGAGGAGGACGACCCGGACACCCGGGCCGAGGCCGAGACCGAGCTCACGGCCGTCAAGAAGGCGCTGGACGAAATGGAAGTCCGCACCCTCCTCTCCGGCGAGTACGACGCCCGCGAGGCACTCGTCACCATCCGCGCCGAGGCCGGCGGCGTCGACGCCTCCGACTTCGCCGAGAAGCTGCAGCGCATGTACCTCCGCTGGGCCGAGCGCCACGGCTACAAGACGGAGCTCTACGAAACCTCGTACGCGGAAGAGGCCGGCATCAAGTCGACCACCTTCGCCGTCCAGGTCCCGTACGCGTACGGGACGCTCTCGGTCGAGCAGGGCACGCACCGCCTCGTCCGCATCTCGCCCTTCGACAACCAGGGGCGCCGCCAGACCTCCTTCGCCGGAGTCGAGATCCTGCCGGTGGTCGAGCAGACCGACCACATCGAGATCGACGAGTCCGAGCTGCGCATCGACGTCTACCGCTCGTCGGGCCCCGGCGGCCAGGGCGTCAACACGACGGACTCCGCGGTCCGCCTGACGCACATCCCCACCGGCATCGTCGTCTCCTGTCAGAACGAGCGCTCCCAGATCCAGAACAAGGCGAGCGCCATGAACGTCCTCCAGGCCAAGCTCCTCGAGCGCCGCCGCCAGGAGGAGCAGGCGAAGATGAATGCCCTCAAGGGGGACGGCGGCAACTCCTGGGGCAACCAGATGCGTTCGTACGTCCTGCACCCGTACCAAATGGTCAAGGACCTGCGCACGGAGTGCGAAGTGGGCAACCCCGAGTCCGTGTTCAACGGCGAGATCGACGGTTTCCTTGAGGCCGGAATTCGCTGGCGCAAGCAGCAGGAGAAGTAAGCGCCGCTTTATCGACAAGGCAACTGCCGCCCATGAGGCGGCAGTTGCCTTTTACGTCACAGTCACATCTCCGTAGGCCGGTCAACTGCTGCTATTTCAGACATCGCGTACGCAACGACCTTGACGTGTCTGGGGAAACTGGAAAGGCTAGCGAGCGGCATGCGTATCTCTGGGGCGCGTGTGATCTGTGGGGGCGGATAGCAGCGCTCCCGACGAACGCAGTCCCGGACGCTGCCTCACTGACGATTCAGCTACTGGGGGTAGCAGCCAGATGACCAAGAAGACGCGGATCCGCGTAGCACGCATAGCGGCCGGCGCGGTGATCGCCGCAGGTGCTTCGCTGACCGCCGCCGGCGCCGCCTCGGCCCTCGACGTAGGTGTCGACCTCGGCGGCGCGAGCGCCAGCGCCAGCGCCGACGAGAACGGCATCGGCGTCGACGTCGGCATCGGCGAGGACGACGACGAGCCGACCGCTGGGCCCACCGAGCCGACGGGCATCCCCGAGGACCCGGACCCGACCGAGCCCACCGAGGACCCGGACCCGACCGAGCCCACGGAGGAGCCGACCGAGCCCACCGAGGAGCCCACGGAGCCCACCGAGGAGCCCACGGAGCCCACCGAGGACCCGACGGACCCGGGTACGCCCACCGAGGACCCCAGCGACCCCGGTAACGGCAACGGCACCGGCGGCGGCAACGGCACCGGTGGCAACGACAACGACCCCGACGGCGGCTCCAACCCCGTCGAGCAGGGCAAGGGCAAGGACAGCCTGACCGACACGGGTTCCACCCCGGTCGAGCAGGGTGACAAGGCCGACAAGGGCGAGCTCGCCGAGACGGGTGCCGCCGAGACCACGTTCCTGCTGATCGGCGCCGCGACGATGATCGCCGGCGGCATCGGCTTCCGCATCCTGCCGCGCTTCGTCGGCAACCGCGGCGCGGCCGCCTGATCCAGGGCGACGGCATCCGCGTACGGGAACGTGCGCGGCGCATGACATGACAGAAGGGCCCGGAGCAGCCAGCTCCGGGCCCTTCTGGTGTGTCCTGGCGCGCGCCTCGGGGCGCGCTAAGCGGTCTGGTGCGCCAGCAGGGCCACCGCCGCGATCAGCACGACGAGCACCCCTATCAGGGCCGCAGGACTGAGACCGCCGAACGGTCCCTCCTGCTGCAGGCGCTCGCGGCTTGCCCGGCAGACGGGGCAGCGGCCTTCACTCACGGGCCCCGCGCAGTTCGCGCACACCAACCTGTCATGGGTCATGCGCTTCTCCTCCCGCACAGTTACAGCCTGCCCAACGCTAGAGGGAACCCAACCGTTCCCCCTACCACTGTGCCAGCTTCCACGAATTTCGGCGCGGCCCGCCCGTCCTCGTCGGTTTCAGACTGTTACGTTCCGTGGTATATCCGCGACAATTCGCGCAACTCAGGACGCTGACTGCGCTCGCGTACCGCCTTCGCGTATGGTCACGCTCACCTACCCCCGGCGACCCGTGGTGCATCCGTGATCCGATTCGACAACGTCTCCAAGGCCTACCCCAAGCAGACCCGGCCCGCCCTCCGGGATGTCTCTCTGGAGATCGAGAAGGGCGAGTTCGTCTTCCTGGTGGGCTCCTCCGGCTCCGGAAAGTCCACCTTCCTGCGTCTTGTCCTGCGCGAGGAGCGCACCAGTCACGGCCAGGTGCACGTCCTGGGCAAGGACCTCGCGCGCCTCTCCAACTTCAAGGTGCCGCACATGCGGCGCCAGTTGGGCACCGTCTTCCAGGACTTCCGGCTCCTTCCGAACAAGACCGTCGGTGAGAACGTCGCCTTCGCGCAGGAAGTCATCGGCAAGTCCCGTGGCGAGATCCGCAAGTCCGTGCCCCAGGTCCTAGACCTCGTCGGTCTCGGCGGCAAGGAGGACCGGATGCCCGGCGAGCTCTCCGGTGGTGAGCAGCAGCGGGTGGCGATCGCGCGCGCCTTCGTCAACCGGCCGAAGCTCCTCATCGCGGACGAGCCGACCGGCAACCTCGACCCGCAGACCTCGGTCGGCATCATGAAGTTGCTCGACCGGATCAACCGGACCGGCACGACCGTCGTCATGGCGACCCACGACCAGCAGATCGTGGACCAGATGCGCAAGCGGGTCATCGAGCTGGAGAAGGGCCGTCTCGTCCGCGACCAGTCGCGCGGCGTCTACGGCTACCAGCACTGACGATCCGTACTGTTCCACCGCACTGATCCACTGAAAGGGAGCCATGCGCGCCCAGTTCGTCCTGTCGGAGATCGGCGTCGGTCTCCGCCGGAATCTCACGATGACCTTCGCGGTCATCGTCTCCGTGGCCCTCTCGCTCGCCCTGTTCGGCGGCTCGCTGCTCATGCGTGACCAGGTGAGCACGATGAAGGGCTACTGGTACGACAAGGTCAACGTCTCGATCTTCCTGTGCAACAAGGCCGACGCCGAACAGGACCCGAAGTGCGCCAAGGGCGCGGTCACGAACGAGCAGAAGGAACAGGTCAAGCTCGACCTGAAGAAGATGCCCGTCGTGGACACGGTCACCTACGAGTCGTCCGACGAGGCGTACAAGCACTACAAGGAGCAGTTCGGCGACTCCCCGCTGTCCAGCTCCCTCACGCCGGACCAGATGCAGGAGTCGTACCGCGTCAAGCTGAAGGACCCGGAGAAGTACCAGGTCGTGGCGACCGCCTTCTCCGGACGTGACGGCGTGCAGTCCGTGCAGGACCAGAAGGGCTATCTGGACAACCTCTTCGAGCTCCTGAACGGCATGAACTGGGCGGCCCTCGCGGTGATGGCGCTGATGCTCGTCGTCGCGCTGATGCTGATCGTCAACACCGTGCGTGTATCGGCGTTCAGCCGGAGACGTGAAACCGGCATCATGCGGCTCGTCGGCGCGTCCAGCTTCTACATCCAGATGCCGTTCATCATGGAGGCGGCCGTCGCCGGTCTCATCGGTGGCGGTGTCGCCTGCGGCATGCTCCTTGTGGGCCGGTACTTCCTCATCGACCACGGCCTCGCGCTCTCCGAGAAGCTGAATCTGATCGACTTCATCGGGTGGGACGCGGTCCTCGCCAAGCTGCCCCTGGTGCTCGCCATCGGCCTCCTGATGCCCGCGCTCGCCGCGTTCTTCGCGTTGCGCAAGTATCTGAAGGTGTGACAAAACCCGCCTGTTCCGAAGGGCGCCGTACGGTTCAACCGGCCGTACAGCGCCCTTCGTTGTCCTAGACTCACCGGCATGTCAGGCCCCGACCGGTTCTGTGAACTGCTCTCCCGGCCCCGCCGTATACGCCGCGGGGCGACCCTGACATTGGTGTTCGCGAGCGTGCTCGCCACCGGTGCGGCCACCGGATCCTGGAGCGAGGCGTCCGGTGAAGGCCAGAAGTCGCCTGCCCCGTCCTCCCGTTCCGTCGTCTCGTCCGGGGGCACCGCCGACGAGGCGGCCGACGCCGCGGCCGAGGCGATGGCCGACGGCAAGTCCGGCAAGAAGGCCGCGGAGGAAGCCGTCAGCCGCAGCGGTGACCGCTGGGGATCGGTCTACTCCCCCGGGGAGTACCAGGAGTTCGAGCAGGCCCTCGACGGCGCGTACACCGGCGTCGGGCTCTGGGCCAGGCGCGCTCAGGACGGCCGCATCGAGGTTTCCCGGGTCCAGCGCGGCGGCCCCGCCCAGCAGGCCGGCATCCGCGAGGGCGACCAGCTCCGCAGCATCGACGGCAAGCGCGTGGCGGGGCGCCCCGTCACCGAGGTCGTCTCCCTGCTGCGCGGTGCCCGCGCCGGGACCCCCGTCGAGCTCGGCCTGAAACGGGGCACGCGCGCGTGGAGCGAGACCCTGCACCGGGCCCGCCTCTCCACGGACTCCGTCACGGTCACGCAGCTCGCGGGCGGCGCGGTCATGATCAAGGTCGAGGCCTTCACCAAGGGCGCGGGCGAACGCGTGCGGTCGGCGGTGCGTGACGCCCCCAAGGGCGCCGGCATCCTGCTGGACCTGCGGGGCAACTCCGGGGGCCTGGTCTCGGAGGCGGTCACCGCGGCCTCAGGTCTCGTGGACGGCGGCCTGGTGGCGACGTACGACGTACGCGGCCGGCAGAAGGCCCTGCACGCCGAGCGCGGCGGCGACACCACCAGACCGGTGGTCGCGCTGGTCGACGGCGGCACGATGAGCGCGGCCGAGCTGCTCACGGGCGCCCTGCAGGACCGTGGCCGTGCGGTCGTGGTGGGCTCGAAGACCTTCGGCAAGGGGTCGGTCCAGATGCCGAGCCGGCTGCCCGACGGTTCGGTCGCCGAGCTGACGGTCGGGCACTACCGCACTCCTTCGGGGCAGGCGGTCGACGGCCGGGGCATCACACCGGATCTGGAGGTCGAGGACGGCGCCGAGACGCGGGCCGAGACAGTATTGACTGGCCTCGGACCCCCCTCGTAGTGCGAAAATGGCCGCACTATGGCGAAGGAAAAGGTAAAGCGCAAGGCCGCGAAGGCCGCCGAGAAGGCCCCCAGCAAGAAGATCGTGGCGCAGAACAAGAAGGCGCGGCACGACTACCACATCCTGGACACGTACGAGTGCGGCCTGGTGCTGATGGGCACCGAGGTCAAGTCGCTGCGGATGGGCAGGGCCTCCCTGGTGGACGGCTTCGTGCACATCGACAACGGCGAGGCGTGGCTGCACAACATCCACGTCCCGGAGTACGTGCAGGGCACCTGGACCAACCACTCGGCCACGCGGAAGCGCAAGCTCCTGCTGCACCGTGCGGAGATCGACAAGCTGGAGTCGAAGTCGCAGGAGACGGGTCACACGATCGTGCCCCTGGCCCTGTACTTCAAGGACAGCCGGGTCAAGGTCGAGATCGCCCTTGCCAAGGGCAAGAAGGAGTACGACAAGCGTCAGACGCTCAAGGAGAAGCAGGACCTGCGTGAGACGAACCGCGCCGTCGCGGACGTCAAGCGGCGTCAGCGCAGCGCCTGACCGCCGGGTCCCGTGGGTCCTGAGGGGCCACGCGGGAATTGGCTGGCCCCGTCGGGTGTTGGTCACGTACGATGGGCACTGCCCCGCACAGCCGGGGCGTGGATTGATAAAAAAACATGGGGATGATCGGTTTCGACAGCGGATGTCGAAGCAGGGGAAGCGAGCCGAGGAAGCGACAATGATCTCGTAAACCATATGTCGCAACCAATAATCGCCAATAACAAGAGCGATTCCCAGTCCTTCGCCCTCGCTGCCTAATAAGCAGTGAGTGAAGGACCCTTAATGGGTGTCAGCCCGGGAGTGTTCCCGACCCGGATCCTGGCATAATCTAGGGAACTAAACCATCGAGTCCGGTCACGGGATTCGATGGGAAATCAAACAGTGACTGGGCCCGTCGGAGACTTGTTCGCGAGATCTCCGGGGCCGAGAAAATCGTAGCGAACTGCGCTCGGAGAAGCCCTCCTTTTGCACCGTTGGACGCGGGTTCGATTCCCGCCATCTCCACAATTCCCATGTGAGGTTGAAGCCCTCCGGCCAGTGGCCGGGGGGCTTTTTCCGTGTGCGGGGCATGCACCGTCCGGGCACATCCTCTGGGCATGTGACTCGTTACTGCAGCCGAGTGCAGGTTCCCACAACGGCCGGGCGGCACAGAATCCCGGCCGAGTACGCAAGTGCAGGAGGCAGTCGCTTGGATGCCACCGTCACTCTTTTAGGCTCCATTTTCGCCAGCCTGGGGGTTCTCGGTGCGGCAGTGGTGGCCTATCTCGGCAAGCGCGGTGAGAACGCGCTCCTCGGCTACTCCAGCCTCACGGAGAGACTCCAGACCGAGCGTGACCGGCTGGAGCGGCAGGTCGCCGAACGCGACACGAAACTCGCCGAGTTGAACGCTCTGCACGTCCATGACCAGAGCGAGATCGCCCGGCTGCTCATCGACAACCAACGGCTCGGAGGCACTCCGTGATCCAGCTCGAGCGACTGCTGGCCCGTCGTTGGCGCACCGTGTTCCTCGTCTGTGTGCTCGTCGCGCTCTGCGGCGTCGCGGCGCTGCTCTGGGCCCGCATCGACGCCGGTGACCGGCGTGCCGACGGGCTCGCCGCCGAGGCCGACCGGCGCGGTGAGGCCGTGTCCACCCTGGCCCGCGACGTACGGACCCTGCGCGCGCAGGTCCGCTCGCACGGTGACACCCCTGCCGCGCCCGACCCCGCCGACGCCGTCGACGACCTGCTGTCCCGGGCGCGGGTGCCGGGGTCGCCCGGCGCCACCGGCTCACAGGGCGAGGACGGCAAACAGGGCGAGAAGGGGACGCCGGGAGAGGGCGGCCGGCAGGGCGGCCAGGGCGAGGCGGGAGAACCCGGCGAGGCGGGAGAGCCCGGCGAGCCCGGCCCGGCAGGGGCCGACGGCGCGGACGGCGCGGACGGCGAACGAGGCCCGGAAGGACCGGCGGGGGCGGTGGGGCCCCCGGGCTCCAACGGCGCTGACGGTGCCGACGGAGCCAACGGTTCCGACGGCGCGGGCGGTGCCTCGGGTCCCGAAGGCCCCGCGGGACCCGCAGGGCCGCGCGGTGAGCGTGGGCCCAAGGGCGAGACGGGCGACGCCTGCCCCGACGGCTACAGCCTCCAGCAGTCACCGGGTGACCCCGACGCCCTGGTCTGCCGACGCGCGGGCGTGACCCCCGCCGACCCCGCCCCCGCCGTGCTGCTCCTGGCCTCCCTGCTGCCCCGCTGCCGCCGCACGCCGTACGCACCGGACTGAGGGCGGGGGCGCTCATGCGGTGGTCGGCTCCGGTGGCCACCCCCGTGGCGTACGTGGCCGGAGTGGGGGCTGTCGCGGGGGGCCCGAGTCGGGGATGCTCCTGGGTCATGAGTAGACCCGTGAGACGCGTCAACGCCCGTATGCGCCACTGGATCTGGCCCGCCGTGCTCGGCGTCGCGGCGGCCACCCTCTCCGTCAGCTCGCCCGCCGGGGCGGACTCCGACCGCAGCGGCCTGCCCGAAGCCATCGACACCATCCTCGGCGATCCCCGGATGGAGGGCGGCGCGGCGAGCGTCGTCGTCGCCGATGCCGCCTCCGGTGACGTGCTCTACCAACACCTGCCCAGCGGGCGCCTGATGCCTGCCTCCAACACCAAGCTCCTGACGTCCGCCGCGGCCATGGAGCGGCTCGGCCCCGACCACCGCTTCACCACCGACGTGCTCACCGACGGCAAGCGGAACGGCCGCGTGCTCGACGGTGACCTGTATCTGCGCGGCACCGGCGACCCGACGACGCTCGCCAAGGACTACGAGCAACTCGCCGCGAAGATCGCCGATTCGGGCGTCCGGCGGGTCTCGGGGCGCCTGGTCGCGGACGACACCCGGTTCGACGACAAGCGTGTCGGCGACACCTGGGCCGCCGACGACGAATTCGCGTACTACGCCGCCCAGATCTCCGCGCTGAGCGTCGCCCCGGACACCGACTACGACACCGGGACGGTCGTCGTCGAGGCCACACCCGGAGCGAAGGCCGGGGACAGGCCGAAGGTGACGTTGACCCCGAAGACGGACTACGTGGACGTCGACATCAGCGCGAAGACCGTCGCGGCGGGCGGCGAGGACACGCTCACCATCGAGCGTGAGCACGGCACCAACACCATCACGGTCACCGGCACCGTCCCCGTGGGCGGCTCCGCCACCAAGGAGTGGATCGCTGTCTGGGAACCGACCGGCTACGCGGCCGCGATCTTCCGGGACGCGCTGAAGGCGCACGGGGTGCGGGTGAGCGGCCCGACGAAGGCCGGGATCGCCACCGCCAAGGGCGCACGGCAGCTCGCGTCGCACGACTCCATGCCGCTCAGCGAGCTGATGATCCCCTTCATGAAGCTCTCCAACAACATGCACGCGGAGAACCTCACGAAGACGATGGGGTACGAGGCGACCGGGCGGCCCGGCAGCTGGCCGGACGGACTCGCGGCGATCGGCGCCTACTTGAAGACGGCCGACGTCGACCCCGGCAAGCTCCGCCAGGCCGACGGCTCCGGGCTCTCGCGCAAGACCAACGTCCCCGCCGACCAGCTGATCAAGCTGCTGCTCTCGGCGAAGGGCGAGCCCTGGTACGCCGACTGGTACAAGTCGCTCCCGGTGGCCTGCGACCCGGACAAGTTCGTCGGCGGCACTCTGCGCACACGGATGTGCGGGACTCCGGCGGCCCTCAACGTACGGGCGAAGACAGGGTCGTTGACCGGGGCGTCCGCTCTTTCGGGGTACGTGAAGGACGCGGGCGGGCGTGAGCTGGTGTTCAGCATCATCCTCAACAACTACCTGCCCTCTTCAGTGAAGGCCCTGGAGGACGCGATCGTCGTGACGCTCGCCAAGTCGACCGAGGACAAGGCCGTACTCGTCAGGCCGCGCTCGGAGCGTGGGGCCGAGCCGGGCGGGGACCTGGAGTGCTCGTGGCGCAAGCCTGCGCGATGCTGAGCAGCAGCGCGCAGCACGCGGCGGCGACCGGGACCGCGTAGCCCTGGGCGGCGCCGAGGTGCTCCACCACCCAGCCGCCGGAGGCCGAACCGCAGGCGATGCCCCCGAGGAGTCCGGTGACGGCGAGGGTCATGCCCTCGTTCAACCGGCCCTCGGGGGTGCGCTGTTGGATCAGGTACATGCCGGTGACCATCGTCGGGGCCGTCGCCATACCGGCGACAAGGAGAGCCCCGGCGAGCACAAGGAGGGAGCCGGTGAGCGTGGCGGCGAGCAGCGGCAGCGTCATCAGGGCCGCCATCGCCACGGCGCACAGGATGTGCCGGCGGTTGGCGGGCCCGCTCGGCTTGACCGTCCCGTAGAGGAGGCCCGCCGCGCAGGAGCCCGCGGCCTGGAGAGCGAGGACCGCGCCCGCGGCGGCCTTGTGGCCCTCCGCGTCGGCGTACGCGATCGTCACGACCTCCATCGAGCCGAAGACGGCGCCCGTGGCGAGGAAGGCGGCGAGCAGGGCGGGCATCCCGCGCGCGTGGAGGGGCGATTTCTCCTTGGCGGTCGTACGTCCCCGGGGCGGCGGTTCCGTCGAACGCTGGGCGGCGAAGAGCAGAACGCCGGTCAGGAGCAGCACGACCCCGATGAGGGTGCCCGCCTCCGGGAAGAGCACACCGCACAGGAAGGCGGCGAGGACGGGGCCGAGCATGAAGCACAGCTCGTCCGCGGCCTGCTCGAAGGAGTTGGCGGTGTGCACGGCCCGCTCGTCGTCCTTGAGGAGGTGGGCCCAGCGGGCCCGGGACATGCCGCCCGTGTTGGGCGTGGTGGCCGTCGCGGCGTATGCCGCGAACAGGGTCCAGTCGGGCGCTCCGTAACGCACGCACAGCAGCAGCGCGAGCGAGCCGAGCGCGGCGACCGCGGTGGCCGGGACGGCGATCCGCGCCTGGCCGTACCGGTCGATGAGGCGCGCCGTCCAGGGGGCCACGACGGCGGTCGCGGCGAGTCCCGTCGCGGTGACGGCGCCGGCGAGGGCGTACGAGCCGCGGGTCCCGGCGATCATGATGACGGCGCTCACGCTGAACATGCCCATGGGCAGGCGGGCGATGAGGTTGCCGATGGTGAAGGCGGTGGCTCCGGGTATCCGGAAGAGACGGGCGTAGGGATTGCGGCGGGGTGCACGGAGTGCACGCGGCCGGCGGGGTGCGTGGGGTTCGGCGGGCGGCATGGGGATCACCCTCGCCGGGGCGCCGTTGTGAGGTCCAACACCTTCTGGGGCCCTACTCACGCACTCCTGTTGTAAGTTCCCGCGGGTGACAGCAGAACCCCGCATACCCCGTGGCCCCGGGCGCGGTCTGCCCCGCGACGTGGAACCCCGCCTCCTGCGCGCCTTCCTGACCGTCTCCGAAGAGCTGCACTTCACGCGGGCCGCCGCCCGGCTGTACGTCGCCCAGCAGGCGCTGAGCCGTGATGTGCGGCGTCTGGAGCGGGAGTTGGGGGCCGAGCTGTTCGTGCGGACGACACGGCAGGTCACGCTGACCGCCGAGGGGGAGCGGCTGCTGCCGTACGCGCGGCGCGTCATCGAGGCGCAGGAGGACCTGACGGCGGCCTTCGCGCGCGGCACGGGGGCCGGCGGCGCGGCCCGCCCGCTGCTCGTGGACCTGAACAGCCCGGGTCTCATCTCCGGGCGCGTCCTGGAGCGGGCCCGCGAGATCGCCCCGGACTGCGAGCTGATGGCCCGCTTCGAGAGCGGGCTCACCGGGGCAGCGGCCGAGATCATCGCGGGGCGGCTCGACGTCTCCTTCGGGCGTTACGCCGGGCTCGAACCCGCGCTGCGGGCGCGGCTCTCGCAGCAGCCCGTGCGGTACGATCCGATGGCTGTGCTGCTGCCGCTCGGCCACCCCTTGGCTGATTTCGACGCGGTGCCGCTCGGCGCGCTCGCGGGGGAGAGCGTGTACGCGGGGGCCGGAAACCCCCGGACGCTGGAGTGGACCGACCTGGCGCATCGCCTTTTCGAGGGACGCGGGATCGAGGTGGCGGCGCCCGCGCCCCTGGCCGTGGGCCCCGAGGAGTTCGGACGGATCATGGCCAAGAACCGCACCCCCGTCCTCACCGTGGTGGACTTTCCGGCCATGCCCGAGTCCGTCCTGCGGCCCTTGACCGACCCCGTACCGCTGTCGCCCGTGTCCCTGGTGTGGCGGAAGGGGCTCGCGCACCCGGGTGTCGACGCGCTGCGCGCGGCGGCGGCCGAGCTCGCCGCCGCCGAGGGGTGGCTGCGAAGGCCCGAAGGCGGGTGGGTTCCGGCCACAGATGCACTCATCATGATGAGCCCGGACCGGCGGATTAGTACGACTGACACCGCCGTGCGCTACATTCATGGTCCGGGCGCGGTGTGATAGGGGGGCGCTCGGATCGGGTGGGGGCCCGGTCCGACGGCAAGTGTCCGGAGTCGTGCGCGCCCGAGTCAGGTTATGTGGGGGGTTGTGCGTACGCATGGAGAATTGGCGAGAAGATGCCCTACCGGAACACACCCATGATCCGAACGAGGTCACCGTTCAGATCGACGGGGTGGGCCGGCAGCTGTCGGAGCTTGCGGCCGAGAGCGATCAGGACGGGCCAGACGGGCCGGTTTTCGTCGACGAGACGGGCCGCCGCAGCCGGAGGTACCGCCGGATAGGCGTGTTCATCGGCATGGCCTGCGCCGTCTACGCGGTGATCATCGTGGCCACCCTGTTCTCGGGCAACTCCAGCGCGCCCTGGCTCCCGATCGACCCCAAGGACGAGAAGCCGGCGAGCAAGGTGGACACACCCGACCGCCCGGCCGACTCCCTCGACCCCTCGGCCTCACCCGGCGACACCCCGTCGCCCGGCGCGTCGGAGAGCGGCAGCACCGCTCCCGCGACCGGCGACGAGGATGCGGACGACCCGTCCGCGCCGGACGACGGCAAGACCAAGCCGGGCGACACACCCGACCCCGACCCCACGGGTGACGGCAAGCCCGACCCCGACCCCACGGGCGACGGCGGGGACCCCGACCCGACCGACGACCCCACGAAGCCGGACCCGGACCCGGATCCGACCGACGACCCCACCACGCCGGACCCGGACCCGTCGACCGAGACCCCGCCCGGCGCGTCCGGAGGCGGCGGCGAAGTCCCCGCGGTGCAGCAAGCCGCCGATCAGCAGTCCCCGCAGAGCGCCCAGGCGATCGGTCACCTGTCCCCGCGAGGCGCCGGCCAGCAGCCCTCGGAGGGCGCACAGCTATGAACACCCGCACCAAGAGGGGCCGGTCAGCCGGCTCCCGGCACAGTCACGCCCAACCCCGGAACGCTCGCGCCGCCCAGCCCCGCGGCGGCGGTGGCGGCGGCCGACGCCGCGCACAGCCCACCCGCACCGCCAAGCGGCGCAGGATCCCGCTCCGCTACCTCCTGCCGCTGCTCCTCCTGGTCGCCCTGATGGCGATGCTCATGCTGCGCGGCTACACCCACAGCGAGATCCTCGCCGACCACCGCGTGCGCCCGCCCGCGGCCACCGACCAGGTCCCGAAGAAGGTCCTCGAGGACGGCGGCCCGGTCATCGACACCCGTGGCGGCCACGAGGAGACGCTGAGCGTCCCCCGCCACCGGCTCGTGCTGACCTTCGACGACGGCCCGGACCCGGAGTGGACCCCCAAGGTCCTCGACGTACTGAAGAAGCACGACGCGCACGGCGTCTTCTTCGTCACCGGCACGATGGCCTCGCGCTACCCCGACCTCGTCGAGCGCATGGTGGACGAGGGCCACGAGGTCGGCCTGCACACGTTCAACCACCCCGACCTGTCGTACCAGTCCACGAGCCGCATCGACTGGGAGCTCTCGCAGAACCAGCTCGCCCTCGCGGGCGCGGCCGGCGTCCGTACGTCCCTCTTCCGCCCCCCGTACTCCTCCTTCTCCGACGCCATGGACAACGAGTCCTGGCCGGTGACGAAGTACATAGGCAGCCGCGGCTACCTCACCGTCGTCAACAACACCGACAGCGAGGACTGGAAGCGCCCCGGCGTCGCCGAGATCATCCGCCGTGCCACGCCCAAGAACGGAGACGGCGCCATCGTCCTGATGCACGACTCCGGAGGCGACCGCTCGCAGACGGTGGCCGCGCTCGACACCTTCCTGCCCGATCTGCAGGACAAGGGCTACCGGTTCACCAACCTCACCGAGGCCCTGGACGCCCCCAGCGCGCACGCGCCGGTCAGCGGCCTCGACCTGTGGAAGGGCAAGGCCTGGGTCTTCCTGGTCGGAGCCTCGGAGAAGATCACCGGCGTACTCGTCGTGGCCCTGGCCATCATCGGGTCCCTGGTCATGCTCCGCTTCGGCATGATGCTGCTGCTCTCCGCGGTGCACGCGCGCAAGGTGCGCAAGAAGGGCTTCCGCTGGGGCCCGGACATCACCGAACCGGTATCCGTCCTCGTCCCCGCCTACAACGAGGCCAAGTGCATCGAGGCGACGGTCCGTTCCCTCATGACGAGCGACCATCCCATCGAGATCATCGTCATCGACGACGGCTCGTCGGACGGCACCGCGCTGATCGTCGAGGGCCTGCGCCTGCCGAACGTACGCGTCGTACGCCAGCAGAACGCGGGCAAACCTGCCGCCCTCAACCGCGGCATAGCCAACGCCCGTTACGACCTCATCGTGATGATGGACGGCGACACGGTCTTCGAGCAGTCGACCGTGCGCGAGCTGGTGCAGCCGTTCGGCGACCCGCGCGTGGGCGCCGTCGCGGGCAACGCGAAGGTCGGCAACAGGGACTCGCTGATCGGCGCCTGGCAGCACATCGAGTACGTGATGGGCTTCAACCTCGACCGCCGGATGTACGACATGCTCGGCTGCATGCCGACCATCCCCGGCGCCGTCGGAGCCTTCCGGCGCTCGGCACTTGAGCGGGTCGGCGGCATGAGCGACGACACGCTCGCCGAGGACACCGACATCACGATGGCGATGCACCGCGACGGCTGGCGGGTCGTGTACGCCGAGAAGGCGCGCGCGTGGACCGAGGCGCCGGAGACGGTGCAGCAGCTGTGGTCGCAGCGCTACCGCTGGTCATACGGCACGATGCAGGCGATCTGGAAGCACCGCCGCTCGGTGATCGAGTCCGGCCCGTCGGGTCGCTTCGGCCGCGTGGGCATGCCACTGGTGTCGTTGTTCATGGTCCTGGCCCCCCTCCTGGCGCCCCTGATCGACGTGTTCCTGCTCTACGGCCTGGTCTTCGGCCCCACCCAGAAGACGATCATCGCGTGGCTCGGCGTGCTCGCCGTCCAGGCGGTGTGCGCCGCCTACGCCTTCCGGCTCGACCGCGAGCGCATGACCCATCTGATCTCGCTGCCCCTGCAGCAGATCCTCTACCGGCAGCTGATGTACGTCGTGCTGCTGCAGTCCTGGATCACCGCCCTGACCGGAGGCCGTCTGCGCTGGCAGAAGCTCCGGCGCACGGGAGTCCTTGGAACTCCGCCCTCGATTCCGCAGCAGCGGACGGGCAGCCCTGATCGGAGGCCCGTCGCATGACGTATCCCCAGCAGCCCACGCAACCGCTGCCGCAGGCGCCGCCGCCGCCGGGGCTGAGGAATCATGCGCCGATGGCTCCGGGTATGGGGGCTCCGGGGGTGGGGGTGACGCCGGTGGGTCCTGCCGCTTCAGGGGCGATTCCCACCGCCTCCAAGAAGCCGGGCAGGGACCGCTACTTCGACGTACTGCGCTCGCTCGCCCTGGTCCGTGTCGTCATCTACCACCTGTTCGGCTGGGCCTGGCTGACGATCCTCTTCCCGTCCATGGGCGTGATGTTCGCGCTGGCGGGCGCGCTGATGGCACGCTCACTGAAGCGTCCGGCATGGGGCGTGATCAGAGGCCGAATACGCCGACTCCTCCCACCCATGTGGGCATTCAGCGCGGTGGCACTGTTCCTCCTCTTCTACGGAGGCTGGAACGTCACCAAGGACCCGGACCACGGGGACACGTGGGGCCTGGTCAGCATGCTCAACTACGTGTTCCCGATCGGCGCCCCGCCCTTCCCCTGGCACATCGGGGACAAGGCGGGCCTCCTGGAGGACACCTGGCCGGCGCAGGCCGCGGGCCCGCTCTGGTACATCCGGGCGTACTTGTGGTTCGTGATCGCGTCGCCGCTCCTGCTCTGGGCGTTCCGCAGGGTTCCGTGGGCCACGCTGTTCGCGCCCCTCGCCCTGACGGCGGTGCTGGCCACGGAGATCGTCAAGATCCCGGGCGAGACGGGCAACGCGGTGTCGGACTTCACGGTGTACGGCAGCTGCTGGGTCCTCGGCATGGCCCACCAGGAGGGCGTACTCGCCCGGGTCCCGCGCTACGTGGCGGTGTCCGTCTCGACGCTGATCATGGCGTTCGGCCTGTGGTGGGCGTCGGGCCATCTGGGCCCGGACGGCTGGGACCTGAACGACATCCCGCTGGCCCAGGCGGCGTGGTCCTTCGGCTTCGTCGTCATCCTGTTCCAGTACTCGCCGTCGTGGCAGGAGCTGCCGGGCCGCCTGAAGAGCTGGGACAAACTCATCACCCTCTCCAACAACCGAGCGGTGACGATCTACCTCTGGCACAACCTCCTGATCATGGCCACGGTCCCGCTCATCGACATGGCGTACGACCTGCCGTTCATGCAGGACGAGCGCTGGAGCTCGGCGCTGGACTCGACGTACATGCTGTGGATGACGGTCCTGGTCTGGCCACTGATCGGCCTGATGGTGATGGCGGTGGGCTGGCTCGAGGACATCGCGGCAAAACGGAGCCCCAGGCTTTGGCCCAACGGGGCGAAGGCGCGCCGCTCGGCCGCGCCTTCGCGGGGCGGTTCGGGTTCGCACCGGGGCTGAGGCTCAAGCTCCTCGGCTGCGCGCTGTGTGCAGAGGGCCGACCACCAGGACGTCTGGTGGTCGGCCCTCTGCGTTATGGCCGGCGGTCAGTAGCCGACGGTGAAGCGGGTGCGGTGGTGCTTGGGGCGTTCGGCCTCGTCCAGGAGCGCCACCGCCAGGTCCTCCATGGAGATGGACGAGTTGCCCTCGGCGTCGACGATCAGTTCGTCGGCGCCGAGCCGGTAGGCGCCGGTGCGGACGCCCGGCTCCAGCAGGGCCGAGGGGCTCACGTACGTCCAGTCGACCTCGGTGTCGGCGGTGCGGACGGCGTCGAACTGCCCGTTCGAGGCCTCGGCGATGTGCCGCCAGGCGGTGGGGACGAAGACGGGGTCGTCGATGGCGAGGACGCCGTCGCTGCCGGGCACGGTGAGACTCCCCGCCCCACCGACGATCAACAGCCGTACACCGCCTCCGGCGCGGGCGAGGCCGTCCAGCAACGCCCTGCTGATGGCGGCGTGTTCGCTCTCCCGCCCGGGGGCGGGTCTGGTGGCGTTCACCACGAGGTCCTGCCCGGCGCTCAACTCGGTCACGTGCTCGGGGACTCCGGCGTCACCGGCGCGGTGGGTGGCGGCGGGGTGCAGTTCGCCGAAGCGGGCGGGGTCACGGACGACGGCGGTGACTTCGTGGCCGCGGGAGAGGGCTTCGGTGACGACGCGGCTGCCGACGTTTCCGGCTGCTCCGAAGACGGTGATGCGCATGGGGTCTGCTCCTTGGGTTGCGGGTGCTGGCGGGTGCTGGCGGGTGGTGGTGGGCGCTTGCGGGGCGTGATGCGGATTACGGGTGTGGTGCTACTTGGCCGGGCCGCGGCGGATGCCCTGCCCGACCAGGACGCTGGCCACGACGAGTACGAGCCCGCCGACCTGCCAGAGGGTGAGGGTCTGACCCAGGAGGAGCAGCCCGGCGAGGGTGGCGACGACAGGGTTGGTGAGTCCGAGGAACGACACGGACGAGGCGGGCAGCCGCTCGATGCCGCGGAACCACAGGGCATAGGCGATGGCGGTGCCGATGATGCCGAGGTAGGCGTATCCGGCGAGGTTGGCGCCGGTGAAGTGGTCCGGGAGGCCTTCGAAGGTGAGGGCGATGGGCGCCAGCACGAGCCCACCGGCGGTGAGTTGCCATCCGGTGAGGGCGAGCAGGGAGACACCTTCGGGCCGTCCCCAGCGCTTGCTGAGTACGACGGCGAGGGCCATCAGCGTGGTGGCGGCCAGCATGGCCACGATCCCCGCGAGGTCTACGGAGGCGCTGCCGCGCAGGACGAGAAGCGCGACGCCGACGACCCCCACGAGCCCGGCGATCAACGTACGACGCGTGGGCCGCACCTTCAGAACGCCGACCCCGAAGCCGGCGACGAGCAGCGGCATGACGGCGCTGACGGTCGAGGCGACGCCACCGGGAAGGTGGTAGGCACCGAAGAACAGCAGAGGGAAGAAGGCCCCGAAGTTGAGCAGCCCAAGTACGCCCGCCTTCCACCACCAGTCACCGCTGGGCAGCCGCCGGGTGAGGGCGAGCAGGATGAGCCCGGCGGGCAGCGCGCGCAGGGCCGCGGCGAGCAAGGGGCGGTCCGGGGGCAGGAGTTCGGTGGTCGTGACGTAGGTGGTGCCCCAGGTGGCGGGGCCGATGGCGGCGAGGGCCGCGGCGGCGAATGCGCGGTTTCGCGGTGCTGAACGGGGGCGGTCCTGGCGGTCCTGGCCGGTAGGACGGTGCACGCGGCGAGCGCCACCGCCTGCGCCTGCCGTGCCTGCCGAGCCTGCGGTGTCGGCCGTGTCTGCCATGCGTGCCGTGCCTGCCTGCGGGCTGCTGATGGACATGGTGTGCTCCCCCTCGGATCCCCTGAACGCTGTTATTCTCAACGTTGAGATAAATATGAACCCTGGGTCCGTGAACGTCAAGTATCTGAACATTGAGATATCTGACGGGGGTGGGCCTGCCGAGAGAGGAGCGCGGGCATGACTGACCCTGAGGTGGCGCCGACGGCGGCGGCTGTTGCGGAGGGGGACGCCGACGCCATCGACGAGCTGCGCGCCCAGTGGCACCGCGAGCGCCCGGACATGGATGCGGCGGGCCTGGACGCGATGGCCCTGGTGGGCCGCATCACGCGTGCGCACCACCTGCTGAACAAGGGAATGAAGCCGATCTTCGCCGAACACGGCCTGGAATTCGCGGAGTTCGACGTCCTCGCCACGCTGCGGAGGGTCGGCGCCCCGCACGAACTGACGGCGGGCGGCCTCATCAAGACGGCCATGGTGACGTCCGGCGCGATCACCAACCGCCTCGACAAGCTGGAACGCAAGGGCTTCATCGAACGCCACCCCGACCCGTCCGACCGCCGCGCGATCCGCGTCCGCCTGACGGAGGCGGGCCGCGAGCTGGTCGACCGCGCGGTGGTGGACCACGTGGCGAACGAGGAGCGGATGCTGGGGTCTTTGCCGGAGGGTGACCGCCGGGCGCTGGACGGGGCGCTGCGGAGGTTGTTGGTTTCGTTGGGGGATACGCATTTGGGGTGAGCGCGGGGGGCGTGGTCGAGTCTGATGGGTCGGCCCGCTGGGTTGGCGGCACGCCTGCCCTGTCACGGGCTCGGCAACTTCGCGGATTCAAAGGGTGAAGAGGTCGAAGGGGCGCCATGCCCCATGCCTGTTGGTGAGTGTCGAGCTGCGCTGAGCGATCAATATGCGCCAACGGCAGTGTCGTACGGACGCTATGCCCGCCTATGTCCTGCCGGGCGCGAGACTCGACGTGACGTCGCCCTTCCCTCATGGATAGCTTGGTTCACTCCAGAGAACCCTCGTCTCACCAGGAGCTGACCGTGAATCGCCGACCCACCCTGCTCGCAGCGGCCACCCTCACTGCTGCGGCGGTCCTTTCGCTGACTGCTTGCGGAGGAGGAGACGGCGACTCCAAGGAGAACGACAAGATCGCGGGCGCCGAGTCCGGTGACAAGAAGAAGGAGACGCCGTCTCCGACGGCATCCGACGACGGGATCGACCGGCCGGAGATCAAGCTGCCGAAGGGCGTGAAGAACGTCTTCGAGGGTGGCGAGACGGGTGACGCGAAGAAGGATGCGGTGCTGGCGGATCACGAACGGATGCTCAACTCCGTAGACGAGGCCATCACTGTCGACGCCAAGGATCACCCTGCGTTGAAGTTCTACTCGAAGGGTGAAGGGCTCGTTAACTCAGCTTCGTACATCGAGTCGTTCTACAAAGCCGGTACCACCTGGACCGGCGTGACCCGGTACTACGACCGTGAGGTCACCTTCCTCAAGGGCGGCACGGCGGCGGTGACGTACTGCGGCGACGCGACGAAGGCGTACAGCAAGAATCGCAAGACCGGGGAGGTCAAGCGGCCGCCAGCCGATGCTGGTGATTACGTCTTCTACAACGACCGTATGGAGAAGAGCCCCCAGGGAGTGTGGCAGTCGACCGGCGGCGTCTCCGAGGAAGGTGCGAAGAGGTGCCAGCCGTGAGGCGAACCCCGCTGCGCACCTGGATGGTTTCGGGCTTGGCTCTGACCGCTGTGGCAACCACAACCGTCGCGTACGCGACCGGAAAGGACCCGGGTGCAGCCCGCAACAGCGTAAAGGGGGATGTGCAGAAGCAGAACCTCCAGGTTGAGACGAAGATTCAGACGACTGTCAACGGCGCTCAGGAAACCGCGAAGACGGGCTCCCTCACGCCCGCCAACAGCAACTGGGATCCACCGGCCTGCTGGTACGAGCCCGCTTATTCTCCGAAGCAGATCCAGGCCGCGGTCAAGGCGATGCGGCAGATGAAGGCATTTGGGATCGGCGATTTCGTGGGCGGTGCGTTCGACTCGTACTTCAAGGAGGGCCGCCCCTACAAGAACTACAACCTCGACAAGCAGGGCGACGGGCAGTTCTGGGCGGCGGCCATCAACGAAAAGCGCAAGGACGACCCGGAGGCCAACTCCTGCAAGAGGATGCCTTTCTGGGTACGCACGGGCGACACCCCCAAGGAACCGCTCGCAGTCTCGCCCAAGATCCTCGCCGAGTACGCCTACGACGAACTGCCCGTGCCCAGTACCGAGATCACGATGGCGCCCGAGGGAACGACGAAGGTCAATCTTCCGACCTGGGTCTGGCTGGACAAGGCGAAGTTCAAGAAGGTCTCCGTCACCGCGAGCATCCCGGGCTCGGGGCTTTCCGCGACGACGACCGCTGAACCCGTGTCCCTCTCGATCGACCCAGGGACAGAGGATGCCGAGACCTACCCCGCCTCTGGGGATTGCCCCATTGAGGACGGCAAGATCGGCAAGCCCCGCGCCAAGGGCACGCCCGCGGACACCTTGCCGCCATGCGGTGTGAATTACCTGCGATCCTCCGGCGACGACTCCTACAACCTCCAGGCAACCCTCACCTGGAAGATCAGCTGGACCAGCACCACCGGCGAGGGTGGAGACCTGCCCGCCGGCACGTTCGGGGCTGAGCAGGGCGTCGTCGTGCAGGAGATTCAAGCCGTCAACCGTTGAACGCCCAGGAGTGACGATGTCGAGAGACTCGAATCTGCAGGTCGACTATGACCTCCTGTTTAGGAGTGCCAAACAACTCGGGCAGATTCGAAACGAGTTCAACGGACTCGAAGGATGGAAGAAGGACATCAGGGCGCTCGTAGGAGACAGCCGCGTCCAAAGCGCCATGAGCGATTTTGTAGACAACTGGGATAAAAACCGCAAGCGGCTGGTTGACGAGGTTGAGGAGGTCGGGAAGATGGTCAAGGAGACCAGCAATGCCTTCAAGGACCTTGACGACAAGCTGTCCGAGGGCGGCAAGGGCAAAGGTAAGAAGTGAACGTCCCACCCGCGGGCGGGACATCGACGTTGACTCCGCGCTGGGGGAATCCGCATGGCAAGGCCCGCTGACTGGGCGCCGCTCACCGAAGCCGATCCTGTGCCCGGCGATCCCGAGGGGCTCCGCGGCGAGGTCGAGCACATGAAGGCAGTCGCCAAGAAGTTGCGCACGCAGGCCGCGGACATGGAAGCGATAGCGAACTCCGACGGACTCAAGGGCAAGTACGCGGACGAGTTGGGTGAGAAGGCACGCGGCCTGGGCCGGAAGCTGGACCTCGCCGAGGACCGCTACAGAGAGGTGAAGGGCCACCTCGGCGGCTGGGCGGACGACATGGAGAGCGCCCAGAAGAGAGCGGACCGGGCTCTGGACCAGGCGAAGGACGCGCAGCGGATCATCGACAACCACAAGCCGGACGGCACCGGCAAGGGCTCGGACAAGGATGCCGGCAAGGACGAGCCGGACGACGACCCGGCCGTCAAGCGTGCCAAGGCAGACCTTGAGGAAGCCCGGACGAAGCTGAACTCGGCCGTCACTTTCTACGATGAGCAGGCGGGCCACTACGCCGGGAAGATCCGGTCGTCGATCGACGACGACATGGAGGACAGCTGGTGGAACGATTTCAAGGCGTCGATAAGTGACGCGGACTGGCTGGGGACGCTCGCGGAGTGGCTGAGCCACGCCACCACCCTTCTCACATTTGCCGCGATCTTCTTCCCGGGCCTCGGTGTCATCGCGGGATTTCTCACCGGAATCGTCATGGCCATTCACCTCGTTCAGGCCCTGACAGGCAATGGCAGCTGGTTCGACGTGGTCACCGATATCGCGGCGTTCAAGATGGCGAGGAACGGCATCAAGGCGGCCAAGGCCGTCAAGGGGTTGCAGAAGGAAGGCCGCGGTCTCGCGAAGGACCTCGCGGAGCGGCAGGTGAAGCGGGAGGCGAGAAGGAACCGTGCAGCCGTCGGCCCGCGGGGTGGTGGCCAACTGGGTCGGCTGCGCAGAGTTGCGGACAACCAGCAGGGACGGGCGGCGGGTGCGAGGACACGCGACGAGCCCATGCCCGAGGTGACGCAGAAGGAGACGTACAAAGCCCTGGGTGACAAGCGCATGGCGGAGCAGGTGAAGGACATCAAGCGTATGAGCGACAGGTACCCGGACAGCCAGGGGCTGAGCGGCGCCGCCGCAGAGGCCGGACGTCAGAAGGGCATCGCCCAGTCCAACTGGGGGGCGAGCACCGCTCTCGACCTCGGCGGCCGAGCCGGGGATGCGTGGTCCAGTACCTATGTGAACGCAAAGGGAGACATGACCGCGCCGGGCGCGGGGATCGGGTCGCAATGGTGAGGTTCAAACCGGTGAAGCGGAAGGTCGGTCTGACCGAGAGCGCCCGTACCCGACAGGTGCGCCAGGCCCAGGAACGCGCCCGTGCCGTGGTGAGTCAACCACCTGGGCAGGCCACTAATCCGTCTCCTGGAGCGGAAGCTCACCAGGCAACCGATGCCTTCGGCTCCGGGGCACATGACGCATCGGGCCCGAGCGACGAGAAGCTCCTCAGGGGAGCAGCCCGAGCGCGCTTGGCGCTCCTTGCTGTCGCCCTCGTCATGCTTCTGTGGTACATCGTCGCGTTGAAGGGCTCTAAGACATGGGGCCCGGAACTTCCCGTGCCCACATGGGCGTTGGATGTCGCCGCACTGAGCCCTTTGGTGGTGCTGATCCGGTTCTGGAGACCGGAGGCCCGGGAGAGAAGCGACACGTTGGAGTTCGACCTGAAGGTCTTCAGCGGTCTCTACTTCTTCATGTCCGTCCTCGGGGCCGTCCTCGGAGGGTACTGGCAACTGTATCCGGCGATCGCGATCAGCGTCGGCGTACACGTGGGCATCTGGTACACGAACAGGCGGGTACGCAACCATGGGTGATCAAGTGGCTGCTCCGGCCTCTCCACCCACTGGCTACCGGCTCCTCCTGCCCGAGGACTGGGTACAGATCCCGCTCCGGCGGGGAGAGGAAGAGGACGTCGTACGTTCCATCGTCGCCGCGGCCTTCGCGCGCGTGCCTACTGACGTGCCGCGCGACAAGCTGACGCCGCTCCGGCTGGAGATGGAGCGCAGGCTGCGAGCAGCCGTCGCGGCGGCCCGCAAGGCGAAGGCGCTGGAGATGTATCTGCCGATGAGGCTGACGCGCGAGGTGAATCTCGGCGCGTCGATAACTGTCTCTGATGCACGTCTGCCCGTGCCCTCAGGGCCGGACGGTGGCTCCGGCGGGGAGCCCGCTCCTGCGGAGATCGCCGTTCAACTGCTCTCTGCAGGAGCGGGACCGAGCACTGCGGATACGGATCTGAGCAGCGGCGAGATCGACGGAGCTCTCGCGATTCGCCGGGAGCGCGTCGCGCCCGCTGACCCGGAGCATGGTGCGGAGCTAGCTACACGCAGGGTGGAGTACCTCGTATCCGTGCCAGGTGACCCGAGGAAGTGGCTGGTGGCCGCCTTTTCCACGATCGGAGCTGGGGACCCTCGCGATGACCTCGCCGAGGCCATGGTGGAGTGGTTCGACGCCTTGATGACTACCTTCCGATGGAGCTGGACCACATGACCGAGCCCCAGATCGAGCTGGAGCACGAATTCAGTCTCGACATCGACTTCGACACGAACCGGTGGCTGGAACTCCCGCCGCGCTGGGACACCGAGGACTGGCAGGACATCGGCTTCTGGGCGCGCGATCACTCCCAGTTGTTCTGGCGGTTCTACGGGCAGGACCCGGGGGAGTCCGGTGTCTCGTTCTTCGCGGACCAGCTGCAGCGTCTCGCGGAAGCCTTCTCGCCCGAGCCGTTCGATACACGGGTGGTGTTGCGTATCTGGGAGCCGACGATCATGCCTCTCCCGCTCTTCGCCATGGTCAAGCCGGCTGAAGGAGGCCGCGAGGAGACACTGCGAGCCCTCGTGGGGGCCGAGGACCCGGACGCCGTCGAGCCGCCCGTCATCGAGCCCTTCCATACGGAACAACTAGGCGATGGCCTAAGGGCGTTCCGCTATGTACGGCAGGACAATGCTCCCGAGCTACTCGCGGGGCTGCGCTACGCCTGGCGCGTCGACGACGTCGGTGCCGACGTGGTGTTGTGGACCGCCACGGAAGACACAGCGCAGGTCATCCAAGCCGCGGAGGACATTGAGGAGTTGGCGCACAAGGTGAGCGTGGGAGTGTGGGACCTTGAACCGCACGACGAAAGTTCAGCGGACACGACGCCGTGACGACCCGGCATTACGACCGTGAGGTCACGTTCCTCAAGGGTGGCGCCGCCGCGGTGACGTGCTGCGAGGACACCAGTAAGACGTACCCCAAGAATCGCAAGACCGGCGCGGTTGACAGGTCGTTCCCGGAGTCCGACCAGGACTAAACCTTCTACAACACCCGTCTGGAGAAGAACGAGGGCGGCATCTGGCAGACCACGAGCTTGTTGAGCGCAGTGGCGGCGAAACGGTGCATGCCGTGAGCTAGCGCAGGCTGAGTCCGCGGTTCGTTCCTCTGCGTTGGTTGCAGGAAAATCCCGGTGGGGTGGGGTGATTGGTGGCATGTCAGCGGGACTTTCCTGCAACCGGCAGGTGACTACTCCCCGCCCTCACCGACGGTGAGCGCTGGACCGGGGAACATGACGGCTGCGGCTGCGGCTGCGGCTGTGAGCAGAGCCAAGGTCCCGCCGGTGGCGCAGCGGGCGCGTGTCACTGGCCGCACCCTCCCTTGTCCGTCTCCACGGTTGAGGTCTGCCATACACCCTTGGTGTTCTTGTCCAGCCGCGTGCGATACTGGACCTTCGGGTCGTCGCCATCCGGTGTGCCTGCGACCTTGTCCGTCTTAAGGTTCTTTGTGTAGCCCTTGGCCTCGTCAACACAGTAGAAGAGGACGCCGAAGCCCTCGTTGCTCACATGCACCTGGGGGTCAGAGACGCGGATGCTTCCCTTGAGGGTGAGATCCTTGTACGTCTTGACCCAGGCGGGGGCGGACTTGAGGGTTGCGCCCGAGCTGTAGAACCTCAGCGCGCTGTCCTGCGGATCGCCCGCGATGATGGCGGCGTATCCGGCGCGCAGCCGGTCTTTCCCATCGTCCAGAATGGTCTGCAGCTTGGGATCGCTGTTCGTCCAGCCGACGAAGTCGACTTGGAAGGACTTGGGCAGCTTGATCTCCGGCCGCTTGGCCCCGTCCGGCTTCGCCGACGCGCTGGCGGGGGCCGAAGTGTCCTTGCCTCCGCCTCCGGCCCCCTTGATCTTGTCGGACGAGCCATCGTCGTTGGTGCCGGACCCGCATCCGGTCAACAAGAGCGCGGCGCTTGCGGTGATCGCGACCGCAACGGGCAGGAAACGGCGGTTCACTTCTGACTCCAGTTGGGGTGATGGGGTCTCACGGCAACTGACGATACCCAAGATGCAAATGCTTTCATGCGAACGGTCCGCCCTGCCTTGCGGGGCATTTAGTTGGTTGACATCGCATGCAGCGCAGGTCTGCAGGCTGCGCAAGTACTGTCAAATTGCGCATTTTTGGGCAAATATGGGCGTAATGATAGGAAAGCGCGCCAAGTGAGGGTGGGCAGGCTAGAGGAAGGCCGTGTTCATCCCGGATCCATCACGCGAAGCCCACTGTGCGCGTCCTGCCAGTCCGGCTGGATTCCGCCCCGGGGCCAGGTTGAGAGGTCGTTGTCAACGGATACGGGCCTGGAGCTGGTCGACAGGGCGGTGTCCGCTGGTGAGTTCGGCGGGGATCAGCAAGTCGTGGTGGAGGAGATCCAGTCCATCAACCGGTGAGTTCGCTCCTCGCGGGGAGGTGGCAGGCGGTTCCGGTTGCAAGAAAATCCCGGTGGCGCGCCGATTTGGTGGCGTGTTGCCGGGATTTTTCTGCAACCGGCTAGCGCGGGGTGGCTTTGAGGGTGCGTATTAGGGCGTGGAGGCGGTCCGGGGTCGTCGTGAGGGTGATGTCTGGGTCGTCGCTTTCACGGAGGTGGATTGTGTTGTCCGGGGCAGCGGCTATGTAGACGCAGTTGGATCCGTCGGGGCTGTAGGTCGACTTCTGCCAGTCGGAGGTGTGCACTGCGGTCCCTTCTCAGATGCTTCGCATGATGCGTTGGATGAAGTCGCGCGACTTCTGCGGCTTGAGCGCGCAGGCCTCCATGCGGTCCAGCACGGTGCGGTACTTTTCCAACTGGGCCTCGGCATCCAGGAATTCGCAACCGTGGTGGGTGTCCAGCTGAACGGTGTCGAGCTGCGGGACGGGGCCGCGAACGTAGTCGAAGGACTGACCGTTACCAGGGAAGCTGGGCGTGGTGAAGGGGATCACGCGGACGGTGACATTGTCCCGCTCGCTCAGTTCGAGGATGTGGGCGAGCTGGCTGCGCGCCGTGGCCGAACCGCCGTACTGCATGCGCAGGGCCGCTTCGTGTACGAGTGCCGAATAGGGGAGAGGGTCGGAGCGGTGAAGCAACGCCTGCCGCTTGATCCTGAAGGACAACCAGTGTTCGAGCTCGTACGGCCTCAAGGCCGGGACGGCCTCGCCGAGCATGGCGCGAGCGTGGTCTGTCGTCTGCAGGAGCGCCGGAATGTGCAGGGTCAGCGCCACTTGGAGCTGGGTGGCGTGGTGCTCGAGTTCCGCCAGGTCGATGAGGTCGGGGCGTAGGTACTCGCGGTACTCCTCCCACCAGCCGCGAGTCCGCCTTCCTGTCATGGCGGCGAGCGCGTCCACCAGCGAGTCGTCGGTGCACGTATAGGCGCGCGCCGTTGCGCGGACGCGGTCGGCGCTGATCGGGCTGCGGCCCGTCTCGATCATGCTGACGCGAGCTTGGTTGACGCCGAGGTGTGCGGCGGCCTGGGTCGCGGTGAGACCTGCTCGTTCACGGAGCTTGCGCAGTTCGGCGCCCAGTCTCCGCTGGCGCAGAGTTGGCGTGTTGGTGGGCGGCAAAGCGCCTCCTTTCGGGACGCGTTGGGCTGCCGCGTCCCTCACACGAGTGAAGGGTCGATGTATCTCAAGCGATAGGTGAGAAGTATCTAACTCTCTGCTCTACGGTAGTTCATGAACCGCTCAACTCGCGGCGCCGCTAAGGCGAAAGAGCACCACGACCCGTGGCACTGCCACCGCACGACGGATCTGCGAGCGAGTCGAACCCCCTCTCTGGGAGGCCTCATGGTCACCGTAGCCCCACCCCAAGGCTGGTCCTACGCCCTTCATCTGCCGCGGGATCCAAGAGCGTCCCGCGTTGCCCGTATGACCTTGCGGGCCGCGTTGACCGGGCACGGAGTGGGTGAACTTCTCGATGTTGCTGAGCTGTTGACGTCCGAGATGGTTACCAATTCCTACCGGCATACCGAAGGGCCCTCCTCGCTGCGGCTGCGGTCCGTGCGGGCGGGGCGGCTTCGGGTCGAGGTGTGGGACAGCAACTCCCACATCCCCGCTCCCTTCGACAAGCCACCCGGGGCGTTCGGAGCCCCGCCCGCGCCGCCCGCGCCGGCCGACTCCGACAGTGGGCGTGGGCTCTTCCTCGTACGGCAGTGCGCGGACGCGTGGGGTGGGTGGCCGCTCGGGGATCAGCTCTTCGGCAGTGGGGGGAAGTTGTTGTGGTTCGAGGTGGGGGGAGGGAGTAACTCTTAGAAGGTGAGGCTGTGTTTTGCGATCAGCGCCATCGTCGCTTCCATGTCCGTCGAACAGCCGTAGAGCTCCGCCTTCTGGTGCATGGCCTCCGGGCTCAGCTCCTCGGTCAGGCGGTCCAGCCACCGGAACAGTTCCTCCAGGCCTCCCGGCGAGATGATCTCGAGCAAGCGAGCCGGCGTTTCACCCGCGTTCCAGAACGTGTGCCACTCGTCGCGCGGCTTGAAGACGAGATCACCGGGCCCGGCCACGGCCTCCTCGTCACCGAACCTCGCGCCGACCGATCCTTCGAGGATGAAGCTGAACTCGTCCTCGCGGGTGTGCTTGTGCACCGGGGCGGCGAGAACCTTCGGCGGCAGACGGTGCTCGACGAGCGCGAAGCGGCCACCCTGATCATGGCTGTCGATCAGGAAGCGGTCTCCGCACGCCTGCTGCGGCTCGTACAGTTGGCCGTCCTGTGGCCCCAATATTCGATGGGGGTGGTGATGGTGCTGGGGCACTGGGCTCACCGCCCTACTTCAGGACTCGACCGTTCGCCTATATCCGACGATACGCGCGTGGACTGCCTCGTTCCAGGCGTCTCGGCCGTCCCAGCCGTTGCGAGCCTCGCAGGCGGGGCTTGTGTCTCGGATGCCGCGTGGTGGATGTTGGGGGTGGGCGGGGGCAGGGGGTCTCCGCTGGGCTCTGTGAAGAGCTGGACAGCGAGGGGATCCGAACCCATATGACCCAGCCTCCCGGCCAGCCACCGCAGAACGGACCGCAGGACGGATCGCAGGACGGATCGCAGTACGGGCCGCAGGGCGAGCCGCAGCACGGGTTGCAGAACGGATCGCAGTACGGGCCGCAGGGTGGATTCGGGCCCCCGCAGCAGCCCCAGCCGCCGGTGCCGGGTGCGCCCGCCGGTCCCTATGACGCCCCGCCGCCCCAGCCCCCGCAGTCTCCGTACGGCTACCCCCAGGCAGGCGGCGGTCCCTACGGCCAGCCCCAGCCAGGTCCCTACGGCCAACCGCCCCAAAGTCCCTACGGGCACCAGTCCTTCGGTCAGCCCGACCCCCAGTACGCCGGTTATCCGCCGCCCCCTCCGCCCGGCGGCAGCGCGGGCAAGAGCAAGATCGCCCTCATCGTCGGTTCCGTCGTCGTCATCGCCGCCCTCATAGGCGGCGGCATCTTCCTCGCCACCAGCGGTGACGGCGACGACGACCAGAAGCCGAAGGCCGACAAGAGCGTGGCGTCCGGCCCCTCAGCCTCCGAAGAGGGCTCCTCGGAGGCGTCTGAAGAGCCTTCCGAAGAGCCCTCGGACGAGCCCACCACCGAGGACCCCCTCGATGAGCCGACCGACGCGACCCGGCCCGCCGGTGACACCGGCTACCAGGGGCAGTGGCAGGACGAGGACGCCAAGACCCTCACCGTCGGCGCCAAGTTGGCCTCGGGGGAGGGCAAGGGCAAGCACTCGGTCTCGTACATCGACGCAGGGGGCGACGGGCTCTGCATGGGGCTCGGGCAGGAGCAGGGCGACAGCGGCTTCCGTATCGCCCTCAAGTGCGGCACCGGCGACGACGAGAAGTACATCTCGGCCAGCCTCACCCAGGCCAACGACGAAGTGACCGTCAAGTGGGACAAGGGCGGCGGCACGGACGTACTCCCGTGGGTGAACAAGACCTGACCTGCGGCCGGGCTCGGCCTGACCGGAGCCACCCCCGAGCCGCTCAGACGCCCCTCCGTCAAACCCCCCTCCGTCAAGCCCCCCTCCGCCAAACCCCCTCACCGCCCGCCCCACCCCCACGTGAGAGCGAAGTTCCCCGCCGGTCACCGCGTGCCACAGGGCTGAAACCCGGCCTCCCTACCTTCGGATCATCAGCCGCCGGCTGTGGAGATGCGGAGGTCTGGCATGTGGATCCAACGGTGGGACCCGGAAGACGAGAAATTCTGGGAGGAGGAAGGGGAGCGGGTCGCCCGGCGGAACCTGGTGTTCTCGATCCTCTCGGAGCACATCGGGTTCTCCATCTGGACCCTGTGGTCCGTGATGGTGCTCTTCATGGGGCCCGAGTACGGGATCGATCCCGCCGGGAAGTTCTTCCTGGTGTCGATGGCCACCCTCGTCGGGGCCGTCGCCCGCGTCCCGTACACCTTCGCCGTCGCCCGCTTCGGCGGACGTAACTGGACGATCATCTCCGCGAGCATGCTGCTCGTGCCGACCGTCGCGGCCTTCTCCGTGATGGAGCCCGGCACCTCCTACACCACCTTCATGCTCTGCGCCCTGCTCACCGGCGTCGGCGGCGGCAACTTCGCCTCCTCCATGACCAATATCAATTCCTTCTTTCCCTTGAGGAAGAAGGGGTGGGCGCTCGGGCTGAACGCAGGGGGCGGCAACATCGGCGTGCCCGTCGTGCAGCTCGCCGGGCTCGCGGTCATCGGGGCCGGGGGTGGGCCGCGTGTGCTTCTCGGGATCTATATCCCGCTCATCTTCGTCTCCGCCGTCTGCGCCGCCCTCTTCATGGACAACCTCGCCACCGTGAAGAACGACACCGGGGCCGCGAAGGAAGCCGTACGGGACGCCCATACGTGGATCATGGCTTTCTTGTACGTGGGGACCTTCGGGTCCTTCATCGGGTACAGCTTCGCCTTCGGGCTCGTCCTGCAGACCCAGTTCGGCCGTACGCCGCTGCAGGCCGCCGCGGTCACCTTCATCGGGCCGCTGCTCGGCTCGCTGATCCGGCCCGTCGGCGGGCGGCTCGCCGACCGGTTCGGCGGGGCCCGCATCACGCTGTGGAACTTCGTCGGGATGGGCGCGGCCACCGGTGTCGTGGTCATCGCCTCCATGCGGGAGTCGCTCGCCCTCTTCGTCGCCGCCTTTGTCGTTCTCTTCGTGCTGACGGGGCTCGGGAACGGGTCGACCTACAAGATGATCCCGGGGATCTTCCAGGCCAAGGCCCTGCAGAAGGGGCTTCAGGGGGAGGCGGCCGCGGCTTACGGGCGGCGGCTCTCCGGGGCTTCCATGGGGCTCATCGGCGCTGTCGGGGCGCTCGGCGGGCTCGGCATCAATCTCGCCTTCCGGCAGTCCTTCCAGACCGTGGGGTCGGGGACCGGTGCCTTCGTCGCCTTCCTCGTCTTCTACGCGGCGTGCTTCTGCGTCACGTGGGCCGTATACCTTCGCCGCCCGGCGGCCGCCCCGGATGCCGGGCAGAACCAGGACGCCGAGGAGAAGCCCCAGCTCACGTACGCGCAGGTCTGACTCAGGGGTGGTCGTAGCCTGGTGTAACACGTACGACATCGTGATGATCCGGGGTTGTCACGGGCCGTTGACAGGCTCGTTCAACCCCGGATCATCCATCACGCGGTACTAGCGGGACGAAAGCAGCTGCCATGCACGGGACCCCTCCGACCGGTCAACAGGCCGGTCGTCAGAACGCCCCACTCGCCGGATTCACCGTCGGCGTCACCGCCGCGAGGCGCGCCGACGAGCTCGGCGCGCTGCTCCAGCGGCGCGGCGCCACCGTCCTGCACGCGCCCGCCCTGCGCATCGTCCCGCTCGCCGACGACAGCGAGCTGCTCTCCGCCACCAAGCAGCTGATCGACCACGCGCCCGACATCGTGATCGCCACCACCGCGATCGGGTTCCGTGGGTGGGTCGAGGCCGCCGACGGCTGGGGCTTCGGCGAGGCGCTGCTGCGATGCCTGCGGGGCGTCGAGCTGCTGGCCCGCGGGCCCAAGGTCAAAGGCGCCATCCGTGCCGCCGGGCTCACCGAGCACTGGTCGCCCTCGTCCGAGTCCATGGCGGAGGTGCTCGACCGGCTGCTCGACGAAGGCGTCGAAGGCAAGCGCATCGCGCTTCAGCTGCACGGCGAACCGCTGCCCGGCTTCGTCGAGTCGCTGCGCGCCGGGGGAGCGGAGGTCGTCGGCGTGCCCGTCTACCGGTGGCTGCCGCCGGAGGACCTCGCGCCCGTCGACCGGCTCCTCGACGCCACGGTCGCGCGCTCCGTCGACGCGCTGACCTTCACCAGCGCGCCCGCCGCCGCGTCCTTCCTGGCCCGCGCCGAGGACCGGGGCATGTCCGCCGAGCTCTTCGAGGCCCTCCAGCACGATGTCCTGTCCGCCTGCGTGGGCCCGGTCACGGCACTGCCGCTGCAGGCCCTCGGCGTCGAGACGGTGCAGCCCGAACGCTTCCGGCTCGGACCCCTCGTGCAGGTCCTCTGCCAGGAACTGCCGTCCCGAGCCCGTACGTTGCCCGTCGCGGGCCACCGCGTCGAGATCCGCGGTCACGCCGTCCTGGTCGACGACGAGCTGCGGCCCGTGCCGCCCGCCGGCATGTCGCTGCTTCGGACGCTCGCGCGGCGACCGGGGTGGGTCGTCTCCCGCGCCGAACTCCTGCGCGCGCTGCCCGGCACGGGGCGCGACGAGCACGCCGTGGAGACCGCGATGGCCAGGCTGCGTACGGCACTTGGGGCGCCGAAGCTCGTCCAGACGGTGGTCAAGCGTGGTTACCGGCTCGCGCTCGATCCGGCCGCCGGGGCCAAGTACGCCGACTGACGGGCCCTGTTGTCCCGCCCCCACAGCACCAACGCCCGTGCGAGCAGGCCGATCGCGACCGTGGAGAACACGGCCCGCACGGCGTTCCAGGCCAGCCACGGGTCCTCGAACTCCTCGCGTACGGCGGCCGGATCGGCGATCTTCGCCGGGTCGCCCGCGTCCGCGAGCTGTTCGTTCAGCGGCACGTTCACGACCGACGTGATCGCGAAGGCCACCAGGTAGAGCACGAGCGCCCCCAGGACCCACCGGTACGAGCCCGTGCCGCGCAGCTGCCACGCGGAGACCGCCGTGAAGATCAGCGCGCCGACGAAGCTCGCGAAGAAGACCGGGTTGTTGAACGCGTCGTTCGTGTTCTGCATGACCTCGATGAAGACACGGTCCTCGCTGCGGGCGAGGCCGGGCATGACACCGCAGGAGAAGATATAGAAGGTTCCGGCGATCAGGCCCATGGTCACGACGGCCGCCCCGAGGACGGCCCCGGCGGAGCCGCCCCTCCGACCCTGGCCCTGCTCCTGTCCCCGGCTTTTCGTCTCACGTTTGGCTTCCATGGGACCAAGTCAACCGGCCGGACGGACGCCGGACCATGGTCTCGAAGCGCGCCCCCATAAGCGCGCGTCTCATCCGCGCCCGGTGGCAGGGGTTCCGCACCCGCCCGCGGCGAGGCACTGTAGGGGAAGCACTCACCGGTAACCCCACAAGGCGGTGACAGGCGCATGGCACTGGGCATGGACCCGGCCACCTACGAGCTGCGATTCGACTCCGGGCGGAGCTGTCTGGACCTCGTGGCGACGAACCACCCCGTGGAACGGCTCGACTCCGTGGACCGGCTGCGTGCCTGGCTCGCGGGCGCCAGGCTCATCCCGGATCGCACCGCCCTGCCGGGGGCGGGCCCGGCCTGGCTCGTGGGCTTCCGTGAACTGCGGCAGAGCGTCGGCCAGTTGGTGCTCGCGGAACTCGAAGGGAGCCCCGCCGAAGCCGCGTTGGGCAGGGTCAACGGCCTCGCCGCGGCAGCACCCCCGGCCCCGCGCGCGGTGCGGCGCCCCGACGGCAGCCTCGCCCGCACCCTGGACGGTGACCCCGGCTGCGCGGCCCTGCTCGCCGCCGTCGCCCGGGATGCCGTCGACCTGCTCACCGACCCCGTCGCGCGCGCCCTGCTGCGCCAGTGCGAGGGCGACAACTGCCCCATCGTGTACCTGGACACCTCACGCGGGAGGCGCCGCCGCTGGTGCTCGAGTGAGGTGTGCGGCAACCGTGAACGGGTGGCAAGACACCGGCGGCGGGCGGCGCTCGCGCGGGCCTGATCGAATTTCTTCCGGGGCGGCTGAACACAGCCGTTGCCGCGTACGTACATCTCCGGTGAGCCAGCCAAGACGAAGAGCGGACACCGGAGGCAGACGTGCGCAAGGATTCCGCCGTGGCCGATGAGCGCCCGCAGGCACGCCCGCACCGACATCGCCTGGTCCCGCAACGCAACGGACCCGACGAGGAGTTGATGCGCGCCCTCTACCGCGAGCACGCGGGCCCCCTTCTGGCCTATGTGCTCCGCCTGGTGGCGGGCGACCGGCAGCGCGCCGAAGATGTCGTACAGGAAACGCTCATCCGTGCCTGGAAGAACGCCGGTCAGCTCAATCGTGCGACCGGTTCGGTACGCCCCTGGCTGGTGACGGTCGCCCGGCGCATCGTCATCGACGGTCACCGCAGCCGGCAGGCCCGGCCGCAGGAGGTCGATCCGTCGCCGCTGGAGGTCATCCCCGCGGAGGACGAGATCGATAAGGCGCTGTGGCTGATGACTCTCTCGGACGCGCTCGACGACCTGACTCCCGCGCACCGGGAAGTACTTGTCGAAACTTATTTCAAGGGGCGTACGGTCAATGAGGCGGCCGAGACTCTGGGTATACCGAGTGGGACGGTGCGCTCGCGGGTCTTCTACGCGCTGCGTTCGATGAAGCTTGCGCTTGAGGAGCGGGGGGTGACGGCATGAACGAGTCCTACGGACATGACGCGTGGGGGCAGGCTGAAGCGGGCGACGTGCACGAGACCGTCGGCGCCTACGCACTCGGCATCCTGGACGACGCGGAGGCGACGGCCTTCGAGGCACATCTGGCGGTCTGCGAGTTCTGCGCGCACCAGCTGGAGGAGTTCTCCGGCATGGAGCCGATGCTGGCCGCGCTCGCGGACCTCCCCGGCGGACGCGGCGTACCGGCGATCGGCGAGCAGCTGGCCGCCAGGCCGAGCCCGCGCCTCGCGGACCGCCTCGTGGACGAGGTCTCCGTGAAGCGTCAGCAGAAGCGCAGGCGCGGCATGTATCTGGTGGCCGCCGCGGCCGCGCTGATCGTCGGGGGGCCGCTCACGATCCTCGCGGTGAGCGATGACGGCGGGACGAGCGAGGTGGCGGGCGAACCGCACCCCACGAGCCCCGCCGAGGACGCCTTCTTCAACCACATGGACGACAAGATCAAGGCCACGGACCCGACGACCAAGGTCAGCGCCACGGTAGGCACGGAGAAGAAGGCCTGGGGCACGCACGCGGTCCTGGAGCTGAAGAACGTCAAGGGCCCGCTCAAGTGCTCCCTGGTCGCGGTCGGCAAGGACGGCGAGAAGGAGACGGTGACCACCTGGTCCGTCCCGAAGTGGGGTTACGGCATCGAGGACAGCCCCAACAAATGGGCGCGCAGCCCCCTGTACGTCCACGGGGGCGCCGCGATGGACCGGAACGACATCGACCACTTCGAGGTGACCACCTTCGACGGCGACCGCCTGGTGGAGGTCGACGCGTAGGAGAAGTGCACACGGAGGTCACACAGGGTCCCCATTTCGCGTACGGTAGACGGCTGCTCGATTGGGCAGCTGCACGTCCGGAAAGGGGCCTCGGTGGCCGACGTACGCGACCGTGAGATCAGCGTCGAACAGGAACATCTCGACCAGGTCTACCGGCGTCTCGAGGAGAAGATCCACGAGGCCGAGTTCCTCATGACCGACGCGGCCAAGCGCTCCCAGGTCGGCACGCCCGGCGCGCTCGCCGAGCGGGACGCCCAGGTGTTCCGCGCGGGAGTACATCTCAACCGCCTCAACAACGAGTTCGAGGACTTCCTCTTCGGGCGGATCGACCTGCTGCTCGGCAAGGACGGCAAGAAGGGCCCGGACGGCGCGTACACGTCGGTCGAGCCCGCCGAGGACGCCGTCAGCGTGAACAACACGGCCGAGATCGCCGAGACCCTGCACATCGGCCGCATCGGCGTCCTGGACGCGGACTACTCCCCGCTGGTGATCGACTGGCGCGCCCCGGCCGCCGCGCCGTTCTACCGCTCGACGCCCGTCGATCCCGGTCGTGTCGTACGCCGCCGTGTCATCCGCTCCAAGGGCCGCAGGGTCCTGGGCGTCGAGGACGACCTGATGCGTCCGGAGCTCAAGGCCACGCTGGACGGGGAGTCGCTGCCGGTCATCGGTGACGGCGCCCTGATGGCGGCGCTCGGCCAGGCCCGCAGCCACACGATGCGGGACATCGTGGCGTCGATCCAGGCCGAGCAGGACATGGTCATCCGGGCGCCCGCCGCCTCGGTGACGTACGTCGAGGGCGGCCCCGGCACCGGCAAGACCGCCGTGGCCCTGCACCGCGCGGCGTACCTCCTCTACCAGGACCGCAGGCGCTACGCGGGCGGCATCCTCATCGTCTCCCCGACCCCGCTCCTGGTGGCCTACACGGAGGGCGTCCTGCCCTCGCTCGGCGAGGAGGGACAGGTCGCGATCCGCGCGGTGGGTGCGCTGGCGGACGACGCGGCGGGCCCGGCCGAGGCCACCGTCTACGACTCTCCCGCGGTGGCCAGGGTCAAGGGATCGTCCCGGATGCTGCACGTCCTGCGGAAGGCCGCCAGGGGCGCTCTGGAGGGCGGTACGGGCACGGCCGCGAAGCCCGCCGCGCAGGACGGCCAGCTCGCCTTCGGCGACGACGACGAGGACGACGCGCCCCAGGCCCCCGCCGAGACCCCCACGCGCCTGCGCGTGGTCGCCTTCGGCCGCCGCCTGGAGCTGGAGGCCGACGCCCTCGGCCGTATCCGGCGCAACGCGCTCAGCGGCACGGCTCCCGTCAACCTGCTGCGTCCGCGCGCCCGCAAGCTCCTCCTGGACGCCCTGTGGTCCCAGTCGGGCTCCGCGGGCCGGCACAGCGACCCGGAGCTGGCCGCCGAGCTGCGCTCGTCCTTCGACGAGGACATCACCTCTGAGGACGACTTCATCCGCTTCCTCGACGCCTGGTGGCCCGAACTCACCCCGCGCGCCGTGCTCTCCGCGATGGGCGACGAGCGGCGCCTGGGCCGCTGGGCGCGCCGCGTCCTGAACCCGGGCGAGGTCCGCAAGGTCGCCCGTTCCCTCAAGCGCGACGCCCTGTCCGTGCACGACGTGGCGCTCCTCGACGAGCTCCACTCGATCCTCGGCACGCCGCACCGGCCCCGCAAGAAGAAGGATCTCGACCCCCTCGACCTGCTCACCGGGCTCGACGAACTGATGCCGCAGCGCGAGGAGTCCCAGCGCGAGCGCGCCGAGCGGCTCGCCGCGGAGCGCACCGAGTACGCGCACGTCATCGTCGACGAGGCCCAGGACCTGACCCCCATGCAGTGGCGCATGGTCGGCCGCAGGGGCCGGCACGCCACGTGGACGATCGTCGGTGACCCGGCCCAGTCCTCCTGGTCCGACCCGGACGAGGCCGCCGCCGCCCGTGACGAGGCCCTGGGCAGCCGCCCGCGCCGCCGCTTCACCCTCACGGCCAACTACCGCAACCCCGCCGAGATCGCCGATCTCGCGGCCAAGGTGCTCGCGCTCGCGATGCCGGGCTCCGCGTCGCCTTCGGCCGTCCGGTCCACAGGGGTGAAGCCCCGTTTTGCGACAGCGAACAATGGACACAGTGCCGTCGTACGCGACAAGGACCTGGGCGCGTCGGTGCGCGAGGAGGCGGCGCGGCTGCTCGACCAGGTGGACGGCACCATCGGCGTCGTCGTGGCGATGAACCGCCGCGAGCAGGCGGCGCGCTGGCTCGACGGGCTCGGCGACCGCGTGGTCGCTCTGGGCAGCCTGGAGGCCAAGGGCCTGGAGTACGACGCGACGGTCGTCGTCTCGCCCGCGGAGATCGCGGACGAGTCCCCGGCGGGCCTGCGTGTCCTGTACGTGGCGCTGACCAGGGCGACCCAGCAGCTCACGGTGCTGTCCGGTGAGCGCGACGACCCCGACGCCGAGGGCGTGCCGGACCTGCTCCGCGAATGACTTCGGAGACTTCTCGGGACGGGAATTGCCTTGCGGGGATCGTTTGTTACCGTTGATGTGGCACCGGCCCGATCCAAGCCCCCGGGCCCAACCATCGTCGCTACGAGCGACCACTTGCCGCGAGGCGAGCATGGCGGGTCGGTGTCATAAGCGTTCGAAGAGGCCTTCGTCACCTGGTGACGGGGGCCTCTTTCGGTTCCCCCCTACCGACGGCCCGCAACTTCTCGTATGGTGGAATCCAGTTTCCGAAAAGCTGGTGAACGAAAAGTTCGCAATCCGAGGCGGCTACCACGTACTCAGTGGTAGGTGCGACGATCGGACGGCAAGAGCAACACGGTGAAAGCAGAGGAAGTCGGCCATGGCAACGGCGCCCAGCGTCTCCTACTCGAACACGGTCCGGTTGGAGGTGCCCGCGAGCGGCACCGCGGTCTCCCAGATCACCACGGCCGTCGAGTCCCACGGAGGCTCGGTGACCGGCCTCGACGTCACGGCTTCCGGCCATGAGGCACTCCGGATCGACGTCACGATCGCGGCGACCTCCACGACGCACGGCGACGAGATCGTCGCGCAGCTGCGCACCATCGAGGGCGTCACCGTCGGCAAGGTCTCCGACCGTACGTTCCTGATGCACCTCGGCGGCAAGATCGAGATGGCGTCCAAGCACCCCATCCGGAACCGCGACGACCTCTCCATGATCTACACCCCGGGCGTGGCCCGCGTGTGCATGGCGATCGCCGAGAACCCCGAGGACGCGCGCCGCCTCACCATCAAGCGCAACTCCGTTGCGGTCGTGACGGACGGTTCGGCCGTCCTCGGGCTCGGCAACATCGGCCCGAAGGCCGCGCTCCCGGTCATGGAGGGCAAGGCGGCCCTCTTCAAGCGCTTCGCCGGCATCGACGCCTGGCCGCTGTGCCTGGACACCCAGGACACCAACGCGATCGTCGAGATCGTCAAGGCGATCGCCCCCGGCTTCGCGGGCATCAACCTGGAGGACATCTCGGCGCCGCGCTGCTTCGAGATCGAGGCACGCCTCCGCGAGGCCCTGGACATCCCCGTCTTCCACGACGACCAGCACGGCACCGCGATCGTCGTGCTCGCCGCGCTGACCAACGCACTTCGCGTGGTGGGCAAGGGAGTCGGCGACGTACGCGTGGTCATGTCCGGCGCGGGCGCGGCCGGTACGGCCATCCTCAAGCTGCTCATCGCCGCGGGCGTCAAGCACGCCGTCGTGGCCGACATCCACGGTGTCGTGCACGCGGACCGCGAGGACCTCGTGGACGCCGCGCCGGACTCGCCGCTGCGCTGGATCGCCGACAACACCAACCCCGAGGGCGCCCGCGGCACCCTCAAGGAAGCGGTCGTCGGCGCCGATGTCTTCATCGGCGTGTCGGCCCCGAACGTCCTGAACGGCGACGACGTCGCGGCCATGGCCGACGGCGCCATCGTGTTCGCGCTCGCGAACCCCGACCCCGAGGTCGAGCCCACGATCGCCCGCCAGACGGCGGCAGTCGTGGCCACGGGCCGCTCGGACTTCCCGAACCAGATCAACAACGTCCTGGTCTTCCCCGGTGTCTTCCGCGGTCTGCTCGACGCCCAGTCGCGCACCGTCAACACGGAGATGATGCTGGCGGCGGCAGGCGCCCTCGCGGACGTCGTCGCCGAGGACGAGCTCAACGCGAACTACATCATCCCCAGCGTCTTCAACGACAAGGTCGCGGGCGCGGTCGCCGATGCGGTGCGCAGCGCGGCGAAGGCCGCCGGGGTGACGGCCGGGGTGGCTGTGACAGGCGCCACGGCCCAGTAGTACGGCGCGTCGCGGAACGCAGGGCCCTCAAAGGCCCTCTAGGGTGGCGTGGAAGCGCGCCCCCGACTGCCACCTTCCCAGGGGCGGTGAAGCTTTTCGTGTGACCCCAAGGGGCCCGGATTGGCTTTCCCGCCGCAGGTGGGGGCAGGATGCCTTTCTGGGCGCGAGGGTCTGGATGACGGACCCGGGTCCGGGGCCTGACCGAGGACCCTGGCAGCATCGGCTTCGCTGTGCCCATCATGCGGCCCCGCCGCGTGGCACGCCTCAACGGCAAGAAGAACACGGGAGTACAAACATGAACCGCAGTGAGCTGGTGGCCGCGCTGGCCGACCGTGCCGAGGTGACCCGCAAGGACGCCGACGCCGTGCTGGCGGCGTTCGCCGAGACCGTCGGCGAGATCGTTGCCAAGGGCGACGAGAAGGTCACCATCCCCGGCTTCCTGACCTTCGAGCGCACCCACCGTGCCGCTCGCACCGCCCGGAACCCGCAGACCGGCGAGCCGATCAACATCCCGGCCGGCTACAGCGTCAAGGTTTCGGCGGGCTCCAAGCTCAAGGAAGCCGCCAAGGGCAAGTAGCCTCAAGCAGTGAAAGGGGCGGCCACCCGGTTCGGGTGGCCGCCCCTTTCGCGTGCCGTCTAAAAGATGGCCTCAAACGCCGGCCGGGCTGAATTTGCCTACAGCGTCGCCCTGCCGGGCAGCTCCACCTTCGCGCCGAGCTCCACGAGCTTGTCCATGAAGTTCTCGTAGCCGCGGTTGATCAGGTCGATGCCGTGGACGCGGGACGTCCCCTGGGCCGCCAGAGCGGCGATCAGGTACGAGAAGCCGCCGCGCAGGTCAGGAATGACCAGATCGGCGCCCTGGAGCTTCGTGGGGCCGCTCACGACCGCCGAGTGGAGGAAGTTGCGCTGCCCGAAGCGGCAGTCGGAGCCGCCGAGGCACTCGCGGTAGAGCTGGATGTGTGCGCCCATCTGGTTGAGCGCGGAGGTGAAACCGAGCCGCGACTCGTAGACCGTCTCGTGGACGATCGACAGACCCGCGGCCTGCGTCAGGGCGACGACCAGGGGCTGCTGCCAGTCCGTCTGGAAGCCGGGGTGCACGTCCGTCTCCAGGGCGATCGCGTTGAGCGAGCCGCCCGGGTGCCAGAAGCGGATGCCCTCGTCGTCGATCTCGAAGGCACCGCCCACCTTCCGGTAGGTGTTCAGGAACGTCATCATCGACCGCTGCTGGGCGCCGCGGACGTAGATGTTGCCTTCGGTCGCCAGGGCCGCGGAAGCCCAGGAAGCGGCCTCCAGGCGGTCCGAGAGGGCGTGGTGGTTGTAGCCGCCCAGGCTGTCGACACCGGTGACCCTTATGGTCCGGTCGGTGTCCATCGCGATGATCGCGCCCATCTTCTGCAGGACGCAGATGAGGTCTTCGATCTCGGGCTCGACGGCGGCATTCGAGAGCTCGGTGACGCCCTCCGCGAGCACCGCGGTCAGCAGGACCTGCTCGGTGGCGCCCACGGACGGGTACGGGAGCTGGATCTTCGTGCCGCGGAGCCGCTGCGGGGCCTCCAGGTACTGGCCGCCCTCGCGCTTCTCGATGGTCGCGCCGAACTGGCGGAGCACCTCGAAGTGGAAGTCGATCGGCCGGCCGCCGATGTCGCAGCCGCCGAGGCCGGGGATGAAGGCGTGCCCGAGGCGGTGCAGGAGCGGCCCGCAGAAGAGAATCGGGATGCGCGACGACCCGGCGTGGGCGTCGATGTCCGCGACGTTGGCACTCTCCACGTGCGAGGGGTCCATGACCAGCTCGCCCGGCTCCTCACCGGGGCGGACCGTGACGCCATGCAGCTGCAGGAGTCCGCGTACGACGCGCACGTCGCGGATGTCGGGGACATTGCGCAGCCTGCTCGGAGCGCTGCCGAGCAGCGCGGCGACCATGGCCTTGGGCACGAGGTTCTTCGCGCCGCGGACACGGATCTCGCCCTCCAGCGGGGTTCCGCCGTGGACAAGCAGTACATCGTCGGTGACGGTCATGAATCTCGCGTTCCGATTGGATGGACGGGTGGACCAAAGGGCAAGCGTAATGGGCGTGTACCCCCTCTCCGTAAGGCCAAGGGCGCGCGAAACACGTCAGGACTTCGTGACAACACGAACCGTTCGGAACCGGACACTCCGGGTCACCGCCGAAAGAGTGCGCTCCGGACGCGCCCATGCGCCCCTGAGCTGCATTCACTCCCGTACGGGCATTGCCTCCCCCCGCGGGGCAAAGATGCGGGATCATGTCGTTCATGACCGAGGTGTCCTCGCTCACAGGGCGGCTGCTCGTGGCCACGCCTGCCCTGGCGGACCCGAACTTCGACCGTGCGGTGGTGCTGCTCCTCGACCACGACGAGGAGGGCTCGCTCGGCGTGGTCCTCAACCGGCCGACGCCGGTGGACGTCGCGGACATCCTGGAGGGCTGGGGTGATCTGGCGGGCGCGCCGGGCGTCGTCTTCCAGGGCGGCCCCGTCTCGCTCGACTCGGCGCTCGGCGTGGCAGTGATCCCCGGGGAGGAGGGCCGGACCCCCGGCTCCGGGCCGCGGCCGGGCAGAGGCGAGCCCATCGGCTGGCGCCGCGTGCACGGCGCGATCGGCCTGGTCGACCTGGACACCCCTCCCGAACTCCTGGCCCCCGCACTCGGCTCCCTGCGCATCTTCGCCGGCTACGCGGGCTGGGGCCCGGGCCAACTGGAGGACGAGCTAGTCGAGGGCGCCTGGTACGTGGTCGAGTCCGAGCCGGGCGACGTCTCGTCCCCGGACCCGGAGCGGCTGTGGCGAGCGGTCCTGCGCCGCCAGCGCAGCGAACTGGCGATGGTGGCCACTTATCCGGATGACGCTTCGCTGAACTGACGGGTCCGTGCCTCGATGTGGTCCTCGGTAGCGTGACTGCGAGTCACGAAGATAGCGTCTTGACTCGTATTCGCTGTTTGCATGAGGGAGTTGACTATGCAGCGCCGTAATCCGCCCAAATCGCCCACTCGCGGGGTGGCTTCCTGCGCGCGGGGGGTCTGAGTCCGTGTCCGACAGGACCAGATACGACCTCGATCTCATCAAAGATTGCTCGGAGTCGCTCTCCCGCATCCACCGTGAGTTCAAGGAGAACGGCAACCCTTCCGACGGCTACGAGAAAGACTTGGGCAGCGACAAGCTGCGCGAGATTTTCGACGACTTCTCCACTACGTGGAAGAAGACGCGCAAGAAGCTCAACAAGGACATCGAGAACCTCGCCAAGATCACGGCTGATGCCGCCAAGGCGTACGAGGAAATCGACCGTGAGCTGGCGCAAGCCCTCCGGGACGCCAAGAAGAGTGAGAAGAAGGGCAAGTAGTGAGCAGGCGGCCGAGTGACTGGACTCCCCTCTACGAGTCAGACCCCGTGCCGGGCGATCCGTACGAGGTCGCGCGCTTGGGCAAGAAGCTGCGCGGCATGGCTGAGGAAATCGACAAGCAGGCACGGAACATCAAGGCCCTGGCGTCCGTCGAGAACTGGGACAGCGATGCCGGGCGTGCCTTCCACGAGGTTGCGGGCGACACCGCGGGTCGCCTGAAGAAGGCGTACGACCGCTATGACGAGGCTTCCGCCGCCCTGGGCACCAAGGTCAGGGAGGGCGAGTCGAAGGAGTACGCCAGCGAGTTGCACCGCGCGCAGCGCATGGCTGACAAGGCGCTTGAGGAGTTCCGAAAGGCGGAGGTCGAGCAGAAGGCCGCCATGAAGGAACTGGAGAAAACCAGGGGGACGGTGCCGTCCTCAGAGGAGGACGGCACTGAACGCACGAAGCAGCAGAAGAAGCAGGACGATGCCACCTCGGTGATGGCCCACCACCGGCAGCAAATCATGAACGCCGTGGAGATCCGCGACGATGCGGCGAGCGCGGCTGCAAAGAAGATCAAGACCGTGATCCATCACGACGGGGTCCGGGATCCTGGTGGATTTATGAACTGGATCGCCGATCACGCAGATTGGTTCACGGCTGCAGCGACAGTTCTTGCCGTGGCGGCTCTGGTCGCGGCGGTCGTCCTGACGGGCGGGGCCGCCGCTTTCCTTATCGTCGCTGCCGCCGCTATGAGCGCTACTGCCTTGTCTGGTCGGTTGTACGACGTCTTTGCGCGGGGCGGAAAGTTCGATGTGGTGGCGATCACCATCGACGTGCTGGGTATCGTCCCTGGCCTCGGCGCTCTGAGGGGGCTCGGTGCGGCTGCCAAGGGCGCGCGCCTCAGCACCGCGCAGCGCACCGTATGGGGAATGTTCACCAACGGAATCGCAGTGAAGAACATCAACCGGGGTGCCGGCGTCGCGTCCAAGCTGCTGGGCAAATGGGGTTCGAAGATCCCCGCAGGAGGCTGGCAGCCGGAGAACGTGACCCGCTTCATCAAGGGGGCCGCCCTGACCAAGCTGGGCGTGGACTCCTTCCTGAAATTGCAGCGCATCCTGCCACCAGAGGATGACAAACCTAACCACATCACCCCTGGGGTGGGCCCGGGTGCTCGCCCTCACCCGAGTACACCACCAAGTACGCCGTCGACGCCGAGTACGCCCTCGCCCTCGCCACGGCCGAGCCCGGCCTCGGCGCCGTTCCACGGTGCGCTGGCGCCCGCAGGGTAAGGAGAGCATGTGCTGACAAGCGATTTCCACGCCATGGAGAACCGCCAGTTCGTCGACGACGGGGGGGAGGTCCACGACCTGATTCCTGCCAGTGTCATCGCCACTGTCCCGGCGGCCCGCGAGGCCGCGGAAAGATATGGCAGGGAGGTGGACTTCGATTTCCTCGACGACGACGCCGTGCTCCAACTGCTGTTCTATCGGAGCCAGGACACGTCGAAAGCGGGAGTTATCGGCTGCCTTTTCGCGCTGCCCGTGTTCGTTTTCGTGGCCGGTGCATGGCCGTTCTGGGACTTGGTCGCCTCGACGAAGCCGCGGCCGTTCCAGATCGGGTTCATCGTCGCGGATGCCTTGATCGTCTTCGGGTTGCTGCTTGCGATGTATCTGTTGAGGCGACGCAGTCTGCTTGACGTGTCCAATCGCAACATGAGGTGCCGGGTGCGTCTCTACCGCAAGATCGTCGTCATTGCCCGTAACGGCGGTGCCGACGTACCCCTCTTGTATCCCCACTACGGCATGTACGCATCGTCGCGGAAGTTCTTCCCCGGCGCGCCGGAGCTACCGGCTCCGTACCTTCCGGAAGGTAACGCCCCCAAGTGACCGCCGCCACCGTGCCGTCCCGCCTGGAATTCATTCCCACGCAGGCGGCACCCGACGTCAACGACATGCAGGCCGATGGCATTCACGTCCGCTGGGTGATGCCGGAGATCTTCCACGACATCCCCATTCACGTGGAGGAAGAGGACGAGGCGGTCCGGCTCATTGAGGAACTCGCCCAGAAGGCTCTGCCCGGAACCGAGGTCGAGGATTGGCTGAAGTTCGCGGTGGTCTGCGCTCTCGGCATGGACGATCTGCTGGCGTCGGGTGCCGAGTTCGCGGCTGTCTGCGTGGGTGCGGTTGATGAGACCCCGTGCACCGCCACCGTCTACGCGGCGCTGACCGACAGCCCCGAAGGCGACGACCGGGACCCGATTGCGGCGATCGCGTCCAGTCTCCGCCGGGAGGACGCGGGTGAGATCACTGAGATCCAGCTCCCGTGCGGCCCAGCGGTGTCGTGCATCGGCACGCGCGACGACAAGCTGACCGGCGAGCTGACCGAGGATCCTCAGGGTCTTACCATCTCGACGCCGTTCATTCGTGTCTATGTCCCGCTGCCGAACGGCACCACGCTGGTGATGGAGATGAGTACACCCACCTCAGTGGGGTGGGTTTCGTTCTCGACGATGTTCGGCAACATCGTGAGCAGCATCCGTCTGTTTGAGGCGGACGGTGAGCCGTTGATCATCCCGGACCGGGACGGAGACGCATGAGTGATGTGAGCGACACCGCGGTGCCGCCTTCGGACTACCGGATACTCGTCCCCCGCGACTGGTTTCGCGTCGACCTGACGACGGAGCGGTGGCGCGGGCAGCTCAAGACGTTCGTGGACCGCGAGGCCGCGTGCGGGAGCGCGCCGGACGAGGTGCGGCGGTCTCTCTGGGCGACCCTGCGGAACGTCGCCGAACGCGGTGCGGCAGACGGATCTCTGGAGTTCTACCTCAAGACCGAGATGCCTGGCGGCACGGCCTGCCCCGCCTCGCTGATGGTTTCGCTGCTGCCCACGCCGCCGGCGGCCGCTCCGGAGGTGTGGGAGTTGGCGGAGACACTGGCGGTACGCAGGGGGGACGCGTCACGGGTCGAGGTGGTGGACATTCCGGCGGGCCGGACGGTCCGTGCGGCGACAGAGGTGACGCTGGACTTCCATGTGCGGATGCCGGGTGGAGTGGGGTATCTGCTCCTGGCGTTCTCCGTGCCACTGAGCGGTACGGAAGGGCCCATGGGAGACCTGAGCGAGGCAATTGCGCACTCGTTGCGGTGGGTGGCGTGATCCGGACGGGCGTTTCGGCTCGCCCGCCCGCGGGCCGACCGCGGCCGGGCGATGCCCGCAACCGGTGAGCGTAGGTACCCTTGGATGCCATGAGCACTCTTGAGCCCGAGCCCGAGCGCGGGGCAGGTACGGGGACCCTCGTAGAGCCGACGCCGCAGGTGTCGAGCGGTGACGGTGACCACGAGCGCTACGCGCACTATGTCCAGAAGGACAAGATCATGGCGAGCGCGCTCGACGGTACGCCCGTCGTCGCGCTCTGCGGCAAGGTGTGGGTGCCGGGTCGTGACCCGAAGAAGTACCCCGTCTGCCCCATGTGCAAGGAGATCTACGAGTCCATGAGCGCCGGTGGCGACAAGGACAAGGGCGGCAAGGACGGCAAGGGCGGCGGCAAGAAGTAGCCCCCGGGCGCTGTTCCTGGACCTTCCTCGCGAAAGGGCGTTGCGTGTACCGCAACGCCCCTTTTGCGTTGTGCAATCGCGTGGCAGCCTCGCCGCATGACCTTTGAGCAACTCATCCCGGCGCCCGCACGCGCCGAGGGGCCGTATTCCGAAGGCTTCATCCTCGATTCGTCGACCGCGCTGCGCGCCGGGCCCGGCACCGAGTCCACCGAGCGCTGGCTGCGTGCCACGCTCGGCGGCGCGTTGGGGCTGCCCCTCGCGCCCGGTGAGGGGGGCGCCATCTCCCTCGGCATCGATGACTCCCTCGCGCCCGAGGCCTACCGGCTCACCGTGGGGGAGGGTGGCGTCGAGATCCTCGGTGGTGCCGCTCCCGGTGTCTTCTGGGGGGCCCAGACCCTGCGGCAGCTCATCGGGCCCGAGGCGTTCCGGCGCGCACCACTGAGGGCCGCCGGGCGGTACGCCGTCCCCGGGTGTCTCATCGAGGACAGCCCCCGCTTCGGCTGGCGCGGCATGATGCTCGACGTGGCCCGGCACTTCATGCCCAAGGACGGCGTGCTGCGGTATCTCGATCTTCTTGCCGCCCACAAGCTGAACGTCTTCCACTTCCACCTCACCGACGACCAGGGCTGGCGCATCGAGATCAAGCGCTACCCCAGGCTGACGGAGGCCGGTTCGTGGCGGCCGCGCTCGAAATGGGGTCACCGCGCGTCCGAGCTGTGGAACGACACCCCGCACGGCGGCTACTACACGCAGGACGACATCCGCGAGATCGTCGCGTACGCCCATGAGCGGCACATCGCGGTCGTACCCGAGATCGACATCCCCGGGCACTCGCAGGCCGCCATCCACGCCTACCCCGAACTCGGCAACACCGATGTCGTGGATACCTCCTCGCTCGGCGTCTGGGACACCTGGGGCGTCAACCCCAACGTCCTCGCGCCGACCGAGAACACCCTTCGTTTTTACGAGGGGGTGTTCGAGGAAGTTCTTGAGCTCTTTCCCTCCACCTTCATCCATGTGGGGGGCGACGAGTGTCCCAAGGACCAGTGGAAGGCGTCGCCCACCGCGCAGGCCCGCATCAAGGAGCTGGGCGTCGGTGACGAGAACGGGCTGCAGAGCTGGTTCATCCGGCACTTCGACTCCTGGCTGACCGCGCGCGGGCGCAGGCTCATCGGCTGGGACGAGATCCTGGAGGGCGGCCTCGCCGAGGGCGCCACCGTGTCCTCCTGGCGTGGATACGGGGGCGGGATCGCGGCGGCCAAGGCCGGTCACGACGTCGTCATGTGCCCCGAGCAGCAGGTCTACTTGGATCACCGGCAGGACGGCGGACCCGACGAGCCCGCACCCATCGGCTTCGTCCGCACCCTGGAGGACGTCTACCGCTTCGAGCCGGTGCCGCCGCAGCTCACCGCCGACGAGGCGCGGCACGTCCTGGGCACCCAGGCCAACGTCTGGACCGAGGTGATGGAGTACCACGCACGCGTGGACTACCAGGTGTTCCCGCGTCTCGCCGCCTTCGCCGAGGTCGCCTGGAGCCCGCTCCCGGCATCCGCCGAGCGCGACTTCGCGGACTTCGAGCGGCGAATGACCCCGCACTACGCGCGACTTGACGCGCTCGGCGTCGACTACCGCCCGCCCGGCGGCCCGTTGCCGTGGCAGAAGCGCCCGGGAGTGCTCGGACGCCCGATCGACGGGGCGCCCCCGAACGTGTGAGGCGCACCCCGTGCTCCGCGTGTCGGGCCGCCCGCGCTGAGAGCGTGGGCGGCCAGGCGAAAGCCGTACAAGAGACACCGAAGAGTGGCAATTCCCGCTGACCGGTGAGGGCGTGTGAAAACGGCACATCCCCCAGGTCCGCGGACGAATGACTCCTAGCGGACCCCCGCGCCGGGGGCCGGGGAAGATGTGCCAGAGTTGCCACGTCCGGGCTGTGAGCACGTACCGTACGGCGGAACAGGCGTAACGGTGGACACGGCGAGAAAGCCGCCGGACATCGGGAAGGGGCAGCCGGTTTTGAGCACGCACGCACCGCAGGCGGCGCACACAGCGCAGACGGCGACGCTGCCTGCGACGTTGGACGAGGCCGTGGAGGCGCTCGCCGCGATGCCCGCCGCCGTGCCCGTGGCCGGCGGCACCGACCTCATGGCCTCCGTCAACGCGGGCCTCCTGCGCCCCGCCGCGCTCGTCGGCCTCGGCCGCATCAGCGAGATCCGCGGCTGGCAGTACCAGGACGGTCACGCGCTGCTCGGCGCCGGCCTCACCCACGCACGCGTCGGGCGGCCCGACTTCGCCGCCCTGATCCCCGCGCTCGCCGCGGCCGCACGTGCCGCGGGGCCCCCGCAGATCCGCAACGCGGGCACCCTGGGCGGCAACATCGCCACCGCGGGGCCGACCGGCGACACCCTGCCCGTCCTGGCCGCCCTGGAAGCCGTCCTCGTCATCGCGGGACCCGGCGGCGCACGCCGCGAGGTCCCCGTCTCGCACCTCCTCGCGGGGATGGACATGCTCCGCCCCGGCGAACTCATCGGCTTCGTACGGCTGCCGCTCCTGCACGCCCCGCAGGTCTTCCTCAAGGCCACCGGACGCACCGGGCCCGGCCGTGCCCTCGCCTCCGTCGCGCTCGTCCTCGACCCGGCGCGGCGCGGTGTGCGCTGCGCGGTCGGCGCCGTCGCGCCGATGCCGCTGCGGCCCCTGGAGGCCGAGCAGTGGGTCGCCTCGCTGATCGACTGGGACGGCGAGCGGACGATCGTGCCGGAGGCGCTCACCGCCTTCGGTGAGTACGTCGCCGCCGCGTGCATCCCCGACCAGCCCCCGGCGGAGGACGGCTCGCCGCAGCCGCTGCCGCCCGCCGTACTGCACCTGCGGCGCACCGTCGCCGCGCTGGCCCGACGAGCACTGGGGAGGGCGCTGTCGTGAGTGACGACCGGCACGACGGAAGTACCGCGAACGGCGGCTGGCAGCCGCATCCACAGGGTGAGTACGACTCGGACGCCACGGCCTTCGTGCAGCTCCCGGAAGGTGCCCTGGACTTCGACCACTCGCCCCTCGCCGCGCCCGGCCACGGTTACGTGCCGCCGCAGATAACGGTCACCCCCACGACGGCCGACGCGACGGACCCGGCCGCCACGGGTGTCTGGGCCATGCCGCCCGAGGTGACGGGGGTTGGTGCCGCGGGTACCGGTGCCCAGAACGTGCGGTGGCCGGACGCGGGCGGTGTGCCCGAGCCCGAGCCGCCGGTCCACCATCAGGAGCACGCGTACGACCCCCGGGCCACCGGGCAGTGGAGCTTCCACGAGGCGGAGGGGCATGCGCCCGCCGCGCCGGCCCCCGCCGATGTCACGGGGCAGTGGTCGATCCCCGTCGCCAATGGCGATCTTCCGGACGAATCGGGTGAGTTCACCGCGTCCTCGCTCGCCGCGCAGTGGGGTGGTACGCCGCCGGCGACGCTGCCGGGAGGCGCTGCGGCACCGTGGGCGACCGGTGGTGCGGGCGCGGGCGTGCCGTGGTCGGAGCCCGTGCAGCAGCCGTATGCCGAGCCGCAGGCGCACGTCGACCCGCATCCGCACGCGCAGCAGTACGCCGAGCCGCAGCACCACGAGCCCGTGCCGCCCCCGGAGCCGTTCGTCCCGGCGGCGCCGGTGGCTCCCGAGATGCATGTGGTGCCGGAGATGCCCGTGGCGTCCGAGGTGCCTGAGGTGCCTGAGGCTCCCGCGGAGCCGGAACCGACGCCGGAACCCGAGCCGGAGCCGGAGCCCGAAGCCGAGACCGAGGCCGAGGCGGACACCGAAGCCGAAGCCGCAGTCGAGGCGGACGCCGAAGCCGAGATCGAGGTCGAAGGCGAGGCTGAAGCCGACCCCGAGACCGCCGACCCCGAAGCCGACCCCGAAGCCGCCCTCACCGCCACCGCCCTCTCCGACGAACACCCCCTCTGCTCGTACGTCCTGCGCGTCAACGGCGCCGACCGCCCCGTCACCGACGCGTGGATCGGCGAGTCGCTCCTCTACGTGCTGCGCGAGCGCCTCGGCCTCGCGGGCGCCAAGGACGGCTGCTCGCAGGGCGAGTGCGGTGCCTGCAACGTCCAGGTGGACGGCCGTCTCGTCGCCTCCTGCCTGGTGCCCGCGGCCACCGCCGCCGGCAGCGAGGTACGCACCGTCGAGGGCCTCGCCGCCGACGGCAGGCCCTCCGACGTACAGCGGGCGCTCGCGGCCTGCGGTGCCGTCCAATGTGGCTTTTGCGTACCGGGCATGGCGATGACCGTGCACGACCTCCTGGAGGGCAACCCCGCCCCGACCGACCTGGAGACGCGTCGCGCGCTGTGCGGCAACCTGTGCCGCTGCTCCGGTTATCGGGGCGTGCTCGACGCCGTGCAGGAAGTGGTCGCCGAGCGCCAGGCGTCAGCGGCGGCCGCCGAGCCGTCCGCCCAGAGCGAGGGTGAGGCACGCATCCCGCACCAGGCGGGACCCGGCGCCGGAGGGGTCAACCCGGCGGCGCAGGACGGAACGTACGAAGGACCATACGGCCAGGGCGGAGGCCAGGCGTGAGCAACGAAGCCGCGGGGGACGGGAACACCGCGACCGCAGTGGAGCCGCAGCCCGGCCCGGAGCCGCAGCCGCACGGCATCGGCTCGTCCCTGCCGTCGGCGGAGTCCCGCGCCAAGACGGAGGGCACGTTCCCCTACGCGTCCGACCTGTGGGCGGAGGGACTGCTCTGGGCGGCCGTCCTGCGCTCCCCGCACGCGCACGCGCGGATCGTCTCGATCGACACGTCCCAGGCGCGCGAGATGCCGGGCGTGCGGTCCGTCGTCACGCACGAGGACGTGCCCGGCGAGGCACTGCACGGCCGCAAGACCCCGGACCGCCCGGTCTTCGCCTCCGACGTCGTACGCCACCACGGCGAGCCCATCGCGGCCGTGGCCGCCGACCACCCCGACACGGCACGGATGGCCGCCGCCGCCATCTTCGTCGAGTACGAGGTCCTTGAACCGGTCACCGACCCGGAGAAGGCCTTCGCGGCCGAACCCCTGCACCCCGACGGCAACTTGATCCGGCACATCCCGCTGCGGCACGGCGACCCGGAGGCGGCGGGCGAACTCGTCGTCGAGGGCCTCTACCGCATCGGCCGCCAGGACCCGGCGCCGATCGGCGCGGAGGCGGGGCTCGCGGTGCCGCGTCCGGACGGGGGCGTGGAGCTCTACATCGCCTCCACCGACCCGCACACCGACCGCGACATGGCCGCGTCCTGCTACGGCATCGACCCGGACATCGTGAAGGTCGTCGTGACCGGCGTGCCCGGCGCGACCGCCGACCGCGAGGACGCCAGCTTCCACCTCCCGCTCGGCCTGCTCGCGCTGACCACCGGCTGCCCGGTGAAGCTGACGGCGACCCGCGAGGAGTCCTTCCTCGGCCACGCCCACCGCCACCCGACGCTCCTTCGTTACCGCCATCACGCGGACGCCGAGGGCAAGTTGGTGAAGGTGGAGGCGCAGGTCCTGCTGGACGCGGGCGCGTACGCGGACACGTCGTCGGACGCGCTCGCCGCGGCCGTCTCCTTCGCCTGTGGTCCGTACGTGGTCCCGAACGCCTTCATCGAGGGCTGGGCGGTCCGCACGAACAACCCGCCGTCCGGACATGTCCGGGGCGAGGGCGCCATGCAGGTGTGCGCGGCGTACGAGGCCCAGATGGACAAGATCGCGAAGAAGCTGGGCATCGACCCGGCCGAGGTGCGGCTGCGCAACGCGATGGCGACGGGAGACATCCTCCCCACCGGCCAGACGGTCACCTGTCCCGCCCCGGTCGCCGAACTCCTCGCCGCCGTACGGGACTTCCCGCTGCCCGAGCTGCCCAAGGACACCCCCGAGGACGAGTGGCTGCTGCCCGGTGGCCCCGAGGGCGCGGGTGAGCCCGCAGCGGTGCGCCGGGGCGTCGGCTACGGCCTCGGCACGGTCCAACTCCTGGGCGCCGAGGGCACGGACGAGGTCTCCACGGCCACCGTGAAGGTCCACGACGGCATCGCGACGGTGATCTGCGCGGCGGTCGAGACGGGCCAGGGCTTCACCACGCTGGCCCGCCAGATCGTCCAGGAGACCCTCGGCATCGACGAAGTCCGCGTGGCCCCCGTCGACACCGACCAGCCACCCGCGGGCCCCAGCTGCCACGGCCGCCACACATGGGTGTCGGGCGGCGCGGTGGAACGCGCGGCGAAGATGGTCCGCACGCAACTCCTCCAGCCCCTGGCCCACAAGTTCGGGATGTCCACGGAGCTGCTCCAGATCACCGACGGCAAGATCACCTCGTACGACGGCGTGCTGAGCACGACGGTGACGGAGGCGATGGACGGCAAGGAACTGTGGGCGACGGCCCAGTGCCGCCCCCACCCCACCGAGCCCCTCGACGAGGCGGGCCAGGGCGACGCGTTCGTCGGCATGGCGTTCTGCGCGATCCGCGCGGTGGTGGACGTGGACATCGAGATCGGTTCCGTGCGGGTCGTGGAGCTCGCGGTCGCCCAGGACGTGGGCCGCATCCTCAACCCGACCCAGCTGAAGGTACGTATCGAGGCGGGTGTCACGCAGGGAGTCGGCGCGGCGCTCACGGAGAACCTCCGTACACCGCGCGGCCTGGTCCGCCACCCGGACCTCACCGGCTACGCCCTCCCGACCGCCCTGGACACCCCAGACATCCGCATCGTCAAGCTGGTCGAGGAGCGCGACGTGGTCGCCCCCTTCGGCGCGAAGGCGGCGAGCGCGGTGCCGGTGGTGACGACCCCGGCGGCGGTGGCCTCAGCGGTACGGGCGGCCACCGGACGCCCGGTCAACCGCCTCCCGATCCGCCCGCAGGCGGCGGTCGCGACGTGACGGAGCCTCTGGCCGGGGTCGTCGTCATCACCGGGATCATGGCCTCGGGCAAGTCCACGGTGGCGCAGGCGCTCGCCGAACGCCTTCCGCGCGCGGCGCACGTGCGGGGCGACGTCTTCCGCCGGATGATCGTGTCGGGCCGCCAGGAGTACGAGCCCGGCGCGTCAGATGAGGCGGCGGCCCAACTGCGCCTGCGTTACGGCCTGTCGGCGGCGACGGCGGACGCGTACGCGTCGGCGGGCTTCGTCGCGGTGGTCCAGGACGTCATCCTGGGCGAGGAGTTGAAGACGTACGTGGATCTGCTGCGTACGCGTCCCGTGCACGTCGTGGTGCTCGCCCCGCGCCCGGACGCGGTCGCGTCCCGGGAGGCCGGGCGCGGCAAGACCGGGTACGGCGCGTGGACGGTGGCGGATTTGGACGCCGGGTTCCGGTCGACGACCCCGAGGATCGGGCTCTGGCTGGACAGCTCGGACCTGACGGTCGAGGAGACGGTCGACGCGATCCTCGCGGGGCTCGACGAGGCGCGGGTCGACGAGGCGCGGGTCTGACTGGAGGCCGTGGCGGGAATCGAACCCGCGTTACTGGATTTGCAGTCCAGCCCCTGAGCCACTCGGGCACACGGCCGAGGTTGATCTCGACTCCTCGAACCTAGGCGCCCCCGACCGGCGCCTCAAGGGAATCGGCGTCCGCGCAACGGGACTGCCATGCGCCGTTCATGAACGGCGCAAAACCACGGACCGGCCGGATCGACCTCGCAAGCCCCGAGGCGTACGACCAAGGGACCAGGATCCCCCAGCCTCCGGACAGGGGTCATCACCTGTCACGCCCCTTACGCTGGCCGTCATGAGCGCCCTGGAACCACGCGACGCCGAAGTCGCAGCCGCCCCGATAGTCCCGCCGTCCGAGCTCAAGGGCGGAGTGCTCCGCGCGCCCTATCGCGCGCTCAGCCTCGGCATCGTCTCGGTGGTGCTGCTCATCGCCTTCGAGGCGACCGCCGTCGGGACGGCGATGCCGGTGGCCGCCCGTGAGCTCGACGGCGTCTCGCTCTACGCCTTCGGCTTCTCCGCGTACTTCACCACCAGCCTCTTCGGCATGGTGCTCTCCGGGCAGTGGGCCGACCGGCGCGGCCCCCTTGGGCCGCTGGCCGGCGGGATCGGCGCGTTCGCCGCGGGGCTGCTGCTCTCCGGGACCGCCCAGGCCATGTGGATGTTCATCCTCGGCCGAGCCGTGCAGGGGCTCGGCGGCGGGCTCGTCATCGTCGCGCTGTACGTGGTCGTCAGCCGGGCCTACCCGGAGCATCTGCGGCCGTCCATACTCGCGGCGTTCGCGGCCAGCTGGGTCGTGCCGTCCGTGGTGGGGCCGCTGGTCTCCGGGACCGTCACCGAGCACCTGGGGTGGCGCTGGGTCTTCGTCGGCATCCCCGTGCTCGTCGTGGCGCCGCTGGCCATCGCGCTGCCCGCCATCCGGCGCACCGCCTCCGGGCCCGTCGACCCCACCGCGCCCGTCGAGCCCTTCGACCGCCGCCGGGTCCGGCTCGCGCTCGGGATCTCGCTGGGTGCGGGACTCCTCCAGTACGCGGGCCAGGACCTGCGGTGGCTTTCGCTGCTCCCGGCGGTCGTCGGCGCCGCCGTGCTCGTGCCCGCCGTCCTCGGCCTGCTGCCGCGCGGCACGTACCGGGCTGCCCGTGGCCTGCCGTCCGTCGTGCTCCTTCGCGGCATAGCCGCCGGCTCGTTCATCGCCGCCGAGTCCTTCGTGCCGCTGATGCTCGTGACCCAGCGCGGGCTCTCGCCGACCATGGCCGGACTGTCGCTCGCCGTGGGCGGCGCGACGTGGGCGCTCGGGTCGTTCGTGCAGTCGCGGCCGGGCATGGAGCCGCACCGTACGCGGCTCATGGTCGTCGGGATGCTCCTGGTGGCCGCCGCCATAGTCACCGCGCCCACCGTCCTGATCGACGCCGTCCCGGTGTGGATCGTGGCCGTGGCCTGGGCCTTCGGCTGCCTCGGCATGGGCACGGTCATCGGGTCCACCAGCGTCCTGCTGCTTCGGCTCTCGCCGCCCGCGGACGCAGGAGCCAACTCCGCCGCCCTCCAGATCTCCGACGGCCTCTCCAACGCCCTGCTCCTGGCCGCGGGAGGCGCCGCCTTCGCCGCGCTGGGCGGCGGGATGGTGGACGCGCACGGTTCCACCGGGGTGGGCGGGTCGCACCCGGGGGCCTTCGTCGCCGTCTTCCTGCCGATGGCGGCGGTCGCCCTGGTGGGGGCGTGGGTCGGGACGCGGCTGAAAGAGCGCGCCTCCTGAAGTGCCTCCTGCGGGGTGCGTGTGAGACGGGTCGCATCCGCCCCGGGCCCGTGCCGCCCTCCGCGGGGCGTCAACCTTCACCGGTAGGGTGGCCCGGTTGTCGTACCTACCCCAGACGTCAAAACCCGGAGACCGTGACTACCACCGCCGCCAACTCCGCCTCCTCCCACCACCTCTCTCCCGCCTTCCCCGGCCGCGCCCCCTGGGGCACCGCCAACAAGCTGCGAGCCTGGCAGCAGGGCGCGATGGAGCGGTACCTCCAGGAGCAGCCGCGTGACTTCCTCGCCGTCGCGACACCCGGCGCAGGCAAGACGACGTTCGCGCTGACGCTCGCGTCCTGGCTGCTGCACCACCATGTCGTGCAGCAGGTGACGGTGGTCGCGCCGACCGAGCACCTGAAGAAGCAGTGGGCGGAGGCCGCGGCCAAGATAGGGATCAAGCTGGACCCGGAGTACAGCGCGGGCCCGCTCAGCAAGGAGTACCAAGGCGTCGCCATCACGTACGCGGGTGTCGGCGTGCGGCCCATGCTCCACCGGAATCGGGTCGAACAGCGCAAGACCCTGGTGATCCTGGACGAGATCCACCACGCGGGAGACTCGAAGTCATGGGGCGAGGCCTGCCTCGAAGCCTTCGAGCCCGCCACCCGGCGCCTCGCGCTCACCGGTACGCCCTTCCGGTCCGACACCAACCCCATCCCCTTCGTCTCGTACGAGGAGGGGAACGACGGCATCCGGCGGTCCGCCGCCGATTACACGTACGGATACGGGAGCGCGCTCGGCGACGGCGTCGTGCGGCCCGTCATTTTTCTTTCCTACTCCGGCAACATGCGGTGGCGGACCAAGGCCGGTGACGAGATCGCCGCGCGGCTCGGCGAGCCGATGACGAAGGACGCGATCTCGCAGGCGTGGCGGACCGCGCTCGACGCGCGCGGCGAGTGGATGCCGAATGTGCTGAAGGCCGCCGACCAGCGGCTCACCGAGGTGCGGAAGGCCATCCCGGACGCCGGTGGCCTCGTCATCGCGTCCGACCAGGACTCCGCCCGCTCCTACGCCAAGCTGATCCGTGAGCTCACCGGGGAAAAGGCCACCGTCGTCCTCTCCGACGACACGGGCGCCTCGAAGCGGATCGACGACTTCACCGCGAGCAACGACCGGTGGATGGTCGCCGTCCGCATGGTGTCCGAGGGCGTCGACGTGCCGCGGCTCGCGGTGGGTGTGTACGCGACCACGATCTCGACGCCGCTCTTCTTCGCCCAGGCGGTGGGGCGTTTCGTGCGTTCCCGGCGGCGCGGCGAGACCGCGTCGGTCTTCCTGCCCACCGTCCCCGACCTCCTCGGCCATGCCAACGAGATGGAGGTCGAGCGGGACCACGTGCTCGACAAGCCGAAGAAGGAGGGGGAGGAGGACCCCTACGCCGAGTCCGAGAAGGAGATGGACGAGGCGAACAAGCAGGAGGACGAGGACACCGGCGAGCAGGAGCAGTTCTCCTTCGAGGCGCTGGAGTCCGACGCCGTCTTCGACCGGGTTCTTTTCGACGGCGCCGAATTCGGGATGCAGGCGCATCCGGGGAGCGAGGAGGAGCAGGACTATCTGGGCATCCCCGGCCTCCTCGAACCCGACCAGGTGCAGATGCTGCTCCAGAAGCGGCAGGCCCGGCAGATCGCGCACAGCAAGAAGCGGCCCGACGAGCAAGCCGACCTGCTCGAACTGCCCGCCGAGCGGCGGCCCGTGGTCTCCCACAAGGAGATGCTGGAGCTGAGGAAGCAGCTCAACACGATGGTCGGCGCGTACTCCCACCAGAGCGGGAAGCCGCACGGCGTGATCCACACCGAGCTGCGCCGCACCTGCGGCGGCCCGCCGAGCGCGGAGGCCACCGCCGGGCAGCTGCGGCAGCGGATCGCGAAGATCGGCGAGTGGGCCACCCGTATGAAGTGAGCGCGCCCTCTCCTATATGAGAGGAGGGGTGTGTTCCACGTGTGCGGGAGTCGTGCGCACCCCCGCTGACGTGCCCCGCGTATGGGGCATTGCGCCCCTAACAGTCGGTCTCGTGCCCGGATTCTGGACGGAGTCTTCCGCTGAGCGGGACGGCCTCGCTAATGTCCCCGCAACGTACACGCCCCGTGGCAGCGCCGCCGCGGAGCGCAGCCGGAGTTCCGACCGGCGGCCTCTGACGCGCGTCGCCCACGGGACCGGCGACGCAACCGCTGCGTAAAGAGGCCGTCGACCCTCACCTAAGGAGTGGGCGTCGTGACCGCGGAGACTTCCCAGACGCTCGACCGAGGACTGCGTGTCCTCAAGCTGTTGGCCGACACCGACCATGGGCTCACCGTCACCGAGCTGTCGAACAAGCTCGGCGTGAACCGCACCGTGGTGTACCGCCTCCTCGCCACCCTTGAGCAGCATGCCCTGGTCCGCCGTGACCTGGGCGGCCGGGCCAGGGTCGGCCTCGGGGTGCTGCGCCTGGGCCGCCAGGTGCATCCGCTGGTGCGCGAGGCCGCGCTGCCCGCTCTTCGCTCGCTGGCCGAGGACATAGGCGCGACGGCGCACCTGACGCTGGTCGACGGCAGCGAGGCCCTCGCCGTCGCCGTCGTCGAGCCGACCTGGACGGATTACCACGTGGCCTACCGGACCGGCTTCCGGCATCCCCTTGACCGGGGCGCCGCGGGCCGCGCGATCCTCGCCGCCCGGCAGGGCCTCGCCACCGACCCCGGCTACGCGCTGACGCACGGCGAGCTCGAGGCCGGCGCGAGCGGGGCCGCGGCGCCTCTGGTCGGCGTGACCGGCATAGAGGGCAGCGTCGGCGTCGTCATGCTGTCGGATTCGGTGCCGGAGCGGGTGGGACCACGGGTGGTGGACGCGGCGCGTGAGGTGGCTGACGCGTTGCGCTGAGGCCGCGCGGGCGAGCGGGTTCTCCTGGGCGCCGTCGATCACCGGCTCCGCCGAGTTCGTCCTCAAGCGCCGGACGGGCTGAATGTGCCCTCCTCGTCCGTCGTCAGCTGACCGGCCGGAAGGGAAACCCCGTCCGTTAGATTGATCCCGTGTTCTCCCTCTCCAGCCTCACGCGCCCCAAGGCCCTCGCTGTCTGTGCCGCCCCCGTGGTCGCCCTGCTCGCCGTCGCCTGCCTCGCGCCCTTGCCGTTCGCCGTGGCCCAGCCGGGGTCGACGGCGAACGTACTCGGCAAGAGCGAGGGCAAGCCGGTCATCACGATCACCGGTACGCCCACCCGCGAGACGCAGGGGCAGCTGCGGATGACGACCATCGTGGCCACCGGGCCCGACATGGACGCGAGCCTGGGCGACGTGGTGGACGGCTGGTTCCGTACGGACCGTGCGGTGATGCCCAAGGACTCGGTCTACCCCACCGGCGACAACGTCAAGGAAGTCGAGGAGCACAACCTCGGCGACATGAAGAAGTCGCAGGACACGGCCACGCAGGCAGCGCTCTCGTATCTCAAGGCGAACGGCGTGGACGGCACCGGCAAGGTGAAGGTGAAGGTCGACCTCGGCAAGGTCGGGGGCCCCAGCGCGGGCCTCTTCCTCTCGCTCGGCATCATCGATCTGATCGACGGCAACGGCAGCGGTGGGGACCTCACGGGCGGCCGGAAGATCGCGGGCACCGGCACGATCTCCGAGGACGGGAAGGTCGGCCCGGTCGGCGGTGTGGCGCTGAAGACGCAGGCCGCCAAGCGGGACGGCGCGACCGTCTTCCTGGTCCCGGAGGACGAGTGCTCGGACGCTCAGGCGGAGCTGCCGAAGGGCCTGCGCCTTGTCCCGATCACGACGCTGAAGGGCACGGTTGACGCGCTGCGTTCCCTGGACCGGGGCGGTAAGGTCCCGAGCTGTTGACCAGGCGCAGGCCCAACTCGACCATGGTCCAGCCGAGTTGAGTGCGGAGCGGGGGTCGGTTGCCGCGTAAGGGCGCGGCGCGGTGAAGCTCTTCGGCGCGGGTGTGGTGCAGCAGGAGATGTACGTCGGGGTGCATGGCTGTGTCCTCTCAGGCTGTGTAGTGCGTCGGGAAGACGTGGGTGTGCAGGCGCACCCGGGCGGAGCCCGGGGTGGTGTCGGCGACCTCCGACGGGCGGTAGCTCTCGATGAGTTCGCTGATCTTGCCGGCCAGTTCGACGGTGAGCTCAGGCGTCAGGCGCAGGGTGTAGTCGCTGAGGTCGGAGCTCTCCCTCCACTCCGTGGGCCAGTCGTGCTGGGTGCCGATCCACGTCGACGTCTCCGTGGCATGGAACGTCGCGACCTCGTGGAGGTACACCGCGACGGCGCCGCGCACCGCCGGGTCACGGTCGTTCATGAGGGACTCGTCCAGGCGTGTCCCCTGGTGCGCCGACTGCCACCAGCGCTCCCGCCCCTTGCCGCGGTCCGGAGCATCCTCGACGAATCCGTGCGCCGCGAGCTGACGCAGGTGATAGCTCGTCGCGCCGCTGGACTCGCCCAGGCGGGAAGCCAGTTGGGAGGCGGTCGCTGGTCCTTCGCGCCGCAGCGAGATCAGCAGCTGCATGCGCAGGGGATGCGCGAGCCCCCGCAGGGAGCGAGGGGTGAGCGTATGGACCTTCCGGCCCTCGGGATCTGTCGTGCCGTCCGTCATGCCTTCACCGTAGACATGCAAAGACTCCGTTGCAACGCTTTTTGCAACGAAGTCTTTGCAACTCTCGGCGACCCGCGGCCAAGACCTACCCCTCCTTCACGAACCCCTCCTGCACCAACCAGTCCAGCGCCACCTCATGCGGATCCTGACCCTGCACGTCCACCTTGGAGTTCAGCTCCTGGGCCACCGTGTTGTTCAGCTTCTTCGTGATGGGGTCCAGGATCTCCGCCATCTTCGGGTACTTCTTGAGCGCCTTGCTGTTGATCTCCGGGGCGACGTTGTAGTTGGGGAAGAAGTGCTTGTCGTCCTCCGTCAGCGACAGGTCCATCGCCTTGATGCGGCCGTCGGTGGTGAAGACCTCGCCGAACACGCACGACCCCTTGGAGACCTGGGTGTAGATGATCCCGGTGTCCATCTTGGTGATGTTGGAGGTGGGGATCTTCATCCCGTACTCCTTCTGCATGCCCGGCAGCCCGTCCTCGCGCGAGGAGAACTCGCTCTCGACGCACAGCGTGACCGCGTCCGGGTCCGACTTCGAGAGGGCCGCCACGTCCGAGAGCGTCTTCGGCTTGTACTTGGCCTCGTTCTTCCGGTTGATGGCCAGGGAGTACGTGTTGTTGAGCTCGGCGGGCGGCAGCCACGTGACGCCGTTCTTCGCGTCCGCGTCGCGCACCGCCTCCCACTGCTTCTGCGGGTCGTCGATGGGCTCGGAGTTGCCGAGGTACGTGATCCAGGCGGTGCCCGTGTACTCGTACATGGCGTCCGCGTCACCGCTCTTGACGGCCTCGCGGGCGCCGATCGAGCCCTGGATGCCCGTCCGGTCGAGGACGTCCGCGCCGGCCGCCTCGAAGGCGATGCCCATGATCGCGCCCAGGACCAGCTGCTCGGTGAACTCCTTGGATGTGACGGTGAGGTCGACGCCCTTCAGGGGCAGGCCCTTGCCGATCGTGCCCGGCTTCACGTCGTCCACCATCGGGCTGCCGCTGGTGAGACCGCAGCTCACGAGCAGGGCCCCGCCCACCAAGCCGACCGCTGCCGTACGCAACGTGACCCTCATGAGCCGGCCTCCAACCCGCGCGGACGCAGGAACAGTTCGGCCAGCGAGGCCAGCCAGTCCACCAGGAGCGCGAGCGCGATCGTCAGGATCGAGCCGAGCATGAGCACCGGCATCCGCTGGTTGGTGATGCCGGTGGTGATGAGGTCGCCGAGCCCGCCGCCTCCGCCGAAGGTGGCGAGCGTCGCCGTGCCGACGTTCAGGACGAGCGCGGTGCGCACACCCGCCAGGATCAGCGGAACGGCCAACGGCAGCTCCACCTTGCCGAGGACTCCCCACGGCGACATGCCGATGCCGCGCGCGGCTTCCAGGAGCGTCGGGTCGTTGGCGTTCAGGCCCGCGATCGTGTTGGAGAGGACCGGCAGGACGGCGTAGATGATGATGCCGATCAGGGCGGCCTTCTCGCCGATGCCGATCCAGATCACCAGGAGGGCGAGCAGGCCGATCGCCGGTGTCGCCTGGCCGATGTTGGCCAGGGCCATCGCGCCGGGCGCCGCCTTGCGGAGTTTCTTGCGGGTCAGCAGGATGCCCAGCGGGATCGCGATGATCAGCACGAAGAAGGTGGAGATCACCGTCAGCTGGATGTGCTGGCGGAGCCTGAGCCAGACGTTGCCGTCCGCCAGGGCGTTCGTGGAGATCGAGTCCAGGTCGGCCTGCTCGAACCACCACCAGGTGAGCAGCAGGACCAGGGCGAGGAAGGCGGGCAGGACGGTGAGCTTCTGCCAGCCGATCCGCCGCCGCCCGCCCGTGGCCGCGCCCGAGGGAGGCGGCTCCTGCTCGGCCTCGCCCGTGTCGCGGTAGAGATGGCCCTTGACCTCGTGCTCGCCGTCGGGCCGCGGCCCTGGTCCGCCGTCGGGAGCCGGTGTGCGGTCGGGGATCCGGGGGTTGTTCCCGGGGATGCCTGTCACGCCTTCGCCGCCTCCCCTCCGGGGCCTTCCTGCTCGTGATGGGTCAACTCGGCTCGCTGCTGCTCAAGTTCGTGCTGGTGCTCCATCGCGTCGAGCCGGTCGGCCTCCAGCATTTCGTGGACGGAGTTCATCAGCGTCTCCATGTCCACCACGCCGGTGTACTCACCGCGCCGCCCGGTGACCGCGACCCGCCCCGCGTTGTCCGTGAGCACCGCTTCGAGCGCGTCGCGCAGGGTGGCGTCCCGGGTGACCGTGTCGTGGACGAGCGTGCCCGCGCGGGCCAGCGAGCCCTTGGCCCGCATCAGGTCACCGCGCCGCAGCCACTTGTAGGGGCGGCCGCGTTTGTCGAGGAGCAGCAACTCGTTCGTACCGCTGGCCCGCAGCTTGTCGAAGATGTCCTGCAGCGGGTCGTCGACCGTCACCGTCGCGAAGTCGGCGATCTCCACGTCGCGTACGCGGGTGAGGTTGAGCCGCTTCAGGGCCGCGCCCGCACCCACGAAACCGGAGACGAAGTCGTCGGCGGGGTTGGTGAGGATGGCTTCCGGGGTGTCGAACTGCGCGATGTGCGAGCGCTCCCGCAGCACCGCGATGCGGTCGCCGAGCTTGATGGCCTCGTCGAAGTCATGCGTGACGAAGACGATCGTCTTGTGCAGCTCGTGCTGGAGCCGGATCAGCTCGTCCTGGAGGTGGTCGCGGGTGATCGGGTCGACCGCGCCGAACGGCTCGTCCATCAGGAGGACGGGCGGGTCGGCGGCCAACGCCCGTGCCACGCCGACGCGTTGCTGCTGGCCGCCGGAGAGCTGGCGCGGATAGCGGCCGTGGAACTCGGCCGGGTCGAGCCCGACGAGGTCGAGCATCTCCTCGACCCGGGACTTGATCTTCGCCTTCCCCCAGCCGATCATCTTCGGCACGATGGCGATGTTCTGGGCAACCGTCATGTGCGGGAAGAGCCCGGAGGACTGGATCGCGTAGCCGATCTTGCGGCGCAGCTTCACCGGGTCCATGTCGGTGACGTCCTCGCCGCCGATGCGGATACGGCCGCCGGTCGGCTCGATCAGCCGGTTGATCATTTTCAGCGTGGTCGACTTACCGCAGCCCGAAGGGCCGACGAGGATGACGATCTCGCCCGCCTTGATCTCCATGCTGACGCTGTCCACCGCCGGGTCGCCGCTGCCCGCGTACCGCTTGGTGAGGTGTTCCAGCTCGATCGTCGCGCCCGTGGTCCCGGACTCGGACACGGACGTGGGCACGGACTCAGACACGGATACCCCTCGAAATGGTCAGGCGGCCGATCAGGACGTACGCGGCGTCGAAGAGCAGGGCAAGGACGATGATCCCGAGCGTGCCGGCGAGCACCTGGTTGAGCGCGTTCTTGCTGCCGAGGGAGCCGATGCCGCGGAAGATCTCGTTGCCGAGGCCCGGTCCCGACGCGTACGCGGCGATGGCCGCGATGCCCATCAGCATCTGCGTGGAGACGCGGATACCGGTGAGGATCGGCGGCCAGGCGAGCGGCAGCTCCACCCTGACGAGGCGTGCGGCACGCGACATCCCGATGCCCTTCGCCGCGTCGACCAGCGAGGGGTCGACGCCGCGCAGGCCGACGATGGCGTTGCGCACGATGGGGAGCAGGCCGTAGAGGGTCAGGGCGATGACCGTCGGGGCGACTCCGAGGCCGACGACGGGGATCAGCAGACCGATCATGGCGAGCGAGGGGACGGTCAGGATCGTGGAGGTCGCGGTCGTGGCCAGATTGCCCGCCCAGTCGCTGCGGTACGTGACGACGCCGATCAGCACTCCGATGACGGTGGCCACGACCATGCACTGGAAGACCGCGCTGGCGTGCTGGTACGCGTCCGTCAGCAGTTGCTGGTGGCGGTTGCCGAGGTAGTCCCAGAAGTTCACTGAACTGCTCACCTGCCCGTCTCGCCGGCTGCCCGCGTCAGGTGTCCTCCGACGCCTGTTCGACCAACGGGATGATCCGCAGCGGAACAGGGTTCTCCATGACGATCGCCGTGGAGGCCCGGACGATGCCATCAAAACCCACCACCCGGTCGATCACACGTTGAAGATCCGCGTTCGAACGGGCCACCAGACGGCAGAGCATGTCGCCGTGACCGGTGATGGTGTGCAGTTCGAGCACCTCGGCGACGGTCGCCAAATGCGCCCGTACGTCAGCGCCCTGGCCTTGTTTGATCTCCAGCGTCGCGAAGGCGGTGACGGGGTAGCCCAGGGCCGCCGGGTCGACCTCCGGACCGAATCCGCGGATGACTCCGTTCGACTGAAGGCGGTCCATCCGGGCCTGCACGGTCCCGCGCGCGACACCGAGCCTGCGGGACGCCTCCAGGACGCCGATACGGGGCTCGCGGGCGAGCAGCACGATGAGCCTGCCGTCCAGATGATCGATCGCCATGGTGCGCTCAGCTCCACTTCCGGGGTGGTCATCATGTACAGATAGCCCGCCCATCCTGGGCCCCCGCCATACAATTTGCCCACTGAATACGCGAACTATTGCGCACCTTGCGATACGGCGGGAGCCTGCGGACATGGCAGCTACCGCGAACACCCAGCCCACGTCGGCCCTCTCCGGCACCCCCCACACCGCGCGCGAGGCCGATCCCTTCCCGGTCAAGGGAATGGACGCGGTCGTCTTCGCCGTGGGCAACGCCAAGCAGGCGGCCCACTACTACTCCACGGCCTTCGGCATGAAACTCGTGGCCTACTCGGGCCCGGAGACCGGCAGTCGCGAGACCGCCTCGTATGTCCTCACCAACGGCGGCGCCCGCTTCGTCCTCACCTCCGTCATCAAGGCGTCCACGGACTGGGGCAACTTCATTGAGGGCCACGTCGCCGAGCACGGTGACGGCGTCGTCGACCTCGCCATCGAGGTGCCGGACGCGCGCGCCGCGTACGCCTACGCCGTCGAGCACGGCGCCCGCGGCCTCACCGAGCCCTACGAGGTCAAGGACGAGCACGGCACGGTCGTCCTCGCCGCCATCGCCACGTACGGCAAGACCCGCCACACGCTGGTCGACCGCAGCGGCTACGACGGCCCCTACCTGCCCGGCTTCGAGGCCGCGTCCCCGATCGTCGAGCCGCCCGCCAAGCGCACCTTCCAGGCGATCGACCACTGCGTCGGCAACGTCGAGCTCGGCAAGATGAACGAGTGGGTGGCCTTCTACAACAAGGTCATGGGCTTCACGAACATGAAGGAGTTCGTGGGCGACGACATCGCGACGGAGTACAGCGCGCTGATGTCGAAGGTGGTCGCGGACGGCACCCTCAAGGTGAAGTTCCCCATCAACGAGCCCGCCATCGCCAAGAAGAAGTCCCAGATCGACGAGTACCTGGAGTTCTACGGCGGCGCGGGCGTCCAGCACATCGCGCTCGCCACGAACGACATCGTGGAGTCCGTACGCACCATGCGCGCGGCCGGGGTGAAGTTCCTTGACACCCCCGACTCGTACTACGACACGCTGGGGGAGTGGGCCGGCGAGACGCGGGTCCCGGTGGAGACCCTGCGCGAGCTGAAGATCCTGGTCGACCGTGACGAGGACGGCTACCTGCTCCAGATCTTCACCAAGCCGGTCCAGGACCGTCCGACGGTCTTCTTCGAGATGATCGAGCGGCACGGCTCGATGGGCTTCGGCAAGGGCAACTTCAAGGCGCTGTTCGAGGCGATCGAGCGGGAGCAGGAGAAGCGCGGCAATCTGTAGAGGGTGGCCATGAGCAGGGTGCCGGAAGGGTTCCGCATTAGGGTGCGGGCATGGCCAGGATCAATGACGTCGGCGGGATGACGGGCTTCGGGCCCATCGATACCACCGACGACACGGAGCCCTTCCACGCGGACTGGGAGGCGCGGGTGTTCGCGCTCAACAGTGCGCTGTTGCGTGAAGGCGTCTACAACCTGGACGAGTTCAGGGACGCCGTGGAGACGATGCCGCCGGGTGCGTACCTGGCGGCGTCGTACTACGAGCGGTGGCTCCACGCGATCCGCGTGCTGCTGGTGCGCACGGGCGTGCTGACGGCCGCCGAGGTGAGTCGGCTGGGTGAGCGCGATGGGTGACCGCTTCGCCGCGGGCGCCCGCGTCCGCACCGTCCGCCACGACCCGCCCTACCACACCCGCCTGCCGCGTTACGCCCGCGGCAAGTCGGGCGTGGTGATCGAACCCGAGGGGCGCCATCCGCTGGCGGACGTCAGCTCGCAGGGGCGGGAGGACGCCCCGGTGGAGCAGGTGTACGCGGTGCGGTTCGCCGCGCGGGAGCTGTGGGGCGAGGGGGAGCACGGGGTGGTCCTCGACCTGTGGGAGAGCTACCTGGAACCGGAACCTTCGGAGGGCGGCTGATGTCCGGCACACACGATGACGCGGTGATCTCCCGCCAAGTACGCGGCCTGGAGGCTCTGTTGGAGGAGCGGGGAATCGTCGCGGGGGCCGCCCTCGACGAGGCCCTGGACGCGTTCCTCGCGGGGTCGTCCCCGCTGAACGGGGCGCGGGTGGTGGCGCGGGCGTGGACGGACCCCGCGTTCAAGGAGCGTCTGCTCGCGGACGGAGCGTCGGCGGTGGCGGAGCTGGGTTACGCGGCGGGCGGGGTCCAGCCGCAGCGGCTGCGGGTGGTGGAGAACACCGCGCACGTCCACAACGTCGTCGTCTGCACGCTGTGCTCCTGCTATCCGGTCCGGCTCCTCGGCCCGTCCCCCAGCTGGTACAAGAGCGAGGCGTACCGCTCCCGGGTGGTGCGGGAGCCGCGGGCGGTGCTCGCGGAGTTCGGCCTCACGCTGCCTGCCGACACGGAGATCACCGTCTGGGACTCCAGTGCGGAGACCCGCTACATGGTTTTGCCCCGCCGCCCCGACTGCGCGGCCTCCCTCCCCGAGGCGGACCTCGTCGGGCTCGTCACCCGCAACGCCCTGATCGGCACGGCCCAGCTCTGACCCCCGGGTCAGCTCTCGGCGGCCGGCTTGCTGGAGCGAGGCTTCGGGGACGGGGACGGCAGAGGAGCCGGGCGCTCGCCACGGGGGGCGTACATCTGCGCCGGGCCGCCCGAGGGGGGATCGCCCAGGCGGGTCAGGGCGGCCCGCGCCGCAGGGGCGAGCAGCGGGGAGAAGTAGGGGTTGCGACGCATGGCCTCGCCGATGTGACGGCGAGCCGCACCGTACTTGCCCAGGTCCCTCTCGATCTGGCCCCGGTGATAGGCGTACACCGCGACCAGCGGGCCCTTGTCCGTCGCCCGCTTGGCGTACTTCAGGGCCTCCCTGTCCTTACCTGACCGATGCAGCGCCCAGCCCAGCGCGTCCGCCACCTGCGGGCTCGCGTGCCGCTTGAACTCCGCACGCAGGCGCTCCACCGCCGCGTCCGCGTCCCCGTGGTCCGCCTCGAAGAGGCCGAGGATCCGCTCGTCGTTGACGCCGTTGACCCCTTCCTGCTTCACCCGGGCCCGCAGCACGTCGTACTGCGCCCGAGCGGCCGGGGCGAGCCGCAGCGACTCGTACAACTCGCCCAGCTCCAGGGCGTACTCCGGAGCGGGCTGCTTGACCAGCGCGCTCTGGTAGGAACGCAGGGCCTCCGACGTGCGGCCCAGGGCGGCGAGCGCGCGGCCCTTTCCGGCGAGGGAAGGGTGGTGGTCCGGGTCCGCGACCAGCGCCGCATCGTAGTAGCGCAGGGCCTCCGCCGGATCGCCCCGTTCCCACGCGAGCTCGCCCACCCGGTACAAGCACACCGCCTTCTCCGCGGGACCCTCCGCGAGCGCCGCCGCGTCCGTCAGCTTCGCCGCCGCGTCCTCGCGCCAGCCGCGGTCCCGGTAGACCTGCCCGGACCGCACCATCACCGAAGGGATGTCCGCGTTCAGCTCCTGGAGCGTCTCCAGGGCCTTCCCCACGCCCTTCGCGTCACCCAGACCGCTGTACGCCTCGATCAGGGCCGGATACGTCGACCACCGCTTCGGCGCGAGCCTGACCGCGCCCTCGGCCCACTTCTTGGCCCCGCGGAAGTCGTGCCGCGCGTTCGCGAGCGCCGCCATGCCCGTCAGCGCCTCCGCGTTCCCCTCCGGGCGGGTCTTCAGGGACGTGCGCAGCGCCTCCTCCGCCTTGGGGTAGTACGCGGAGTCCGCGGTCCGAAGGCCCCGCTCGACGTAGGCGGCCCCGAGCACCGCCCACGACTCGTCGTCCCCCGGATGCTTGCGCAGATGCGCCTCCCGCTCCCCGATCAGGACGGTCAGATCGGGCAGCGCCGCCGGAGCCCCGGCCCCCGCGGCGGCCATCGCCCGCCCGGCAGGCCCCAGAGCGGGCGGCGCCGCCTTCCCGCCCGAGCCGGGCAGCAGCACCACCACACCGCCGAGCACCACACACCCGGCGACGGAGGCGACCAGGACCCGCCGCACGGCGGGGGAGCGGCGCGCGCCCCGCGGCGACTCGCTCCAGAGGCGGGGCACGGCCGCCGGCTGCGCCTTCGCGGACTTCCCGGCCTTCTCCTCCACGGACGCGGACCCGGTCTCGATCTCCATGGCGTCACTGTGCGTCAATACGAAGAGCACATCACGGCACGGGGACGGGCGTCGCGCACGGGTTCACACCGATGGCCCCGGGTGCGAGGCTGTGATCATGAGCCGCACACTCATCGAACGTCTCTGTGTCGGTCGCGAGGCACTCCCCGCCGACGCCGTCCTCACGGACCCCGACATCACGTCCTCGTACGCGAACGACATGGCGAGCTTCTGCGACGCGGGCACCCCGGCCGTCGTCGTCCTGCCACGCACCGTCGAACAGGTCCAGCACGTCATGCGCACCGCGACCGAGCTACGGATCCCGGTGGTCCCGCAGGGCGCCCGCACGGGCCTGTCCGGCGGCGCGAACGCCAGCGAGGGCTGCATCGTCCTCTCGCTGGTCAAGATGGACCGCATCCTGGAGATCAACCCCGTCGACCGGATCGCGGTGGTCGAACCCGGCGTCGTCAACGCCGCCCTCTCCCGCGCCGTGAACGAGCACGGCCTCTACTACCCGCCGGACCCGTCCAGTTGGGAGACCTGCACCATCGGCGGGAACATCGGCACGGCCTCGGGCGGCCTGTGCTGCGTGAAGTACGGGGTGACGGCGGAGTACGTGCTCGGCCTCGACGTCGTCCTCGCCGACGGCCGGCTCATGAGCACCGGTAAGCGCACCGCCAAGGGCGTCGCGGGCTACGACCTCACCCGTCTCTTCGTCGGCTCCGAGGGCAGCCTCGGTATCGTCGTCCGCGCCACCCTCGCCCTGAAGCCGCAACCGCCCCAACAGCTCGTCCTGGCCGCCGAGTTCGGCTCGGCGAAGGCCGCCTGCGACGCCGTGTGCAAGATCATGGAGGGCGGGCACGTCCCCTCACTCCTGGAATTGATGGACCGCACGACCATAAGGGCCGTCAACGCGCTGGCCCACATGGGTCTCCCGGAGACCACCGAGGCACTGCTCCTCGCCGCCTTCGACACCCCGGACCCCACCGCGGACCTCACGGCCGTCGGCGCGCTCTGCGAGGCCGCGGGCGCCACCCAGGTGGTACCGGCCGAGGACGCGGCGGAGTCCGAACTGCTGCTCCAAGCAAGGCGGTTGTCCCTCACCGCGCTCGAAGCCGTCAAGGGCACGACGATGATCGACGACGTGTGCGTGCCGCGCTCGAAGCTCGCCGACATGCTCGAAGGCGTGGACCGCATCGCCGACAAGTACAGCCTCACGATCGGGGTCTGCGCCCACGCCGGCGACGGCAACACCCACCCCACCGTCTGCTTCGACGCGGCCGACGCCGACGAGGGCCGCCGGGCCCGCGAGTCCTTCGACGAGATCATGGCCCTCGGTCTGGAACTCGGCGGCACGATCACCGGTGAGCACGGCGTGGGCGTCCTGAAGAAGGAGTGGCTGGCGCGTGAAATCGGCCCGGTGGGCGTGGAGATGCAGCGCGCCATCAAGGCCGCGTTCGACCCGCTCTCCCTCCTCAACCCCGGCAAGCTCTTCTGACGCTCCGGCACGTTGCTCTGACATCGGCCCCCGTACCGGCCCCCGTACGTCGGATCACTCACCGTCCGTGGACTCGTCCGAGGGCCAGGGGTCGCGCAGCCACAGGTCGTCGGCACGGCCCGTGGTCGGCGTGAGCAGCTCGGCGAGGCCGTCGTCGATGCCGAGCCGCTCAGCCTCAGAGCCCGGAGGGACCACCCGCAGGGTGCGCTCCAGCCAGGCGGACACGGCGGGCGCCGGCGCCTCCAGGAGGGCGTCTCCGTCGGGTGAACTCAGCGCCATCAGGACGACGCTGCGCCCCTCGACCTTGGTCGGCCAGACCCGTACGTCGCCGTGCCCGCAGGGCCTGAACACCCCCTCGACCAGGAGCTCGCGGGCGAACGTCCAGTTCACGGGGTGCTCGGAGCCGATGTGAAAGGCGATGTGGATGGCGTAGGGATCGTCGGTGCGGTAGCTGAGACGGGCCGGGACGGCGATCGCGCGTTCCGGGGACAGGACGAGTTTGAGCTCGAGCTCGCGTTCCACCACGGTGTGCATGTCGGTGCTGTTCCTTCCTTGTCCCGGGCCCTGGAGCGGGCCCGTGCAAGGAGAGAGCGCGGTGGGCGGACAGCATTACGCGGGTTCCGGAATCTTTTTCCGTACGTGGTTGAACTGTGCCCGGAAAGTGGTCTGTCGGGCAGGACCAGCACAGGCGGACGCGAGGGTCTGATAGATGTGGAGCCTCAAAAAGACCCCCGAGCAGATACGGGACGACGGACATGAGCGCCCCAACTCCGGCCGCAGGCGACGACAGGCCCCGCGAAGGCTACTACCCCGATCCGTCCATTCCCGGATATGTCCGGTACTGGAACGGCGCGGCCTGGGTGCCCGGGACCAGTCGTCCCGCCCCGACCGACGGCGAATCGCTCCCGGCACCTCCGGGGGCCGGGGCCGCGGCGCCCGCGCCCGCGGAGGAGACCGGGCCGCACTTCTTCGACGAGGAGCCCATGCCGGCGCCCGAGGCGACGGGCGGTGCGGTCGACGCCGAGGTCTCGCAGCACGGGGCCAGGCCCGAGCCCGCCTCCGCGTGGCAGGCGGACGCGGGCCGGCAGACGGGGCTCGGCGGTGAGCAGGACCGGCGGGTCTCCTGGGGCGAGCCCGAGCCCGAGCGGCGGGACGCTTCGGGGGCGGCCGGTGGTCCGCGGGACCCGCGGGTGTCGAGCGGTTCGGCCCCGACGGAAACGCCGTCCGCCTCCGCCCCTTCTTCTCCGTCCCCCTCCCCGGAGGCGAACGGGCCCGGCACCGTGCAGATCCGCGCGATCAAGCCGGGGGCGAGCGCACCGCCCCAGCAGGAGCAGCCCTCGACGGAGGGCACCGTGACGTTCCGCAGGCCCACGGGACCGGTGCGGCCCACCGCGGCCTCGCCCGCCACCGAAGGCACCATGGCGATCCGGGCCCTGCGCCCGAAGTCCTCCGGTGCGGCGGCGCAGACCCCGGCGCCCGCGCAGACCGCCGTGCCTCCGCAAGCCGCCGTACCCCCGCAGGCCGCCGCGCCCGCCCCGGCGTCCGCCCCCGCTCCGGCGCCCGCGCCCGTACAGCCCACCGTCCCGCAGCAGGGCGGTGCGCCCGGCGGCGCGGCCTCGCCCGTGACCTCGGGGCCCGGTGGCGGCTCGCCCTCGTGGGCGCAGCAGGTGCACCGGCTCGCCGAGGGCGACGGGCAGCAGCAGCCGGTCGTGCCGTGGAAGCCGGTGGCCAGCGACCCGTTCCTCGCGATGGCGCAGAACCAGGCCGCGGGACGGCCCGCCGGGCTCGGCAAGCGGTTCGCCGCACGGTTCATCGACACCATCGTCCTGGTGGCCGTGACGGGCGCCGCGGCGTTGCCGCTCGGCACGAAGGCCGCCGACCACGTCGACAGCAAGATCGACGCGGCGAAGATGTCCGGCGAGAAGGTCACCGTGTGGCTGCTCGACGGCACCACGGCGGGATATCTGGGGATGGTCCTGGCCGTGCTGCTCCTCTTCGGTGTGCTCTACGAGGTGCTGCCCACGGCCAAGTGGGGGCGGACGCTCGGCAAGAAGGTCCTCGGGCTCCAGGTGCGGGACATGGAGGAGCACGAGACGCCGTCGTTCGGTTCGGCGCTGAAGCGCTGGCTCGTCTACGCGGTGCCGGGGGTCCTGGTGGTGGGAGTCGTCGGCGTCCTGTGGTGCGTGTTCGACCGCCCGTGGCGCCAGTGCTGGCACGACAAGGCTGCGGGAACGTTTGTGGCGGGCTAGGCCACCGGGCGCCCCCTTAACCCGGACAGCCGCTCGCCGGATGCGCCCCCGGCGCACTCGCGGTCGACTCGCCCCATGAGCACCGAACCGCCGCAGTACCCGCCGCCCCCCGACGACAACGACCCGTTCAGGAAGCAGCCCCCGCAGGACGGCGGCGGCTCTCCCTACGACGCGCCCCCGCCCGGCAGCGGCTCCGGCTCGCCCTATGGCACACCGCCGCCGCCCCCGCCGTACGGCGGCGGTGGAGATCCCTACGGGGGGAGCGGCGGCGGAGGCGCGTACGGCGGAGGCAACGACCCTCTCGCCGGGATGCCGCCCCTGGCGGAGAGCGGCAAGCGTGTCCTGGCCCGCATCATCGACATGATCCTCGTCGGCGTGGTCGTCTGGCTGCTCTCGTGGGGCTTCGGCACGAGCGAGTTCGACGTCGACCCGGACGAGGTCCAGTACGGGAAGAGCTTCGGGCAGTCGCTGCTGGCCGCCGTGCTCTACATCGCGTACGACAGCTTCATGATCTCCAGGACGGGCCAGACCCTGGGCAAGAAGTGGCTGGGGCTGCGGGTCGCGAACCTCAACGACGGGGCGACCCCCACCCTGCAGACCGCGCTCGTCCGCGCGGCCGTCCTCTGGCTGCCGTTCGCCTTCTGCTGCGCCTGCATCTGGACGGCGATCTGCGGCGGCTGGAGCTTCTTCGACAAGCCCTACAAGCAGGGCCTGCACGACAAGGCGGCCAAGACGGTGGTGGTCAGCACCGGCTGACCGCGGCAGACCGCCGCGGCGGCAGGGACATCGGCGGTTCGGGCGGGCTCGTGATCCTCACGGGCCCGCCGGCTCGCGTACGGACTCGGCGAGCACGGGAGCGGAGGCGCGCTGGACGGGGACGCGCTCCTCGGTGGTCCTGGCGGCGGGAGCGACACGTGCGGCCGGTGAGGCCACGGGTTTCGGCTGGGGGACCGTCATCGCCACCAGTAAGCCGAGGCCGAGGGCGGCGACGGCTATCACCGCGACCGCGAGGCCCGAAGTCGTCTGGGACAGCAGCAGCATGGCGAGCGTCGAGAAGATGACCGTCACCGTGCCGTAGGTGACCTGAGCAGGGGTCGGACGAGGCAGCGGCATGGGACGAGGCATGGCGTAATCCGTCCTCGGGACAGCGGATGCGGGGGTGGTCGTGCCCAGTGTGAAGCTGTGGTCGAGCCCAATGTGGTGCTGTATACGAATCAAAGGATGCCTGGCTGCGGCGACTTGAGAAGTGCCGCCTCGCGCAGTAGCGCACCGTCGATTGACTCTATTCCGCTGCATGCCCGACAGGAACGGGCGGTAAGCGTGACCTAACCCACGGTGCGGCAGCACAGGGGGCGCACGGGTTCATGACGTCCATCAAGTGGACGGTGGGACGCGCCTGTTGACCATGCGGACGGGCGGGCGTACGCGTCCGGATAGCGGATTCCCGGGTCTGCATAATGTACTTGGCCTGTTCAAGTCAAGGTCTGTCTTTTCTTCCGTATCTCCGGTCCAATGTCGTCACTTGTGACGCGTATCGCGCGCGGACCTCCTCCGACCGGGACCTCGGCCCGCCTTCGCGCGGACGCGGGGGAGGACAGCATCAAGTGACAGTCAGCAGACGGACGTTCAGAGCCACCGCGGCTGCCGTGGCGTTGGCCGCGGCAGCCGCCACGTTCTCGGCAGCCACCGCATCGGCCGAGGAGAGTGGGCCGAGCGGGGCTCCCGCCATCGACCGGCAGGACCCGAGCAGGGCCAAGGCGCAGGTCGACCACGACCTCGAGGGCCCCTTCAGCAAGCAGCAGGCCCAGCAGCGCAAGGCCGCCCTTCAGCAGGTCATCGAGGGCGACGCCAAGGTGCAGAAGCGCGGCGGCTCCCAGGTGGTGAAGCTCGACGACAAGAAGTACGTCGAGCTCGGCCGGGAGAAGACCGACAAGATCTTCACGATCCTCGTCGAGTTCGGGGACAAGGTGGACGACACCACCATGTTCGACCCGGACGGTCCGGAAGGACCCGAGGCGCCGGTCAAGAAGTACGGCGGCAAGCCGGGCCCCGCGCACAACAAGATAGCCAAGCCGGACCGTGCGAAGGACAACAGCACGGCCTGGCAGAAGGACTACAACCAGAAGCACTTCCAGGACCTGTACTTCGGTGAGGGCAAGGACTCCAAGGGCAAGAAGAAGGAGTCCCTGAAGACCTACTACGAGAAGACCTCGTCCGGCCGTTACTCGGTCGACGGTGAGGTCTCCGACTGGGTCAAGGTCGACTACAACGAGGCGCGGTACGGCTCCAACTACTGCGGCGACAGCAACTGCGCCAACGTCTGGGACGCGGTGAAGGACGGCGTCACCGCCTGGACCAAGGACCAGAAGGCCCAGGGCCGCACGGACGCCCAGATCAAGGCGGACCTCGCCAAGTACGACCTCTGGGACCGTTACGACTTCGACGGCGACGGCGAGTTCAACGAGCCCGACGGGTACATCGACCACTTCCAGATCGTCCACGCGGGCGAGGACGAGTCCGCCGGCGGCGGCGCCGAGGGCGAGAACGCCCTGTGGGCCCACCGCTGGTACGCGTACGGCAACGACGCGGGCAACACCGGCCCCTCGAACAACAAGGCGGGCGGCACGCAGATCGGCGACTCGGGCATCTGGGTCGGCGACTACACGATGCAGCCGGAGAACGGCGGCCTCGGCGTCTTCGCCCACGAGTACGGCCACGACCTGGGCCTGCCCGACCTGTACGACACCACGGGCAAGGGCGAGAACTCGGTCGGCTTCTGGTCGCTGATGTCGGCCGGTTCCTGGCTGGGCACCGGCAAGGACGCCATCGGTGACCTGCCCGGCGACATGACCGCCTGGGACAAGTTCCAGCTGGGCTGGCTCGACTACGCCAAGGCCAAGGCCGCGACGACGTCCGAGCACAAGCTGGGCGTCTCGGAGTACAACACGCGCCACCGCCAGGCGCTCGTCGTCGACCTGCCGAAGAAGGCCGTCACCACCACGGTGACCAAGCCGACCGAGGGATCCAAGCAGTGGTGGAGCGACCAGGGCGACGACCTCAAGAACACCCTGACGCGCTCGGTCGACCTGACCGGCAAGTCCAAGGCCGCGCTCTCGCTCGACGGTTGGTGGGACATCGAGGCCAACTACGACTACCTCTACACCGAGGTGTCGACGGACGGCGGCGCCAACTGGACGCCGGTGGACGGCACCGCGGACGGCAAGCCCATCACGCGCGACGCCGGTGACAAGCCCGCGTTGACCGGTGCTTCGGGCGCGTACAAGAAGCTCGCGTTCTCGCTCGACGCGTACGCCGGCAAGAAGATCGACGTCCGTTTCCGTTACTCGACGGACGGCGGCGCGGGCGGCAAGGGCTTCGTGGCCGACGCCCTCGCGATCACCGCGGACGGCACCAAGGTCTTCGAGGACGGCGCCGAGGGCGACGACAACGGCTGGACGGCGAAGGGCTTTTCGCGCATCGGCGAGTCCTTCACCAAGAAGTACGACCAGTACTACCTCGCCGAGAACCGCCAGTACGTGTCGTACGACAAGACCCTCAAGGTCGGCCCGTACAACTTCGGCTTCTCCAAGTCCCGTCCGGACTGGGTCGAGCACTACGCGTACCAGACCGGCCTCATGGTCTGGCAGTGGGACACCTCGCAGAAGGACAACAACACCAGCGCGCACCCCGGTGAGGGCCTGATCCTTCCGGTGGACGCGCACGCCAAGCCGCTCAAGTGGGCGGACGGCACCCTGCTGCGGAACAAGATCCAGCCCTTCGACGCGCCCTTCAGCAAGTACGCGACCGACAAGTTCACGCTCCACAACGCGGACGTCGCGCTGAAGATCAAGTCCCAGAAGGGTGTCCCGGTCTTCGACGACCGCAAGGGCACCTACTGGTTCAAGGAGAACCCCACGGGAAGTGTCAAGGTCACTGACACCAACACCCAGATCAAGATCGTGAAGCAGCCGAAGGACGGCTCATCGATCACGGTCCAGGTCGGCCCCTCCAAGAAGTAATCAGCATTTCCGCAGGTCAAGCCATGATCGGCCGTCGCCCTCTAGCGGGCGGCGGCCGATCGTGTTTAGGTGCGTCCTGTGGATTTCTTATTGACACGGGGCTCGGCCAGGAGCTCCGTGCGACGTCTCACGGGGGTGTGACCAGCCATGTCCGCAGGAGGTTTCAGCAAGCTGCCGAACGGCAGCGTGGTGGTGGCCCTGACCTTGCCGAACCCGGCCATGGGCGGCGGCAGCGTCCGCATGATCGTCCATGCGGTGAACCGCGCGAGGGCGCTGACACGCCTGCGGAACCTCGGCCTGCGGGCCGTCTATCTGCGGGGCAACGCGGAGCCGCCGACGCCGGACGAGATCACGGCGGTGCTGCATCACCCGGACGGGCTCATATGGCGTACGGCGCCGGACGCTGTCGCTGAGCTTTGGCATCCTATTCGTGCCCTGAAGCGGCAGAGACCGGGCGTCAGCCCCTCCGAGGTATGAGAGCACCGCCCATCACCGGCTTCGCCGAGTTCGTCCTCAAACGCCGGACGGGCTGAAAATGTGAGCTAGCCCACCGGCTTGCCCGTCAGCTCGACGCCCGCTGCCCGGAGCTCGTCCAGAGCACGCTCTGTCGTCTCCTTGGAGACGCCCGCCGTCAGGTCGAGCAGGACCGTCGTGCCGAAGCCCTCACGGGCCGCGTCGAGGGCCGTGGCGCGCACACAGTGGTCCGTGGCGATCCCCACCACGTCCACCTCGTTGATCTTCCGGGCCCGCAGCCAGTCCGCCAGCGGGACGCCGTTCTCGTCGGCCCCCTCGAAGCCGCTGTACGCGGCCGAGTAGGCCCCCTTGTCGAAGACCGCTTCGATGGCCCCGGAGGCCACGGCCGGCGCGAAGTTCGGGTGGAAGCCGATCCCCTCCGTGCCCGCCACGCAGTGCGGCGGCCAGGAGCGGACGAAGTCCGGCCGGTCGGAAAAGTGGTCGCCCGGCTCGATGTGGTGGTCACGGGTGGCCACCACGTGCCGGTAGCCCGCGGGCGCCTGGCCGATCAGCTCGGTGATCGCGGCGGCCACATCGGCTCCCCCGGCGACCGCGAGGCTGCCGCCCTCGCAGAAGTCGTTCTGCACATCGACGACGATCAGGGCGCGGCGCATCGGGTGTCCTTCGGCTCGGCAAGGCTCGGGGGAGTGGGGGACTCGGCCGGATGAACCGAGCGTAGAGACTTCGCACGCGCAGCGGGAGAGGGCGTTCGAACGCCCCTTTTCCGCTCCGGCGCACAATTCAGATGTATTCCGTCGGGATGACGGCCTCACCCTTCGACAGCTGCGTGGCCGACAGGGGCAGCCGGCCCCGCGCCGCCGCGTGCCGCTCGCGCACGGTGTCCAGCGGCTCGCGGGCCACCACCTCACCGCCCTTGACCAGCTCGACCAGGAGCTGGTGGTCGGCGAGCTCCACCGGCACCGCTCCCGTGCCGATCACCTCGGCCTCGGCGACCCCGTGTTCGTCGGGCCGCCGCGCGGCCCACTTGCGGCCGCCCACCGACGACTTGGCGCCGAGCGACTTCTTGGCCACCGGCTCCAGCGCGGCCTTCGGGTCCGCCGAGTGGGCGCGGGCCACCAGCTTGTAGACCATCGAACAGGTCGGGTGCCCGGACCCTGTGACGAGCTGCGTGCCCACCCCGTACGCGTCCACGGGCGCCGCGGCCAGCGAGGCGATGGCGTACTCGTCGAGGTCGGAGGTGACGACGATCTTCGTGTTGGTCGCACCGAGCTCGTCCAGCTGGTCGCGCACCCGGTGGGCGACCAGGAGCAGGTCACCGGAGTCGATGCGCACGGCGCCGAGCTCGGGCCCGGCGACGTCGACGGCGGTGCGGACGGCCTCGGTCACGTCGTACGTGTCGACGAGCAGGGTCGTGCCGGGGCCGAGCGAGTCGACCTGGGCCTGGAAGGCGTCCCGTTCGTTGTCGTGCAGCAGGGTGAAGGCGTGGGCCGACGTGCCGACCGTGGGGATGTCGTAGCGGAAACCGGCCGCGAGGTCGGACGTGGTGGTGAAACCGCCGACGTACGCGGCGCGCGAGGCGGCCACGGCCGCCAGCTCGTGCGTGCGCCGTGCGCCCATCTCGATCAGCGGGCGCTCACCGGCGGCCGAGGCCATCCGGGAGGCGGCGGCCGCGATCGCCGAGTCGTGGTTGAGGATGGAGAGGATCACCGTCTCCAGGAGCACGCACTCCGCGAAGGAGCCCTCGACGCGCAGGATCGGCGAGCCGGGGAAGTAGACCTCGCCCTCCGGATAGCCCCAGATGTCGCCGCTGAAGCGGTACGAGGAGAGCCAGTCGAGGGTCTCCTCGTCGACGACGCGGCGCTCGCGCAGGAAGCCGATGACGTCGGCGTCGAAGCGGAAGTTCTCCACGGCGTCCAGGACCCGGCCCGTCCCGGCCACCACTCCGTAGCGGCGCCCCTCGGGGAGTCTGCGCGTGAAGACCTCGAAGACGGAGCGCCGGTCGGCGGTGCCGGCCTTCAGCGCGGCCTGCAGCATCGTGAGCTCGTAGTGATCCGTGAAGAGCGCGGTCGACGGAACATCCACCGGCAACCCAAGGTCCGCTGTGTTCATACGAAGGATGCTACCCCGCATCTCGTCACTCTGACGATTTCCCGGGTCCATTTGTGCGAGAGCCCCCCGCGGGTGGCAGCATGGGGCAAGTGAGTACGGCTCCCGCAGAGATCACCCGCCCGGAATCCGACGAAGAAACCTTCGCCGTCCCGGAGCCCGACGTCCCCTGGATCACGCTCGTCCACAACGACCCGGTCAACTTGATGAGTTACGTGACCTACGTGTTCCAGTCCTACTTCGGGTACTCGAAGGAGAAGGCCACGAAGCTGATGATGGACGTGCACCACAAGGGCCGCGCGGTCGTCTCCACCGGCTCCCGTGAGGAGATGGAGCGCGACGTACAGGCCATGCACGGATACGGTCTTTGGGCCACCCTCCAGCAGGACCGGAAGTAGCGACACATCTGATGCCAGGACAATTCGAAGCCATCCCCGGGGGCGGCGCGGCCGTCGCGCTCGACGAGGTCGAGATCTCGATCATCCGCTCCCTCGCCGTGCAGCTCCTGGAGCTGATCGGTCCGGGTCCGGCTGAGGACGCCTCCGACGACCCCCTCGCGGAGCTGTTCGCCGAGGGCCCGAGCGAGCCGCCCACCGACCCTGTCCTCCAGCGGTTGCTGCCGGACGCCTACGGCGGCCCCGGCAGCGAGAAGGCCGATGAGAACGAACTGCGTGCGTACTCATCGGAGTTCAGGCGCTTCACCGAGAACGACCTGCGGGCCAAGAAGCGCGACGACGCCCTGGTGGTGATCCGCTCCCTGGACGCCATGACGTCGAAGGGTGAGGGCGGCGCCGTCCTGAAGCTGTCCGCCGACGAGTCGCGGCACTGGCTCGGCGCGCTCAACGACCTGCGCCTGGCGATCGGCGCCCGCCTGGAGGTGACCGACGAGGACGACACGGACCTGCTCTACCAGCTGCCGGACTCCGACGCCCGCAAACCGATGGTGATGGCCTACCTCTGGCTCGGCGGCCTTCAGGAGACCCTCGTGTCCACGCTGATCGGCTAGAAGTCCCGCGAGGGCTGCGTCTGGGAGTCGCGCGATTCACACGTGAGCCGACCGGTGCACCCGCAAAGTCGATGTATAGAGCAGCGGTTACCCCTCGTTCGCTCATCGGACGCTCAAATCCGGATAACGATCGCGTCACTTCAATGCCCGCTTTTGACGCGCCAAGGGAATTTTGTCCGGTTCTTCTCGTGGCATGGACCACACGCGCCACGGCCGATCACTGTCACGGCCGTGATAAATCTTCACGACCACTCGGTGACGCCACCCATGTCACCGATGGCGCTCGGGCCGGCAGACCGCCGGTAGCACTCCATCCATATCCGGGGGGATCAGGACCTGATCCGTGGCCATTAACGCGACTGCGGGCACGGATCAGCGTGGAGAAAGGCGTCACCATGACCTCAGTGCAGGTCGAAGAGCATCACGACGGCAATGAGGCCGGCGGAACGGGCGGTTCGTCCGGCACGTCAGGCGAGGGTTATCAGCGCGGGCTCGGCGCCCGGCAGATCCAGATGATCGCGATCGGCGGTGCCATCGGCACCGGCCTGTTCCTCGGCGCGGGCAAGGCCATTCACAAGGCCGGTCCGAGCCTCATCCTGGCGTACGCCATCGCCGGCCTCGTCATCTTCTTCATCATGCGCGCCCTGGGCGAGCTGCTCATGTACCGCGCCGTGTCGGGCTCCTTCTCGGAGTACGCGCGTGAATTCATCGGCCCGTTCTTCGGGTACGTGACCGGCTGGACGTACTGGCTCTTCTGGGTCGTCACCGGCATCACGGAAGTCACGGCCGCGGCCCAGTACATGCAGTACTGGACACACGACGCCATCCCACAATGGGCGTACGCGCTGATCTTCACGGTCATCCTGTACGGCGCCAACCTGATCTCGGTGAAGCTCTTCGGTGAGCTCGAGTTCTGGTTCTCGATGGTCAAGGTCACCGCGATCATCGGCATGATCCTCATCTGCGCCGGCATCCTCACCATCGGCTTCTCCGACGCCGGTGACACCGCGTCCGTCTCCCACCTGTGGGACCAGGGCGGGTTCTTCCCGAACGGCATCGGCTCCACGCTGATGACGCTGCAGATCGTGATGTTCGCCTTCCTCGCCGTCGAGCTCGTCGGCGTCACCGCGGGCGAGTCCAAGGACCCGAAGACCGTCCTGCCCAAGGCCATCAACACCGTGCCGTGGCGCATCGCCGTCTTCTACGTCGGCGCCCTCGTCATGATCCTCTCGGTCGTGCCGTGGACCTCCTTCCAGCCGGGCGTCTCGCCGTTCGTGGCGGCCTTCCAGGAGATGGGCCTCGGCATCGGGGCCGCGATCGTCAACTTCGTCGTCCTGACGGCCGCGCTCTCCTCCTGCAACTCGGGCATGTACTCCACCGGCCGCATGCTGCGCGACCTCGCGCTCAACGGTCAGGGCCCGAAGTTCTTCACCAAGCTGACGAAGAACGGCCTCCCGCTGGTCGGCACCACCTTCTCCGCGACCCTGATGCTGGTCGGCGTCTGGATCAACTACCAGTGGCCGGGCGAGGCGTTCAACTACGTCGTCTCCTTCGCGACCATCTCCGGCATGTGGGCCTGGATCATGATCCTGATCTGCCAGATCAAGTACCGCCGCAAGGCCGACCGCGGCGAGCTCCCGCAGTCCACCTTCCGGGCACCGGGCGCCCCGTACACGAGCTGGTTCGCGCTCGCCTTCATCGCGATGGTCATCGTCATGATGGGCATCGACGAGGACGCACGGATCTCGCTCTACGCGGCTCCGGTCTGGGCCCTGATCCTGGGCATCGGCTACCTGGTCATGCAGAAGCGCAACGACACGCAGTCGACGGGTGGCGGCGAGGCGGGCCAGAAGGACCTCGCGAAGTCCTGATCGCCGGCTGACGCACCTCGTTTCACCTGCCTGATCCCAGCATGTGGGCCGGTCCGTACCACTCTTCGGTACGGACCGGCCCTTCTGCTTATCCTGGCTGCCATGCTGACCCTGACCCAGGCCCTCCACGACCAGATCGTCGCGCACGCGCGCCAGGACCACCCCGACGAGGCCTGCGGTGTGGTCGCGGGCCCGGAGGGAACCGGCCGCCCCGAGCGCTTCATCCCGATGCTGAACGCGGCACGCTCGCCCACGTTCTACGAGTTCGACTCGGGCGACCTCCTCAAGCTCTACCGCGAGATGGACGACCGCGACGAGGAGCCGGTGATCGTCTACCACTCGCACACGGCGACCGAGGCCTACCCCTCGCGCACCGACATCACGTACGCCAACGAGCCGGGCGCCCACTACGTCCTGGTCTCCACGGCCGACACCGACGACGCGGGCGAATTCCAGTTCCGCTCCTACCGGATCGTGGACGGCGAGGTCACCGAAGAAGAGGTGAAGGTCGTCCAGGCATACTGAGCTTCACCTTTGAGGCGGCAGGACCCAGGAAGCCGGTGCGAGTCCGGCACGGTCCCGCCACTGTGACCCCACCCCTCGCGGGCGGGGCAGTCAGGAACTGACCTGCCGCCTTCTTCTCCCACGACGCAGGGGACGCGGAAATCCCCTGGAGGAGGCGTTCAGCCATGCCCCGCCCCATACGCGTGCTCATGACCGCGGCCCTGCTGCTCCCGCTCGCCGCGTGCTCGTCCTCCGACGGCACCGACGCGAAGCCGGAGTCCAAGGCCCCCGGCTTCCCGTACACGGTCACGAACTGCGGCGTGAAGACGACGTACGAAGCACCCCCGAAGCGTGCCGTGACGATGAACCAGCACGTCACCGAGGTGATGCTGGAGCTGGGCCTGAAGGACCGCATCGCGGGCACGGCGTACCTGGACGACAAGGTCCTGCCGAAGTACGCGAAGGCGTACGCGGACACCCCGGTCCTCGCCAAGGAGTACCCCTCCTACGAGAAGCTCCTGGCCGCGAACCCCGACTTCGTCTACGGCGGCTACGCGAGCGCCTTCCAGGCGGGCGAGGGCCGCAGCCGCGGCGCCCTCGCCAAGTCCGGCATCGAGAGCCGCCTGAACGTCGAGGGCTGCGCGAAGCGAGCCGTGTCGATGGACGACGTCTACAGGGAGGTCCGCGAGGTCGGCAGCACGTTCGGGGTGCGGACGAGGGCGGAGAAGTGGGTGACCGCGGCCAAGCGCGAACTGGCCGCCACAGCAAAGGAGTCGAAGTCCGGGAAGCCCGTCCCCGTCTTCGTCTACGACAGCGGCGACAAGTCCGCCTTCACCGCGGGCGGCCGGGGCATCGGCAACGACATCATCGCGCGGGCGGGCGGCCGCAACGTCTTCGCCGACCTGGACAAGTCCTTCGGCGACGCGTCCTGGGAGTCGGTGGTCGACCGCAAGCCCGAGGTGATCGTGATCCTCGACTACGGCGGCACGACGGTCGCCCAGAAGAAGAAGCGCCTCCTCGACGACCCGGTCCTGAAGGACGTCCCCGCCATCAAGCACAAGCGCTTCGCGGTACTGCCCCTGTCGGACACGGTGGCGGGGGTACGGGCCCCGGCGGCGGTGGGGAAGCTGGCGGATCAGCTGTGAGGTTCCAGCCTGACGGCCGGTCTGTCCAGCCCGCGCGGAGCCGCTTTCAGCCCGTCCGGCGTTTGAGGACGAACTCGGCGGAGCCGGTGATGTACGGCGCCGTCGTCGCCGGGCTCCTTCTCGCTCTCGCCGCGGTGGTCATGGCCGGCCTGGCACTCGGCTCCGTCCGCATCCCCACGGCCGACGTCCTGGAGATCCTGACGGGCGGCGCGGACCCCTCCCCGTTCCGCACGATCGTGCTGGACGTAAGACTCCCCAGGGTCCTGCTCGGCGCAGCCGTAGGCGCAGGCCTGGCAGTCATCGGCACCGTCCTCCAGGCCCTGGTGAGGAACCCCCTGGCCGACCCGTTCCTCCTCGGAGTCTCCTCCGGCGCCTCCGCGGGAGCCGTGGCCGTCATCGTCCTCGGCAGCGTCTTCGGCATAGGCGCGGGCCTCGCCACCACCGTCACGATCCCCGCCGCGGCCTTCGCCGGAGCGCTGCTCTCGCTGATCGTCGTCTACACCCTGGCAAGGTCAGGCGGCGGAGGCTTCGCCACCGGCCGCCTGATCCTGGCCGGAGTGGCCGTCTCGTACATCCTCTCCGCCCTGACCAGCCTGATCCTGATCACCGCCGACAGCACCGACCACCTCAAGGAAGTCCTGTACTGGACCCTCGGCGGCCTCGGCAGCGCCCGCTGGGACATGCTCGCCCTGCCCGCCGCAGCCCTGATCGCGGGCACGGCACTGCTCGTCGCCCTCGCCCGCCCCCTGGACCTCCTCCTGGTCGGCGAGGAAGGCGCCACCGTCCTCGGCCTCGACACGGCCCGCTTCCGCGCCGCCGTCTTCGTCCTCGCCTCGCTCCTGACCGGCGTACTCGTCGCGTACAGCGGGGCCATCGGCTTCGTCGGCCTGATGGTGCCGCACGCGGCCCGGATGCTGGTCGGCGCCGCCCACCGGACGCTCCTGCCGGTGGTGGCCCTGATGGGCGCGGTGTTCCTGGTGGCCGCCGACCTCGCCGCGCGCACGGTCGCGGCGCCGCAGGACATCCCGGTCGGCGTCCTCACCGCGCTGACGGGCGGCCCGTTCTTCCTGTGGATGCTGCGCAAGAACCGTACGGAGGCGACGGCATGAGCCACCCGGCGGTTCTCCGCACCGAGTCCCTCACGTACCGCACAGGGGAGAAGACCCTCGTCGACGACGTCACCCTGCACGCCGGCCAGGGCGAGACCATCGGGCTCGTGGGCCCCAACGGCAGCGGCAAGACCACCCTCCTGCGCTGCGTCTACGGCACCCTCGCGCCCACCGGCGGCCGCGTGCTCCTGGACGGCGACGACCTGGCGGGCCGCTCGGCCAAGGACCGCGCCCGCCGCATCGCCACCGTCCCGCAGGACGGGCACACCGGCTTCGAGCTCACCGTCCGGCAGATCGTCGCCATGGGCCGCTCCCCGCACAAACGCTTCTGGGAGGCCGACACCGCGCGGGACGACGTCCTGGTAGGCGAGGCGCTGGAGCGGGTCGGCGCCGCGGACCTCGCGCACCGCACCTTCGCCGGGCTCTCCGGCGGCGAACGCCAGCGCGCCCTGGTGGCCAGGGCGCTGGTGCAGGAGCCCGCGGTCCTCGTCCTCGACGAGCCGACCAATCACCTGGACATCCGCTACCAGCTGGAGATCCTCGCCCTGGTCCGCGACCTCGGCACGACGAATCTGCTGGCCCTGCACGACCTCAATCTGGCGGCCTACTACTGCGACCGCCTGTACGTCCTCGACGCCGGCACTCTCGTCGCGTCGGGACCGCCCAAAGAAGTCCTGACCAGCGAGCTCCTCACCGAGGTGTACGGGGTCACGGCAGAGGTCTCGGTGCACCCCGCGACCGGGGCGCCGACGGTCACGTACCTCCCCCCATCCACGTGATGGACGCAAACCATCCACGATGTGAGATCACATTCCAGAACCCGGACCGGGAATCGATACGATGACCGCATGGTTCCCCACGACGTGAGCGACAAGATGCCGGGCATGCTGCTCGTTGCGCGTCTGCACGTCGATTTGTGCAGGCTCTCCAGCGCGATCTGTTCGCGCTGACAGCCGCCGCCGTACGGCCGTGAGCCGCGGCGCCATCCCCGCGTAACGCCTACGCACCCGCATACATGCACCCGCACGTACGCACCCGCACGACCGGGCCGCCGCGCGCCCACCCACGTGACTTCTCCCGACAGGAGCCCAAGCCATGGCCATCGAGGTCCGCATCCCGACCATCCTCCGCACCTACACCGACGGCGCCAAGGCCGTCGAGGGCAGCGGCGACAACCTCGCCGAGCTCTTCAGCGACCTCGACTCGCGGCACGCGGGCATCGCCGAGCGCATCGTGGACGGCGACAAGCTGCGCCGCTTCGTGAACGTGTACCTGAACGACGAGGACGTCCGCTTCCTGGACGGCATCTCCACCAAGCTCACGGACGGCGACAACGTCACGATCCTCCCGGCCGTGGCCGGCGGCATGGTCTGATCGCGGATGCCTCGCTACGACTCCCCGCTGGCGGCCGTGGGCAACACGCCCCTCGTCCGCCTGCCGCGGCTCTCCCCGTCCGACGACGTCCGCATCTGGGCGAAGCTGGAGGACCGTAACCCCACCGGCTCCATCAAGGACCGCCCGGCGCTGCACATGGTCGAACAGGCGGAGAAGGACGGGCGGTTGACGCCCGGCTGCACGATCCTGGAGCCGACGTCCGGCAACACGGGCATCTCGCTCGCGATGGCGGCCAAGCTCAAGGGCTACCGCATCGTGTGCGTCATGCCGGAGAACACCTCGCAGGAGCGGCGCGACCTCCTCGCCATGTGGGGCGCGGAGATCATCTCGTCCCCGGCGGCCGGAGGCTCCAACACGGCGGTACGCGTCGCCAAGGAGCTCTCCGCCGAGCACCCGGACTGGGTCATGCTCTACCAGTACGGCAACCCGGACAACGCGGGCGCCCACTACGCGACGACCGGCCCCGAGATCCTCACCGACCTGCCCTCCATCACCCACTTCGTGGCGGGCCTCGGCACGACGGGCACGCTCATGGGCGTGGGCCGCTTCCTGCGCGAGCAGAAGCCGGACATCAAAATCGTCGCCGCGGAGCCCCGCTACGACGACCTCGTGTACGGCCTGCGCAACCTCGACGAGGGCTTCGTCCCCGAGCTGTACGACGCGTCGGTCCTGACCACCCGCTTCTCGGTCGGCTCGGCCGACGCGGTGACACGCACCCGTGAGCTCCTCAAGGAGGAGGGCATCTTCGCGGGCGTCTCCACCGGCGCCGCGCTGCACGCGGCGATCGGCGTCGGCAAGAAGGCCCTGGCCGCGGGGGAGTCCGCCGACATCGCTTTCGTGGTGGCCGACGGTGGCTGGAAATACCTCTCGACCGGCGTCTACACCGCGGCGACGACCGAGGAGGCCATCGAAACGGTGCAGGGACAGCTGTGGGCTTAGAGGCAGCCGCAAAGACAACGCCGGCCGGACTGGACACCTCCAGCCCGACCGGCGTTTTCGCTGTTCAGCCCGGATTCTCCGCCGCTCAGCCCGCCAAATACCTGATCTGATCCCACAACGCCGGATCCACGGTCCCCGCCCGCCTGCGGAACTCCCACACCGGCACGTCCCGCAGCTCGTCCGTCTCCAGGAAGCTCGGGCGGCCCCGCGCGTCCCCCACCGACCCGGGCGGCAGCGGAATCACCCCGGCCCGCTCGTCGTGGTACCTGCTGGTGATCTTCGCGACGACCGCGCTCTCACCCCGCACCGAAAGCACCAGACACGGCCGGTCCTTCGCCCCCGGGCCGTCCTCGTACGGCACCCGCGCCCACCAGATCTCCGCCGGTCTCGGCGCGGGCAGCCGCCGCCGCGGGCCGCGCGGACGGCCCGGCGGCCGGGTGGTCCGGCCGCGCGGTCCGCGGTCGCTGCGACCCCGGCCGTCCACCACCGCGGCGACCGCAGCCAGCACCACCACAGCGGCCAGAGCGAGCCACCACGACGTATCCATACCGCAGACCGTACCGGGGCGCTCCCCGCCCCGCGCGCCCCCCCGAACCGGTGACAGCGCAGGTGAGTTCTCCCACAACGGCCCACGACGGAGGAGCGACCGGACCTTTTGCGCCTTACGCTCGACGAACCGCAGAACTCCGCGAAGAGCCTGTCGCAGACCCTTCGCGAGCCCCCGCAAGGCCCCCGCACAACCCCCGTTTCGCCCCCGGAGGTTTCCGCTCCATGAAGCTCACCGTCGTCGGCTGCTCGGGGTCGTTTCCGTCCGCGGACTCGGCCTGTTCGAGCTACCTCGTAGAGGCCGACGGCTTCCGGCTGCTGCTCGACATGGGCAATGGCGCCCTCGGCGAGCTGCAGCGCCACGTCGGTCTGTACGACCTGGACGCGATCTTCCTCAGCCACCTGCACGCCGACCACTGCATCGACATGTGCGCCTACTTCGTGGCGCGCTACTACCGGCACGAAGGCGGCCGCTGCGCCCCCATCCCGGTCTACGGACCCGAGGGCACGGAACAGCGCCTGACCACCGCGTACGCCGACACCCCCTCGGCATCCTCGATGAGCGAGGTCTTCGACTTCCACACCGTCAAGCCGGCCTCCTTCGACATCGGCCCGTTCTCGGTCCGCACGGAGAAGGTCCACCACCCCGTCGAGGCGTACGGCATCCGCGTCGAGCACGGCGGCAGGTCCCTCACCTACTCGGGAGACACCGGGGCGTGCGGCGCGCTCGACGAACTGGCCGCCGACACCGACCTGTTCCTCTGCGAGGCGGCCTTCACGCACGGCAAGGAGAACATCCCCGACCTGCACCTCAACGGCCGCGAGGCGGGCGAGTCCGCCCGGCGCGCGGGCGCCGGGCGCCTGGTCCTCACCCACATCCCGCCGTGGACGGACCCGCAGGTGAACCTGGCGGACGCGCGCTCGGTGTACGACGGCCCCACCGAACTCGCCGCGCCCGGCCGGACGTACGAGATCTAGGGACATGACGAAGCCCCGCACCGTTGGTCGTGATGGTGCGGGGCTTCGTCATGCAATGGGGCGGGAGGCTACTTCGCCTCGGCCTTGAGGATCTCGGCGAGCTCCTCGTCGGACTCGCGGCCCGGCGTCGGGAGGTTCCACTTGGTGATCGCGAAGCGGAAGACCACGTAGTACACCGCCGCGAAGCAGAGGCCCACCAGGGCCAGGCCCCACGGGTTGCTCGCGATGCCGAGGTTGAGGAAGAAGTCGACCGCTCCCGCCGAGAAGCCGAAGCCGTCCTTCATGCCGAGCGCCCAGGTCAGCGCCATGGAGACACCGGTGAGCACCGCGTGGATCGCGTACAGGACCGGGGCGATGAACATGAACGTGAACTCGATCGGCTCGGTCACACCGGTCACGAAGGCGGTGAGCGCGAGCGAGAACATCATGCCGCCGACGACCTTGCGGCGCTCGGGACGGGCGCAGTGCACGATCGCGAGGCAGGCCGCGGGAAGCGCGAACATCATGATCGGGAAGAAGCCGGTCATGAACTGTCCGGCGGTCGGGTCACCCGCGAGGAAGCGGTTGATGTCGCCGCTCTTGCCCTCGTACGAACCGGCCTGGAACCACGGGAACGAGTTCAGGAGGTGGTGCATGCCGACCGGGATCAGAGCACGGTTGGCGACACCGAAGATGCCCGCGCCCACGGCACCGGAACCGACGAGCCACTCACCGAAGTTGTGCAGGCCCGTGCCGAGGATCGGCCAGATGTAACCGAAGACGATGCCAAGGACCAGACCCGCGAAGGCCGAGAGGATCGGGACCAGACGGCGGCCACCGAAGAAGCCCGCCCAGTCGGGCAGCTTGGTCCGGTAGAACTTCTGGTAGAGCAGGGCGACGACGATGCCCATCACGACACCGCCGAGGACCTTGGCGTCCACCGGGGCCTCGGTCATGACTATCTTGCCGTCGACGACCTTGGCGATCTTGTCGAGGTTCGGGTCGGTGAACGTGGCGAGCACGTTCTTGAAGACCAGGTAGCCGGTGACGGCGGCCAGGGCCGTCGAGCCGTCCGACTTCTTGGCGAAGCCGATCGCGATGCCGACGGCGAACAGCAGCGCCATGTTGTCGAGAATGGCGTTGCCACCCGCGGCCATGAAGCCGGCGATCTTCGTGATGAAGTCCGGGAACGACGGGCGTCCGAGCATGTCGGGGTTGCCGAGTCGGACGAGCAGGGCGCCTGCGGGCAGCACGGCGACCGGCAGCATGAGGCTGCGGCCGATGCGCTGCATGACAGCCATCGCGCCGGAGCCCTTCTTCTTGTCGGCCGCGGGGGCGGCACTGGCCGTGGACACAACTTCCTCCAGTGGGCAAGGCGCCGCCTGGGGACAGGGAAGTGGGTGACGGCGGCGTCTCCGGGGGTCGCGGCGGACGGCCGCGTGGTCTACACCATTAGTGGTGTAGACCTGTTGTAGCACGGTGAAGGTGACGTAAGGAACCCACGAGTTTTGTGGGGTCCGCCATAACGCGAAATCAACACTCAAAGACCCCAGGACCAACGGGTCCTGGGGCCTTCCGGTGAGACGCGGGAACGGGCCGGCGCGACGGCCCAGCCAGCGGCTAAGCCTTCGTCTGCTCCGCGTCCTGCGCTTCCGCTTCCTCCTCCGGCTCACGACCCGGCGTATGCAGGTCGAACTTGCGGATCACGAAGCTGAACAGGACGTAGTACACGACGGCGAAGACGAGCCCGATGGGAATGATCAGCCAGGGTTTGGTCGCCAGACTCCAGTTGATGACGTAGTCGATGAGACCCGCCGAGAAGCTGAAGCCGTCCTTGACCCCCAGCGCCCACGTCACCGCCATCGAGACGCCGGTGAGCACCGCGTGGATCGCGTACAGCGCGGGCGCGATGAAGAGGAACGAGTACTCGATCGGCTCGGTGATGCCGGTGACGAACGACGTCAGACCGACCGACAGCATCAGACCGCCGACCACCTTGCGCCGCTCCGGCCGGGCCGCATGGGTGATCGCCAGGGCCGCCGCGGGCAGCGCGAACATCATGATCGGGAAGAAGCCCGACGTGAACTGCCCCGCCGTCGGATCACCCGCAAGGAACCGGTTGATGTCACCGTGGACCATCGTGCCGTCGGGCTTCTCGTAGTCACCGAACTGGAACCAGACGAACGTGTTCAGGAACTGGTGCAGACCGATCGTGAGCAGCGCACGGTTGGCCACGCCGAAGATCCCGGAGCCCAGCCACCCCAGGTCCACGAGCCACTTGGAGAAGCTCGTCAGCGCGTCACCGACGGGCGGCCAGACCCACACGCACAGCCCGGCGAAGACCAGACCGACGAACGCCATGATGATCGGCACCAGACGGCGGCCGTTGAAGAAGCCCAGCCAGTCGACCAGCTTCACGCGGTGATAGCGCTGCCAGAACCACGCGGCGAGCAGACCCATCACGATGCCGCCGAACACCCCCGGATTCTGGTACGCCGCCTGCGCGGGCGTCCCGTCCTCCGCGATGCAGACCCCGCTCCACATGCCCGCCGCCCCGAACGTGGTGTCCGCCGGACAGTCGTCGGGGAAGGCACGAAGCACCGCGTAGTACACGAGGAAACCCACCACCGCGGCGAGCGCCGTGGAACCGTCCGACTTCTTGGCCATGCCGATCGCGACACCGATGCAGAACAGCAGGGGCAGACCGAGCGTGGAATCCAGGAGGGAACCGCCCGCCGCCGCGAAGACCTTCGCGACGTTGTCCCAGCCGAGGCCGTCCGCGCCGAAGACGTCCGGCTGCCCGAGGCGGTTGAGGATGCCGGCGGCGGGGAGTACGGCGATGGGGAGCTGGAGGCTGCGGCCCATCTTCTGCAGGCCCTGGAACAGGCCGTTCCACCACTTCTTCTGCGGCACCGCTGCGGCGTCGGTACTCATCGGCGTCCCCTCCGGAACAAGCCAGGTTTGGCGGGCGTTGAAAACTGGTGTAGACCAGTTGCGGAACGAGTGCGGTGCCGTCCCGGCAGGAGTGGCATGAGGATCGCCGTGGGGGAAGGCACCTTGATCGCCATCATTGGGTACGAGTGCCGTAGCCGCCCGCGAAGATGCTCCAACCGTGCGTTACCGTGACGAAGCGGACCTACGGTGTGGTGAGGCCGCGTCCTTTAAGAACAGGGAGAACACCATGGCCAGCAAGGCTGAGAAGATCGTCGCCGGGCTCGGCGGCATCGACAACATCGAAGAGGTCGAGGGCTGCATCACCCGCCTCCGCACCGAGGTCAAGGACCCGGGCCTGGTCGACGACGCCGCGCTGAAGGCCGCCGGCGCCCACGGCGTCGTCAAGATGGGCACCGCGATCCAGGTCGTCATCGGCACCGACGCCGACCCCATCGCCGCCGACATCGAAGACATGATGTGAACAGCTGAACTCAACTGAACTCAGCTGAACCAGCTGGATTCACCGCGCCGAGGGCCCTGCCGACAACCGGTCAGGGCCCTCAGCCATGTGCCGATAGGCTCGACCGCATGTCCTCCACGCCTCTCTCCACGCCGCTCACCACGCCACTCACCGCGCCCCGAATCGACGGCCGCACCCCCCAACAGCTCCGCCCGATCACCATCGAACGCGGCTGGAGCAAGCACGCCGAAGGCTCCGTCCTCATCTCCTTCGGCGACACCAAGGTCTTCTGCACCGCCTCCGTCACCGAAGGCGTCCCCCGCTGGCGCAAGGGCAGCGGCGAAGGCTGGGTCACCGCCGAATACTCCATGCTCCCCCGCTCCACCAACACCCGCGGCGACCGCGAATCCGTACGCGGCAAGATCGGCGGCCGCACCCACGAAATCAGCCGCCTCATCGGACGCTCACTGCGCGCCGTCATCGACTACAAGGCACTCGGCGAGAACACCATCGTCCTCGACTGCGACGTCCTCCAGGCCGACGGCGGCACCCGCACCGCCGCCATCACCGGCGCCTACGTCGCCCTCGCCGACGCCGTCGCCTGGGCCCAGGGCAAGAAGCTCATCAAGGCCGGCCGCAAGCCCCTCACCGACACCGTCTCCGCCGTCTCCGTCGGCATCGTCGGCGGCGTACCCCTCCTCGACCTCCGCTACGAGGAAGACGTCAAGGCCGACACCGACATGAACGTCGTCTGCACCGGCGACGACCGCTTTGTCGAGGTCCAGGGCACCGCCGAGGCCGAGCCCTTCGACCGCAAGGAACTCAACGCACTCCTCGACCTCGCCGTCGGCGGCTGCGAGGACCTCGCCGCGTTCCAGCGCGAAGCACTCGAAGCAACCAAGTAGGACAGCCCCCCGGCGAGGCCGCCAACCGGACGGCGCGGCAAGCAACCATCAAGCCCTCCACAAGCGTTCTTACGGATACGGGCGCACGGGCAAAGCCGTGCGCCCGTGACAGCACCCGGGGAGGGACTCAAGCATGGCCGCGCGTCACCGCCGTACAGCCACCGCCATCACCGCAATTCTGATCGCCGTACCGGCGGGCATCGGCCTCGTCGGCTGCGACGCCGTCAACAAGGCCCTCGACTGCGTCCAGACCGCCGACGCCATCGCCGACAGCGTCACCGACCTGCAGCAGGCCCTCGAAAAGGCCGGGGACGACCCCACGCAGGCCGACGAAGCACTCGACAAGATCGACAAGAACATCGACGAGATCGGTGACAAGACCGACAACACCGACGTGAACAAGGCCGTCGACGACCTCGACAAGGCCGTCGGCAACGTCCGCGACTCCGTCAACAACGGCGACGCGACACCCGACCTCAAGCCGATCGTGGACGCGACGAGCGAGCTGACCAAGGTCTGCACCCCGTGACGTCCGGGGGCCGGGACGCTGGTCGATACTGGACGCCATGACCCGCCTCATCCTCGCCACCCGCAACGCCGGCAAGATCACGGAACTCAAGGCGATCCTCGCCGACGCAGGCCTCACCCATGAGCTCGTCGGCGCGGACGCCTACCCCGAGATCCCCGACGTCAGGGAAACCGGCGTCACCTTCGCCGAGAACGCCCTCCTCAAGGCCCACGCCCTCGCCAAGGCCACCGGCCTCCCCGCCGTCGCCGACGACTCCGGCCTCTGCGTCGACGTCCTCGGCGGAGCCCCCGGCATCTTCTCCGCCCGCTGGGCAGGCAAGCACGGCGACGACGCCGCGAACCTGGCTCTGTTGCTTGCCCAGTTGGGCGACATCGACGCGGACACCCACCGCGGAGCCCACTTCGCCTGCGCGGCAGCCCTCGCCCTGCCGGACGGCACGGAGCGGGTGGTGGAGGGCCAACTCCGCGGCACCCTCCGCCACACCCCATCCGGCACGGGCGGCTTCGGCTACGACCCGATCCTCCAGCCGGAGGGGGAGTCGCGCACTTGCGCGGAACTCTCCGCAGCGGAGAAAAACGCGATCAGCCACCGGGGGAAGGCGTTCCGAGCACTGGTACCGGTGGTCCGGGAACTACTGGCCTGAGCCCCCGCACGTACACCGAAGGCCCGCCTCGCGGGGTACGCGAGGCGGGCCTTGGAAACGAAGGCGTGCGGCCGGAGGGACTCGAACCCTCAAGGGATTTCTCCCACAACATCCTAAGTGTTGCGCGTAAGCCGATTCCGCCACGGCCGCATGGCCAGTCATGTTACCGGGCGGACGCTGCTTCGTCTCCGGCCCCTGAGGGTGCACGGCGTCCGCCGCGACACCAGGTGTTCGTGACCGCATGGCAGTTGGGACACAACAGTCGCAAATTCTCGCGGCGGTCGTCACTCCAGTCCCCATTGATGTGGTCGATCTCCAGCGTCATGGGTTTCCCGTTCCACCTGGGCGGGGTCCCGCACTTGTCGCAGTGCTCAGGTACGCCGACCTCGCGTAGGGCTCGGCGCAGGAGGACGGTTTTGGTGCGGCGCTCACCGTCGTGTTTGACGAGCAGATCCGCTGCCGTCCTCAAGGGGGTCGATCCCGGCTTGCCCCGTTGGTGGGCTTGGCCCAGGAAATGAGACGTGTCGAGTCCGTCCTCTTCCACCCACCGGTGGAAATGCGCGTACGGGCCGCCGGTCGGCGCCTTGCCCAGGGTGCGCAGTGCTTGTGCGATGGACGAGGACTGAGCGACCACCCGCCGCAGTTCGTCGGGAGAAGGTCTCTGGCACGCGGGGCCGCGCCGTGGACGTGGAAAGTGGGAGACATCGATTCCGAACTGGTCGAACCGCCGGAACAAATGACGGCCGAGGTTGCCGTATGGGCGCGTACCTAGGAACGCGATGACTTCGTCGATGCTCGAACAGCTCTCGGCAGCCTTCGTGAGCAGCTCCGGCGTATAGCGGACCGGCTCGCTCACGACGACTGCCGCCCCTTGGCACGACCTCGGTAAGTACCCGTGGTGGAGTGGCAGTTCGGGCACAGCAGCCGTAGGTTCTCGATCTGGTTGTTGCGCCAGTCGCCGTCGATGTGGTCGACCTCCAGCGGAAGTGGATGCCCTCGCCACAACGGTTCCGTTCCGCACATGGCGCAGCGCTCGACGATGCCCAACTTGGCCATGGCGCGCTTGAGCCGGTCACTTTGCATGCGCCGGGCGTTTGTCGGCTCTTGTCTGACGAGGAGCTGCTCCGGAGAGCGGCGCTGTCTGGGGAGGCCCGCCCGTGAAGGTCTCCGGAAATGTGAGGTATCGATCCCGTACGCCTTGATGCGGCGGCTGATGTTCGTGTGATGGCCGCCCACGACTTCGATGCCCAAGTACCGTAGAACATCGTTCACGGTGGTCGACGCGGCCACCGCGGGCTCAAGTACCTCTCTCGTCCACCGTGCACCCGTCTCCCGCTCGAAGTGCGACGTATCCACCCCCAGCTTCTTCATCCGCTCGTGGACGTACCGCCGCGTCGAACTCTTCGGGTCCACCCCCAGTTTTCGCAACGCCTCGGACAGTGTCCGTGACGATATGGCGGCCTCCCCCAAGCGCTCCTTGGTGTACGGACTGACCGGCATCGTTCCCCTCCCCATCCGGCCACGCGTTCGCAGCCTCGTACGGGCTAACGAACCGCTTATCGGACAGTTACGCCCGGAATGCGGAACGGCCCGCCCCACTTGCACGTGGGGCGGGCCGTTCCGGACCGGAGAGGGGGAGGGAAGTCAGAAGCGCGGGGTGGGGGCCGCGGCCTCGACCATTTCCGCTGCTTCCTCCTTCGTTCCCACCGAGGGGGGCGAGCCCGACAGCGGCTTCTGGGCCGTTTCCTTCATGCAGGACACCGCGATGATGCCGACCAGCGCCGCCGCCATCGAGTAGTACGCCGGGACCATGTCCGTGCCCGTGACGCTGATCAGGGACGTGATGACCAGGGGAGCCGTGCCGCCGAAGAGGGAGGCGGAGATGTTGTAGCCAACCGACAGGGAGCCGTAGCGGACCGAGGTCGGGAACAGGGCCGGGAGCGTCGCCGACATCGTGCCCAGGAGGCACAGCAGCGAGAGGCCCAGGAGGAGCATGCCGCCGGAGACCGCGATCAGGCTGCCCTGCTTGATCAGGAGGAACGCCGGGATGGAGATGACGAAGAAGCTGACCATGCCCGTCATGAGGAGCGGCTTGCGGCCGAAGCGGTCGGACAGCTTGCCGACCTGGGTGATGAGCAGCATCAGAACGATCATGGTGCCGATGAGGATCAGCAGGCCGTGCGAGTCGTCGTAGCCGAGTTCGTCGGAGAGGTACGTCGGCATGTAGGAGAGGAGCATGTAGTCGGTGACGTTGTATGCGCCTACCAGGGCGATGCAGAGGATCAGCGTGGGCCAGTGCTCGCGGAAGATCTTGGCGAGGTCGCCCTTGGCCGTCGTCTCGACGGTGGATGCGCCTTCGGACGCCGAGTGGAAGGTGGCGTCCTCCATCTTCTGGAACGCGGGTGTCTCGTCGAGCTTCAGCCGCAGGTAGAGGCCGACGAGGCCGAGGGGGCCCGCGACGAGGAAGGGGACGCGCCAGCCCCACTGCTCCATGGTGTCCGCGCCGAGCGCGCTGTTCAGGATGAGGACGAGGCCTGCCGCGCCGGTGTAGCCGGCCAGGGTGCCCATCTCCAGGAAGCTGCCGAAGAAGCCGCGGCGCTTGTCGGGGGCGTACTCGGCGATGAAGGTGGACGCGCCGCCGTACTCACCGCCGGTGGAGAAGCCCTGGACGAGGCGGAAGAAGATCAGCAGGACCGGGGCCCAGAAGCCGATGGTGGCGTAGGACGGGATCAGGCCGATGGCGAGGGTGCCGATGGCCATGAGGATCATCGTCAGGGCGAGGACCTTCTTGCGGCCGATCTTGTCGCCCATGGGGCCGAAGACCATGCCGCCGATGGGGCGGACGAGGAAGGACACCGCGAAGGTCGCGAAGGACGAGATCAGCTGGACCGTGTCGTTCCCGGAAGGGAAGAAGACGTGGCCGATGGTGACGGCGAGGTAGCTGTAGATGCCGAAGTCGAACCATTCCATGGCGTTGCCGAGCGATGCGGCTTTGACCGCTCGCTTGACTGCGGCTTCGTCCGTGACCGTGATGTCGGTGCGGCGCAGCGGGGGGTCTTTGCGCCGTTTGGCGGCCCGGAAAAGGTTGCGGTGCCGCTTGACCGCATCGGCGTCGGCCGGTGCCTCGTCGTGGGCCGCCATGGGTAGTCCTTCCGTTCTGCGAACAATCCTCCTTGGATCACTTGCTCGAACTTGGCCGACGCAAACGAACGCCCCCTTGAAGGGGGCGTTCGTCACAGTTGTCGGGAAGGTGGGGGTGCTGCCAGAAGCCCAGGTCAGAAGTCCAGGTCAGATGCCCAGGTCCTTGATGATCTTGGCTACGTGACCCGTCGCCTTGACGTTGTAGAAGGCGTGCTCGACCTTGCCGGTCTCGTCGACGACGACCGTGGAGCGGATGACGCCGGTCACGGTCTTGCCGTAGAGCTTCTTCTCGCCGAAGGCGCCGTAGGCCTCCAGGGTCTCCTTGGAGGGGTCGCCGACGAGCGTGACCTTGAGGTTCTCCTGCTCGCGGAACTTGGCCAGCTTCTCGGGCTTGTCGGGGGACACGCCGATGACGTCGTAGCCGGCGGTGGCGAGGGCGTCGAGGTTGTCCGTGAAGTCGCAGGCCTGCTTGGTGCAGCCGGGGGTGAGGGCGGCCGGGTAGAAGTAGACGATGACTTTGCGGCCCTTGTGGTCGGCGAGGGAGATCTCGTTGCCGTCCGCGTCCGGCAGGGTGAAGGCCGGGGCCGTGTCGCCGGGGGTGAGTCGCTCGCTCATCTTCGGTCTCCTCGCGCAGGGTGCTCGTAACAGGATGTTCGTGAAACGTGTGGTGACGGAGTCGAGCGTAATAGGGGTGCCGTGGGGTGCTGTGCGCCCGGAGCTGACAGACTGTCGGCGGCAGCACGTACAGAAGGATCAGACAGCCGGATACGACCACGGAGGCAGCGCGGTGTCGGACACGTCGGATATCAGGACCCCGGCGCAGATCGAGGCGGACATCAAGCGCCGTCGCGTGACGCTCGCCGAGACGCTCGACGAGATCGGGGTGCGGGTGCACCCGAAGACGATCGTGGGTGACGCGAAGGCCAAGGTCGTCGCGAGTGTGGACAACTCCCTCGGGCGGGCGTACGTGGGGGCGAACCGCGTGGTGTCCGATGTGCGGGGCCAGCTGGTGCGCGAGGACGGTGCGCCGCGTCTGGAGCGCATCGTGCCGGTGGCGCTGGTGGTCGTGGGTCTCGTGGGGATGCTCGCGGTGAGTACACGGCGCCGGAAGGGCTGACCCGGCATCGTCCGGGCGGGCCGTCGGCAGGTAGGTTCGGGGCGTGAGCGCCAAGAGCCGGGGACACAGCCCCCACGACGACAAGCTGCCCATCCGGATGCTGCACGACCGTGTGCTCGTGCGGCAGGACACCGCCGAGGGTGAGCGCAAGTCCGGCGGCGGCATCCTGATTCCCGCGACCGCTGCCGTCGGCAGGCGTCTCGCCTGGGCGGAGGTCGTCGCGGTGGGGCAGAACGTGCGGGCGGTGGAGCCGGGTGACCGGGTGCTGTACGACCCGGAGGACCGGGCCGAGGTGGAGGTGCGGGGTGTGGCGTACGTGCTGATGCGCGAGCGTGATCTGCATGCCGTGGCCGCCGACCGGTTCGAGGGCTCCGAGGATTCGACGGGGCTTTATCTGTAGCCGTTCAGAAGGTGTCGGTAAGGGGCTGGTGACCATGGTCACCAGCCCCTTACGCGTGTCGTTTGCTACCTTGGAAGGACCCCGACGAGACGCGCCGTACCGGGTTTCCGCAAAGACGACGCACCCCCATTCAGTGACGCGATTTCGCGTCTCACGTGTCGGAGGTGCCGTCGTGGCCTGGGTTCTGTTGATCGTCGCCGGTCTGCTCGAAGTGGGCTGGTCGATCGGGATGAAGTTCACCGAGGGGTTCACGCGGCTGTGGCCGAGCGTGTTCACCGGCCTCGGGATCGTCGCGAGCATGATGCTGCTCTCGCAAGCCGCCAAGACGCTGCCGATCGGTACGGCGTACGGCGTGTGGGTCGGTATCGGCGCTGCCGGTGCGGCGGTGGTCGGGATGATGGTGCTCGGTGAGCCGGCCACCGCCGCCCGGATCTTCTTCGTGGTGCTGCTGCTGGTCGCCGTCGTGGGCCTGAAGGCGACCTCGGGGCACTAGTACGCGGGGCGCCGGCTTGCAGGGCACTACCGGCTTTCAGGGCACTAGTAGTCGTAGTACGCCTGGTTGCCCTCGCCCTTCCTTCTGGCCGCTGTGCCTTCCGTGATGCCGCCGCCCAGGGCGCCTTCGTCGGCGCCTGTTCCGCCGTCCGCGGTGGAGCCGTCGGTCTGGCCGCCCTGGGCTGCGGTGCCTCCGTCGGCGGTGGCGCCTCCGTCGGCCGTCGAGCCGTCGGTGGTGCCGCCGTCCGTCGGACCGCCCTGTGTCTGCCCTTGGTCCTGGCCTTGCGTCTGGCCCTGGTCCTGGCCCTCGGTCTGCCCTTGGTCCTGGCCCTCGGTCTGGCCCTGATCCTGCCCCTGGGTCTGGCCCTGGTCCTGGCCCTGCGTGGTGTCGTCGCCGCCCGTGGCGGCCCCGCCGGTGGCCGGGTCCTCCTCGGCGTCCGAGGGGTCCGGGACCGGCGGCACGTCGGCGCCGTCCTCCAGCTCCAGGTCGAAGTCCTGCACGGGCTTGCCCTCCAGGGCGTCCCTGGTGAACTGGGCCCAGATCTGCGCGGGGTAGCCGCCGCCGTTGATGCGGGCCTGGCCGAGCGCCCCGTACAGCGGGGTGTGCGCGCCGGTGTCGGGGTTCTGGCCCATCACGGAGACGACGGTGGCGAGTTCGGGGGTGTAGCCCGCGAACCAGGCCGCCTTGTCCTCCTCGGCGGTGCCGGTCTTGCCGGCGGCGGGGCGGCCCGCGGCCTGGGCGGCCGTGCCGGTGCCGCCGTCGACGACGCTCTGCAGGATCGAGGTGGTGGTGTCGGCGGCCTCGCGGCTGACGGCCTGCGCGGTCGTCGGCTCGGGCAGTTCGACCTGCTGGCCGCCCTTGGTGACCTTCTCGACCATCGTGTACGTGGGGTGCTTGCCGTGGTTGGCGAGCGTCGCGTACGCCTCCGTCATGTCCAGGACGGAGGCCGTGGACGGGCCGAGTGCGATGGAGGGGGACGCGGTCAGGTCGGGGGTGCTCTCGGGAACGCCGAGGGCGACGGCGGTGTCCTTGACCTTGTCCGAGCCGACGTCGACGGCCATCTGCGCGTACACGGAGTTGACGGACTTGTCGGTGGCGGTGCGGACGGTGATGTCGCCGTAGTCGACGTCGTCCTCGTTCTCGGGGGCGTACGCCCCGCCGTCCCAGCCCTGCACGGGGCGCTTGTTGGTGCCGTCGTAGATCGTGTTGGGGGTGATGAGCTGGCCGTCCTGGGTGACGGAGCCGTTCTCCACGGCCGAGGTGAAGACGAACGGCTTGAAGGTGGAGCCCACTTGGTAGTCGCGGCGGGTGGCGTTGTTGACGTACTGCTTGGTGTAGTCGATGCCGCCGTACATCGCGACGACCTTGCCGGTCTTGGGGTCGATCGAGGCGCCGCCCGCGCGTACGTTGCGGTCGACCTTGCGGGCGTCCTTGTCGATCTTGGACATCACCTGGTCGTCGACGGCTTCCTTGAAGGCGTCCTGGCGGTCCTTCTGGAGGGTGGTGGTGATGCGGTAGCCGCCCTTGGCCAGGGTGTCCTCGTCGACGATGTCGTTGGCCGTGAGGTAGTCCTCGACGGCCTGTACGAGGTAGCCGCGCTGGCCGGAGAGGCCGGAGGCGCCCTTGGCCTCCTTGGGTGCGGGGAACTTGGTCTTCGCGCGTTCGGCGGCGCTGAGCCAGCCCTCCTTGACCATGCCGTCGAGGACGTAGTTCCAGCGGCCCTCGGCGCGCTTCTTGTTCTCCGGGTGGGTCGCCACGTCGTAGGCGTTGGGGGAGTTGAGGAGTGTCGCGAGGTAGGCGCCCTGGGCGGTGTCCAGGTCCTTGACGTCCTCGCCGAAGTAGGCCTGGGCCGCGGCCTGTACGCCGTACGCGTTGCGCCCGAAGTAGCTGGTGTTCAGGTACCCGGCGAGGATGTCGTCCTTGCTCACCTCGCGGTCCAGCTTGATGGAGATGAAGAACTCCTTGGCCTTGCGGGTGACCGTCTGTTCCTGGCCGAGGTAGTAGTTCTTCACGAACTGCTGGGTGATCGTCGAACCGGACTGCTTTCCCTTGCCGGTGACGGTGTTGTAGGCGGCGCGGATCATCGCCTTGGGGTCGACCGCCGACTCGCTGTAGAAGTCGCGGTCCTCGGCGGCGAGCGCGGCGTGCTGGACTTCCTTGGGGATCTGGCTCAGCGGGACGTTCTCGCGGTTGACCTCGCCGTCGCGGGCCAGTTGGCTGCCGTCGGCGTAGAGGTAGACGTTGCTCTGGGCGGTGGCCGCCGCGTTGGCGGGCGGGATCTCGACGATCATGTAGCCGGCGACGAAGCCGCCGACGCAGAGCAGGATCAGCAGGATGAAACCGCCGAGCACCATGCGCCAGGTGGGGAAGATCCGCCGCCAGCCCTTGCGCTTGGGGCGCTTCTTCTTGCCCTTCTTGCCGGTGCCTTCGGCGTCCGGCGCCTCCGATGCGGCGGCCGGGGCGGCCTCCGGAGTGTCGGCCGATGCGGCAGCCGGGGGATCGGCCGGAGTCTCCACGGGTTCGCGGGGCGCCCATCCCTCGGGTTTCTTGGCGCCCTGCTGCTGCGGCTCGTCGCTGCTCATGTCTCGTGGAACTCCCGGTTCGCGTCGTACGTCACGTACGCCTCGTACGACCCATTGCACACTGTCGCTTCATGCGTTCCCCGCCAGGCACGCGCCGCGTGCGGAAAATGCCTGGCACGAGCGATGACGTCCGCACTAGGCTCCGTCCCTTTGGCCCAGGCCGGGCAGGGGCTTCGGTCAAGGCTCTCGCAAATTCGTCAAGGCTCTCGTTAAAGGGGATGCGTGTGCGTACAGGACGGTTCCGCTTGTACGCGGCCGTCGCCCGGGGAGGCTTCAGACGGTACGCGACCTACCGGACGGCGACCCTGGCGGGAGTGTTCACCAACACCTGTTTCGGGCTGATCCTCGCGTACACCTACATCGCGCTGTGGGACGAGCGGCCGGGGCTCGGCGGGTACGACCAGTCGCAGGCGTTGACGTTCGTCTGGCTGGGGCAGGCGCTGCTCACGGTGATGGCGCTGATGGGCGGCGGCTTCGAGGGCGAGCTGATCGAGCGGATCCGCACCGGGGACATCGCCGTCGACCTGTACCGCCCCGCCGACCTGCAGCTCTGGTGGCTGGCGACCGACCTGGGCCGCGCCTTGTTCCAGCTGCTCGGGCGCGGTGTCGTGCCGATGGTGGTCGGCGCGCTCATCTTCGACCTGGCCCTGCCCGCCGAACCGCTGCTTTGGCTGGCCTTCGTGCTCGCCGTGGTCCTGGGCGCGCTGGTCAGCTTCGCGATCCGCTTCCTGGTGGCGCTCTCCGCGTTCTGGCTGATGGACGGGGCGGGCACCACGCAGGTGGCGATGCTCGCGGGCACGTTCTTCTCCGGGATGCTGCTCCCGTTGAACGTCTTCCCGGGCGCGCTCGGTGAGTTCGCCCGCGCGCTGCCCTGGTCGGCGCTGCTCCAGGTGCCGGCGGATGTGTTCCTCGGCAAGCACACGGGCGTGGACCTGTGGCGGACGTACGCCTTCCAGATCGGCTGGGCGGCGGCGCTGCTCACTGCTGGGCGGCTTCTTCAGGCCGTGGCCACGCGTCGGGTGGTGGTGCAGGGTGGCTGAGCTGACGCGCGTGCGGGGAGGGCTTTCGCAGGTGCGGGACGGGCTGCGGGCCTACCGGCTGATCTCCGCCATGTGGATCCGCTCCCTGATGGCCTACCGGCTGTCCTTCGTGATGACCGCGTTCGGCAACTTCGCGGTGACCGCCTTCGACTTCGCGGCGATCCTGCTGATGTTCTCCCAGGTGGACCGGCTCGGCGGCTACTCGTTGTCCGAGATCGCCTTCCTGTACGGGGCCACGTGCACCTCGTTCGGGCTCGCCGACCTCTCGCTCGGGTCCATGGACCGGCTCGGGAAGCGGGTGCGTGACGGCACGCTCGACACGCTCCTGGTGCGGCCCGCCCCGGTGATCGCGCAGGTCGCCGCCGACCGCTTCGGGCTGCACCGGGTCGGGCGCCTGCTGCAGGGCGCGCTCGTCCTCGTGTACGCCCTGGTGGTCCTGGACATCGACTGGACCCCGTTGAAGGTGCTGATGGTCCCGCTGATGCTGCTCTGCGGCGCGGGCATCTTCGCGGCCGTGTTCGTGGGGGGCGCGGCCTTCCAGTTCGTGGCGCAGGACGCGGCGGAGGTGCAGAACGCCTTCACGTACGGCGGGACCACGCTGCTCCAGTTCCCGCCGACGGTCTTCGCCAAGGATTTGGTGCGGGGCGTCACCTTCATCCTGCCGCTGGCCTTCGTGAACTGGATCCCCGCGCTGTACGTCCTGGGGCGTCCCTATCCGCTGGACCTGCCGACGTGGGTGGCGTTCACGCCGCCGATCGTGGCCGCCCTTCTTCTCGCGCTCGCGGGCCTCGTCTGGCGCGCGGGCCTTCGTTCGTACCGCAGCACAGGGAGCTGAACCGCCGTGGAGACCGACCTCATTGAGCTGGACCGCGTCGAGAAGGTCTTCGACGTACGCAAGAAGACCGGCTTCATGCGGCGCGAGAAGCACGAGGTGCGTGCCGTCGACGGCATCAGCTTCACCGTGCCGCGCGGCGAGATGGTCGGCTACATCGGCCCGAACGGCGCCGGCAAGTCGACGACGATCAAGATGCTGACGGGCATCCTGACGCCGAGCGGAGGCCGGCTGCGGGTCGCGGGGATCGATCCCTCCCGTGAGCGCACCCGCCTCGCGCGGCGCATCGGTGTGGTCTTCGGGCAGCGCACGACGCTGTGGTGGGACCTGCCGCTGATCGACTCGTACCGTCTGATGCACCGCATGTACCGGATTCCGGACGCCCGCTTCAAGGAGAACCTGGAGCGCTGCGTCGAACTCCTCGAACTGGGCGCCCTGTTGGACGTCCCCGTACGCCAGCTCTCGCTCGGCCAGCGGATGCGCGGCGACATCGCGGCGGCGCTCCTGCACGATCCGGAGGTGCTCTACCTGGACGAGCCGACGATCGGCCTGGACGTGATCAGCAAGGCCAAGGTCCGGGGGTTCCTGCGGGACTTGAACGCCGAGGCGGGCACGACGGTCCTGCTCACCACGCACGACCTGACCGACATCGAGCAGCTCTGCAAGCGGGTGATGGTCATCGACCACGGCCGTCTGATGTACGACGGGCCGCTGGCGGGGCTGCACGAGGTGGGTGAGAGCGAGCGGACCCTGGTCGTCGACCTGGAGCGCGAACTGCCGCCCATCGAGGTGGAGTCGGCGCGGGTGGTGAAGGTGGAGGGCCCGCGGCAGTGGCTCGCCTTCCCCGCGGCGGAGTCGGCAGCTCCGCTTGTCGCCCGGGTCGCGGCCCGATATCCGATGGTCGACCTGTCGGTCAGGGAGCCCGACATCGAGGCGGTCATCGCCAAGATGTACGCGGAGAAGGCGACCTCGTAGGCTGCTGCGTATGACCGACGAGCAACCTCATCTCCCGGATCTCCGGGCCGCCGACGCCGACCGTGAACGCGTCGCCGAACGACTCCGTGACGCCGTGGCCGAGGGCCGCCTGGACATGGAGGAGTTCGAGGAGCGGCTGGACGCGACGTACAAGGCGCGTACGTACGGCGAGCTGGAGCCGATCACGCGGGATCTGCCGACGGTGGGCGCCAAGGTGTCCATGGTGAAGGGCCCGGTGGACGATCCCGCCGCCATCGACTGGGCCGAGCGGATGGTGAGGGGCGAGCCGTCGTCGACCCTCGGCTTCGCGTTCTGGGGCGGGTTCAGCCGCAAGGGCGGCTGGGTGGTCGGCCGGCAGTTCGACGGGTTCGCGATGTGGGGCGGCGGCGAGATCGACCTGCGCGAGGCGCGCTTCACGGAACGCGACGTGGAGATCCGCTGCTGGACCATCATGGGCGGCATGCAGGTCATCGTCCCGCCCGAGATGACCGTCGTGGTCAAGGGCTTCGGCTTCATGGGCGGCTTCGAGGACAAGGCGACCGGGGAGGGAACCCCCGGCTCGCCCCGCGTCGTGGTCAAGGGCTTCGCCCTGATGGGCGGCGTCGGCGTGGACCGCAAGATGCGCCGGATGGAGAAGCTGCGTCTGAAGGAGGAGCGCCGCCGTGAGCGTCTTGAGCGGCGCGAGGAACGGCGTGCGGCGCAGCTGGAGCGCGGGGAGCGGCACAAGGAGCGGCGCCGGGGGCAGCACGGGGGCCACCACCGGGGGTCGGATTCCTCGCACCCGGCGCCGGGGGACTACGGCCCCGGGAGCGGCGACTAGCGCCGCCCACAGCGCTGCGGGCTACCGCTACTGCTACCTCTGCCGCTACAGCTCGGCGGCCGCGGAGCCCCGCAGGTGCGCCAGGTTGAACGTCTCGGCCATCTTGCGGTAGCCCAGGTCGCTCGGGTGCAGGTGGTCGCCCGAGTCGTACGCGCCGCGCAGCTTGCGGGGGTCGTACGGGTCGCGCAGGGCCTTGTCGAAGTCGACGAACTCGTCGAAGACCTTGCCGTCGCGGATCTGCTCGTTCACCGCCTGGCGCACGTTCTCCAGCTGCGGCTCGTACCCCCGGTGGCCGCCGAACGGCATCAGGGTCGCCCCGACGACCCGCAGGCCGCGTGTGTGTGCCTGGCGCGTCAGTTCGCGCAGGCCCTCCACGATGCGGTCGGGGTCGTTCTGGTGCGGGTTGCGCAGGATGTCGTTCACGCCGAGCGCGACGACGACGGCCTTGACGCCCGTCCGGTCGAGCACGTCGCGGTCGAAGCGCGAGAGGCCGCTCGGATTGTCGGCGGGGGTGCCGTTGCCGTCCGAGAGGACGCGGTTGCCGCTGATCCCCTCGTTCACGACGCCGTAGCGCGGGGCGCCGGACTCCTCGCGCAGGCGGTCGGCCAGGTTGTCGGTCCAGCGGGCGTTGGCGCCCATCGTGGAGGAGATGCCGTCGGTGAGCGAGTCACCGAAGACGACGACGGTGCCGTCCGACTCGTTGCTCAGGACGTCCACGGCCGAGAGGTAGCGCCAGGAGGTGCTCTGCTGGGTGTACGCGGTGCCGTTCTGGTCCTCGGTGCGGTCGCCCTCGGCGACGTAGCTGACCTGGCGGGCGTGCGGGTGGAAGGTGACCGGCCCCGAAGGGGTCGGCGAGTACGTCGAGACCAGGAGGTCGCCGTCGTGCGGCACGCGCAGCCTGACCGCGTCGCTCATGACCTGCTGGCCCGCGGGGATCACCACGGAGGTGTTGCCGTTGAAGGCCAGGCGGCGCAGGGTGCCGGGGGCGGCCGCCGGGTTGTTCGACCCCACGGCGACGGCGATGGAGGCGTGGGTGATGCTCAGCGGCTGCTGTCCGTACAGGTTCGACAGGGTGATGCGGGCGCTGTCGCCGCCGACGCTGGTGTGCACGACATTGCGGATGGAGCGGCCCGCGAAGCCGTTGCGGTGCGTGTTTGGTTCGGCCGCCGCGGGGGATGCGGCCCAAGAGCCGACCCAGGTGCCGGCCGAGGCGGGCGCCGCGGAGTTGCGCGGGCCGCGGGGCCCCGCGCTGATGGTGTCCTGAGATCCGTCGTCGGTGGATACACCGAGGTATATGGCGGCGGAAATCACCACTATTACCGCGAGGACCGCGGCAAGCAGGGCATAACCGTGACGCTTGGTCATGCGGGCTGTGTCTCCTCGAGCAGGGGGAGCCTGATCGAGGCTCCGATGTGATCACCCCATGATGCGTCATGGGCCGTGAGGCGGCCGACACTGCCCCCCTCCGACCATTCAGACGCCGGGAACTTGTGGTCCGTTCCAGGAGTCGGTCAGGAAGGGACGCAGAGCGGCGGGGACAATACGTATGAGGACGCCGCGAACCACGCGAACGGGTCAGGTGGAGTGAGTGGAACGTACGAATCGTTCAATTCCGGAGGATGCGTCCGAAGGGGTTGCTTCCGGGCAGCATTCCCGTGAGCCGGGCCCTTCAAGCGGCGTCCTGACGGGCTCCGGCGCAGGTCCCGGCGCGGGCTCCGGCGCGGACTCCGGAACGGGAGGCTCCGGCTCCGCTCCGGTCGGCGGTGGGGGCGGTTTCACGTACAGCCCCGCCGACGAGGAGAAGCGGCGCGGCGTCCGCCGGATGAAGATCACCGCGACGGGCCTCCTCGTCTTCGTCGCCCTTGTCTACGTCCTCGCCAAGTGGGCCCAGAACTCCGGCGCCGGAGCCTGGGCGGGCTATGTCGCCGCGGCGGCCGAGGCCGGCATGGTCGGCGCGCTCGCCGACTGGTTCGCCGTGACGGCGCTCTTCCGCCACCCGCTTGGCCTGCCCATCCCGCACACGGCGATCATCCCGAACAAGAAGGACCAACTGGGAGCGTCCCTCGGCGACTTCGTGGGTGAGAATTTCCTCTCCTCCGATGTCGTACGCGGTCGGCTGCGCGCCGTGGGCATCGGCAGCCGCCTCGGCACCTGGCTCGCGGACCCCGATCACGCCGACCGGGTGACCGCCGAGCTGGCCACGGCCCTGCGCGGCGCCCTGACGGTCCTGCGCGACTCCGACGTCCAGGCGGTCGTGGGCGAGGCCATCACGCGCCGCGCCGACGCCCAGGAGATCGCCCCCGGCATCGGCAAGATGCTGGAGAAGGTCGTCGCGGACGGCGGCCACAAGCGGGTCGTCGACCTGATCTGCGTACGCGCCCACGACTGGCTGGTCGAGCACGACGAGTCGGTCATGGACGCCGTGCAGGGCGGCGCCCCCGGCTGGACCCCGCGGTTCGTCGACAAGAAGGTCGGCGAGCGGGTCTACAAGGAACTCCTGCGCTTCCTCACCGAGATGCGGGACATGCCCGAGCACCCCGCGCGCGGAGCGGTCGACCGCTTCCTCGCGGACTTCGCCAACGACCTCCAGTCCGACTCGGACACCCGCGAGCGCGTGGAGCGCCTCAAGCGCGAGGTGCTCGGCCGCGGCGAGGTGCAGGACCTGATCGCCTCCGCCTGGTCGGCCGTACGCGGAATGATCGTGGCCGCCGCCGAGGACGAACGCAGCGAGCTGCGCCTTCGGGTCCGGGCCGCGCTGCTCTCGCTCGGCTCGCGGATGGCTACGGACGGCCGGCTGCAGCAGAAGGTCGACGGCTGGGTCGAGGGCGCCGCGGTGTACGTGGTGACGACGTACCGCGACGAGATCACCTCCCTGATCACCGACACGGTCGCGGGCTGGGACGCCGAGCAGACGTCGAAGAAGATCGAGGCCCACATCGGCCGCGACCTCCAGTTCATCCGGATCAACGGCACGGTGGTGGGGGCGCTGGCGGGCCTCGCGATCTACTCGGTGTCGCGGCTGCTGGGGGCGTAAGGGCGGTCTGCGGGGTTTACGGGGTTTACGGGGCCGAGGGGGCCCTGCCGCGGTTTCAGCGCGCGTGAGTGCGCCATTGGCGGGCACTCTGGAGGAGCTCTCCCGATGCCGAGAGAGCCGTCGCCCGAGCCGTGAGCTGCGATCCGCCAGCAGCGGGGAGCCGGAGCCCGGCGACGTGGGAGCAGCGGAAGGAGCCGCCCGCCATGACCGCGTCGCCCGCGCCCGCCCCGCCACCGCCGCCCGACCGGAAGCACACCGACGGCGAGACCGGCACCGTCACCACGGCCGTGCCCGCCCGCCTGGACCGGCTGCCCTGGTCCCGCTGGCACTGGATGATCGTGATCGGCCTCGGCACGGTCTGGATCCTCGACGGCCTGGAAGTCACCACCGTCGGCAACATCGCGAGCCGCATCTCCGAGGAGGGCAGCGGCCTCGCCATCAGCTCCGCCCAGATCACCGGCACCGCGGCGGCCCTGTACGTCGCGGGAGCCTGCGCGGGCGCCCTCTTCTTCGGCCGCCTCACCGACAAGTACGGCCGGAAAAAGCTCTTCATGGTCACCCTCGCGGTGTACCTCGGCGCCACCGCCCTCACCGCGCTCTCCTTCGACGCCTGGTGGTTCTTCCTCTTCCGCTTCCTCACCGGCTTCGGCATCGGCGGCGAGTACGCGGCCATCAACTCGGCCATCGACGAACTCATCCCGTCCAAGTACCGCGGGCGCGTGGACCTGATCATCAACGGCAGCTACTGGCTGGGTGCGATCGGCGGTTCGCTGCTCTCCGTCGTCATGCTGAACACCAGCATCTTTCCCAAGGACCTCGGCTGGCGGCTCACCTTCGCCCTCGGCGTCGTACTCGGCCTGGTGATCCTCCTCGTACGCCGCCACGTCCCGGAGAGCCCGCGCTGGCAGTTCATCCACGGCCGCGGCGAGGAGGCGGACGCCCTCGTCACGGCGGTGGAGCGGGAGATCGAGGAGGAGAAGGGCGAACGCCTGCCGCCGCCCGCGCGCGAGATCACCATCCACCAGCGCAAGAGCATCGGCTTCGGGCTCATCGCCAAAACCGTCTTCCGCGACTACCCCAAGCGCGCGGTGCTCGGCCTGTCGCTCTTCATCGGCCAGGCGTTCCTCTACAACGCGATCACCTTCGGCTTCGGCGCGATCCTCACCAAGTTCTTCGACATCCCCTCGGGCAGCACGGGTTACTACTTCGCGGTCATCGCCGCGGGCAACTTCCTCGGCCCGCTCTTCCTCGGCAAGCTCTTCGACACGGTCGGCCGCCGGATCATGATCTCGTCGACGTACATCGTGTCGGGTGTCCTGCTCTTCGGCACGGCCTGGCTCTTCGGCCGCGGTTCGCTCAGCGCGGCGACGCTCACGGCCTGCTGGTGCGTGGTCCTGTTCTTCGCGTCGGCGGGCGCGAGCAGCGCCTACCTGACGGTCTCCGAGATCTTCCCCATGGAGACCCGTGCCATGGCCATCGCCTTCTTCTACGCCATCGGCACGGCGGCCGGCGGCATCAGCGGCCCGCTGATCTTCGCCAAGCTGACCGAGTCGGGCGTCGTCGGCGACACGGTCCTCGCCTTCCAGATCGGCGCGGGGCTGATGTGCGCGGCGGGGCTCGTCGCGGCGGTGTTCGCGGTGAAGGCGGAGCGGCGGTCGTTGGAGGACATCGCGAGGCCGTTGTCGGAGGCGAAGGCCTCCGGGTGACGCGGATGGGAAGATCCGGGGCATGAGCGGAGAGGAAGCAGTGGGCGGCCACCGGGTGGCCGTCCTCGTGCGCGACGGCGTGCTGCCCATGGAACTCGGCCTGGTCCACCAGCTGTTCGGCAGCGCACGCTCGGCACAGGGCGCGCGCCTCTACGACCTGACGACCTGTGCCCTGACCCCCGGTCTCATCCGCACGGACGCCGACTTCCCCGTCCAGGCCGAGCACGGCCCCGAAGTGCTGGCCGCCGCGGACACGGTGATCGTCCCGGCTTCCCACGAGGAGGACGAGTCGCTGGGGCCGGGCGAGCTGCCGCCGGCCCTGGCGGACGCGCTGCGGTCCGCCGCCGGCGCCCGTATCGCCTCCATCTGCACCGGCGCCTTCGTCCTCGCGGCAGCGGGCCTCCTGGACGGCCGCAGGGCGACGACGCACTGGCTGTCGGCGGACCTCTTCGCCCGTACGTTTCCTGCCGTGACGGTCGATCCGGATGTCCTGTATGTGGACGAGGGCCCGGTCCTCACCTCCGCGGGCGAGGCCGCGGGCATCGACCTCTGCCTGCACATGATCCGCGGAGACCACGGCGCGGCGGTGGCGGCGGAGGTGGCCCGCCGCACCGTCGTACCCCCGCATCGCGAGGGCGGCCAGGCCCAGTACATCCGCCGCCCGGTGGCGGAGCCACGCCTGACATCGACGGGCCGGGCCAGGGAGTGGGCCCAGGAGCGTCTGGAGGAGCCCCTGACGCTGGCCGATCTTGCCGGGCAAGAGGCGATGAGCGTCCGCACCTTCAGCCGCCGCTTCCGCGAGGAGACGGGCCTGACGCCGATGCAGTGGCTGACGCAGCGCCGCGTGGACCGGGCCCGCGAGCTCCTGGAGGAGACGGACCGCACGGTCGACCGCATCGCGACGGAGGCGGGCTTCGGCACGGGAGCGTCGCTGAGACAGCACTTCCAGGCGGGGCTCGGGGTGTCGCCGGGGGCTTATCGGGTGACGTTCAGGGGGCGGGCACAGCGGGATGGGTCGGCCTGAGGGGCGGACGTCCCCAGGGACCGGTCTGGGTACGCGTACTCGGTCTTAGTACGTGTGCTCGGTATGAGTACGCGTACTCTGTCGCGCCCCTGGGGAGGTCGGCAGGCTCGTACGCATGACGGCAAAGTCGATGAACATGAGCCCGCGGATGAGCCGACGCATGGGCGTGCGGATGAGCCCGCGTACGGGCATGAGGATGAGCCCGCGCCATGGGCTGAGCTTCATGAATCCGCGGAACCTGCTGACGTCCCTGCCCGGCAGCCCGCCGCTGCGGCGCTGGATGACGCGCTTGCTGGGCGCGGGCCTCGCGGTGGCGGCGTACCTCCTGTGCCTGCCCTGGGACCTGCGCAACCGCCCCGAGACGCCCGGCGCGATCAACGAGACGTCACCGGTGACGGGGCTCGGGATAGCCGCCCTGACCGTCTCGATGCTGGCCCTGGCGGCCTACTTCGGCTTCCGGGACCGTCTCGCGTGGGCGCTGCTCCTCGTGGCGGGCCCGCCGGCGACGCTGATGTACGTCTCCTTCGACAGCCACCCGGAGCCGGACGCGGCGGTGTGGCCGCTGGCGTGGGGGTTCTTCGTGCTGGTGATGGGGGCGGGGGTGCTCGCGGTGGCGGGCTTCGCGCGGCTGTTCAGGGACAGCGAGGTCTGAGCCATCGCGTGCGGGCCGGTCGGGGATTGGTTACCTGCGTCGATCGGCAAGCACCCACGACGCGAGCCCGACCCCGCCCGCGACACTGAAGACGGCGGGCCAGGCCCCGACCTTCTTGGCGAGCGGATGCGACCCGGCGAAGGCGGCGACGTACGTGGCACTGAGCGCGGCAGCGGTCCTGCCCCCGGCCGCGGCACGCCACTGCTGAGCGGCGGCTGCGCCCGCGGCAGCGAGGACGAGGCCGCCGAGGGGCCGCTTCTTGGTCCACCGGGCGACGGCGTACCCACCGACGAGCCCGCTCGCGGCCACTGCTGCTGCCGGTACCTTCGCCATGCTTGCCTCGCTTCCACGGCCTGCAGTGAATGCTTCCGGCCGAAACGTCCTCTATGGGCTCTCGGCCCGAGGCTCCCGAGGCTAACGCGCCGGGAAAGCCTTGCGGCGAGGGGGCCTGGGCCACGTAGGTTGGTGAGGGTGTGCGCTGCGCCTCCGCCGCGTGCTCGAAGGCGCAGCTGACGAGGGACCGATAGTAAAGATGACCGCGCGAACCACACCCACCACCACTGACCGCCGCACTCGAACAGCCCTGGTCATCGGGGGTGGTGTCGCGGGCCCGGTGGTGGCGATGGCGCTGCGCAAGGCGGGCATCGAGGCGACGGTGTACGAGGCGAGGGCGGGCGAGGCGACCGCGGGCGAGACGTACAAGACGACTGCGGGCGAGGCGCGCACCACGTATGACGCCAAGCCGAGTGCCCGTGTCCGCGGTAGCGACGGCGACCGTGGCCGCGGCCGTGGTGGCGGCATGACGATCGCCCCGAACGGCATGCAGGCGCTGGAGGCGATCGACGCGGCGGAGACGGTGAGCGCGATCGGCATCCCCGTGACGTCGCTCGGCCTGCGCAGCTGGACGGGCAGGCACCTGGCCCAGCTGACCCCGCCCGCCGACCTCCCGACGACGCGCTTCGTCTGGCGCACGGAACTTGCCGAGGAGTTGTGGGCGGAGGCGTCGCGCCGAGGCATCCCTCTCCACCGGGGCAAGCGCCTGCTGGACGCGACCGACACGGGCGCGGGGGTGACGGCGCGTTTCTCGGACGGCTCACTGGCGAAGGCGGACATCCTGATCGGCGCGGACGGCTTGCGCTCGACGGTGCGCGCGCTCATCGACCCGACGACGCCGAAGCCGCACTACGCGGGAGTGCTGACGTTCACAGCACGCGTAAGTGCCACCCAACTCCCCTCCACGGATGGGGTGTTGTACATGTGCTACGGCAAGAAGGCCTACTTCGGCTATCAGATCTTCGACGACGGTTCGGCGGCGTGGTTCGTGAACCTGCCGCACCGTGAGCCGATGACGTCGGCGGAGGCGCAGGCGGTGGGCGCGGGGGAGTGGCTGAAGCGCCTGGGCGAGGCGTTCGCGGACGACCGCACTCCGGCACCGGACCTGGTCCGGGACACGGCCCCCGAGGACCTGCTGATCACGGGCCCCACAGAAACGATGCCTCCGGTGACTTCGTGGAGCAGGGGCCGAATGATCCTGATCGGCGACGCGGCTCACGCGACACCGGCGACATCGGGCCAGGGAGTATCGCTGGCCACGGAGAGCGCGGTCGAACTGGCCCGCTGCCTACGGGACTTGCCCCCCAGGGCTGCCTTCAAGGCCTACGAGTCACTGCGCCGCCCAAGGGTGGACCGCATCCTCAAGCACACGACGGCTACATCGACGGCCACATCGGCAGCAGCCCGCACGGCCACCCCGAAGCCGGCGGGACCTTTGAGCCGAGCCCTGCGGGACGCGGTCCTGCCGGTGGCGACGAAGGTAGGCGGGGGCGGGGGAGCGGTGTGGGGGGCGTGGCAGTTCGAGCACCGGATCGACTGGGACGAGCGGGTGGGTTAGGCGGGCAGGCCTAGCGGCCCGCCGCTGTGCGAGTGAATCGAGGCGGACCAGGTCTGCGCGATCAGTAAATAGGGCAAACCTGAACACACTGAACCCACTGAGCACGCTGAACCCACTGAACACGCAAAACCCCAGTGAGCCCAGTGAGCCCAGTGAGCCCAGTGCCCCCAGTGAACACACCCCGTGATCGCGTACCGAAAGGGACCCCATGCGTATCCGTACCGCCCTGGCCGTCACCGCCCTCACCGCCGCCGCCGTGTTGGGCGCCAGCGGCACCGCCCTCGCCGACGACGACCACGAGGGCATGCGGGCCGGCTTCGCCTACGAGAACCTGGGCGGCCCGGCCGGCATCACCGAGGCCGCCGGCCACTTCGACAGCGACCACCACGACGGCGGCATGCGGGGCGGCTTCGCCTACGGAAACCTGGGCGGCCCGGCCGGCATCACCGACGCAGCGGGTCACTTCGAGGGCAACCACGACGAGGACTGACCGGGTCGGCAACTCGCGCCACACATCAAGGGGGCCCGCCGGGAGCGGGCCCCCTTCGGCGTGGAGCTTGATGCGGCATGGAGGCTTGGTCGTCAAGCATGGGATTGATCGGGGTAAGAGGGTGAGGGAGTTGTGGCAGGTGGAGCCGTCGAGAAGGCGGACTGTAGAAAGATCCCGGGAGCCGGTCTCTCAGGCGGTGCGGCGTTGGGATTTCCTTGCAACTATCGGAAGGCTAGATCGCACGCGTAGGGCAGTTGAAGCATAGAGAGGTGCTAGAAATGCCGGCCGTCGGCGGCTGAACTCCGTCGCCTTGCAGTTCGGTGAAGTCACCGTTCTCGTTACGGTAGACGATTCCAACGCCATACTGTGCCAATAGTTGACGCGTATCTTCGCTGGGTAATCCCGGCGCAAGGACCATGCAGCGCAGCGGCATGCCGCCCTCCATCGCGTTCAAATGCATACGGATGTCCATGAGCGTCATCAGGGCATCTCGGAGCGCTTTCCGCGAGCTGCTGTCTGCTGGCTCGTAGGCGGTACGATCACTCTGGTCGAAGAGAGCCGCTTCCATGGCCTCTTCTACACCTCTGACATGGACTTCCAGCCGGCCGACACGGTGTTGGCGGGTGCTGAGTATGTCGCCGAAATCGGATGCTATTTGCTCGCGCCGGTACGTCGAACTTGCCGCCGAACGATCCCGTTCCCATGCTCGCTGGAGGCGTTCTGGCACCTCGGGCCGGCGTCTGGATCTGGAAGGAACGAACCTGACCCTAGTTTCTGCGGCGGGCGGGATCACGTCATCGCTAGAAAGATCGTAGATGCCGATCGGGCGCAGTCTAAAGACGATGACATCGCGATCATTTTGAAGCTTGTCGCGGGCTTGCCTTCGGAAATATGGGCGCTCGCTATCCACAGTGAATGCACCGATGTAGCGGTGGGTCCTTGTGTCGCTTCCGGGAACTTTGCCGTGCCCAATGAATAGATGGAGAGTACGGGAGTCAACGGCATGCTGGAGGATCGCCGCATTGCCACTACCAGTGGTCCCGACAAATTTTTGATCCCCCTGCGTTCCAGCTCCCGTGTACTCGAAAATGGGGCCTAAGCGATCCTCTTCTCGAAGCCACCCGTCGCGGTAGCCATACTGCTCCCCCGACTTGATGTCGGAATAGAGAACCACTGTCCTCTTTTCCACGGAGGGGCAGATGCCGCCCTGGGGGCTTCCTCCTAGTTCCCTCCGAATGTCCGTTCGCGTGAGGATGTCGCCAGGTTGAAAGGAGGGCACAACAGTTGACATGCTCACAGGCTAGTGGGCACAGCTGGCACGCGGCAGGCCAACTCGTCAGCATGCACTGTTCTTTGGCGGTCCCACGCGAGGAGGAGGGCCCTCGGGAGATGATGGCGGCATGGATGGTGGGATAGCGACGATGGTTGCTGCAATCGTCGGGGTGGCCGGCGCAGTGGGCGGTGCCGCTGTCGGTGCGTTCGCCAGTGTGCGCGGTGCGCGCATTGGCGGAGAGAAGGGGGTCGAAGCGGCGCTTGCGCAAGTAGATCGGCAGGCCGCGACGGGGCATCTCCAGTGGGTCAAGGAACAAAGGCAGCAAGCTTGCGCCGCATTGCTCGATGCTCACTCGACAGCTGAGGACACTCTAAAGAGGGCGGCAGTAGCCATACGTCGCGGCGAGGTCTTCCCCGCCACTGAACGCGACGAATTCAGGGGGCAGGTCGCTGCCATGCAGTCGCGTACGAGCCAACTCGCCCTCTGGGGGCCAGAAGATGTAGTCATCGTGGCTCAAGTACTCAGGGCCGCCACGGCCGATGCAGCGCAGGCCCTGAAGCTGGCGGAGCCGGGGGCGGTTCAGGGGGTCGCTGAGACCGAGGCGAGGTGGCGAGATTGGTTAGAGAAGAGCCAGCACGTCACTGAGATGCGTACGCAGTTCCTTGACCGGGCTGGTGAGGTACTTCGCGATCCCGACCAGTCCGTTGCCTGAGAGCCGCGCCGGACCGGCTACTTGGCGCAGCGCGTGGTGAATCCGGCTATGAACGCTTGCCAGGCGTCCGACGGTATGGCGACTACAGGGCCCTGCCTCCGCTTGGAATCACGGATCAGCATGGTGCCGAGAAGCGGTGCGCACTCCACGCATTCGCCCCCTGCGCCGTTGCTGTAGGAGGAGGTGAACCAGGGCAAGGGGGTGCTGTTAGCAATCGTCATCGCGCGCATTCCTTTAGAACGGACTTGATAAGTCTGGCGGACCGCTGAGGGCTTAGAGCCGCTGCCCTCAGCCCGTCGAAGGCTCGTGTGTACTCCCGAACATGATGCTCCCCCTCCAGGTAGGTCGCATCGGTGATGCCGTCCCGATAGATGACGTCCGGATCTTCCTGGTCCGGGAACCCGAGCACAGTGAAGGGGCCAGTGATCGGGTACGTGCCGGAGTCGAAGGGGAGCACCTGGAGCGTCACTGACGGCAACGTCATGGAATCTAGGAGGTGTTCGAGCTGGTCGCGCATGATCTCCTGGTCGCCGATGGTGTTTCGCAGCGTAGCCTCGCTGACGATAAACCAGGCCTCAGGGCCGCCTGCCCGCGTGAGCATGGTCTGGCGCTCCATGCGCACGCGTACGGCCCGGTCGATGTCCTCCGGCTTCATGTGGGCCCCGGCAGTGTGCAGTTCGGTGGCGTATGCGGGTGTCTGCATGAGCCCGGGGACCATCTCGCTCTGATATTGGCGGAACGTCGACGCCTCCTGCTCTAGGCCGATGTAGATGTTGAACCACTCCGGCACCCCCGACCCGTGAACTTGCCACCACCCACGGGTCTTCGCCTCCCGGGCGAGCGACCTTAGGAACTCGCGTAGTTCGTCGCTGGTCCCGTAAAAGCGGCACAGTGCGTCCATATCGGATGGTTGGACCCGGCCGTTCCCAGTCTCCAGCCGGTTCACCTTGGAGCCACTCCAATCCAACGCCTCTCCGACTTGGGCGCAGGTGAGACCGCTCTTCCCGCGAAGCTTCTTGAGCTCGATCGAGAGACGGCGTCGGCGTGCCGTCGGTGAACCAGCCATCTCGACTCCTCTTCCGTTAGCGATGGTCAGTCTGCGTGCCAACGGTGCCGCTTGCCAATCACTCAAACGTGGGAATCTCACCGTGCAAATTGCATGAGGGGATACGTCAGCGGCATCCTTCCGGTGGGGAGGCAAGAGCTCAAAGGGGCCGGCAACGCCTGTTCAGGCACCGGAAGTTGTGCCGGTTTCGGGTGGCCATCGGACGACGAGAGGGGCTGGATGTGATCCAGAAGAAGTGCATGGCACGCGAACCCTTGTACCTGGACTTCCTGGCTGAGCCATCAGAAGTGGCAGCGCTGCGACGGATCGTGCGTGACCATCTAGGGCTGTGGGGGCTCCACAAGGTCGTTGATGTAGCCCAACTCTGTGTGTCTGAGTTGGTTGCCAACGTCATTACACATGTCGGATCGGGGACCCCGACAAGTCTCGTCGTGTCCATGAACGATACCCGGGTGCGTATGGAGGTTCACGACCCGGATCCTCGAGCTCTCCCGACACTTCTCGATGCGGAAATGGAGATGGAGACGGGTCGGGGTATGGCGCTGGTAGACGCCGTTGCCGACCGATGGGGTGTCCTACTCGATGCCGATCGCAAGACCACCTGGTGCGAGCTGGCAACCGACCTCGCTGCCCCCGATGAACACGATGGCGGGTCAACAGGAGCAAGGGCTGAGGCGGTGCTCGGCTTCTATGGCGACCGAGGCCTAGGACGCAGTCACTGAGGGGGACATGGCACAAGAGGGGGAGGCCAAGATCTTTGGTCTGCGGGACCAAGTACCTCGGTCACTAAGCCGTGTTAATCGCTGAGTACGTCCATACCTCCGCCGGGATCTCGTGCTTGAGTCTCCACGTGACCGCCATGGGCTTGCTGCCTTTGTGCTCCACGTAGTGTGCCGGGCCGAGCAGCATCCAAGGCTGGGCACCGCCAATATCGGTGTTCTTGTAGCGGCGAATGAAGAGCAATACGTGAGAGCCCTCAGCCGCGTGATGTTGGTAGCGCTGCCCGGTGGGGGAGGTGTCTGACGTCTGGTTCTGGGACTCCCAGTGGAAGTTCCTCGTCGTCAATGCGTAGTCGTGGTATCGCGTCTGGGGTGAGAAGTCCTTCTCGTCTTTCTCCCGTGTAACCAGCAGCGCGTCCGTCTTGATGGACTCGCACCACTTGACGCCCTCCCGGAAGTCCCCTGGCATGAAGCCACCGATGTACGACTGGCCGAGCGCGGGGAGAATCTCTTCACGGCTGTACGAGGCGTGCACGGTGAGCGGGATACCGGCATGGGCGCCGAGTAGCGGGACCGGCACGTGCTCGGTGTGCGCCAGGTTGTACGCGAGGACCTGACGCAGCTCGCTGCGGAATGCGAAGTGCTCACGCAAGACAGCGAAACCAGCGTCGTAGGAGGCGAAGCCTTTGCGTGTCACACCGCCGAGCGGCCAGATCTGAAAGAAGAGCATCCGGGCATAGGCCTGCCCTTGCTCGTCAAGGTCGTCGTAGGCAGGGGCGTCGTCTTCAACGAGACGCGTGTACGCGGCGACGCGCAGAGGATCGTCGACATGCAGGAAGGAGGGCATGCGTTTGAGGAGCGCTGACTCGCCTGTCGGCGGCTCGCCCTTGAGCAGGCCTGCGCGGCGCAGCAAACCGGTCCAGGAGTTGCCGCTGCCGCGGTAAATGTCCTTCAACTCCCGCCCGCTCTCTTCGAGATAGCGGTGCAGTTCCATCTCTGCATAGTCGGCGACCTCGCGGGTGAGCGCGGTAACGTTGACGCCGATCTGGGCCTTGATGTTGTCGATGATGGTGTGCTTCGCCTTCTCCTCAAGGAGGATCTGGCAGCCTGAGGGGAGACGTGGAAAGTCCCATTCGATATTGTCGAGAAGGCGCTTGCGCGTGAGGTTGGTCAGAGCTCGGAACTGGTTTTCGAAGCGGAACTCCTTTCGGTGTTGGCCAATGAAGTCGAGGACGGTGAGAACGGCTTTGTTTTCGCTGCGGCGCAGCCCGCGGCCGAGCTGCTGAAGGTACACCGTCGCGCTCTCCGTGGGGCGCAGCAGGAGAAGTGTGTCCACATCAGGGATATCGAGCCCTTCGTTGAAGAGGTCGACGGAGAAGATGGCTTGCAGGTCTCCGGTCTTGAGGTCGTCCAGAGCCCGCTTACGTACTTCAGCTGATGTGTCGCCGGAGAGTGCAATGGCGTTGAGGCCAGCAGCGCGGAAGAAGTCGGCCATGAACCGAGCGTGCGCGACGGATACGCAGAATCCTAACGCACGCATGGAGCCAGGATCTGCGACCTTTTCTTCCACTTTCTTCACGATGAGGCGTGCGCGCGGAACATTGCCCGTCAAGACGTTACTCAAGGCCGCGTCGTCATAGCCGCCTCGTTTCCACAGCACGGATGTTAGGTCAGTGTTGTCACTGATTCCGAAGTAGTGGAAGGGGCTCAGGAGGTCGTTCTCCAGAGCTTCCCACAGCCTCATCTCGGCTGCAATGCGCCCATCGAAGAATTCAGTCTGGATATTATATCCGTCCGCCCGCTCTGGCGTGGCAGTCAATCCAAGGAGTTCCATCGGGGAGAAATGATCGATAATTTTTCGATATGTGGGTGCAGTGCCGTGGTGGAATTCGTCGATGACGATTACGTCAAAGTGGTCAGGGTTCAAACGCTCTAGGGCGCGGGCGTTAAGCGATTGGACGCTGGCAAATACATGTGTCCAGCGTTCGGGAATCTCACCACTGTGTAGTGGCTCTCCGAAGTTGGCATCGACCAGTACATCCTGGTACGTCCGCATAGATTGCTCTAGGATCTCTTTGCGGTGCGCGACGAACAGTAGCCGCAAGTCCCGCCCGTGCTTCTTGCGGAGTTGTTTGTAGTCGAGTGCGGCCATAACCGTCTTACCTGTCCCGGTGGCGGCTACCAGCAGATTGTTGTGCCTATCATGCACGCCTCGCTCGACCTCAAGGCGTTCCAGCATGTCGCGCTGGTGGGCGTATGGCCGCACTTCGAGCCCAGAGAGTGTGATTCTGCGATCGGAGTCCGACCTCGACGATCCGCCACTCGCGATGGTGAGCGCGTCGCGCAACCGCTCACCATCGACCTTGGGGTCGTACAACTCAAAGGATAGGTCGCTCCAGTAGGCGTCAAAGGTCGCGTCGAACTTTCGCATCACGTCAGGTGTGGCGACGGTCGAGAGTCTTACGTTCCACTCCAACCCGTCAAGTAGAGCGGCCTTGGAGAGGTTGGAGCTGCCGACGTACGCGGTGTCGTAGCCGCTCTCTCGGTGAAACAGCCAGGCCTTTGCATGCAGACGTGTCGATCTAGTCTCGTAGTTGACCTTCACCTGGGCATTGAACTCGTTCACCAAGCGATCGAGCGCTAAGCGGTCGGTGGCACCGATGTAGGTGGTCGTGAGCACACGAATGGGCACCTGGCGATCGCGGGCTGCTTCCAAGGATTTCTCAATGACTCGCAGGCCGTGCCATTTCACGAAGGCGCAGAGCAGGTCTACACGGTCGGCGGTGGCAAGTTCGGCGCGCAGCTCGAAACCGAGGCTCGGGTCGTCAGGTGAGTTTGTGATGAGTCCAGCGTCGGAGAGCGGTGTGGCGGGTCGAATGGCGAAGACGCCAGGAGCCTGCTGCTGAGCTAGCGCTAGAAGTTGACGAGGTCCCTCGGCTACCAGCTCCACCCACTCCCGCGCACCATCCAGGGTGCTAATGGAGTTGAGTATGTGGTTTGCGGCGTGAACTCGCTCTTCCGGCGGGATGCCATGGAGTACGCGTTGCACGGTGGCGGCAACATGCCTCGACAACACGTGGGGAACGGATTCATCACCCACCGGGCCGCTGACTGGCTGCCATCCGAGGTCGGTGAGGTCCTTGAGCTGCTGCTCAAAGCGCAGGGTGATGAGTTCCTCGTACAGTCCGGCAGCTGGAGCCGGTGAGTCGCTCGAGAACTGTGGCATGGGCCAGCCCCCCCGGGGTTAAACACACGGTCATTGGGATCTTCTATCAATCGCGCCGCTGATGGCGAGGGTTCTCGACAGGAGGCGCCCAGCCACTCGCGGGTTTCCTGATCCCTAGACCGAAGTGCCGTGACACTCCCCATAAACCCGCCCCGACCCGCACCAACACCCCGCCCTCGCCTCCGGCGGCCACCCCACTGCCCGCCCCCGCGCCGCCAGCGTTGTCGCGTACTGCGGTAGCAGGGACACGTCCGTGGGGTCCGTGCCCTCTGAGGCTGCGAAGGCCTCGTAGGACGGGACCGTGCCCGTCACGATGCCCAGGTTGGGGGTGCCGGAGGCTGAGAGCTCTCGGAGTGATTCCTCTATCGTTGCCAAGTGGGCCTCGTGTGAGGGGTATTCCGATTCCAGGGCCGGGTACGCCGTCAGGAGTTCCGTTAGTTCCGTTGTCGGCCAGTGCAGGACCGCTACCGGGAACGGGCGCGACAGGGCCTCCCTGTATGAGCCCAGTTCCGCCTGGATTCGGGAGATCTCCGCTCGGAGTTCCGCCGGGTTGTCCGAGCCCAGGGACCAGATTCGCTTCGGGTCGTGCAGTTCGTCCAGGGGGACGGGGGATGATGAGATTTCGTCCGCCAGCGCGTCCCATGCGTCGTGCTCCGCGCCCAGCAGGCGGCGCACCCTGTGGCGGCCGAACAGCAGCGGGCGTTGGTCGTAGGACGGGGTCGACGCGGTGCCGAGCAGGAGTTCCAGAGCCTGGGTGAAGGTCTCCTGCGCCTGCGTCAGTTCGTCGTGGGCCTCCAGTGACTCCGCCACGATCACCCAGGGGGCCGGGTCGCGGGGCGTCGCCGCCCGGACTCCGTCGATGATCGCCCGTGCCTCCGCCTCGTGGCCGTACTCCCAGAGGTTCGAGGCCTTCAGGGCGCGGATGAGGGTCGGGGCCGACGCGGGGTGCTGGGCGTCCGGGGTCAGCAGGCGGTCGTAGAGCGTGGTCGCGCGGTCGCGTTCGCCCGCCAGTTCCAGGTGGGCCGCGGCCTGGAGCAGCAGGTGCTCGGTGTCCTCGGGGTACAAGCCGGCGGTCCGCTCCAGGCGCTCGGCTTCGGCGATGTGGTCGGCAGGCGTGTCGGGGCGCATACGGGACACCGTACTGCCGAGTGGGGGCGTTGCAGGAGGGTTGCCGTGCAGATCAGGGCGGAGAGGGGCGAGCGAGGCTGCCGCGCTTTTGTGGGGCCGTCGCCTCGTCGGCATGGCTTGTTGGCGGGCTTGGGCTTAGCCTGCCGCCGTCTTGGGAGGAGGTGCCGGCGTGCCGGAGCGGGTGCGGACGGTTCCTGTTGTCGTGCAGGGGAGTCGTGGCCGGGGGTGGCGGGGGCGGCGCGGGCGTGCGGCTCGGCTCGTGTGGGGTGCCGCCGAAGCTGCCGTCACCTGCGGGCTTGTGTTGCTGCTTCTCGTCGCCCATCAGCTCTGGTGGACCAATCGGCAAGCCCGCGAAGGCGCCGAGCGCAAGGTGCAGGCGCTTGAGCGGCAGTGGGGGAGCAGCCCCTCCGCCTCTGACACTGCTGAGTCCTCTGAGTCCTCTGAGTCCTCTGACACCTCCGATACCTCTGACCCGCCGAAGGCCGCTGCCGAGGAGCCCGGCCCCCACTCCGCCGGTGAAGCCTCCGGGCAGGCCCGGCGGCAGCAACCCGCCCCCACCCCCGACTGGGACCAGGCCTACGCCGTCCTCCGCATTCCCCGCATCGGGATACGGGTGCCCGTCGCGGAGGGGATCAGCAAGGGCGGCGTACTCAACAAGGGGTACGTCGGGCACTACCCGCGCACCGCCCAGCCCGGTCAGGGCGGGAACTTCGCGCTCGCCGGGCACCGTAATACCCACGGTGAGCCCTTCCGGCACATCAATCGGCTTCGCGACGGGGACGAGCTCGTCGTCGAGACCGAGCGGGCCGTCTACACGTACGCCGTCGACAAGACGCTCGGGCAGACCTCCGCCCGGGACAGTGGCGTCATCCGCCCGGTCCCGCGCAGCGACGTCAAGGCCGGGCACGGGTACAGCGCTCCCGGGTACTACATCACCCTCACCACCTGCACCCCCGAGTACACCTCCAAGTACCGGCTCATCGTGTGGGGGAAGCTGCAGTCCATGCGGCCCCGCTAGGCAACCCCGAACGCCTTACCTCTGCCGAGACACATCCTGTATAACGGGCAGTACGCGATACGTCGTAACGGAGAGGAGGGCGAGCAGACTCATGCGAGACAACATCCGTAGCTGGAAAGCCGCCCTTCGGCCCACCGGGCTTCTCCTCTTCCTCCTCGTCGAGGTCGTCCTCCTCGACGCGAGCAGCCTCACCGCGGCCGTCGCGCTCGCCGCGACCGCCGCCGCGGGCTCCGCGCTCGCCCTCTGCTCGCTGATCGCCGCGCGTTGCGCGCTCCCTGTGCCCCGCACCCGGGTGCGTACCGCCATCCGCGACCGCGAGAAGCGCACGGCGTTCCTGCCGCAGCGCGATCCCGACGCCTCCGGGCGCAGGCGGCCCCGAGCACCGGGCCGTCTCGTCATGACGGCCGCGTAGGGGACACCGCAAAGCACCGGGATCATCCCGCCTCCGCCTGTAGCCCCTTCGCGGGTCGTCACGCCGAAAGAGCACCAGCTCACCAGCTCATCTCTCTTTCCTCGGCACGACGAGACCCTCGGAGGGCTTCTCCATGTCCGGTTTCCTGTCCGGCTTCATGTCCCTGTTCGCTGACCTGGTCGGCTCCCTCGCCGACCTTCTCGACCCGCTCTTCCACGCCTCCGCGACGGCCGCCGCCATCGTGCTCTTCACCGCGTGCGTACGACTCCTCGTCCACCCCCTGTCGCGGGCCTCGGCCCGCGGTCAGAAGGCGCGCGCCAAGCTCTCGCCGCAGATCGCCGCGCTGCGCAAGAAGCACGCCAAGAACCCCGAGAAGCTGCAGAAGGCGGTGCTCGAGCTGCACGCGGCGGAGAAGGTCTCGCCGCTCTCCGGGTGCCTGCCCAGCCTGTTCCAGCTTCCGGCGTTCTTCCTGCTCTACCACCTGTTCTCCAGTTCGAGCATCGGCGGGGAAGCCAACGCGCTGCTCCAGCACAAGCTCTTCGAGGCACCCCTCGGCGGGCGGTGGACCGACGCGCTCGCCGACGGCGGGGTCTTCGGGGCGCAGGGGCTCGTCTATCTCGGCCTCTTCGCGATCGTGGCCGCCGTCGCGACCTTCAACTTCCGGCGTACGAAGGTGCAGATGGCCGCATCCGCGGAGAGTGGTGCGGGGGACGCGGGGCAGCAGATGCCCGGCATGGGCGCGATGACCGCGATGACCAAGGTCATGCCGTTCATGTCGTTCATGACCCTGTTCACCGTCGCCTTCGTGCCGCTCGCCGCCGCGCTTTACGTGGTCACCAGCACGACCTGGAGCGCGGTCGAGCGTGCCGTGCTCTACCGGGACATGCCGTACGGCGCCGGAGCGCTGGCTACCGCCGGGTAACGGTCCGGTCCGTGAACAGGGTCTTGCGGGATGGACAGTGACCTTGGAGGATCTTCCAATCCTCCGATGTGAGTGGGCGCGCTCGACCAAAGGGAGATTGACCATGAAGCTGCTGCGAGTCGGAACGGCGGGGGCCGAGCGCCCGGCGCTGCTCGACGCCGAAGGCGCGCTGCGGGACCTGTCGGGGACCGTCACGGACATCGACGGGGCGCTGCTCGCCGACACGGCCGCCCTCGACCGGGTCCGGTCCGCCGCCGAGTCGGGCGAGCTGCCCGTGCTCGACGCGCAGGGGCTGCGGGTCGGGCCGCCGGTGGGGCGGATCGGCAAGGTCGTGTGCATCGGGCTCAACTACCACGACCATGCGGCCGAGACCGGGGCCACACCGCCCACCGAACCCGTCATCTTCTTCAAGGCCGCGGACACGGTGGTCGGACCGGACGACACCGTGCTCGTGCCGCGCAAGTCGGTCAAGACCGACTGGGAGGTGGAGCTCGCGATCGTCATCGGACACACCGCGCGCTACCTGGAGTCCGACGAGGAGGCGCTCGCGCACGTCGCCGGGTACGCGGTGTCGCACGACGTGTCGGAGCGCGAGTTCCAGATCGAGCGCGGCGGCACGTGGGACAAGGGCAAGAACTGCGAGACGTTCAACCCGCTGGGCCCGTGGCTCGTGACGAAGGACGAGGTGCCCGACCCGCAGGCGCTGTCCCTGAAGCTCTGGGTCAACGGTGAGCTGAAGCAGGACGGGACCACTGCCCAGCAGATCTTCCCGGTGGCCGAAGTGGTGCGCTACGTGAGCCAGTTCATGACCCTGTACCCGGGTGATGTCATCAACACCGGTACGCCGGCGGGCGTGGCCATGGGTCAGCCGGAGCCGAAGCCGTACCTGCGGGCCGGTGATGTGGTGGAGCTGGAGATCGAGGGTCTGGGCAGGCAGCGGCAGGAACTGAAGCAGGCGTAACCCTTCGGGGCGGGGGCGCGGCGGAATCTTGCTGCCCCCGGGTGGAGTCAGCGTGGCCCTCGCCGACTCCACCTGCGGGTGCGTTGTGGCTGGTCGCGCAGTTCCCCGCGCCCCTACGGCGCGAACCGCTCCAGCGCCTCCACCACCAATGCGTGGTCCGCCGCCTGCGGAAGGCCGGAGACCACCACCGTGCCGATCACGCCCGCGCCCCGCACCGCGATCGGGAACGCGCCGCCGTGTGCCGCGTACACGTCCGGGTCCAGGCGCGAGGACTCCTCGAACGTCGTCCCCTTGGCGCGGAAACGCGTGCCGACCAGGAACGACGAGCAGCCGTAGCGCTCGACGACCCGGCGCTTGCGCGCGATCCAGGCGTCGTTGTCCGGGGTGGACCCGGGCAGTGCCGCATGGAAGAGCTGCTGGCCACCGCGGGTGATGTCGATGGCCACCGGGGCCTGGCGCTCCCGGGCCAGCTCGACCAGGAGGCTGCCGAGCGCCCACGCGTCCTCGTACGTGAACTGGGGGAGGACCAGGCGCAGTTCCTGTGCCTCCAGCTCATCCACGGTCGGTGCGGCGGGCGTTGTGCTGCTGGGCGTCGTCATACGACCACCGTCACACCGTCGCGGGCCGAGACGCGTGCCGCCTCCAGGACATCGAGAGCCGAGGCGGCCTCGTGTGCGGAGACCGGGTTCTTGCCCGTGCCGCGGAGGGCCGCCGTGACGGCCGCGTAGTACGCGGGGTAGTCACCCGGCAGCGTCTTGACCGGGGTGCCGCCGCCGGTCAGCGGGGACTCGCCGGAGCCGACACGGCCCCACATGCATTCGAGCTCCTCGCCCCAACTGCCTTCGCTCGACGGGCGCTTGCCGTCGCGCAGTGCGGCTTCCTGCGGGTCGAGGCCGTACTTCACATAGCCCGCCGCCGAGCCGAGGGCACGGAAGCGCGGGCCGAGCTGGGCGGTGGTGGCGCTCACGTACAGGTGCGAGCGGACGCCGCTCTCGTGCGTGATCGCGATGAACGTGTCGTCGTCCGCCTCGGCGCCGGGGCGGCGGACGTCGGACTCGGCGTACACGGACTTGGCGGGGCCGAAGAGCACCAGCGCCTGATCGACGACGTGGGACCCGAGGTCATAGAGCAGACCTCCGATCTCTTCGGGGTTTCCGGACTCGCGCCAGCCGCCCTTGGGCTGCGGGCGCCACCGCTCGAAGCGGGACTCGAAGCGGTAGATGTCGCCGAGCTCGCCGTCGGCAACGAGCTTCTGGAGCGTGCGGAAGTCATTGTCCCAGCGGCGGTTCTGGAAGACGGAGAGGAGCAGGCCGCGGTCGTCGGCGAGTGCCGCGAGCTCGCGGGCCTCGGCGGCGGTCCCCGCGATCGGCTTGTCCACGACGACCGGGAGGCCCGCCTTGAGGGCGGCGGTCGCGAGCGCGACGTGCGTCTTGTTCGGGGACGCGATCACCACCAGGTCGAGCTCGTCCGCGCGGGCCCAGAGGTCGTCGGCCGAGGCGGCGAAGTTCAGCGCGTCACCGAACTCGGCGCGGGCCTGCGCCTGCCGCTCGGGGTTCGACGTGACGACCGTGTCGAGGACGAGGCCCTCGGTGGCGGCGATCAGCGGGGCGTGGAAGACGGAGCCCGCGAGGCCGTATCCGATGAGGGCGACGCGTAGCGGGGAGCCTGTGCCTGTACCAGTCATGGTTTCCACTTAAGCAACGGTGTTGCCAAAGCGCAAGCGCGTACGACAATGGGGGTGTGAACAGCACTGATGCGAGGGCCGAGAACACCGGTAACGGGCGCAGGGCGGGCGCCGGAGTGAACCTGCCCGCGCTGCGCGGGCACAACGCCGCCCTGGTCCTCGACCTGCTGCGCACGGCGGGCGACGCCGGCATCAGCCGCCTCGAACTGGCCGAGCGTACGGGCCTCACGCCGCAGGCCGTCAGCAAGATCACCGCGCGGCTGCGTGCGGAGGGCCTCGTGGTGGAGGCGGGCCGTCGCGCCTCCACGGGCGGCAAGCCGCGCACGCTGCTGCGGCTCGTCCCGGACGCGGGCCACGCGATCGGCCTGCACCTGGACCGCGACGAGCTGACGGCGGTCCTCGCCGACCTGACGGGGCACGTGGTCGCGGAACGCCGGGCGCCGCTGGACTTCGCCGCCGGTGCGGAGGCGGTGGTGGACGTGGCGGTGGGGGTGGTGGGGGAAGTGGTGCGGGATCTGGCCCCGGGGCCCGCAGCCGGTGAGGTCGCCCAGTCCGGTACCGGGCTGCTCGGCACCGACCTGCTCGGCACCGACCTGCTCGGCGTCGGCCTCCTCGGCGTCGGCATCGCGCTGCCCGGCCCGCTCGATCACTCGGCCGGGGTGCTGCACCGCGTGACCGGGTTCCCCGCATGGGACGGCTTCCCGCTGCGGGACGCGTTCGCCGGGCGCCTCGGGCTGCCGGTGGTCGTGGACAAGGACACCAACGCCGCCGCCCTTGGTCTCGCGCTGGGCGGGGAGGCGGAGTCCTTCGCGTATCTGCACCTCGGTACGGGCCTCGGCGCGGGCCTCGTGCTGGGCGGCGGTCTCTACCGCGGGGCGCGGACGGGAGCGGGCGAGTTCGGCCACCAGGTGATTCAGCTGGACGGCCCGCGGTGCGGGTGCGGCGACCGCGGCTGCGTCGAGGCGTTGTGCCTGGCGGCGGTGGCGCGGGGCGATCTGGACGAGGCGGCGCGGGTCCTGGGGGTGGGGGCGGGCAACCTGGTCAGCCTGCTCGACATCGACCTCGTGCTGCTGGGCGGCCGCGCGGTCCTGGCCGACGAGGAACGCTTCGTCCGGGGGGTCGGCGCGGTCGTCACCGAGCGCGCGAGGAGGGGCGGCGGCACGGAGGTGCCGGTCGCGGTGGCTTCCGGGGGCGAGCGGGCCGTCGCGGAGGGCGCGGCCCAACTGGTCCTCGCACCACTCTTCGGCAGGGCGAACGTGGCGTTTCCGGTGGGGCGGGGGTAGCGGGGCGGAGCCCAGGGGGCAGGGGGGGGGCAGGGCCTCGGCAACGAAGGCTGGGGCAGGGGCGATCCGCACGCCCGCCTGTACCCGGCTGCGGCGACGACACGTCTCGGGCGACGGCACATCCGCGGTTGCGCCGCGTCGCGTGGCCGTGTCCCCACGCTTGCGTGGGGCTTTGCCCAGGTCTTGGTTCTTCGCGTGGGGAGGGGCTGGGCTTGTGGCCCTCTCCCGGGTCCTCGACGCTTCATCGGCCCGCGGCGCATGCGCGACTGCGCCACGTGGGGTGCCCGCTTCTCGCCACTGCCCGCCTCCCCGGCGCCCTCCTCGGAAACCCCATTACCCGAATATCGGCTGATAGGGCGTACTTACGGGGTCCAGTCGGCCGTACGGGGCTGTGGCGTGGCCGGGGGAGAGGAGGAGGCGTGGCAATCTCGCGGGCCATGATCCCTGTCTTACGGCCCCGCTCCCGCACCCGCCCACCCCGCGCTCAGCAAAGGCCCCGCATGCGACTCCGCCGCCCGCTCGCCACCGGCATCGCCGCCGTCGCCTTCGCCGCCCTCGCGCCCGGAGCGGTTCCAGGGGCTGCCGCCGGGGAGGTGCCGGCGCGTACGGAGACGGCGGTCGTCGCGGGGCAGCGGGCGTCGGCGCTTCATGCGCCCGCGGTGCAGCTTCCAGGGGCGGTCGCCGCCGTGCGGCAGCCCGGAGCCGCCGTCTCCGGACAGGGCCCTGCGGCAGCAGTTTCCGTACAGCGCCCCGGCGCAGCTCAGCCCCCCACCTGCTCCGACCCCAACGGTGAGGGGTTTCCCATCGGGACGCGGATTCGAGGTGGGCCCGCGTCCTACGAAGCAGGAGGCGGCTATCGGCGCTGGTCCGTCGAGTTGGACAACACCACCCGCGGTGTCTGCGGGAACATCCACCCGGTCGTCGTCATCGTCGACAAGGAGCGCGAGCTGCGGCCCCGGCAGGTCCAGTTGGAGTTCCACGACGGCACACGCTGGCGGCCCGTCGGGTTCGAGCGGACCGACCGGGACGAGAACATCGGCGTCTTCGACGACGGATTCCCCGGGTTCACGGTCAAGGCGGGGCGCACCCTCACCGTCAAGGTGCGGCTCTCCTTCACCTCCGAGGCCCGCTCCGAGCACGCCGTCATCTCCGCCGCGGTCGTCCAGCGCCGTGTCGACGACGGCGACTGGGTGGGCGAGTCCGAGGACTACGCGTTCGGCATCGACGAGGGCGACGAGGGGGGCGGAGACAGCACCGGTACGGACAGCGGCGAAACCGGCACGGGCGATGCCGACGGCGGCAGCGGCGGCGGCGGACGTGAGCGTTCCGACGCCGGAGGGTCCTTGTACTCCGACGGCGCCCATGAACTCGCGGCCACCGGACCCCGCGCCCTGCTCGGCGTCAGTGCCGTCGCCGGTGCGCTGTTCGCCGGGGGCTGGGCACTCGTCGTGGGGGCCCGGCGCCTGCGGGCCACCCGCAGGCGCTGAATCCCTGAATCACTGAGCCCCGCCCCCGGAGCCCGCGCCGCACCTCCGCCTCGCCCTCCGTTCACCTTCCGGTTCACGTACGTCTGCGAACATCCCCGGGTGAACAACCCGAACCCTCCGCACCCTCCCGCGCACCTCCTTGACCAGGCCCCCGGCGCCCCCATCCGCTCCGGCATCCCCGAGCACGGGCGCATCCCGAAGTACTACGCGGTCAAGGCCAAGATCGCCCACCTCACAGAGGAGTTGGGGGACGGGCAGCCGCTGCCGACCGAGCGGGATCTCGCCGTCCGGTACGAAGTCGCGCGGGAAACCGTGCGGCAGGCGCTGCGCGAGCTGTTGCTGGAGGGACGGCTGCGCAGGCAGGGCCGCGGCACCGTCGTCGCGGGCCCCAAGCTGGAGCAGCCGCTGTCCCTCGCAAGCTACACGGAAGGCGTACGGCGACAGGGGCGTACCCCCGGGCGAAATCTCATCTCCCTCGATCGCTTTCCCGCCCCGGGGGCACTCGCCGCCGAGATCGGGGTCGAGCAGGGCGAGCCCGTCTGGCACATGGAACGCGTGCTGCTCGCCGACGACGAGCGGGTGGGCCTCGAGAGCACGTACGTCTCCGTGGACCGAGCCCCCGCGCTCGACCGGGAGTTCGAGCCCGACTCCTCCTTCTACGCCTACCTCCGCGACCAGCTCGGCATCTCCTTCGGCGACGCCGACGAACGCATCGAGACCGTCCTCGCCACCCCCCGCGAGGCCCTCCTCATCGGCACCCCTCCCGCCCTGCCCATGCTGCTGATCCACCGTGTCTCGCGTGACACCGCCGGCCGCCCCCTGGAGCGGGTCCGCACCCTCTACCGCGGCGACCGGTTCTCCTTCACCACGCATCTGGGGACCAGCGGCGGCTCCTGAACTCCCCGTGCGCGTACGGAGATCCGCTGCAAGTGGTAACGGGAACGTAACGGGTCTAGGCCAACTTTGGGTGGCCGTTCACCGTCCCGTTGCCGCCCGGCCCTCGGCGGGTCACTCGTCCCCAGGAGCGTTGCCGCCGTGAGAGTCATCGTCGTAGGAGCCGGCGTGGTGGGAACCATGCACGCCTGGCACGCAGTGGAACGCGGCCACGAGGTCGTACAGATCGAGCGCGAGAGCGAGGCCCGAGGGGCGTCGCTGCGCAACTTCGGGCAGATATGGGTGAGCGGCCGCGCCGGGGGCGAGGAGCTGGACACCGCCCTGCGGGCCCGCGAGCTGTGGGAGGAGATAGGCGCACGGGTGGAGGGCATCGGCTTCCGGGCCAACGGCTCCCTCACCCTCGTGCGCAACGAACGTGAGCGCGCGGTCGCCGAGGCCGCCATCGCCCGCCCCGACGCGGCGGCCCGCGGCTACAAGCTGCTCGACACCGATGAGGCCCGTGCCCTCAACCCGGCGCTGCGGGGCGACTTCATCGCCGGACTGTGGTGCGAAAGGGACGCGGCGGTGGAGCCGCGGACCGCTCAACTCCGGCTGCGGGAGGCCCTTCGCGCCTCGCCCCGCTACACCTTCCTGCCCGGCCGTGAGGTCCGTGAGGTCGTCGGCGAGAACGCGGTGCGGGACGACCACGGTGACGTACACACCGGTGACGTCGTCGTGCTCGCCACCGGCGCCTGGCTCGGCGGTCTTGTGCGGGAGCTGGCCGGGCCCGACCTGCCCGTGCGGCGCGTGCGGCTGCAGATGATGCAGACAGAGCCCCTCGGTGAGGCGCTCACGACCTCCGTCGCGGACGCCGACAGCTTCCGCTACTACCCCGCCTACAAGTCGGACGCCCTGGACGCGCTCAACGCCGGGCAGGTGCAGACGCCGACCGCCGCCGAGCACAAGATGCAGCTCTTGATGGTGCAGCGCAAGGACGGCGGCCTGACCATCGGCGACACCCACGAGTACGAGCACCCCTTCGCCTTCGACACCCTCGAAGACCCCTATGACCACCTCACCGAGGTCGTCGAGGGCTTCCTGGGGCGCTCGTTGCCGAAGATCAGGCGCCGCTGGGCCGGGGTGTACGCGCAGTGCGTCGACACGGCCCGTGTGGTGCACCGCCAGCAGGTCCGTGACGGCGTGTGGCTGGTCACCGGGCCCGGCGGGCGCGGCATGACGTGTTCGCCCGCGATCGCCGAGAAGACCGCGAACGAGTTGGGATGGTGAGGGAGTTGACCACAGACAGCGGCGCACGCAGCGGCGCCCACAGCAGCATTGGCCTCGTGGTTCTGGACATGGCCGGTACGACAGTCGCCGACGGCGGGCTCGTCGAGGAGGCCTTCGCCGCCGCCGCGCTGGAACTCGGCGTCGAGCCGGGCTCCGCCGACCACGCCGAGAAGCTGGACTACGTACGCGCCACCATGGGCGAGTCCAAGATCTGCGTCTTCCGGCATCTGTTCGGCGACGAAGCCCTCGCCCAGCAGGGCAACGTGGCCTTCGAGAAGGCGTACGGGGAACTCGTCGACGGCGGTCGCATCGCGCCGGTCCCCGGCGCGCGGGAAGCCGTCGAGGAGCTCAAGTCGGCTGGCCTGACCGTGGTGTTGACGACCGGCTTCGCCCGCGTCACGCAGGACGCCATCCTGGACGCGCTCGGCTGGCGCGACCTGGTCGAGCTGACGCTGTGCCCCGCCGACGCGGGCGGCCGCGGGCGGCCCTACCCGGACATGGTGCTCAGCGCCTTCCTGCGGACCGGGGCGGTGCAGGGCGTCCGGCAGATCGCCGTCGTGGGCGACACGGCGTACGACATGCTCAGCGGCGTACGCTCCGGCGCCTCGGTCGTCGCCGGGGTGCTGACGGGGGCGCACGACGACGCGACGCTGCGGGCCGCGGGGGCGACACACGTCCTGGGTTCCGTCGCCGAACTGCCCGCAGTGCTCAGGGGCGTCGGCGGTGTCGGCGGATGAGCAGCGGCATCCGCTTCGACGGCGTGTCGGTCGCCTACGGCAAGAACACCGTGCTCGACTCGCTCGACCTGACCGTCGAGCCCGGCGAGGTCATGGCCCTGCTCGGCCCTTCGGGCTCGGGCAAGACGACCGCGCTGCGGGCCGTCGCCGGGTTCGTGCGGCCCGCCTCCGGGCGGGTGTTCATCGGGGACCGCGATGTCACCGGCCTGCCGCCGCATCAGCGGGGGATCGGGATGGTCGTCCAGCAGTACGCGCTCTTCCCGCACATGCGGGTCGCGGACAACGTCGCCTTCGGCATGAAGGCGCGGAAGGTCGCCAAGTCCGAGATTCCGGGGCGGGTGGCCGAGGCGCTGGAGATGACGGGGATGGCCGCGTACGCCAAGCGGTTTCCCCGGGAGCTTTCCGGTGGGCAGCAGCAACGGGTTGCCATCGCACGGGCGTTGGCCATCCGGCCGGGGGTGCTTCTGCTCGACGAGCCGCTTTCCGCGTTGGACGCGCAGTTGCGGTCGGGGATGTTGGGGGAACTTGCGCGTCTGCACCGGGAGTTGCCTGACGTCTCCATTTTGTACGTCACCCATGACCAGGTGGAGGCGCTGACCCTGGCGGATCGCATCGCCGTCATGGACCGGGCGCGGTTGCGGGACTGCGGGACTCCGCAGGAGCTTTATCGGACTCCGAGTACGGAGTTCACGGCCGCTTTTGTGGGTAACGCGAACCTCTTCTCGGTGCGGGTGGGTTCTGGCACCGTCTCGTTCGGGGGCGCCGACCTGAAGGTCGACACGGCGGATGCGGCGCCGGGTGCCACGGCCACGCTGTGCGTGCGGCCGCATCTGGTGGGCTTGGGGGAGGGGCCCAATCCCCTTTCCGGTCATGTGACCGAGGTCCAATGGCGTGGTGCCACCCACCGGTTGTACGTCGATGTCGCCGGGCAGGGGGTGAAGGCGGACCTTCGGGAGCTGCGGACTCCGCCCGGTATTGGTGACGAGGTCACGCTGCACTTCGCGCCGGAAGATGCGGTGCTCCTTGGTGCGGGGGTGACCGATGGCTAGCTCTGGTGGACGCCTTGTTGATGGTGACCCGGCATCGGGGGCTGTGCCCACCCTCCCCCACTCTCAACTCCGTTCGAGCGGGGGGACCCCCATCGCCCTGCGGAACGAATGCCCACAGCAGGGGCGGCCGGAGCGGCCAGAGCGGCGAAAGGTGCCCCGCTTCGTATGGGCCCTGCCCCCCATCGCTCTCCTCGCCCTCTTCTTCCTCTACCCCCTCGCCCTCGTCGTCCAGCAGTCCCTCCAGCCCGACACCGGTGGGACCTCCCTTCAGCCCTACTCCGACGTCTTCGCCTCCGAAGCGTTCCGGGAGGCGCTCGGGACCACCGTGTGGCTGGCCGTCGGGTCCACCGTCGGGTGTCTCGTGCTCGGGTTCGCGCTCGCGCTGATCATCGCCTTCGTGCCGTTCCCGGGAGCGAAAGCCGTCGCCAGGTTCATCGACGTCTTTCTCTCCTTTCCGTCCTTCCTCATCACCCTCGCCCTGCTGTTCATTTACGGCACCAAGGGGATGGCCAATGGGATGTGGACGGACGCGACCGGGGCCGCCGAAGGTCCTTTCCAGTTCCTCACCACCCCCTGGGGCGTTCTCCTCGCGGAAATCACGTATTTCACGCCCTTCGTGATGCGCCCGCTGCTCGCCGCGTTCTCTCAGATCGACACCGCGCAGCTGGAAGTGGCGTCGAGCCTCGGGGCGAAGCCCGGCCGCATCGTCCGGCGGGTCATCCTGCCCGAGGCGCTGCCCGCCCTCGCCGCGGGCGGCAGCCTCGTACTCGTCATGTGTCTGAACGAATTCGGGATTGTTCTCTTCACCGGGGCGAAGGGGGTCACGACCCTTCCGATGCTCGTCTACAGCAAGGCGATTCTCGAATCCGACTATCCGGCGGCCTGTGTCGTCGCCGTGGTCAACATCGCGATCTCCGTGGGCCTTTACAGTCTCTACCGGGTGGTGAGCCGTCGTGTTGGTGCATAGCCGCAAGGGGAAATGGGCCACCTGGGTCCTGTTCCTCGTCTTCTTCCTGCCCCTTTTCGCGCTGCCTCTGCTCGTGATCCTGGCCGCGTCCTTCTCCTCGCACTGGTCCGGCGCCTTTCCGTCCGGGTTCACCACGGGGCACTACGAGTCCGCCACCCGCGGTGAATCGCTCAAGGCGCTCACCACCAGCCTGGTCACCGCCGTCGGCGCCAGCCTGCTCGCGCTGACCGTCGGGTCCTGGGCCGCGCTCGCCGCCGCCTCGCTGAAGAGGGGCGGCAAGCGTGTTCTCGACACGCTCTTCATGCTGCCTGTCGCCGTGCCCTCCGTCGTCGTCGGGCTCGCGATCCTCGTGGCGTTCAGCAAGCCTCCGATGATCCTCAACGGCACGCGCTGGATCGTGATCCTCGCGCACGCCATTCTTGTCACGGCGTTCGCCTACCAGTCGGTTTCGGCTGCCATCGTCCGACTCGACCCGGCGTACGAACAGGCCGCGGCATCGCTCGGTGCCCGGCCCTCGTACGTGCTGTGGAAGGTGCGGCTGCCGCTTCTGCTGCCGTCGCTCAATGCGGCCGCGGGCCTCTGCTTCGCCCTCTCCATGGGCGAGTTGAGCGCCACGATGATGCTTTATCCGCCGGACTGGATGCCGCTGCCCGTGCAGATCTACGCGGCCACCGACCGCGGCTCCCTCTTCACCGGTGCCGCCGTCGCGGTGGTCCTGATGGCGGCCACGCTGCTCGTCCTCTTCGCCCTCTCCCGCATACGCACCCGCGCCTCCTACCGCTGAGGCCCGCACGCTCTCAAGGAGCACGAAACGTCATGTCACGCCTTACCCGAGTCCGACACGTCCGCACGCTCGCCGCCGTCTCCGGCAGTCTCGTCCTCGCCGGATCGCTCACCGCCTGCGGCGGCGAATCCTCCGCGTCCGACGCCAAGGAGGTCACCGTCTACAGCGCCGACGGCCTCAAGGGCGAGAACGGCGACGGCTGGTACGACCAGGTCTTCAAGGACTTCGAGAAGAAGACCGGCATCAAGGTGAACTACGTGGAGGGCGGCTCCGGCGAGATGGTGCAGCGCGCCGTCCGCGAGAAGTCCAACACCCAGGCGGACGTGATCATCACCCTGCCGCCGTTCATCCAGCAGGCGGACGAGAAGGGGCTGCTCCAGGCCTACAAGCCCAAGGGGTCCGACCAGGTCGACGGCGCGCTCAAGGCCACCGACGGCAAGTGGACCTCCGTGGTGAACAACTACTTCGGCTTCATCTACAACAAGAAGGAGCTCGGCGGCGGCAAGGCGCCCAAGACGTGGGAGGACCTCACCAAGTCCTCGTACAAGGACAAGGTCCAGTACTCCACGCCCGGAGTCGCGGGCGACGGCACCGCCGTGCTCATCAAGGCGATGCACGACTTCGGCGGCAAGAAGCCCGCCATGGACTACCTGAAGAAGCTGCAGACCAACAACGTCGGTCCCTCCGCCTCCACCGGCAAGCTCGCGCCCAAGGTCGACAAGGGCGAACTCCTGGCCGCGAACGGCGATGTCCAGATGAACTACGCCCAGTCCAAGGACATGCCGAATCTCGGCATCTGGTTCCCGGCGAAGGAGGGCGGAAAGCCCACCACCTTCGCGCTGCCCTACGCGGCCGGCCTGGTCAACAAGGCCCCGCACTCCGCCAACGCGAAGAAGTTCCTGGACTACCTGCTGACCCAGAAGGCCCAGCAGCAGGTCAGTGAGATCGGCGGCGGCTTCGCGGCACGCGCGGACATCAAGGCCACGGACGCCGACGCGGTCGCCCTCGACAAGATCGTCGACGGGGTCGAGGTCTTCGAGCCGGACTGGGACGACATCTCCGAGAACCTCCAGACGTACGTGGAGGACTGGAAGTCGGCGACCGGTAGCTGAGAGTTCACCGGCACACCCTTGGCCCAGGGTGCCCGGTAGCGAAAAGATAACGGGTATGGACCCAACGCCCCCGGCATCCGGGGGCGTTGGCGCGCGCAAGCCCTCTGCGAACCCCTACGAACTTCGGAGGAACACGTGTCGTCGCACGGCATATCCCGCCGCTCGCTCCTCGTCTCCACCGCCGCCGTCGCGGTGGCCGCGGGACCTCTCGCCGCCGTCGCGAGGGCCGCGGCCAAGACCTCCAAGGTCCTGGTCATCGGCCTGGACGGCGCCCTGCTCGGCAGAATCAAGGAGGCCCAGGCGCCCGCACTCAAGGGCCTGATGAGCGCGGGTCTGACCGCGCCGAGCAGCATCTACGCCAACCCGCTCGCGCCCACCTCGTCGGGCCCCGGCTGGTCGACGCTCATCACGGGCGTCTGGCCCGACAAGCACAAGGTCGTGAACAACGAGTTCACCGGCCACAACCTCGCCGCCTACCCGGACTTCATGACCCGGGTCGAGGCCGCGAAGCCGAACCTGCGGACCTACGCGGTCTCGTCCTGGGCCCCGATCACCGACGTCATCTTCTCCGCGAAGGTCGACGCCCGGGTCTCCACGCCCAGCGCCGAGTACGACGCCGGGACCACCGCCCGCGCCGTCGCCGAGGTCAAGGGCGGCAACCCCGACGCGGTCTTCGTCCAGCTCGACAACATCGACCACGCGGGCCACGACAGCGGCGCCGCGAGCCAGGCCTATCTCGACGCGATCAAGGGCGCGGACGCCCAGGTCGGCCAGATCGTCGCCGCGGTCAAGTCCCGTGCCACGTACGGCGAGGAGGACTGGCTCATCATGATCACCGCCGACCACGGGCACACCGACCCCGGCGGCCACGGCGGTTCCAGCTGGCCCGAGCGCCAGACCTTCATGATCGCCACGGGTGGCGGGGTGACGGCGGGTTCGGTCCGCCACGACGTCCGCATGCCCGACATCGCCGCCAGCGCCCTCGCCCACCTCGGCGTCGCGATCGACCCGGCCTGGGGTCTGGACGGCCGCCCGGTGCAGCAGCCCACGCCGGACGCGTTCGACGCCCTGCGCGCCAAGCTCACCGGACCCGTCGACGAGACCGGCATCGGCGCCGGAGTCATCGGGTTCACGCACACACCGCCGAGCGGCTGGAGCGTCGACAACTCCCGGATGGGCACGGGCGGCATCACCGAATGGCGCGGCTGGTCCTTCACCACGGACGAGTTCTGGACGAAGGCCCAGCGCGACCAGCGGCGCGAACTCAACATCCGCGCCCGGAACGTCTTCGCGGTCGCGGACGGCGACGAGTGGACCGACAAGTCCTTCTCGGGGACCTTCGACTCGACGCTGGTCAGCCCCCCGTACGAGGTGCGGGGCGGCGCGCGGGCCACCCTCACCTACACGACGTACTACCGCCAGGAAGCCCCGCAGAAGGGCGAGGTACTCGTCTCGTACGACGGAGGGACCCCGGCCGTGGTGAAGACGTACACCGCGGACACCCCGTCCGTCGTCGAGAGCATCGAGCTCCAGGTCCCGGCAGGCGCCACCAAGGCCCAGGTCCGCTTCCGGTACACCGGCGGCAACAACTGGTACTGGGTGATCGACGGGGTCAAGATCACCGCTTCCTGATTAGGGTGGGGGCGTCGGCACAGCGCTGTCCCGGCGCCCCAGCCAACCCGTACACCGCAGGAGTGCACCCCATGGCAGAGCGCAAGCCCATCGAATCGTGGCTCACCGACATGGACGGCGTGCTCATCCACGAGGGCGTTCCGATCCCCGGAGCCGACGCCTTCATCAAGAGGCTCCGGGAGTCCGGCAAGCCCTTCCTGGTCCTGACGAACAACTCCATCTACACCGCGCGCGACCTCCAGGCCCGGCTGAACCGCATGGGCCTCGAAGTGCCCGTCGAGAACATCTGGACCTCGGCGCTCGCCACCGCGAAGTTCCTGGACGACCAGCGCCCCGGCGGCACGGCGTACGTCATCGGCGAGGCGGGGCTCACCACCGCCCTGCACGACATCGGGTACGTCCTGACCGACCACGCCCCGGACTACGTGGTGCTCGGCGAGACCCGTACGTACTCCTTCGAGGCCATGACCAAGGCTGTGCGGCTGATCAACGGCGGAGCCCGCTTCATCTGCACGAACCCGGACGAGACCGGGCCCTCCATCGAAGGCCCCCTGCCCGCGACCGGCGCCGTCGCCGCGCTGATCACCAAGGCCACGGGCCGCAACCCCTACTTCGCCGGCAAGCCGAACCCGCTGATGATGCGGACCGGTCTCAACGCCATCGGGGCGCACTCCGAGACCAGCGCCATGATCGGCGACCGCATGGACACGGACATCCTGGCCGGTCTCGAGGCCGGGATGGAGACCTTCCTGGTCCTCACCGGTCTCACCTCCCGCAAGGACATCGACCAGCACCCCTTCCGGCCGTCCAATGTCGTGGACTCCATCGCTGACCTGGTCGAACGCGTCTGAGGTCACCCGTTTGCCGCACACGGGAGGCGTGAGCCGAGAACGCGCGTGAACCTCGATACAGGAGGTTCACGATGCGTAGAGGCTCACTCACCCTGCGTGGTATAGCCGGGGCCGCTGTCCTCGCCGCGCTCCCCCTGACCGCCACGGCCCCCGCCCACGCCCACGAAGAGGCCAAGGTGCGCGCCACGGTCACACCGGCCAGCGCCGCGCCCGGAGCCAAGGTGGAGATCAGCGTCACGGGCTGCGAGGGGACGACCGGATCCGCTGGGTCCGGGGCGTTCACCGGGGACGCGAAGCTCACCGGCAGGGACGGCGACAAGTACACCCTGAACGGCTCGGCCACCATCAGGGACGGTGTCGAGGGCGCGCACGACGTCACCGTCGTCTGTGACGGCCACCCGCACCAGGGTGTGGGCACCTTGCGCGTCATCCAGCAGAACGCCGAACCCCCCAACCAGCAGAACGCCGAACCCCGCTCGCCGGTCCGCGCCGGCGGCGGCGGCTCCGCGGAGCTGGCCGCGCACGCCCAGGAGGCCGGGCCCGGCACCCGGCACGCGGTGATCGGCCTGATCCTCGCAGGGGTGGCGGCCGTGGCCGTGGCCGTGCGCAGCGTGCGCCGGCGCCGCTCCGAGTGACGGGCGACGAGCGACATGGCAGGTCACGATGCGGACCATGAGGGGCCGACGGGGCACGGGCGCTTCCTCACCGGGATCGCCTGGGCGCTGGCGCTCGTAGGGCTCTGGCTGTGGGGCAGCGAGATCACCGACGTACGGGGCGGTGTCTCCGAGCCCACGAACGGTGACGTGGCGGCGGTCGGCCGGCCGTTCGCCGTCGAACTCCCGGACGCGCACGAGCCGTTGGACGCGGCGAGGCCACTGCGCGTCGATGTTCCCTCGCTGCGGGTACGCGCACCCGTGCTCACCCGGGGGCTCGACCAGTCCGGTGGCATCGATCCGCCGCCCTTCGAGCAGGCGGACTCCGTCGGCTGGTACGGCGGCGGGACGCACCCCGGAGCGGCGGGCACGTCCCTGTTCGTGGGCCACGTCGACACCGAGACGCGCCCCGCGGTCTTCTACGACCTCAGCGCGGTGCGACCGGGCGAGAAGATCCTGGTGTCCCGGGACGACGGCTCGGTCGCCGAGTTCACCGTGGACGACGTCCGGGTCATCAGCCGGGAGCGCTTCGACGCGAAGAAGGCGTACGGCCCCCACGAGGAGGGTCGCGCCGAGCTCCGCCTGATCACGTGCGGCGGCACGTTCGACCGGGCCACGAGGACGTACTCGGCGAACGTGGTGGTGTCCGCCTACCTCACCGGCGTGAGGCCGTAGAGGTGGTGGCGAGGCGCGAGCGCACTCCCGCCGCGCTCGCGCCTGGTGGCGCGTGGGCCGGCTTCGGTGTCTGGACAACCCGGCCCGGTCGGCGGCCCGCTCCCCCCGGAGCCGTCGACCGGGCTGGTCCTCGACCGCGCGCGCACGAGCTGCGGGAGTAACCCGGCGCCGGCGCGGGAGGTTCGGTGGCCAACCCCGCAATGCGGGATGGACGATCAGGCCGGGGGCTTGGGCCGTACTGACGACTCTAGAACGGATGAGCCCTGGAGCCTAGGGGTGGAATGACGCCAAGTCGTGATCCGTTTTCTCTCCGTGATCCCCGCAGGTGGTGGTGGCCCCCGCGATGACCTTCACGAAGTTTCGGACCAACCGCCGCGCAGCGTCGCGTCATCGAGCGATCCCTTGATCACCTCGGTGGCGACCAAGTCCATGACCAGCCGTTCTCTGCGCGCGTACCGCCGCAGTGCGTCGAAGGCCTCGTCCATCCCGGTCTGCCAGCGCTCGGCAAGGATGCCTTTGGCTTGTTCGATGCGGATACGGCTGGTCAGAGCGCCCTGGAGTTGTGTGGCGAGCGTTTGATACTCCGTGTAGGCGCGGTGGTTGTGCAGGCCGACGGCGGCGGCGTCGGCGATCGCCTGCGCAAGCCGCGGCTCACCGGCGGCGCACGTGCTCCAGGAGGCCGCCTCGGGCCCGAAGACGTTGAGCGCCCCGAGCAAGGTGTCGCGCTGCCGCAGCGGAACCGCGTACGTCGCCCCGATGTCATGGTGTCGCGCCAGCGCGGTGAACTCCGGCCAGCGCTCGGCGGGTTCGTCCTCCGTGAGGCGCACCGGCGGCACGGGACGCCCCGTACCGAGGCTCTCCACGCAGGGCCCGCCGCTCTGCTGGGCCCCGAGCAGGTCAAGCGCGAGGTCCCGCGGATGCCCGCCGGCGGCGATCGAGGGTGAGCCCCCGCCGTCGAAGATGACACCGACGGCGGACGCGTCGAGCAGCTCCACGCAGTGACCCGCGACCCGGCTCAGATAGCGCTCCGGGTCGAAGTCGTCGTCCAGCGTGTTCATGGTCTCCACCAGAACCTGGGCCAGCCGTAGTTCAGAGGTGCGATCCCGCATGATCTCCTCCCCGGAAGCTCGGCCCCGCCCATTGCGCCTACCCCCGCGCGCCGAGCTGTAACAGGTCTCCAACAGGTCTCCGCAGCGGGCGGGCGGGCCTCGTGAGCCGGGAGTGCGTATGTCAGGATTGAGAATCGGACAGTGCACCCAAGGGGGAGTGGATGTACCACAAAGGCACCGGCCGCGGTCATCGGATCGCGAGCCGGGGGGTGAAGGCTGCGGCGGCGTTTGCGGGGGCTGCGCTGCTGCTGTCGGGGTGCTCCTCCGATGACGGCTCGGGCAACGAGGAGTCGTCGGGGCAGCCGGTCAAACAGCAGCCCAAGGGCTCCGACCCGTACTGGGTCAACCCGGAGGGGAACGCGGCCAAGCAGGTCGCCTCGTACGAGAAGGACGGCAAGAAGGACGACGCCGGGCTCATCCGGAAGATCGCCGAGCAGCCGGTCGCCGAATGGATCATCCCGGAGAACGCGGAGGACCAGGCGCGCGGCTTCACCGAGGCCGCCGAGAAGGCCGACAGGGACGCCCTGTTGGTCCTCTACAACATCCCGCACCGCGACTGCGGTCAGTACTCGGGCGGCGGCGCGGCCGACGGCAACGCATACCGCACGTTCATCGACCAGGTCGCCAAGGGCATCGGCGACCGCAAGACCACGGTCATCCTGGAGCCGGACGCCGTGCTCCACATGGTCGACAACTGCACGCCGGAGGAGTTCCACGAGGAGCGTTACGACCTCCTGAAGGGCGCCATCGAGAAGCTCAAGTCCCTCAAGAACACGAAGGTGTACCTGGACGCGGGCAACGCGGGCTGGAAGAACCCGGACTCGCTCTGGGAGCCCCTGAAGTGGTCGGGCGTCGAGCAGGCCGACGGATTCTCGGTCAACGTCTCGAACTTCCAGACCACCGAGGCCAGCACGGAGTTCGGCAAGAAGCTCTCGGCGAAGATCGGGAACAAGCCGTTCGTCATCGACACCGCGCGCAACGGCAACGGCCCGTACACCAAGGGCAAGGACACCTGGTGCAACCCGCCCGGCCGTGCGTTGGGCGAGGCGCCGACCACCAAGACGGGTGACCCCTTGGTGGACGCGTATCTCTGGGTCAAGCGACCCGGAGAGTCGGACGGCACGTGCAGGGGCGGCCCCAAGGCGGGGGAGTGGTGGCCTGAGTACGCGCTGAAGCTGGCCGAAGCGGCTAAGTAGCGCCCCGTAAGGGGCGCGGGGAACCGCGCGAGCAACCACAAAAGAGCCGCAGTCGACGCGACTGCGGCTCTTTTGCGCGTACTGCTAAGGCACGTGGACCCACTGAGCCTTGCTCGGTGTCCCCTGGTCATCCGTCACGAAGAGCATGTACCAGCCCGACTCGACCAGGCTCTTCTCCTTCGGGATCGTCACCGTGACGCCGCCCGCGGACTTCTTCAGGTTGAGTGCGACGGACGTCTGGTCGATGTCCGTGACGTGCGTCGACGCGCTCGGCCTGATCAGGCGGGCCGTCTTGATGGACGAGGCGTGCTGGGTCTTGTAGGTGCCCGACCCGCCCCGTTTGATCTCCTTCGGGCCGCCGGTGAGCGTGGGCTGCGAGCCCTGGTACAAGTACGGCGGGGTGTAGATCTCGATGCGCTGCTCGAACTCGCCGGGCTTGGTGTTGGCCTTGTCGGAGTAGAGCGAGTCGGAACCGAAGAACATCACGCGGCCGTCGGGCAGCAGGATCGAGCCCGAGTGGTAGTTGCGGCCGACCTCCGGGTCAGCGACCCGCCGCATGTTGCCGGTCTTCGCGTCGTAGATCCGCGCCTGCTTGATGTTCGAGTCGCCGCGGCCGCGGTAGTCCTCGGAGCCGCCGGATATCAGCACCGTGTCGTCGGGCAGGGTCGAGGCCTGCGGGTAACGCGTGCCCTTCTCCAGCTCGGGGCCGTCCTCGAACTTCGGGTCGTCTTCCAGGAGGTCGACGATGCGGGTCTTCTTGCTGGACTTCTTGGACTCGCCGACACCGCCGCCGCCGATGACCATGTACTTCTGGTCCTGCGCGGGCGGCAGTTCGACCGTGTTGGACGTCTCGAGGAGATTGGGGTCGCTCATCCCCGGGATCCCCTTCCAGCTGCCCTTCTTCTCCAGGTCCCAGGTGCCGGGCTTGCGGCCGACGTCATCGGGGCCGTAGCCCGCGTTCGAGCCCGAGTAGAAGAGCCTGCCGCTCTCCAGCTGGAACACGGCGGGGTAGGTCGGGAACTGGCGGACCTGCTTGGTGTAGGTCCACTTCTTGGTCTTGGGGTCGTAGATCTCGTTCTTGCCCGGGACCAGCTGGCCGATCTCGTCGAGGCCGGAGAGGCTGAGCACCTTGCCGTCCGAGAGCGTGGTCAGCGTGGGGTACCAGCGGGCCTCGTTCATCGGGTCGACCTTGATGTACTTCTCGGCGACCGGGTCGAACTCGAAGGCGTCCTTGATCCCCTGGAAGTCCTTCTTGTCCAGGGCGAGCTTCTGCGCGATGCCGTACGTGTTGCGGGTGGCGGCGCCCTTGAGGCCCTGCACGCGGTAGTTGTCCTGCGTGCCGGTCTCGTGCCTCGTGCCGCTCTGCTGCGCCTCGACGTACACCCGGCCCAGGCCCGGTTCGTTGCGTACGAAGGCGCCGGTCTGCTTGTCGAAGACCTTCTTGGCGCGCTCGACGACGACGGGGTCCTTGGAGACGAACGTCTTGCCGTTCTTCTTGCCGGTGAACTTCGTGCCCGCGGGCAGCGTGATCGGCTTGTCCGGGTCTTCGTTGTGCACCACCATCAGGCCGCCGGCCTTGGTGATGTCGCCCTTGAGCTTCTCGTAGCGCTGGGTGCCGCCGGCGATGAGCAGATTGCCGTTGGCGAGCTGGGTGTGGCCGGTGCAGAAGAGGTCGACGGGCGTCTTGATCTTCTTGATCGTGTTCTTGACCGGGTCCCACAGGCGGGTGTCGAACTTCTTGGCGTCGAAGTTCTTCTGGTTGTTGCCGGAACCGGCGACCAGAAGGATCTTGCCGGTGTGCAGGAGCGCCGCGTGGATCGTGTTCTGGCGGTACTCCTCGGGGAAGTTCACGACCTGCCAGTGGCCGTTGTCGGCCTTGTACTCCGGCTTGTTGATCTTGTAGTCGTGGTACTTCTCCGAGCCCACGCGCCACAGCCACGGGCCGTTCATCCCGGCCAGCGCTATGACCACCGCCGCGCCTATCGCGATGCGGCGGGCGCGGCGGCGGCTGGAGCGGTCCTTCATTTCTTACGTCCCCCAAGGGCGATCTGCATGGTCTGGTCGTTCGCTGCCCAGCTGGGCTTCTGCTGCGGCGCGTGCGGCGCCTGCGGAGGCTGGTGTGCCTGGGGCAGCTCCGCCGTGGCGTCACGCTGCTGCGGCATCATCGGGTCCCCGCCGCCCGAGGGCGGCCCCGAAGCTCCGGGTCCCTGCCGGGACTTGCGCTTCTTCTTGTCCTGCCGCATCCCCCAGCGCCAGGCGAAGATCGGCGCGGCCGTGATCAGCAGGGCGAACGTGGCCCAGATGATCATCGCCGGGTGGACGTGGCCGAACACGAACGCGGCGGCCATCGAGCCGGCGAAGACCAGGATGAAGAACAGGTGGATGCGGAACGTGCCGAACAGGGTGTCCGGGCTCGCCGAATCGCCCTTGGGAGTCACCACGAACTTGCTCTTGCGGCGCAGCACGGCGTCAAGGAGGGAACGTGCGTAGACCGGCGCGGAGAGCGCCGACATCACCATGCCCGCGATACCGCCGGAGCCCTCGGGCTCGTGCGGCGAGACGTTGTGGCGGCGGTTCCAGATGTAGAGGCCGATCTGGAGTGCCGACGCGTTGCCGTACAGCATCAGCCAGATCGTCGGGTCGATGTTCACGCCCGACGCGCCCATGCCCAGGAACAGCGCGCAGGAGAGCGCGGCCAGGATCCAGTTCATGGCGGACATCGGGTAGAAGATGACCATCATCGTGTAGTTGAAGAGACGGCCGGGCGGCAGCGAGAACGGCGCCTTCCAGAACTGCTTGAGGATGGTCTCGTACGTTCCTCGCGACCAGCGCAGCTGCTGCGTGAAGAAGTCCGTCCAGGCGTTGGGGCCCTCACCGACCGCGAGCACGTCCGGGGTGTAGACCGACTTCCACTTCTGGCCGGTCTTCGGGTTCGTGGCCCGGTGGATCTCGAAGCCGGTCGCCATGTCCTCGGTGATCGAGTCGTACAGACCACCGATCTGCTTCAGGGCGCTGATGCGTACGGCGTTGCTCGTGCCGACGAACATGGGGGAGCCGTACGCGTTGCCCGCGCGCTGGATCAGCGCGTGGAAGAGGAACTGCTGGGACTCGGCGGCCTTGGTGATGAAGTTGTCGTAGTTGCCGTAGACCTGCGGGCCGATGACGAAGCCGACGTTCTCGTCGCGGAAGAAGCCGAGCATCCGCTCGAGGTAGTTGGGCATCGGGACGTGGTCGGTGTCGACCGATGCGAAGTAGTCGTAGTCGCTGCCGTGCGCGTCGAGCCAGGCGTTGTAGTTGCCGTGCTTGGTCTTGGCGCGGTGCGGGCCCTTGCTCATGTTCCACTTCGCGATGCCCTTGCGGGAGAAGTGGTGCACGCCGAGCCGCTGGCAGACCTCCTTGACGGCGGGGTCGTCGCCCTCGTCGAGGAGCCAGACGTGCATCAGACCGCGGTGGCGGATCTTGACCGCCGCCTCCAGCGTCTTCGTCACCATCTCAAGGGGTTCCTTGCCGGGCACGAAGGAGGTGAGGAAGGCGACGCGGGTGCCGGTCTCGGGCACCACGGGTATCGGGTCACGGGCGACGAGCGTGGCGTGCGCGTTCGACAGCACGTTCATGCAGCGGAAGAACTCGATCAGGCCGATGGATATGAGCATGATGACGTCGAGCGTCGGCAGCCAGTCGTTCGCGACGTAGTCGCGCTTCGTCCAGTGCGTCGGCTGCAGCAGCCAGGCCAGCAGCACGAGGGAGAGCAGCGGCGCGGCCCCCAGCATCAGCGCGGCTCTGATCCGGTGCGGCTCCTGCGAGAGCAGGGAGCGGTACTGCACCTTGTACGGCTTGCTGGGATCGGGCTGCGTCAGCGGCCCCGCGAGACGGCTGTAGTGCTCGTAGTCGTACCTCGGCAAGGCTTTCTTGATACGCCGGAACCCGCCTGTCCGGTGCGATGGCACCCGCAGCTGAGTCGTCTCTGACGGGTCGTTCGGACGGGCGCCCGTCGGCGTCGACGTCATGAGTCATCCCCCCGCACGCGGTCGTCCGCGTGTTCGTTGGTCCTTCCGTCCGAATCGGTCCCCCGACCTTCACGGACGCATCAGTGGCAGGCCACCGTCCCCTTAGACATGGAACAGCTACCTTCCGGTTGCATGATGCCCCCCTCGGCATCCAATCGTTAACGGGACCCCCCGGCCCCCATCCCCGTTCGGGCTTCGGGCGGGCCCCCAACTGCCCCGCACCGCCTGCCTCATGTGAGCCAATGGCTCCAGCACAAGGTTCTACGCCCATTGCCATGATCGCAAGGGCGAAACAAGGGGTTTACCGGTCATACGAGCGATTCGAGTTACCTGTTGGGACAGGAGTGCTCAATCGCGTTCGAATATTACCGAAGTGTTCCCGTATCGCCCGCTCGGCCCGGAGCACATCGCCGGACCGGACCGCGTCGAGGATCTCCCGGTGCTGGCGGCTGGTGACCTTGGGATCGTGCGGAACGTCGACCAGATCGGTGCGAACCTTGTGGAAGGCGTCCCAGAACGCCTCCAGGACCTCGCCGAGCAGCGGATTGCGCAGGCAGCGGTAGAGAGTGGCGTGAAATGCGCGGTCGGTTTCGGTGTGCACCACGCCCGGCTGGCCGTCCCGGCCGTCGCTCTCCGCCGCCTCGGTGTCCATCCGGTCCGCGAGTGCGTCGAGTTCGGCCAGATCCGCGTCCGGAATGCGGCCCGCGAGGCGTGCGATGAGCCCGGTCTCCACGGCCTCCCGCAGCTCGAGGAGCTGGAGCAGGCTGTCCTCGCCGCGGTAGTGGCCGGCCACCGTGCGGAAGGTGAGGCCCTCGATCATCGGAGCCATCGACATGGGTCCGACATAGGTGCCGAAACCGTGCCGGATTTCCACGATGCCCATCGCCTGCAGCGCCTTGAGGGCTTCTCGCACGGAGTTCCGACTGACGCCGAGGCGTTCCATCAGTTCGGGCTCGGTGGGCAGAGAGGCGCCCGAGGGCAGCCGCTGGTCGATGATGAGCTTCTTGATCCGCTCCTGAATGTCGCGCGCCATGGCGCAACGGTAGCGGTACGAACCACGAAAGCCCCCCGCGTGAACGGGGGGCTTTCGCTGTCTGTGCGCCGCCAGGGACTCGAACCCCGGACCCGCTGATTAAGAGTCAGCTGCTCTAACCAACTGAGCTAGCGGCGCCTGCTGACCTGGAGAACTCTACCGGATGCCGAGGGGTGCTCCGGACCGCCCGGGACCCCGCGGGGGCGGGCCCGGGGGTGCGCGGGGACGTGAATGCGGGGCGGGCGGGGAGGCGAATGCGGGGCGACTCCATCATTCGGACCGTCAACATGCGATATCACCGGACAGTTGAGAAGCTGACGACTGTGCAGATGCGACGCAGGCATTCTTTCCTGGAGTGTGAGGGGAATCGCATGGAGGGAGCTCCGGTATTCGAGGAATTCGAGCCCGAGAGCGACTGCGATTGCCCCGGATGTATTCACCGGCGACGAGCCATGACCCACGCACTCCCCGTACGGCAGGGCGGCCACCCGGCGGCGCACGGCGCGCGCCGCGCCCTGGTCGTCGCCGCGGCGGCCGGCACCGTGCTCGGCGGTGGCCAGGTCCTTCCGGCGGTGGCGGCACCCGGAGCGGGCCATCACCCGGTGGGACCACCGGGCACGGTTCCGACGGTTCCGCCGGACGAGGACCCGGGTGCCGAGCCGGGCCCCGGCAGCCCGCAGGGCGACACGGGCGCGCTGCACGGGGTGCCGGGCAGGCCGGGTTCGCCGGGCCCCGCGGCGTCGGCGGTGCGGAACACGACACGGGCCCAGATCCTCGCCCGCGCCCAGAAGTGGGTCGCGGCGAAGGTGCCGTACAACATGGGCAAGTACTGGTCCGACGGCTACCGGCAGGACTGCTCGGGCTATGTCTCCATGGCCTGGAATCTCGGCCGCAACGAATGGACGGGCAGCCTCGCCCGGTACTCGGTGCGTATTACGAAGACTCAGCTTCAGCCCGGCGACATCCTTCTCTTCCATAATCCCAAGAACCCGGAGAAGGGTTCGCACGTGACCATTTTCGGCGGCTGGGCGAACGCGGCGCACACGCAATACGTCGCGTACGAACAGACCCGCCCGCACACCCGCAAGCAGACGACTCCCTATGCCTATTGGAGCAACGGGAGCCGCTATCTGGCGTATCGCTACAAAGGGGTCACGGACGGCACCACTCCCGGCGGCGCAGGCCCCGGCACGGTGACGCGCTACCCCGGGGCGGGGTCCTTCGGTCCGGGCGCGAACAACCAGTACGTCACCCAGCTGGGCAAGGCGCTGGTCGCCCGGGGCGGTGCCCGCTTCTACAAGGCGGGGCCGGGCCCGCTCTGGAGCGACGCGGACCGACGGGCCACGCAGGCGTTCCAGCGGGCGCAGGGCTGGACCGGCTCTGACGCGGACGGCCTGCCTGGCCCCGGGACCTGGTCGTACCTCATGACGGGCAAGGGCCGTGACATCCCGCGCGCCGCGTCGGGCGGTCCGCAGGGCGGTGCTCCGGCGTACCCCGGCAGGGGCGTGTTCCGCCCCGGCCAGTCCAGCCCGTCGGTCGAGCAGCTCGGCAGGCAACTGGTGAGGAAGGGCTTCGGCCGGCACTACGCGCGGGGACCGGGCCCGCGGTGGAGCGAGAGCGACCGCCGCAATGTCGAGGCGTTCCAGCGGGCCCAGGGCTGGCGGGGCGCGGCAGCGGACGGCTACCCGGGCCCCGAGACCTGGCGGCGGCTGTTCGCATGAGCGACACGAGTCCCATGAGGGCGGCTGCGGGCCCGGTCCGCCCGATCCGCCCGAGATACAGGCAGGAACGTGACCGGGTCACGTATGAGGCCGGGGCACGAGTCGGGGCGGGGCTCAGATGTGACCGGGGCGCGGATGACATTCAGGCACGTATGAGATCGAGGCACGTATGAGCCGGAGGCAAGGATGAGTGCGACAGCGGCATCACGGTCACAGACCCCCCAGCCCGAGGAACCGCAGACCGCCGGCGCCCCGGACACGGCCGCCCGCTCCCCGCGCCTGATCCACAGCGAGGCCACCACCGAGATCCCCATCCATCTGCTCTTCCGCGACGACCCCGCCGACCCCGGGGTGCCCCTGGCGCCCGCCGTGGTGCGGCGCCGCCAGGGAACGGGGGAGCAGCCGCGCGCCAACCGGCGGCCCCCGGCCCCGGCCCCGGCCGCGGTACGGCCCCTGCCCGTGGTCGACCCCGACCTCGGCGAGCGGTCCGCGCGCGTGCTGCCCGGTGCGGTCGGTGTGCTCGGCGGCACCGCGGGAGTCACCGGATGCGTGGCCGCGCTCTGGTGGGCGGGGGTGCTGCCCGAGCCGGTGGCGCAGGCGGCCGGACTGTTCGGGGTGGAGGGGGCCGGCGGCCACGGCGCGTACGCCGGGCTCGGCCTCGCGCAGTGGGCCTCGCTCGCCGGATCGGGCGCCCTCGCGCTGTTCGGCTTCGGGGGCCTTGCCCGCGGCCGGGTCGGCACGGCGTGGGTGCTCACCCTCTTCGGGCGGTACCGCGGCAGCGTCCGCCGCACCGGTCTGATGTGGGTCAACCCGCTCCTCCTGCGCCGCCGCGTCGACGTACGCCTGCGGCACTGGCGCAGCGAGCCGATGCCCGCGGTGGACCGGGGCGGGGTCGCGCTGCGGGTCGTCGTCCTCGTGGTGTGGCGGGTCAAGGACGCGGCGCGGGCCACGCTCGGCGTCGCCGACCATCAGGAGTATCTGCGCGAGTGCGTCGAGGCGGCGACCGCCCGTGTCCTGTCGCGGCTGCCCGCCGACGCCTTCCACGACGACACCGCGACCTTGCGCGACGCGGACGCGGTGGGCGACTCGCTGACCCGGATGCTCGTGGCGGAGTCCGAGCCGGTCGGCATCGAGATCTTCTCGGCCCAGCCGACCCGCATCGAGTACGCCCCCGAGATCGCCGACACCATGCGCCTTCGCCGGGTCGCCGCCCTGGACGCACGGCACCGGGACAGCGTGCTCACCTCGGTGGTGGACTCCGTCGAGGACACGGTCACCCGGCTGACCACCCGCGGCCTGGTCGAGCTCGACGACTACGAGCGCAAGGCCTTGGTCAAGGACCTCACGGTGGCGTTCTATACGGGGCATGGAGAACGCTGACCCCACCCCCACTCCCGCCCCCACTCCCACGCCCGGCCTCACACTCCCGTCCCTGGCCGAGATGGCCTGGCTGCTGACCACCGACCGGCCCCGCACCCTCCTCGGGATCGCGGGGCCGCCCGGCGCGGGCAAGTCGACGTTCGCGCGGGCGCTGGTGGAGGAGATCGGCGAGGGGGCCGCGTATCTCCCGCTCGACGGGTTCCACCTCTCGAACGACCAGCTTGAGCGTCTCTCCCTCACCTCGCGCAAGGGCTCGGAGCCCAGCTTCGACGTCCGTGGATACGTCGCGCTCCTCACCCGGGTCCTCGACGACACCGGCCACGACATCTACGTACCCGATTACGACCGCACCCTTCACGAACCGGTGGCCGCCCGGCACCGCGTCCCGCCGACCGCCCGGATCGTGGTCACCGAGGGGAACTATCTGGCCTGCGATCTGCCCGGGTGGCGCGAGGCGCGGGAGCTGATGGGGGAGTGCTGGTACGTGGCGGCACCTGCGGAGGTACGTCAACAGCGCCTGATCGAAAGGCAGTTGACGGGCGGACGGACGGCCGACGGAGCGGCGGCGTGGGTGGCGACGAACGACGGCCCGAACGGTGATCTCGTCGAGAAGTCGCGCCATCGCTGCGATCGGATCGTCTCCACGATTGGTATGGACATGTTCAACTACCGCCCATAATCTGGGCTTGGTCTAGACCGCAGTACTCACTGCATCCCACTGCACCCGCAGTGCCGCAGCGCGCGCACGGCTCACGGAACCCCCACGTTTCCCCTGGAGCGGCAGCATGCGAAACAAGAAGATGTACGCGGCCATGCTCGGTGCCACCACGTTCGGGGCCCTCGCGCTCTCGTCCGGTGGCGCGAGCGGTCACGGCTACACCGACCTGCCGGCCAGCCGCCAGATCAACTGTGCCAACGGCACGGTGAGCGGCTGCGGTTCCATCCAGTACGAACCCCAGAGCGTCGAGGGCCCCAAGGGCTTCCCGGCGTCCGGTCCCGCCGACGGCAAGATCTGCTCGGCGGGCATCGGCGGCTTCGACTCGCTCAACCAGCCGAAGGCGCCGGGCGGCGGGGCCTGGCCGACGACCAGTGTCAGCGCAGGACAGAACTACAGCTTCCGCTGGCAGTTCACGGCACGTCACCGCACCACCGACTTCAAGTACTACATAACCAAGCAGGGCTGGGACGAGAGCAAGCCCGTCACGCGGGCCGCCCTCGAGACGACCCCGTTCCTCAACGTCCCCTACAACGGTCAGCAGCCGCCCGCCACGCTCTCGCACTCCGGGACGATCCCCGGCGGCAGGAGCGGACACCACGTGATCGTCGCGGTGTGGACGGTCCACGACACGGCGAACGCGTTCTACGCCTGCTCCGACGTCAAGTTCTGAGCAGGGCTTGAGGCTCCACGGCACTCCCCACGGGTAGGTTCTGCGCACACCGTCCATGACCGGGACGGTGTGCGCAGGACAGAGGCACCCAACCTCAGCAACTGTCGGGGGACAACCATGGAGTTCATGTTTTTCGCGGTGCCCGTCATCATCGGCGGGGTGGTGATCACGATGGCCGTCAAAGTGATCAGGCGCTCCCTGCAACTGCGGCAGGCGTGGGCGAGCGGCCTCACGGCCGAGGCACGCTGCCTGCGCACGTACACCACCACGAGCCGCCACGGTGACAGCAACCGCATCTCCACGACGTTCCACCACGTCTACGAGTTCACGCCGTCCGGGGGGCGTCCCGTCCGCTTCGAGGAGGAGAACGGGCCCGCGACGACCATCGAGGGCGACTTCGTCACCGTGCACTACGCGGCCGATCGGCCCGAGAAGGCGACGGCCCACGCGCCGAGCCCCGTGCAGAACGTGGCGAGCACGGTAGGTCTGCTCTGTTTCCTCGGGGTCGTGCTCGCCTTCTGTGTCTACTTCATGGTGACCGCGAACGGCTTGTTCGGGACGGACGACCTGCCCTAGTCCCGCCCCTGTCCCGCATGGCCCTCTCCCTATCTGACGGTGCATCAATTATGGTGCGCGGCCATGGAGTCCACCGGGAGTACCGTCGCGGAACTCGTGCAGGCGCGCTGGGGCGACCACCGTCCCGGGCTGCGCTTCGAGCACCAGGAGCTCACTCACCATCAGGTCGCGGCGGGCGCGGCGGCGAGAGCGGCGCTCCTCGCCGACCTGCTGCCCAAAGGGGCCGAGCCGCACGTCGGCGTCCTGCTCGACAACACCCCCGAATACCCCCTGTGGCTCAGTGCGGCGTCGCTCGCGGGAGCGGCGGTGGCGGGCATCAACCCCACGCGCAGGGGCGCGGAACTGGCCCGCGACATCGTGCACACCGACTGCCGGGTCCTGATCACACAACGGACGCACCTCCCCCTCCTCGACGGACTTCAACTCCCGGGCGTGCGCGTCCTGGTGACCGACACGGAGGCGTACGGGGAACTGCTGGCCCCTTATGCGGAAGCGTGCCCGGAGGTGTCGCGGGCGGCGACCCCGTCGAGCCGGATGCTGCTCTACTTCACTTCGGGCTCGACCGGGGCGCCCAAGGCCGCGATCTGCACCCAAGGGCGTCTGGCGGCCGCGGGCCAGTCCCTGGCCGGCCACTTCCGCCTCGGAGCGGACGGGGTCCACTACATCTGCATGCCCATGTTCCACGGCAACGCGGTGATCGCGGACTGGGCGCCCGCCCTTGCGGCCGGGGCCGGCGTGGCGCTGCGGCGGCGCTTCTCGGCCTCGGCGTTCCTGGACGACGTACGGGCGTACGGGGCGACGTACTTCACGTACGTGGGCCGGGCGGTGCAGTACCTCCTGGCGACGCCCGAGCGCACCGACGACACGGAGAACCCCCTCCTGATGGGGTTCGGCACGGAGGCCGGGGCGGTGGACGCGGGGCGCTTCGAGAAGCGGTTCGGCGTGCGGCTCGTGGAGGGCTACGGCTCTTCGGAGGGCGGCGCGGCCATCCAGCGGGTGCCGGGGACTCCGGCCGGGGCGATCGGGCGGGCGGCGCCGGGGGACGAGCTCGCGGTGGTGGATGCCGGTACGCGTGCGGAGTGCCCGCCCGCCGTCTTCGCCGCGGACGGGCGGCTGCTGAACGGCGACGCGGCGATAGGGGAGCTGGTCAACAAGGGGCGGTCGCCCTTCGAGGGGTACTGGCGCAACGCGGAGGCGGACGCGGCGCGGCTCCGGGACGGCTGGTACTGGACGGGGGATCTTTTCTACCGCGACGCGGAGGGGTTCCTCTATTTCGCGGGGCGCACGGACGACAGGCTCCGCGTGGACAGCGAGAACCTGGCGGCGGCGATGATCGAGAACATCCTCGCGCGGTGGGAGGCGGCTGCGGCGGTCGCCGTGTACGCGGTGCCTGACCCGGTTTCCGGGGATCAGGTGATGGCGGCGGTCACTCCGCGGCCGGGGGTGGACTTCGATCCGCTGGCCTTCGCGGAGTTCCTGCTGGCGCAGGGGGACCTGGGGACGAAGATGGCGCCCCGTTTCGTACGGGTGGTGGGGCGGATGCCGGTCACCGCGACCAACAAGGTGGCGCGGGCCGCCTTGCGGGGGGAGGGGTTTCGCTGCGGGGATCCTGTGTGGTGGCGGCCCGATCCCGGGGCGGGGGCCTACCAGCGCCTCGTGCCGTCGGCCCTGGCTGAACTGCTTGACCAGTACCGGGCTCAGGGGCGCGAGGGGCTGCTGCCGGGGTGAGTTTTCCCTCGCGTACGGGCCTCTCCCACCCACCCGCCCGTTCACCCCGCAGGCCTGCCCCTGGACGAACAGGCCTTCCCGCCCACCCACCCGATACCCGGAGCCAATACCGTGACCCCATGGCAGGAGAGCGCGTGTGGGTGGGGATGCGGGGGCGGGCGTATCTGAGGAGCAGTGAGCCCTGGAGGAGCCTGGCGTACCTGCTGGGGGGTGTGGTGCTCGGGGTCTTGGTCCTGGTCGGTGGCATCCTGGGCCTCACCCTCGGCCTTGCCCTCACCCTCGTTCTCGTGGGCATCCCCCTCCTCCCCCTCCTCGCCCTCGCCGGCATCCCCGTCGCCGCGCTCGAACGCCGCCGCGCACGCCTCGTCGACCCCGCACCCCCGGCTCCCACCCCCCACCGCACCCCCGAAGCCCCCGGCATCCCCGCCTGGTTCAAGCTGCGTCTCAAGGAGCAGGCCACCTGGCGTGAGCTCGCGTACGCCGCCCTGCTCGCCCTCGTGCTGTGGCCGCTGGACCTGCTGGTGCTCGCCTGCACCGTCGGCGCCCCCGCGGTCCTCATCGCCGCCCCCGTCCAACTCGCCCTCGACGGCGGCGAGATCCGCGCCGCCAAGCTGTGGCTGGTCGGCGACTACCCGCATGCCTTCGCCATAGCGCTGCTCGGGCTCGTCCTCCTCGCCCCGCTGCTCTATCCTCTCGGCGCCTACGCCACCGCCCGAGCCTCCCTTGCCCGCCTCCTCCTCGCGCCCCGCGAGGCCGAGTTGGCCACCCAGCTGGAGCAAGTGACCCGTTCCAGGGCACGCCTCGTCGACGCCTTCGAGGCCGAACGGCGGCGCATTGAGCGGGACTTGCACGACGGAGCCCAGCAGCGGCTCGTCGCGCTGACCATGACCCTGGGTCTGGCGAGGCTCGACGCCGCCCCCGGCAGTGCCCTCGCGGCCCAGCTCGCCACGGCCCACGACGAGGCGGGCAAGGTCCTCACCGAACTGCGTGAGCTCATCCGCGGCATCCACCCCCAAGTCCTCGCCGACTACGGTCTCGCCGCCGCCATAGAGGACGCCGCCGACCGCTCCCCGGTCCCCGCGGACACCGACCTGGACTTGCCCCGCCTTCCCGAACCCGTCGAATCGGCCGGGTACTTCGCCGTCCGCGAGGCCCTCACCAACATCGCCCGCCACAGCAACGCACCCCGCGCGCACATCCGGGCCCGTCACGAGCGAGAGGTGCTGCGCATCGACGTGCGCGACCAGGGCGACGGTGGCGCGGACCCCGCCCGAGGCACCGGTCTGACCGGCCTGGCGGACCGGCTCGCGGTGCTCGATGGCACACTGACGGTCACCAGCCCGCCGGGCGGTCCGACCGTACTGTCCGTGGAGATCCCGTGCCGAGCCCAGCACCCGACCAGCGCCCAGCGCTGAGAATCGTCGTCGCCGAGGACAGCGTGCTGCTGCGCGAGGGACTCGTCGGCCTGCTCGCCCGCTTCGGCCACGAGGTGCCTGCCGCGCTCGGTGACGCCGAAGGGCTGAGCGCCGCCGTCGACGCGCACGAACCGGACCTCGTCCTCACCGACGTACGCATGCCGCCCGGCTTCAAGGACGAGGGGCTGCGTGCCGCCCTCGCGTTGCGGGCGCGGCGGCCGAAGCTGCCCGTGCTCGTGCTCAGCCAGTACGTGCAACGCTCGTACGCCGCTGAGCTCCTGGACACCGGGGACGGCACCGGCGTCGGCTATCTGCTCAAGGACCGGGTGGGCCAGGTCGAACAGTTCGCCGACGCGGTGGCGCGGGTCGCGGACGGCGGCACGGTGGTGGACCCGGAGGTCGTACGGCAGCTGATCAGGCGCCGCCGCGACCCCCTCGAACAGCTCACGCCGCGCGAGCGCGAGGTGCTCGGCCTGGTCGCCGAGGGCAGGTCGAACGCGTCGATCGCGGCCGAACTCGTCGTCAGCGAGGCCGCGGTGGGCAAACACATCGGCAACATCCTCGGCAAACTGGACCTGCCCCCTGGGGATGGAACCCACCGCAGGGTGCTCGCGGTCCTGGCGTATCTCCGGGCCTGAGCCGGGAAAGCGTGCACAGGCCACCGGTCAGGTCGATTACGATTCCGAACCATGAGCACGTCAGACCAGATACGGGCCGGCCTCACGCCGCGCCAGGCCCGGCGCCTACGAATCGCCGCGGCCTCCGTGCTGATGGCCGCGGCGGCCGTGGTGCTCGCCGTGCGCCTGGCGAGCCGGTCGTCCGTGCTGGTCGTGGGGGTGTACGGCCTGCTGCTCGTGCTCTGCGGCCTGGTGATCGAACTCAGCAGGCGGGGCAGGACGCGGCTCGGCAGCTATCTCCTCGCCGTCGGCCTGGTGGGCGCCCTGGTCATGGACTGGGTGGTGCTCGCCTGAACCGGCACGACCGGTGCGGGGTCCGCGGCGCGGGCCCCTGAGGGCGCTGTCCGCACGGGAGCGCCCGCCCAGGACTTCCGCAGAACGAAAGAAGCCCCTCGCTTCCGCGAGGGGCTTCTTTCTGTCTGTGCGCCGCCAGGGACTCGAACCCCGGACCCGCTGATTAAGAGTCAGCTGCTCTAACCAACTGAGCTAGCGGCGCCTGCTGACTCAAAAATAATACCTGGTCCTGGAGGGTGCTCAGGACCGCCCGCGACCGACCGGGCGCCGGCCCCTAGATCGCCAGCGAGAGCAGCACAGGCGCCGCCCTGCGATTGAGTGTTTGGGCCGCCTCCCGGAGCCGGTGGGCGTGCTCCACCGGGAGGGAGAGCGCCAGGCAGCCGACCGCGGAGCCCGCGGTGATGGGGACGGCGGCGCAGACCGTGCCGACCGCGTACTCCTGGAGGTCGAGGACCGGGACCGTGGCGGGCTGGGCGGCGAGGCGGTTCAACAGGACCCGCTCGTTCGTGATCGTCCGCGAGGTGAGGCGGGCCATCTTGTGCCGGGAGAGGTGGTCCCTGCGGCCGTTCAGGTCGAGCTGGGTCAGCAGGCTCTTGCCGACCGCGCTGGCGTGCGCGGAGGAGCGGAAGTCCACCCACTCGTTCACCTTGGGGGTGCGGGGGCCGTCCGCGAAGTCGGTGATCTTGATTTCGCCGTCCTCGTACCGGCTGATGTAGACGGCCGCGCCGATCGAGTCGCGCAGTTCGTCGAGGGTGTCCTTGAGCTTGTCCCGCAGGGCCTGCTCGCGGCGGTGGGCCGAACCGAGGCGGGCGAGGGACGCGCCGGTGACATACGCACCGTCGGCGACCTGCTCGACGTACGCCTCGCGGCGCAGCATCCGCAGCAGGGCGGCGAGCTGGGGTGCGGGGAGTTTGGTCTGGCGGGCGAGCTCGGCGTCGGTGACGCCGGCGTTGTGCCGGGCGACGATCTCGAGCACGCGCAGCGCGCTCTGCACCGAGTGCTGCGGCGTGGTCGGCTCGTGCTTCAGCGCCACGGCTTCCCCCTGCATGCAACGGTTCCGGACAGCTGGGCTCCGTCCACGATAGCGGCCAAGAGGGGTATATGGAGCGGCTGTTGGGGACATTGGTGGCGCGTTCCGGCGCTGTCAGCAGGAACGCGCCACCCTGGCATATGCCAGCGTCATCACCCAAGGCCATAGCCTGCGTAATTGTCGTGCGCGGTCACAGGACCGCGCTGAGGAACTCCCGGGTCCGCTCATGTTCGGGCTCGGTGAAGATCTTCTCCGGCGTCCCGGACTCGATGACCCGGCCCGAGTCGAACATCAGGACCTGGTCCGAGATGTCCCGGGCGAAGTTCATCTCGTGGGTCACGCAGAGCATCGTGATGTCCGTGGTGTGCGCGATGTCCCGGAGGACGTCGAGGACGCCCGCCACCAGCTCGGGGTCGAGCGCGGACGTGACCTCGTCCAGGAGCAGCACCTGCGGGCGCATCGCCAGGGCGCGCGCGATGGCGACGCGCTGCTGCTGTCCGCCGGAGAGCTGGTTCGGGTACTTGTCGATGTGCTCGGTGAGCCCGACCAGCTCCAGCAGGCCGCGGGCCCGCTCCTCCGCCTCGTCCTTGGACAGGCCGAGCACCTGGACCGGCGCCTCGGTGATGTTGCGCAGGACCTTCATGTTCGGGAAGAGGTTGAACTGCTGGAACACCATCCCGATGTTCTTGCGGACCTCGCGGATGTACTTCTCGCCCGCGGGCACGAGCTTGCCGTTCTTCTCCTCGTGCGTGAGGTAGCGCCCGCCGACCTTGATGGTGCCCTCCTCGGGCTTCATCAGGGTCATGAGCAGCCGCAGGATCGTGGTCTTGCCGGAGCCCGACGGACCGATCAGCGTGACGTGCTTGCCCGAGTCCACGGAGAAGTCGAGCTCGTCCAGGACGGTGTTCGAGCCGAACCTCTTGGTGACCTTGTCGAAGCGGATCAGCTCACTGCCGTCGACCGCCGGGTTGACCGTTTCCTTGGGGGTGGTTTCAGACGACAAGACGACGCTCCAGGGCTCGGAGGAGGAGGGAGGACGGGTAGGCGATGACGATGAAGGCGACGCCGACGACGGTCAGGGCCTCGGTGTACTGGAAGGTCTCCGCCGCCTGGAGCCGCGAGCGCTGCAGCAGCTCCAGGACGCCGATGCTGGCGAGCAGCGGGGTGTCCTTCAGCATCGCGATGACGTAGTTGCCGAGCGCCGGGATCACGCGGCGGATGGCCTGCGGCAGGATCACCGCGGTCCACGTGTGGCGGTAGGGCAGGCTCAGGGCCGTGGCCGCCTCCCACTGGCCGACGGGCACGGCCTCGATGCCGGCGCGGTAGACCTGCGCGGTGTACGTCGAGTAGTGCAGGCCGATCGCGATGGTGCCGGTCGTCAGCGCGGAGAACTGGATGTCCCACTCCGGCAGCACGAAGAAGAAGAAGAACAGCTGCACGAGCAGCGGGGTGTTGCGGATGAACTCGGTGATGATGCCGACCGGCCACCGCACGAAACGGCTGGGTGCGCGGAACAGGAGCGCCCACACCAGGCCGAGCGAGAACGAGATCAGCGAGCCCAGGGCGAGGATCTGCAGGGTGGTGAGGACACCGTCCCAGAAGTGCGGCATGAAGTCGGAGACGGCGCCCCAGTCCCACTTGTCAGCAGCGATGATCATGCGCCGGTGCCCCCGCTCTTCGGAATCTGTGCAACTTCGATCTCCTGACGCCAGTTGAGCCTGGACATCAGGCCCCGGGACTCGGTCTTCTGTCCGATCCCGGCCTTGGTCTTACGTTCCAGGGAGCGCATCCCGCGGGTGAGCAGGAACGCGATCACGAAGTAGATGACCAGGGTGATCGTGTAGATCTCGGCGCTCTCCGTGGTCGCCAGGCGCACCAGGTTCGCGGCGAAGGACACGTCGCCGATGCCGAGCAGCGAGACCAGGGCGGTGCCCTTGAGCAGCTCGACAAGCAGGTTCGAGAACGGCGGGATCATCTCCGGGATGGCTTGCGGCAGCAGGATCAACCGCATCCGTTGCGCAGGGCTGAAGCTCAACGCGACCCCCGCCTCGCGCTGTGCCGGTGTCACGGAGTTGAGCGATCCGCGCACGATCTCGGCGCCGTACGCACCGTAGGAGAGCCCGAGGGCGAGCACGGCCGCCCACATCGGGACCAGCGCCCAGCCGACCAGCTGCGGCAGGACGAAGAAGATCCAGAACATCAGCACCAGCGATGAGGTGCCGCGGAAGACCTCGGTGTAGAAACCGGCCAGGAAGCGCACGGTGCGCAGCCGGTGGGTGCGGGCCATGCCGATGCCGAAGGCGACGACGGTCGCCAGGGCCGCGCTGTAGATCGTCAGCTGGATGGTGATCCAGATACCGGGCAGAACCCAGTGTTCCCACAGTCCCGCTGTCATTTGCACAGCTCCTCTGCGGTCAGCGTGGTCATCTCGTCCTTGGTGAAGCCGAACGGCTTCAGGATCCGGAAGAGCTCACCGCTCTTCTTCATCTTGTGGATCTCCACGTTGAAGGCATCGCGCAGCTCCGTGTCGGTCGGCCGGAAGGTGAAGCCGCCGCCGTCGATCTGCTTCTCGCCGTCGACGATGGGCGCGAAGGCCTCGGTCGCCTCCGCCTTCGTGCTCTTGCGGACCACTCCGCGGCCGGTCAGGGCGGTGCCGGCGAAGAAGTCGATGCGGCCCGCCTCGACGGCGTTCATGCCCGCGACCGGGTCCGGGAAGATCGAGATGTCCTCCCGCTTGTAGCCCGCGGCGATGCCGTAGTCGATCTCCGCGTAGGCGGGACCCGTGCCCATCTTCGCCTTGGCCTTGAAGGCGTCCTGGTAGTTCAAGAGCTTCTTCGGGTTGCCCTTGGGGACGATGAAGGAGTCCAGCATCTGATACTCGGGGTCCGAGAAGATGACCTGCTGACAGCGGTCCTTGTTGATGTACATCCCGGCCGAGACCACATCGAACTGCTGCGTGTTCAGGCCAGGGATGAGCGAACCGAACTCGGTCGCGACGGGCTGCACCTTCTTGACGCCCAGGCGCCCGAAGATCTCTTTCGCGAGCTCCACCGCCTCACCGGTGAACCCCCCGTCCTCGTCGATGTACCCGTACGGCGCCTCTCCCGCGATCCCCAGCCGTACCGTCCCCTGTGACTTCAGGCGCGCCAGTGTGTCCCCTGTGGGCACCTTGCTGCAGCCCGCAGCGCCGAGCGCGCCCATCGCACCTACCGCTGCCGCACCGAACAGGAGTGATCGTCGGCGAATGCCCGTGTTTCTGGGCACCGCACTCGGTCCCGGGCCGTCGGCGCGGGAGCTCTCTGTCTCATTGCTCTCTGGGTTGTTCCAAAGTGGTGGAGCCATGGGCGCGCGGCTACCCGACTCGACGCGGAATATGCGGGCCAATTTCAGCCCCTGATGCAATCGTTGTGGTCTTGACCCAGGGAGGAGCATGGGACACATGGCAGACCGATTCATCGAAGTCTCCCTCGCCAAGCGGGGAGTTCAGTGCACGGCAAAGCTGCTCGACGACCGGGCCCCGTTGACCTGCGAGGCGGTGTGGGAGGCGCTTCCGCTCAGCGAGGACGTCTATCACGCGAAGTACGCCCGCAATGAGATCTACGCCCTCTTTCCGGCTTTCGCGGACCGCGAGCCGCCCCTGGAGAACCCGACAGTCACCCCCATTCCCGGCGACCTCTGCTATTTCTCGTTCAACGGGACGCAGTTGGGCACACAGTCCTATGGGTACGAACCGGCCGCGGACGTCAAGGCGGGCGCCACGGTCGTGGACCTCGCCCTCTTCTATGAACGCAACAACCTGCTGCTCAACGGTGACGTCGGCTGGGTCCCCGGCATCGTCTGGGGGCAGGTGGTCGACGGCCTCGACCGGATGGCCGAGGCCTGCAACGACCTGTGGCGCGCCGGCGCGCAGGGCGAGACGCTGAACTTCCGCAGAGCGTAGGCCGCGGGCCCGCAGGTTCAGTCAAGGGCGGGCGGCGCGATCCCCGCGCTGCCCGCTTCGTACAACGCGTGCGCGGCCCGCAGGACGAGCGCGTCCGCGTGCCGCGCCCCCACGATCTGGACGCCGACGGGCAGCCCCTCCCTGTCCACCCCGCACGGGACGGTCGCGGCGGGCTGCTGCGTCAAGTTGAAGGGGTACGTGAAAGGGGTCCATCCGGTCCATCGACGATGGCCGGAACCTTTCGGTACCTCCGCCCCCGCCTCGAACGCGGTGATCGGCAACGTCGGAGTGACCAGGAGGTCATACGTCTGGTGGAAGCGGCCCATGCGACGGCCGAGCTCCATGCGTACGTCGACTGCCGCAAGGTAGTCGAGCGCGCTGTATTGGGCGCCCTGCGCACAGATGTCGCGCAGCCCCGGGTCGAGCAACTCGCGCCGGTCCGGCGGCAGATGCTGGGTCACCCGCGCGGCGCCGCTGAACCACAGCGTGTGGAAAGCCTCCACCGGGTCCGTGAAGTCGGGGTCCGTCTCCTCGACGTACGCACCCTGCGCGGCGAGGGACTCCACCGCCTGCCGCACCGCGGCGGCGACCGCGGGCCGCACCGCGACCTGACCGCCGAGCGAGGGCGAGTACGCGATGCGCAGGCCGCGTACGCCGCCTTCGATACCCGCGCTGAAACTGTCCGCCACCGGACCGAGCTGCGACCAGTCACGGGGGTCGGGGCCGCTGATGACGTCCATCACGAGCGCCGCGTCCGCCGCGTCCCGCGTCATGGGGCCGACGTGCGCGAGCGTGCCGAACGCGGACGCGGGGTACAGCGGCACCCGGCCGTACGTCGGCTTCAGCGCGAAGATGCCGCAGAAGGCGCCAGGGATGCGAACCGAGCCACCGCCGTCCGTGCCCAGCGACACCGGCGCCGCACCGAGCGCCACGGCCGCCGCGCTGCCGCCGCTCGAACCGCCCGCGGTACGTGAGGTGTCGTACGGGTTGCGCGTGATCCCGCTCTGCGGGCTGTCCGTGACGCCCTTCCAGCCGAACTCGGGTGTCGTCGTCTTGCCGATGAACACCGCGCCGTGCTCACGCAGCCGCGCGACCGAGGGCGCGTCCTCGTCCCAAGTCCCGTCCTCACGGATGGTCTTCGAGCCCCGCAGCGTCGGTCCGCCGCGCTGCAACAGGATGTCCTTGACGGTGACCGGCACCCCGTCGAGGAGGCCCTGCGGTTCACCGCGCCGCCACCGCCCGGCGCTCTCCTCGGCCTGCGCCAGGGCTTGTTCGCCGTCCACGCGCACGAAGGCGTTCACCGCGGGCTGCACTTCCTCGGCCCTGCGCAGCACCGCACGTGTCGCGTCGACCGGACTGCATTCGCCCTTGCGGTAGGCCTCGACGAGTTGTACCGCGGTGAGATCCGTGAGCTCGGTCATGCACGCTCCTCAAGGGGGAGGGAAGTGGCTCGCCTCAGGGGGTGGGGAGTGGCTCGGGAGTGATCAATTCCCGGGTACATACCCACGCTTCTTGTCGACCACATTGGAAAGAGGCCGCCCGGCCGCCCACTCCTCGTACAACTCCACGAACTGCGCGCCCAGTTCATCGCGCCAGCCCACCGTGTCGCCGCTCATGTGCGGGGACACGATGAGCCCCGGCGCCGTCCACAGCGGGCTGTCAGCGGGCAGCGGCTCGTGCTCGAAGACGTCCAGCGCCGCGCCCGCGATCCACCGCTTCGACAGGGCGGCCGCGAGATCGTCCTCGACGACGAGCGCGCCGCGCCCGATGTTGATGAAGCGTGCCGACGGCTGCATCATCCCGAAGCGCCGCGCGTCGAACATGCCGCGCGTGTCGTCCGTGAGGGGCGCCGCGCACACCACCCAGTCGGCGCGCGCCATCAGCCGGTCGAGCTCGTCGGGCCCGTGTACGCCGTTCCGCGCGCTGCGCCCCACCAGGGCGGTGATGATCCCCAGGCCCTTGAGCATCCGGACGATGGCGTGCCCGATCGGCCCCGAACCCACGACGCACGCGCGCGTACGCGCGACACGCTGGGTCTCGCGGTGCTGCCAGGTGCGTTCGTCCTGGAGCTGGAGGGTGCGCGGCAGGTCCTTGGCCATGGCCAGGACGAGGGCCGCCACGTACTCGGCGATGGGCTGGTCGAAGACGCCGCGGGCGTTGGTGACCAGCGTGTCGGACTCGGCGAGCTCCGGGCACATGAGGCGGTCCACGCCGGCGCTCGCAGTGTGCACCCAGCGCGGCCGCGGGCCCGCGCCCGGCCACGCGAGCCGTACGGCATCCGAGAGGAAGTCCCACACCAGCAGCACGTCGGCGTGGGGGAGTTGCTCCGCCAGGGTGTCGGCGTCCGCGTGCACGATGCGGGCGCGGCCGGTGAGGCTGCCGAGGCGGGGCGGCGGGGCGGGGGACGGGGCGTCAAGGACCAGAACGGTTGTTTCGGACATCGGATCAGACGCTGAGTCGGACGTTGATTCGGACATCGGGGAGAAACCGTTTCGCAATGAGAGTCCGCTTCCCTGAGTTGTGTCGGCCAGAGCCGTCTGAGATGCGCGGATTGACCACGCTCGCACCTGAAACTACCTTCGTCAACAGAGGTGCTCTATCACAAGCACCCCGTGGCTGAGTACGCTCCGTATGAGGCCGTAGCACACTCTGTAGCGCTTTCTTCGCGCCTTCTGCCCCATCCCGACGTCCCGGCGCGTCGCCGGTTCCGCATCTCCCGGCCCCCGGCCGGTCCCTCCATTGCACGCACGCACGAACTTGGGGCCTGCTCATGGACGTCTCCTTCCTCGGCGGACCACACCCTCAACGCGGTGTAGGTGTCGTCGCCCCTTTCGACTTCGCCCTCGACCGGGAACTCTGGCGCTGGGTGCCGGACGAGGTCTCCCTCCATCTGACCCGCACTCCGTACGTTCCCGTCGAGGTAAGCCTTGACCTGGCACGACTCGTCAGCGAGCACGAAACACTCGGCGAGGCGGTGCGGGCGCTGAGCGCCGCCGAACCCGAAGTCCTCGCGTACGCCTGCACGTCGGGCAGCTTCGTCGGCGGCATCGCCGGCGAGCGGGCGATGTGCGAGGCCATGACCCGCGAGGGCGCGGTCTCCTCCGTCACGACCTCGGGCGCGTTGCTCGAAGCGCTGACCGACCTGGGCGCGCGGCGCATCGCGCTCGTCACGCCCTACACCTGGTCGGTGACGCAGTCCCTGGAGCACTATCTGGCCGAATCCGGTGTGTCTGTCACCGGTCGCGCCTACCTGGGCCTGACCAGGCACATCTGGAAGGTGCCGTACAAGGACGTGGCGGACATGGCGCGGCGGGCGGTGCTCGGCGGTGCCGACGCGCTGTTCATCAGCTGCACGAACCTGGCGACGTACGACGTCATCCCACAGCTGGAGGCCGAGCTGCGGATGCCGGTGATCTCCGCGAACCAGGTGACGATGTGGTCCGCCCTGCGCCGGCTGGGTACGCATGCGGTAGGGCCCTACCAGGCGCTGATCAATCCGAGCGCGAGGCCGGGCGCGGGTCCGGTACCGGCACCGGGCGAACTGCCAGGTGTACTGCCGCTCGATCCGGGTCAGGGTCTGCCTGAAGGACCACCAACGCTGCCTTGAAGGAGGCTGGAAGTGACCGCACTTGGTTTCCTCTATCCGGGTCACTCGGCTGAGGACGACTACCCCCGCATGGAGCAGATGCTGGGGAGTGATGTCCGGCTCCAGGTCGTCCACACCGACATCGGCGAGGACGCGCACCGGGTCGACGCCCTCCTGGAGATGGGGTCGCCGAAACGGCTCGCCGCCGGGGTCGAGGAGTTGCGCCTCGCCGGGGCGGAGGCGGTGGTGTGGGCCTGCACCAGCGCGAGCTTCGTCTTCGGCTGGGAGGGCGCGCACGACCAGGTCCGCGCCCTGGCCCGGTCGGCGGGTCTCCCGGCGTCCAGCACGTCCTTCGCGTTCGCCCACGCCGTACGTGAGGTGGGGGCGGGGCGGGTCGCAGTCGCGGCGACGTATCCCGAGGACGTGGCGGGACTCTTCGCCTCGTTCCTGAAGGCGTCCGGCGTGGAGGTCGTCTCCACGCAGGGGAACGGCATCATCACGGCGGCGGAGGTCGGCACGTGGGGCTGGGACGAGGTGCTGGCCATGGCCCGCGCGGGCGACCACCCCGACGCGGAGGCGCTCCTCCTGCCCGACACGGCGCTGCACACGGCGGCGTACATCCACGACCTGGAGCAGGACCTCGGCAAACCGGTCCTGACAGCGAACCAGGTGACCGTCTGGGAGGCCCTGCGCCTGGCCACCCGCAGGGTGAACGCCCCGAGCCTGGGCGCACTGTTCACGAAGGAGCCGGTGGTGCAGGTGAAGGGGTAGCCCCCGCCGGCATGTCGGTCCTGGCCGACTGCGGGGCGATCGGGCGGGCGGATAACGCCTGATCGCCCAGGGACTGCTGCGGGGCAATCGGGCGGGTGGGCGGGAAATGCCTGTTCGCCCAGGGGCTGCCGCGGGGCAATCGGGCGGGTGGGTGGGAAGGGTTCGAACGGTCAAGGGCACCCCACGGGAATAAAGCGGAGTCCACCTCCTGTTAGGTCTGCGAAGCAGTACGCACCGCACACGCACGCGCAGCAGGAGGCAGGACCCCGTGACAGTGGACCCGAGCGACGACATCCGCGGCGAGCGGCACGGCAGCGCGCCGGTCCCGCTCTCCGTGCTCGACCTGGTGACCGTGGGGGCGGGACGGACCGCCACCGACGCCCTGAAGAAGAGCGTGGAGATCGCCGAGCTGGCGGAGGGGCGCGGATACCACCGCTACTGGGTGGCCGAGCACCACTCCATGCCGGGCGTGGCCTCCTCGTCCCCGGCGGTCATCCTCGCCCACCTCGCCGCCCGCACCGAGCGCATCCGCCTGGGCTCGGGCGGCGTCATGCTGCCCAACCACGCCCCCCTCGTCATCGCGGAGCAGTTCGGCACCCTGGAGGCCATGGCCCCGGGCCGGATCGACCTGGGCCTCGGCCGCGCCCCGGGCACGGACGGCGCGACCGCCGCCGCGCTGCGCAGGACCGACCGGCTCAATGAAGGCGCCGACGACTTCCCGCAGCAGCTCGCCGAACTCACCCGCTTCCTGGACGACGACTTCCCCGACGGCCACCCGTACAGCCGTATCCACGCCGTCCCCGGCCCCGTCCAGGCCACCTCGCCCGGCGGCGTCCAGTCCCCGCACCGCCCGCCCCTGTGGCTGCTCGGCTCCTCCGGGTTCAGCGCCCGCCTTGCCGGGGTCCTCGGCCTGCCGTTCGCCTTCGCGCACCACTTCTCCGCGCAGAACACCATCCCGGCGCTCGACCTCTACCGGGAGTCGTTCAAGCCGTCCGCGGTGCTCGACGCCCCGTACGCCCTGATCGGCGTCTCCGCGTTGGCCACCGATGACGAGAACGAAGCTCGGCGGCAGGTCCTCGCCGCCGCCCTGAACATGGTCCGGCTTCGGACCGGGAAGCCGGGGCTCGTCCCGACTCCCGAGGAGGCCGAGGCGTACGAATTCAGCGAGATGGAGCGGGACTTCATCAACAGCTGGAACTCCAACGTCATTCACGGCGCCGCCGATCAGGTCCGCACCGGCCTCGACGACCTCGCCAAGCGCACCGGCGCCGACGAGTTGATGATCACCGCCAACGCGCACAGCGGCGAAGTGCGTCTGCGGTCCTACGAGTTGATCGCGGACGCCTACGGACTGCCTTCGGCCTGACCGGCGAAGCAGGCCTCAACCCGCAGCCAGCAAGGCGGAGATACGATCCGGCGCCACCGGGCGGGAGTACAGCCACCCCTGCCCGGTGTCGCACCCGATCCGCCGCAGCCGCGCCGCCTGTGACGTGGTCTCCACGCACTCCGCGGTGACGGTCAGGCCCAGCCGGTGCGCGAGTTGCACCAAGGCCTCGACGATGACCTCGTCCGCGGGGTTGATGTGCGCCTCGCCCGCCTCGGCGTCGTACTGGAAGCCGCGTACGAAGGAGCCGTCCAGTTTGAGGACGGACACCGGGAGCCGGCTCAGATACGCCAGGTTCGAGTACCCCGTGCCGAAGTCGTCGATGGCGATCCGCACCCCCATGTCGCTGAGCGACTGGAGAGCCTGCAGCGGCCGGCCCGTCGAGCCCATCACCGCCGACTCGGTGAGTTCCAACTGGAGCAGTTCGGGGGTGAGTCCGGTCTCGGCGAGGATCTCCGCGACGTCGGCCACCAGATCCGAGTCCCACACCTGGCGCACCGCGACATTGACGCTCACGAAGACCGGCGGCCGCTCCGGGTGCTCCAGCTGCCACTGCCGGGCCTGGCGGCACGCCGTCCGCAGCACCCAACGGCCCAGCTGCACGATCGAACCGTCCTCCTCGGCCAGTCCGATGAACCGATTCGGCGTCAGCAGGCCGAAGCGCGGATGCTGCCACCGCACCAGTGCCTCGACCCCCCGCACTCCGCCGTCCTCCAGGCGCACCAACGGCTGGTAGTCGAGCAGGAATTCACCGCGCTCGACGGCCGGACGCAGTGAACTCGACAGCGTCTGGCGGGTCATGCGGTGGGCGTTGCGCTCGGGGTCGAAGAGCGTCCAGCGTGCTTTGCCGTCCGACTTCGCCCAGTAGAGCGTCGTGTCGGCCGCCTGCATCAGGCAGGTCGTCGTGGTCCCCGCGGCCCGCCGCTCCACGACACCGATCGACGCCGAGACGGAGAGCCGCTGGCCCGCCAGGTCGAACGGTTCCTGCAGCGCCTTGAGTGCCGTCTCGGCGAGGTCGGCCAGCTGGTCCGTGCCCGTGGAGTCCTCCACGAGCAGGGCGAACTCGTCACCCCCGAGCCGCGCCACCAGCGGCGTCGCCGTTCTGCCCTGCCCCGCCTCGTCGGCGCACCGCGTGAGCCGCTCCGCGACGGCCGCGAGCAGCCGGTCGCCGACCCGGTGGCCGAGGGTGTCGTTGACCGCCTTGAACCCGTCGAGGTCCAGGTAGCAGAGGCCGATACGGCCGGTGCCGGTGTCGTCGTACGCACCCGCTTCGAGCGCGGCGGCGAGCCGCTCGAAGAACAGGCTGCGGTTGGGCAGCCGGGTCACCGGGTCGTGCATCTGCAGGTGCCGCAGCCGGGCCTGGAGCTCGCGGCGCGCGCTGATGTCGGTGGCGGCGAGCAGCACCGTACGCCCGCCGGGCATCGGCGAGACCGTGACCTGGACCCACAGCGAGTGCCCGTCGGGGTGTTTCAGGCGCCGGGTGCAGCGCAGCTTCGCCTGGCGGCCCCGGAGCACCTCGCGGTACGCGTGCCAGGTGCGCGCGTCCGACGCCAGGTCCACCAGATCGGCGGCCAGACGTCCCGCGAGCTCGCCCGGGGTCACACCGAGCAGCTCGGCGAGCGCGTCGTTGGCGTCGATGACGAGGCCGTCGCCGTCCACGACGCCGAGGGCGAGCGGGGCGGCGGCGAAAGCGGCTCGGTGGTCGGGCCGCTGCCCCCGATGGCGACGCTCCGTGAGGGGCGCCCTGGCGAGGTCGGATGCTGTGACCGCTGTGGGCGCTTGGCCTTCAGACGTTCCGTTCACCACTTGCTCCCGCAGTGCAGTTGTTCGGCGAGGCCGGGCCCGCGCAGGAAAGTGTGCCGATCATAGGGGCTGGCCCGAGGGCGCATCCAGCCATGGAGCGGTGCCGCGTGGCGGCCGCGCAGGGCATAGGACAGGCGCATGCCCGGCGCGGATGTGGCACCTGCCCGGCGACAGATCGTTTCTGCTCGCCCGTGTACTGCTTCCTTTACGCCTCCATCAGCCCGACGACAACTTGTGACGTTCCGTGAGCACTCCGGGAGTGGCGCGTCACCCGGCTGGCCCAGACAAACAGGGCATAACAGAAAAAAGATGCACAGGGTGGGTGGGATGCCCCGTAATCCGCATCCGGAGGTGGACGTGCCGCGTCAGCTACCCCCCTGGGGACTCACCCGTGGAGGGGAGAGACCCCGGTTGCGCAGCACGGCCGCCGTCCTTACGTCCCTGACCGCCCTTGCCGCCACGGGGCTCGTCGCGGGCCCCGCGAGCGCGCAGACCTCGGCCGTCCCCTGTGCGCTGCAGCGCACAGGGGCGCATCACTCGGAGGGCCTGGACACCTGGAACGGCGCCTATACGCGCCCCGACCGGGCCCTCGACGCCGTGATGGTCTTCCTCTCCTTCCCCGACTCCCCGCCTCAGCTCGCCACCGAGGCTCTGACGGCCGACTACTTCCCCGCCACCAGCCAGTTCTTCGAACGCGCCTCCTACGGCAAGTTCGCCCTGCGGCCGCATCCACGGCGCGAGTGGGTGCAGATGCCGGACGCCTCCACCTCGTACGCCATACAGCGCGACTGGAACGCCTCCCGGCGCAGCGCCTATCTGCGGGACGCGGTGGCCGCCGCCGATCCGCACGTCGACTTCTCGCAGTACGACGTCGTCTACTTCGTCGCCGACCCGGACGCCCCCGGCGTCGACTCGGACGCCACGAAGGTCGTCAACTTCGACCAACCCATGCGGGCGGACGGCGCCGACATCAAGCGCATCGTCACGGTCTTCGAGCGCCATCCGCCGGACCGCAACGTCCTGGCCCACGAGACAGGGCACGTCTTCGACCTGCCCGACCTCTACCACCGGCCGACGGACGGCGACGGCGACTGGGACACGCACGTCGGCGACTGGGACGTCATGGGCAGCCAGTTCGGGCTCTCCCCGGACCTCTTCGGCTGGCACAAGTGGAAGCTCGGCTGGCTGGACCGGCGGCAGGTGGCGTGTGTGGAGGGCGAGGGGCGGCGGCTGACCCTGGATCCGCTGTCGACGCGGCCCACGCGCGGGGGCATCGGCGGCACGAAGCTGGCGGTCGTCCGCACGGGCCGTGGCAGCGCGATCGTCTTCGAGGCGCGGGCCGCGGCGGGCAACGACCGGGCCACGTGCAGCGAGGGGGTGCTGGTCTACCGCGTACGCAACGAGGCGCCGTCCGGCGGCGGCCCGGTCGAGGTGATCGACGCCCACCCGGACTCGGAGGCGTGCTGGACCGACTCGGTGTATCCGCCGCTCGCGGACGCGCCGGTGGCGACGGGCGAGAGCTTCACGGTGCCGGACGAGAACGTGCGGGTCGAGGTGGAGGGGCGTACGGCGTCGGGGGCGTGGAACGTGAACGTGTCGGTGGGCTGAGGGGGCCCTGCGGGTGCTGGGTGCCGTGTGCTGTGCCTGGGCATGAAAGAAGCCCCCCGCTTGCGCGAGGGGCTTCTTTCTGTCTGTGCGCCGCCAGGGACTCGAACCCCGGACCCGCTGATTAAGAGTCAGCTGCTCTAACCAACTGAGCTAGCGGCGCCTGCTGACGTCGTAGACCTTAGCACCCTGATCGCCGCCAGGAAAAATCGATATACGGACCGCCGAGCCGGCTGCCGCACGGGCCGCGCGGACGCACGCCCAGAGCATGACCTCTGGGCCGGGAAGCCAGGGGTGGCGGGCATCGGGGGCCACCAGCCAGCGCGATTCGAGGTGCCCGTCCAGGCGGCCGGAGGGCGCGGCGCCCCGGGTTTCCGGGGTCACCGGCGGCACCGTCACGGCATCCCCCATGCCGTGGCAGAGGATGCCGGGCACGGCTCGGCCCCACTCCTCCCACTCCAGGAGCGAGGGCAGCCGCTGGGCGGTCCCCGGAGCGGCGAAGAGCAGCATGCGGCCGCGGTGCGCGGCGACGGGGCCCGAGCCGGGGCCGTCTTCCCATAAACGGTCGAGCATGCGCCGGCCGAAGACCGCGGGGACGCTCACCACGTCGAAGACGGCGCCGCAGGGGAGGACGGCGGGGGCGGTGGGGCGGCTGCGCCAGTGGGCGAGCGTGCTGCGCGGATACGTTTCCGCTGAGGCGAGCCAGGCGGCTCCCTCGGCCGTGACGTCGGAGATGTCCTGGACGCGGGCGGGGTCGGGGCCCGGGTGGAGACGTGTGCTGCTCATGGCAACTACATCTACCGGTGGTGAGCGTTCCCTTTCTGAGAGTTGTCAGAAATGGGGACAGCGGCGGGTGCGGAGGAGTACCTTGCCCTCCTTGGCATATGCCCGTGATCTTTCGGGCGCCTCCCTCAGGCCTCCGGGCCGCCGCCTCCCGCACCGGCGGCACCGGCCGCGCGCAGCAGATCCCGGCCGAACTCGACCATCTTCTTCGCGTAGTCCTCGGTCCACTGGGCGCGCTCGGCGATCGCGGCGGGCGTCAGCCGGTCGAAGCGCCGGGGGTCGGCGAGCTGGGCCGCGGCGATGGCCTGGAATTCGACCGAGCGGTCCGTCGCGGCACGGAAGGCGTGCGTCAGCTCGGTGGCGCGGGCAAGCAGCTCCCGGGGGTCCTCCATCGACTCCAGGTCGAAGAAGTGCTCCGGGTCGGCGGTGGCTTCCGCGGGCTCGAAGAGCAGGGGCGCGGGTCGTAGACGCTGCTCGGTCCGGGGCCGCTCGGGCTCCGCCATGGTTCTCCTCCTCGTACGGTTTCCGGCCGTGGGGCCATCTTCCATTCTCCCTTGCCGCGCAAGGGGGCCCAGGGGCCTGGGGTTACGTCTGCCGCCATGGCACGTGGTGTTGCCTGGCGCGTTTTCATGGCTGCCATGGCACGCGGTGTTCTGCGAGGCGGGCCAGCACCGCGTGGTTCGCCTCCCAGCCGTCAGGGAACTTCACCGTGACGCCCAGTTGGACCGGTTCCGTGGATGGGTGGTCGTCCAGCAGTTCGCTGACGCCCGCGCGGCAGATCACGATGCAGGCGTGGCGGTGGCGGGAGGCGAGGACGCAGAGGCGGCCCGTCTCCAGGTGGAACGCGGTGGCGTCGGGGCGGCCGGAGAGCGGGTGCAGGACCACCGTCACGTCGTACTCACGGCCCTGCAGCCGGTTGGCTGTGTCCACCGTGACGTCCGCGACGCCCAGCTCCGCGAGGGCCGCGCGCACCGCCGCCGCCTGGTCGCGGTGGGCGGTGCCGACGGCGATCCGGTCGGCTGTCAGGGGAGTGGGGTCGGGGCCGCGCTCCGACGTGGCCGCGCCGCCGCGGTCCAGGAGGCGCCGGACGACCTGTGCCACCGCACGCACGGCCTCGGGGTCAGTGCGCGGTGTGTTGCGCGCGGGCAGTTCGAGCAGGCCCCAGCCCGACTCGGCGGCCTCGTCGATCACCCGGTCCGGGCTCGAACCGTCCGACGGCACACCGAAGGTGAGCGCCCTGTCGCCGTGGTCGGTCCCGCTGCGGAAGGGCGTGTAGGGGTAGAACGCCGCGGAGACCAGCGGGGCCGCCGACGCCGGGAGCCGCCAGGACACCGGCAGGCGGTGCTGGGGCAGTTCGGGATTGTGCGCGAGGAGCGTCGTCACGGCGCTCGCCGAAGGGTCGTACGCGAGGCCCGCCCACTGCTCGGCGCCCACGATGGAGAACGGGTCCAGCTGGCCCGGGTCGCCCACGAACAGGGCCCGCTCGAAGAGCCCGGCCACGGCGAGCAGCGCGTCCGACCGCATCTGGTACGCCTCGTCCACGATCGCGTGCCGCCAGGGCTCCACGTCCTTGACGTGCGCCCACTTCGCGGCGGTCGACACCACGACGTCGAGCCCCGCGAGGTCGGCGGCCTTCGTGGACGTACGGACGAAGGGCAGGTCGTCCAGCGCCTTGTCGTACGCGTCCGGGTCGCTGCTGTGCAGCCGGCCGACCGGCAGCTCCGGGTCCTTCTCGGCGAGGCGCAGGACCAGGTCGTCGACCTGCGCGTTCGTCTGCGCGATCACCATCAGCGGGCGTCCCGCCGCGGCCAGTTCGCGGGCCGCGCGCACGACCAGGGTCGACTTGCCCGCGCCGGGCGGCGAGTCGACGACCACGCCGCGGTGCGCGCCGTGCAGCGTGTCGTGCAGGATCGCGTCCGTGGCGCGGCCGGCCGCCGCGCCGGGGTCGAAGGAGGCGCGGTCGAAGGGGGCGGTCGGACTCACAGGGTGTCCTCCGGCGTCACGGGGTCAGGGCGCTCGGCGGCGTCGCCCGGCGGGCCGCCGTGGGTCCAGGGAGTGGCCTCGGGGTCGGGCAGCTTGGGGCCGCCGCGCTGCTCGTGCTCGAAGAGCGTCCAGCAGATCCGGTCGCCCTTCTCCGGCAAGGATCCGGGCTCGGGCTCCTTGCCGCGGCCCATCTTGTCGGTGATGCGCAGCACGACGGAAGCGGCGCCGCCCTCGGCCTCGTACGTCACGAACTCGGCCGACTGCGGCTTGCCTTGGAGCGAGCGGTACACCTTGGCGCGCTCGGCCAGGTGCGGGCGGTCGTCCGTGCGGACGGTGACCAGGGGGCGGGGCCGCGGACTCTTGCCCTCGCTGTACGCCATGACCACCTCGGTGACTTCACCTGCGAACGCCTCGCCCGCGAGCCGGCGGCCCGCCATCACCAGGGGGTCGTCCAGGGCTTCCTGTGCTTCGAGCCTGGCCTGCTCGCGTTCGCGCGTGGCGAGCTTGTTCGCCGCCGTCACCGCGTCGTCCACGCGAGGCTGCGGGGGTTCGCCCGCCGTCACGCGGTCCCGGTGACCGGTGAACGACCAGCGGTCGCGGGTCCAGCGGTCGGCGGCGTGCGTGGCCTCGGGCAGCGTGCAGAGCGCGTCGAGGCCGCGCCACACCGCGTCCCAGGTGGGGCGGGTCCTGCTCTCGATCAGGGAGCGGATCTCCCGCTCGGCCGCGGTCAGTTCGGCGAGGCGGGTGTCCGCCTGGATGCCGTCTTCCGCGGTGGCGAGGACGCCGCGCGCGCGGTCGTAACGCTCGATGGCCGGGGCGAGCAGACGGTTGTCGAACGCCGGGTCCGTGGCGGGGCCCGCGGGCGGGCAGAGCAACTGGCCGTCCTTGTCCCGGGCCAGCTCGGCGCGGAGCGCGGCGTCGGCGCCCGAGGTGCCTTCCGGGGCCTCGATCCAGGCGAGCAGGGCACCCAGATGCTGGTCCTCCAGGCTGGACTGGCCGGTGGCCCAGTGCCGGGAGAGCAGGTCGGTCATGGCGACGAGGAGGGAGGAGCCCGGGACGCGGGCGCGCTCCCCGAAGTGGGTCAGCCAGCGGCCCAGGAGGGGGACGCGGGGCGGGGCGGGATACGGGGTCTCCGGGTCCTGCTCGGCGGTGCGGCGGAAGCGGGTGGAGCGGCCGATGAGCCGTACGAAGTCGATGCCCGCGCGGCTGGGGACGATCAACTGCGGTGCGTCCGAGCAGAGTTCGACCTCCACCTTGACGCGCTTGCCGGTCTCGGGGTCCGTCTCGCTGCGTTCCGCCGCCTCGACGTCGTCCGTGAACGAGTCGACGTACTCCAGGACGGTGTCCGCGAGTTGGGCCAGGAAGGTGAAGCGCAGGTCGCGGTCGCGGGGCTGGGGTACGACGAGGACGCGGGGCGAGGTGCGCTCCGTGCCGACGAGCGCGCCGAGCGGGGCGCCGGCCTCACCGGCGGTGATGAGGGGGACGAGGACGAGGGGGCGCTGGGAGAGATGGCGGTGCCTTGCCGTTGCTCTCGGCTGGGCGGTGCCTGTTGCTACCGCCTCCAGGCGGGCGAGGTTATCGATCAGCGACACCGATCCGCCCTCCCCTGCGGGTCCGCTGCGCGGGGCTTGGGCGGTCGACTGTCCGTCGGCAGCTGCGGGCCGTCGGTCGTCCCGCCGCTTCGCGACGGATCTTCCCCGCCCTCCCACCCGTTCACCCGGCGCCGGTCCCGCACCGAAGTGCTCGAGGACAACGCCTCCGCCCGAAGCGTCGCCGCTCTCCGCAGCGCCGCCACCGCCGGGTCGTCCGGGTCGCCCGAGGTTCCGTCGGCCGCGGACAGGACGTCGCCGATCGTCGTCAGCCCGCCCAGCTCCCCCCGCAGCGAGCGGCCCAGGGCCGTCACCGCGCCCTCCTCGCGGGAGCGCTCGCGGCAGTGGAAGGCCAGTTCGCAGGCGGCCAGGCACTCGGGGGCGTACGTCGCCGGGACCGACTCCACCGCTGCCGTCAGGTCGGCCGCGGGACGGTTCACGTCGAAGGTGGTGCCTTCGGGGAGCGCGTCCGCGATGTCCTCGACGCGGGTCAGGCGCGCCAACTGGCGCCTGGTCACGGAGATCTGCTTGCGCACGTCGATCGCCGACGCCGTGGGGAGGTTCGAGAAGTCCTTGGGGCAGACCAGGAGCACGTGGTGCCGGATGCGGGGCGCGGGGTCCATGCGGGCCGCCACCCGTTCCAGAGCGAGCGCGTACACCGCGGACTGGCGGGCCGCCGCGCCCACCTTCGCGGCGTCCGCCGAGCCGTCGATCATCGGGAAGGACTTGATCTCGACGACCGTCCAGCTGCCGTCCGGATGGACCACCACCGCGTCCGGTTCGAGGAAGGCGGGCGTCCCCGCGACGTCGAGCGCCAGCATGGGGTGGTCCAGGAGGGTCCAGCCCTCCGTCGCCGTGGCCTCGCGCAGCGCGAGAGAGGTGCGGGCCGCGCGGCCCTCGGGGCCCACCGCGGCGAGGTCCGGGACGGACGACTCACCAGGCACCGGCTCCGGGCCGCCCCCGAGCCTGCCGTGCACCAGACGCAGCAACTCCGCGCCGCCGTCGGCCTTGACCTTCGCCTCGAAGGCGTTGCCCCGCATGAACGCGAACTGCGACTGACCGAAGGGTGCGGGGGAGCCGAGGGACTGCGCCAGCGTGGCCTTGTTCACACCCGCGCCGTCGAGCAGCGCCCGCCGTCGGCAGCCCGGATTCGCGGCGAGGGCCGCGAGCGCGCGGGCGTCGAGCGGCGAGGCGGGGACGTCCGGTCCGCGCAGCTCAGCGAGCCGCTGTCGGAGTGCTGTCCCCCGCTTCGGCGGGGCGGGCACGGGGCTCGGCGCCTGGCTCGGCAGGCCGCTTGCGCGGCCGGGGAATTCGCTCACCCACGGAAGTCTGGCACCCCCCACTGACAATTGAGGACTCTGGGGCGGACGAGACGGTCGACGAGCCCGCGCGGGACGCCGGACCGGCCCCGCCCGCGACCCCCGGAGAAGGCCGCGCGACATCGAACGGCAGTTTGACCCTGGCCTTCACGCGATCCGCGAGCCGCAGCACCGGCTGCGCGAGAAGCAGTCCGAGACCCATCACCGCGGCGCCCGCGACCGCGTCGAGGAAGTAGTGGTTGGCGGTGCCCATCACGACGATCGTGGTGATCAGGGGGTAGGCCACCGCCGCGGTCTTGACCAGCGGCGAACGGCCCTGCCGCCACAGCACGACCCCGCACCACAGCGCCCACCCCACATGCAGGCTGGGCATCGCCGCGTACTGGTTGGTCATGCCGCCGAGCCCGCGCGGCGCACTCGCCTCACCGCCCCACCAGCCGAAGTCGCTGTACTGCGCCATGGTGTCGACGAAGCCGTACCCCTCGCTCAGCAGGCGGGGCGGGCAGGTCGGCAGGAGCGTGAAACCGACCAGGCCGATCATGGTGGAGGTCATCAGCCACGCGCGCGCCGCGCGGTAGTGGACCGCGCGGCTGCGGAAGAGCCAGACGAGGACCAAGGGCGTGACCAGGTAGTGCAGGGACGCGTACCAGAAGTCGGCGGGGACACCTATCCAGGAATGGTCGGTGAAGAGACGGTTCAGCGGGTGCTCGGCGTTGAGATGCAGGAACTGCTCGACGCGCAGGATGCTCAGGCCGTTGTCGACCGCGCCCGCCACATCGCCGCGGGCCAGCAGGCGTCCCGCCGAGTACGCGGCGTACACCAGAACGATCAGTGGCAGCTCCGTCCACCAGCGGAGCCGAAGCCCGCTGATGCCCCCGGTGCCCGGAGCGTCAGTCTGCGGCATCCGGTAGGTCCCCCATCTGTCTTTGGTCCTGCGGTGTTCAACGGCGCCTCACCTTACGGCGTACGCGACAGGACGCTGCGGTGGTCCCCGGTCGTCTTAGACGCAGAGATCGACGAGCGGGTTGCTCCTCGCGGGCAGGAGTGATCGCGACATGGCGGGTGAGTGATGATGGAGGGTACGGACAGCTGTCTGTCCACAGAATTCGCTCTATGACAGCTGATGGTCTCCACCGATGGCTGTCGGCTCGGAAAGGCTCGACATGGCACCGCGCATCCTGCTGGCCCGCCACGGACAGACGGAGTGGTCCCTCTCCGGGAAGCACACCGGCAGGACGGACGTCCCGCTCCTGGAAGAGGGCCGCAACGGCGCGAAGCTCCTGGGCGAGCGCCTGCACCGCGCCCCCTTCGACGGCCTCAAGGACGTCGAGGTGCGCACCAGCCCCCTGGCGCGGGCGCGCGAGACGTGCGAGATCGCCGGCTTCGGGGACCGCGCCACCACCTGGGACACGCTCATGGAGTGGGACTACGGCTCCTACGAGGGGATGACCCCGGCCGACATCCAGGCCGTGCGCCCCGGCTGGTTCATCTGGCGCGACGGAGTCCCCCGGGGCGAGACCCTGGAGCAGATCACCGCCCGCGCGGACGAGGTGGTGGCCTGGGCGCGCGGCGCGGACCGTGACGTCCTGGTCTTCGCGCACGGGCACATCCTGCGCTCCATCGGCGCGCGCTGGCTCGGCCTCGGCGTCGACTTCGCCGCCCGCATCCGCCTCAACCCGACCTCGATCTCCACCCTGGGCTGGGCCTACGGCGAACCGGCCATCGAGTCGTGGAACGACACCGGACACCTGGCATAGGGCCGTTTTACACGGCCCGCGGCAGCGAAGCGTGCCGCTCCAGGAAGCCGCACACCCCCGAGGCCCGCCGGTGCGGGAGCAGCACCCGGGCCGTCGTGGCGAGCATCGCCTGGATGCGCGACGACTGCACTTCGTCAAGCAGCCCGAGCACCCGCATGCCCGCTGTCGCCGCCTCGTCCGGACGGCCCGCGCGGGCCAGGTCGTCGGCGAGCTGGGCGGTGTAGAGGGCGATGTTGCGGGTGAACTGCGGGGTCTGCGCCGACGCGATGCCCGCCGCGCGCCGTGCGTGCCGGGCCGCCCGCTCCCAGTCGCCGAGCGCCGACCAGCACTGGGCCTCCAGGACCTCCAGCTCGGCGGGTCCGTAGAAGCTCATCCACTCCGGGTCGGAGTCCGAGGGGCCCCGGTCGAACAGGGCGTGGGCGCGGACCAGCGACCGCTCGCAGCCGGCCCGGTCCCCGAGCCCCGCCCAGCCGCCGCCCTCCCGCAGCGCGAGGAGCGAGAGCAGCCGCGGCGACGCGAGCTGCCGGGCGGCCCGCGTGGCCGCCTGGGCCGCCCGCACCGCCTCCCGGGGCCGCCCGGCATCGCGCGCGAGGAAGGCCGTGTTGCAGAAGGCGTGCGCCTCCAGGGCCGGGTCGCCGGCCATGCGGGCCGTCGCGAGCGCCTCCGCGTAATGCGAGCGGGCGTCGTCGAAGCGGCCCGAGTCGTGCGCCAACCACCCTACGGAGATGGACAGTTCACCCGCGCCCGTGTAGAGCCGGTCCGACATCGCCTGGCGGGTCGTGCCCGCGTCGAGGAGGGCGTACGCGGTCCGCAGCGGGGCGGCCGCGCGTCTGTAGAGGCCGTCGGCGCCGTGCCGGTCGTCGAGCAGCCGGATCCTGCGCACGGCCTCCTCGACCGCGGTCGCCTCGGCCTCGCCCGGCCGGCCGCCGCGCTGCGCGGTGGCCAGGGCCGGACTCGGTTCCGTGAGCCCGAAGGGGCCCAGAGAGGCGGCGGCCACCGTGGCCGTACCGCTCATGAATGCGCGACGCCGCACGTCGATCTCCTCGTGACTCTGGATCTCGTACGGGTCGCACTCGTGCAGTTCGGGGCCCGACGGCCCGGACGGGGGAGACTCATACAGCTGGATCGTGGTGTGTGGTGCGGGCGCCCCGGACTTCGCGCGCGCCCCCCGCCCGCGCACTGTGGAGCGGGGCGCGAACCCCAGATCCGTCAGTGTCCGGCCGGGGAACATGTGCAGGAACACTCGCTCGTAGGCGTAGTTGGGACAGCGGATCTCGCCCGCCTCGACGCGTCCGATGTAACGGGCGTCGCAGCTGACTCGCTCACCGATCTCGCGAGCGGCCCGCCGGATCGAGGCGGCGAACTCGCCCGGAGAGCGCTGTCCGCGCAGCTGCCTGAAGCGAAGATTCGGTCGTGGGGACGGAGTTGACGATGCCATCGGTGACGACGCCATGGCCTGACCCTCTCGTACGGATCGTGCCGGATTGTGCCTGATCCTGCGGATTCGGCGATACTGCCCCTGTTTCCGGCGGAGCACGAACGTACCCGCTGTCATGGGCCCGGCACGCAGAGTTTGGCTACAAACCGGATATCTCACCCACGATCCGCCATCAAGTGCCATCCTTTGCGGCGGCATTGCGCCGTAGCTGTTGACGCCCTCCCGCGTTGAACCATGCGGAGAGGGAGCGACGCGGCTTCCGCCCTTGCGAGGAGGGGTCCCCTTGTTGGAGATCGGCGTGCAGAACGGCGAATCGCGGGCGTCGCTGACCACGGCACAGCATCTGCCCTCCCAGGAGCGCAGCGCACCACCACAGCAGGGCGTCCGGCCCGCCGAGCCCACCGACTTCTGCGACCTCGTCACCGTCCCGGCCCGCCAGGGTCTCGAAGCGGTCGACATCCTGCGCCGCGCGGCGGGCGACGACGCGGTCGGCCCCGTCCTGCACGACGGGAGCTGCGACACCCTCGGCTTCCTGGTGCCGCCCGGCACGGCGGAGTGCTGGGACCTGCCCGGCAGCGCGTGCACGCAGACCTTCGGCCGCGGCATCCGCGCGCACGCCGTGCCGGCGCCCGTCCCCCCGCCGCCCCCGGTCGCGGGCACCGGCTGGCTGCTGCCCCCCGACGAGACCGACCCGGTCACCGACCCCACCGTCCTGCGCGCGGCGCTCGGCCAGGCGGCCCGCACGATCGAAGCCGCCGACAACTGCCGCTGAGCCCCGGGAGAAGCGGTTCTCCAAGGTCATCGGGCCGCGCACTCCGCGTACGCCGATAATGGTCTGGTGGCAAGGAACAGGCGGTCCCGGGAAGAGGCGCAAGCCGTCGTCGAGGAGGTGCACGGGGGGCTCGCCGAGCTGATGCCCGACCGGGACAGGCCGCGCGCGTGGACGCTGCTCGTGGACGGTGCCCCGCAGTCCCATGTCGACCTCGACGACCCGGCGTATCTCGACTTCGAGTACCAGCGCAGGCTCGGCCATGTCGCCGACCTGGTCGCTCCGCCCGGCAAGCCCATACAGGCCCTGCACCTCGGCGGCGGCGCCTTCACTCTCGCCCGCTACATAGCCGCGACCCGGCCCCGCTCCACCCAGCAGGTCATCGAGCGCGACACGGCGCTCATCCAACTCGTGCGCCGCGAACTGCCGTTGGACCCTCAGGCCAGGGTCAGGGTGCGCGGCGCCGACGCCCGCGAAGGGCTCGCCAAGATCGCGGACGGCTGGGCGGACCTCGTCATCGCCGACGTCTTCAGCGGCGCCCGCACCCCCGCCCACCTCACCAGCGCCGAGTTCCTCGGTGACGTACGCAGGGTCCTGAAGCCCGGCGGGTGCTACGCCGCGAACCTCGCCGACGGGCCGCCCCTCGCGCATCTGCGCGGCCAGCTCGCCACCGCCGCCACGCTCTTCCCGGAGCTCGCGCTCATCGCCGACCCCGCGGTGCTGCGCGGCAAGCGCTTCGGCAACGCGGTGCTCGTCGCCTCCGACCTGCCGCTGCCGATCGCCGAGCTGACCCGGCGCAGCGCGGGGGACTCGCATCCGGCCCGGGTCGAGCACGGCAGGGCGCTCATCGACTTCAGCGGGGGAGCGGCGGCGGTCACGGACGCGAGCGCGGTGGCGTCGCCGGCGCCGCCGCCCTCGGTGTTCCGCTGAGGACGGCCCGCTGAGGACGGTCCGCTGAGGCCGTTCCGCCGGATTTTCCGAAGTCTGGTCGTTCCGCCGAACCGACCGGTCAGTACTCGTTGATCTCCACGGCCGGGGCGTGGTCGTGCCACGTGCAGAACACCGAGACCTTGTCGGCGCCCGACGTGAATTCCACCCGGATCCAGGTGTCCTGCTTCCACACCTGAACCGACCAGCCCGCCGCCGGGGTCGCCGACACCAGCGTCGCGGAGTCCTTGCCGAGGTCGAAGACGACCCGGCCGCCCTCGGAGGAGTAGCTCTTCACGTTGCCCGGCGCGGGGGCGGGGGTGGAGGGGGTGCCCGGCTTGCTCGTCCTCGTCTTAGACGGCTCGCTCTCGGGGGGCTTCGACGACTTCGACGACTTCGGGGGCTTCTTCGACTTCGAGGGCGATGGGGTCGGCGCCGGGTCCGGGCGGTGCGTGGAGGAGGAGAGCGGCTCGGCACGGTCGCCGTCGGCGGCCAGCGGCACGGCGCGCGGCGGGTCGTAGGCGGTGCCCGCCATGACCGTGTGGACACCCCACCAGGAGAGCGTGACCGCCGCGCCCGTGGCGAGCGACCAAGCCATTGCGTGTATGAGTCCTCTGCGCATCGCGAGCCATACTGCACCACAGGGCCCCTCGGCGTCCCAGGAGGACCGGGCTCACTCATATGGCGTACGGTGCCGCCCATGGCAAGTGTGCTCGTCGTCGAGGATGACCAGTTCGTACGCTCCGCTCTCATCCGGCATCTGACCGAGGCAACGCACACCGTGCGCAGCGTCGGCACCGCCCTTGAGGCGCTGCGCGAGGTGGCCCATTTCCGGTTCGACGTGGTGATCCTGGACCTCGGTCTGCCCGACCTGGACGGTTCCGAGGCATTGAAGATGCTGCGCGGGATCACCGACGTCCCCGTGATCATCGCCACCGCGCGTGACGACGAGACCGAGATCGTCCGGCTCCTGAACGACGGCGCCGACGACTACCTGACCAAGCCGTTCTCCGTCGAGCACCTATCGGCCCGCATGGCCGCCGTCCTGCGCCGTTCGCGCGTCACGGCGGGGGAGGCCCCGCCGAGCCGGGAGATACGGGTCGGCGGGCTCGCCATCGACCCGCTGCGCCGCCAGGCCGAGCTGGACGGGGCGCGCCTGGACCTGACCCGGCGCGAGTTCGATCTGCTCGCCTTCCTCGCGGGGCGGCCCGGTGTCGTCGTACCGCGCAAGGAGCTGCTCGCCGAGGTGTGGCAGCAGAGCTACGGAGACGACCAGACCATCGACGTACATCTGTCGTGGCTGCGCAGGAAGCTGGGCGAGACGGCCGCGCGGCCGCGTTATCTGCACACGCTGCGGGGTGTCGGCGTCAAGCTGGAGCCACCGCTGTGAGGTGGGCGCTCGTCAAGGTGTGCCTGGCCGTCACGACGATGGTCGTGGTCGCCTTCGCGGTGCCGCTCGGCCTCGTCATCCAGGAGATGGCGCGGGACAGGGCCTTCTCGAACGCGGAGCGGCACGCGGCCGGCATGGGCCCCACGCTCTCCATCACCACCGACCGCGACCAGCTGACGCGGGCCGTCGCCACGTCCGAGGCGGGCGGCGAGGGCCGCATGGCCGTGTACGTGCCGGCCATCGACAAGGCGCCCGCCCTCGACATCGGCGACGGGCGTGCGGACGCCGACGCGGTGGAGACCACGCGCAAGGAAGGCCGGGCGCGGACGACCACAGTCGACGGCGGTTTCGCGCTGCTCCAGCCGACGGCGCTGAGCTCCGGCCAGATCGCCGTCGTCGAGATCTTCGTGCCCGAGGGCGCGGTCAGCAACGGCGTGACCACGGCCTGGCTGGTGCTCGCGGGCGTCGGCGTCGCGCTGATCATCGGGTCCGTGGCGGTGGCGGACCGGCTCGGCGTACGCATGGTGCAGCCCGCCAAGCGGCTCGTGGGCGCCACGCAGTCCCTCGGCGAGGGGAAGCTGGGGGCGAGGGTCCCGGAGGAGGGGCCGAAGGAACTGCGCCTGGCCGCCGTGGCGTTCAACTCGATGGCCGACCAGGTGGTCCAACTCCTGGCGAACGAGCGGGAACTGGCGGCGGACCTGTCGCACCGCCTGCGTACCCCGCTGACGGTCCTGCGGCTCAACGCTGCCTCCCTCGGCGACGGCCCCGCGGCCGAGCAGACCCGGATCGCGGTGGAGAAGCTGGAGCGCGAGGTCGACACGATCATCCGCACCGCACGCGACGCCAAGCCGCAGACCGCCGCGGTCGGACCCGGCGCGGGCTGTGACGCCTCCGAGGTGATCCAGGACCGCATGGCCTTCTGGTCGGCGCTCGCGGAGGACGAGGGGCGCGAGGTGCGGGTCGCGGGGGTGGAGCGGCCGGTGTGGATCCCGGTGGCGCGCCCCGAACTGGTCGCCTCCCTGGACGCGTTGCTCGGCAACGTCTTCCGGCACACGCGGGAGGGATCGGCGTTCGCGGTGGACGTGCACAGCGGCGAGGACGCGGTGATCGTCCTGGTGTCGGACGCGGGGGCCGGGATCGCCGACCCCGAGGCCGCGTTGGCGCGGGGCGCGGGGTCGGGGGCCGATGGGTCCACTGGCCTGGGGCTCGACATCGTGCGGCAGCTTGCGGAGTCCACCGGTGGTGATGTCCGCATCGGGCGGTCCGTGCTCGGTGGGACCGAGGTCCGGATCTGGATTCAGCTGGACGGGCGGCGGCCGGTCGCCGGGGGGCGGGGGCATCGGGGTGCCGCCGTACGCCGCCGAAAGCGCACCCCGAGCGTCGGCTAGGCCCGATACCCCGAGCCGGCCCCTGGACGGAAACTACCTGGCTCCGTTCACGGTCGGATGCGGGGTAATCGGGTGGGTGGGCGGGAAAAGATCCGCGCGAAGCGCGGAAAGGTATCCGCGGCTCGCACCCGGGGTCACCCCGAAGCCCACCCGGGAGCACCCCGGAGCCCACCATTAAACGCCCCCGATCGCTTCCTTAAGCCCGCCCTAAGATCCAGTGCAGAGCCCCGATTGCCCGCTATGTCGCGCCCTCGCGGGGCTAAGTTGCTGCACGCACCCCCACCCCCCGCACAGCTAAGGCAGGCACGCGATGAGCAGCACGCATCGGCGCACGGTGAGCACCAGGTCCAAGGTCATAGGCGGGCTCGTGGCCGCCGGCCTCGTCGGCGGCGGCGCCTTCCTCTTCTCCGGGACGGCCCTCGCGACCAAGGCCCCCGCGGAGAAGGCCCCCGCCAAGGCGGCCGCCCAGGCCAAGTTCGCCCCCTTCGTGGACACGTCGCTCGCTCCCGCGTACGACCTCGTCGACACCGCGGAGAAGACCGGCGTCAAGGAGTTCACCCTCGCCTTCATCACCTCCGGCGGCAGCTGCGAACCCCTCTGGGGCGGCACCACCGGGCTCGACGACGACAAGGTCGCCTCGCAGATCGAAGCCCTGCGGGCCAAGGGCGGCGACGTACGCGTGTCCTTCGGTGGCGCGGCGGGCTCCGAGCTGGGCCTCAAGTGCTCCAGTGCCGACGAGCTCGCCAAGGCGTACGGCAAGGTCATCGACAAGTACAAGCTGACGAAGGTCGACTTCGACATCGAGGGCGCGGCCCTTCCGGAGACCGCCGCCAACACCCACCGCGCCCAGGCCATCGCGCAGCTGCAGAAGGACCACGAGGGCCTGGACGTATCGTTCACGCTGCCCGTCATGCCCGAGGGTCTGACCCAGCCGGGCGTCGACCTCGTCGCCGACGCCAAGAAGAACGGGGTACAGGTCTCCGCCGTCAACATCATGGCGATGGACTACGGGCCGTCCTACAGCGGCGACATGGGCCAGTACGCCATCGACGCGGCGACCGCCACGCAGAAGCAGATCAAGGGCGCACTCGACCTGTCCGACGAGGCGGCGTGGAAGACCGTCGCGGTCACCCCGATGATCGGCGTGAACGACGTCACCACCGAGATCTTCAAGGTCGATGACGCCACGCAGCTGGTGAAGTTCGCCGAGGAGAAGGGTCTCGGCTGGCTCGCCATGTGGTCATCGACCCGCGACAAGGCCTGTGAGGGCGGCGCCAACAACGGTGCCCAGCCGACCTGTTCGTCGATCGAGCAGGAGCCGCTGGCCTTCACGAAGGCGTTCGGCGCCTACAAGTAGGCCCGCAGGAATCCAGTACAAACCCCAGTAGCCGCCACCCCCCCAGGCGCCTCGACCGGCATCCCCCCACCCGGTCGGGGCGCCCCTCATGCTCCCCTCACGCTCAGGCCTTGCTCGCCTGCCACTCCGCCGCGTAGTCGTGGAAGATCGCCCGCAGGTGGTGGCCGATCTTCAGGTAGTCGAGGTCGTCCAGGTTGGCGAGCGACACCCGCACCGACCACTCGGGGCCCTCGAAGCCGCCCCCGTTCAGCAGCACCACATGGGTCTGTTCGGCGAGCCGGAACAGCGGGTCGACCGGCTCGTAGTTCTTCTCCAGGAAGTCGGCGAAGTCCTTGCCGTGGACGCGTTCGGCCTCGGCGAGCAGATCGAGTTCGATGTAGTAACCGGCCCGGTGCGGATCGTCCGAGATCTTCATCTCGGCCCCCTCAAGGAGGAGTTCGAGCCGCTGCTGGACGATCGCGCGGATGCGCAGCTTGTATGCCTGTCCCTCCTCCAGCATGTCGAAGAGGGAGAACAGGACCATCATCATCTGCTGCGGGAGCGAGAGCCCCGAGGTGTGGTTCAGGGCCACCTGCCGGGAGTCCGCGACCAGGCGGTCGATGAACCTGATCTTCTCCGGGTCGAGCGTCAGCGTCCCGTACCGCTTGGCGAGCCGGTCCTTCTCGGCCTGCGGCAGCGCCGCGATCAGCTCGTCGATGACGTTGTCGTCGTGCAGACCGATGACGCCGAGCCGCCAGCCGGTGGCGCCGTAGTGCTTGGAGTACGAGTAGACGAGCAGCGTGTTGCGCGGCAGGTCGGCGGCGATGGAGCGGAAGCCCTCGACGAACGTCCCGTACACGTCGTCCGTCACGATCAGCAGGTTCGGGTTCGACGTGGCGACGATCTGCTTGATCTGGTCCGCGACCCGCTGACTCAGCGCGAGCGAGGGCGGGTTGGAGGGATTGACCAGGCAGACCATCTTGATGTCGGGGTCGGCGAGCTTCGCGACCTCCTCCTCCGGATAGCGCCACTCCCGCACGCCCTCCTCGGCGAACATGCTGGCCTGGACGTACGTCACCTCGAACTCGTACGTGTCGAGCTCGGGAATCTCGACGTACGGCGTGAACACCGGCACCATCAGGGCGATCTTGTCGCCCTTGTGCAGGATGCCGTTCTTCATGAGCGAGTCGAAGATGTAGCACATCGCTGCCGTGCCGCCCTCGGTGGCGAAGAGCGAGAGATGGTCGGCGGGCGGCTTCTTGTCGAACATCTCGTCGGCCAGATAGCCGCGCACGATCTGCTCCGCGTGCTTCAGCATCCGGTCCGGCACGGGGTAGTTGTCGCCGACCGAGCTGTCCGTCAGCTCGTGCACGAACTCGTCCCTGTCGAAACCGAACCGCTCGACGGCGTGCTCCACGCACTTCTGGAGCAGGTCGATGCCGGGCAGGTCCGGGTGCCGGTGCACGAAGGTGTCGAAGCGGGCGCCGGAGCCCGCCTTCTCCGGCATGCCGCCGAGGTCGTCGGCGGTCCAGACGCGGCGGGACTCGGAGAGGGCGAAATAGCCGAGCGCGTAGAAGGCCTCGCGGGGGCCCGTGGCGATCCAGTTGGGGTTGCCGCGTCCGGCGTTGAGCATCTGAACGCTGGAGGTCTCCTTCTGCCCCGGCTTGTCGGCCTGCACCGCCTGGGCGATCTGGATGAACTTGTCCTTCAGCTCGAACGGGCTGAGCTGGGCGAACGACTGGATTTCCGCGCGGGTGAAGGTGGTCTTGGGCACGGCTCGTTCCTCACGTGGGGGAGCGGGGGGTCAGTGGTGGAGCAGGACGATGACGGCGCCCCAGATGGTCAGGAGCACGTTTCCGACGGCGTACGGGATGGTGTAGCCGAGCGTGGGGATCTGGGACCGCGACGATTCGTTGATCGCGCCGATCGCCGCGGTGGTCGTCTGGCCGCCCGCGAGGACGCCCATCAGGATCGGGAAGCGGATCTTCTGGACGTAGTGACCGAAGAGGAAGCCGACGATCAGCGGAATCACCGTGGCGATGGCCCCGAACAGGAGCAGCCCCCAGCCCGCCGTCGAAAGGCCGGAGGTGAAGCTGGGCCCGGCGTTGATGCCGACGACGGCGACGAAGAGGCAGAGCCCGAGGGTGTCCATGAACCACTGGGCACCGGGCGGGACGTTCCCGTACGTCGGGTACTTGCCGCGGATCCACCCGAAGACCAGGCCCATGATGAGCGCGCCGCCGGAGGTGGAGAGCGAGATCGGCACACCGCCCGCGGTGAGCGCCGGGATGCCGATGCAGCCGCCGAGGAAGATGCCGAGGCCCACCCAGATCATGTCGGTGGCGAAGGACGTCGGCACGGGCTTGCCGATCTCCTTGCCCGCCGGGTCCACGAGGCGTTTGGGGCCGGTGAGGATCAGGGTGTCGCCGCGCTCCAGCTTCGTGGAGAGGCGGTAGGGGAACTCGGCGCCGGAGCGGTACAGCTTGTCCACGTAGACCCCGACCATGAACGGCTCGCGTCGCAAGTCCGCGATGCTCTTGCCCAGTTGGCCCTTCTCGGAGGCCACCACGTGCAGTGACTCGGTCTGGTAGCCGAGGAGTTCGACGTCATCGGTCTCGGCGCCGATGTGCGTACGGGGGTCGAACTCGACGAGGGAGCCGCGCAGCGCGCTCAGCGCGACGACGTCACCCGCGCGCAAGCTGGTCCGCTGGTCGTGGTCGAGGATGTTCCCCTCCCTGCGTACGCGGGTGATGTAGACCCGGCGGCCCAGCTCGCGCTGCTGGTTCTCGAAGTCCTCGATGGTGCGTCCCGCGAGGTCGGGGCGCTGGATGGTGTAGGCGCGCAGGACGACCTCGTAGTAGCCCTCGGCCAGGTCGGGGTTGTCGCCGGGCGCGTCCAACTCGCGTGCCAGCGCCGCCGATTCGGCCGCGAGGTCACGCCGGTAGAGCTTGGGCAGCACGTTGGCGAGAAGCATCGCGCAGAGGATCGTGCCGAGGGGGTACGTCACGGCGTACCCGATGGCGACCAGGTTCGACTCGCTCTTGGCCTGCGCGGAGCTGAGCCCCGGCAGGTTGGAGATCGCGTCGCCCGCGACTCCGATGACGGCGGACTGCGTGAGCGCCCCGCCGAGCAGCCCCGCCGAGAGGCCGGGGCCGTAGCCGAGCATCGCGGCGAAGGCCCAGCAGACGAGGAGGCCGGTGACGCAGACGACGACCGCGTTGAGGACCTGCGGAAGGCCGTCCTTCTTCAGGCCGCGGAAGAACTGCGGGCCGACCTTGTAGCCGAGGGCGAAGAGGAACATCGTGAAGAAGAGGTTCTTCACCGTCCCGTCGATCTCGACCTTGAACTGCGCCCCGAGCAGCAGCCCCGCGATGAGACAGCCGGTGACCGCGCCGAGTCCGATGGCCTTGTAGCGCAGCTTCCCGAAGAGGAAGCCGAGCGCCACGGTGATGAAGACCAGCAGCTCGGGGTGGGGCTGGAAGATGTTCCGGTTGAGGAAGTCGATCATTGTCTATGCCCCCAGTACGCCGACGAGGATGGGCCCGGTCAGAGGCAGCAGGAAGTTCGAGAGGGCGTAGGTGATCGTGTAACCGAGCAACGGGACCGAGCTCTGGGCCACCTGGGTGACGGAGGTGATCGCCGGGGTCGAGCACTGCTGGCCCGCGATGGCACCGATCAGGAGCGGTTTCTCGATCTTCAGGAGCTTGCGGCCCACGATCAGCGAGATCGTCGCGGGCACCAGGACCATCGCGATCCCGGCGAACGGCAGCAACACTCCGTACTGCTTGAGCAGCGGCCAGGCCTGCGGCCCCGAGACCAGTCCCGTACAGGCGATGAAGATGGCCAGGCCCATGTCCTTGAGGGTGTTCGCGGCCTGCGGCGGGAAGGCCCCGAAGGTCTGCTTGCGGGAGCGGAACCAGCCAAAGAGCAGCCCGGAGATCAGACAGCCGCCGCCCGTGCCGAGCGACATGGGCACGTCGCCGAAGTGCACGACGACCTGCCCGAGCAGGGAACCGGCCGCGATGCCCAGACCCAGATAGATGAAGTCGGTGGCGTCGTTCTTGACGACCGCGCCGATCCGGCCGACCAGTTTGTTCAGGCCCGAGCGCGCGCCCACCAGGGTGAGCACGTCACCGCGGCGCACGGTGGTGCCGCCGGCCGCGGGCAGATGCTGATCGCCGCGCAGTACGTCGGTGACGTAGACGCCATCCTTGATGAACTCGGGGTGCGCGCGCTGGAGGTCGTCCACGCTCATGCCGTCCGTCGTCTTCTCGGTGACGGCGACCTGGGCGGTGGCCAGCGGGGTGTCGACACCCGGGATGCCGGGGGTCTCGGGGCCGATGAGGTGCCCGGACTCGATGACGTTGGCGCGGCGGCCGACCACCAGGACCAGGTCGGAGAGGGTGAGCGCCAGGCCGGGCGCGGGGGTGAGCTCCTTGCTGCCGCGCTTGACGGCCTCGACGGTGACCCGACCGTCGAGCTCCGCCTCCAGGTCGCCGACGGTCCTGCCGTCGCCCGTGGTCACCAGATAGGTGCGGCCGACCATGCCCGGCAGCGCCTGGCGCTCGTCGGACTCCAGACCACCGCCCGCGCCGCGCATCTTCTCCCACAGCTCGCGCGAGGCGTCCCGCAGGTTGATGCGCAGCATCATCGGCATGATCTGGCTGGTGTAGAGCACGATGGTGATCAGGCCGAAGAGATAGCAGACCGTGTACGCGGTGGCGACGTGCCCCTGGTACTGGGTGATCTGGCCCGGGGTGAGGCCGTCGAGCTTGCCGATGGCCTCGGTCGCCGTGCCGACGACGGCCGACTCGGTGGCCGCGCCCGCCAGGATGCCCGACGCGGTGCCGACATCCAGGTCGAAGGCCTTGGCCAGGCCGAGCGCGATGCCCAGGACGCAGACGAGCTCGATCCCGCAGAGCGCGAAGAAGCGCAGGCTCTCGCGGTTGAGGTTGGAGAAGAACTGGGGGCCCGCGAGATAGCCGAGGGCGAAGATGAAAAGCGCGAAGAAGATCGTCTTGACGTCGTCGGAGACGACGACCTTGGCCCAGGCGCCGAGAAGGAGCGAGACGATCAAGGTGCCGCAGATGCCGCCGAGCGTGATGGGGCCGACGCGTATCTTGCCCACGAGGTAGCCCAGGGCGAGGCAGACGAACAGTGCCAGCTCGGGGTGGTCACGGAGTACGCCCATCGGCGCTCACCGTGCCTGTTCTCTTGCGATATATGGCATATCGGCAACCTAAGGAGCCGAGTGGCGCGGTGCCACTCGACCCCTCGGGATGCCGACCCCGCGGGTCAGCCCGCGACGACCTCCCGTGGCAGCTCACCGCTGGACGCGACGCCCGCGTACCAGTGCGCGCTGGACTTGGGGGTACGGGCCTGCGTCTCGTAGTCGACGTACACCGCGCCGAAGCGCTTGCTGTAGCCGTAGGACCATTCGAAGTTGTCCAGCAGGGACCACAGGTAGTAGCCGCGGACGTCGGCGCCGTCCGTGATGGCCCGGCGTACGGCGGCCAAGTGCCCGTGCAGGTAGGCGATGCGCTCGGGGTCGTGGACGCGGCCCTCCGGATCGGGCTTGTCGTCGTAGGCCGCGCCGTTCTCGGTGACGTACAGCGGCAGGCCCGGCGCCTCCCGGGTGTAGCGCATGATCAGGTCGTGCAGGCCCGTCGGGTCGATGGTCCAGCCCATCTCGGTGCGGTCGCCCGGCGTCTGGTGGAAGGCCACGTCGTCGGATCCCGGCCACGGCGAGTGATCGCTGGCGCCGTGTCCGTCGTTGCGTGCGTTCGCCGGGTCGTTATGCGCCGCCGAGACCAGCGCGGGCGTGTAGTAGTTCAGGCCGAGCGCGTCCAGCGGCTGGTGGGCGGCGGCCAGGTCACCGTCCTGCACGAAGGACCAGTCGGTGATGCGGGCGGTGTCCGCGAGGAGGTCCGCCGGGTAGGCGCCGTGCAGCATCGGGCCGTGGAAGACGCCGTTGGCGAGGTTGTCGATGCGGCGGCGGGCATCCTGGTCCTCCGGGCTGTCCGAAACCGCCCTGACCACCGAGGAGTTGAGGCTCACCGCGACCCGGGCGCGGGCCGGCAGCGCGGCACGCAACGCCTGGGTGCCCAGGCCGTGCGCGAGGTTGAGATGGTGCGCGGCCTGCAGCGCGGCCGCCGGGTCGGTGCGGCCGGGCGCGTGCACTCCGGAGCCGTAGCCGAGGAAGGCGCTGCACCACGGCTCGTTGAGCGTGATCCACGACTCGACGCGGTCACCGAGCGCCTCGGCGACGAAGCCCGCGTACTCGGCGAAGCGATGGGCGGTCTCCCGTACGGGCCAGCCGCCCGCGTCCTCCAACTCCTGGGGCAGGTCCCAGTGGTAGAGGGTCAGGGCGGGCTTGATGCCCTTGGCGAGCAGCTCGTCGACGAGCCGCCGGTAGAAGTCGAGACCGCGCTGGACGGCGGGGCCGCGGCCGGTGGGCTGCACCCGCGACCAGGAGACGGAGAACCGGTAGGCGTTCAGGCCGAGGTCAGCCATGAGCGCCACATCGTCGCGGTAACGGTGGTAGTGCTCGACGGCCACGTCACCGGTGTCGCCGCCGACCGTCCTGCCGGGCGTGTGGCTGAAGGTGTCCCAGATGGAAGGGGTGCGGCCGTCTTCACGTACGGCGCCCTCGATCTGGTACGCGGACGTGGCGGCACCCCAGAGGAAGTCGGCCGGAAAGGCAAGGGATTCAGGCATGGAAGCGCTCCCATGGGAAGGGGAAAAGGACAAGGGGGGAGAGGGGCTGGGCGGATGGGGCGGACGGCCAGGGCCGAGATGGCGGCGGCTCGGCCCTGGCGGGGAGGAATCGACGGGGTGCCGGGCCTCAGCCCTTGACGGCGCCCTGCATGATGCCGCTCACGATCTGCTTGCCGAAGAGGATGAACGCCAGGAGCAGCGGCAGTGTGCCGAGCAGGGCACCCGCCATGATCACCGCCCGGTCCGGGATGTAGCCCGTACCAAGGGAGTTGAGCGCCACCTGCACGGTGGGGTTCGACTGGTTCAGCGCGATGATCGGCCAGAGGAAGTCGTTCCAGGCCATCACGAACGTCAGCAGGCCGAGCACCGCCATCGCGGGCCGAGCCGCGGGGAACACCACGTGCCAGATGATCCGCAGACTGCTCGCCCCGTCCATCCGCGCCGCCTCGATGAGCTCGCTCGGCAGTGCCTGAAGCAGGTACTGCCGCATGAAGAACACCCCGAAGGCGCTCACGAACGTCGGCAGGATCACCGCCTGGAGCTGATTGGTCCACTGCAGGTCGGCGACCCACAGATAGAGGGGTACGACACTCAGCTGCGGCGGCACCATCATCGTGCCGATCGTAAGCAGGAGCAGCAGACCGCTGAACTTGAACTTCAGCTTGGCGAAGGCGAATCCCGCGATCGTGGAGAACAGGACGGTGCCGATGGTGATGCTGCCCGCCACGATCGTGGTGTTCAGCATCGCGTCGCCCAGGCTCGCCTCCACCCAGGCCCGCTCCAGGTTCTTGAAGAGGTTCCCGCCGAACCACAGGGGCGGCGGGGTCTGGGCGAGCCGCCCGCTCGTACGGGACGCCGCGATCGCCGTCCAGATCAGTGGGGCCAGCGACACGGCCGTGAACAGCGTGAGCACGATGTAGGTCCAGGGACCCGCGTGCATCGTGCGCCCGGCCTTGAGCCCCAGCGGGCGCCCCGACTTGGGGCGCGGCGCGGGAGCGTCCTTCGGGCTCGTGATCACGTCGGTCGGCGGGTCCGATGCGAGGTCCGTCGTCGGGCCCGAGGTGCGGGACTTCATTGGGCCTTCCTCAGACGTCGGGCGATCAGCAGATTGACCGCGGCGATGAGCAGCAGGATCACGAGCATCAGCCAGGCGACGGCCGAGGCCCGGCCCAGATGGCCGTTGATCCAGCCCTGGTCGTACAGATAGAGGCCAAGGGTCTGGAACTGGTGGTCCGCGCCGCCCTTGGACCCCGCCGTGCCGCCGAACAGCAGCGGCTCACCGAAGAGCTGGGTCGCCCCGATCGTCGAGACGACCACCGTGAACAGGATCGTCGGCCGCAGCATCGGGATCGTCACGTGCCGGAACTGCTGCCAGCGCGAGGCGCCGTCGAGCGACGCCGACTCGTACAGGTCGTGCGGCACGGCCTGCATCGCCGCCAGATAGATCAGCGCGTTGTAGCCGGTCCACCGCCAGATGACGATCGACGACACCGCGAACTGCGAACCCCAGGAGGATTCACGCCAGTTGATCGGGTCGATGCCGATGGACCCGGCCAGCCAGTTGACCATGCCGCCGTCCCACGCGAAGAGCAGCGTGAAGACCAGCGAGGCACTCGCCACCGAGGTGGCGTACGGGGCGAGCATCGCCACGCGCCACAGGGTGGAGCCGCGCAGCTTGTAGTTGAGCAGATGCGCGATGCCGAGCGCGACGGCCAGCTGCGGGACGGTGGAGATGACGCCGATGGTGAAGGTGTTGCCGAGCGCGTTCCAGAAGTAGTCGCTCTGCAGCAGGTTGGTGTAGTTCTCCAGGCCGATCCAGGTGCTGCCGTCGAGGTCGGTCAGCGACAGGCGGTGCAGCGAGGCCCACCCGGTGTAGAGCAGCGGGAAGAGGCCGAAGGCACCGAAGAAGAGGAAGAAGGGGGCGACGAAGACGTACGGCGACGCCTTTATGTCCCAGCGGTACAGGCGGCTGCGCCACGAGGACGTGGGGGAGGACGTGCGCCTCCCGGACGCGGCCGGGGCCGCGCCCCCCTCTTCGGGGGACGCGGTCTCGGCGTACTCAGCGGTCTCGGACATGCGCGTCACTGTCCCAGAACATCCTTGATCTCCTTCTGCGCGGCCTCCCAGCCCTCAGCCGGAGATTTGCCCTGTTGCTCCACCTGGAGCACACCGATGTCCGTGATGGACTGGCCGATCTGGGCGTCCTTCAGGCCGTAGATGGCCGAGGGGGTGTTCTTCGCGATGTCGGCGAAGATCTCGGTGATGGGCGCGTCACTGAAGTACGCCTTGGTCGCCGGGGACGGCTTCAGCGTGTCGTACGCCGACGGCGTCGACGGGAAGCTGGCCTGCTTGGCGAAGACCTTGGCGAGCTGCTCGGGCTGCGTCAGCCAGACGGCGAGCTCGGTCGCCTCCTTCTTGTGCTTGCCCGCGCTCGGCACACCGAGGAAGGTGCCGCCCCAGTTGCCGTCGGTGGGCGCCTTGGCCATGTCCCACTGGCCCTTGCCCTCCGGGCCCGTCTTCTCCTGGATGTAGCCGGCCATCCACGCGGGGCAGGCCACGGTGGCGAACTTGGCGTTGGCGAAGCCCTGGTCCCACGTCGGGTCGAACTGCTTGAGCTTGGACGACATGTCGCCGTCCGCGACCTTCATCGCCGCGTCCCAGGCGTCCTTGCGGCCCTGGCTCTTCTCGTAGATCTCCTTGCCGCTCTTGTCGTAGTACCGCTCGGTGGCACCGGCGAAGACAGCGTTGTAGACGCTGGATGCGGAGTCGACGAACTTGGTGCCATCGGGGGCCTTCTTCATGTACTTGTCGCCGAGCGCGACGTACTTGTCCCAGTCGCCGGCCCACTCCTTGGCGAGCTCCTCGCGGTCGGTGGGCAGACCGGCCTTCTTGAAGAGGTCCTTGCGGTAACACAGCGCCGTCGGGCCGATGTCGACGCCGAGGCCGACCGTCTTGCCGTCCTCGGTCGTGGCCTGCTTCCACTTCCAGTCGAGGTACGTGGACTTGTCCACGCCCTCGGCCTTGCTCAAATCCTCGAACTTGGCGCCCTGGGTCTGTACGACCTCGGTGATGTTGCTGACTTCGATGGCGGCGACGTCATTGACACCCGCGCCGGACTGGAGCTGGGTGAGGAGCTTCGGGTAGTAGGCGTCGTTCCGCTCGATCACGTTCTCTTTGATCTTGATGTTCGGGTGCGACTTCTCGTACTCGGCGTAGAGACCGGCCTGCTTGAGGCCAAGCACACCGAACGTGCCCACATTGAGCGTGACCTTGCCGTCGCCGCCCTCCGAGCTGCTGTCGTCATCGCTGGAACAACCGGCCAGCAGGCTGCCGGCCAGCGCGGTCACGGCCGCGAGGGCCACCAGCCGACCGGGTCGGCGGGAACTCGTGCGCATTACGTCCTCCTGTTGCCTGACGTGCCGACCCCCCGGCCAACTGCACTTCTTGCCCCGTTGCTTGACTCTTCGGCTCGGGCGGGGAACGTGCGGGATGTGTACGTGTCAGGTACTGTGGGAGCGCTCCCACAAGTGATGAGTTGAAGAGTCGTGGCTGGGAGCGGGGGTGTCAAGGGACCGGACATAGAGATATGTCTTCAGTTATCGGGCTGTTACGAGAAGGCCCACGCGATCAGCCCATCCGACCGGCGAAGATCGGGCTGTTACATTCCTCTACATTCCTCGCCCGGGGGAAGTGCGACGGGAGGCGGACAATGCCAGCTCACGGACCACGCGGCCGCAGCGGCGGACGACCGACCCTGGAGGAGGTCGCCGCGAGGGCGGGAGTGGGCCGCGGGACGGTCTCCCGGGTGATCAACGGCTCGCCGCGGGTCAGCGAGGCCACCCGGACGGCCGTCGAGGCCGCCGTCGCCGAGCTCGGTTACGTTCCGAACACAGCGGCCCGCGCCCTCGCCGCCAACCGCACCGACGCCATCGCCCTGGTCGTGCCCGAGCCCGAGACCCGCTTCTTCGCCGAGCCGTACTTCTCCGACGTCCTGCGCGGGGTCGGCGCGGAGCTCAGCGAGACGGAGATGCAGCTCCTGTTGATCTTCGCCGGGAACGACCGCAGGCGGCAGCGCCTGGCCCAGTACCTCGCGGCCCACCGCGTGGACGGCGTCCTGCTCGTCTCGGTGCACGCCGACGACCCGCTGCCGGACCTCCTTGCCCAGCTGGAGATCCCCGCGGTGATCAGCGGCCGCCGCTCGGCCGACGAGCAGCTGCCCTCCGTCGACTCCGACAACTTCGCCGGGGCCCACTCCGCGGTCGAACACCTCCTGTCACGTGGCCGCACCCGTATAGCCACCATCACGGGCCGCCTGGACGTCTACGGCGCCCAGCGCCGCCTCGACGGCTACCGCGCGGCGCTGTCGGACGCGGGCCGGCCCGTGGACGAGCGGCTGATCGCGCCGGGCGACTTCACGGAGGAGGGCGGCCGCAGGGCGATGACGGAGCTGCTCGCGGCCTTCCCGGACGTGGACGCGGTCTTCGCGGGCTCCGACGTGATGGCGGCCGGCGCCCGCCAGGTCCTGCGCGAGGCCGGGCGCCGGATACCCGACGACGTGGCGCTGGTCGGCTTCGACGACTCGGCGATCGCCCGCCACATGGACCCGCCCCTGACGAGCGTGCGCCAGCCGATCGAGGAGATGGGCCGCGCGATGATCGACCTCCTGCTGGCCGAGATCGCCGACGACCGCCCGGCATCGGCCCGCCGCCTGGAACACCGCCAGCTGGTCCTGCCCACGGAACTGGTGCAGCGGGCGTCGTCCTGAGCGCCCGAGGGTGAGACACGAAGAAGGCCCGGTCCGCTTGCGCGGACCGGGCCTTGATCATTCAGGGTGAGTGACGGGACTTGAACCCGCGGCCACCTGGACCACAACCAGGTGCTCTACCAACTGAGCTACACCCACCATGTCCGGTCGTCCTGCGTTCTTCTGACCGGCCGAGAAAAAGTGTACAGGGTCCGAAGGGGTGCTCGCGCACGCGTTTTTCCGGACCCCGTACGAGGGGTGGTTACGGGGCTGGGGGCCCGGGGGTCGCCCCCCGGAGGATGCAGCCCGGACCCCGTACAGAGGTGATCCGCCGAGGCTACTCCGCAGGCAGAACGTACTTCGCCGCGATCGCTTTCGCGGTGTCCGAATCCGGTCCGGGCTGCGGCACGAAGACCGCCTCGCGGTAATAACGCAGCTCGGCGATGGACTCGCGGATGTCGGCCAGTGCCCGGTGGTTGCCGTTCTTGTCCGGGCTGTTGAAGTAGGCCCGGGGGTACCACCGCCGGGCCAGTTCCTTGATGGAGGACACGTCGACGATGCGGTAGTGGAGGAACTCCTCCAGGGTCCGCATGTCACGCAGCAGGAAGCCGCGGTCGGTGCCGACCGAGTTGCCGCAGAGCGGCGCCTTCCGTGGCTCCTTGACGTGCTCACGTACGTACGCCAGGACCTGCTCCTCGGCGTCGGCCAGCGTCGTGCCCGCTGCCAGCTCGTCGAGGAGCCCCGAGGTGGTGTGCATTTTGCGCACCACCTCGGGCATGGTCTCCAGCGCCGCGTCCGGCGGGCGGATCACGATGTCCACACCTTCGCCGAGCACGTTCAGTTCCGAGTCGGTGACCAGTGCGGCCACCTCGATAAGTGCGTCATCCGTCAGCGAGAGCCCGGTCATCTCGCAGTCGATCCACACCATGCGATCGTTCATGCGTCTTACCCTACGGCGCACTCCTCTGGCCGGGCAGTGGCGGACGTCCTGGCGCGTACACATCCGAGTTCGGCTTCCCCGGCTCCGCGGTCAGCGAGGCCGACGGGCCGACGGCACTCGCGGCCGCCGTACGCCGGGTCTGCGAGGGCACGGGTCCCGTGCCCTCCGCGTTCACCGTCGCCGTGGCGGGCACGGGCGCCGCCGATTCCAGCAGTGCCCGCTCACCCCCCTGCGGCCTGCGGGCGCGGTAAGCGGCCCGGTAGGCGGCGGGCGACGAACCCAGCTGGCGCCGGAAGTGGCCGCGCAGGGCCACGGGCGAGCGGAAGCCGCAGCGGCCCGCGACCTCGTCGACGGAGTAGTCGGAGGTCTCGAGCAGCCGCTGTGCCTGCAGCACGCGCTGAGTGATCAGCCACTGCAGGGGAGCGCTCCCGGTGAGCGAGCGGAACCTGCGGTCGAAGGTGCGCCTGCTCATGTACGCGCGCGCGGCCAGCGTCTCCACGTCGAACTGTTCGTGTAAATGCTCCAGCGCCCAGGCGACGACCTCGGCCAGCGGATCCGCGCCGATCTCCTCGGGCAGCGACCGGTCGAGATAGCGCTCCTGACCGCCGGCCCGGCGCGGAGGCACGACGAGCCTGCGCGCGAGCGCGCCCGCCGCCTCGTTGCCATGATCCGTGCGCACGATGTGCAGGCACAGATCAATTCCGGCCGCGGTGCCCGCGCTGGTGAGCACGTCCCCGTCGTCGACGAAGAGCTCACGCGGATCCACGTGGACGGACGGATACCGCTTGGCCAGCGTCGGCGCGTACATCCAGTGCGTGGTCGCCGGACGGCCGTCGAGCAGACCGGCCGCGGCGAGCACGAACGCCCCGGTGCACAGGCCCACGATGCGGGCGCCCTCTTCGTGCGCGCGACGCAGCGCGTCGAGCGCTTCCGGCGGCGGCGGTGAGGTGATCGACCGCCAGGCCGGCACCACGACGGTGCCTGCCCGCCCTATCGCCTCCAGGCCATGTGGCGCGGTGAGTTCGAGCCCCCCGGTCGTACGCAGCGGTCCCTCTTCACCGGCGCAGACCAGCAGCCGGTAGCGGGGGACCCCGGCGTCCTGCCGGTCGATCCCGAACACGGAGAGCGGTATGGAACTCTCGAAGATGGGGCCACCGCTGAACAGCAGCACCGCGACAATCTCCCTGCGGCGGCGTCCGGCGAGTTTCCGCGACGCGGCTTCTTGCACGGCAGTGGAGTCGTGGCTCATGGTGCTAAGCCCCCCTCGGTCGTCGCGGCTCCCTGTTCTTGGCGTGCTCTGTCTCTGCGTGTCCTGTGTTCTCGGCGCTCTTGGCGTTCCTGTCGGACCTGTCGCTCCTGCACGTTTCCCCTCGGTCCTCCACCAGTCCCCCGCCGTAATACAGTCATGATCGAATCTACTGCGTCCCGTGCTGCCGGGGTGACCAGTTAAGGACCCGGCACTATGTCGACATGGCAACTTGGCGTGAAGCAGTCGATCACGAAGCGTTGCACTCACGGGCGTTGCTGGGAAGTGCGCCTCAGCTCCGTGGCCGGTCCCCGTAGGGTTCAGGCGCCCTCCGCATGCCTTTCAGCCCTGGTGGGACCGGGGTTGAGCACCCCTTCGGCCAAGGAATGCATGGCCATAGGAAGTTGGCTGAAAAGTTATGGGTAGGTGCGCGTGAATCGGTCACTCCACGGGCGCTGACCCACCAGCATGCCGACCGCCCCTGCGTGCCCCCGGAGCCGTCCGCCCGTGCCGCCCGCGGCGCTCGTCCGCCGGCTCGTCGCGCCGCTCGTCGACCAGCCGCGCCGCCCCCCGCTCGGACTGCCGCAGAAGCAGCCGGCAGACCCCCGTCACGGCAAGAAGGCCGAGGGCCGAACCGGCGGCTCCCGCCAGCGAGGTCCCGTACCCCACCAGGACGACGGGAACCAGGACGCAGCTGAATGCCGCCCAGCGCACGACATCGCTCGCGGAGTCCTGCAGGGGAGTGGGTGCCTCCTCGGCGCGCGGGGCGGGAACGCCCCCGCGCGGGCGCTCACGCGCTCCCTCGGGTGGGCGCCGGTGGCCCTGCGTCGTGACGTGTGAGGACGTCGTGGCTCGTGAGGTCGTCGTGACTCGTGAGGACACTGGCGGCGGTCCAGGCACGGCGGCTCCCTGTGGCGGTGGCGTACCGAGGTTCAACGCGTGGTCGCGCGGCCGGTCACTGGCGTGATCCTTGTGGCCGACGACAGCCCCACGCATGGGTGCCCAAACCGCCTGTACGAGGCAGCAACCATTGCCATACGGGCGCCGCTCATGCATGCTCCGGTGAACGCCGTGAGGCTCCCGCAGGGCCGACAGCGAGCTCTGGGCAGGAGAGGAGTGTCGCCGTACCCTTGGGGGTATGGGGTTGGGAAGATGATTCCCGGACACAGCTCCGGTGGTCGCCGCTCCTCCTCGACCCTGCCCGATCTTGTCCGCACTTGTCCGATCCGCTCCACACTGCGTTGTACGACCCGAACAGAGCCGACCCTCCCACAGAGGACTCCTTCGCCGAGACACCCATGGCCGGTCACGAATTCTCCGAACCAGCGGACCGCAAGCGGCAGGTCGCCGATCCCACGGCGACCCCCCAGGCGGCGGAACAACCACGTCATTCCTGCGATCCGGCCTTCCGGCACGGGGTCGTCGTCGGATTCGACGGCTCGACCTCCAGTGAACGCGCTCTCTCGTACGCGATCGGGATGGCCCATCGCTCGGGCTCGGGCCTGATCATCGTGCATGTCGCCAACCGGCTCCCCACCACGGTGTGGGCGGGCTGTGAGCCGCCGGTCTTCGTCGACGTGCCGGATCACCGCACGGAAGTGCTCGGTCTGGAGCTGGCCTGTGCGGACTATCTGGCCGAGGTGCCGTGGATCCTGGTCGAGCGCGGCGGCGACATCTGCCACGAACTCGAAGAGGTCGGCCGGGAGTACTCCGCGGACGCCATCGTCGTCGGATCGACGCACGGGATCGTGGGGCGCATCTTCGGCTCGGTCGCGGGCCGGCTCGCGCGCCGCGCGCAACGCCCCGTCGTGGTCATTCCCTGACGGCCTCGCGTCCCAGGTGGGATGAGGGTGGCGAGGCGTCAACTTCCTTTGTATGTAGATAAATCTACTCGCGCGTAGAGGTGCTTTGCGCCCTTGTGAAGGGTACGTACAGGGGCACGACCACCTGCCGACCGGGGAGTGACGGCTACCGGCTCAGGCAGGCGCGGGTCGGGGGAATGGGCGCCCCTGGCCCCTGAAGAACGACCCCTCGCACGCTTGGTGGCACGCGCGAGGGGTCGTTCATGTGCGGGTGTGCGATGTCTCCGCGGCAGGACTACTCGACGGTGACGGACTTGGCCAGGTTGCGCGGCTTGTCGATGTCGCGGCCCAGGGCCAACGCCGTGTGGTAGGCGAGGAGTTGGAGCGGGATGCCCATCAGGATCGGGTCCAGCTCGTCCTCGTTCTTCGGGACGAGGATGGTCTGGTCGGCCTTCTCCTGCTCCTGGTGCGCGACCGCGAGGATCTTGCCGCTGCGGGCCTTGATCTCCTCCAGGGCGGCGCGGTTCTTCTCCAGAAGGTCGTCGTCCGGGACGATCGCGACCGTGGGGAGCGCGGGCTCGATGAGCGCGAGGGGGCCGTGCTTGAGCTCGGAGGCGGGGTAGGCCTCGGCGTGGATGTACGAGACCTCCTTGAGCTTGAGGGAGGCCTCGCGGGCGACGGGGTAGCCGCGTACGCGCCCGATGAACAGCATGGAGCGGGCGTCCGCGTACTGCTTGGCGATCTTCTTGATCTCGTCCTCCTGCTTGAGGATCTCCGAGATCTGGCCGGGCAGCTTGCGCAGGCCCTCGATGATCCGCTTGCCGTCGGAGACCGACAGGTCACGGATGCGGCCCAGGTGCAGGGCGAGCAGGCCGAAGGCGACCGTGGTGTTCGTGAAGCACTTGGTCGAGACGACGCAGACCTCCGGGCCCGCGTGGACGTACACCCCCGCGTCGGCCTCACGGGCGATCGCGGAACCGACGACGTTCACGACGCCGAGGACGCGGGCGCCCTTGCGCTTCAGCTCCTGGACGGCGGCAAGGACGTCGTACGTCTCGCCGGACTGGGAGACCGCGATGTAGAGGGTGTCGGGGTCCACGACCGCGTTGCGGTAGCGGAACTCGGACGCGGGCTCCGCGTCGGCGGGGATGCGGGCCAGCTCCTCGATCATCTGGGCGCCGATCATGCCCGCGTGGTACGAGGTGCCGCAGCCCAGGATCTTGACGCGGCGCACCTTGCGGGCGTCGTGCGCGTCCAGGTTCAGGCCGCCGAGGTGCACGGTGGAGAAGCGGTCGTCGATGCGGCCGCGCAGGACGCGGTCCACCGCGTCGGGCTGCTCGAAGATCTCCTTGTGCATGTACGTGTCGTGGCCGCCCATGTCGTACGACTCGGCCTCCCACTCCACGGTGGTCGGCGATGCGGTCGTGCGGGAGCCCTCGGTCGTGTACGTGCGGTAGTCGTCGGCCTTGATGGTGGCCATCTCGCCGTCGTCGAGGGTGACGACCTGGCGGGTGTGCGAGACGAGCGCGGCGACGTCCGAGGCGACGAACATCTCCTTCTCGCCGATGCCGAGGACCACGGGGGAGCCGTTGCGGGCGACGACGATGCGGTCGTTGAAGTCGGCGTGCAGGACGGCGATGCCGTACGTGCCCTCGACGTGGCGCAGGGCCTCGCGGACCTTGTCCTCCAGCTTGTCCGCCTGGGCGCGGGCGATGAGGTGGGTGAGGACCTCGGTGTCCGTCTCGGAGAGGAACTCGACGCCGTCGGCGCTGAGCTTGGCGCGCAGCTCGGAGGCGTTGTCGATGATGCCGTTGTGGACGACGGCGACCTTGTTGTCACCCGACATGTGCGGGTGGGCGTTCTCGTCGGACGGGGCGCCGTGGGTGGCCCAGCGGGTGTGGGCGATGCCGGTGGTGCCCTTGAAGCGGGCGGGCACCTTCGCCTCGAGGTCGCGGACGCGGCCCTTCGCCTTGACCATCTTCAGACCGGTGGCCTTGGGGCTGGTGATGACGACGCCCGCGGAGTCGTAGCCGCGGTACTCCAGGCGCTGGAGGCCCTCCAGGAGGAGGGGGGCCACGTCACGCTTGCCGATATAACCGACGATTCCGCACATAGAGGGTGTCCTAGCCGTAGATGATGCGACGCAGCTGCCGGAGGGTGAGTTCGGGCGGCGCGACCGCGCGGTATGGGAGATCCGCCGAGATCTGTTCGAAGATCGCCGCGTTCAGCAGGCCCTGACCTTGCAGTTCGCGGTGGCGGCGACGGACGAATTCTTCGGTCGTCTCGTCGAAGTAGGCGAGCACGTCCTGGACGACCCGCAGCGCTTCGCCCCGCTGGAGCGGGGTGCTGCGGGTCAGGTGGTCCACCAGGTCGTCGTGCATTCGTTGATCCTGAAGGAAGAGCCCTCCGGGTGCAACAATCCTGCCCGATTCCGGGCAGGATCGCGTCGTGATTCAGCCCCGATCGGGGTACTGCGGGCAATCGGGTGGGTGGGAGGGAAGGCTTTTGGCTCAGAGCCGCTTCAGGACCGCTTGTTTGGCCGTGGTGAACTCCGCCTCCGTGAGGACCCCGGCCTGATGCAGCTCCCCCAGCTCGCGAAGCCGTCGCAGCAACGCGTCATGGCTGTCCTCCGCAGGGGCAGGGGCAGGCACGGCAGCCGCCGGCAGAGCGGCCGGAGCCGCCGGTGACTTCGAGACACCCGTTCCCGCCGGATGCGGCAACCGCACCTGCACGGCGGCGGCGACCAGCGCCATCAGCGGGTCCTTCTTGAAGCCCCACAGCTCGACCGAGTTCGGGTCGTACTTCGGCGGGGCCTTGGTCGGCGCGTGCCGGACGGTGAAGCGGAGGTAGCCGTTCTCCAGGCCCACCGCCGGCTGCCACTCCACCGCCGCGACCTCGGAGAGGGACAGCGTGCGCGTACCGGACGCCGACTTCGCCTCCTCCGTCTTCCAGTTCCACTCCAGACGGATGGTCTCGCCGTCGAAGCTCGCCGTGCCGTCCCCCGCCGAGACCGACAGCGGCACCGAGGGACCTGCCAGCAGATAGCTGTCGCAGGGCACGGTCGGCACCTGCTCGAGCAGCAGCGCGTTGCGGACCTCGTCCACGACGTACTCCGCGACCCCGTATCGGTCCGCGTCCACCGCGAGCTGGTACGGATCGGCGGCGTCCCCGAGCTTGCCCCCCGCGGCCTGCAGCAACGGGTCGGCGCCGTCCCGCAGCCGCAGCCTCAGACGACCCGACTTCTTGCCCTGTTCGAAGGCGATGCCCGCCAACGCGCCGAGCGGCACGGTCAGTTCTCCCAGCGCCTTGCGCAGCAGAGACACGTTCTTGTCGCGTCCCGGCACCAGGCGCAGCGTCTCTCCGTCGAAGGTCCAGGTCCCGTCGCGCTGGATGATTTCCGCCATGGGGAGGATTCTTCCATTGGCAGGCGGCCGAAGTGGTCTACACCCTTGACCCACCCCGGGGCGCAAGGTACCCATGGTGACCGTTCGATTGCGATGCACCACAGTGATGGCCCGTCGAAGGGACCCGCTCGTGAGACAGCACCAAAGATCGACCCGCCTGTTCGGCTCGTTGCTGCTCGTCGCCGCGGCCGGCTTCTCCTCCGTGGCCGCCGCGCCCGTCGGTGATGGCGCGACGCGGGAGGCGGCCGCGGCCACCACGCCGACCCCGCTCGGGCAGGTGATCCCGGCGCCCGCGTCCGCCGACCCGGGCGGATCCCCGTACGAGATCAACTCCAAGACCCGCATCCGGGTCGACGACGACTCGCGTGACGCGCACCGGATCGGCAGCTATCTGGCGGGCGTCCTGCGCCCCTCCACCGGCTACCCCCTGAAGGTCACCGACGACGAGGGCCGCGACGGCATCCGGCTCCGGCTGAGTTCCAAGGACAAGTCCCTGGGTAACGAGGGCTACCGCCTCGAGTCCAAGAGTGGCTCGCTCACCATCACGGCCCGCAAGCCCGCCGGGCTCTTCTACGGCGTGCAGACGCTGCGGCAGCAACTGCCCGCGGCCGCCGAGAAGAAGACGAAGCAGAAGGGCCCCTGGCTGGTCGCGGGCGGCACCATCAAGGACTCGCCCCGCTACGAGTACCGCAGCGCCATGCTCGACGTGTCGCGGCACTTCTTCTCGGTCGACAAGGTCAAGCGCTACATCGACCAGATGTCGCTCTACAAGGTCAACAAGCTGCACCTGCACCTGAGCGACGACCAGGGCTGGCGCATCGCCATCGACTCCTGGCCCAGGCTCGCGACGTACGGCGGCTCCACGCAGGTCGGCGGCGGCAAGGGCGGCTACTACACGAAGGCCCAGTACAAGGACATCGTCCGGTACGCGGCATCGCGGCAGCTCGAAGTGGTCCCCGAGATCGACATGCCGGGCCACACGAACGCGGCCCTCGCCTCGTACGCCGAGCTGAACTGCGACGGCGTCGCGCCCCCGCTCTACACCGGCACCGAGGTCGGCTTCAGCTCGCTGTGCGCCAAGAAGGCCGTCACGTACGACTTCGTGGACGACGTCATCCGCGAGATCGCCGAGCTGACTCCCGGCAAGTACATCCACATCGGCGGCGACGAGGCGCACTCCACGAGTCACGAGGACTACGTGGAGTTCATGAACAAGGTGCAGCCCGTGGTCGCCAAGTACGGCAAGACCGTGATGGGCTGGCATCAGCTGACCGGCGCCACGCCCGCCAAGGGCGCTGTCGCGCAGTACTGGGGCTATGACGCCACCGGCGCAGCCGAGCGCGAGCAGGTCGTGAACGCCGCGAAGAACGGCACCAAGCTGCTCCTCTCGCCGGCCGACCGCTCCTACCTCGACATGAAGTACAACAAGGACACCCCGCTCGGCCTCTCCTGGGCGGGCCTGGTCTCGGTGCAGCGCAGCTACGACTGGGACCCGGCAACGTACCTGAAGGGCGCGCCCGCGGACTCGATCCTGGGTGTCGAGGCGCCGCTGTGGTCGGAGACGCTCTCGACCTCGCAGCACATCGAGTTCATGGCGTTCCCGCGCTTGCCCGGCATCGCCGAGCTCGGCTGGTCGCCCGCATCGACGCACGACTGGGACACGTACAAGGTGCGGCTCGCGCAGCAGGGGCCGCGCTGGGACGCGATGGGCATGGACTACTACAAGGCCGCCGAGGTGCCCTGGCCCGGCAAGTAACCACGTAGGTGACATGAGAGTGGGCTCCCGGCCCGCGGCGGAGCCGCTGTTCAATGCAGCGTCCCGGGAGCCCACTCGGCTCATGAGGGTGTGTCCTACGCGATCGGGTTCTTCAGCGTCCCGACCAGCTGGAGCGCGCCCGCCGGGTCGGCGAGGTCCACCATCTGTTCGTTGTTCCGCAGCTGGAGCCGGTTCAGGCAGGAGCGCGCGAACTCCGGGGCGAACATGTCGTACTGCTTGAACTTGTCGGCCAGTTGAGGCGTGTCCTCCTGGTACGTCGTCACGCACTCGGCGACGGCGCCCCAGAACGTCTCCTCGTCCACCAGGCCCTCGGTGACGAGGTTCGCGGACAGGAAGCGCAGGAAGCAGTCGAAGACGTCCGTGAAGATCGACAGGAGCTTCTGGTCGTCGGGGACCTCGACCCGCAGCCGCTCGACCGCGGGCGGGAGCACCGCGTCCGGGTCCATGACCGCGATCTCCTCGGCGATGTCCTTGAAGATCGCCCGCTGGACGACGCCGTCCTTGAGGACCAGGATGACGTTCTCGCCGTGCGGCATGTAGACGAGGTCGTACATGTAGAAGCTGTGCAGGAGCGGCGTCAGGTAGGCGTGCAGGTAGCCGCGCAGCCACTCGGCAGGGGTGAGGCCTGAGCGCTCGATGAGGGCGCCCGCGAAGGACGCGCCCTCCAGGTCGGTGTGCAGGAGCGAGGCCATGGTGGCCAGTTGTTCGCCCTCCGCCAGCGAAGGGACGGGGCTCTCGCGCCACAGCGCCGCGAGCATTTTGCGGTACGGGGAGTAACGGTCGGTGGCGGCCTCGTACTCCAGGTGCCGGTAGCCGACGGCCGCGCGCTCGCGGATGATCGTCAGGCCGGTCGACTTCAGGGTCTCGTCGGTGTCGATGAGGTGCGCGAGCCAGTCGTTGATCGCCGGGGTCGCCTCCATGTACGCGGCCGAGAGCCCGCGCATGAAGCCCATGTTGATGACCGAGAGGGCCGTTTTGACGTAGTGCTTGGCCGGGTCGCTCTTGTTGAAGAAGGTACGGATCGACTGCTGGGCGAGGTACTCGTCGTCACCCTCGCCCAGGCACACCAGGTGCCGCTGGGCGACCTCGGCGGCGAAGGTCACCGACAACTTGTTCCACCACTGCCACGGGTGCGCCGGGATGAGGAGGTAGTCGTCCGGGTCCAGGCCCTGCTCACGCAGTTTGTGGTCGAAGCGGTCCAGGGTCTCCTGGCCAAGTTCGGCCCGCAGGAACGACTCGTAGTCGATGCCGGCGCCCGCCGTGAACGCGGCCCGCTCCTTGCGCGCGGCCAGCCACACGAGCCGTACGGGGCTCGCGGTCTCGGGGGCGTACGAGAGGTACTCGTGGACGCCGAAGCCGAGCCGGCCGTTGTTGGCGACGAAGCAGGGGTGGCCCTCGGTCATGCCCGTCTCGATCTCCTGGAAGCCGGAGCGGGAGAGCTCGGCGGCCGGGATCGCGGGCTTGGTGAGCTTGTAGCAGGTGCCGGAGAGGGTGGAGGAGATCTCCTCCAGGTAGACCGGCAGGATCTCGTCGCTCAGGCCGAGGGCCGTACGCAGCTCGATGAAGAAGTCGAGGGCGTTCAGGGGGAGTTCGGTGCCGTCGCGGTGCCGGGAGATCGAGTCGGCGTCGACCTGCCAGTGGTCGAGCCGCAGCCGCTTGGCGGTGAAGCGGTAGCGGGTCAGGGCGTCGTCGCTGCGGATGACGTATTTGTCCTCGCCCAGCGGCTCCGGGGTGAAGAGTCGCTCATGGGAGAACTCGGCGATGGCTTTGCGGATGAGGAGGCGGTTGGCCTGCTCCCAGCGCTCGGGGGAGAGGTGCGCCGTTGCGTCGGACGGGGTCATATCGCCGTTTCCCTTTCGCGTACTGCTTGTTCGCTCTGACTTTCGAAGAACTGCTCGCGGGTGCAGAAGCTCAGGAGAGCTTTCTTCTCCGGCTTCTGGATGACTTCGGCCGGCCGGAACCCGACGGCTTCGTTGAGGGCGTGCACGGCCTTGTTGTCGACGTCCGGCTCGACCACGACGCGCGCGGTCGCCGGGTCCTCGAAGAGCGTCGCCATGACCTTGGTGATCACGTCCCGGGTGAAGCCGGGGATGCGCACGTCGGAGGGCGCGGTCAGGAAGTGCATGCCCACGTCGCCGGGCTGCGGCTCGTAGAGGCCGACGAGCTCGACGTATCGCGGGTCGTAGCGCTCCATCAGGAAGGCGGGGACGCCTTTGTGCAGGCCGATGAACGCGTCGTGGTGCTCGTGGGCGGCGATCGCCATGTACTCGCGCTCGACGTCCGGCAGCGTCGCGTCCTGCATCATCCAGAACGAGGCCTTGGGGTGGGTGACCCAGCCGTGCAGGAGTTCCGCGTCGGCCAGGGGGTCGAGGGGGCGCAGGGTCAGGTCTGCGGTGTTGGTCATACGGCGAACTCCTGGAACGCGATGGACTTCTCGACGGGGTAGTACTCGGCGCCGAGCAGCTCACCGATGATGTACGCGTTGCGGTACGGGCCCATGCCCAGGTCGGGGCTGGTCAGCGAGTGGGTGTGCACGGCGCCGTTCTGCAGGAAGATGCCGCGGCCCGTGGTGTCGATGGAGTAGTTGCGGGCGACCTGGAAGCGGCCGCGGCCGTCCCAGCGGATCCTGTCGCGCACGGGCTCAAGGAAGTCGGGTGTGACGTACTGGTAGCCGGTGGCCAGGATCAGGCCCTCGGACTCCAGCTCGAAGTCCTTGCCCTGCTCGTCCTGGTGCAGGCCGAGCGTGTAGGTGCCGTTCTCGTGCCGGGCGCTCTGCAGCGAGGAGTTGGTGAGCAGCCGCGTCGGCACCGGGCCGCCGAGGTTCTTCTGGTAGAGCAGGTCGAATATCTCGTTGATCAGGTCGCCGTCGATGCCCTTGAAGAGCGTCTTCTGCTGTTCCTGGAGGCGGTAGCGGGTCGCTTCCGGCAGTGCGTGGAAGTAGTCGACGTACTCCGGAGAGGTCATCTCCAGGGTCAGCTTGGTGTACTCCAGGGGGAAGAAGCGCGGGGAGCGCGTGACCCAGTTGAGCTTGTAGCCGTGGACGTCGATCTCGCTCAGGAGGTCGTGGTAGATCTCGGCGGCGGACTGACCGCTGCCGACGAGCGTGATCGACTCCTTCTTCTGGAGCTCCTGCTTGGACTGCAGGTAGCGGGAGTTGTGGATGAAGTCGCCGCCGAGGCCCGCGCACGACTCGGGGATGTGCGGCGGGGTGCCGGTCCCGAGGACGAGGTGGCGGGCGCGCAGGGTGTCGCCGGTGCTGGTGTGGACGACGTACAGATCGTCCGCGTACGTCACCTCGGTCACCGTCGTGCTGAAGCGGACGGAGGAGAGCTTCGCGGCGGCCCAGCGGCAGTAGTCGTTGTACTCGGTGCGCAGCGGATAGAAGTTCTCGCGGATGTAGAAGGAGTACAACCGCCCCGATTCCTTCAGGTAGTTGAGGAAGGAGTAGGGGGACGTCGGGTCCGCGAGGGTGACGAGGTCCGACATGAACGGGGTCTGGAGGTGAGCGCCCTCCAGGAACATGCCCGAGTGCCACTCGAAGTCCGGCTTGGACTCCAGGAAGAGGCCGTTCAGCTCGTCGATGGGTTCGGTCAGGCAGGCGAGGCCGAGGTTGAAGGGGCCAAGACCGATGCCGATGAAGTCCAGCGGTTCCATCGGGTCCCGTGGCTGTCGGTGATCAGGAAGCGCGGTCAAGGGTCTCTCCCAGGTACTGCTCGGCGTGGCCGGCGATCAGATCGAGGACGGCCGTGATGTCGGCGACCGTGGTCTCGGGATTGAGCAGGGTGAACTTGAGGTACTGGCGTTCGCCGACCTTGGTGCCCGCGACGACGGCGTCACCGGAGGCGAACAGCGCCTTGCGGGCGTACAGGTTGGCGCGGTCGATGGCGGACGGGTCGCAGATCGACTCGGGGATGTAGCGGAAGACGAGCGTGGAGAGCTGGGGCTCCACGACGACGTCGTAGCGGGGGTCGGCGGCGAGCAGCTGCCAGCCCTCGTCCGCCATGTCGCAGACGGAGTCGAAGAGCTCCCCGATGGCGTCGGCGCCCATCACGCGCAGGGTCATCCACAGCTTGAGGGCGTCGAAGCGGCGTGTGGTCTGCAGGGACTTGTCGACCTGGTTGGGGATGCGCTCCTGCACCATGCGGCGCGGATTGAGGTACTCCGCGTGGTACGTCGCGTGGCTCAGCGTCGACCGGTCCCGCACCAGGACGGCGGAGGAACTCACCGGCTGGAAGAAGGACTTGTGGTAGTCGACGGTCACCGAGTCGGCGCGGTCGATGCCGTCGATGAGGTGACGGTTCTTGCGCGAGGCGAGCAGGCCGCAGCCGTACGCGGCGTCGACGTGCATCCAGGTGCCGTACTGCTCGCAGAGCTCGGCGATCTCGGGGAGCGGGTCGATGGAGCCGAAGTCGGTGGTGCCGGCGGTGGCGACGACCGCCATGGGGGTGAGGTCGTTGTCGCGGCAGCGCTCCAGCTCGCGGGCGAGCGCGACGGTCTGCATGCGCTTGTTGTGATCGGTGGGGATGACGATCACGGCGTCCTCGCCGAGACCGAGCAGCGTCGCGGCTTTCTGGATGCTGAAGTGGCCGACCTCGGAGGCGAAGATGCGCAGCTCGCCGGCGGGCTTTCCGGCCTTGGCGGCTTCCTCGCGGGCGAGCAGCATGGCCTGGAGGTTGGACTGCGAGCCGCCGCTGGTGAACACGCCGTCGGCGGCCGGGCCGAGCCCGATGCGTTCGGCGGTCCAGTCGATGAGACGGCGCTCGATCAGTGTGCCGCCCGCGGATTGATCCCAGGTGTCGAGGGAAGAGTTGACGGCGGACAGCACCGCCTCGCCGAGCACGGCCGGGATGACGACCGGGCAGTTGAGGTGGGCGAGGTAGCGGGGATGGTGGAAGTACACGGCGTCGCGCAGGTAGAGCTCGTCGAGCTCGTCCAGGGCGGCGATGGTGTCGTGCAGGGGCTCATCCAGGTCTACGGCCTCGATGCGGGGCGCGAGGTCGTCGACGGAGACGCCGGTGAAGGGGCGTGAGGTGGTGGCGATTCTGGCCGCCACCCGCTCGACTCCCTCGGTCACGGAGCTGCGGTAACGCTCCGCGGTGGTGTCGTTGAGCAGGTGCGAGCGCATGAACTTCCTCTGGGTGAGGGGACTTGGGGGAAGTGAGGTAAGCCTAACCTAACTAACCCTGTGGATAAACCCAGGGGGTCCCTGTGGTCACCAAGAGGCAGGAAAACGGAACAGCCCTCTCCGGAATGCGGAGAGGGCTGTGCGGCAAGGGCTGTGGTGCGTGGCGTTCGGAGAAGCGGTCAGTCGGCCCCGGGAAGGGTCAGCTGACCTTCTTCGCCTTCTCGATCGCGTCGGCGAGGTCCTCGAGGATCGGGGCGCACTTGTCGTACGAGTAAATGGGCTCGGTGACGCGGGGGATGACCTGCCCGGCCTTGACCGCGGGCAGCTTCGCCCAGGTCGGCTTCTCGATGTCGGCGGGCTGGATGGTGGCGGTGCGGTTGTCCATCATGATGATGTCCGCGTCGTGCTTGTTGACGTTCTCCCAGCTCAGGTTCTCGAACCAGCCGCCGCTCGCCTTCTTGGCGGCCTCGGACGGCTCGACGAAGTTCACGCCGAGGGACTTGAAGTACTCCAGGTCCGCGGAGAGGTTCGTCCCGGAGACGTAGAAGATGTCCTGGCTCGCCGAGCCGACGAGGACCTTGATGTCCTTGTTCGCCTTGGCGACCTTGCGCAGCCGCTCGGCCGCGGCCTCGAAGCGCTTCTTCGCCTTGACGACCTTCTCGGCCTTCACGTCCGCGCCGAGCGACTCGGCGAGCGCGAGCAGGCGCTGGAGGGGCTCGGTCATCTTGCGGTCGTAGACACTGACGCCGACGCTCGGGGCGAGCTTGAGGATCTTGTCCTTGCTGTCCTCGGGCACGGACCAGAGGGTGCCCGCGGTGTCGAACATCGTGGAGACGAGGAGGTCGGGGGCGAGGCCCGCGTACTTCTCGATGTTGAACTTGCCCCACTCGTTGCCGAGGATCGTCACCTTGCTGACGTCCATGTCGCCGGCCTGGACGTCGGCCTTGCCGTCCTTGGTCTTCGTCGGGCCGAAGACGCCCTTGACCTCGATGCCGTAGTCGAAGAGGGCGGCGGCGACGCCGGTGAAGGCGACGATGTTCTTCGGGGTGCCCTTGGCCTGGGCGGTCTTGCCGCGGTCGTCCTTGAAGCTCCAGGGGCCCGAGTCGCCGGAGTCCGCAGCGCCCGAGTTGTCCTTCTTCTCGTCTCCGCAGGCTGCCAGCAGGGCCGTCAGGCCGAGGGCTCCGCCTGCGGCGAGAATGCCGCGGCGGGAGGGCTGGGGGAGGCGGGAGTGGGGCATGAGGGTCTCTGCTTTCGTGAGGACGGCGGCACGGTGGGGCCACTGGCCGGAACTAGCGCTTAGGTTAACCTAACCTAAGGTGCTGTCCAGTGGCCCCCGCGGGCGCCTTCCCCGACGCGGGGGTGGTTATCCCGCGAATCCCAGCTCCCTGGCGATCAGCATCCGCTGCACCTCGCTGGTGCCCTCGCCGATCTCCAGGATCTTGGAGTCCCGCCACATGCGGGCCACCGGATACTCGTTCATGAAGCCGTACCCGCCGTGGATCTGCGTGGCCTCGCGTGCGTTGTCGACGGCGACCGTGGAGGAGTAGAGCTTCGCGATCGCCGCCTCCTTCTTGAAGGACTCGCCGCCGACGAGTCGCGACGCCGCGTCCCGCCAGCCGACCCGGGCCATGTGCGCCCGCATCTCCATGTCGGCGATCTTGAACTGGATCGCCTGATTCGCCCCGATCGGCTTGCCGAAGGCGTGCCGCTCCTTGGCGTACTTCACGGACTCGTCGACACATCCCTGCGCGAGGCCCGTCGCGAGCGCGGAGATCGCGACCCGGCCCTCGTCGAGGATCCGCAGGAACTGGGCGTAGCCGCGGCCCTGTTCACCGAGGAGGTTCGCCGCGGGGACCCGGACGTCAGCGAAGGACAGCTCGCGGGTGTCCGAGGCGTTCCAGCCGACCTTCGAGTACGGAGCCGCGACCGTGAACCCGGGCGTCCCGGACGGCACGATGATCGAGGAGATGAGCGGACGGCCGTCCGGCTTGCGGCCGGTGACGGCGGTGACCGTGACCAGGCCCGTGATGTCCGTGCCGGAGTTGGTGATGAAGCACTTGGAGCCGTTGATCACCCACTGGTCGCCGTCGAGCACCGCGGTCGTGCGGGTGCCGCCCGCGTCCGAGCCGCCGTCCGGCTCGGTCAGGCCGAAGGCGCCCAGGAGTTCACCGGAACAGAGCCGGGGCAGCCACTCGCGCTTCTGCTCCTCCGTGCCGAAGAGGTGGATCGGCATGGCGCCGAGCGAGACGCCCGCCTCCAGGGTGATCGCCACCGAGGAGTCGACCCGCGCCAGCTCTTCCAGCGCGATGCCGAGGGCGAGATAGTCGCCGCCCATGCCGCCGTACTCCTCGGGGAAGGGCAGGCCGAACAGGCCCATGCGGCCCATCTCGCGGACGATCTCGTACGGAAACTCGTGCCGCTCGTACAGGTCGCCGATCTTCGGGGCGACCACCTCGTGCGCGAACTCCTCGACGGTGCGGCGGAGTTCCTCGTGCTCGGGGGACAGACGGTGGTCCATCGTTCTTCACTGCTCCTGGTGGGAGGTGCCCGACAGGGCACGGACGGTGCGGGACGGGCTGGGTCGGCCCAGTTGTTCGGCCATCCACGCGCTGGTGGCGGTGAGCTTGCCGAGATCGACGCCGGTCTCGATGCCGAGGCCGTCGAGCATCCACACGAGGTCTTCGGTGGCGAGATTGCCCGTGGCGCTCTTCGCGTACGGACAGCCGCCGAGGCCGCCCGCCGAGGAGTCGACCGTGCGCACGCCGTGCTGCAGGGCGGCGAGGGTGTTGGAGAGCGCCTGGCCGTACGTGTCGTGGAAGTGCACGCCGATGCGGTCCGTCGGCACACCCGCTTCGTTCAACTGCGCGAGGAGGGCCAGCACATGGCCGGGGGTGGCCACGCCGATGGTGTCGCCGAGGCTCAGCTCGTCGCAGCCCATGTCGAGGAGGGCCTTCGCGGTGCGGACGACCTGGGCGATGGGCACCGGGCCCTCCCACGGGTCGCCGAAGCACATGGAGAGATAGCCCCGCACCCGCACCTCCTGCTCCCGGGCACGGGCCACGACCGGCTCCGACATGGCGAGCGCCTCGGCCATCGTTCGGTTCAGATTGGCCTTGGCGAAGGACTCCGTGGCGCTGACGAAGACGGCGACGCCGCGGACGCCGAGCGCCAGGGCGCGGTCGAGGCCCCGGTCGTTCGGCACCAGGACGGGGAGCTTGGCCACCCCGTCCCGTTCGAGGTCGCCCACCAGAGGGAACAGCTGCTCAGAGTCGGCCAGTTGGGGCACCCACTTGGGGTGCACGAAGCTGGTCGCCTCGACAGTCGTGAGGCCCGCTGCGGCGAGGCGGCGGATGAACTCCGCCTTGATCTCGGTGGGAACGACCGCCTTCTCGTTCTGCAGGCCGTCCCGCGCGCCCACCTCGTAGATACGGACGCGGGAGGGGAGGGCCTGGGCGGGGACGGTCATGGGGAGGCCGCCCGTCCGTGCGTCGGTGGTCATTTTGTGTCTCCCTCGGTCTCGTCGGGGATCACCACGGCCAGGATCTGGTCCATGGCGACGGTCGAGCCCGGCGTGACGTCGAGTTCGCTGACGGTGCCCGCGTGCGGGGCGGAGATGACGTGCTCCATCTTCATCGCCTCCACCACCAGGAGGCTCTGCCCCTGGGTCACGTGGTCGCCGGTGGACACCTTGACGACCGTGACCGTGCCGGGCATGGGGGCCGTGAGGGCGTCGGCCCCGCTGTGGGCGGCGCCGGTCAGGCTCGCCGCCACGGGGTCGAAGTCCTGGACGTGCCAGGCGTCGCCGTCCCTGCCGAGCCAGTCGGCGGCGCGGTGGAAGGTGTGGGCGACGCCGTCCACATGGACCGTGACGCGGCCGGGCTGCACGGTGCGCGGGCCCGTGCCCGCGATGTGCGCGACGGGCTCGTGTCCCGGCACGCGCAGGTTGTGCGTCAGCGGGGCGGGAGTGCCGCCGAGGCGCCAGCTGCTCGGGGCCGAGAAGGGGTCACGCCAGCCGTCGCCGGTCGGTTCGAGGGCGGCGGTGCGGACGGCTGCCGCCGCTTCGTACACCTCGACGGGCACTCCTTCGGGGACGAGGCCGTCCGCCTCCCGCTCCACGAGGCCGGTGTCCAGCTCCCCGGACACCACCGCCGGGTGGGCGAGGAGGCGGCGCAGGAACCCGGCGTTGGTCGGTACGCCCAGGGTGACCGTCTCCGCGAGCGCGGCCCGCAGCTTGCGCAGGGCGGTCGGACGGTCGGGGCCGTACGCGATGACCTTCGACAGCATCGGGTCGTACAGACTCCCGACCTCCGTGCCCTCGCTCAGCCCGGAGTCGGTGCGTACGCCGTCGCCCTGCGGCTCGTGCAGCGCGAGGACCGTGCCGCCGGACGGCAGGAAGCCGCGGGAAGGGTCTTCGGCGCAGACGCGGGCCTCGATCGCGTGGCCCGTCAGCGTGATGTCGTCCTGCCCGTACGGGAGTTCCTCGCCGGCAGCGACCCGCAGCTGCCACTCCACCAGGTCGAGGCCGGTGATCAGCTCCGTCACCGGGTGCTCCACCTGGAGGCGGGTGTTCATCTCCATGAAGTAGTACGACGCCGGGTCCTTGCCCGGGACGATGAACTCCACCGTGCCCGCGCCCGCGTAGCCGCAGGAGCGTGCCGCCTGGACCGCCGCCTCGCCCATCGACGCACGCGTGGCCTCGTCGAGCAGGACGCTTGGGGCCTCCTCGATGATCTTCTGGTGGCGGCGCTGGAGCGAGCACTCGCGCTCGCCGAGGTGGATCACGTTCCCGTGGCCGTCCGCGAGCACCTGGATCTCGATGTGCCGGGGGCGGTCGATCCACCGCTCCACGAGCAGCGTGTCGTCACCGAAGGAGGACCGCGCCTCGCGCCGCGCGGCGGCGATCTCGTCCGCGAGCAGCGTGGCGTCCCGCACGAGCCGCATGCCCTTGCCGCCGCCGCCCGCCGACGGCTTGAGCAACACCGGCATGCCGATCTCCCGTGCGGCGTCGGCCAGTTGGGCGTCGGTCAGGCCGCTGCCCGATGAGCCGGGGACCACCGGGACCCCGGCCGCCTTCACCATCTCCTTGGCGCGGATCTTGTCGCCCATCAGGTCGATCGCCGAGGCGGGCGGCCCGATGAAGACGAGGCCCGCCTCCGTGCAGGCCCGTGCGAACTCCGCGTTCTCGGCGAGGAAGCCATACCCCGGGTGGACCGCCTGGGCGCCGCTGCGGGCCGCCGCCTCCAGGAGCCGCTCGGCCGAGAGATAGCTCTCGGCGGCCGAAGCCGGGCCGAGCCGCACGGCCGTGTCCGCCTCCCGCACATGCCGGGCGTCGGCGTCCGCGTCGCTGAACACGGCGACCGAGCGGACGCCGAGCGCCCGCAGTGTACGGATCACGCGGACCGCGATCTCGCCCCTGTTCGCGACCAGAACCGTGTCGAACATCGTCCCTCTCCCCGGGGTGGTCCCTTGCTGGAAGTCGCTCAGCCGGAAGTCGCTCATCGTCCGCCCCTCACATCCGGAAGACGCCGAAGCCGGGTTCACCCAGCGGGGCCTCGGCGCAGGCGGTCAGGGCGAGACCGAGGACCTGCCGGGTCTCCATCGGGTCGATCACGCCGTCGTCCCACAGCCGTGCCGTGGCGTAGTAGGCGTTGCCCTGCTCCTCGTACTGGGCGCGGACCGGGTCCTTGAAGGCCTCCTCGTCCTGCGCCGACCACTCCTCGCCCCGCGCCTCCAACTGGTCGCGCTTGACGGTCGCGAGGACGGAGGCGGCCTGTTCGCCGCCCATCACCGAGATCTTGGCGTTCGGCCACATCCACAGGAAGCGGGGGGAGTACGCCCGGCCGCACATCGAGTAGTTCCCCGCGCCGTACGAACCGCCGATCACGACGGTCAGCTTCGGCACGCGCGTGCAGGCCACCGCCGTCACCATCTTGGCGCCGTGCTTGGCGATGCCGCCCGCCTCATAGTCCCGGCCGACCATGAAGCCGGAGATGTTCTGCAGGAAGACGAGGGGGATGCCGCGCTGGTCGCACAGCTCGATGAAGTGGGCGCCCTTCTGGGCGGACTCGGAGAACAGGATGCCGTTGTTCGCGATGATGCCGACCGGGTGGCCGTGCAGGTGGGCGAAGCCGGTCACGAGCGTCTGGCCGTACTCCGCCTTGAACTCGGCGAAGCGCGAGCCGTCGACCACGCGCGCGATGACCTCGCGGACGTCATAGGGGGTGCGGGAGTCCGTCGGCACCGCCCCGTACAGCCCGAGGGGGTCGACCTTGGGCTCTTCGACCGTCCGGACCGACCAGGGGAGTTCGCCGCGCTCGGGGAGCGTCGAGACGATCGTGCGCACGATCCGCAGCGCGTGCGCGTCGTCCTCCGCGAGGTGGTCCGTCACGCCGGAGACCCGGGAGTGGACCTCGCCGCCGCCCAACTCCTCGGCCGTCACGACCTCGCCGGTCGCGGCCTTCACCAGGGGCGGCCCGCCCAGGAAGATCGTCCCCTGATTGCGGACGATCACCGCCTCGTCGCTCATCGCGGGGACGTACGCCCCGCCGGCCGTGCACGAGCCGAGCACGGCGGCGATCTGCGGGACGCCCGCACCGGACATCCGCGCCTGGTTGTAGAAGATCCGCCCGAAGTGCTCGCGGTCCGGGAAGACGTCGTCCTGCATCGGCAGGAAGGCGCCGCCGGAGTCCACCAGATACAGGCAGGGGAGGCGGTTCTCCAGCGCGACCTCCTGGGCGCGCAGGTGCTTCTTCACCGTCATGGGGTAATACGTGCCGCCCTTGACGGTGGCGTCGTTGGCGACGATCACGCAGGTGCGCCCGGAGACCCGGCCGATGCCGGCGATGACTCCGGCGGCCGGCGCGTCCCCGCCGTACAGACCGTCGGCCGCGAGCGGTGCCAGCTCCAGGAAGGGCGAGCCGGGGTCGAGCAGGGCGTCCACGCGGTCGCGGGGCAGCAGCTTGCCGCGCGCGACATGGCGGGCGCGGGCCCGCTCGCCACCGCCGAGCCGTGCCGCCGCGAGCTTGGCCCGCAGGTCGTCGACGAGAGCGGTGTGCCCCGCCTCGTTCGTCCGCCATGCCTCGGACGCGGGATCAGCCGCGCTCGTCAGCACCGGTGCCTGCAGCATCAGTCGAGCCCCCTTGCTCGGTTAATGAGCGTTAACGCGTTTCCATCAGGTTAACGAGCGCTAACCGCCCTGTCTAGAATTGATTCCATGGCCACCAGAACCGACGCCCCCACCCGTCGCGAGCAGATCCTCAGAGAAGCCGCCAGGCTCTTCGCCGAGCGCGGCTTCCACGGAGTCGGAGTGGACGAGATAGGGGCTGCCGTCGGCATCAGCGGGCCCGGTCTCTACCGCCACTTCGCGGGCAAGGACGCGATGCTCGCCGAACTGCTCGTCGGCATCAGCGGGCAGCTCCTGACCGGCGGCAAGCGGTGTGTGGCCGACACGGACGGACCGCCGGAGCGGGTGCTCGACGCGCTCATCGAGGGGCACATCGACTTCGCCCTGGACGACCGTTCCTTGATCACCCTGCACGACCGCGAGCTCGATCGCCTGCGGGACACCGACCGCAAGCTGGTCCGCCAGCTCCAGCGGCAGTACGTGGAGATCTGGGTCGACGTCGTGCGCAAGGTCTATCCGGACCTCGCGGAGAACGCCGCCCGCGTCTGCGTGCACGCGGTCTTCGGGCTGCTCAACTCCACGCCGCACCTGAGCCGCCGCGACGCACTGCCCAGCCGCGGCGCCATGGCCCAGCTGCTGCACGGCCTCGCGCGCGGCGCCTTCGCGTCGGCCGTGGCGTGACGGGAGCGACAGGGCTTCTCTCTGGACGGTCCGGTGACCGGCGGGTAACGTTGCCCTGAGCAAGCGCTTAGTCCGTGCTTGGACCACAGTGAGCCGCTGGGGCCGTCGTAGCAGAGGGAGTTTTCCGTGCGCCGTACCGTTTTCAATGAGGACCACGAGGCGTTCCGGGAGACCCTGCGCGCCTTCATCGAGGCCGAGGTCGTCCCGGTCCACGAGGAGTGGTTCGCCGCGGGTCAGGTGCCGCGCGAGTTCTACTACAAGCTGGCCGAGCTCGGTCTGTTCGGCATCAACGTCCCCGAGGAGTTCGGCGGCGCGGGCCTGGACACCCACAAGTTCGAGGCCATCCAGTACGAGGAGACCGCCCGCGCGGGCGTCACCTTCGGCGGCTCCGGCGTCCACGTGCTGCTCGCCCTGCCGTACATCAAGGCGCTCGCCACCGACGAGCAGAAGAAGCGCTACCTGGAGAAGTTCGTCTCCGCCGAGGAGATGTGGGCCCTGGCGATGACCGAGCCGGGCACCGGCTCCGACCTCGCCGGCATGAAGAGCACGGCCAAGCTCTCCGAGGACGGCACGCACTACGTCCTGAACGGCTCCAAGACCTTCATCACCGGCGGCGTGCACGCCGACCGCGTGATCGTCTGCGCCCGTACGTCGGCGCCCACCGCCGAGGACCGCCGTTACGGCATCTCCCTCTTCGCCGTGGACACCAAGTCCGAGGGGTACTCCATCGGCCGCAAGCTCGACAAGCTCGGCCTGAAGACCTCTGACACCGCCGAGCTCGCGTTCGTCGACGTCAAGGTCCCCGTCGAGGACCTCCTCGGCGAGGAGAACAAGGGCTTCTACTACCTCGGCAGCAACCTCCCCTCCGAGCGCTGGGGCATCGCCTACGGCGCGTACGCGCAGGCCAAGGCCGCCGTCCGGTTCGCCAAGGAGTACGTCAAGGACCGCACGGTCTTCGGCAAGACGGTCGCCTCCTTCCAGAACACCAAGTTCGAACTGGCCGCCTGCCAGGCCGAGGTGGACGCCGCCGAGGCCGTCGCCGACCGCGCTCTGGAGGCCCTGGACGCGGGTGAGCTGACCGCCGCCGAGGCCGCGTCCGCGAAGCTCTTCAACACCGAGGTCGCGCACCGCGTCATCGACAAGTGCCTCCAGCTGCACGGCGGCTACGGCTTCATGAACGAGTACCCCATCGCCCGCCTGTACGCGGACAACCGCGTCAACCGCATCTACGGCGGCACCAGCGAGGTCATGAAGATGATCATCGCCAAGAACATGGGCCTGTAAAGACCGCCCTGTAGAACTGGATTCATGAACAAGGCACTTGAGTCACTCCTCGATCTGCTCGACCTGGAGCAGATCGAGGAGGACATATTCCGGGGCGTGAGCCGTTCGGCGCTCGTCCCGCGCGTCTTCGGCGGCCAGGTGGCCGCCCAGGCGCTGGTGGCGGCCGGACGCACCGTCCCCGCCGACCGGCCCGCCCACTCCCTGCACGCGTACTTCCTGCGCGCCGGGGACCCGGGCGCGCCCATCGTCTACACCGTCGACCGGATCCGTGACGGCCGCTCCTTCACCACGCGCCGGGTCGTCGCCGTCCAGCACGGGCAGCCCATATTCCACCTCTCCGCGTCGTTCCAGACGTACGAGGAGGGCCTGGAGCACCAGACGGGGATGCCGTCGGCCCCCGACCCGGAGACGCTACCGACCGCCGCCGAGATGTTGCCGCGTCATCTCCCCTCACACGTCGCCGAGCGCCTGATCGAGGCCCGCGCGGCCGTCGACCTGCGCTACGTGGACGCGCCGCCCTGGGCCACGGTCGGGCAGCCGCGCGAACCGCGTTCCCAGGTGTGGTTCCGCACGAACGGCAAGCTCGACGACGGCATCGACCAGTCCCTGCTGCACGTCTGCCTCGCCACCTACGTCTCCGACATGACGCTCCTCGACTCGGTGCTGCTCGCGCACGGCCGGGGCGGCTGGGCGGTCGGTGACGTCGTCGGCGCCTCGCTCGACCACGCGATGTGGTTCCACCGCCCCTTCAGGGCCGACGAATGGCTCCTGTACGACCAGGAGTCGCCCTCGGCGTCCGGCGGGCGCGGACTCGGCCAGGCGCGGATCTGGACCCAGGACGGGCAGCTCGCGGTGACGGTCATCCAGGAAGGCGTCGTTCGCGTTCCTCGCTGATCGGACATACCGTCCGATACATGAGTGAGCAACCGTCAGAGGGCGGGGGCGAGAACGGCGGCGAGAACGGCGAGAGCACCTTCACCGTCATCGTCGCCGCCGTCGCCAACCTCGGGATCGCCGTCGCCAAGGCCGTGGCCGGTGTCATCAGCGGGTCGAGCGCGATGCTCTCCGAGGCAGCGCACTCGCTGGCCGACACCGTCACCGAGGTGCTGCTCCTCACCGCCCTGAAGCGGAGCGAGAAGCCCGCCGACGAGGACCACCCCCTGGGGTACGGCCCCGAGCGGTACATCTGGGCGATGCTCGCGGCCGTCGCCACCTTCGTCGGCGGCGCCGTCTTCTCGATCTACGACGGGCTCCACACCCTGGTGGCGGGCGAGGAACTCGGCGACCCGCTCATCTCGTACATCGTGCTCGCCATCGCCTTCCTCCTTGAGGGCTACTCGCTGCGCACCGGCGTCAAGCAGGCCCGCGGTGAGGCGGCGCGCTTCGGGGCGTCCTTCGGGCGCTATCTGCGGCACACGCCCGACACCGCCGTGAAGGCCGTCGTCCTGGAGGACTCCGCCGCCCTGGCCGGGCTCGTGCTCGCCGCGGGTGGACTGCTCGGCGGGCAGCTCACCGGCTCCGGCGTGTGGGACGGCGTGGCCTCGCTGTGCATCGGCGCGCTGCTCCTGTACGTCGCCTGGGTGCTCGGACGCAGCAACGCGCAGCTCCTCATCGGACGGCCGCTGCCGAAGCCGATGCGCGAGGAGATCCGCGAGGTGCTGCTCGCCTCCGAGCACATCGAGGCCGTCCTGGAGCTGACGACGCTGCTCCAGGGGCCGCGCGAGGCGCTGGTCGCCGCCAAGGTCGACTTCCGGGACGCCTCCACGGCGGCACAGATCGAATGGGCCTGCGAACAGGCCGAACGGCGGCTGCGGGAGCGCTTCCCTGGCGTACGACGCGTCTACCTGGACCCCACGCCGGGGTTCGCCCAGCGGCGCACGGAAGGGCTCAACCCGTGGCCGTGACTCAAGGAGCCGGCGTGAGACCCGCGGCGTCCAGCAGGTAGGCCGTCATGGGGTCGTAGAAACGCGGGCTGGTGACGTGGTCGTCCAGCGGGACCGTCACCTGGACGGTGCCCTCGGCCTCGCCGATGAACAGCGCCGGGTCGTTGCAGTCCGCGTACCCGACGGAGTCGACGCCGCGCTGGCCCGCACGTCCGGCCCACCCGTGGTCGGCGACGACCAGGTCGGGCAGCGGACGTCCCTCGCGCTCCAGGCCGTCCAGGATCGCGTTCATCGGCTCGGGGGAGTGCGTGTGCCAGAGGGTCGCGCCGCGCTCCAGCATCGCGACGTCCGCGAACTGGAAGACCATGCCCTCGTCGGCGGTGAGGCCCTCCGGGATGACGACGACCTCGCAGCCGGCCGCGCGCAGGGCCGCCGCTGTCGCGCGGTGCACGTCGAGCAGGCCCCCGGGGTGGCCGGTGGCGAAAAGGACCCTCTCCTTGCCGGCCGCCGCCTTGCGCAGGCGCGCCGCCATCCGCTCCAGGGCGTCGACCGTCAGCTCGGGGTCGATGGTGTCCTGCCCGTGCCGGTACTCGGCGTCGTCGATCACACCGCACCGCTCGGCCATCACCGCGAGGACGTCCTGCTCGTCGGTCCAGCGGTCACCGAGCTCCAGACCGAGCCAGTAGTGACGGTCGCCGTTCGCGAGCTTCCTGTAGTGGCTGAGGTTGTTCTCGCGCGGCGTGGCGACATCGCCCGCGATGCGGGAGCGTACGAGGTGATCGACGAGCGCGGCACGGCTGGGTATGGGCATGGGTCCCATTGTGCCGTCGGTGACCGCGCGGTGGCGGGCTGTCCCGAAGCCTGGACCTGTGATGTACGCTAAGCGCTTTTCTTTGGCGGGGGCGATCGTTCGCTGCCTGCGGGCCCGCTGTGGCTTGTCGCGCAGTTCCCCGTGCCCCCTTCGGGGCGCCTCCTAGCGCCCTCTGCCCAGCGCGAACCACAGCTCCATGCGGACATCGGGGTCGTCCAAATCTACCTCCAGGAGCGCCCCGCACCGCGTGATGCGCTGGCGGACCGTGTTGCGGTGGACCCCCAGTGCCGTGGCCGTGCGGTCCCAACTGCCGTGCAGGGAGAGCCAGGTGCGCAAGGTTTCGGTGAGCGCCCCGCCGGCGTCGAGCGGAGCGAGCAGCACGCGCGCGTGGGCCGCGGCCTCGGCGGGCGACACCAGCGCCGCGATGCCCGCTTCCCGGTGCCGGACGAGCGGTGCGCGGTTGGCCTCGGCGCGGCGCAGTGCGCGGCACGCCTGGGCGTCGGCGGCGGGCAGGTTCCCGGGGGCGGCGGGGGCGGAGGCACCCAGGGTCCAGCCCGGCTCCCCGGTGAGCTCGCGGTCGGCGGGGAGCAGCAGCCGTACGAGGCCCTGGCCCGCGTCCGCGTCCACCAGGCCGCTGCCCAGCGCGGCGGCCAGCGCGGAGGCGGCCACGGAGTGCGCCACCGGGTCGTCGCCGGCTTCCCCGCGCGCGTGCACCACGGTCCACTCGTCGGCCCCCAGGAGAGGCGCGACATCGCCCACCGCCGAGCCGAGCAGCAGCCGTACGAGAGCCGCCGACCGTACGGAATCGGCGGCGCCCTGGTGCTTCCCGGTCAGGAGGGAGAGCAGCACGACGGCCACCCCGGTGATGGTGTGGTCCCCCGGCTCGCGCTGCTCGGCGGCGACCCCGAGCGCGAACCCCTGCCCGCCGCCCAACGCGTACGCGGCCAGGTGGGCGCCGCCCACGGAGTCGGTGGCGGAGGCGGGGGCGGGGCCGGGCCGCCCCGAGGGACGTACGACTTCGGAGAGCGCGCGCACCGCCTGCCGCGCCCCTGCTCCCGGCGCCGTTCCCGCCGTGTGGAGCACCGTGCCGTCCGGGGCGTAGAGCGCCGCCCAGCCGCTCAGACGGGCCGCCAGCTGACGGAGGACCGCGGGCACCGGATCAGGGCGCGCGGCGGCCGTGGCGAGGCCCTGCTGTGCCTCGGTCACGCGGCGCAGCTCGGCGTGCCTGGCCTCCGCCACCAGCTGCCACACCGCGCGGGCGACCCCGCTGAACGTCGTGCGCGGAGGCACTTCGAGGAGCGGCAGGCCGTAGTGGTCGCAGGCCGTCACCAGGGCGCGCGGCACGGTGTCGTGCACGGGCGCGACGCCGAAGCCGAGGGCCGCGCCGCCCGCCTCGACGATCCGCGCCACGTAGTCGTCCAGGTACACGCCCGCGCCCACCGGGTCGCTGATGTGCACGCCCGCCGTCAACAGCAGCTCGCCGCCCAGGAGGTACGGATACGGGTCCGCCATCTCCGAGGTGTGCACCCACTGGACGGCGGCCCCGCTCTCCCCGGCGTCGGGGCCCGCGATCTGGCGCAGGCCCAGATCCTCCCGGGCCAGGAGCGCGGTCAGCGGGACCGGCGGAGTCGGGGGAGTGATGGGAGGGGCGGCGGGGTCCGGCACGGTGGATGTTCCATCCATATCGATCACGGGGAGTGGATGAAACGTACACTTCAGCGTTGCTTTCCGGCCACCTAAGGTCGTGCCGACCCCAGGCCGCGGGTACGGGCGGATGTCCCCGCGGGCCGGTCGTTGCCACCCCCCCCCACCCCATCTGCACGACACGCCACCGAGGTGCGCGAAGGAGGGCCCTATGGCCGTCGACTACACAGTGATCGTCGTCTATCTCGCCGGCATGCTCGCGATGGGCTGGTGGGGCATGCGCCGCGCCAAGTCCAAGAGCGAGTTCCTGGTCGCCGGACGCCGCCTCGGACCGTGGATGTACTCCGGGACCATGGCCGCCATCGTCCTCGGCGGCGCCTCCACCATCGGCGGTGTCGGCCTCGGCTACCAGTACGGGCTCTCCGGTGCCTGGATGGTCTTCACGATCGGTCTCGGGCTGCTCGCGCTGAGCGTCTTCTTCTCGGCGCGCATCGCCCGGCTGAAGGTCTACACCGTCTCCGAGATGCTCGACCTGCGCTACGGCGGGCGCGCGGGCGTCATCTCCGGAGTGGTCATGTGGTCGTACACGCTGATGCTCGCGGTCACCTCGACCATCGCGTACGCCACGATCTTCGACGTCATCTTCGACATGAACCGCACGCTCGCGATCATCCTCGGCGGCTCGATCGTCGTCGCGTACTCGACGCTCGGCGGCATGTGGTCCATCACGCTCACCGACATGGTGCAGTTCGTGGTGAAGACCATCGGCGTGCTGCTGCTCCTTCTCCCCATCGCCGTCGTCAAGGCGGGCGGCTTCAGCGAGATGAAGGCCAAGCTGCCCACCGAGTACTTCGACCCGCTGGGCATCGGCGGCGAGACGATCTTCACGTACGTCCTGATCTACACGTTCGGGATGCTCATCGGGCAGGACATCTGGCAGCGCGTGTTCACCGCGCGCAGCGACAAGGTCGCCCGTTACGGCGGCACCGTCGCCGGTACTTACTGTCTCGTCTACGCGATCGCGGGCGCCGTCATCGGCACGGCGGCCAAGGTCATGTACCCGAAGCTGCCGAGCGCCGACGCGGCCTTCGCGACCATCGTCAAGGACGAACTGCCCATGGGTGTACGGGGTCTCGTGCTCGCCGCGGCGCTCGCCGCCGTGATGTCCACGTCCTCCGGAGCGCTCATCGCCTGCGCGACCGTCGCCAACAACGACATCTGGTCGCGGCTGCGCGGGGTCGTGAAGTCCGACGGGGCGGGCGACGAGCCGCACGACGAGGTGAAGGGCAACCGCCTCTTCATCCTGATCATGGGCATCGCCGTCGTCTGCATCGCCATCGCCCTCAACGACGTGGTCCAGGCGCTCACCGTCGCCTACAACCTGCTCGTCGCCGGTCTGCTCGTGCCGATCCTCGGCGGACTGCTGTGGAAGCGCGGCACCGCCGAGGGCGCGCTGGCGGCCGTCGTCGCCGGTGGGCTCTCCGTCGTCGGGCTCATGTGGGGATACGGAATCCTCGCCAACGAGCCCATCTACTACGGCCTGTTGATCTCCCTGGCCGTGTACGTCGTCGTCTCCCTCGCCACGAAGCCGACCGACGCCCGGGTCCTCGCGGCCTGGCGTGAGCGGCTCGCGGGCCGGGGGTCCGAAGAAGCGGAACCGGAAACACCGGTGGCCGTCTAGTTCTCCCGCGCGGCCCACTGCCGACACCACTGTCAGTGGGCCGCGCGACACTTGTCCCAGCAGCAACGCAGTACTCGTACCAGCAGGAGGAAACCGACCATGAGCAGCGCCGAGACCCCGACCCCCCGCGGCCCGGTCGATTCCTCCCGCGTTCCTCGGTACGCGGGCCCGGCGACCTACGCCCGGCTGCCCCGCCTCGACGAGGTGGGCGGCAAGACGGACATCGCCGTGGTCGGCGTGCCCTTCGACACCGGTGTCTCGTACCGCCCCGGAGCCCGCTTCGGCGGCAACGCGATCCGTGAGGCCTCGCGCCTCCTGCGTCCGTACAACCCCGCGCAGGACGCCTCGCCCTTCGCGCTCGCGCAGGTCGCCGACGCGGGCGACATAGCCGCGAACCCGTTCAACATCAACGAGGCGGTCGAGACGATCGAGGCCGCGGCGGACGACCTCCTCGGCTCGGGCGCCCGCATGATGACGCTCGGCGGCGACCACACCATCGCCCTGCCGCTGCTCCGCTCCGTCGCCAAGAAGCACGGCCCCGTCGCCCTGCTGCACTTCGACGCGCACCTGGACACCTGGGACACGTACTTCGGCGCCGAGTACACCCACGGCACGCCGTTCCGCCGGGCCGTCGAGGAGGGCATCCTCGACACCGAGGCGCTCTCCCACGTCGGCACGCGCGGCCCGCTGTACGGCAAGCAGGACCTCACGGACGACGAGAAGATGGGCTTCGGCATCGTCACCTCGGCGGACATCTACCGCCGCGGCGCCGACGAGGTCGCCGACCAGCTGCGCCAGCGCATCGGCGACCGCCCGCTGTACATATCCATCGACATCGACTGCCTGGACCCGGCCCACGCGCCCGGCACGGGCACCCCGGAGGCGGGCGGCATGACGTCGCGCGAGCTCCTGGAGATCCTGCGGGGGCTCTCCTCCTGCAACCTCGTCTCGGCGGACGTCGTCGAGGTCGCCCCCGCGTACGACCACGCGGAGATCACGGCCGTCGCCGCCTCGCACACCGCGTACGAGCTGACGACGATCATGTCCCGCCAGATCGCGGAGGCCCGCCAGATCACCGAGGGGAGCGCGGCCAAGTGACGCACGACCACGACGTAGTACTGCGGCCCACCGAGGCCCAGACGGAGGCGGCCCTGAACCCGCCTTCGGGGCGCAACGGCGGCGACCTCGTCGTGGAGACCCTCCAGGGCCTCGGCGCGACGACCGTCTTCGGTCTCCCCGGCCAGCACGCGCTCGGCATGTTCGACGCCCTGCGGCGCTCGTCCCTGTCGTACGTCGGCCTGCGCGTGGAGAACAACACGGGCTTCGCCGCGGACGCGTACGGCCGGATCACCGGTGAGGTGGCCCCGCTGCTGCTCTCCACCGGCCCCGGCGCCCTGACCTCGCTCGCCGCGCTCCAGGAGGCGGCGGCCGGGTCCTCGCCCGTGCTCGCGATCGGCAGCCAGATCCCGGTGGCCGGGCTCGGCGGCGGCCGGCACGGCTACCTCCACGAGCTGCGCGACCAGCAGGCGTCGTTCCGCGACATCGTGAAGTCAGTCCACACGGTCCGGACGGCCTCGCAGATCCCCTCCGCGATCGCCGCGGCCTGGGAGTCGGCGCTCACCGCCCCGCACGGCCCGGTGTGGGTGGAGATCCCGCAGGACGTGCTGCTCGCGGAGACGACCCTGCCCGTCGTCACGGCCATGGACGCGACCCCGGACGAGGTCGTCCCGCGCCCCGAGCTGACCGCCGTGGCGGCCGACCTGCTGTCCCGGGCCGAGCGCCCGGCGATCATCGCGGGCGGCGGAGTCGTGCGCTCGGACGCCTCCAAGAAGCTCCTCGCGCTCGCCGAGCTGGTGAACGCGCCCGTGGTCACGACCTTCGGCGGCAAGGGCGCCTTCCCCTGGGAGCACCCGCTGTCGCTCCAGTCCTGGCTGGAGGACCGGTACACCACGGACTTCCTGGAGGACGCGGACGTCCTCCTGGTGGTCGGCTCGGGCCTGGGCGAGCTCTCCTCGAACTACCACACGTTCAAGCCGCGCGGCCGGGTCATCCAGATCGAGGCCGACGCGGGGAAGCTGGAGTCCAACCACCCGGCGCTCGGCATCCACGCGGACGCGCGGCTCGCGCTCTCGGCGCTCCTGGAGACGATCGACACCCCCAGGGAGGACTCCACGGCCCCCGAGCGGGTGCGTACGGTCCTCTCGAAGGTCAAGGAGCGCATCGCCGCCCAGGAGCTCACCCTGGAGCAGCAGGTCCTGGCGTCGGTGCGGGAAGCCCTGCCGGACGCCTCGCCGTCCTTCTGGGACATGACGATCCTGGCCTACTGGGCCTGGTCCGCCTTCGACGCGCGGCGCCCGAACACGATGCACTCGGCGCAGGGCGCGGGCGGCCTCGGGTACGGCTTCCCGGCGGCCATCGGAGCGGCGGCCGCCGACCCATCGACGCCGGTGCTCGCCGTCTCGGGTGACGGCGGCGCGATGTACTCGATCGCGGAACTGGCCTCCGCCAAGCAGCACGGGCTGCCGGTCACCTGGCTGATCGTGGACGACGGGGGCTACGGAATCCTCCGGGAGTACATGTCGGACGCGTTCGGCGAGCCCACGGCCACGGAGCTCTCCCGCCCCGACTTCGTCGCGCTCGCGGAGTCCTTCGGGGTGCCGGGCGTCCGGACGACCCCGGAGAACCTCCGCGACGACCTGACGAAGGCGCTCGCGGAACCCGGGCCCTCGGTGGTCGTGCTCCCGGCGGTGCTGCGGATGTTCGAGCCGACGCACCTCTGAGTCCGAGCGGGCCGCAGCGAAGTCCCGGCGGGTGCCGGGACACGGACTGATCACAGATCGGTCATCTGTTCTCAAACTCGTGCATCCATGTACGGGTACCGGTGAGTCATCTGGGGCGAGTGCGCCGGGGGGCGCGCTTGTACGGGCCCCGAGGGTCTTGTACTGACCCAAGGGGATGGGGAAACTCCATGACTCACCCGGTATCCGGGACATCCAGGCGTGCCCGCATACTCTCGGCGGGCCTCGCCGCCGGAGTGCTCGTGCCGCTCGGTACGGCCTCGCTCGCCACGCCCGCCGCCGCCGCGACGCCGCCGAAGGTGACCTGCACCTCCGCGCAGTCCGGCCTGGCCGCCAAGCTCACGAAGGACATCACGGCGGCCCTGAAGAACCGCAAGGGCACCATCGCGGTCGGCCTCCACGACCGTTCCACGGGCACCACCTGCACCCTGCGCTCCACCACCTCGTTCGACTCGGCGAGCGTCGTCAAGACGACCGTCCTCGCGGCGCTGCTGTGGGACGCGAAGAAGACCGACCGCAAGCTCTCGGCCCGAGAGTCGGACCTCGCGTACGCCATGATCACCAAGTCGGACAACGCGGCGACGAGCAAGCTCTGGCGTCAGCTCGGCACGGGGAAGATCAACGGCTTCCTCAGGGCCGCGAAGATGACGAAGACGGTGCCGGGTTCCGGTGGCTACTGGGGCCTGACCCGGATCAACGCGGCCGACGAACAGAAGCTCCTCGCTCTCATCACCGCCAAGAACACCGTCCTGAGCGACAACGCGCGCGCCTACATCCTCAAGCTGATGAACAAGGTCGTCGCCTCGCAGCGCTGGGGCACCCCGGCGGGCGCGCCGTCCGCCGTCAAGATCCACGTCAAGAACGGCTGGCTGCAGCGGTCGACCCACGGCTGGCGGGTGCACAGCATCGGCGCGTTCAAGGGCGGCGGCCACGACTACACGCTCACCGTGCTCACCCACGGCAACAGCACCATGAACTACGGCGTCGCCACCATCCAGGGCGTGGCCAAGGCCGTCCACAAGGACCTGGCGCCCAGGGCCTCCGCGGCCGGGCGTTACGCCCCGACGACCACACCGCGGGAGGCGTTCGTGTCGGTACCCGGGTCCTAGGACCTCCGGCCCCTCTTTGTTGCGGCGGGATGAAATCCGCATCCCGCCGCGTTGGGCCTCTCGGCAGGTCAGGTCGACGGGAGGCAGCACGTGGTGGAGCAACGGGGCGGGGTCGAGGCGGAGAAATCCGGGGGTGCCGAGCCGGAGGAATCCGGCTGGGCGAAACGCCTGATGGGGTACGCGTGGCGCTACCCCAAGGACGTCGTGCTCGCGCTCGGCTCCTCGCTCGCCGGCATGGCCGTCATGGCGCTCGTCCCGCTGATCACCAAGGTGATCATCGACGACGTCATCGGCGACAAGTCGCGCGACATGGGCCCCTGGGTCGGCGCCCTCATCGGCGCCGCTGTCCTCGTCTACGTCTTCACCTACATCCGCCGCTACTACGGCGGACGTCTCGCCCTCGACGTCCAGCACGACCTGCGCACCGAGATGTACGGGACGATCACCAAGCTCGACGGACGGCGGCAGGACGAGCTGTCCACCGGTCAGGTCGTCGGACGCGCCACCAGCGACCTCCAGCTCATCCAGGGCCTGCTCTTCATGCTGCCGATGACCATCGGCAACATCCTCCTCTTCGTGATCTCCCTCGTGATCATGGCGTGGCTCTCCATCCCGCTCACCCTCGTGGCACTCGCCGTGGCCCCCGCCCTCTGGTTCATCGCCAAGCGCAGCCGGGGCCGCCTGCACCCCTCCACCTGGTACGCGCAGGCCCAGGCCGCCGCCGTCGCGGGAGTCGTGGACGGCTCCGTCTCCGGCGTACGCGTCGTGAAGGGCTTCGGTCAGGAGGACCAGGAGACCGGGAAGATCAGGGAGGTCAGCCGCAAGCTCTTCGCGGGCCGCCTTCGCACCATCAAGCTGAACTCCAAGTACACGCCCGCCCTGCAGGCCGTGCCCGCGCTCGGGCAGGTCGCGATGCTCGCGCTCGGCGGCTGGCTCGCGGTGCGCGGGCAGATCACGCTCGGTACGTTCGTCGCCTTCTCCAGCTATCTCGCCCAGCTCGTCGGGCCCGTGCGGATGCTCGCCATGGTCCTCACCGTGGGCCAGCAGGCACGCGCGGGCGCCGAGCGCGTCCTGGAGCTCATCGACACCGAGCCGACGCTGACGGACGGCACCAAGGAACTGCCCGCCGACGCCCCGGCCACCGTCGAGTTCGACGACGTCTCCTTCGCCTACGAGGACAACCGCCCCGTCCTCGCCGGCCTCTCCTTCGAGATCAGGCCCGGTGAGACCCTCGCCGTCGTCGGCACGTCCGGCAGCGGCAAGTCCACCGTCTCGCTGCTGATGCCCCGCTTCTACGACGTGACGCACGGCGCCGTCCTCATCGGCGGGCACGACGTGCGCGAGCTGACCACTGACTCGCTGCGGGCCGCCATCGGCCTCGTGCCCGAGGACTCCTTCCTCTTCTCCGACACCATCCGCGCCAACATCGCGTACGGAAAGCCGGACGCCACCCAGGAGGAGATCGAGACGGCGGCCCGCGCCGCCCAGGCCGACCGCTTCATCGCCGAGCTGCCCGACGGTTACGACACCACCGTCGGCGAGCACGGCCTGACCCTCTCCGGCGGCCAGCGCCAGCGCGTCGCCCTCGCCCGCGCCATCCTCACCGACCCCCGCCTCCTCGTCCTGGACGACGCGACGTCCGCGGTGGACGCGCGGGTCGAGCACGAGATCCATGAGGCGCTGCGCGGCGTCATGGCGGGCCGCACCACCCTCCTCATCGCCCACCGCCGCTCCACCCTGAACCTCGCCGACCGCATCGCCGTACTGGACGGCGGACGCCTCGCCGCCATCGGCACGCACGAGGAGCTGACCGAGCAATCGGCGCTCTACCGGCGCCTGTTGACCGACCCGGACGAGCTCGGCGGCGTCTCGCCGGGCCGCGCGGTCCCGGTCGAGATCCCCGAGGACACCTCCGTACGCGATGAGCTGGACGCGGAGTTCGACGCCGAGCGCGGCATCACCCCGCCGCTCTGGGTCGGTGACCGGGAGCCGAAGGACACCGCCATGGCGGGGATGCCCGCGACGCCCGAACTCCTCGCGCAGGTCGACACGTTGCCCCCGGCCACCGACACCCCCCAGATCGACGAAGCCCGCGCGGTCACCCCGGAGGAGTCGTACGGTCTGCGCCGCCTCCTCGCCGGATTCGGGAAGCCGCTGCTCTTCGCCCTGCTGCTTGTCGCGATCGACGCGGGCATGGGCCTGCTGCTCCCCGTGCTGATCCGGCACGGGATCGACGAGGGCGTCTCACAGCTCGCGCTCGGCGCCGTGTGGGTGGCCGCCGGACTGGCACTGCTCACCGTGGTCGCCCAGTGGGTGGCCCAGATCGGCGAGACGCGGATGACGGGACGGACGGGCGAGCGCGTCCTCTACGCCCTGCGCCTGAAGATCTTCGCCCAGCTCCAGCGGCTCGGACTCGACTACTACGAGCGGGAGTTGACCGGGCGCATCATGACCCGCATGACGACGGACGTGGACGCCCTGTCCACCTTCCTCCAGACGGGCCTTGTCACCGCCTTCGTCTCCGTCGTCACGTTCTTCGGCATCATGGTCGCGCTCCTCGTCATCGACGTGGAACTCGCGCTCGTGGTCTTCGCGACGCTGCCGCCGCTGATCATCGGCACGTTCTTCTTCCGCCGCTCCAGCGTCAAGGCGTACGAGCTGGCGCGTGAGCGCGTCTCGGTGGTCAACGCCGACCTCCAGGAGTCCGTCGCGGGGCTGCGCATCGTGCAGGCCTTCCGGCGCGAGCGCTCCGGCGGCAAGAAGTTCGCGCAGGCCAGCGACGACTACCGCAGTGCCCGTATCCGCGGGCAGTGGCTGATCTCCATCTACTTCCCGTTCGTGCAGCTGCTCTCGGCGGTCGCGGCGGCCGCGGTCCTGATGGTCGGCGCGGGGCGTGTGGAGGCGGGGACGCTGACGACCGGCGCCCTGGTCGCCTACCTCCTCTACATCGACCTGTTCTTCGCCCCCGTCCAGCAGCTCTCCCAGGTCTTCGACGGCTACCAGCAGGCCACCGTCTCGCTCGGCCGCATCCAGGAGCTGCTCCGGGAGCCGACCTCGACGAAGGCCGCGGACGAGCCGCTCGACGTGCTCTCCCTGCGCGGCGAGATCGCCTTCGAGGACGTCGACTTCGCGTACGGTTCCGCCGACGAACCTGAAGAGGCGCTGAGCGACGTGCGCCTGCGCATCCCCGCGGGCCAGACCGTCGCCTTCGTGGGCGAGACCGGCGCGGGCAAGTCAACGCTCGTCAAGCTCGTCGCCCGGTTCTACGACCCGACCGGCGGCCGGGTGACGGTGGACGGCACGGACCTGAGGTCCCTCGACCTGACCTCGTACCGCCACCGGCTCGGCGTCGTCCCGCAGGAGGCCTACCTCTTCGCGGGCACGGTGCGCGACGCGATCGCCTACGGGCGGCCCGACGCCACCGACGCCGAGGTCGAGGCCGCGGCCCGCGCGGTCGGCGCGCACGACATGATCGCCACCCTGGACGGCGGTTACCTCCACGAGGTCTCCGAGCGCGGACGCAACCTCTCCGCGGGCCAGCGCCAGCTGATCGCCCTGGCCCGCGCGGAGCTCGTCGACCCGGACATCCTGCTCCTCGACGAGGCGACCGCGGCCCTCGACCTCGCCACGGAAGCGCAGGTCAACCAGGCCACCGACCGCATCGCGGGCAAGCGCACCACCCTGGTCGTCGCCCACCGCCTCACCACGGCGGCCCGCGCGGACCGGGTGATCCTGATGGACCACGGCCGGGTCGCGGAGGACGGCACGCACGAGGAGCTGCTCGCGCTCGACGGGCGGTACGCGACGCTGTGGCGGACGTTCGTGGGCGAGGCGGAGCCGACGGCCGCCTGACCCGGCGAACAAATGGGGGCGGGCGCGCAACCAGGTGCCCCACGGTCCGCGTCCGTACATCAGTACGCTGATGCGGAAGTGTCGGGAGGGAAACCGGTGAGCAGTGGTCGAATACGGCGGAGCCTTGTGCTCGGCGCCGTCGTCGTTGCGGCTGCCGTCCTGCTCGGTGTCGCGGGCGCGGGTGCCGCACAGGCGCAGGCGTCGGCCGGGCGCTGCGCCGGGCACAAGGTGCGCACCCTCTCGTTCAGCACCGGCAAGGTCCTCGTCTACAAGAGCCGCGGCCACGTCTGCGCCGTCACCGCCGCCAAGCGCCCCGGCGCCCGCAAGACGATGTCCGTCAGCGTCCAGGCCCGCGGCCTCCGCCCGGCCAGGGACAAGGGCCGCTACACGCATCGCGCGGGCCCGGTGACGGTGTACGCGGGACAACGGTGCGTGTGGGTCAAGGGGAGGGTCGGCGGGGGGAGCACCAGCTCGGGCTGGATCCTGTGCTGACGGCTTACTGATCGCATGTTGAGCGTTGTGGGCCCCTTTGTGGCGTACTGCGTCCTGACGTGACGCAAGAGCCCCTAGTGGTGAGCGAGTTGCTCCGATAAGTTCCGGCGGACGCAATCGCGAACTTAGGGGAGAGTGCATGCGCAAGGCGCTCAGATGGCTGCTGTCGCTCGTCGTGCTGATAGGCATCGGCACCGCGGGCACAGTGAGTGCGGCAGGGGCGGCCACCGCCGCGAAGCCGCAGGCCACCGACATCAAGGACCGGCTCCTCGCGATACCGGGCATGAGCCTGATCGAGGAGAAGCCGTACACCGGCTACCGCTACTTCGTCCTCAACTACACCCAGCCGATCGACCACCGGCACCCCTCCAAGGGCACCTTCAAGCAGCGCCTGACGGTCCTGCACAAGGACACCGCCCGCCCCACGGCCTTCTTCACCAGCGGCTACGGGGTCTCTACGAACCCCAGCCGCAGTGAGCCGACGCGGATCATCGACGGCAACCAGGTCTCCATGGAGTACCGCTTCTTCACGCCGTCCCGCCCCGAGCCCGCCGACTGGTCCAAGCTCGACATCTGGCAGGCCGCGAGCGACCAGCACCGCATCTTCAAGGCGCTCAAGCCGGTCTACGACAAGAAGTGGGTGGCGACCGGCGGCTCGAAGGGCGGCATGACCGCCACGTACTACGAGCGCTTCTACCCGCGTGACATGGACGGCGTCGTCGCGTACGTCGCCCCGAACGACGTGGTGAACAAGGAGGACTCGCGTTACGACGAGTTCTTCGAGACGGTCGGCACCAAGGAGTGCCGCGCCGCGCTGGAGGCCGTGCAGCGCGAGGCGCTCGTGCGCCGCGAGCCGCTGGAGAAGAAGTACGCGGAGTTCGCCGAGGCCGGCAACTACACCTTCAAGACCGTCGGCAACCTGGACAAGGCCTACGAGGCCGTCGTCCTCGACATGGTGTGGGGCTTCTGGCAGTACCAGCCGGAGTCCGCGTGCGCGGACGTCCCCGACGCGTCGTCCGCCTCGGACCAGGTGATCTTCGACTACGTCGACTCGGTGGGCGGCTGGGCCTCCTACACCGACCAGGGCCTGACCCCGTACACGCCGTACTACTACCAGGCCGGTACGCAGCTGGGCTCGCCCGACATCTCGCAGCCCTGGCTCGGCGACCTGAGCCGCTACGGCTACCAGCCGCCGCGGAACTTCGTGCCGCGCGAGATTCCGATGAAGTTCCAGTCGGGCGTCATGAAGGACGTGGACCGCTGGGTGCGGCACAACGCGCAGCGGATGATGTACGTCTACGGCGAGAACGACCCGTGGGGTGCCGAGCCGTTCCGTCCCGCCAGGGGCGCGAAGCACGACTCCCACGTCTTCACCGCGCCGGGCGCCAACCACGGCGCGAACGTGGCGGGCCTCGTCGCGGCGGACAAGGCGAAGGCGACGGAGCGGATCCAGGCCTGGGCCGGTGTCTCCACTTCGGCTTCCCCGAAGCCGCTGGCTTCTTACGACGCGAAGCTTGATCGCAAGGACGCGCAGAAGGAGCTGACCCTGCGCCCGTAGGGACCGAGATTTTCCCCAACCCCACCCCTTCCCACAAACCCGCTCGGCGCGGGGGCCTTGGTTGCCGTCATCACCGGCTTCGCCGAGTTCGTCCTCAAACGCCGGACGGGCTGAAAATCAGCCCGTCCGGCGTTTGAGGACCGGGGTCTGGGGCGGAGCCCCTGCGCGGCGGAGCCGCAAATGTCACAGCCGGGAAGGGGTGGGATCGGGGAAAAGAAACCCGCTCAAACCCGCACCGCACACCCCACCGGCTTCCCACCCCCCAGCGACACGTACAGCTGAGTGGTGGCGGGACACGCGTCGCGGGAAGGGGCCGCCGAAGTCACCCTGTACTCAGGGGGCTTCGCCCCGGAGCCGTCGCAAGCGGTCTCCCGCACCTCCCCCCGCCCCACCCCGTACACACAGTCCCCGACAACAGTCCGGGGTCCACCCCCACCCCCGGGATCCCCGGGATGCGGCAGCTCCAGGTTCCGCATACAGGCGTAGCCCCGCGGCACCTCACCGTTCCCGTCCTCGTCCACCGCGGGCCGGTTCTCGCTGATGTGGAGCACGAAGTCCGTGCGGGCGGGGCACGAAGGGCCGTCCGCGACCTTGACGTCGTAACGCGCGATGACCCTCGCCGCCGCCCGCTCACTAGTGCACGACACCTCCGTGAAGGTCTCGCGCCCCCGCGAACTGCACTCGTCCACCGCGAGGAAGACCGCTCCGTGCCCGGAAGCCGCCGCCGAGGACGGCCGCCGGCCGGACGACTCCGATCCCGGGTCCGAGGAGTTCTGGCAGCCGGTCACGCCGACGAACACCACCACCAGCAGCAGCCCCGCACACCTCCGGCCAAGCATGACAAGCATGGCGAACCCCCCGATATGTGCACCCAGCGTGGCCCGCTGAAGCGGGCGCACGCCAGGTTCGGGGGGTGCTTTGGGTCAGGTGGCGGTGGTGCGCCGTCGGCCCGGCGTACGGATCAGTACGTCAGGCCGTGCCCGACCGGGTACAGCACCTGCGCCGGGTCATCCGCACGCTGCACCGGCACGGGCAGCTTCCCGCGCGGCTCGGTCCGCCCCGCGATCACCCGTACCGCGGCGCGCAGTTCGACGTCAGTCCAGCAGTACGCGGCGAGGGACGCGCCCACGCCACCAAGGCGCGCCACGTCGTACGGATTGCGGATCGCGAGCGCGACGACCGGGACGCCGGTCGCCACCAGCGCCTCCACCAGGGCGATCTGAGCGTTTCCCGCCCCCACGTTGTACGTGCCCACGAGCACCGCGTCCTTGCCCGCGGCCGCCGCCACTGCCTCGGCGATCTTGGCGGCGGAGGGGGCCGTGCCCGTCGGCAGCACCGTCGGCGTGAAGCCGAGGTCCGTCAGCTCGCGCCCGATGACGGTCGTCGGCGGCCCCGTCGTCCCCGAAGGGGACGCCGGGTCCGCGCCCACGACGAGCACGTCCCGCTGTGTGCGCCGCGAGAGCGGAAGCAGCCCGTCCGTGTTGATCAGGAGCGTCGTCGTCTCCTCCGCGATCCGGTCGGCGGCGGCGAGATGTGCCCGCGTGCCGACCGCGCGGTCGACGCCGCGCGAGGTGACGTACGGGTCGGAGAAGAGGTCCAGCTTCGCCTTGAGGCGCAGGATCCGCAGGATCGATTCGTCGAGCCGCGCCTCCGTCAACTCGCCGTCCCGTACGGCCTGGAGCACCGCGTTCCAGGCGATCTCCGGCTTCGGCGGGTTCAGGAGCTGGTCGACGCCCGCCTTCAGCGCGAGCACCGGCACGCGGTCGTCGCCGTACTTCGTGCGCACGCCCTGCATGCCGAGCGAGTCCGTCACCACGACCCCGTCGTAGCCGAGTTCCTCGCGCAGGATGCCGGTGAGGATGGGCCGGGAGAGCGTGGCCGGGTCCTCCGCCGGGTCGAGGGCCGGGACCACGATGTGCGCGGTCATGATCGAGTCGATGCCCGCGGCCACTGCCGCCCGGAACGGCGGGGCGTCCAGGGTCTCCCACTGCTCACGCGTGTGGTGGATGTACGGCAGCTTGGAGTGACTGTCGTCCTTGGTGTCGCCGTGCCCGGGGAAGTGCTTGGACGTCGAGGCGATGTCCGCGCCCTGGTAGCCCTTGACCTGCGCGGCGACAAGATCGGCGACCGCTTCGGGGTCCGAGCCGAAGGACCGTACGCCGATGACGGGGTTGGCCGGGTTGACGTTCACGTCGGCGACCGGGGCGTAGTTCTGCCGGATGCCGAGCGCGCGCAGTTCGGTGCCCGCGATGCGGGCCGCCTTGCGTGCGAGGGACTGCGAGCCGGCGGCGCCCAGGGCCATCGCGCCGGGCAGGAGCGTGGCGGGGATGCCGACACGCGCGACGGCCCCGTGTTCCTGGTCGGTGGAGATGAGCAGCGGGATGCGGGCGGTGGGGGACTGCCCCGGGGCGTCCGGGGTGAGGGCGGCGCGCTGGATGCCGTTCGAGAGGTCGGCGATCTGGTGCGGGGCGCGGGTGTTGTGGGCCCAGCCGAAGTAGATGATGCCGCCGAGGTGGTACTTGGCCACCGCCTCCGCGGCGGTGCGCACGCCGAGCTCCTTGAGGTTGGCGTCGATGTCGGCCTGGTCGGGCGCGGTGGCGGAGTGGCCGTACACATGCATCACGAAGAGCTGGCCGACCTTCTCCTCGAGGCTCATGCGGGAGATGAGCTCCCGCAGCTTCCGGTCGCGACCGCGGTCGCCGCTGCCGGCCGCCTGGGCGGCGGACGGCGCGGCCAGGGCCGTCGCCGCGACGGCTGTGGCGGTGAGCAGGGTGCGTCTGGAGGCGTTGCGGTGGGTCATGTGCGCTCCTTCGGGGACGTCCTTCGGGGACGGATGCCGGACCGGAGCCGGGCTGGGGAAACCGGCTGAAGGAAACTTTCCGAGTGCCACGGATATCCCGAAGATTTCTGCCGGTCAAGGGACTCGGCAGCCACTGTGGAGGAGAGGGGCCGTCACCGGCGCTGGTGGAGGGGGCGCACCGGTGACGGCATGCTGCCGGCCACGGGCGGCAGAGAGGGTGGTCAGCGTTCGCAGCCAGCAGCGATGCCGACACCGCCTCGCGGAGACTCACCCGGCAGCACGGCGGTTTGACGGTGGTCGGTCCGGGCGGGTTCCCCGCAGCAGGCGTTTTCCGGAAAGAGGTGCGCAGGGGAATCCTGAGGCTCAGGAGGCCGGGGCCTCTCTTCCGGGCGCCGCCTCGGCCCAGTGGCTCTGCAGCGTCCGTACCGTCTCCGCGATCGCGGGGCGCCGCGACGCCCCGGTCCGCCACAGCGCGTACAGCCGCCGCACCGGTAGCGGATCGAGCCGCAGGGTGACCGCGCCGTCCGGGACGGGGCCGCGGCCGAGGCGCGGGATGAGCGCGATGCCGAGCCCTGCCGCGACCAGGGCGACCAGGGTGGGATTCTCCTCCGCCGTGTGCGCGATGTCCGGCTCGCAGCCCGCCTCGCGCAGGGTGCGCACCAGCCACTCGTGGCAGATGAGCCCCGGCGGCTGGGTGATCCAACGCTCTCCCTTGAGGTCCTCGCGGCGTACGGAGAGCTGCCCCGCGAGCGGGTGCGCCGCGGGCACCACGAGATCGCAGGAGTCGTCCCCGATGACGGCCTGTTCGACGCCGGGTGGCGTCGGCAGCGGCGCGATGTCCCAGTCGTGCACGACCGCCATGTCCACCGCGCCCTTGGCCACCAGGTCGATGGAGAGATGCGGGTCGACCTCGGACATGCGGGCGTCGAGCGCGGGATGCCGCCGGGCCAGATCCGCGAGGACGCCGGGCAGCAGACCGCGCGCCGCGGAGGGGAACGCGGCGACGGTCAGCCGCCCCGCGGGCAGCCCGCGCCGCTCCTCCAGCTCCGTCTCGGCACGCTCCACGATGGCCATCAACTCCTGTGCGGTGGACGCGAGATGGCGTGCCTCCTCGGTGAGCGCCACGCCCCTGCCCTGCCGTTCGAGGAGGGTGGTGCGGGTCTCGCGCTCCAGCTTGGCGATCTGCTGGGACACGGCGGAGGGGGTGTAGCCGAGTGCGGTGGCGGCGGCACCGACGGTGCCGTGCACGGAGACGGCGTGCAGGGCGCGGAGCCGGGCGAGATCGAGCACGGGAAGCCCTTCCCAGGGGGCGGCGACGTCCGTCGGCGCCTTCGGTTTGCTTGGCTTTGCTTCTTGGCGGTTCAGGCGCCGGGTCCGGCGTCAGGCGTGGCGGTTCGGGATCGGCCGGGTCCGGCGTCAGGCGTGGCGGTTCGGGATCGGCCGGTACCGGTGTCAGGCGTGGCGGTTCAGGAGGCGGGACAGGAAGTCCCTTCCCTGGCCCAGGAGTTCGGGCAGCGGCTTAGCCTCCTCGTACCACCGCTTCTCGTACTCCCAGCACAGCCAGCCGTCCCGGTGCTCTCCGCCGAGCAGCACCTCCACGCACTCGGCGAGCGGCAGGACGCCCTCGCCCAGACCCAGCGGCGTCGTGTCGTCGGCCGACGCGATGTCCTTCACCTGGACGTAGCCGAGGTACGGGGAGAGCGCCGCGTGGCTCTCGGTGGGGGACTCGCCGCCGAGCCAGGTGTGCATCACGTCCCACAGGGCGCCCGCGTTTCGGTGGCCGACCGCGCCGAGCACGCGGGTCGCGGCGGCGCCGGTGCGGTGCGAGTCGTGCGTCTCCAGCAGGATGCGTACGCCGAAGTCCGCGGCGGACTCGGCCGCGGTGCCGAGGCGTCGTGCCGCCGTCGCGTCGGCCTCGTCGGGGCTCTGCTCGGTGCCGCCGCCGGGGAAGACGCGGACGAAGGGGGCGCCCAGGTCGCGGGCGAGGGTGAGCAGGGAATGTATCTCTTCGAGTACGGGCCCGTCGTCGCCCGGCTCGGCGACGCGCGCGTACCCGGAGATGCCGAGGATCTCGATGCCCGCGGCCTTGAACTGCGCGGCCACGTCGGCCCGTTCGGCGAGGTCGATCCCAGGGTGGACCGGTTCCTCGGGATGCGCGCGCAGTTCGATGCCGTGATAGCCGTGGGTGGTGGCCAGGCTCAGCACGTCGGCGAGGGGGAGCCCGGGAACGCCGAGGGTGGAGAAGGCGAGTTTCATGTCGCAGACCCTAGGTGCAGTTGCCAGTCCTGCCCCACGAGGTCCACGCCGAAGGAGCGGTGCGGCTTCTCGTCGACGAGGACGAAACCGTGCTTCTGGTAGATGGAGCGGGCGGCGCCGAGAATGTCGTTGGTCCACAGGACCATCTCGCGATAGCCCACGCCGCGCGCGAACTCGACGCAGGCGCCCACCAGTTGGTCACCGATCCCATGGCCCCGCGCGTCGGGCTCGACGAGCAGGAGCCGCAGCCGGGCGGTGCCGGGCGCGTCGTCGCGCACGCACATCACGCACCCCACGGGCCGCCCGTCGAGCTCGGCGATCCACGTCCGCTCCAGATGCGGGTCGTGGTCCTCGGCGTAGTCGGCGATGATCCGGGCGACCAGGCCCTCGTAGTCGGCGTTGAACCCGTACTCCGCCGTGTACAGGGCGGCGTTGCGCTGCACGATCCACCCGAGGTCACCGGGGCCGGGCTCGCGCAGGAAAGGGCGCGAGGGATCCTTTCCGTCCCGGTCGCCGAGGATCTCCCGCACGGTGCGCAGGGCGGACGCGAGGCGGGGCCGCTGGGCGGCAGGAACCTGCGAGAGCAGTGAACCGACGGCCTCACTCGACCGCTCGTCCAGCAGGGCGGCGGTCTCGCGCCCCCGTGCGGTGAGCGTGATGCGCTGGCGCCGCGGATCACGCTCCGATGGCTCGCGCTCGACGATCCCCGCCTTCTCCAGCTTGCCGAGCAGACGACTCAAGTACCCGGCGTCCAGGCAGAGTTCAGCGCGCAGGTCGGCCGCGTCGAGGTGACGAGCGTGGTTGAGCTCGTAGAGGACGCGGGCCTCGGTGAGGGTGTAAGGGACGTACAGCTGACGGCTGTAGTCGAGGGCGCCGATCAGGTTCGTGTAGAAGCGGTTGAAGGCGCGGATCTCCTGGACGGGCGTGGCGGGCGCGTGCAGCATCGTGGATCACTCCAGGGGGCACCGAGGCGAATTACCCTTGACTGAGTCAACGGTACGCCTGTCACACCCATGACCGCCATGCCTCGCCGGGGGCGAACTCCGCCAAGCGAAGGGCCCCGCTCAGCCCAGCTCCCCAGCCTTCGGAAAGCCGTCGGTGGTGATGGTGATGTCGCGTCCCTGGAGGGGCAGTACGAGGTCCTGGCCGAAGGGGATCTTGGCCTCGTCCTCGTATCTCCCGGTCCTGGTCGGGCCGCGGTGGACGGTGCAGACCCCGTCCTCGGGATCGATGACCACGTACAGCGGGATGCCGCATTCCGCGTAGAGGTGGAACTTCTTGGCGAAGTCGTTGTCCCGGCTGCTCCGTGAGACGACCTCGACGACCGCCTCCAGGCTGTGCCACTCGAAGCGGCCTCGGCTGTTGCGCTCGGATCCGGGGGCGACGATCGCCAGGTCTGGTGCGTAGCCGTACTGGCTGGACGGGAAATCGATCATGACGTCCGAGAGGATGTCACCGTGAGCGGCGAGTTGTTGCTCAATCTGAGGGGCCGCCTTGAGGATGACTTTCCACTGGTACTCACCTTGCGGTGTCATGATGATCTTCCCCTCGGTGATCTCGACGCGGTAACCGCGGGGAAGGTTGACGCCGTCCAGTACGTCCCAGGCGCTGGGTGCATCCATGACCATGACTGCCATATGAGCCTCCTTTTCCCGATGATGTCAACGACATCGGGGCCTCACCGACACGGCGGCGCCGTGGACCCCCGCACCATCAGCTCCGCCCCGATCGTCGCCACGCCCCCGGGCGGGGCCTCCTCCGCGCCGGTGGCCAGGCGGCCCGCTCGGGCGCCCGCCTCGTGCAGCGGCAGCCGTACGGTCGTCAGTGCGGGGACGGCGTCGATCGCGAAGGGCAGGTCGTCGAAGCCGGCCACCGAGATGTCCTGGGGGATGCGCAGGCCCTGGTCGCGCAGGGCGGCCGACGCGCCGAGGGCGACCGTGTCGTTGGCGGCCACGATGGCCGTCAAATCCGGTTCGCGGCGCAGGAGTTCGAGGGTCGCCTCGTAGCCGGAGCGGCGGGTGTAAGGGCCGTGGACGGTCAGTTCGTCCTGGTCGCCCTTGCCCGTGTCCGACGCCGCGAGCGCGGCCCGGTGGCCCTCCAGGCGGTGCCGGGTGGTCGTCCGCTCCATCGGGCCCGCGACGTACCCGATCCTGCGGTGTCCAAGGGTCAGCAGATGCTCCGTGAGCCGCCGCCCGCCGCTGCGGTTGTCGAAGGTGAGCGTGGCCGCCACCGCGTCCGAGTCCGCGAGGGGCGGCCGGCCGCAGAGCACGATCCGGGTGCCCGCGTCCGCGAGGCGTGCCAGCTTCGCGGACATCGCGGCGGCGTGCGCGGGGTCCTCCAGGGCGCCGCCGGTCAGGACGACCGCGGCGGCACGCTGGCGCTGCAGCAGGGTCAGATAGGTCAGCTCGCGCTCCGGTGAGCCCCCGGTGTTGCAGACCACGGCCATGCGCTCGCCGCCGGCGCGCCCGCCGGGACCGCCGATCTCGGACTGGACGGCGCCCGCCATGATCCCGAAGAAGGGGTCGGCGATGTCGTTCACCAGGATGCCGACCAGGTCGGACGTGGCGGCGGCGAGCGAGCTCGCGGGCCCGTTGAGGACGTAGTCGAGGTCGTTCACGGCCCGCAGGACGCGCTCCCGGGTGGCCGCGGCCACGGGGTAGTTGCCGTTCAGCACGCGGGAGACGGTCGCGGGGGAGACCTGGGCGCGGGCCGCCACATCGGCCAGGGTCACGGTCATCTCGTCGTCCTCCGGTCACGGCTCTGGTCCGAAGCCCTTGTCCGAACCTTGTGCGGCAGGCTAGCTTCTTCTCGTATAGAAAGCGCTTGCTATACGCTTACCTGCGTACGGAGGGACCCCCTGTGACTCGCAAGACGGTGCGCATCGCCATGAACGGTGTGACGGGACGGATGGGCTACCGCCAGCACCTCGTCCGCTCGCTGCTGGCCCTGCGCGAGCAGGGCGGGCTCCCCCTCGGTGACGCCGACAACACGGTGCTGTGGCCCGAGCCGGTCCTGGTGGGCCGCAGGGAACACGCCCTGCGGGAGATCGCGGAGCGCCACGGACTTGACGCCGAGAAGGCCGTCTCGACCGACCTGGACGCCGTCCTCGCCGACCCCGCCATCGACATCTACTTCGACGCGCAGGTCACCTCCGCGCGCGAGGAAGCCATCAAGCGGGCCATCGCCGCGGGCAAGCACATCTACACCGAGAAGCCGTCCGCGACGGGCCTCGCCGGGGCCCTCGATCTCGCTCGCCTCGCCCAGTCCGCCGGCATCAAGCACGGCGTGGTCCAGGACAAGCTCTTTCTGCCGGGACTGCTCAAGCTGAAGCGCCTCATCGACGGCGGCTTCTTCGGCAAGATCCTGTCCATCCGGGGCGAGTTCGGCTACTGGGTCTTCGAGGGCGACTGGCAGAGCGCCCAGCGCCCCTCCTGGAACTACCGCGCGGAGGACGGCGGCGGCATCGTCGTCGACATGTTCCCGCACTGGGAGTACGTCCTGCACGAGCTGTTCGGCCGCGTACGCAGCGTCCAGGCGCTCGCCGTGACGCACGTACCGCAGCGCTGGGACGAGCGGGACAAGCCGTACGACGCGACGGCGGACGACGCCGCGTACGGCATCTTCGAGCTCGAAGGCGGCGCGATCGCCCAGATCAACTCCTCCTGGACGGTCCGCGTGAACCGCGACGAACTCGTCGAGTTCCAGGTGGACGGCACGGAGGGATCGGCGGTCGCGGGCCTGCGCAACTGCCGCGTACAGCACCGGAGCAACACCCCCAAGCCGGTCTGGAACCCGGACCTGCCGGTCACCCACTCGTTCCGCGACCAGTGGCAGGAGGTCCCCGACAACCAGGAGTTCGACAACGGCTTCAAGGCGCAGTGGGAGCTCTTCCTGAAGCACGTGTACGCGGACGCGCCCTACCACTGGGACCTGCACGCGGGCGCGCGCGGCGTACAGCTCGCCGAACTGGGCCTGAAGTCCTCGGCCGAGGGCCGCCGCATCGAGGTGCCGGAGATCGCACAGTGACGCTTCTGCTGCCGCGGCCGGACGGCACGACGTACGCGTACGGACCGGGCCGCGCCCCTCTGCCCGCTGACGCCGGCACCTCCCCGCTCACCTCCCGCACGGTCTTCTCGGCGGCCCACGTGGTCGCGGACCCCTGCGCCGACGTGTCCCCGGACTCCCCGGCGGCCGTCGACTGGGACGCGACCCTCGCCTTCCGCCGCCACCTGTGGGCGCAGGGCCTGGGCGTGGCCGAGGCGATGGACACGGCGCAGCGGGGGATGGGCCTGGACTTCAAGGGCGCGGCGGAACTGATCACGCGCTCCGCGGCGGAGGCGAGGTCGGTGGGCGGCGCGATCGCCTGCGGCGCGGGCACGGATCAACTGACCGGCCCCGCGGACCTCCTGACGGTCCGCGGGGCCTACGAGGAACAGCTGACCCTGGTCGAGTCGAGCGGCGCCCAGGTGATCCTGATGGCGTCGAGGGCGCTCGCGGCGGTGGCGCAGTCGCCGGACGACTACCTGGAGACGTACGGCCACCTCCTGCGCCAGGCGAGCGAGCCGGTGATCCTGCACTGGCTCGGCCCGATGTTCGACCCGGCGCTCACCGGCTACTGGGGCAGCGAGGATCTGGACGCGGCGACCGAGACCTTCCTGGAGGTCATCGCCGCGCATCCGGACAAGGTCGACGGCATCAAGATCTCCCTGCTCGACCCGGGGCGCGAGATCGCCCTGCGCCGCCGCCTCCCGGACGGCGTCCGCTGCTACACGGGCGACGACTTCAACTACCCCGAACTGATCGCGGGCGACGACCGGGGCTTCAGCCACGCCCTGCTCGGCATCTTCGACCCGCTGGCGCCGCTGGCCGCGAGGGCGGTACGCCTGCTGGACACCGGTGACACGAAGGGGTTCCGCGCCTGTCTCGACCCCACGGTCGAACTGTCCCGCCACCTCTTCCAGACGCCCACCCGCTTCTACAAGACGGGAGTGGTCTTCCTGGCGTGGCTGGCGGGCCACCAGAGCCACTTCACGATGGTGGGCGGCCTGCAGTCGGCCCGTTCGCTGCCGCACCTGACCCGCGCCTACGAACTGGCGGACGGGCTCGGCCTGTTCCCGGACCCGGCCCTGGCCGAGTCCCGCATGAAATCCCTGCTCACCACGTACGGAGTCCAGCAATGAGCGTGATCGGGAGCGGAACCGGGACCGGGAGCGGCGACCTGGCGCGGTTCTCCATCAACCAGATGACCGTCAAGCAGCTGTCGCTGCCGGAACTGGTTGCCGCCTGCACGGACTTGGGCGTCCCCGGGGTCGGTCTCTGGCGGGAGCCGGTCCAGGCGTACGGTCTCGAGGCGACCGCCAAGCTGATGCGCGACGCGGGTCTGACGGTGACCACGCTCTGCCGCGGCGGTTTCCTGACGGCCGTCGAACCGCACGCGCGCGTGGCGGCCGTCGACGACAACAAGGCGGCGATCGACGAGGCCGCGACTCTCGGCACGGACACGCTCGTCCTGGTCTCCGGCGGCTTGCCCGCCGGCAGCAAGGACCTGCACGGGGCCCGTTCGCGGATCGCCGAGGCCCTGGCGGAGCTCGCTCCGTACGCGGCGTCTCGCGGGGTCCGCCTGGCCATCGAGCCCCTGCACCCCATGTTCGCCTCGGACCGCTGCGTGGTCTCCACGCTGGCCCAGGCGCTGGACCTGGCGGAGCGGTTTCCGGCTTCGCAGGTCGGGGTCTGCGTCGACACGTACCACGTGTGGTGGGACGACACGGCTCCCGCGCAGATCGACCGCGCGGGGCGGGGCGGGCGCCTGTACGCGTTCCAACTGGCGGACTGGGTGACTCCGTTGCCGGAGGGCGTCCTGAACGGGCGTGGCCAGCTGGGGCAGGGGTCGGTCGACCTGCGGTCGTGGCGCGCCCTGGTGGAGAAGGCGGGTTACGAGGGCCCCATCGAGGTGGAACTCTTCAACGACACCCTGTGGTCGGGGGACGGGCGCGAACTCCTCGCGGAAACGGCCACGGAGTACGTACGCCACGCCTGCTGAACCGGGCCTCGGTTGCTGCGGGTTGCGGGACCGGCCGGTCCGTGTGTGTGGGGCCGGGCCGCGCCGTTATGGCCGTCCTCGCCGTCGTCCGGTGGCCGGTGTGCTGCTTCGGGCCCGGAGTACAGCGAACCGCGCTCCGGGGGCCCTCGGGGCGCACCGGTGAATGCACGGCGCCCCCCGGACGCGACCAGCCCCGCAGCACCGCCAAAGCCCGCAGGGCTACCGCTTCTTGCCGCCCAGGATCTGGTTCAGGAGGTCGCCGATGCCGCCGCCCCCGGGGGAACCCGTGGCGCCCGGCTTCGGCGACTTCCGGGCCCGCTTCGTCAGCACCGTCAGGAGCACCGGGATCAGGAGTTCGATCACCCGGGTCACGGAAGCCGCGGGCAACCCCGTCTTCTTCGCCACCGCGGCCGCCAACGGCCTGCTCATCTTCGCAAGGACCCCGGACAGCATCCCGCCCGCCGCGAGACCGCCGAAGCCCCCGAACCCGGCGATCCCCTGCGGAGGAGGTTCAGCGGGCGCCGTCTCGGCGAGCGCCTGCTCGACCTCCGCCGCCTCCGCGGGATCCTCCGCCTTCTCCTGAAGGTTCCCCGAGAGCGCGGTCACCGTGGTGCCCACCACGTCCTGCGCCCCCGCGGCGTCCGTACCGAGGAGCCCCGCGATCTCCTGGAGCCTGTCGTCGCCGAGTTCGTCGAGGACGTCCTTCTCCAGCGAGGTCTCGGGCGTGGAGTTTTCGGGAGATTCTTCGCTCATGCGTTAAAAGTTACGTCTGCCCGACTTCGTCGGCACCCCGAAAATTCTTCGTCCTGCCCGTACAACCCTTCCCGCCCGACGCGGGTCGTACTGTGCGTCGGGACTTCCGTGGGGGGAGATCTGGGGGGATCAGCGGAGTTCTGACAGGGGAGGGGAGACCCGAGGGGGCCCGGTCGGGAGACCGGGCCCCCTCGAAGCTGCGGCCACCACCACTGCCCGGCAGCCGCGGAGTTGTCCACAGGCTTCGCACGCTGTCAGTGCCTGGCGATAGCGTCGGCCCATGTCGAGTCCAGCCAAAGCAGCGGCCGCTTCGGCGGTGGTCGAGGGCGTCCTGGAGCGGATCACGTACGCCAACGAGGAGAACGGGTACACGGTCGCCCGCGTGGACACCGGCCGCGGCGGCGGCGACCTCCTCACCGTCGTGGGCGCACTGCTCGGCGCCCAGGTGGGAGAGTCCCTCCGCATGGAGGGCCGCTGGGGCTCCCACGCCCAGTACGGCAAGCAGTTCACGGTGGAGAACTACACCACCATCCTCCCCGCCACCATCCAGGGCATCCGCCGCTATCTGGGCTCGGGCCTCATCAAGGGCATCGGCCCCGTCATGGCCGACCGCATCACCACCCACTTCGGCGTGGACACCCTCGACATCATCGAGCAGGAGCCCAAGCGCCTCGTCGAGGTCCCGGGCCTCGGCCCCAAACGGACCAAGATGATCGCGGCGGCCTGGGAGGAGCAGAAGGCCATCAAGGAAGTCATGGTCTTCCTGCAGGGCGTGGGCGTGTCCACCTCCATCGCCGTCCGCATCTACAAGAAGTACGCGGACGCCTCGATCTCCATAGTGCGGAACGAGCCCTACCGCCTCGCCGCCGACGTCTGGGGCATCGGCTTCCTCACCGCGGACCGCATCGCCCAGTCCGTCGGCATCCCGCACGACAGCCCGGAACGGGTCAAGGCCGGCCTGCAGTACGCACTGTCCCAGTCCACCGACCAGGGCAACTGCTTCCTCCCGGAGGAGCGCCTCATCGCCGACGCGGTGAAGCTGCTCCAGGTGGACATGGGCCTGGTGATCGACTGCCTGGCGGAGCTGGCCACGGAGGACGAAGGCGTCGTACGCGAGACGGTTCCGGGACCCGACGGCGGCTCCGAGGGCGAAGGCGACGTCACGGCGGTCTACCTGGTCCCCTTCCACCGCGCGGAACTCTCCCTCTCCGCCCAGCTCCTGCGCCTCCTCAAGACCCCGGAGGACCGCATGCCGGCCTTCCGGGACGTGGCCTGGGACAAGGCCCTGTCCTGGCTCGCCACCCGTACGGGGGCCGACCTCGCCCCCGAGCAGGAGGAGGCGGTCAGGCTCGCGCTGACGCAGAAGGTCGCCGTCCTCACCGGAGGCCCCGGCTGTGGAAAGTCCTTCACGGTGAGGTCCATCGTGGAGCTGGCCCGCGCCAAGAAGGCCAAGGTCGTCCTCGCCGCCCCCACGGGCCGTGCCGCCAAACGCCTCGCCGAGCTCACCGGCGCCGAGGCCTCCACCGTCCACCGCCTCCTGGAGCTGAAGCCGGGAGGAGACGCCGCCTACGACAAGGACCGCCCGCTCGACGCCGACCTCGTCGTGGTCGACGAGGCGTCCATGCTGGACCTGCTGCTCGCCAACAAGCTGGCGAAAGCCGTCGCCCCCGGCGCCCACCTCCTGTTCGTCGGGGACGTGGACCAGCTGCCGAGCGTCGGCGCCGGCGAGGTGCTGCGGGACATGCTCAGCGAGCGGAGCCCCGTCCCCGCGGTCCGGCTCACCCACATCTTCCGCCAGGCCAAGCAGTCCGGCGTCGTCACGAACGCCCACCGCATCAACTCCGGGGTGCCGCCCATCACCCAGGGGCTCTCGGACTTCTTCCTCTTCGTGGAGGACGAGACCGAGGACGCGGGCCGGGTCACGGTGGACGTGGCCGCGCGCCGCATCCCGGCGAAGTTCGGCCTCGACCCGCGCCGCGACGTCCAGGTGCTCGCGCCCATGCACCGCGGCCCCGCGGGCGCGGGGAACCTGAACGGCCTGCTCCAGCAGGCCATCACCCCCAGCAGACCGGACGTACCGGAGAAGCGTTTCGGCGGCCGGGTGTTCCGCGTCGGCGACAAGGTCACCCAGATCCGCAACAACTACGAGAAGGGGCAGAACGGCGTCTTCAATGGCACCGTCGGAGTAGTCACCTCGCTCGACTCCGATGAGCAGCGGCTCACGGTCCTTACGGACGAGGACGAGGAGATCGCGTACGACTTCGACGAACTGGACGAACTGGCGCACGCGTACGCGGTCACGATCCATCGCTCCCAGGGCAGCGAGTACCCGGCGGTGGTGATCCCCGTGACCACGGGCGCGTGGATGATGCTCCAGCGGAATCTGCTCTACACGGCGGTCACCCGCGCCAAGAAGCTGGTCGTCCTGGTCGGTTCGCGCAAGGCTCTGGGGCAAGCGGTGCGCACGGTCTCCGCGGGCAGACGCTGTACGGCCCTGGATTTCCGGCTCGCCGGAGGCCGTGGGAAGTTTTGATCGATCAAACGAGTAGGAAAGGTCACAGAGCACTTCCGCAACCGGGGCACAGGGGGCAGGATGAGTAGGTTGGCGGCACTCAGTGCCGCCAATAGGCCCAATGGTCGACCCCGAGTGCACTCTCCAGGGCCAAATGGGGGATGGTAGAGACAGTCAGGGCACCTCGAAGAAGAGGCACAACGTCGGTGAGGGATGACGTGAGCGACAACTCTGTAGTACTGCGGTACGGCGATGGCGACGAGTACACCTACCCGGTGATCGACTCAACTGTCGGCGACAAGGGCTTCGACATCGGGAAGCTCCGCGCCCAGACCGGTCTGGTGACCCTGGACAGCGGCTATGGCAACACCGCCGCCTATAAATCCGCCATCACCTACCTCGACGGCGAGCAGGGCATCCTCCGGTACCGCGGATACCCGATCGAGCAGCTGGCCGAGCGCTCCACCTTCACCGAGGTGGCGTACCTGCTGATCAACGGCGAACTGCCGAAGGTCGACGAGCTCGCCAGCTTCAAGAACGACATCACGCAGCACACGCTGCTGCACGAGGACGTCAAGCGGTTCTACGACGGCTTCCCGCGTGACGCCCACCCGATGGCGATGCTGTCGTCCGTGGTCAGCGCGCTGTCGACGTTCTACCAGGACAGTCACAACCCGTTCGACGAGGAGCAGCGCGACCTCTCGACGATCCGCCTGCTCGCCAAGCTTCCGACGATCGCGGCGTACGCCTACAAGAAGTCCGTGGGCCACCCGGTCGTCTACCCGCGCAACGACCTCGGCTACGTCGAGAACTTCCTGCGCATGACCTTCTCGGTGCCGGCCGCCGAGTACGACCTGGACCCGGTCGTCGTCTCCGCGCTGGACAAGCTCCTGATCCTGCACGCGGACCACGAGCAGAACTGTTCGACCTCCACCGTGCGTCTGGTGGGCTCGTCGCAGGCGAACATGTTCGCCTCGATCTCCGCCGGCATCTCGGCCCTGTGGGGCCCGCTGCACGGTGGCGCCAACCAGTCCGTCCTGGAGATGCTCGAGGGCATCAAGCAGGACGGCGGCGACGTCGACAACTTCATCCGCAAGGTGAAGAACAAGGAAGACGGCGTGAAGCTCATGGGCTTCGGGCACCGCGTCTACAAGAACTTCGACCCCCGGGCGAAGATCATCAAGGCGGCGGCGCACGACGTCCTCTCGGCTCTCGGCAAGGACGACGAGCTCCTTGACATCGCGCTGAAGCTCGAAGAGCACGCGCTGGCCGACGACTACTTCGTCGAGCGCAAGCTCTACCCGAACGTGGACTTCTACACGGGTCTGATCTACCGCGCGATGGGCTTCCCGACCGAGATGTTCACGGTGCTCTTCGCGCTGGGCCGGCTGCCGGGCTGGATCGCCCAGTGGCACGAGATGATCAAGGAGCCGGGATCCCGCATCGGGCGCCCGCGCCAGATCTACACCGGCGAGGTTCTCCGGGACTTCGTCCCGGTCGAGGGCCGCTGACCAATCGAGGCCGCCGGGCCAAGCGAAAAGCGCCCCGCCGTCGATCCCCCCACGGGTCGACGGTCGGGGCGCTTTCCTGTTTCCCGGTGCGGATTCCCCCCACGGGATCCGGCCGGGCGTCTGTGGTGGCAGCGCGCCAGTCGTGCTGCGATCTGCCGGGACCCGTACGGATCGGGAGGGCCGCTCAAAGCTCCCCGGTGCACGTGTCCCGGCCAACGCATTCCTAGGAACATCCCCCAAGATGTCCCCGATGTCTAGAGACGTCCCCCAAGACGTCCCTGGCATCGTCCTCTTAGACTCACGAGCCCCCCGAATGGTTACGTTGGGATCGCTGTGATCTGCGTCTCCTGCATATGTCCTGTACATGCGCAAGAGGCCCGATATGCCGATCGAGACTCAGGCGTGAGAATGCTGCGACCAAGATGTGAAGAGCTTATGTGAAGTTCCTGAGGCGGAGGCTATTGGTGACAACAAAGACCGAGGAAAATGCCATCGCGGCCCCGGCGATCATCGGATTCAGGAGCCCGGCGGCGGCGAGCGGCAGCGCGGCGACGTTGTAACCGAAGGCCCAGAACAGATTGCCCTTGATCGTGGCGAGGGTCTTACGGGAGAGCCTGATCGCGTCGGCCGCCCCGCGCAAGTCCCCGCGCACCAGCGTCAGATCACTCGCCTCGATGGCCGCGTCCGTGCCGGTGCCCATCGCGAGGCCCAGATCGGCGGTGGCGAGCGCGGCGGCGTCGTTCACCCCGTCCCCGACCATCGCGACGACCTTGCCCTCGTCCCGCAGTCGCCGCACGACGTCGACCTTGTCCTCGGGCAGCACCTCGGCGTACACGGCATCCGGCTCGATGCCCACGGACTTGGCCACCGCCCGGGCCACGGCGCGGTTGTCGCCGGTGAGCAGCACCGGCGACAGACCCAGGGCACGCAGCTCACGCACCGCGTCGGCGCTGGTGTCCTTGACGGTGTCGGCGACGGCGAGGACACCGCGCGCCACGCCGTCCCAGGCCACCAGGACGGCCGTACGGCCCGCCGCCTCGGCCTCCGCCCTGAGCGAGGCCACTGAGGCGAGTCCCGTGACTCCCGCGTCCGCCAGGAGCCGTTCACGGCCCGCGAGCACCACATGCCCGTCCACCGTGCCGCGCACGCCCGACCCCGCGACGTTCTCGAAGCCCTCCACGGCCGGCAGCGCGCCCACCGAGAGCCCCAACTCCGCGGCGGCACCCGCGGCGACGGCTCGTGCCACGGGGTGCTCGGAGGCGTGCTCCAGGGCCCCCGCGAGCCGCAGCAACTGCTTCTCCTCGGTCTCCCCGGTGGCGTACACGTCCCGCAGGGTCATGCGGCCCGTCGTCACCGTCCCGGTCTTGTCCAGGACGATCGTGTCCACCCGCCGCGTGGACTCCAGGACTTCAGGGCCCTTGATGAGGATGCCGAGCTGCGCGCCCCGCCCCGTGCCGACCATCAGGGCGGTCGGGGTCGCGAGGCCGAGGGCGCACGGGCAGGCGATGATCAGGACGGCGACGGCCGCGGTGAAGGCGGCGGTCACGTCGCCGGTGGCGCCGAGCCAGCCGCCGAGCGTCGCGGTGGCGATCATCAGGACCACCGGCACGAAGATCCCCGCTATCCGGTCGGCCAGGCGCTGCACCTGGGCCTTGCCGGTCTGCGCGTCCTCGACGAGCTTCGCCATCCTGGCCAGTTGGGTGTCGGAGCCGACGCGCGTCGCCTCGACGACGAGCCGCCCCGAGACGTTGGTGGTCGCCCCGGTCACCGCGTCGCCCGCGGCCACGTCCACCGGGACGGACTCGCCGGTCAGCATCGAGGCGTCGACCGCGGACGCGCCGTCGACGACGGTGCCGTCGGTCGCGACGGTCTCCCCGGGGCGTACGACGAACCGGTCGCCGACCACAAGACGCGCGACGGGCGTGCGGACCTCGGTGCCGTCGCGCAGTACGGCCGCGTCCTTGGCGCCCAGTTCGAGCAGCGTGCGCAGGGCCGCGCCCGCCTTCCGCTTCGAGCGGGCCTCCAGCCAGCGCCCGAGCAGGATGAACGTGATGACGCCCGCGGCGACTTCGAGATAGAGGGTCGAGGCGGCGTCGGCACGCGAGACGGTGAACTCGAAGCCGTGCCGCATCCCCGGCATCCCCGCGTCGCCGAGGAAGAGCGCCCACAGCGACCAGCCGAACGCGGCGAGCGTGCCCACCGACACCAGCGTGTCCATGGTCGCGGCGCCGTGCCGCAGGTTCGTGAACGCGGCACGGTGGAAGGGGTATCCGCCCCAGACGACGACCGGCGCGGCCAGCGTCAGCGAGAGCCACTGCCAGTTGTCGAACTGGAGGGAGGGGACCATCGCGAGCAGGACGACCGGCAGCGAGAGCACCGCCGAGCCGATGAGCCGCTGGCGCAGGGTGTCCGGCTCGGTGATGTCCGCGGTGGTCGCGGGAGCCTCCGGCTCAGGGGGAGCCGGGACGATCTCCGCCGCGCTGTAGCCCAGTTTCTCGACCGTCGCGATCAGCTGCCCGACCTCGACCCCTTCCGCGTACGAGACCTTCGCCTTCTCCGTGGCGAGGTTGACCGACGCGGTCACGCCCTCCACGCGGTTCAGCTTTTTCTCGATACGGGCGGAACAGGAGGCGCAGGTCATTCCGCCGACGGCGAGTTCGACTTCGTTCATGGCTCTTTCATGCGGCTGGGGTGAAGCGGCTGCGGGCCCTGCGACGGTGTCACAGGGCCCGGGGTACCCGGCAGGGGGTGGGTCAGGCCTTGCTGACACCGGCGAGTTCGTAGCCCGCCTCGTCGACCGCGGCGCGGACCGCGGCCTCGTCGAGCGGGGCCTCGGAGACCACGGTCACCAGGCCGGTGGCGGCCACCGCCTTGACGGAGCTGACGCCGGCGATCTCCGAGATCTCCTCGCTGACGGCGCCCTCGCAGTGACCACAGGTCATGCCGGTCACCTCGTACACCGTCGTCACGGCGCCCTGCGGCGTCCCGGCGGCGCCGTCGGAGTGGCAGGAACCGCTGGGGGAGCAGCAGGAGCCGGTGGTCTCGGCCTGCGGGAGCTCGGTCTGGGCGCTCATGTCGTTCTCCTCGATGAGGGTGCGGCGTGTGTGCGTGCCTGTATATGCGTCGTAATGTGCAGGAGTTGTCCCGGTGTTCCCGGAGGCCTCCTGACACTCACCACTGTATACCCCTAGGGGGTACACCTCAAGGTCAGTCTCTGCGCCCGCGGTTGCCGGGCCTCGCGGCGACCCAGGCGCGGATGGTGTCCGCGTACCAGTAGGGCTTTCCGGACTCCACGTGGTCGGGGTCGGGAAGCAGGCCGTGCTTGCGGTAGGAGCGCACGGTGTCGGGCTGCACGCGGATGTGTGCGGCGATGTCCTTGTAGGACCAGAGCTTGCGGTCGGTCATCAGTGGCACCTCCCTGCGCGCGCCGCAGGGGCGGCTCGGGGGGAGCCGTCGGGGGAGCTGCGGCGTGACGCTGGCGATCAACTCAGCCTGTTCCCGGAGAACGACGCGGAGTGACCATGGGAGGGCGGCTGTCGACCGGCTGTGACGAGGAGCCCGCGTATACGGGACATGTGTGACAGAAAGAGGTTCTTTGTGACGCGTGTGATGCGAAGGCGAGCCGGAGGAATCGGGAACCAGGGTCCGTCAGAAGGGTCCTAGGCGCCGCAGGAACGCAGATACGAGCGGGTGCGGCGGGCGATGGGCAGCGGCTTGTCCGGCGGGCACGGGTACATGTCCTGCTCGACGATCGCGAACAGGTCGACGCCCAGCTTCTGGGCCGCCGCGAGGACCGGTTCGATCGCGGGCACCCCGGTCGGCGGCTCGCACATCACACCGCGGGCCACGGCGGGCCCGAACGGCATCTCCTGCGCGCGCACTTCGGCCAGGACGGCCGGGTCGACCTGCTTGAGGTGCAGATAGCCGATGCGCTCGCCGTACGTCTCGATCAGCTTGACGCTGTCGCCGCCGCAGTAGGCGTAGTGCCCCGTGTCCAGGCAGAGCGAGACGAGGTCGGGGTCGGTCGCGTCGAGGAAGCGGGTGACGTTCGCCTCGTCGTCGATGTGCGTGTCGGCGTGCGGGTGGACGACCACACGCAGGCCGTACCGCTCGCGCACCTCGTACGCCAACCGCTCGGTCTGGAGCGTGAGCTGACGCCACTGCTCCGGGGTGAGCGTGCGGTCCTCCAGGACCACGCCGGTCTTGTCGTCGCGCCAGAAGGAGGGGATGACGACGAGGTGCTCGGCGCCCATCGCCTGCGCGAGCGCGGCGTTCTCGGCCACATGCGCCCACGTCTTGTCCCAGACGGCGGGACCGTGGTGCAGACCCGTGAAGACCGTCCCGGCCGACACCTTCAGGCCACGTTTCCGGGTCTCGGCCGTCAGCACGGCCGGATCGCTCGGCAGGTAGCCGTACGGACCGAGCTCGATCCACTCGTACCCGGAGTCCGCCACCTCGTCGAGGAAGCGGGTCCACGGGACCTGGCCCGGGTCCTCGGGGAACCACACCCCCCAGGAGTCGGGCGCCGAACCGATCCGGATGCGTGACAGCGTCGTCATGTCTTCAAGCTTTCAGGCCGCCGCGGAACGGTGTCAAGGAGTGGTCCGAATGTCAGGACAATGTGTTGACAGGGGTCATGGGGCGGAATAGACCTAGGGGTGGCCGCAAGGGGGCGATGCCGAAAGGGAGTGCAGGGTGACCGATCCGTACGTCAGCGATCCGTACGACGTCAGCGATCCGTACGACGTGATCACGATGGGCCGGATCGGGGTGGATCTGTATCCCCTGCAGGCCGGGGTGACGCTCGCCGACGTCAGCACCTTCGGCAAGTTCCTGGGCGGCTCCGCGTCGAACGTCGCCGTCGCCGCGTCCCGGCTCGGCCGCCGCGTCGCGCTCGTCACCCGCACCGGCGCCGACCCCTTCGGGGACTATCTGCACCGAGAGCTGCGGGAGTTCGGTGTCGACGACCGGTGGGTGAGCGCGGTCGCCGGCCTGCCGACCCCGGTGACCTTCTGCGAGATCTTCCCGCCGGATGACTTCCCGCTCTATTTCTACCGGCAGCCCAAGGCGCCCGACCTGGAGATGTACGAGGGGGAGCTCGACCTGGCCGCCATCGCGTCCGCCCGGGTGTTCTGGATGACGGGTACGGGGCTCTGCGCGGAGCCCAGCAGATCGACGACGCTGGCCGCGCTGCGCCACCGGGCGAAGGCGGGGCTCACCGTCTTCGACCTCGACTGGCGGCCGATGTTCTGGCAGCGGGCCGACGAGGCGCGGGACTTCTACGCCCAGGCGCTCGCGCAGGCCACTGTCGCGGTCGGCAACCTCGACGAGGTCGAGATCGCCACGGGCGTGCGGGAACCCGACGCCGCCGCCCGCGCGTTGCTGGACTCCGGCGTCGAACTCGCCGTCGTCAAGCAAGGCCCCAAGGGAGTCCTCGCGATGAACCGCGCGGGTGAGCGCGCGGAGGTGCCGCCGCTGCCCGTGACGGTGCTCAACGGCCTCGGCGCCGGGGACGCCTTCGGCGGGGCGCTGTGCCACGGGCTGCTCGCGGGCTGGGAGTTGGAGCGGGTCATGCGGTACGCGAACGCGGCGGGGGCCATCGTCGCCTCCCGGCTCGAGTGCTCCTCCGCGATGCCGTTCCCGGACGAGGTCGAGGCCGCGCTCGCGGCGGGAGCCGTGACCCGTGACTGACCTCGCCGAGCTCATCCGGATCAGGGCCCAGCACCCCGAGGCCATCGCCGAAGCAGCCGCCCGGCGCGTCCGGCGTCCGCTGCTCGGCGACAGCGGACGGCTGATGATCATCGCCGCCGACCACCCCGCCAGGGGCGCCCTCGCCGTCGGCGGGGACAAGCTGGCCATGGCCCACCGCGGGGACCTGCTCGAACGGCTCTGCCTGGCGCTCTCGCGGCCCCGCGTGGACGGCGTCCTTGCCACCGCCGACATCCTCGAAGACCTTCTGCTGCTCGGCGCCCTCGACGGCAAGGTCGTCATGGGGTCGATGAACCGGGGTGGGCTCGCCGGCGCCTCGTTCGAGCTGGACGACCGGTTCACGGGCTACCGGGCCGAGGACATCGACCGGCTCGATTTCGACGCCGGGAAGTTGCTGCTGCGGGTCGACTACGACGATCCCGGCTCGCTCGACACGCTGCACTCCAGCGCCCGCGCCGTCGACGCCATGGCCGCGCGCAAACTGCCTGTCTTCGTCGAGCCGTTCCTCTGCCGCCGCGCCCCCGAGGGCGGGCCGCCGCGCAACGACCTGAGCGCGGAGGCCGTCACGACGTCCATCGCCATCGCCTCGGGGCTCGCCGGGACATCGGCGTACACCTGGCTGAAGGTCCCGGTGACCGAGAATCCGGACGACATGGCGCGCGTCATGGAGACCTCGACCCTGCCCGCCGTCCTCCTGGGAGGTGACCTCGGTGACGACAGCGACGCCGCGTACGAGAAGTGGCGCGGGGCGCTCCAACTGCCGACCGTGCACGGCCTCGTCGCGGGGCGCACGCTGCTCTACCCGGCGGACGGCGACGTGGCGGGCGCCGTCGACACCGCCGTCGGACTGCTGTAGGAGGGCCACATGACGTACGTACCGAAGGGCAGCGCGGCCGAAGGGCCGTACGCCCTCGAACTCGACCCCAAGCGGTCCGGTCTGATCTATTCCGCGCTGCGCGTGGTCGACATCGAACCCGGCACCACGCACTCCTTCGCCACCGGGGAGAGTGAATGGATCGTGCTCCCGCTGACCGGCGGCTGTACGGTGCACGCAGAAGGCGAGATCATTGAACTGCTGGGCCGTCAAAGTGTGTTCAGCGGAGTGAGCGACTTCGCCTACGTGCCTCGTGACGCCCAGATCCAGATCGCCTCCGGCGCGGGAGGCCGCTTCGCCCTGGCAGGAGCGAAGTGCGAGCGTCGACTCCCCGCCCGCTACGGCTCCGCGCCGGAGGTTTCCGTCGAACACCGCGGCAGCGGCACCTGCGCCCGCGAGGTCCGCAACTTCGCGTCCGCCGACGCCTTCGACTGCGACCGCCTCATCGCCGTCGAGGTGATCACCCCCGGCGGCAACTGGTCCTCGTACCCGCCGCACAAGCACGACGAGCACCGCCCGGGTGTGGAGGCCGAACTCGAAGAGATCTACTACTTCGAGATCGAGGCCGGCGACGCAGGACAAGAAGGCTTCGGCTACCAGCGCGTGTTCCCGTCCCGCCCCGGCGGCACCGACGTCCTGGCCGAGGTCCGGACGGGGGACGCGGTCCTCGTCCCCGACGGCTGGCACGGGCCGTCCATCGCCCAGCCCGGTCACGCCATGTACTACCTGAACGTGATGGCCGGTCCCGGCGAGGAGCGGGAGTGGCGGATCTGCTTCCACCCCGACCACACGGAGGGATACCGATGACAGTGGAGGGAAAGCGATGACCACGATCAGGCTGACCACCGCACAGGCCCTCGTCCGTTTCCTGTCCCGGCAGTTCACCGAGCGCGACGGCGAGCGGCAGCGGCTCATCGGCGCCACCTGGGGCATCTTCGGGCACGGCAACGTGGCGGGCATCGGCCAGGCGCTCGTCGAGTACGCCGACGAGATGCCCTTCCACCAGGGCCGCAACGAACAGGCCATGGTGCACGCCGCCGTCGGGTACGCCCGCCAGTCGGGCCGTCTGTCCACCCACGCCGTCACCACCTCCATCGGCCCCGGCGCGACCAACCTCGTCACCGGCGCCGCGCTCGCGACCATCAACCACCTGCCCGTCCTGCTCCTGCCCGGCGACATCTTCGCGACCCGCCCCGCCGACCCGGTGCTCCAGCAGCTCGAAGTCCCGTACGCGGGCGACGTGTCGGTGAACGACTGCCTGCGCCCGGTGTCGAAGTACTTCGACCGCGTGACCCGCCCCGAGGCCCTGATCCCGGCCGCGCTCGCCGCGATGCGCGTCCTGACGGACCCGGCGGACACCGGCGCCGTCACGCTCGCGCTTCCGCAGGACGTGCAGGCCGAGGCGTACGACTGGCCGGAGGAGTTCTTCGCGGAGAGGGTGTGGGACGTACGCCGTCAGGCTCCCGATCCGCGGGAACTGGACGCCGCCGTACGGGCCGTGCGCGCGGCGCGGCGCCCGCTGATCGTCGCGGGCGGCGGAGTCCACCACAGCGCGGCCGAGGAGGCACTGCGGGGCCTCGTGGACGCGACCGGCATCCCCGTCGCCTCCACCCAGGCCGGGAAGGGCTCCCTGCGGTTCGACCACCACGCGGACGTCGGCGGCATCGGGCACACGGGCACCGCCACGGCCGACGAACTCGCCCGCGCCGCCGACCTGGTGATCGGCGTCGGCACCCGCTACAGCGACTTCACCACCGCGTCCGGCACGCTCTTCACCGAGCCCGGAGTCCGCTTCCTGAACCTCAACATCACCGCGTTCGACGGCCACAAGATGGCGGGCACGCCACTCGTCGCGGACGCGCGCGCCGGTCTGGAGGCGCTGACCGGAGCCCTGGAGGGGTGGCGGGTGCCGCCCGCGTACGTCGCCGAGTACACCGGGGACAAGGCGCGCTGGGAGCATCGCGTCGACGCGGCGTACGCGACCGACGAACCAGACGTACGGCCCACACAGCTACAAGTCCTCGGCTTGCTGGACGAGTTGGTCACGGACGAGGACGTGCTCATCAACGCGGCGGGCTCGCTCCCCGGCGATCTCCACAAGCTGTGGAGGACGCGCTCGCCCCGGCAGTACCACGTCGAGTACGGCTACTCCTGCATGGGATACGAGATCCCCGCCTCGATCGGCGTCGCCCTCGCGGCGCCGGACCGACCGGTCTGGGCGCTGGTGGGCGACGGGACGTATCTGATGATGCCCACCGAAATCGTCACGGCCGTCCAGGAGAACATTCCGGTCAAGGTCGTGATCCTGCAGAACCACGGGTACGCGTCCATCGGCGGGCTCTCCGAGTCCGTGGGCGCGGAGCGGTTCGGCACGGCCTACCGCTACCGGGAGGCGGACGGGACGTACACCGGCGCCCCGCTGCCCGTGGATCTCGCGGCCAACGCGGCCTCGCTCGGGATGCGGGTGATCCGCGCCAAAACAGTGGCTGACCTGCGGGATGCTCTTGCACGGGCGCGTGCGGCCGACGGTCCCACATGTGTCTACGTGGAGACGGAAACGGCAGACACAGTGTCGCCCCCGCCTCCGGCGCAGGCGTGGTGGGATGTGCCCGTGGCCGAGATCGCGGACCGACCGTCGGCGGTCGAGGCCAGGAAAGAGTACGACCGGCACGTCTCAGCCCGACGCCGCCACCTGTGAGATGTGAGAGTAGGGATGCTTGTCATGACGAAGACCGTCAACCACTGGATCGGTGGCAAGACTGTCGAGGGCGCGTCGGGTACGTACGGCCCGGTGACCGACCCCGCGACCGGCGCCGTCACCACACAGGTCGCCTTCGCCTCCGTGGAGGAGGTGGACGCCGCTGTCGCCTCCGCGCGCGAGGCGTACGCCACGTGGGGCAAGTCGTCGCTCGCCAAGCGCACCTCGGTCCTCTTCGCCTTCCGCGCGCTGCTCGACGCCAACTGTGACGCGATCGCCGAGCTGATCACCGCCGAGCACGGCAAGGTGCACTCGGACGCGCTCGGCGAGGTCGCCCGCGGCCTGGAGATCGTGGACCTGGCCTGCGGCATCACGGTCCAGCTGAAGGGCGAGCTGTCGACGGAAGTGGCCTCGCGCGTGGACGTCTCGTCCATCCGCCAGCCGCTCGGAGTCGTCGCGGGCATCACGCCGTTCAACTTCCCGGCCATGGTGCCGATGTGGATGTTCCCGCTCGCCATCGCGTGCGGCAACACCTTCGTCCTGAAGCCCTCGGAGAAGGACCCGTCGGCCGCGCTGAAGATCGCGGAGCTGCTCAGCGAGGCCGGTCTGCCGGACGGCGTCTTCAACGTCGTGCACGGCGACAAGGTGGCCGTCGACGCGCTCCTCGAGCACCCGGACGTGGCGGCGGTCTCCTTCGTGGGCTCCACCCCGATCGCCCGGTACATCCACACCACCGCGACCGCCAACGGCAAGCGCGTCCAGGCGCTCGGCGGCGCCAAGAACCACATGCTGGTCCTGCCGGACGCGGACCTCGACGCGGCGGCCGACGCCGCCGTCTCGGCGGCGTACGGCTCGGCGGGCGAGCGCTGCATGGCCATCTCGGCCGTCGTCGCGGTCGGCTCGATCGGCGACGAACTGGTCGCCAAGATCAAGGAGCGGGCCGAGAAGATCAAGATCGGTCCCGGCAACGACCCGACGTCCGAGATGGGCCCGCTGATCACCGCGGCCCACCGCGACAAGGTCGCCTCGTACGTCACCGGGGCCGCCGCCGAGGGCTGCGAGGTCGTCCTCGACGGCACGGGCCACACGGTCGAGGGCTTCGAGGACGGCCACTGGATCGGCCTCTCGCTCCTTGACCGCGTGCCGGTGACGGCCGCCGCGTACAAGGACGAGATCTTCGGTCCCGTCCTGTGCGTGCTGCGCGTCGACACCTACGACGAGGGTGTGGCGCTGATGAACGCCTCGCCCTTCGGCAACGGCACCGCGATCTTCACGCGTGACGGCGGCGCCGCGCGGCGCTTCCAGCTGGAGATCGAGGCGGGCATGGTCGGCGTGAACGTGCCGATTCCGGTGCCGGTCGGCTACCACTCCTTCGGTGGCTGGAAGGACTCCCTGTTCGGGGATCACCACATCTACGGAAATGACGGGACGCACTTCTACACCCGCGGCAAGGTCGTCACCACCCGCTGGCCGGACCCGTCGGACGCCCCCGCGGGCGTGGATCTCGGGTTTCCGCGCAATCACTGAGGGCACATGGAGGCCCGCGTACCGCGACCGCGGTACGCGGGCCCGCTCGCCTACTCCCCAGGTAGGCAGCCGGGTTCAGACCACCGGCTGCCTCGGATGGCAGCCCTCACCCGTACGGTTGACGCATGGATCTACGACTGCCGAAGCTGCCCAAGCGCGGACTGCTCGCCGCGGCGGCCGCTCTCGCGGTGCTCGCGGGCGCAGGCACCTGGACGGCGGCGGCATCGGACGACGGGCCCGCCGTGCACCGCTCGGACCGCATGATGCGGATGACGGGCGCGGGCGGCGCGACGATCGACACGTCGTACTTCACCGCGGGCGACCCCTCCGTCAAGCGCCCCGCCGTCCTCATCGGCCACGGCTTCGGCGGCAGCAAGAACGACCTGCGCGCCCAGGCCCAGACCCTGGCCGAAAAGGGGTACGCGGTACTGACCTGGTCGGCCCGCGGCTTCGGCAAGTCCACCGGCAAGATCGGCCTGAACGACCCGAAGGGCGAGGTCGCCGACGCCCGCCGGCTGATCGACTGGCTGGCCAAGCGCCCCGAGGTGCAGCTGGACAAGAAGGGCGACCCCCGTGTCGGCATGACCGGTGCCTCGTACGGCGGCGCGGTCTCCCTCCTGGCCGCCGGGTACGACGACCGGGTGGACGCCATCGCCCCCCAGATCACGTACTGGAACCTCAGCGACGCGCTCTTCCCGAACGGCGTCTTCAAGAAGCTCTGGGCCGGGCTCTTCATCAACACCGGCGGCGGCTGCGAGCGCTTCGAGAAGCAGCTGTGTGAGATGTACAACCGCGTCGCGGAGGCCGGGAAGCCGGACGCCGCCGCACAGAAGCTGCTCGCCGCCCGCAGCCCCGAAGCCGTCGGCGACCGCATCGACGCGCCCACCCTGCTCTTCCAGGGCCAGTCCGACTCCCTCTTCCCGCTCGGCCACGCCGACGCCATCTCCCGGGCGATCCGGGGCAACCACGCGCCCGTGTCCGTCGACTGGATCTCGGGCGGCCACGACGGCGGCGACCGCGAGACGGGCCGGGTGGAAGCCCGCGTCGGCTCGTGGTTCGACCGCTACCTGAAGGACGACAAGGGCGCGGACACCGGCCCCGCGTTCCGCGTCACCCGCACCGGAGGCATCGACTCCACCGACGGCGCCGCACAGCTGCGCGGCGCGAGCGGCGACCGGTACCCCGGCCTGGAGAGCGGGCAGCGCAAGATCGCGCTCAGCGGACGTGACCCGCAACGCGTCGAGAACCCCGCGGGCGCCGCGCCGCCCGCCATCTCCGCGCTCCCCGGCGCGGGCGGCGGCGGACTCAACCAGCTCTCCTCGCTCGGCGTCGGCGTCTCCCTCGACTTCCCCGGCCAGCACGCCGCGTTCCAGTCGGCGCCGCTCAAGGACGACCTGCGGATCACCGGATCACCGAAGGTGCGGGTGCACGTCAAGTCCGACAGCGAGGACGCCGTGCTCTTCGGCAAGGTGTACGACGTCGGGCCCGGCGGCGGCCAGAAGGTGCTGCCCTCGCAGCTGGTCTCGCCGATCCGCGTGGAGGGCGCGAAGGCGGGCAAGGACGTCACGATCACCCTGCCGGCCGTCGACCACGACGTGCAGAAGGGCCACCGCCTTCGCCTCGTCCTCGCCTCGACGGACCTGGGCTATGCCTCACCGGCGAAGCCCGCCACGTACACGGTGTCCGTGAAGGGCGACCTGTCGGTCCCGACTGCGCCCGGCGTGAAGACGGCGGCGGCCCCGCTGCCCGCCTGGGTGTGGTGGCTCCCGGCGACCGGAGCGGTGATCGCGGTCCTGCTCCTGGTCACCGCCAGGCGCCGCACCTCGGCGCCCGCACCGGACCCGCAGCTCGCCGAAGTCCCACTGGTGATCACGGACTTGAGCAAGCGGTACGCCAAGTCGACCGACCGTTACGCGGTCCGCGATGTCTCCTTCAGCGTCGAGAAGGGCCAGGTGCTCGGCCTCCTCGGCCCGAACGGCGCGGGCAAGACGACGACCCTGCGCATGCTCATGGGCCTGATCCGGCCCGACGCGGGCGAGATCCGCGTCTTCGGCCAGGCGATCCGGCCCGGCGCCCCGGTCCTCTCCCGGGTCGGCGCGTTCGTCGAAGGCGCGGGCTTCCTGCCGCACCTCTCCGGCCGCGAGAACCTGGAACTGTACTGGAAGGCCACCGGCCGCCCCGCCGAAGACGCCCGCATGGACGAGGCGTTGGAGATCGCCGGGCTCGGCGACGCGCTGGCCCGCGCGGTGCGCACGTACTCGCAGGGCATGCGGCAGCGGCTCGCCATCGCCCAGGCGATGCTCGGCATGCCGGACCTGCTGATCCTCGACGAACCGACCAACGGCCTCGACCCGCCACAGATCCGCGAGATGCGCGAGGTGATGATCCGGTACGCGCGAGGCGGCCGCACGGTCATCGTCTCCAGCCATCTCCTCGCCGAGGTCGAACAGTCCTGCACCCACCTGGTGGTCATGGACCGCGGCCGACTGATCCAAGCGGGTCCGGTGGCGGAGATCATCGGCTCCGGCGACACCCTGCTCGTCGGCCTCGCGGAGGACGTCTCCGACCCCATGGTCGACAAGGTGGCCGCGCTGCCCGGCGTCGCGTCGGCGGTCCGCGCCGACGGCGGCCTCCTCGTACGCCTGGACGGCACGGAGGCAGGCAGCGCGGCACGGCTGCTGCCCGAACTGGTGCGCCTGGAGCTGCCGGTGGAGTCCATGGGCCCGCACCGCCGCCTCGAGGACGCGTTCCTGACTTTGATCGACGGAGGCACCGCATGAGCGCCACAGCCACCGGGCCGGGCACTGAGCGCGCCACGGCCCCCGGATACCGCCCCGGCCGCACGTTGCCGCTGCGGGTCGAGGCCGTCCGCCAGCTGAAGCGGCGCAGGACCCTGGTCATGGCGGGGGTGATGGGCCTGCTGCCCTTCGTGCTCGTCGCGGCGTTCGCCATCGCCGGTTCGCCGGAGTCCCGCAGCGGCCGGGTGACGCTGATGGACACGGCCACGGCCTCCGGCGGGAACTTCGCGGCGACGTGTCTGTTCGTCTCCGCCGGCTTCCTCCTGGTCATCCCCGTCGCGCTGTTCTGCGGGGACACGGTCGCCTCCGAGGCGAGCTGGTCGTCACTGCGCTACCTGCTGGCGGCTCCCGTCCCACGGGCCCGCCTCCTGTGGTCGAAGCTGGCCGTGGCGCTAGGACTCAGCGCGGCGGCCATGGTGCTGCTCCCCCTGATCGCCCTCGCGGTCGGGACGGTGGCCTACGGCTGGGGCCCGCTGGAGATCCCGACCGGCGGGGTACTGCCCGCGGGCACGGCGGCGCAGCGCCTGCTGATCGTGGTCGCCTACATCTTCGTCTCCCAACTGGTCACGGCCGCCCTCGCGTTCTGGCTCTCCACGAAGACCGACGCACCCTTGGGCGCGGTGGGCGGCGCGGTCGGCCTGACCATCGTCGGCAACGTCCTGGACGCGGTGACGGCACTGGGCAGCTGGCGCGACTTCCTGCCCGCGCACTGGCAGTTCGCGTGGGCGGACGCGATCCAGCCGAAGATGGAATGGGGCGGAATGATCCAGGGCTCCGCGGTCTCGGTGACGTACGCACTGGTGCTGTTCGCGCTGGCGTTCCGGGGGTTCGCGCGCAAGGACGTGGTGTCGTGAGGGGGCCTGACCGACCCTCAACTCCCGGCTGGGCTGGTGAACCACAGCCTGGCCGGAGGATTTTCAGCCCGTCCGGCGTTTGAGGACGAACTCGGCGGAGCCGGTGATTGACGGGGCGCTGGGCTTGGGGGCCCGTTCCCGGGGGCGTTCAGCCCGTCCGGCGTTTGAGGACGAACTCGGCGGAGCCGGTGATTGACGCCGCGCAGGGCTCAGGGGCCCGTTCCCGGGGGCGTTCAGCCCGTCCGGCGTTTGAGGACGAACTCGGCGGAGCCGGTGATTGACGCCGCGCAGGGCCTAGGGGCTCGTTCCCACGGGTTTCAGCCCGTCCGGCGCTTGAGGACGAACTCGGCGGAGCCGGTGATCAAGGGGGCGCAAGGCCCAGGGGCCCGTCCCCTCTTTGAGACGCTTCCGCAACGGTTTCGAGCGAGCGTTCGTGGTGCCCCCCGCGTCACAGTCATGTGAACCGACGACGCGAGGGGGCCAGGATGCGGACCTGGAAAGTACGGCGGGGACTGCTCGCCGCAGCCGTGGCGGGCGGGCTCCTGCTCACCGGATGCAGTTCCGGCGCCGAGAACACGGACCGGTCCGCCGCCGACAAGAGCGGGAGGGAGCGGCGGGGCACGGCCCCGCTGCCCGCCCCGGGCCCCGCATCGCCCGGCACCGGCGACGCGGCCACCCCCGGTGAGCAACAGGACGGCAAGGAACGCGACTTCGCCCCGCGCCCGGACTACCTCTCCACGTTCGCCCTCGACGTGGACACCGCCTCCTACGGCTTCGCCCGCCGCACCCTCGCCGATGGCCGCCTCCCGGATCCGGCGACCGTACGCCCCGAGGAGTTCGTCAACAGCTTCCGCCAGGACTATCCGCGCCCCGACGGCGACGGTTTCTCGGTGAACGTGGACGGCGCCCGCACCGAGGACGACGACTGGTCCCTGCTACGGGTGGGCCTCGCCACCCGCGGCGACACATCGGACGGCGAACGCCCGCCCGCCGCCCTCACCTTCGTGATCGACGTCTCCGGTTCGATGGCGGAGCCCGGCCGGCTCGACCTGGTCAAGGAGTCGCTCGCGATCATGACCGACGAGCTGCGCGACGACGACTCCATCGCGCTCGTCACCTTCAGCGACAGTGCGGAGACCGTGCTGCCCATGACCCGCCTCGGTGACCATCGCGACAAGGTGCACACGGCCATCAGCGCCATGGAACCCACCCAGTCCACCAACCTGGAGGCGGGCGTCCGCACGGGGTACGACACCGCGGTGGGCGGCCGGCGCGACGGCGCGACCAACCGCGTCGTGCTCCTCTCCGACGCCCTCGCCAACACCGGTGAGACCAGCGCCGACGGCATCCTGGACCGCATCTCCGACGCTCGCCGCGAACACGGCATCACCCTCTTCGGGGTCGGCGTCGGCAGCGACTACGGCGACGCCCTGATGGAGCGCCTCGCCGACAAGGGCGACGGCCACACCACCTATGTGTCCGACACCGAGGAAGCCCGCAAGGTCTTCTGCGAGCAGCTCCCCGCCAACATCGAACTGCGGGCCCGCGACGCGAAGGCACAGGTCGCCTTCGACCCCCAGACCGTCAAGCAGTTCCGGCTCATCGGCTACGACAACCGCGCGGTCGCCGACGACGACTTCCGCGACGACAGCGTGGACGGCGGCGAGGTCGGTCCCGGACATACCGTGACCGCGCTGTATGCCGTACGGATGAGGCCGGGCGAGACCGGACACGTGGCGACGGCCGGTGTCCGCTGGCTCGACCCCGACAGCCGTGTCCCGCACGAGGAGTCGAACGACATCGAGTCCGGGGACATGGAGGGCGCCCTGGGCGACGCCGACCGCGGCCTGCGCACCGCGGCGGTGGCCGCCTACTTCGCGGACGGGCTGCGGCACGGCACCGGCACGACGGCCGACGTCCCCGAGCCGATGTCCACCTCCAACGGCTCCGCCTCCTGGCGGCCGCTGCCCGGCGCGCCCACGTTCGCGGAACTGGCGCGGACAGCCGGCGAGTTGTCGTCGGATGCGGACGGCGACAAGTCCCTGCGTGACCTCGCGACCGCCGTCCGACATGCGGACCGCCTCACAGGCGGTTCCGGGCACGGCGGAGGCGGGGGAGAGGACGAGGGCGAGATCACCGGCTAGCGGTCACCGGCTAACGGCGACCGCAGAGCTGACGCTCGGCCCGCACCGGGTCGTTGGGGAAGCGGAACGAGGTGCGCTCCCAGACGCCGGTGACATTGCGCAGGAACCTGCCGGGCGTCATCGGGTCCCGCGTCGCCGCCCGCAGCTCCGCCAGCGGGCCGCAGTCGAGCGCACGCCGGGCGGCGGCGACACCCGCCGGGTCGAGGCCCTCGGGGAGGGGGCCACGGCCACGGTCGGCGAAGATCCACGTGTCCGGCAGCCGCTTGTCGTGGCCCACCCGGCCGGCGATGCGCTCGGAGTGCGCGGCCAGCGGATAGGCGAGCCCGATCGGGTCGAGGGCGGCGCCCTCCAGGGGCACCACGGTGCCGCTGAAGCCGAGGGTGCTGTAGACGCCGGTGATCGTGGGGGAGTTGGCACCGACGGGGGTCCTTGCGAGGAACAGGCCGGGCGTGCCCGCGCGATCCGCCTCGCGTACGAGACGGGCGTACGCGACGTTGCTCGGGTGGCCCGCGAAGTCGTGGTGGAGGGGGTGGGCCGCCGCGTTCTGCTGGACGTACACACCACGCTCGTCCGCTACGCCGCCGGGACCGATCCGCCCCTCGTACGGAATCCGCAGCCAGCTCGCGCAGGCCACGGCCCAGATCCCGACCCCCGCCACCGCGATCGCCCACGCGCGCGTGCAGGGCACCAGGAAGACCGGCAGGAGCATGAGGAGCAGCCCCGGCAGGAACATCCGGCCGTGCATGAAGTCGCCGCCCACCTTGATGACGTAGACCCAGCAGAGGAGCCCCGCGACGACGGGTGCGAGCGCGGGGACGAGGGAGGCGACGTCCCGCCGGACGGCCGTCGCGGGCAGCAGCGCGGCGAGCAGGAACAGCGCGGGCACCCAGAGGAGATAGGTCCCGGCGAAGTCCGCGAGGTAATCGAACCCGCGCCCCCACAGGCTCAGCGAGGCCTCCTTGGTCACGCCGGGCAGCGGCATCAGCTGCCCGTAGTACCCGATCCGGAAGACCTCGTACGCGACCGGCAGCGCGAGGGCCGCTCCCAGGCCACCGAAGGCGGCCCGCCGCGAGGGCCGCGCCATCAGCCACTGCGCACCGAGGAAGACGGCGGACACGAGCGCCAGGTCGGGGCGCACGAGAGGGCCGAGCCCCAGGACCACGCACGTGCTGAGCGACCCCGCCCGGGTCACCAGGAGCAGCCAGGCGCCCGCGATCCAGCAGGTGGCGAGCCCGGTCTCCAGGCCCGAGGTGGCGAAGTCCCAGACGGGCGGCAGCGCGAGCAGGACGAGGCAGCCGAGGGGGAGGACCGCCTTGGTCGTGCTGTTCGCGTGACGTGCGTTCAACCGCAGCGCCCCGAGCGAGGCGAGCGCGAACCCGGCCGCGGTCAGCAGCAGCCCGCCGTACATCGCGGCCCTGGCGATGTCGAGGCCCGGCAGCCCCGCGAGCACGAGCAGCCACTGCCAGAGGGTGCCGGTGGAGGACTCGGCGCGTTCGCCCGCGTTGAAGACGGGGCCGTTGCCGACCAGGATCTGCCGGACCGTGCGGACGTAGATGTGCCCGTCGTCGGACATCCAGCGCCGCTGGAACCCGGCGAACGCGATGACACAGGCCGGCAGCAGACAGAGGACGCCGCGCCGGAGCCTGCGCCCGGCGTCGCTTCGGCTGTTGATCAGCCCGAGGACGGCGTCGGGCTCGCGGAGGGAGAGTTGCGTCGACGTCATGATCTTTTCATCGGCGCAGCTCAGGTGGGGCTTGAGGGATTTTCAGCCTGTCCGGCGTTTGAGGACGAACTCGGCGGACCGTCCGGCGTTTGAGGACGAACTCGGCGGAGCCGGTGATCCGGGGCGCGCGCGAGGCTTCGGGCCCGCTGCTTGCCCGCCTCACGCCTCGGGCCCGCTGTTTGCCCCCCCCTCACGCCGCCTCAGCGAATCTGCCGCCCCGAGATCGCCCGCGCGATCACCAGGCGCTGGATCTCACTCGTCCCCTCGAAGATCGTGTAGATCTTCGCGTCCCGGTACATCCGCTCCACCGGATGCTCCCTGCTGTACCCCGCACCCCCCAGCACCTGCACCGCCTTCTCGGTCGCCGAAACGGCCAGCTCACCGGCGCGCAGCTTGGACATCGAGCCCTGCCCCGCGTCGAACGCCTTGTCGTTGCGCGCCATCCACGACGCCTGCCAGATCAGCAGCCGCACGGCTTCGATCTCGGTCCGCAGGTCGGCGAGCGCGAAGGCGATGGACTGGTTCTCGATGATGGGGCGGCCGAAGGCGACCCGGGAGCCCGCGTAGTCGAGGGCGTACTCGTACGCGGCCCGCGCGATGCCCAGCGCCTGCGCCCCCACCGTCGGGCGGCTCACCTCGAAGGTCGCCATGGCGGCCTGCGCGCGCCCCCCGGAACCGGATGTGGTCCCCTCCCGGGCCCGCGCGAGCCGGGCGTCGAGACGCTCCTTGCCGCCGAGCAGACAGTGTCCGGGCACGCGTACGTCGTCCAGGAAGACATCCGCGGTGTGCGAGGCGCGCAGCCCCAACTTCTTGATCTTCTTGGCGCCTTCGAGGCCGCGTGTGCCGGGCGGCACGATGAAGGCCGCCTGCCCCCGCGAGCCCAGCGACGGGTCGATGGAGGCGACCACCACATGGACGTTCGCGATGCCGCCGTTCGTGATCCACGCCTTCTGGCCCGACAGGGTCCACTCGTCGCGTGCCTCGTCGTACGTCGCGCGCGTCCGCATCGCCGACACGTCCGAGCCAGCGTCGGGCTCGGAGACGCAGAACGCCGCGACCTTGGGGTCGTCCTCGTCACCGAAGCACTGCGGCACCCACTCGGCGAGCTGGTCGGGCGTGCCCGCGGAGAAGATCCCGGCCACCGCGAGCGACGTGCCGAACAGGGCCATCCCGATGCCCGCGTCGCCCCAGAACAGCTCCTCGTTGGCGATCTGCAGCGAGAGTCCGCTGGGGTCGCCGAACAGGTCGGCCAGGGACTCGAATCCGTACAGGCCGATCTTCGCGGCCTCCTGGATGACGGGCCAGGGCGTCTCCTCGCGCTCGTCCCACTCGGCGGCCGCCGGCCGCACCACGTCGGCGGCGAAGCCGTGCACCCAGCCGCGCAGGTCCCGCTGCTCCTCGGTCAGTTCGAGCGAGAAGGCCATGGTGTGCTCCCTTCAGGGGGTCGGTTCAGACGTACGGGGTCAGGCCTTCGGGATGTCGAAGTAGCGGGTCAGACCGGCGGCGAACGCCACATCGCCCACGATCTTGAGCTTGCGCATCATGAACATCGTCACGGGGCTGGAATTGCCGGAGACCAGCTTGAGGAACTCGGCGTCGGCCATCACGAGCGTGACGCGCGGCTCGGCGTCCGAGCGGCCCTCGCGGACGGTGCAGGTGCCCTGGGAGATCTCCGTCTCGTAGACCGCCTCGTCGACCCCGGTGATCTTCCAGCGGATCAGCGCCTCGACGGTGCCCGCGGCCTCCGGCTTGAACTGCCGGCCCATCCGCCCGAACACCTCTTGCAGGACGCGGGCGCGCAGCTCGGCGTCCTGGGCGATCGCGGTGATCTCCTTGCCGGAGAGCCCCTTCACGATCTTCGCGAACTCCTCGGGGGTGACGCTCGCGAAGTCAAGGCCGGCCAGGCCCTCGGGGCCGCCGATGCCGTCCGCCATGGCAATCTCCTTACTCAAGAGTAAACTTACTAAAGGGTAAGGTAGCCCCGAGTCTGGGAGGCTGCAAGGGTGACGGTCAACGGGAGAACTGAGGGACGGCGAAAGCGCGTTCCGCGCCAGGAGCGCGAGCAGCAGATCATCGATGTGGCGGTGACGGTCTTCGCCAAGCGCGGCTATCACGCCGCGTCCGTGGACGAGATCGCCGAACTGGCCGGGATCTCCAAGCCGATGGTCTATCTCTATCTCGACTCCAAGGAGGGACTTTTCCTCGCCTGTCTGCGGCGCGAGGCCGACCGCCTGGTCGCCGCGTTCCAGGACGCGGCACGGGCCGGCGGTGAAGCGCCCGAACTGCGCCTGCACGCGGGGCTTTCGGCGTTCTTCGCCTTCGTCGCCGAGCACCGCGACAGCTGGGTCGTGCTGCACCGCCAGGCGTCGGAGCTGAGCGAGGCGATCGCGTCCGCCGTCGCCGACGCGCGGCGTGCGGTGATGGCGGAGGTCGCCGGCCTGGTCTGGGACGGCATCGCGCAGAACCCTGGCGGGTCCCAACTGGACGACGAGGACGCCGATTTCGTGGCGTACGCGCTGGTCGGCGCGGCGGACTCGCTCACCGACTGGATGGGCGGCCATCCGGGCCAGTCGCCGGAGGGGGTCACCCTGCGGCTGATGAACATGGTGTGGGTGGGGATGGGGCGGGTGCTTGAGGGGGAGGTGTGGGTCCCGGGGTCCGGCCCTTCCTCGGGGTGATCGCTCCTCTCGTCCTGGTTCTTGTCACCTGGGTGCGGATGGCTCCCTGATTTCTCTGCCGCCCAACCCATTGAACTTTCCCTACGCGTGGGTAAGTTGACCTCCCAGTAAGTACGCACCGCACCACGTCAGCGCGACCTCTGCACGTCAGTGGTCAGGCACGTCAGTTGCTAGGCACGTCAGTTGGTAGCCGGGAGCCGGGAGCCGTCATGGGCGTACGCAAGGATCTGAAACGGGCGCAACGCCACCGCGGCCTCGCGGAGCGCGCCACGGTGGCGATCGTCCGGGACGAGCACGGCACGGTGCGCGAGGCGCGCACCGCCCCGCTCGCGGCGGAGCCCACCGCGGGCAGTACCGCCGACATCCCCTTCACCAACGACGCCGAGGCGCCCGGCGCGGTCGTCCTGCGCCGCAAGCAGGGCGACCAGTGGCGTCCGGTCACCGCGGCGGCCTTCGCGCAGGAAGTCACCGTCACGGCGAAGGGGCTGATCGCGGCCGGGCTCCAGCCGGGCGGCCGGGTCGCGCTGATGTCCCGTACGCGCTACGAGTGGGCCGTACTGGACTTCGCGATCTGGGCGGCGGGCGGGCAGACGGTGCCCGTGTACGCCACATCGGCGGCGGAACAGATCGAGTGGATCGTGCGGGACTCCGGCGCGACGCTGCTGATCGCGGAGACGGCGGAGAACGTCGCGACGGCCGAGGCGGCGATCGGGGCGGCGGACGGGGGGCTCGCCGCGCCGCCGCGCATCCTCTGCATCGACGACGGGGCCCTGCGCGAACTGGCCGACATGGGCGCGGAGTTGTCCGACGAGGAGGTGACCAAGCGCAGGTCCGCCCTCACCCCGGACTCGATCGCCACCATCTGCTACACGTCGGGCACGACCGGCAAGCCCAAGGGCTGCGTCCTGACCCACGCCAACCTGCACGCCGAGGCCGCGAACACCGTCGACCTGCTGCACCCGATCTTCAAGGAGATCACGGGCCAGGTCGCCTCCACACTGCTCTTCCTGCCGCTCGCCCACATCCTGGGCCGCACCATCCAGATCGCCTGCATGCTCGCCCGCATCGAACTCGGCCACTGCCCGAGCATCAAGCCGGACGAACTGCGGCCCGAACTGCGCTCGTTCAGGCCGACGTTCGTCGTCGGCGTCCCGTACCTCTTCGAGAAGATCCACGACACGGGGCGCGCGACCGCGGAGAAGATCGGGCGCGGTGCGTCCTTCGACCGGGCCGAGGGGATCGCGGTGCGGTTCGGCGAGGCGTACCTGAACAAGTTCCTCGACGCGGGGAAGGGCAAGGGCAGGCGCGCCCCCGGACCTTCCCTCGGGCTCCACCTCGGCTGGGCGCTGTACGAACTGCTGGTCTACCGCCGTATCCGCAAGGAGGTCGGCGGCAGGCTGCGCTATGCCATCAGCGGTGGCTCGCCCCTGGACCGGCGCCTCAACCTCTTCTTCTACGCCGCCGGGATCATCATCTACGAGGGGTACGGCCTGACGGAGACCACGGCCGCCGCGACCATCACGCCGCCGCTCAAGCCCCGCCCAGGCACGGTGGGCCTTCCGGTGCCGGGCACGGCCGTGCGCATCGCGGACGACGGCGAGGTGCTCATCAAGGGCGGCATCGTCTTCGGCTCGTACTGGAACAACCCGGCAGCGACGGATGCCGTGCTGCGGGACGAGTGGTTCGCCACCGGTGACCTGGGCGCCCTCGACGGCGACGGCTATCTCACGATCACCGGGCGCAAGAAGGACATCATCGTCACGTCCGGGGGCAAGAACGTCTCCCCGGCGATCCTGGAGGACCGGCTGCGCAGCAGGGCGCCGGTCGGCCAGTGCATCGTCGTGGGCGACAACCGTTCGTACGTCGCCGCGCTCATCACGCTGGACCCGGAGGCCGTCGAGCACTGGCTCGCCGTGCGCAAGCGCCCGAAGGACACCCCGCTCGCCGAACTGTGCCGGGACCCGAAGATGATCGCGGAGATCCAGAAGGCCGTGGACTACGCGAACGAGGCGGTGTCGCGGGCGGAGTCCATCCGCAAGTTCTCCCTCGTCGAGGGCGAGTTCACCGAGGACAACGGCCTGCTCACGCCGTCCCTGAAGATCAAGCGGCATGCGGTGGCGGCGGCGTACGAGGACGAGATCGAGGCGCTCTACGGTGAGTGAGGGGGCGGGGGCCGCCGGGGCTCAGGAGGCGCATGACCATGACTTCGACTTCGACGTACTGGTGGTCGGCTCGGGCTTCGGCGGTTCGGTGGCCGCCCTGCGCCTGACCGAGAAGGGCTATCGCGTCGCCGTCCTTGAGGCGGGGCGCCGCTTCACCCGCGATTCCCTGCCCCGGCACTCCTGGGACCTGCGGAACTACCTCTGGGCCCCTGCCCTCGGTCTCTACGGCCTCCAGCGCATCCACCTCCTGCGCAACGTCATGGTCCTCGCGGGCGCCGGGGTGGGCGGCGGCTCGCTGAACTACGCGAACACCCTCTACGTACCGCCGCCCCCCTTCTTCCGGGACAAGCAGTGGGCGGGCATCACGGACTGGCAGACAGAACTCGCCCCGTACTACGACCAGGCCCGGCGCATGCTCGGCGTACGCCAGAACCCGACGACGACCGAGGCGGACGAGCACCTGCGGGCCGCGGCGGACCGGATGGGGGTGGCGGACACCTTCCGGCTGACGCCCGTGGGGGTGTTCTTCGGTGACGGGGCGGACGCGGGCGGCGGTGCGACCGCTGGGGTCAGTGGCGGTACCGGCGGCGCCACCGGCTCCAGTCCTTCAACGGCCGGGGCGCGCCCGGAAGTTCCCGATCCGTACTTCGGCGGGGCCGGTCCTGCGCGGGCGGCCTGCACCGAGTGCGGATCGTGCATGACGGGCTGCAAGGTCGGCGCCAAGAACACGCTCACCGAGAACTACCTGTACCTGGCCGAGCGGGCGGGCGCGGAGCCACCCGGGGATCTCCGTGGTGGACGGCTCGGCGATCTCCGCGAACCTGGGCGTGAACCCGTCGCTCACGATCACGGCACAGGCGGAGCGGGCCATGGCGCACTGGCCCAACAAGGGCGATCCGGACGCCCGTCCGGCTCCGGGCACGCGGTACGCGCGCGTGCGGGCCGTCATCCCGAAGAGGCCCACTGTCCCGAAGGGGGCTTACGGGGAGCTACGGCTGCCGGAGTGAGCGGTGGGCTCGACGTCGATGATGCCGCCGAACGGCCGGTCGCCCCGACCAGCAAGAAGGCCCTCCCGGAGGGAGGGCCGAACAGGGATGGCGCGAAGCGCCCCCGGCAGGACTCGAACCTGCGGCCAAGCGCTTAGAAGGCGCCTGCTCTATCCACTGAGCTACGGGGGCCGGATGGTGGCCGGTGGCCTGGAGCCCGGGTTGGGACGAGCCGTGACCTTGCCGGGGACAAGGATAGGGCTCCCGGGTCCTTGTCCCTGGTGCTTCGCCTCCGCGGCACTATGTGGAGGTTCAGTGAAGCGGTCCTGATAATCGCAGGCAGGTGCGAATCTCGCATCGCTTTTGGCGTCTCACGCCCCGGGTGTTGTGCACTCGTTATGCCTGCGCCCCAGTCGCCCCTTCCATCCCATGTGTCCGATCGGCGCGCAGGGGTGCCCATATGCTTCAGAAAGCCACCAAAATTGGGCATTCTTCGCATGTGGTGACCTTGGACGTACGGCCTCAACTGCTCGACGCTCTCTCCGCGCTGCGCGAGCGTGTCGCCGCCGCACGCTTTCCGCTCCCCTTGCCGGGGGCGCCACGCGCGCGTGCCAACCGGGACGAGCTCCTTGCCCAGCTCGACGACTACCTGGTGCCCCGCCTGCGGGCCCCCGAAGCGCCCCTGCTCGCCGTGATCGGGGGTTCCACCGGGGCGGGCAAGTCGACCCTGGTGAACTCCCTCGTCGGGCGGCAGGTCAGCGAGGCGGGGGTGCTGCGGCCGACGACCCGCACACCGGTCCTCGTATGCCATCCGGAGGATCATCACTGGTTCGCCGGCATGCGCGTACTGCCCGACCTCACGCGCGTGTGGGTGCCGCGTCCGGAGCCTTCGGCCGGGCGGGACGAGGACGACGACGGCAGCGACGACCTGCTGCCGCCCGAGCCCGACGGCGAGCGCGCGCTGCGCATCGAGACCGCAGAGACGCTGCCCAAGGGGCTCGCCCTCCTGGACGCCCCCGACGTCGACTCGCTCATCTCCGACAACCGGATCCTCGCCGCCGAACTGATCTCCGCGGCCGACGTCTGGGTCATGGTGACCACCGCGTCCCGGTACGCGGACGCCGTGCCCTGGCATCTGCTGCGTACCGCCAAGGAGCACGACGCGACCCTCGTCACCGTCCTCGACCGCGTGCCGCACCAGCTGGTGGCCGAGGTGTCGCGGCAGTACGGGGCGCTGCTCCTCAAGGCGGGCCTCGGCGACGTGCCGCGCTTCACCGTGCCCGAGCTGCCCGAATCCACGGGCGGTGGCGGGCTGCTCCCCGCCACCGCCGTCGCCCCGCTGCGGGCCTGGCTCACCCACCGGTCCCAGGAGCCCACGGCCCGTGCGGAGGCCATCGCGCGCACCGCGCATGGCGTCATCCAGTCCCTCAATGTGCGGGTCCCGGAACTCGCGGGCGCCGTCGCCATCCAGTACGCGGCCGCACTGCGGCTCACCGCGGCCGTCGACGAGGCCTATGGACACGAGCACGCGCGCGTGCGGGAGCGCCTGCAGGCGGGCGCCGTCCTCGCGGGCGACGCGCTGAAGCGGTGGCGCAGCTATCCGCTGGACTGCGGCGCGGGTGAACTCCTCGACGCGGTCGCCGAGAGCCTGGAGGCGCTGCTGCTCTGCGCGGTGACCGCCGCCGACGAGCGGATCGACGAGGCGTGGCGCCGTGAGCCGGCCGCCGCGGCACCCGGGCTCGGCGGCCGTGACCGGTCCGTGCAGAGCACCGAGAGCGCGGAGAGCGTCGAGCACCGCATCGGGATGGCCGTACGGCGCTGGCGACGCATCCTGGAGGAGTACGCGGAGGACGAGGTCCGCGGGCTCGACCGGATCGAGAAGAACCTCGTGCCCGACCCCGAGATGGTGGCCGCCCTGCTCGCCACGGCCCTGCTCGGCGGTGACCGCGGACGTTCGGCGGGCGAGACGCTCGCCGAACGGATCGGCGCCCAAGGAGCGCTCCGGCTGCGGGACCGGGGCGGACGCCTGCTCACCACCTACCTGGACAACGTCCTGGACGCGGAGCGCGAACGGCGCCTCGCCCCCCTCGACAGCCTCGACGTGAACCCCGAACCCCAGGCCGACCTGATCGCCGCGCTGTCCGTACTGCAGAAGGAGAGGTGACCGCGGTGACTGCCGTCACTGATCACACCGAGCACGAGCGCGACGAGCCCCCCAAGGAGCCGAAGCCGACGAATCCCGATGGCGCCGCCGGGGAGGCCCGTGGCGACTCCGAAGTCGTCTGGGACGACGGGCTGATCGCGCGGCGCGGCGGCGCCACACGAAGCGGCTCCGCCCAGGGGACGGGGGGCGGCGCCGACGCGTACGCCCCCGCGGAAACCCCGCCCGCGGCGCCCTCCGGCACGCCTTTCACCACGCCTGCCACTAAGCCATCCGGTGCTCCTTCCAGTACGTCATCCGGTACGCCGTCCGGTACGTCGTCCAGCGTGTCGTCCGGTGTTTCGACCGCCTACGAAGGGCCCCTGCGCGCCCGGCTCGACGCTCTGCGGGAACTCGTCGGGCTCTCCCGCACCCGGCTGGACAGCGCCACGCTCGCCGAGGCGGGCAGGGTCCTGGACGAGGCCGCCGCCCGGCGCAGGCTTTCCGGCCGGCACACCGTCGTCGCCATCGCGGGCGCCACGGGGAGCGGCAAGTCGACGCTCTTCAACGCCCTCGCCGGCGTGACGATCTCGGACACGGGCGTCCGCAGGCCCACCACGGCGGCCCCCATCGGGTGCAGCTGGACGGATGGGGCGGCGGGGCTCCTCGACCGGCTCGGCATCCCCGGGCGGCTGCGCAGACGTCCGCTCCAGGGCCCGGACCTGAACACCCTGGAGGGGCTCGTCCTGATCGACCTGCCCGACCACGACTCGGCGGTCGGGGAGCACCGCGCGCACGTGGACCGCATCCTCGCGCTAGTCGACGCGGTCATCTGGGTGGTCGACCCGGAGAAGTACGCCGACGCGATGCTCCACGAGCGCTATCTGCGGCCCATGGCCGGGCACGCCGAGGTCATGTTCGTCGTGCTCAACCAGGTGGACCGCCTTCCTGGTGACGCCGCCGACCAGGTGCTCGACGATCTGCGACGGCTGCTCGACGAGGACGGCATCGCACTCGGCGAGCACGGCGAACCCGGCGCCACCGTGCTCGCCCTGTCCGCGCTGACCGGCGACGGGGTCGATGAACTCCGGGACTCCCTCGGTCAGTTCACCAAGGAGCGAGGCGCCGCCGCTCGGCGGATCGCGGCCGACCTGGACGCCACCGCCGACCAACTGTGGCCCGTGTACGCGGCCGGGGCCGGATCGCACGGAAGCCGTGGGGGCCGCACGTGGATCGGCCTCAGCGAGGAGGCGCGCGAGGAGTTCGCCGACCGGCTCGCGGACGCGGTGGGAGCGGCCGCGGCCGGGCAGGCCGCGGAACGGGCCTGGCGGCGCAACGCGGGCAAGGCGTGCGGGACGCCGTGGTTGCGGCTGTGGCGTTGGTACGAGGCCCAGCGCTCGCCGCGCGGCATCGGCTGGCCCGTGGCGCAGGCGCCCGCGGACGAGGAGGCCACGGCCCGGCAGCGCGTCGAGAACGCGGTGCGCACGGTGGCCGACGAGGCCGCCTGGGGGCTGCCGCAGCCCTGGGGGCAGGCGGTGCGGGAGGCCGCGACGCGCGGCTCGGACGGTCTGCCCGAGGCACTCGACGAGCTGACGGCGTCGGCCGGGGTGCCGGAGGGGAAGCCGCCGCGGCCCGGATGGTGGCCGGTCGCGGTCTTCGCCCAGGCGGCGATGACGCTGCTCCAAGTCGTGGGCGGGCTCTGGCTGGTGGCGCAGATCATCGGGGTCTCCGAGCCGAACCTGGGCGTGCCGGTGTTGCTGATGCTGGTCGGCATCGTGGGCGGCCCCTGTGTGGAGTGGGCGAGCCGGATGGCGGCGCGGGGGCCCGCGCGGCGTTACGGCGCGGACGCGGAACGGCGATTGCGTGAGGCGGCCGCCGGGTGCGGGCGCGCGAGGGTCCTGGATCCGGTGGCGGCGGAGCTGCTGCGGTATCTGGAGGTACGGGAGCAGTACGTGCGGGTGACGGGGGCGGCGGTCGGGTGAGCCCCGTCCCCACCCTCGTCCGGGTGAGGGAGTTGTCCACAACTGCCCGGTAGACCACAGGGCTCAGCGGGGCCGCCTCGACCGGTCCACTCTGAGATCGAAGCCGCGGGACGACCTCCGCGGCGGCGGAAGCGGAGTGGACGAGTGGACGAGGGAGGGGTTCGACATGAACGAGACCTTGGTGACGGTGGTGGGGAACGTCGCGACGACGCCGGTGTTCCGGGAGCTGCCCTCCGGGCCGGTGGCACGGTTCCGGCTCGCGGTGACGGCGCGGTACTACGACGCGGTGCGGAACGTCTGGGCGGATGGCCACACCAACTTCTTCACGGTGTGGGCGAGGCGGTCGCTCGGTGCGAACGTGCAGGGCTCACTGACGATCGGTGAACCCGTCATCGTGCAGGGCAAGTTGAAGGTGCGCGACGAGGAGCGGGGCGGCCAGCACTGGACGTCGGCGGACATCGACGCGACGACCGTCGGCCACGATCTCTCGCGCGGGACGGCGGCTTTCCGGCGCGTGCTGAAGGCCAACGCGGCACTGACGGATCCGGCGGCGGCTCGCGAGTGGGTGCCCGGCCATGAACCCGACCCCGAGCCCGAGCCGATGCCTGAGCCCGAGCCGGTGAGGTGATGGTCCGTCAGAGAGAGGGTGACTGATGTGGCGACCGAGGTGGCGACCGATGTGCGGCTTATCGGCGAATGGGTGCCGTTGATTTGTCGATAAGCCCGGTTCTGAAAGGTTGTTGGCGATAACGATTCCGAGTCGGATCGGTTATCGAACGGTAGGACGGGGGCCCGTGGTGTGCCGCGTCCCTAGGATGCCGAAGGTAGCTCACGGGGCAGTTGGTAGTGGATGCCACGCAGGTGGCAGGTGATTCTGCCCCTTCAATCTGCTGGCGGGACCACCCCCCTCGACGTGAACGGGTCCCGCCCGGAGGGGAATTCTGTGTCTTTTGCACGTTCAGTGGTTTCCGCGTTCTCGGCGTTCTCTGCCCCGTCCCGGGGGAGACGGGGCGCCACGCGCCTCGCCGCGGTGACGCTGGCGACCGGAGCCCTCGCGGCCGGCGCGATAGCCACCGCGGGTCCCGCGGCCGCGGAAGAGGTTCCGCAGCACCAGGGCGGAGCCGTCGCGACACTGGGCGGGCTCCAGACGTACGACCAGGCCGTCATCCGTGAGAACGGCACGAGCCAGCAGGTGCCCGCCGGGCTCTTCGAGATGTCCGTGGACGACGGCGGCACCCTGCAGACGTACTGCGTCGACATCCAGAACCCCACGCAGAAGGACGCGAAGTACCAGGAGACCCCCTGGAGCGGCACGTCGCTGAGCAGCAACAAGGACGCGGGCAGAATCCGCTGGATCCTGCAGAACTCCTACCCGCAGGTGAACGACCTCGCGGCGCTGGCCGACAAGGCGGGCGCGCGGGCGCTCAGCGAACAGGAGGCCGCCGCCGGCACTCAGGTGGCGATCTGGCGCTACTCGGACGGCGCCGACGTGGACGCGGTCGACCCGCAGGCCGAGAAGCTCGCGGACTACCTCTACAAGAACGCCCGCGGCGCCGCCGAGCCCAGGGCCTCACTGACCCTCGACCCGCCCGCGGTCTCCGGACGCGCGGGGGAGCGGGTAGGTCCGGTCACCGTGCGGACGGACGCGGACGCCGTGTCCGTGACGCCGCCCGCGGACGCGGCGACGAGCGGGGTGAAGATCATCGGCAAGAACGGCAAGCCGGTCACCTCCGCGGCCAACGGCAGTCAGCTGTTCTTCGACATCCCCGAGGACGCCCCCGACGGCTCGGCGGCACTCGCCGTACAGGCGTCGACCACGATCCCGGTCGGCCGGGCCTTCGCCTCCGAGACCCGGAGCCAGACGCAGATCCTCGCGGGCTCCAGCGAATCCACGGTCTCCGCCACGGCGAGCGCGACCTGGGCCAAGAAGGGCGCGATACCGGCGCTGTCCGCCGAGAAGAACTGCGCCGAGAGCGGCGTGGACATCACGGCGAGCAACAAGGGCGACCGGCCGTTCACCTTCCGCCTCATGGGCCTCAAGCACACCATCGAGGCCGGCACCTCGCGGACGGTGACGATCCCGCTGCAGGAGGACCAGGCCTACGACTTCACGATCAAGGGCCCGAACGGCTACGAGAAGCGCTTCAAGGGCGTACTCGACTGCCGTACGGAGGCCAGCGCGATCGGCAACAAGACGGAACCGGTGTCCGTCCCGAGCCCCGCATCGGCAGGCGGCACCAGCACGGGCGGCGGCGACCTCGCGGAAACGGGCGGCTCGAGCGCGACCCCGATGATCGCCGGCATAGCGGTCCTGATGGTGGTACTGGGCGCAGCGGCAATGTTCCTCCTCCGCAAAAAGCCAACCCCGACCACCACGGACCCGGAGCCGTCCCCCGAGGACTGACCAATAGCCACAGGCGGTGACAGATCGATTACCCAAACGCCTTACGAACGTCCAGGTCATGGCCCCCCAGCCATACTGGTTTCCCCCGGTAGGTGGCTGTCAGGCAAGATGGGGTGTATCTGCCCACTCACTGATTGCCGGACGGTTTCTCTTGGCTGAGTACATCTACACCATGCGCAAGACGCGCAAGGCGCACGGCGACAAGGTGATTCTTGATGACGTCACCCTGAGCTTCCTGCCTGGCGCCAAGATCGGTGTCGTGGGTCCCAACGGCGCCGGTAAGTCCACGGTGCTGAAGATCATGGCCGGTCTTGAGCAGCCGTCCAACGGTGACGCCTTCCTCTCGCCCGGCTACAGCGTCGGCATCCTCATGCAGGAGCCGAAGCTCGACGAGAGCAAGACCGTTCTGGAGAACGTCCAGGACGGCGCCGCCGAGATCATGGGCAAGCTCAAGCGCTTCAACGAAGTTGCCGAGCTCATGGCGACCGACTACTCCGACGCGCTCATGGAAGAGATGGGCAAGCTCCAGGAGGACCTGGACCACGCCAACGCGTGGGACCTCGACGCCCAGCTCGAGCAGGCCATGGACGCGCTCGGCTGCCCGCCCGGCGACTGGCCCGTCACCACCCTCTCCGGTGGTGAGAAGCGCCGCGTCGCGCTCTGCAAGCTCCTCATCGAGGCGCCCGACCTGCTCCTCCTCGACGAGCCCACCAACCACCTCGACGCCGAGTCGGTGAACTGGCTGGAGCAGCACCTCGCGAAGTACGCGGGTTGCGTCATCGCCGTCACTCACGACCGGTACTTCCTCGACAACGTCGCCGAGTGGATCCTCGAACTCGACCGTGGTCGCGCCATCGCCTACGAGGGCAACTACTCCACCTACCTGGAGAAGAAGCAGACCCGTCTCAAGGTCGAGGGCCGCAAGGACGAGAAGCGCGCCAAGCGGCTCAAGGACGAGCTCGAGTGGGTGCGGTCCAACGCCAAGGGGCGTCAGGCCAAGTCCAAGGCGCGTCTGGCGCGCTACGAGGAGATGGCCGCCGAGGCGGACAAGATGCGGAAGCTGGACTTCGAGGAGATCCAGATCCCGCCGGGCCCGCGGCTTGGTTCTATCGTCGTCGAGGTCGAGCACCTTTCGAAGGCCTTCGGCGACAAGGTGCTTGTCGATGACTTGAGCTTCTCGCTGCCTCGTAACGGCATCGTCGGCATCATCGGTCCGAACGGCGCGGGCAAGACCACGCTGTTCAAGATGATCCAGGGTCTTGAGGAGCCGGACTCCGGCAGCATCAAGATCGGTGACACGGTCAAGGTCAGCTACGTCGACCAGGGCCGGGCCAACATCGACCCGAAGAAGACCCTCTGGGCCGTCGTGAGCGACGAGCTCGACTACATCAATGTCGGGCAAGTTGAAATGCCTTCGCGGGCGTACGTCTCCGCCTTCGGGTTCAAGGGTCCGGACCAGCAGAAGCCCGCCGGCGTGCTCTCCGGTGGTGAGCGCAACCGCCTCAACCTGGCGCTGACCCTCAAGGAGGGCGGCAACCTGCTCCTCCTCGACGAACCGACCAACGACCTCGACGTCGAGACTCTCTCCTCGCTCGAGAACGCGCTGCTCGAGTTCCCCGGTGCGGCCGTGGTCATCTCCCACGACCGGTGGTTCCTCGACCGAGTCGCCACGCACATCCTCGCCTACGAGGGTGACTCCAAGTGGTACTGGTTCGAGGGCAACTTCGAGTCGTACGAGAAGAACAAGGTCGAGCGCCTCGGTGCGGACGCCACCCGTCCGCACCGTGCCACCTACAAGAAGCTCACCCGAGGCTGAGACCGAGGGCTGGGACTGGGACTGAGACTTACATGAGTCGGCATATCTACAGCTGCCCCCTCCGGTGGTCGGACATGGACGCCTTCGGGCACGTCAACAACGCCGTCTTCCTGCGGTACTTGGAAGAGGCGCGGATCGACTTCATGTTCCGGCTCGCACCGGGGGACGGCAGCCCGTCGTTCTCGGGCGGGTCCGTCGTGGCCCGCCATGAGATCGACTACGTACGGCCGTTGGTCCACCGGCACTCGCCGGTGACCATCGAGTCGTGGGTGACGAAGATAGGCGCGGCATCGCTCACCATCTCGTACGAGGTCAAGGACCCCGAGCAGGTGTACGTGCGGGCCTCGACGATCGTTGTTCCGTTCAACCTGGAGGCACAGCGGCCGCGGCGGATCACCGCCGAGGAGAAGGCCGTTCTCCTGACCTTCATGGACGACGACGGCGATGACGCCGGGAGTTCGGAGGCGCTCGTCGCATGACGGCGCAGCTGCACTTGGCCGATGCCGGGGAGGCGGGAGATCTCGCCGCCTTCCTGGCCCGGCTCATCCACTACGACAAGGCCGCCGCGGTCCGTCTCCAGGCGGCCGGCGACACGCTCGCCGTGTTCGGCAGGCCGCCGTCGTTCGAGGTGCTCGCCATCCGTACGGCGCGCCTCGCGAAGCCGTACGAGCACGGGCTCGACTCCACCCTCGACGTCACCGTCTCCGCCGGTGAACTCCTCGAATCCGTGGGGGAGTCGGCGGAGTCCGTCGAGTCGGCCGGAGTGGTCCGCGTGCCGCAGGCCGTGACCGGGCCGCCGTGGGCCGGGGTCCTTCCGCCGCGCGGCGGCTGGCAGCCCGAGCAAGGGCTTCCGCACGTGGACGCGGTGCGGGGCCTCGTGGCCGCCGCGGTCGCCGAATTCAAGTCCCGGGTCGAGGAGTTGCCGCAGGAGCGGCGGATCCGGGCCGAGCTCGATCAGCTGGGACGGGAGATCTGGTCCCGGACCATCGGGGACACGGGCCTGCCCGTGCGCGCCGCGCACGCCGCGCAGGCCCTGGGGTTCCTGCGGGGGGACACGCTCGACCTGCTGTCCTCCGGACCGTGGCTGCGGCTGCGCACGAACTACGGGTCGATCGCCGTACGCCGGGCCGGTGCCGGCGGCCTCTCGGTGACGCCGGCCTGAGGGCCGGGCCACCGGAGAAGAACGCGCCGAGGGCCGTCAGCCCTCGGAGTTGACCATGGACGCCGCCGCGTACGTCAGGTAGTTCCACAGCGTCCGCTCGTGCTCCTCGGAGAGCTTCAGCTCATCCACGGCGGCACGCATGTGCTTCAGCCAGGCGTCGTGCGCTGCCCTGTCGACGGTGAACGGGGCGTGGCGCATCCGCAGCCTCGGGTGGCCGCGGTTGTCGCTGTACGTGCGGGGGCCGCCCCAGTACTGCATCAGGAACAGCGCGAGGCGCTCCTCGGCAGGGCCCAGGTCCTCCTCGGGGTACATCGGTCGCAGCAGCGGGTCCTCCGCGACCCCCTGGTAGAAGAAGTGCACCAGGCGCCGGAAGGTCTCCTCGCCGCCGACCTGTTCGTAGAAGGTCTGCTCCTGAAGCGTGCCGCGCGGGATCTCTATCACACCGTCCATGGTCTCAGACGGGGCGACCGAGGACGGAAGGCTTAGGACCGCCGGCCACCGATACGCGATCGCCGGCCTCCGGGCCGGGACCGATCTCCTCCGTATCGGTACGTCCTGCGGCTCGCATCGCGGGCCATACCGCAGCACAGTGGCTATATGGGACCCACAGTCGACCCGCTCCTCGCCGCCGAGGCGGGAACCGCCCTGGTGCGCGAGATCGAGGCAGGCGGTGCCTGGGCGCGGGACCCCGGACTGCGCGCGGCCTTCGAACAGGTCCCGCGGCACCTGTTCGTGCCGTACTACTACGTCGCGTCATCGGGCGGCGGATACGAACGCCTCTGGGGCGAGGACCCCGACCCCGGACACCGGGCACGCTGGCTGCGCGGTGCCTACGCGGACGTCCCGCTCGCCACCCGCGTACGGGACGGAGAGCTCCTCTCGTCCAGCAGCCAGCCCTCCCTGATGGCGAAGATGCTGGACGAGCTGGATCTGCGGGACGGGGACTGCGACGTCCTGGAGATCGGCGCGGGAACCGGCTACAACGCGGCCCTGCTCGCCCACCGGGTCGGCCAGGAGCACGTCACCACCGTCGACCTGGACCCGGAGATCACCGAGTCCGCACGGCGGCATCTGACGGCCGCCGGGTACCACCCGGCCGTGGTCACCGGTGACGGAACCGCGGGGTGCCCCGAGCGTGCTCCGTACGACCGGATCATCGCGACCTGCACGCTGGGCTCGGTGCCGCGGCCCTGGCTGGCCCAGTGCCGCCCCGGCGCCCGCATCCTGGCCCCGCTGGCCACCGGCCTGATCGCCCTCACGGTGCGGGACGCCGAGCACGCGGAGGGCCGCTTCCTGCACACCCCCGCGTACTTCGTGCCGCTGCGGGGCGGCGGCAGAAAGGCCCCGCACGAGCAGCACCTCGGGGGGCTGCCGCGCAGGGCCCTGCAGAACGAGCTCTTCCGCTTCTTGCTGGAGCTGACCGCGGGCAGCCTCGACCCCTATGAGGCCCTCGCCCTGTGGCAGCGCGAGGGCCGGCCGGTGCGCGAGCGGTTCGGCGTCACCGTCAGCGGGCCGCACGAGTGGGCCTGGCTGGACGACCCCGAAGGGCCGTACGCCTGGCCACTCGCGTGAAAAAGCCCTGACGGGCCCGGCTCAGCTGTGCCGGATCGTGATCGTCGTCCAGGCGCCCACGTGCACCCGGTCGCCGTCCTGGAGCGGCACGGGGACGAACGGCTGGATGGGCTCCTCGCCGTTGTTGACCGTGGTGCCGTTGGTCGAGTTCTGGTCGACGACCGCCCAGCTGCCGTCCGGCTGCTGGACCAGGACCGCGTGCTGATGCGAGACGCCCGGGTCCTCCGGCGGCACCGACAGGTCGATGTCCGGGGTGTCACCGGTGGAGTGCCGGCGGCGGCCGATGGTGATCTGGTTGCCGGCCAGCGGGCGCTGCTGCTCGGGCGAGTACGCGGGCAGGTTCAGGCCCGAAGCCTCGGGGCCGCTGCGGTGCATCATCGCCATGAAGTACTCGCGGTCGGGGCCGATCGTCGCCGACCAGGTGACCGTGCCGGTGCTGGGTCCGGGGACGGCCTGATAGCCGGGGGGACCCTGAGGCGCCTGCGTCTGCTGAGGCTGCTGGCCCTGTTGCTGATGGCCCTGCTGCTGGCCCCACTCGCCCTGCTCGGGAGCCTGCGGAGCACCTGGACCCGCAGCACCCGGACCCGCAGCACCCGGACCCGGAGTGGACGACGAGGGCGGCGGAAGCACCCAGTCGTCGTTGCCGCCGCCGAAGGACGGGCCGCCGGGACCCGGACCGGGAGGCGGCGGGGTCCCCGTCTCCTGCGGGAACGCGGGCGGAGCCGGCGGACCCTGCTGCTGGAACGACTGCGGGGGCCGGCCCGACGGGTCACCGCTGTAGGGCGGCGGGGGCGCCTCGCCACCGTACGGCGGGGGCACCTGACCAGAGGGGTTGCCGTTGCCGAACGGCGGGATCGGCTCGGCGGGCCGGTTCATCTGCGAGGGCCGCGAGCCCTGGTAGCCGAACGGGTCTTGACCGGGCTGGGTGCCGTGCGGCTGCCGGCCGGGCGGCTGCTGGAACTGCTGCGCCGGGTTCGGCGTCGGCGGGTGCGGGGCGGCCGGGGTGTACGAGGTGGCCGTGTTCGTCAGGAAGTTCCAGCGGCACTCCTCGCAGAACGGCGCGTTCGCCTCGCGGGGCGTGCGGCACTGCGGGCAGAGCTCGGGCTCGGCGCCCTGGTCCGGCACGGCCGACAGGTGCGGGTGCCCCGGGGCCTGCTGGGGGTATCCGTATCCGGCGTCCTGGCCGGGCCCCGGCGGCGGGTAGCCGTATCCGGGAGCGGCCGGAGGCGGCGGGGGCGGGGGCACGGCACCGGCCATGCGGTGACCGCAGACCTCGCACCAGTCGTCGGAACCCGACTGGTGTCCGTTCGGGCAGGTCGGCATGTCGGCGCTTCCCCCTCTCCTTCTCCGGCCCTGAGGGCCGTACGTGCTGCTGTGGGGCTGTTTGTCAGTACGGATCAGTACGGGTGCTGCTACTTCTTCACGCGAACAGTCTTCGTCGACCGTGTCTCGAGAGTCATCTCGTCGGCCTCGGCGACCCTCGCTTTCAATCGAACAGTACCTGCCACGGCGTCGACCACGTCGACCACCTTCGAAAGCAGCTTCGCGGTGTCCTCGTTGCCCGAGGCGCTGGCGAGCTGCACGGCGCGGCCCAGTTTGGCCGTGGCTCCGTCCATATCTCCCGACTTGCGCGCATCGAGGCCCTGCTGGATCACCTGGGCCAGTTCCGCCTGGCCCGTGTAGTGCGCCACCTGCGGGTTGATCGACGTCGAGGCGGACATGTCATCCGTCCACACCGCCCGCACCAGGCCCTGCGAGAGCGTCTGGGCGCTGCCGTCCGGCTGCGGCACGATCAGCGAGACACGGGCCGCGAGCATCTCCTGGCCGAGCTCGGCGTTCGGCACCTCGACACAGATGTGGTAATCGCGGGACTCGTCGCCCCAGGACCCGGTGGGATAGTCGCCCGCGCGCGGCCCCGCCTCCGTGCGGCGCTCCGTCAACTCCTCGACCGTGGGCGCCACTTGCTTGACGAACTTGATCTCGGAGCCGAGCGGCGTCCACACCCGCAGGCTGACGTCGGCGACCTCCTTGCCCATCGCCGCCTCCATCATCTGCGTGAAGTCGGCGGCCAGGCCCGAGGGGTCGGCGACGATGTCTGCGGTGCCGAGGAGGGCGGAGGCGATGCCCGTGACCTCTTTCACCTCCCAGTCGGTGCCGACACCGCGGGCGTCGCAGGTGAAGCGGCCCGCGCAGGCGTCCAGGGAGGCCCGCAGATCCTCGGGTGACTCGTGTTCATTGCGGCCGTCCGTCAGCACGATCCCGTGCCGGATCGAGACATCGGCCGAGGCGAGCAGCCGGTCGGCCAGGCGCAGCCAGGTGCCGATCGCCGTGCCGCCGCCCGCGCTGAGCTTGCGCAGCGCCTGCTTGGCCTGCTCCCGGGTGGCCGTATCCGCGACCGCGAGGCGGCCGTTGCCCGGATAGACCTCCTTGGCGACATGGGTGCCGCCGATCACCGCGAAGTGGACTCCGTCACGTACGGCGTCGATCGCGGCGGCCGTGGCGTCACGGGCGCCGCGCATCTTCGTCGGCGGGTAGTCCATCGAGCCCGAGCAGTCGACCATGATCGCCACGGCCGCGTCCGGGGTCTGCCCCGCCGAGTAGAGGTGCGGGGCGCTCACCGCGGACCCCACCGTGCCACCGCCCGTCGAGGTGACCGTGGCGATCGCGTTGACCTCGCGGCCGCCCTCCGGGAGGTACTCGTTCTGATAGACGTCGACCGAGAACTGAGGCACGTTCGACTTCGAGAAATTGGCCATGGATCTCTGCTCCCCCTAGACGTTCCCACCGGCTTCCCCAAGCCGGTGGGTGACAAGTGCGCGTGGCCGGCACCCCGTTACGGGGGCCTTCACTAGGCGGATCCTGCCCCTTGCGGCACGACACGGAACGGCAGAATCGCCACTGTTACGTTGTCGTGGCCCCCGCCGTCCAGTGCGTGGCCGACCAGGACCTGGGCGCTGTGCAGCGGGCGTTGGGCGGAGTCGACGGGCACGGCCCGTGCCATGTCCTCCACCGCTTCCGCGTAGTTCCAGAGCCCGTCGGTGCATACGACCACTACACCCGCACGGTCCGGCTTGAAGGAAGCGGTGTGCGGCTCCAGTTCGTACGCGTCGGCGCCGAGCCAGCCCGTGATGGCGTGCGCGCGCTCGTCGGCGTACGCCTCCGCCTCGTTCATCAGACCCGCGGCCACCATCTGCGCGGCCCACGAGTCGTCCTCGGTGAGGCGGGCCGCCGGGCCGCTGCGGTCGTCGGGGACCCAGTAGGCACGGCTGTCGCCGACCCAGCCGACGACCAGCAGACCACCGGCGACGATCGAGCCGACGAGGGTGCACGCGGGGGCGTTCTGGTGCGGGGAGTGCTCCCTGGCCTGAGTGGGCTCGGCGGCAAGGGCGTTGACGGCGTCGGACGCCGCGAGGATCGCGTCGTGCATGGCCTGCTGCGGGTGCGTGCCGCGCGGCAGGGCGGCGAGCAGCGATTCGTTCGCCGCGCGGGAGGCGGCGAGCGAGGCCTCGTCGGGGCGGGTCGCGGACGAGACGCCGTCACAGACGATCGCGACGACGGCGGGGGAGCCGTCCTGCAGCGCGGTCGACGAGATGGCGAACGCGTCCTCGTTGCGGTGGTGGCGAAGACCCCGGTCGCTGACCGCGGCGACCGCGTCGAGCTCCTGCTCCATGTGGTCGCGCTCGCGCGGCTGGGCGTGCCCGCAGTTCTCGCAGTAGCCGTCCGGGTCCACGCGGCCCGAACGGCACGCCACGCAGAGCTTGGTGCCCGCGGGCGGCGTTGGGTCGGGCAGGGCCGTGCGGGGGTCGGCGGGCTCGGGCTCCGGCGGGGCGCCGGGGGCCGGCAGGGGGTACTCGTCCGGCTCGGCGGGGCGGGCCGCGGGGGCGTCCGTCCGTACGTCCGCGGCGCCCTGTACGTTCCCCGCGTTCGGGGAGAGCTCGCCGCCCGACGACTCCGTGACCGGCAGATCGGTGGGCAGGTGCGCGGGCACCGGCATGTCGGAGCTGTCCACGTCCGGGGCGACGGGCCACTGCGACGACGCGCCGGAAGGCGGCGCCGACGGCGAGCCGTTCATCGCGACGGTGGGGCGGTCGTCGGACCCGGCTGGCTGCGCCGACAGGTCGTGACCGCACGCGCCGCAGAACAGGTCACCCGCTTCCAGCGGCTCTTCGCAGCCGGGGCACGTGGAACCTGCCCCGGCAGTCTGCTGGTGCATCTGCGACATCTTCACACCCACGTCCGAGGGCGGAAACGGTTGGCCCGCTCCACCAGTTCGATCCTTTCCTCGCCACCCTGTGCGAGCCGGGCAAGCGTTCGGTACGAGCGCTCCAGGCCGAACCGGAGGCCGCGCTCGTCCAGGTCGCTGCCGAGCAGCACGGTCCGCGAGCCGCTCGCCGGTGCAGCGGGTGCTGCCGGCGGGGCGGAAGCGTGACCAGGGTGCCTACCGGAGAGTACCCAGTCCAGCGCCGTGCCGAGGACCTCGGTGGAGAGCCGCTCGCGGCGCACCGCGTCCAGGCCGAAGCCCGCCAGGGCCTCCACCTGCCCTGCCGCTGCCGTCAGGTCGTCGAGGAAAAGCGCGCCGGGAGACGGCGCGGTGTCCAACGTCATACGGTGCCGCAGCCTCGCCCGCACCGCCGCGACGCGGGCCGCGGTGTAGTGGATCGAGGCCTCCGGCACCGACTCCAGGGTGTGCACGGCACCGCGCCGGTCACCCGCGGCGAGCTGCACCCGGGCGAGGCCGAACGCCGCGCTGACATAGCTCGGGTCGGTGGCCCACACGAGGCGGTAGTACTCGGCCGCGTTGTCCAGTTGCTCCAGGACCTCCGCGCAGACGCCGAGGGCCAGCTTGGGGGCGGGCTCGCCGGGGAACGCGTCGTACACCGCGTCGAAGGACAGCGCCGCGCTCTCGTGGTCGCCGGACGCCAGTGAGGCGACGCCTCGATACCAGACCACCCGCCAGTCGTCCGGGTGTTGTATCTCCAGCTCCGTCAACGCCTGCGCGGCGGGCTCCGGTTCACCCATGGCGAGGCGGGCCCGCAGCCCGCGCAGCCGCAGCTCCACCGAGTCGGAGGGCGCGGCCCGCAGCGCGGTGATCAGCTCGGCGGGCGCGGACGCCATGAGCCCGGCGAGGAACCCGGCGTTGGGGTCGGCCGGATCGACGCGCGGCACCGGCAGGGCGAGCGCCGTCGCGGGGGCGTCGAGCGGCCGGACGATCCGGGCCGGCGGCGCGGCGGGCGGCACGGGCGGCGCGGCGATCGCCGGGGTGCTGTTGCCCGTGCCCTGGCCATTGCCCGATCCCTGGCCGTTGCCCGCTGTCAGCTCCGCGCGCCCCTTGCGCCGCCCCGGGGGTAGCACTCGTACCCCGAAGTGCGAGACATCGCCCGTCAGTTCGGCGAACAGCTCCGTGTCCGTGACCTTCACCTCGGGCCCGAACAGCGTGGAGAGCGCGGGACGCGGCCGCCCCGTCTGGAGGGCCACGACCTCCCGCAGGACGCCCGTGAGCTGCTCCGCCATCTCCTGCGCCGAGGCGAACCTGCGGGCCGGGTCCGGGTCGGTGGCGCGCACGAGGAGGCGGTAGAACGACTCGTACGTACGGAAGACCTCGATGTTGTCGGGGTCCGGCAGGGAGTCCACGAAGACGTTCGTGTAGCCCTGGAAGTCGAAGGTGAGCACGGCCAGGGTGCGCGCCACCGTGTACAGGTCCGAGGCCACCGACGGGCCCAGCTCGGCGACTTCGGGGCCCTGATAGCCGACCGTGCCGTAGATCGCCGACTCGTCGTCGTCCATGCGGCGGACCGCGCCCATGTCGATCAGCTTGAGCTGGTCCTCGGTCTGGATGGCGTTGTCGACCTTGAAGTCGCAGTACAGGAGATTGCGGCTGTGCAGATGCCCGAGGGCCTCAAGGGCCTCGATGCCGAACGCGCAGGCCTGCTCCACGGGCAGCGGGTCGCGCTTGCCCTGCGCCGTACGGCGTTCGTTGGCGATCTCCTTGAGGGACTTGCCGCCGACGTACTCCATGACGATGTAGCCGTCCATGGAGCCCGTGCGCTGGTCGAGGTGCTCGACGAAGTTGTAGATGCGGACGATGTTGCTGTGCTCGATCTCGGCGAGGAAGCGGCGCTCGGAGATCGCGGCGGCCATCGCGTCCTGGTCACCCGTGTCGAGCAGGCCCTTGAGGACCACCCAGCGGTCGGACACCGCGCGGTCGACGGCGAGATAGACCCAGCCGAGGCCGCCGTGCGCCAGGCAGCCCACGACCTCGTACTGACCGTGGACGATGTCGCCGGGGTTCAGCTTCGGCACGAACGAGTACGGGTGGCCGCACTTGGTGCAGAACCCCTCGGTGCGCCCCGGCCGGTCGCCCCGCGCGCGGCCCACCGGCGCCCCGCAGTCGGAACGGGAACAGAACCGCTTCCGCTCGGGAACCTCGGGGTTCTTCTGCACCGCCTGGCGCGGATCGGGGCGCGGCACCTCGGGCACGAGGACCAGGCCCACGCCGAGCCTGCTGCGGGCGGACGTGCCGGCGGAGGGGCCTGAGCTGCGCACCGAGACCGAGCGGGAGGTGGAGCTGCCGGACAGCGAGCGCGAGAGCCGCCCCGACACCGATCTGCGCGAGGACTGGGAGCGCGACGAGCGGGACGAGGCACGCGAACTGGACCGGGAGCTGCTGCTGCCCGAACCTCTGCCGCCGCCGGTGATGCCGGTCGGGGGAGAGGACACCAGGCCGGTCGGGGAGACGACCGGGGCCAGGCCGCAGGTGTCGCAGTACAGCTCGCCGCCGCCCACGTCCTCGTACGACCCCGTGCATCCGGGTCGCTGGCACTTCTGCTGCTCACTCATGCTTCCCCCCTCCGGTCGGTGGGACCGCCCTGTTGCGGGACCCTCGATGCAAGGACTTCGGCCGCCGCCTGCTGATAACGAAGCACCGCCTGTTCGGCGACGCGCAGATCGCAGGGCGCGCTCCACAGCATCCGGCGCGCCGCGTCGTACCGCTCGACCAGGAGCGGGTCCTCCGCGTGGCCGAGGCGGGAGACCTTCGCCTTGTAGGCGTCCAGGCGGCCGCGTAGCTCCGCGCGGACCGCGAGGGGCTGGGTGACGGCCGTCAACGACTCACGGGCGCGCATGAGTTCGTCCTCGGCCTTCTCCTCGAGTGACTCCAGGAGCGGGGAGAGCCGGTGCCACTGGGCGTGTCTGCGGTAGTCGGACGCCATCGCGAGCTGCTCCTGCAGCGCGGTCGAGGGGCCGCTGACGGCGGGCACCTCGGACGCCGCGATCTTCGCGAGGACCTCGCCGCGCGCCGAGCGAGCCTCGGCCAGGGTGCGGTCGGCGCGTGAGAGCACGTCACGCAGCCTGCCGAGCCGCAGCTCCGCGTCCTGCCGGACGGTGAGCACCGCGTCGATCTCGCGGCGTACGTCCTCCAGGGCGCGGGCCTCGCGGTCGTACCGCTCGGTGTGCGGACGGCCGCCGCCAGGGGCCGAACTGCCCTTCGCGGGCTGCCAGAAGGCCAGCGGGTCGGACACCACCTGCTCGCGCAGCAGCGTCAGCTCCGACGTGATGCGCTCCAGGTCGTCGCCCGCCGGGTGCTCACCCGGGCGCACTCCCACGGAGTGGGCGAGCCGACGAGTGCGGTGCAGCTCGGCGGCCAGGAGGTCGATCCGGGCGGGCAGCGCGGACCAGACCGCGTCGGCGGCGACGACCATGTCGAGCGAGTGCGCGTACAGGTCGTTCATCCGGGAGACGAGGTCGATGAGCGTGAAGCGCTCGGTGAGCTTGGCGGGCCCGGTGAGCGAAGCCGACGGCGCGGGGGCGGCGCCGCCGGCGACGGTGACGCTCTCACCGCGCAACAGCTCGGTCAGCTCCACCAGATCGTCCCGGTTGGGCCAGCGTCTGCGGGCTCGCACCTCGTGCGCCGCGCGCAGGGCGGCGGCGTACGCGTCGAAGTAGGCCCACAGCAGTGTGATCCGCTGTTCGGTGGACTGCCAGCGCTCCTGTGTGGTGCCGGTCAGGCCGGCACCTTCGAGGAGTCGGCGGCCGGCGTGATCCTGAAGGGCGAGGAGCGAGGTCTCGATCGCCTCGTGCTCGGCGTCGAGCCGCGCCAGCGCACGGTCCACCTCGTCCCGGTCCATCACAGGACCGGCGGGTCCCGCGACGCTCATCGATCACCTCTCCGCTCTGCGTTGCCGTGCATGTCAGGATCAGTCGCTGTACTTCGGTGCGGGCGGTCCCGCCGATGTGCCGAGGCCCGGCTTCAGCCACTTGTCGTACGACTCCTGCCAGCCGTTCTTGTCGTCGTCGCGGTAGTCCTCCAGGACTTGGTTGACCCGTCGCACCAGGTCGTCCGCGCCGTTCTCCGGCTTCTTCATCGCCACGCCGTAGTACTCGGTGTTGAGCGGTGCGTCGCCCTTGAGTTCGACCGTCGGGTCCTGCGCGGCCTGGCTCGCGGCGAGCGCGCTGTCGGTGACGACGGCGTCCACCTCACCGAGCTGGAGCCTTACCAGGCAGTCGAGTTGGTTCGGCACCGTCGTACCGATGTCGGCATCCAGGCCCTTCTTCTTGAGCTCCTCCAGCTGGGCGAGCGCCGTGGAACCCTTCGCGGAGCAGACCTTCTTGCCGTCGAGCGAGTCGTCGAACCCGGTGATGTCCGAGGACTTGGGGGCCAGGACCTGCTGTCCCGTCTTGAAGTAGGCGGTGGAGAAGGTGACGTCCTCCTCCCGCTCACAGGTGATCGTCATGGTCCGTACGACCATGTCGACCTGGCCGCTCTGTATCGCCTGCACGCGCTGGTTGGTGGGGATGGCGCGGAAGAGGACGGCGTCGCGGTCGCCGAGGATCTCCTCGGCGATCTTGTGTGCGAGGTCGATGTCGAAGCCTTCGAGCGTCCCCGTCTTCTTGTTCGGGTCGCGATAGCCCCAGCGGTAGCTGTTCTGGTCGACGCCGACGATGAGCTTCTTGACGTCGCGTTTGCGGATGGCCTCGATCGTCGGGCCGTCCTTGTCGTCCGGCGAGAGGCTCTCCTCCGGCGCCTTGCACTCCTCGGCGCGCGCGGGTGCGGCCGCCGACGAGCCGTGGACGGCCCGGCTCTCGTCCTTGCCGGACTCGGCCGCACCGCCGGCCTCCGGCAGCACGAGCACGAGGGAGCCCGTGAGCGCGCAGGCCACCGCCATGGCGGCAGCTCCGCCCCAGCCGCGCATCCTCGCCAGTCCTCGCGTACGCATCGTCCGCTCGCCCCCTCTCACCTGTACTCCGACAGCCTGCGCCCGACGCCGAGCACGGCGCCCGCCGCGGCGAGCACGGCGAGGACGGCGGCGCCCACCGGGAGTCCGCTCATGGCTCCCTTGCCGTCCTTCGCGGCCTGCTTGAACTCGGCCCGCTCGTGCGTCAGCGCTGCTTCGAGAGCTTCGTCGACGTTGTCGAAGCACTCACCGGTGGGCTCGTCGTCCTTGTCGCCGACGACCTTGGCGAGCGCGCCCTGGTAGTCACCCGCGTCGTCGCTGTCCCGCGCGGTCTTGTGCCGGTCCTTCCAGACCGACACGTTCTTCGCGGCCTCCTCGACGGGGTTCTTGCCCGCGGCGTTGTCGGCGACGGCGACGGCCTTGCCGAGCAGGCCGCTGTCGGCGCTGCCGAGTTGCTTCATCTGTGCCTGGTAGGCGACGTCGAACTTGTCCTTGACCGTCTTGTCCGCGCCTACCTCTACGGTTTCCGCTCCCCGGCTGACCAGCGTGAGGTTTTCGTTGCTGCGGGCCTTGAGGGAGCTGATGCGGGCGTCGTTCAGGACGTTCAGGGACTGCACGCCGTTGTCATACGAGTCGTTGAGGCCCGAGCGCGCGAAGGTGTGACCGGCGACGAGCCACAGCAGGACCACCGTGGCCGCGGCGGTCGCGGCGACCAGACCGTGGTTGAACACACGGTTCGTGCGGTGGTAGTTGCGGCGCTGGGCCCAGACCAGGGCGCCGAGCGCGAGCAGGCCGAGCGCGATGGCGAACCAGGGATACGGCTTCGCGTCGTCGTAGTCCCTGTTCAGCCGCTGCTTCTCCGCGGTGTAGAGCTGCTCGGCGGCCGGGAGCATCTCGGTCTGCATCTTGTCGTTCGCGTACCGCAGATAGGCGCCGCCGAGCGGCAGGCCCTGGCGGTTGCTCGCGCGGGCGCGCTCGATCAGGCCGGTGTACTCGGGGAGCAGCTTGTTCAGCTTGCTGACCGAGGCGGCGGCCGACGAGCCCGAGCCCGCGTTCGACGCGGCGTTCGCCAGCTTCTCGGAGGCCCGCTCGATGTCGGCCTTGTACCGGTCGCGCACCTCGGCGGGTTCCTGACCGCCCGCCAGGAAGCCGCTGGAGGCGGCCGTGTTGGCGTCGGCGAGGGAGCGGTAGATGGCGGCGGCGTCGTCGCTCAGCGGCTGGCTGCGGTTCAGGACGCTGTCCGCGGCGGCCGCTCGGTCGGACATCTGCCAGGTGGTGATCGCGCCGAACGCCACGACGAGCAGCGCAAGGAAGGCGCCGATGATCCGCAGCTTTCCCGGTTCCGTCGTCGCCGCCGCGCGCAGCCGGTCCCGGCCCTCGATCCACGCGGGCCTGCGGGGCGCCGCGCCCGGCACGGCCGGTGTGGCCTGTGCGGATGCCGCGGAGTCCGGCCCTGCCTGCGGTGGGACGACGGGCATCGTCGGCGCGGCCTGTCCCGGCGGCGCGGCGCTGCCCTTCGGCGGGTATGTCACCTCGACCTCGACCTCCCCCTTGGTCATCGGACGTTCACTTCCGCCCGGCGTGCGCGGTGCGGGAAGAAGTGCACGGCGGCAAGTATCGCCGCAGGGACCGACATCCGCACAGGTCTTGACTGGATCTTGTTCTGATCACTGCGTCGGGAGACCTGTCCGGATCATGCGAATCCTGTCCGGATCAAGCGAAGATCGCACACCACCCCTGCCCTTGAATACGCGATTTCGTGCGGATCGGTTCCCTGCCGGGCCGATGAACTCCGGGCGGATGGGCTCGGCCGTCCTTCAGGAAGCCCCCGTCTCGTAGTGCTCCCGCACGCGCGCGTGCACCTCGGTGGGCGCTCCCACCTGATCCAGGCCGAGCAGCGCCGCGCCGAGCACGGGACGGGCCACCACCACCCTCGCCACCGCCTTGGGTGCGCGATCGGCCAGCAACGCCCTCACCCGGTCGTCCAGTTGCGGGTGGCGGGCGGCGAGGACACTGCCGCCGAGGAGCACCGGGGTCTCCTCGCCGAGCAGGTCGAGGCGGTCCAGGGCCACCGTCGACATGGCGACGACCTCGTCCGCCATCCGGTTCACCAGGGCGCGCGCCACCGGGTCGCCGGCCGCCGCGGTCGCGAAGAGCACCGGCGTCAGCTCGTGCCGGCGTACGGGGGCGATGGAGCCCAGGTGCAGGGCCTCGATCAACGCGTACATGGAGGAAAGGCCGAAGTGCGCGGGCAGTGTCTCCCGCAGCGCGGTCGCGTCGCCGCGGCCGTCCTCGGCCCGCGCCGCGTACCAGAGCGCCTCCTCGGCCAGGCCGCCACCGCCGCCCCAGTCGCCGGAGATCCGGCCGATTGCGGGGAAGCGTGCCGTGCGCCCGTCGGGCAGCATGCCCACGCAGTTGATGCCGGCCCCGCACACCACGGCGACGCCCCGCGGCTCGGCGTCCTCCAGGAGTCCGGCGCGCAGGATGGCGAAGGTGTCGTTGCGTACGTCCACGGAAGGGCCCCACGCGCGGCGGCGCAGGGCCGCCGCCAACTCCCGCTCCTCCACCGGGAGATCGGCGTTCGCGAGGCAGGCGGACACATGCCCCACGGAGTCGGTCCCCGCCTCGGCCAGGGCCCGCGTCACCGCCTCCTCAAGGATGTCCACCGCGGTCTCGACACCGACCTGGGGCGGCTGGAACCCGCCGCCGCGGGCCGCGCCGACGACGGCGCCGTCGGCCGCGACCACCGCGACGTCGGTCTTGCTGTTGCCCGCGTCGATCGCGAGCACGCTCATGCCTACGCCCACGCCAGGTGCTCCCGGTTGTGCGCGATGAGGCGGTCGGTGAGCTGCTCCGCGTACGCGTACTGGCCGACCAGCGGGTGGGCGAGCAGCGCCTTGAACACGCGGTCGCGGCCGCCGTGCAGCGCGGCCTGGAGGGCCAGGTCCTCGTAGCCGGTGACGTTGGCGATGAGCCCGGCGTACAGCGGGTCCAGCTTCGGCACGGCCAGCGGCTTGGCGCCCGTGCCGTCGACCGTGGCCTGCACCTCGATGACCGCGTCGTCCGGCAGGAACGGCAGCGTGCCCTTGTTGACGGTGTTCACCACCTGGTAAGGGCTGCCGCCGTTGCCCAGCAGCGAGGCCGCCAGGTCCACGGCCGCCTCCGAGTAGAAGGCGCCGCCGCGCTTGGCGAGCAGCTCCGGCTTCTCGTCGAGCGTCGGGTCGCCGTACATCTCCAGCAACTCGCGCTCCATCGCGGCCACTTCGGCGGCGCGTGAGGGCTTCGTCTTCAGCTCCTCGACCACGGCGTCGTGCTGGTAGAAGTAGCGCAGGTAGTACGAGGGCACGACGCCGAGGCGGTCGACGATCTCGCGCGGCATGCGCAGGTCGGCGGCGACCGCGTCACCGTGCTCGGCGAGCAGCTTGGGCAGGATGTCCTCGCCGCCCGGACCCCCGAGTCGTACGCCTGTCTCCCAGGTGAGGTGGTTGAGGCCCACGTGATCGAGGTGCACCTCGCCCGGCGCGACATCGAGCAGTTTGGCGAACTTCCGCTGGAAGCCGATCGCCACGTTGCACAGGCCGACCGCCTTGTGCCCGGCCTGGAGCAGCGCCCGCGTCACGATGCCCACGGGGTTGGTGAAGTCGATGATCCACGCGTTCGGGTTCGTACGGCGTACGCGCTCGGCGATGTCGAGAACGACCGGGACCGTGCGCAGGGCCTTCGCCAGGCCACCCGCGCCGGTGGTCTCCTGGCCGACGCAGCCGCACTCAAGCGGCCACGTCTCGTCCTGCTGCCTGGCCGCCTGCCCGCCGACGCGCAGCTGGAGCAGGACCGCGTCGGCGTCCGCGACGCCCGCGTCCACGTCCGACGTGGTGACGATGCGGCCGGGGTGTCCCTGCTTGGCGAAGATGCGCCGTGCCAGGCCCCCGACGAGTTCGAGACGGTCCGCGGCGGGGTCGACGAGGACGAGCTCCTCGATCGGCAGGGTGTCCCTCAACCGCGCGAATCCGTCGATGAGTTCGGGTGTGTAGGTCGACCCTCCGCCGACCACTGCGAGCTTCATATCGGTTCTCAGCCCTTTACTCCGGTGAGGGTGACGCCTTCGACGAAGGCCTTCTGTGCGAAGAAGAAGATGATGATGACCGGCGCCATGACGAGCAGGGTCGCTGCCATGGTCATGTTCCAGTTGACGCTGTGGGCGCTCTTGAAGGATTCCAGGCCGTAACTCAGCGTCCAGGCACCCGGGTTCTGCGCGGCGTAGATCTGCGGTCCGAAGTAGTCGTTCCAGCAGTAGAAGAACTGGAAGAGCGCGATGGCGGCGATGCCGGGCTTGGCCATCGGGACAACGATCTTGACCATCGTGCGGAACTCGCCGCACCCGTCGACCTTGGCCGACTCGATGTACTCCTTGGGAATGGTGAGGAGGAACTGCCTCAGCAGGAAGATCGAGTACGCGTCGCCGAACGCCATCGGGATGATCAGCGGCCACAGCGTGCCCGAGAGGTGGAACTGCTGGGCCCACACCAGGTACATCGGGATCACGATGACCTGCGGCGGCAGCATCATCGTGGAGATGACGAGCAGCATCGCGGTGCGCCGGCCGCGGAAGCGGAACTTGGCGAGCGCGTACGCCACGGGGATCGCCGAGCAGACCGTGAAGAGGGTGCCGAGGCCCGCGTACAGGAGCGAGTTGCGCCACCAGTCCAGGAAGCCCGGCGTCTCGAACACGGCCTTGTAGTTCGACCAGTGCCAGGAGTCGGGCCACAGGTCGCCGCTCATGGCCTGCGAATCGCTCATCACCGACGTCAGGAAGACGAAGACGAACGGCAGGACGAAAAGGAGCGCCACGGCTATCGCCACGCTGTGCACGGCGATCCAGTGCAGGGCCCGCTTGCGGCGGGCGCGGGCGGCGGCGGGTCCGCGCTGCTTGTGCGGGGCGGGGGCGGGCGCGGTGGGCGCGGTGGGCGCGCTGAGAGTCGTGGAAGTCATCGAAAGTCCTCAGTCCTCCGCCGAGAGCAGCCCGGAGCGCTTGCGCATCAGGAGCAGCGTGACGGCCATGGCGATGGCGAAGAGCACGAGCGAGAGCACGCACGCGGCGCCGGTGTTGAAGTTCTGGAAGCCCATCTGGTAGACGAGCTGGGGGACCGTGAGGGTCGAGTGGTCGGGATAGCCGGGCTGGATGACCGACCCGGGGCCGATGTTGACGCCGGAGGCGACCTTTCCCGCGACCAGGGCCTGTGTGTAGTACTGCATGGTCTGCACGACGCCCGTGACCACCGCGAACATCACGATGGGCGTGATCGCGGGCCAGGTGACGTAACGGAACTTCGCGAACGCCCCGGCGCCGTCGAGATCGGCGGCCTCGTACTGCTCCTTCGGTACGTCGAGCAGCGCCGCCATGAAGATGACCATGAGGTCGCCGATGCCCCACAGGGAGAGCAGCACGAGCGAGGGTTTGGCGGTGTCCGGGTCGTTGAACCAGTTGGGCCCGGAGATCCCGACCGCGCCGAGGATCTCGTTCACCGGGCCCGTGCCCGGGTTGAGCAGGAAGACGAAGGCCACGGTGGCGGCCACCGGCGGGGCGAGATACGGGAGGTAGAAGGCGGTGCGGAAGAGCCCGGGGCCTGTCTTGATCTTCGTGATCAGCAGCCCGAGCGAGAGCCCGAAGACCACCCGCAGGGCCACCATGATCACGACCAGCCACAGGGTGTTCCACAGGGCGGGGCCGAACAGCGGCATCTGCTCGAACACGTACTTCCAGTTGCGGAGGCCCACGTACGAGGGCTCCTTGATCTGGTTGTAGTGCATGAACGAGAAGTAGACGGTGGCGATCAGCGGGTACGCGAAGAAGACGCTGAAGCCGACGAGCCAGGGGGAGAGGAAGCCGAGCGTGCGCAGTCTGCGGCGTGCGGGGTTGGAGAGGGTCATGGCCATGGCGGGGTCCTCAGCTCTTCAGCTCTTCGACTGGAGGGTGTCGGCGTCGATCTGCTCGTCGAGCTTCTTCAGGCCCTTGCGCAGGTCACCGATGCGCCCGGCCTCGACGGAGTACGCGAAGTCCTGCAGCGAGACGACGTAGGCGCCACCGTTCACCGAGGGCGGCAGGGCCTCGCTGTGCTTGTTCTCCAGGATGTCGAAGAAGGTCCGGAAGGTCGGATCGGCGTCCAGGTCGGGGGACTTGAGCGCCGCGAACGTGGAGGGCACGTTGTGGATGGCGTTCGCGAAGTTCACGACCTGCTTGGTGTCAGCGGTCAGGAACCGCACCAGTTCCCACGCGGCGTTCTGGTGCTTGCTGCTGTGCGCGATGCCGGCGACGGTGCCGGTGATGAAGCCGCGCCCGTAGGTGTCGGCCTGGTCGTCGGGGACGGGCAGCGGGGCCACGCCCCAGTCGAACTTCGCCTTCGCCTCGTCCAGCATCAGGCCGCGCCACTCACCGTCCAGGTGCATGGCGACCTTGCCGGTCAAGAACGCGTTCTGGCTGGACATCTCGTCGCCGAAGGTCAGCCGGAACCGCTCCAGGTCGTTGAACCCACCCTGCGCGGCAGCGAGTTGCCCGGTGGCCTTGAAGAAGTCGTACGTGGAGGGGTCGTCCGCGAGCCGCGCGTTGCCCTCGGCGTCGAAGTACTTCGGTCCCCACTGGGCGAAGAGGCGGTCCGGACTGTTCTGGTAGAAGCGGAAGTTGGGCAGATACCCGACCTGCTTGTACGAGTTCCTGCCGCTGCGCACGGTCAGCTTCTCGGAGACCTCCTTGAACTCGAACATCGTGCGCGGGGGCCGCTCGATGCCCGCCTTCTTGTAGGCGTCCTTGTTGTAATACATGCCGAAGGCGTCCGCGAGCAGCGGCAGGGCGCACTGGCTGCCCCGGTAACTGGTGTAGTCGAGAAGCGTCTTGGGGAAGACCTTCTCCTTGTCCAGGCCGGTCTTCTTCATGAACGGATCGAGGTCCGCCCACATCCCGGAGTCGCAGTACTGGCCCACGTTGTTGGTGGTGAAGGAGGACACCACGTCCGGGGCCTTGTCACCGCCCGCCCGCAGGGCCTGGTTGACGGTCTCGTCGGAGACGTTGCCGGTGGCCTTCACGTCGATGTTCGGGTGCAGCTTCTCGAAGCGGGCGATGCTGTCGTTGACGGCCTTGACCTCGCCGGGCGTCGCCCAGCCGTGCCAGAACTTCAGGGTGACGGGCTTGCTCGGGTCGTCGTTCGCGCTGCCGACGCTCGGGTTGGCGCAGCCGGAGAGCAGGAGACCGGCTGCGGCGAGCGCCGCTGACGCGCAGGTGGGCATGCGCCATCGCGGCATGGCGGACTTCCTTTACGGGGAGGGGAGTTGGGATGGGGGGCCGGGCGAGGGGTGGGGCCCGCTCAGGCCGTGTCGAAGACCTGGTCGCGGGCCTGGGTGAGGGCCGAGCGCAGGGCGCCGGTGAGGATCGGGTCGCCGTCGAGTTCGCTGATACGGATCTGCGGGCGGGGGAGTGCGAGCCCGCTCAGTTCTTCCTCGACCCGGGCGCGCAGCTTGTCGCCGCCCGCCTGGGCCACCGAGCCGGAGAGGACGACGAGTTCGGGGTCGACGACGGCGACCACGGCGGCGATGCCGGTGGCGATCCGCCGTGCGACCTCGGCGAGCGCCGCGTCGTCGGCCATGACCTGCGCCAACGTGGCCCCGCCGCCGGCGAGTTCCCGCACGACGTACGCGGAGACGAGGCTCTCGAAGCCGCCGCTGCCCCCGCCCCGCGTGTCTCCGCGCAGCAGGGGAGCACCCGGCAGCGGCATGTAGCCGATCTCGCCCGCGCCGCCGGTCGCTCCGCGCAGCAGGGTGCCGCCGAGCACGATGGCGGCGCCGACGCCTTCGTCCAGCCAGGTCAGCACGTAGTTGTCGTGGTCCTGGGCGGCGCCCTCGTACTGCTCGGCGACGGCGGCCAGGTTCACGTCGTTCTCGATGACGACGGGGGTGCCGAGGACGGCGGCGAGATCGTCGCGCAGCGTCCGTGAGTGCCAGCCCGGCAGGTGTGGGGCGTACCGCAGGGCGCCGGTGTGCGGGTCGATGGCACCCGGGGTGCCGATGACGGCGGCCCGCAGATCCTCGTGCCCGAGGCCCGCCTGGCGCAGGGCGCCGTCGACGGCCTCCGCGACGAGCTGGGCGGTGCGGTGGCGCACGTCCTCGGCGACGGCTTCGGCCTCCACGCGCTCCTTGCCGAGGACGGTGCCCGTGATGTCGGCGACGAGTGCGGTGATCCCGGTGGGGTCGGCGGACAGCGCGGCGACGTGTCCGGCGCCCGGATCGATCTCGTACAGCAGGGCGTTGGGCCCCGGCCGTCCGCTCAGGCTGCCGGTGGTGTGCACGAGCCCGGCCGCTTCGAGACGCCCGAGGAGCTGGGAGGTGGTGGGCTTGGACAGCCCGGTCAGCTCACCGATGCGGGTGCGGGTGAGGGGTCCGTGCGCGACGAGGAGGTCAAGGACGGCCCGGTCGTTCATGGCACGCAGGACACTCGGGGTGCCCGGAGTGCTGCCCGCTGCTGCCATGACGTCACCTTACTTTGGTCGGCTCGGTCGGCCGCTAACTGTTAGGAAACTTTCCAATTCGTGAGGACGGTAAGGCTGGCGTGAATAAGGCGTCAATAGCGAACGCCCCCGCGGCAACCAAGTCGTTACCTGCGGGGGCATGCTGTTGCACGGGGTGCGTCTGAGGGGGTGGATCTCCTCGGCGGGAGCTACTTCGCCAGGTTCGGCGGCGGGGTGATCGGGGAGGCCGCCAGGGACTGCGGGGAGGTCGCGGACGCGTACGCCGACGGGGCCGCCACGGCTGCCGACGGGTCCGCCGCCTCCTCCATGGCCTGGAGCGGGAGGCCGCCCACGATGCGGATACCCGCTTCGTCGAAGGCCTGCTTGATGCGCCAGCGCAGCTCGCGCTCCACGCTGAGGGCGTTGCCGGGCATCGTCTTCGCGGAGACCCGTACGACCATCGAGTCGAGCAGGACGCTGTCCAGGCCGAGGACCTCCACCGGGCCCCACAGGCGCTCGTTCCACGGCTCCTCCTTGGCCATGGTCTCGCCGACCTCGACCAGCTTCGCCTTGACCTTCTCCAGGTCCTCGTCCGGGCGGACGGTGACGTCGACGCCCGCCGTGGACCAGCCCTGGCTGAGGTTGCCGATGCGCTTGACCTCGCCGTTGCGGACGTACCAGATCTCGCCGTTGTCTCCGCGCAGCTTGGTCACGCGCAGGCCGACCTCGATGACCTCGCCGGACGCCACGCCCGCGTCGATCGAGTCGCCCACGCCGTACTGGTCCTCCAGGATCATGAAGACGCCGGAGAGGAAGTCCGTGACCAGGTTGCGGGCGCCGAAACCGATCGCCACGCCCGCCACACCCGCCGAGGCGAGCAGCGGGGCGAGGTTGATCTGGAATGTGCCGAGAATCATGAGCGCGGCGGTGCCGAGGATCAGGAACGACGCCACCGAGCGCAGCACCGAACCTATGGCCTGCGAGCGCTGGCGGCGGCGCTCCACGTTCACAAGAAGACCACCGAGCGCGGTGCCGTTCACGGACTGGGCCGTGCGGTTCATGCGCTCGATGAGCTTGGTGATCGAGCGCCGGATGACCACGCGCAGGACGACGGCCACGGCGACGATCAGCAGGATGCGGAGCCCGATGCCCAGCCACGCCGACCAGTTCTGCTCCACCCAGCTCGCGGCGTTCGTCGCGTGCTCCTGGGCGTCTTCCAGGGTCGGGGGCTTCGGCGTCGACTTGTCGTCCGGGTCCGTTCCGGCTGCTGACAGAGCGGACAGGAACACGGCAGGTACCTCCAGGCATAGCGGCCTGCCCAGGAGATGCACCGGGCAGAGACACCACACTAACGGGGCATTGTGTGTGGATCGTTGTGATGTTCGAGGGAGAGACGGTGCTCACCTGGGGAAGAACAGGGTGTCGTACATGTGTGGTCGAAAACACTCCGAGCCCGTTACCAGCACATGGTGGCGCTTGGACCAGGCATGAGGGGAGACTGGCTACAGATCGTCCCGGCGCGAGCCACGCGCCGCCGGCGTACAAGGAGGCATCCGCCGTGCCGCATGTCTTGGTCCTCAACGCGTCGTACGAGCCACTCGGCGTCGTACCGCTCCGCCGCGCGCTCGTCCTCGTCCTGGAGAACAAGGCTCTCTGCCTCGAGGAATCCGGCGCCTTCATGCACAGCGCAACGCGCACTGTCCCCGCACCCAGCGTGGTCCGCCTCAAGCGGTTCGTCCGGGTCCCTTACAGGGGGCCCGTTCCTCTGACCAGGCGGGCGCTCTTCGCCCGTGACGGCGGTCGGTGCATGTACTGCGGTGGCGTCGCAACCAGCGTCGACCACGTCATTCCGAAGAGCCGTGGCGGTCAGCACGCCTGGGAGAACGTGGTGGCGTCCTGCCGCCGCTGCAACCACACCAAGGCGGACCGTCATCTCCTGGAGCTGGGGTGGCGCCTGCGTCACAAGCCCGCGCCGCCCTCGGGGCTCGCGTGGCGCATCATCGGGACCGGGCACAGGGATCCGCGCTGGCTGCCGTACTTGCAGCCGTTCGGCGCGGACGACGCGATGGCCCGGATCGACGGCATTTCCGCCTAGGAATCGATCCGGGCTCTGTTGTACGCGGCCGCCCGCACGGGGCCTGAGCGTGGCCGTCGGCCGCCGTCAGTCCCCGGCGGCCGCGGCCACGGCGTACGCCTCGACGGACCAGAGCGAGTAGCCGAAGCGGGTGGCCCGTTTGTCGCCCTGGATGCGGATGTAGCGGGTGTCGCGGGCGTCCATGCGGATCGACTCGCGGCCCCCCTCGCCGTCCTTGACGGTGGCCGCCGTGCGCCATGTCTTGCCGTCGGCGGAGGTCTGCACGCGGTAGCCCGCCGCGTACGCGTCCTGCCAGCGCAGGACGACCTGGCCGAGCCTGACCGGTTCCGCGAGCTCCAGCTGCCACCAGGCGCCGTCCTCGACCGGTGACGACCAGCGGGTCTTCGGGTCGCCGTCGTTGGCGCCCGACGCGGGGAAGTCCTTCGTCTCGTCGCCCGATGACGACGCCTTCGCGCCGCGCGCCAGGTCGGGGCCGTCCGTGCGGGGGTAGGCGCGGACCGACACCGTGCGGGTCTGGCCGTCGAAGGTGACCGGGATCTCGTACGTCCCCGCGCGCGTGCCCGCGGGGACCGTGACGTCGACCGGGACGTCCACGCGCGTGCCGCGCGGCAGCGTCGACTTCTCCGGGGTGCGCACCTGGACGCCCTTGGGCGCCTTCGCCGTGACCTTGCCCTGTACGTCACCGGGGCGCAGGGACGTCAGCTCCGCGGTGATCCGCTGCGGGCCGCCGCCGATCTCCACGTCGGCCTCGGTGCGGGCCAGGGAGAAGCGCGCGGCGGGGGAGTCGGCGTACCAGGGGACGACGTGGCGGACGGTGCCCTCGGTGACCGTGACGCGGACGGCGTCGGCCCGGGGGGCTCCGGTGTCCTTGGGCCTGGCCTCGGTGAAGCCCGTGCCGGACAGGGCGCCGACGCGGCGCCAGCCCTCGCCGGGGACGTGGGCCTCGATGCTGCCCTTGGTGCCGGGGTCGGTCAGGGCCGTCACCGCCGTGAGGGGGCGGGCGCGGGGGGAACGGACCGTCGCGCGGTCCGACGCCTGCTCGCCGTCGAGCCCCGCCCACGACCCGTACGCCTTCTGGGCCCGCGTCAGGAAGGGAGAGAGGACGCCCTCGCCGACGGTCACCCGGGAGGCCTTCAGGTCCTTCTGGAGCCCCGACAGGGTGCGCGACGCGCGCCAGGCGGCCGCGCCGTCGCCGGTGGACTGCGCGCGCAGCATGTCGACCGCTGTCTCGCCGGCCTCCCCATAGCGCGCCAACTGCTCGACCCAGGGCCCCACCTCGGTGTCGAGGTCGCTGTCGGCGAGGCGCCGCGGAGCCTCCTTCATGACGGTGAAGGCGTCCCGCAGGGCCTGTCCTGTCTTCTCGACGCGGGCGGAGTCCGTCGTCGTACGCGCACGCCAGAAGTCGGCCATGAGCGGGCGCAGATACGCCGACTCGTCGGCGCCGAGGACGGACGAGGCGTCGTTGCCCGCGAGGGCCCGCAGGGCGCCCCGGGCCTTCGCGTCACCGCCCGACAGGTCGTCGATCGCGGCGAGCCAGGATTCGTGCGGGCGGTAAGCGCGCGGATTCCAGGCGTAGTCGGCGGCTGTGAAGAGGGGGATGCGGGAGGCGGAGGGCTGCTCCATGGCGTTGCCGAGCAGCGCCGCCGAGCCGGTGGCCACGGCGGGTTCGCGGCCGGTGTAAGGGCCCAGGAAGATACGGTCCTGCGCGAAGTCGTTGACGGGATAGTTGTCCATCGTCACGAGCGGATGCGAGCCGAACGCCTTGCGGGCCCCGGCCAGTTCACGCCCGGTGATGGTCTTGGGGACGACGCCGACGCCGGTCCACGCCACCTCGACGCGCTCGTCGAGCCGGGCGGCGATGGCGTCGCGGTACTCCGTGGAGCCGTTCTGGTAGTACTCCGTGGGCATCAGGGAGAGCGGCTTCGCGCCGGGGTGGCGCTCGGCCAGATGCGCGGAGACCGCGTTGGCGACGCGCGCCTGCGCCTTCGCGGCGGCATCGGGCCCCGAACCGAAGGCTTCGGCGTCCGCCCCGCAGTGCCACTCGCTGTAGCTGACGTCCTGGAACTGCAGCTGGAAGGCGCGTACGCCAAGCGCCCACATCGCGTCGATCTTGCGGTTCAGGGCCTTGATGTCCTTGTCGGACGACATGCACATGGCCTGGCCGGGGGCGACGGCCCAGGCGAGCGTCACGTGATTGCGCTTGGCCCGCTCGGCGAGGGCGCGGAAGTCGGCGCGTTGGTCGGCGGGGTACGGCTCGCGCCAGCGCGCCTGGCGGTAGAGGTCGTCGCCGGGGGCGTACAGGTAGCGGTTCTGCTTCGTGCGCCCCATGAAGTCCAGCTGGTCCAGGCGCTGCTCGCGGGTCCACGGAGTGCCGTAGAAACCCTCCGTCATGCCGCGGACCGCGGTGCCGGGCCAGTCGCGGATCTGGACCCCGGGGACGGTGGTGCCGCCGGTGCCCTTGGTGAGCAGCTGGCGCAGGGTCTGCACGCCGTGGAAGAGGCCGTCGCTGCCCGCGCCCGCGAGGGCGACGGTGTCCTGGCCGTCGATCCGGCCCACCGCGAGGCGGTAGCCGCCGGAGGGGAGGTCGCCGCGGGGGCGGGCGCCGAGGGTGCGGAGCGCCTGGTCGGCGGCGGCGCCTTCGACGCGGATGACGAGCTTCCCGGCGCCGGTGGGGAGTTGCCCCCCGTCCCTGACCTCAGTGGTCTCGCGGACACCCGCGTCGCGCAGAAGGGCGCGCAGCGCGTCCATGGCGTACGGATCGGGGTCCTTGCCGGTGGCAAGGACGACCTCTTCGGTGACGGTGACCGGGGCCCCGGCCGCGGTCATCGACTGAGGGCGGGGCCAGACCGGGGGGAGGGTGCCGTCACTCTCCCGGTCGTCGTCCGGGGAGGTGGCGGGGGCGCCGGGCTTTCCGGGGAGGCCGGGGGCGGCGACGGCGCCGGGGGCGCCGGAAAGCGCGCCCGCGATGACGGCGACGGCGATGGCCGCCGCGCCTTTCCTGCGCCGCAGTTGCACGGCCCTCTCCTCGTGTCCTTCGTGCCGGTGATCACGTGTGGTGCTTCAGTTGTCTCAGGGTGTCACTGAGCCCACCACTCACGTGGTGGGGGTGTCAACGGGCGTGGGTGTTGTGGGGGTTTTCTTCCCTGTGACATGGGCCGTTCGCCCTCGGGCACGCGTGCGGATTCGTGTGTCGAGATCGGCGGGGCCGGAATGTATCGCCCGGAAGGGGGCAGGGACGGGGGGACCGAAGGTGGAGGGAAGGAAGATCTTGCGTTCGACCCCCCACTCAGGGAAACGAATGTGAGTGCGCGCACGTTCATACAACGGATATGTCTGCGACCCCGTGCATTGGGTAGGGCTGCCGAAGACCTGCCCCTGACACCTGCCCCCTGACAATGGAGCCTTACGTGCCCGCTTCCGCGAATCTTCTTCTCTCCGCTCTCTCCAAACAGGTCTCCGGCCCGGACTCGGGCCTGGACGGATCCTGCTCCTGCGGCTGCCTCGAGCCGCCCCTGACCAGCGAGCCCCCGCTGGCCGACGCAGCACCCCTGACCAGCGAGCCTCCGCTCGCCGACGCCGCCCCGCTGACCAGCGAGCCCACCTCCACCGGCACCGCGTCGGGCCTGGTTTACATGGGGGTCTAGATGGCCCCATCCGGAGCGACCGGCCCCGCCTCCGGGCCCACCACGGGCCCCACCGATCCCACCGGACTTTCCCGCCTTGCCGCTTTGCACGGCGTGGCGACTTCTTACTCCCCGTCCCCGGAGCGCACGGTTCCGGCCACTGACGCCGCGGTGATCGCGGCCCTGGCCGCCCTGGACGTGGACGCGAGCACTCCCGAGGCGGTGCGGCGCGCCCTCACGGCCCGCGAGGCCGAGCTGAGCGCCCGCCTGCTGCCTCCGACGGTGGTGGTGTGGCAGGGCGGCGATCCTGAGGCGGCCCCACCCTGGGCCGTGCTGCCGCCGGGCACGCGGGTGTGCGTGGAGACGGAGAAGGGGGAGCGGCTGGAGTGGGATGTGCCGTCGTCTGATGCGGACCCTTCCGGCTTCGCTGACGCGCCGCGGGGCAATCGGATGGGCAGGCGGGAGACATCGCCGCGAAGCGGCGAAAAGACAGAGCCACGGGTGGCGCCCGCCCTGCCACTGGGCGTACACCGGCTCCGAGCCAAGACCCCGGACAACCGAACAGCCACCGCCCACCTCATCGCCGCCCCGCACCGTCTGCCGCCCCCACGCGAGAAGACGTACGGGATTCTCGTCCAGCTCTACTCCCTCCTGTCCCGCCGCTCCTGGGGCATGGGCGACCTCGGTGACCTCGCCGAGCTCGCCGCCTGGTCCGGGCGGGCCCTGCGTGCCGGGTTCGTGCAGGTCAACCCCTTGCACGCGGCGGTTCCGAAGCCTTCGGACGGGCCCTCCGACCCCTCTCCGTACCGCCCCTCCTCGCGACGCTTCCCCGATCCCGTCCACCTCCGGATCGAGGACATCCCCGAGTACGCCCACCTGGACGGCGAGGCCCGTGACCTGGCCGCCGACCTCACCCGTCGGGCCGCCACGCTGCGTGAATCCGTCCTCCAGCAGGGCCAGTTGATCGACCGGGACGCCGTCTGGGCGCTCAAGGTCCAGGCCCTGGAGCTGATCCGGGCGGTTCCGCTCGGCCCCGGCCGGCGCGCCGCCTACAACGACTTCCTTGCCGAGCACGGCGAGGACCTCGAAAACCACGCCACGTGGTGCGCGCTCGCCGAGCGGCACGGCCCCGACTGGCACACCTGGCCAGAGCCCTTGCGCGACCCCGCGTCCCCCGAAGTCGCCCGTGCCCGCCGCGCGTTGATGGACCGCGTGGACTTCTACTCCCGCCTCGCCTGGCTCACCGACGCCCAGCTCGCCGCCGCGCAGCGCTCCGCGCGGGACGCGGGCATGGCCATCGGCCTCGTGCACGACCTCGCGGTCGGCGTACACCCGGCCGGGGCCGACGCATGGGCGCAGCGGCGGCACTTCGCCGCGGGCATGTCGACCGGCGCGCCGCCGGACGCGTTCAACGCGCGCGGCCAGGACTGGGGCCTGCCGCCCTGGCGCCCCGACCGCCTCGCCGCGTCGGGCTACGCCCCGTATCGCGCCCTCCTGCGCGCCCTGCTCCGCCGCGCGGGCGCGATCCGCATCGACCACGTCATGGGGCTCTTCCGGCTCTGGTGGGTCCCGGAGGGCCGCGCGCCCACCGAGGGAACGTATGTCCAGTACGACGCGGAGGCGATGCTCGCCGTCCTCGTCCTGGAGGCGCACCGCGCGGGGGCCCTCGTCATCGGCGAGGATCTCGGCACCGTCGAGCCCGGCGTCCGCGAGGCCCTGCAGCGGCGGGGTGTGTTCGGCACCTCCGTGCTCTGGTTCGAGCGGGACTGGGCCGGCACCGGACGGCCGCTGCCGCCCGAGCGATGGCGCGCGGACTGCCTGGCCACCGCCACCACCCACGACCTGCCCTCCACCGCGGCCCGCATCACGGGCGAGCACGTGCAACTCCGCGACAGACTGGACCTGTTGACGCGCCCGGTGGCCGTCGAGCGGGCTGAGGCGGCGGCCGATGTGTCGGAGTGGCTCGCGCTGCTCTCCCGCCTCGGGATGCTGCCCGGCGGTGGCGGACACGAGCAGGAGGAGATCCGCGCCGTCCACCGTTTCCTGCTCGCCACCCCGGCCCGCATGGTCGGCGTCTGGCTGCCGGACGCGGTGGGCGACCGCCGCCCGCAGAATCTCCCCGGCACCTGGGACCAGTATCCGAACTGGCGGCTGCCGGTCGCCGACGCCGCGGGCCGCCCCGTCACCCTGGAGGAGCTTGCCGCCTCACCCCGTGTCCACGCGTTCATGGAGGTGTTCCGTACGCGCGAAAGGCCCCGTACGGCACCCCCGGGCGCGCGGCCCGTTTAGCTGTTCGCTACGTTGGCACCGTGGACAAGAAGAATGCCCTGCGCGCCGGCGCCCTGGCTTCCGGTACGACGCTGATGATGCTGCTCATGTCGTCCCCCGCGCTCGCGCTCACGCGTGACGACGGCGACGACCCGGGTCCCGGCCTGAGTGTGATCGACACGCTCGGCCTCTATGTCGTGGCGCCCATCGTGCTGTTCCTGGTGATCGCGGGTCTCGTCATGGTCGGTGACAAGTCCCGCAAGCCGGTGAAGAAGGGCTGACGCCACTTCACTTCCGCACTTCCGGATTTCTCCGTAGGGGCTCTTTGCCGGCGCGCGCAATGCGTGCGCCGGCAAAGAGCCCCTACGTGTGTCACGGCCGCTCGGCCGTGAGATACCGCTGCACCGTCGGTCCGACCCAGTCCGCCATCTCCTCGGCGGACAGCGCGAGCGCGGGCGGGAACCGCAGCACATAACGGGTCAGCGCCATGCCGAGGATCTGGGAGGCGCAGAGCCCGGCCCGCGTCGGCGCCTCGGCCGGATCGGGGCAGACGCGGCGCGCGACCGGCAGCAGCTGATCCCTGAAGATGCCCTGCATCCGCTCGGCGCCCGCCGTGTTGGTGACGCCGACGCGGAGCATCGCCGTCAGCACGTCATCCTTCTCCCAGACCTCCAGAAAGTGCGACACCAGGGCGCGGCCCACGGCCTCGCGCGGCACCGAGGTGAGATCGGGCAGGCGCAGATCGATGGCACTGGCCGCGGCGAACAAGCCCTCCTTGTTGCCGTAGTAGCGCATCACCATCGACGGATCGATGCGCGCGTCCCTGGCGATGGCACGGATGGTGGCCCGCTCATAGCCCTCGGCGGCGAACCGCTCGCGGGCGGCGGCGAGGATCGCGCCGCGGGTCGCGTCGGAGCGGCGTGGCGGTGGCGGGGGTTCCCGGACGGTGGTCCGGGTCGCTGGATCGGGTGCGCTTTCGGTCATGCCAACAAGCGTAGGCCAACATGTGTTGACAGTCCATGGCGGCGGTCCTACGTTAGCCAACAAGCGTTGACCAACAGTTGTTGGCACGTAGACCAACAGTTGTTGGCACAAGGGAGCCGAGGAGGCCGTCATGAACGGAACACAGGACGCGACCAGCACCGCGAGCCCCGCCGTGATCGTCGTCGGCTCCGGGCCCACCGGGCTCCTGCTGGCCGGAGACCTGGCCGCCGCGGGCGTCCCCGTCACCCTGCTGGAGAAGCGGCCGCACGGGATCAGCAACCTCTCGCGCGCCCTGGTGCTGCACGCCCGCACCCTCGAACAGCTCGACGCGCGCGGTCTCGCCGACGAGCTGGAGGCCAAGGGCAAGCCCCTGGACCGCCTGCGCCTCTTCGCGCACCTGGAGGTCGGCCTCGACAAGCTGCCCTCGCGCTACAACCACCTCCTGGTCCTGCCGCAGTACGAGGTGGAGCGCGTCCTGGAGCGGCGGGCGATCGCGGCCGGCGTCGACTTCCGCTACGAGAGCGAGGTCACCGGACTCGCCCAGGACGCGGACGGCGTGAGCCTCGAAGTCCGGGGCCCCGACGGGGAGTCGAGCACGCACAGGGCCGCGTACGCAGTCGGCGCCGACGGCCTCCACAGCCCGGTCCGCAAGGCCATCGGCCTGCCCTTCCCCGGGAAGTCCGCCATCCGCTCGCTCGTGCTCGCCGACGTGAAGCTCGCCGAGAAGCCCGCGTCGGTCCTCACGGTGAACGCGGCCGGGGACGCCTTCGCCTTCATCGCACCCTTCGCCGACGGCTACTACCGCGTCATCGGCTGGAACCGCTCGCGCAACGTCCCGGACAGCGAGCCCCTCGACCTCGAAGAGGTCAAGGAGATCACCCGGCTCGCGCTCGGCCGCGACTACGGCATGCACGACGCCCGCTGGATGTCCCGCTTCCACAGCGACGAGCGCCAGGCACCGGCGTACCGGGTAGGCCGGGTCTTCCTCGCCGGGGACGCCGCGCACGTCCACACCCCGGCGGGCGCGCAGGGCATGAACACCGGACTGCAGGACGCAGTGAATCTGAGCTGGAAGCTGGTGGCGGCGGTCCAGGGCCGCGCCTCGGACGACCTCCTCGACACCTACCAGGCCGAGCGGCACCCCATCGGCAAGGCGGTCCTGCGCAGCAGCGGCGGGATCGTGCGGCTCGCGATGGCCAAACGGCCGTGGTCGATCGCGGGCCGCGCCGTCCTCGCGTCCTTCATCAACGTCGTGCGCCCGGTGCGCGAGAAGGCGATCGGCCAGATCACCGGCATCGGCTACAACTACCCCGCCCCGAAGGGCGCCCACCGCATGACCGGTCGCCGCGCGCCGGACATCGCGCTCAGGGAGGGGCGGCTCTACGAGGCTCTGCGCGAGGGCAGGTTCGTGCTGATCGCTCCGGAGGGCGCGGAGTACAAGGAGAGTGACGGGGCGGGGCGCGCGGTGGTGGCGCACTGGGCGAGTGACCGGCGTACGACCGTGCTGGTACGCCCCGACGGGTACGTGGCGTGGGCGGCGGACGAGGCGGAGCCGGGGGACGTGCGGGTGGCGCTGGAGGGGTGGGGCGTGGAGGCGAATGTTTAGCAAAAGTGAAAAGAGGCCTCGAAAAGATTCGATGGACCTGATGGGTGTGCGGGTGTGAAAGTGGTCCCGCAACCAACCAAGAGATCCCCGCCGGGTGGTGTGCACCCCGGCGGGGATCGTGCGTTCCCGGGACCCCCGGGAGAGAGACAAGGGATATCAGTGACTGTCCTGGACCGGACGACCCCCACCCCCACCGCGTCGAGGCCGACGGCGGCGAGCAAGGCGCAGCGGGCCGCGGGCCCCATCGGCCTCGGTCTCGCGCTCGCGGCGCTCGCCACCGTCGTCTGGTCGGGCAGCTTCGTCACCTCGCGTGCCCTCGCCGACAGCGTGCCCCCCGTCCAGCACGCGTTCTGGCGGTGGATCATCGCGATCGTGGCGGTGGCACCCTTCGCGGCACGTCAGGCGTGGCGGCAGCGGGCCGTGCTCCGCAAGCACCTCCGCTTCCTGCTCCTCGCCGCGCTCCTCGGCGTCACCATCTACAACACGCTGGTCAACCAGGCGGGCGTCACCACCACCGCGGGCAACATGGGCATGATCATGGCGGCGTCGCCGGTCCTGATGGCGGTGTACGAACGCCTCGGCGGCGCGAGGCTCGGGGCGCGCCGGGTCACGGGCATGCTGATCGCCTGCGCGGGCGTCCTGATCCTGGTGTCGGGCGGTTCGCTCTCCATGGACTTCGCGGTGGGTGACCTGTGGGTGATCGCGGGGGCGCTGTCCTTCGGCTCGTACAGCGCGCTGCTCAAGCGGAAGCCCGCGGAGATCGGCGGACTGCCGTTCCTCTTCGCGACGTTCGTGCTCGGCGCGTTGATGCTGCTCCCGGTGTTCGTGGCGAGTTTTGTGCTCCAGGGCGGCTTTACGCCGACCGTCGGGACGGTCTCGCCGCTTCTCTACGTGGGTGTCGTCTCGTCCGCGATCGCCTTCTTCGCCTGGAACAAGGCGATCTCGATCATCGGCGCCGCCCGCGCCGGGGTCATCTACTACCTCCAGCCGGTGTGCGTCGCCCTGCTCTCCTTCGCGGTGCTCGGTGAGGCGATGGGGTGGCTGCAGGTGCTGTGCATGGGGCTGATCCTGGGCGGGGTCGTGCTGGGCGCGGCGCGCTCGAAGCGGTGACGCGTGGGGTGCGGGGCTCCGGGCTTCTGACCTCTGGGTACGTTGACTCCATGAGCGAGTGGGACATCAAGAAGCTGCAGATCCTGCGTACGTTGAGCGAGCGGGGCACGGTCACGGAGACGGCGCGGACGCTGCGGATGACGCCGTCGGCGGTGTCGCAGCAGCTGTCCAACCTCGCCAAGCAGCTGGGGGTACCGCTCCTTGAGGCACACGGGCGGCGGGTGCGCCTGACCGACGCGGCGCATCTCGTGCTGCGGCACGCGGAGGCGGTCTTCGCCCAACTGGAGCTAGCGGACGCCGAGTTGGCTGCGTACGCACAGGGTGAGGCGGGGGAGGTGCGGGTCGGGGCCTTCTCGACGGCGGTGCCCGCGCTCGTCGTGCCGGCGGTGCGGGAGCTGCGGGCGGCGGCGCCGGGGATCTCGGTGCGGGTCCGTGAGGTGGAGGCGGCGGAGGCGTACGAGCTGCTTGCCGCGGGGGAGGTGGACGTGGCCCTCTCGCTCGCGGTGACGGCGCCGGTCGCGGCGGACGCGGACACGCGCTTCACGCGGGAGTCGCTGCTCGCCGATCCGCTGGACGTGGCGCTTCCCGGGGACCATCCGCTGGCGGCGGTGGAGGGGCTCAGGCTCGCTGATCTGGCCGGGGAGCCGTGGATCTTCGGGGGCAGTGGGCCCTGGTCGGAGATCACGCGGGCGGCGTGCGAGGGGGCGGGGTTCACGCCTGAGCAGGCGCATTCCGCCTCCGGCTGGACGGCGATCCTCGCGATGGTGGAGGCGGGGATGGGGGTCGCCCTCGTCCCACGGATGGCGGCGGTCCGCCGTGACGGTGTGGTGATGCGGGACTTGACCGCGGATCGGCCCCGGCGGCATGTCGTGGCGGCGGTTCGTCGGGGGGCGGCGGGGGGTGCGGGGGTCAGCAGGGTCTTGTCGGCGTTGCGGGGGGCGGTTCCCCTGCGGGGGGCTGGGGCGGAGTAGGGGGCCTTGACCCTGGGCGCCGGTAGCCTGCGTCGTCTTTCCCGCGCTCCGCGCGGGTCTTCCCCACCCACCCGCCCGTTTGCCCCGCGGCGGACAGGGGACCGATTGCCCGGTGGGGGGTGGGGGCGGGCCTGTTGTCTGCGGGCCGCGGTGCCCCTTCCCGCGCTTCGCGCGGATTTTTCCCCACCCACCCGCCCGATTGCCCGGTAGCGAACCAGGGGGCCGATTGGCCGGTGGTGGGTGGGGGTGGGTTTTTGTCTGTGGGCCGTAGCGCCCCTTTCCGCGCTTCGCGCGGGTCTTTCCCGCCCGCCCGCCCGCCCGTTTGCCCGGTAGCGGACCAGGGGATCGATTGGCCGGTGGCGGGTGGGGGTGGGTTTTTGTCGGCGGGCCGTAGCGCCCCTTTCCGCGCTTCGCGCGGGTCTTTCCCGCCCGCCCGCCCGTTTGCCCGGCAGTGGACGGGGGGCGACTGGCCGGCAGTGGGTGGGGGTGCTCCGCGCAGATTTTTCCCATGCGGCCCCCCGTATTGCCCCGCAGCTACGGGGCGCTCGGGTGGGTGGGTGGGAAAAAATTGCGCGAAGCGCGACGACGGCGAATACGGCCGGACGGGCGCGCTCCCGGCGGTCCGGCAACGCGCGCGGAGCGGGGAAGGCCGGCCCCGGCGTCGGGTGGATGGCCCCCCCTCGGCCGAGGAGGAGCGGGGCAGGGGTGCGATAGCCCCCGGCCCCGACGACCCCCGCCCCGCCCCCGCCCGGCAAGGGCTACGCGTCGGCCCCCTGCGCCCGCAGCGCCCGTTCCACGCCCGCTCGGGACTCCGTGATCAGGCGGCGGAGGGCCGCTGACGGGGCCGCCGAGGAGAGCCACGCGTCCGTGGTGTCCAGCGTGGCCTGGGAGATCTGGAGCGACGGGTACAGGCCCACCGCGATCTGCTGGGCCATCTCGTGCGAACGGGAGTCCCACGCCCCCTTGACCGCCGCGAAGAACTTCTCCGCGTACGGGGCGAGGAGTTCGCGCTGGTCCGTCTGGACGAAGCCGCCGATGACCGACTCCTGGATCGCGTTCGGGAGCTTGTCGGACTCCACGACGGAGGCCCATGCCTCCGCCTTCGCCTCCGGCGTGGGCCGCGCAGCCCGCGCCGCGGCAGCGTGCCGCTCGCCCGCGGCCGTCTTGTCGCGGTCGAGCTCCGCCGCGATCCCGGCCTCGTCGAGCCGCCCCGTCGCCGCGAGCCGGTGCACGAAGGCCCAGCGCAGCTCCGTGTCCACCGCGAGGCCCTCGATCGACTGCTTGGCCGAGACGAGGTCCTCCAGCAGCGTCAGCTGCTCGTCCGTACGCGCCGCCGACGCGAACGCCCGCGCCCACGCCAGCTGGTGGTCACTGCCCGGCGCCGCCGAGCGGAGGTGTTCGAGTGTCGCCTCCGTCCAGCGGGCCAGCGCCTCGTCCCGCCGTGCCGGAGCCGCGTACAGCTCAAGGGCCAGCTTCACCTGGCGGTGCAGCGACTGGACGACCCCGATGTCCGACTCCTTGCCGATGCCGGAGAGGACGAGGGAGAGGTACTCCCGTGTGGGGAGTTCCGCGTCGCGCGTCATGTCCCACGCCGATGCCCATGACAGGGCCCGCGGCAGCGACGCCTCGAAGTCACCGATGTGCTCCGTCACGAACGCGAGCGACTCCGCGTCCATGCGGACCTTCGCGTACGAGAGGTCGTCGTCGTTCAGGAGGATCACCGCGGGGCGCTTGCGGCCCACCAGCTCGTCCACCGCGGTCAGTTCGCCGTCCACGTCCAGTTCCACGCGGTCCGTGCGGAGCAGTTTGCCGGACGCGTCGTCGAGGTCGTACAGGCCGATCGCGATTCGGTGGGGGCGGAGCGTCGGCTCGCCCTTCGCGCCCGCAGGCAGCGCCGGCGCCTCCTGCTTCACCGCGAACGACGTGATCCTGCCGGATGTGTCGACATCCACCACCGGACGCAGGACGTTGATGCCGGCCGTTTCCAGCCACTTCTTCGACCAGGTTTTGAGATCGCGTCCGCTGGTTTCCTCCAGCGCGCCGAGCAGGTCGGACAGGCGCGTGTTGCCGAACGCGTGCGCCTTGAAGTACGCCTGCACGCCCCGGAAGAACTCGTCCATGCCGACGTACGCGACCAGCTGCTTGAGCACCGACGCGCCCTTGGCGTACGTGATGCCGTCGAAGTTGACCAGGACGTCGTCGAGGTCGCGGATGTCCGCCATGATCGGGTGCGTCGAGGGAAGCTGGTCCTGGCGGTACGCCCACGTCTTCATGGAGTTGGCGAACGTCGTCCAGGAGTGCGGCCAGCGCGAGTTTTCCGCGTACGCCTGGCAGGCGATGGACGTGTACGTGGCGAACGACTCGTTCAGCCACAGGTCGTTCCACCACTCCATCGTCACCAGGTCGCCGAACCACATGTGGGCCAGCTCGTGGAGGATGGTCTCCGCGCGCGTCTCGTACGCCGCGTCCGTCACCTTCGAACGGAACACGTACTGGTCGCGGATGGTCACCGCGCCCGCGTTCTCCATCGCGCCCGCGTTGAACTCCGGCACGAAGAGCTGGTCGTACTTCGCGAAGGGGTACGCGTAGTCGAACTTCTCCTGGAACCAGTCGAAGCCCTGCCGGGTGACCTCGAAGATCGCGTCCGAGTCGAGGAACTCGGCCAGCGAGGGACGGCAGTAGATGCCGAGGGGAACCGACTGGCCCCCAGGACCCTCGTACGAGCTGTGGACCGAGTGATACGGACCGACGATGAGCGCCGTGATGTACGTCGACATCCGCGGCGTGGGCTCGAAGACCCAGACGTCACCGCTGGGCTCGGGGGTCGGCGAATTCGAGATGACCGTCCAGCCGGACGGCGCCTTCACGGTGAACTGGAACGTGGCCTTGAGATCGGGCTGCTCGAACGACGCGAAGACACGGCGCGCGTCGGGCACCTCGAACTGCGTGTAGAGGTAGGCCTGTTCGTCGACCGGGTCGACGAAACGGTGCAGGCCCTCGCCTGTGTTGGTGTAGTCGCAGTCGGCGACCACCTTCAGTTCGTTGGGCCCGGCCGCCAGGTGCTTCAGTGCGATGCGCGAGTCACGGAAGACGGCGGCGACGTCCAGCGCGTGGCCGTTCAGGACGACCTCGTGGACGGCGGGGGCCACCAGGTCGATGAACGTCTCGGCGTGCGCCTCCGCGGAGTCGAAGCGCACCGTGGTCACCGACCGGTAGGTGCCGCCCTCTTGCGCGCCGGAGAGGTCGAGGTCGATCTCGTACGAGTCAACGGTGAGCAGCTTCGCCCGCTGCTGCGCCTCTTCGCGGGTCAGATTGGTGCCGGGCACGCGGTCATCTCCTCAGGAACGTCAGGTACGACTTGTGGCGTTTCCGGCCATCCTTCCACGTGGGTCCCCGAACGTGACCGGGCATGGTCCATGGACCGCCATGCGGCATTGTTCGCGGGCCGGGGTGCCGCTAGCATCCGCGCGTCGACACACGCCCCGGGGGGAGCGTCCATGGGAAACCGACGGCCACCGCGCTCTGCGCGATTACCCGGTGCGGGGTGCGCCGCATGATCGACGTACTGGTCGCGGGAGCGGGTATCGGCGGGCTCACCACCGCGCTCAGCCTGCACGCGGCGGGCATCGGGGTACGGGTCATCGACGCGGTGGACGCGCTGCGGCCCGTCGGCGTCGGCATCAACCTCCTGCCGCACGCGGTAAGGGAGTTGACGGAGCTCGGCCTCGGTGCCGAGCTGGCCGCCACGGCCGTGCCGACCGCCGAGACGCTGCACTTCGACCGGCACGGCAACTACATCTGGGGCGAGCCGCTCGGCCTCGCGCGCGGCCACCACTGGCCGCAGTACTCCCTGCACCGCGGGGCGCTGCAGCTCATCCTCCTCGACGCGGTGCGCGACCGCCTCGGCGAGAACGCCGTCCAGACCGGCATCGCCTTCGTGCGGTACGCGGAGCCGGAGGGGTCGGGGGCGCTGCGGGTGACCCTGCGGGACGTGCGGCGCGGGCGGGAGTTCGCGGTGCCCGTGCGGGCCCTGGTCGGCGCGGACGGCCTGTACTCGGCGGTGCGGGCCCGGCTGCATCCCGGGGAGGGGCCGCCGCTGTGGAACGGCATCCGGATGTGGCGGGGCGTCGCGGAGTGGGATCCGGTGCTCGGCGGCCGGTCGATGGCGTTCGCGGGCAGCAACGCGACCGCGAAGCTCGTCGTCTACCCGATCTCGCGGGAGGCCGAGACGCGGGGGCGTGCGCTGCTCAACTGGGTGGCGGAGGTGCGTTTCCCGGTCCATCACCACGGGGCGCCCGGTCCGGTGGACTGGAACCGCTCGGGTCGCCTCTCCGACGTCCTGCCGCACTTCTCCGGGTGGCGGATCGGGGACCTGGACGTGCCCGCGCTGCTTGCGGCGACCGGGTCGACGGCACGGATCCTCGAGTACCCGATGGTGGACCGGGACCCGCTGCCCTGGTGGGGGCGCGGGTCCGTGACCCTGCTGGGTGACGCGGCTCATCCGATGTACCCGGTGGGGTCGAGCGGTGGCTCGGAGGCGGTGCTCGATGCGCGGGCGCTTGCGCGGTGCGTGGCCCTTGCCGGGGGGGACCGGGTGGCGGGGCTGCGCGCGTACGAGGCGGAGCGGTGGGGCCCCGCCAATGCCGTGGCCCTGGCCAATCGGGCGATGCCGGTGGACGAGGTCCTCCGGGCCGTCGCGGAGAGGGCGCCGGAGGGGTTTGCGCGGGTGGAGGACGTGTTGACGGGGGAGGAGTTGGCGGGGTTGGGGGAGGGGTATCGGCGTATGCGGGGGGCTTGGTAGTGGCCTTTTTCGTCCCCAACCCCGCCCCTTCCCGAAAACCCGCTCGGCGCGGGGGCCTACCTGGGGCTCCGCCCCAGACCCCGCTCCTCAATTGCCGGAGGGGCTGAATCTTTCAGCCCCTCCGGCAATTGAGGAGGCCCTCGCGCAGCGAGTTTTCGGGAAGGGGCGGGGTTGGGGAAATTTAACGTCTGAAATGCGCCAGCCCTCACCCACCCCCACGCGCGACCCTCGACCCATGACCGCAACGACCTACGCCCCTCTCCCGATCGACCCCGCCGCCCTCAAAGAACTCCGCACCACCGACGACGCCGGCAACCCCTGCCTCCCCTACGTGGACCAGGAGGGCGGCGACCCCCTCCGCTGCTGCCTGCGCCCCGTCGCCCCCGGCGAGAACGTCGCCCTCGTCTCGTACGCGCCCCTGCGCCGCTGGGCAGCGGAGACCGGCGCCACCCCCGGTGCCTACGACGAGCAGGGCCCCGTCTTCATCCACGCGGAGGAGTGCGAGGGCCCGGCGGCGGGCGGCGCCGAGTACCCCTTCGCCCGGCCCGGAGCCCTGCGCACCATCCGCCGCTACAACGCCGACGGCCGCATCGTCGGTGGCCGCCTGATGGAGATCCCGGACCCGGCGACGCAAGGCTTCGACACCGCCTTCGCGGAGGCCTTCGCCGACCCGGAGGTCGCCCTCGTGCACGTCAGGGCCGTGGAGTACGGCTGCTTCCACTTCGAGGTCCGCCGACCCTAGGGGCGACCAGAAGCGGTCAGGAAATCTCCCCCAACGCCCGCGCGAACGCCCGCACCCGCTCCGTCTCCGCGTCCCCGCGCCACACCATCCCGAGGACGGAGTCCGGCACGCCCTCCACCGGCACGAACGTGACGTCACGCCGCCCGTGGTACTCCGCCGTGGGGCGGCACAGCAGCATCGCCCCGCGTTCGGCCGCCACCAGCGTCAGGCCCTCATGGAGGGTGCGCACCTCCGGTGCCGCTACGGAGGACGGAGCCTGAGCCGCCCGCCAGTACGCGGGTGCCGGAGCGCTCGCCGAGATCAGCGGGGTCACGGACAGCTCGGCCACGTGCAGTGAGACGCGGCCCGCGAAGGGATGGCGTACCGACACCGCCACCGTCTGCTGCTGGCGGGAGAAGAGCGGGCCGAGCACCAGGTCGGGCTCCTCGACGGGCAGCAGCACGATCGCCGTGTCCACGTCCCCGTGCCGCACCGCCCCGAAGGGGTCGGAGAACGGGATCTCCACGATCTCCGTCACACAGCCCGGATGCCGCTCCTGGAAGTCGGCGATCGCCCGCATCAGCCGGGCGTCCGCCGTCCCCTGGAAGCCGATCCGCAGCCGCCCGCTGACCCCGCGCGCCGCCTCCCGCGCCGCGTCCACCGTGGCGCTCAACGCCTCGTACGCCGGGCGCAGGTCGGCGAGGAACCGCTCGCCCGCCGGGGTCAGCCGCACCCGGCGGCTCGACCGCTCCACGAGCCGGGTGCCGATCCGCCGCTCCAGGTCACGCAGGAGCTGGCTGACACGGCTCTGCGAGACGTAGAGCCGCTCGCCCGCGCGGCCGAAGTGCAGCTCGTCGGCGAGTGCGATGAAGCATTCCAGCTCCCGTGTCTCCAGCACCGGCACCCCCATCTCGCCCACTCGTCGATAAGCCTCGCTCATTCAAGGATGAGATCTTCGCCGTTGTTCCCGGCCGGGCCCCGGCGAAGGCTTGAGCTCATGAAAGCCACCTCGACCCCACGCCCCGAACCTGCCCAGCCGCAGCGTTCCGTGCCCCTGTCCGTCCTCGCCGTCGCCGCCACCACCTTCTCCGTCGTCACCACGGAACTGCTGCCGGTCGGCCTCCTCACCTCCCTCTCCTCGGGGCTCGGCGTCTCCGACGGGACCGCGGGCCTGACCGTCACGCTGCCCGGCGTGGTCGCGGCGCTCGCCGCCCTGCTGCTGCCCGTCGCCGTGCGGCGCGCCGACCGGCGGACGGTGCTGTGCGTCCTGATGGTCCTGCTCGCCGCCGCCAATCTCCTCTCCGCGCTCGCGCCCGCCTTCGGCGTGCTGCTCGCCGCGCGGGTTCTGGTGGGGGTCTGCATCGGGGGCGTGTGGGCTATCGCTGCCGGGCTCGGTCCGAGGCTCGTGCGCGAGGAGGCCGCCGGGCGGGCCACCACGGTGATCTTCAGTGGGATCGCGGTGGCGTCCGTGCTCGGCGTCCCGGCCGGTACGTTCCTCGGTGAACTCGCGGGCTGGCGCTGGGCGTTCGCGGCGATGGGGGCGTTCGCGCTCGCGGTCGCCGGGCTGCTCGCCGCCGTGCTTCCGCCGCTGCCCGCGTCGGCGGCCGTACGTCTCGGCACGTTCCCCGGGCTGCTGCGGAACGCGCGGCTGCGGGCGGGGCTGCTTGTGGTGCTGCTCCTGGTGACCGGGCACTTCGCCGCGTACACCTACGTGCGTCCCGTCCTGGAGCGGGTGCCCGACCTGGGAGCCGGACTGATCAGCGGGCTGCTCCTCGTCTACGGGATCGCGGGCATCGTCGGCAATTTCGCGGGCGGCGCGCTCGCGGCCCGCGACCCGCGCCGGGCGCTGCTCGCCATCTCCGCGGGACTCGCCGCCGTGGTCCTGCTGCTCGGGCCCGCGGGCGGCTCGCTCCTCGCGTCGGTGGCGCTGCTCGTCGGGTGGGGCCTGGCCTACGGCGGGGTCTCCGTCTCCGCACAGGAGTGGGTGCTGGCCGCCGCGCCCCGCGCCCGCGAGGCGGCGTCGGCGCTCTTCGCCGGGGTGTTCAACGCGGCGATCGCCCTGGGCGCGCTGTCCGGCGGCCTGGTCGCGGACGGCCTCGGGACCACGGACGTGCTGTGGCTCGGGGGCGGACTCGCGGCGCTCGCGCTGCTCGTCGTGGCGTACGCGGTTCGTGGCGTACGCGAAGGGGCGGGCACCGACCAGAAGCCGGTGCCCGCCCCCAGCGGCGTACGTGACGGGAAGCGCGTCAGCCCTTGAGCTCGGCCGCCACCAGCTCCGCGATCTGCACCGCGTTCAGCGCGGCGCCCTTGCGGAGGTTGTCGTCGGAGATGAAGAAGGCCAGGCCGTTCTCCACCGTCTCGTCGTTACGGATGCGGCCCACGAAGGCGTCGTCCTTGCCCGCGGCGACCAGCGGGTTCGGGACGTCGGTGAGGACGACGCCCTCGGCCTCGGCGAGGATCTCGGTGGCGCGCTCGGGGCTCAGGGGACGCTCGAAGCGGGCGTTGACCTGGAGGGAGTGCCCGGTGAAGACCGGCACGCGGACGCAGGTGCCGGAGACCTTGAGGTCCGGGACCTCGAGGATCTTGCGGGATTCGTTGCGGAGCTTCTGCTCCTCGTCGGTCTCGTTCAGGCCGTCGTCGACGATGGAGCCGGCCATCGGCAGGACGTTGTACGCGATCGGCGCGACGTACTTGTTCGGCGCCGGGAACTCGGTGGCCGAACCGTCGTGCGTGAGCTTGGGGGCGTCGTCGCCGACCTTCTTGACCTGGTCGAACAGCTCGTCGACACCGGCGAGACCCGAGCCGGACACGGCCTGGTAGGTCGCCACGACGAGCGCGGTGAGCCCGGCCTCAAGGTGCAGCGGCTTCAGGACCGGCATCGCGGCCATCGTCGTGCAGTTCGGGTTGGCGATGATGCCCTTGGGGCGGTTCGCGATCGCGTGCGGGTTGACCTCGGAGACGACGAGGGGAACCTCGGGGTCCATCCGCCAGGCCGAGGAGTTGTCGATCACGACGGGGCCCTGCGAGGCGACCTTCTCGGCCAGCGCCTTGGAGGTGGCGCCGCCCGCCGAGAACAGGACGATGTCGAGGCCGCTGTAGTCGGCCGTGGAGGCGTCCTCGACCGTGACACCGTCGAGCTGTGAACCGGCCGAGCGGGCCGAGGCGAACAGACGCAGCTCGTCCACCGGGAAGTCCCGCTCGACGAGGATCTTGCGCATGACCGTGCCGACCTGACCGGTGGCTCCGACGATTCCGACCTTCACAGGGATGTCCTCCGTATGTGCATGGGCATAGGCGTTGGCCTGTGCGTTCCATCATGCGTCTGTCCACGGCCGCCTTGTCCAATCCATTGTCCGAAGTTCGGGATGTCACATTCCCGCGGCCGTCCGCCGAACGTTTCGGGCCGCCCCGGCGTCCTAGGGGAAACGTGGGGACGGGAGGGGTGTCTTGCTGCGCGGAAAGACGCGACGGGACCGGCGGGAGAGAGCCGATCCGCTCGACGCGGCCCAGGAGGACCGGGTGCGGGCGGTGCTCGCGCTCGGTGGTGTGCCGCACGCGGACCTGCCCGACGGCGTCCAGCAGGTCAGGCTCAAGCTCCTGGAACGGGCGGCGGACGGGCGCGACGCGCCGCGTGACGTGTCCGCGTGGGCGGCGGTGGTCGCCTCCAACCTCGCCATGGACTGGCACCGGGCGCGCCGCAGGCAGGAGCGGCTCGGGGAGCGGCTCGCCGTGCTGTGGCGGGAGGCGACGGACGAGGACGGGGCGGAGTCACGGGCGCTCTCGATGGCCGTGACCCAGGGCCTCGACACCCTGCCCGACACTCAGCGGCAGGTCGTCGTCCTGCGCTTCTACGCCGATCTGCCGGTCCGGGCGATAGCGGACGAACTGGGCATTCCGGAGGGCACGGTCAAGAGCAGGCTGCACACGGCGGTACGGGTCCTGCGGACGCGGCTGCATGAGGGCGAGGTGGTGTGAGGGTGTCCGAGGACGAGTACGCCTACGAAGACGACGCTCTGATGCTCGTCCTCACGGACGAGCCCCTGCCTGACGCCTCGGGGCAGGACCCGGCGCTCGCGGCAGAGCACGCCGCGGCCGTGGCGGATGTCGCGCTGCTGCGGGAGCACATCGGGGTGGCCGGCCGCGCGCTCGCCGCTCCCGTGCCGGAACCGGGCAGGACGGCGGCGGTACGCCCCGCGGGGGCCCGGCGGCGCCACACGATGGCGCTGGGCCTCGCCGCGGCCGCGGCCGCCGTCTCGCTGGTGGGCGGGGCCGCCTGGCTCGCGATCGAGAGCGGGGGCGGCATCAGCAAGAGCGCCGACTCCGACGCGGCGAAGGGGGCGGCTCCGGAGGCCGGGAACGGGGCCGGGAGCGGGGGCGATGACAAGGACCAGAAGTCCGGGGTCTACGTGCCCTGCGCCCGGCTCATCGTCGAGGGCAGGGTGAAGAGCGTCGAGCCGATCCCTGGCGGCGTACAGGAGCGGATCGTCCTGGACGTGACCCGCTACTACAAGCCGAGCCGAGGGGCCGAGCAGATCACGTTCGTGATGGACGTGGACGTGGACCCGCGCCTGCGGCCCGGCGACCCGACGCTGATCGGCATTCCCAAGGGGGCGGCGTCGCCGGACATCTGGTCCAACAAGAAGGCGGACATCGCCCGGGACCGGGCCTGGATCGAGCGCGAGCTGCGCCAGGAGAAGGACCGGGGCAAGGGCAAGGAGATGACGTGCTGAGCGGGAGCTGAACGCACGTCGGCCGGGCCGGAGAGTTCCGGCCCGGCCGACGTTCTCGGCAGGAAGGGACCGCTACGGGGTGACCTTCTCGATGAGCACGCTGCCTGTGCCGGCGACCGTGCCGCGCCCGTTCAGGAGCGACACCTCGCCGAACAGCTGACGCCCCTCGGCCGCGGGCGCGTCCGCCGCGACCTCGGCGGACACCTGGGCCGACGCGCCGTTCGCCAGCTTCACCGGCGCCGACTCGTCGACCTTCACCGAGCCGAGCGCGCCCGAGAAGAAGACGTCACGGTAGTCGTACGCGGTGGTGCCGGACGGGATCGAGTAGCCGGCCACCTCGATCTCGTACGTGCCTGCCTCGGGCTTGGTGATGCTGACCGACTCCTCGGAGTCGCCGTCCGCCGACGAACCGACGACCGCCCCGTCCTTGGAGACCGACAGGTCGAGGTCGGCGGCGGAGTCCGCGGGCGAGCCGATGGCGACGTCGAGCCGGTCCGCGCCCTCGGGCACGACCACGGTCGTCGTCTGCGTCTCACCCTGCTTGATCGACGGCTTCGCCGCCTTCGCGGAGCCGAGCGGGCCGCCCTTCAACTTGCCGTCCACCGCGGCGAAGTTGTTGGTGACCTTCCAGGAGACGGGCGCCGGAGTACCGACCTTCGCCTCCGGCACGGTCTGCACGGCGGGGTCGAAGGCGACACCCAGCGCGGAGACGTCCAGCTTGTAGGGGTTGTCCAGGAGCGGGGACGTCCTGCGCGACTCGACCTCGATCTCCCACACGCCCGGCTGCGGCTCGGGGTACGAACGCAGGTCGGGGCGGCAGGTGTTGGCCGGGTTGTCGTAGTTCGCGTAGCACGTCAGCGACGACGTCGAGTCGACCGGAACGCCGTACGGATGCACCGCGATGAACCGCGTCTGGCTCTTGCCCTTCAGGCCGCCGAGCGCCACCTCAAGGGACTTGGCGCCCTTGGGGACGGTCACGAAGTACGACTCGGTGCTGTTGCGCTGCACGGAGTCGGACGCCGAGAACGTGTACGCGGGCTTGGCGAGCGGCTTCGAGACGACGACCGTCGACATGATCTGCTGGTCGATGCCCTCGGAGCGCTCGTCGTCGACGGTAAGGATCGCGCTGTGCAGACCGGCGGACTTGGCCTTCGCCTGGACCTTGACGGTGACCGGCTTGTTCAGGGGCAGCGTCACCGCGCCCTTGCCGAGCAGCTCGAAGGTGCGCTCGTGGTTGTTGACGAGGTCAAGCTCGTGGCGGATGCCGCGGTCCGGGCCCGAGGTGCGGGTGATCGCGACGTCGTACGTCCGCTTCTGGCCGGTCTTCAGGCCGCCCTCACGGTCGTAGATGCCGGTGCCGGGCTTCTTCAGCTCCTGCTCCAGGGCGGTGTCGACCGGGGCGCTCACGGTGTACGTGTGCGCCTTCGCGTCGTCCTCGATGGCGTTCCAGGCGTCGACCACGTTGATGAGGCCGGTGCCCTGCGCGTACGCCTGCTCGCCGCTGATGCGGTCCGCGGTCGAGGTCAGCGCCGTGCGCAGCTTCGCCGGGGTCAGGTCGACGTCCTCGCGCTTCGCGGCGGAGAGCAGCAGCGCCGAGGCGCCCGCGGCCTGCGGGGACGCCATCGACGTACCCTGCAACATCGAGTAACCGGCGGGCAGTTGGTAGCCCGCCTCGGCGACCGGGGAGCCCGGCAGCCAGGTCTGCGTGGTGTTGATGGCCGAGCCGGGCGCCGAGATGATCGGCGCGAAGCCGCCGTCCTCACGCGGTCCGCGCGAGGAGAACGGCATCATCGCGTACTTCTTCTCCACGGCGGAGCCGTAGTTGGCGGCCCAGGTCTCCTTGGAGATGGAGGCGCCGACGGAGATGACCTTGTCCGCGAGGCTGGGGTCGCCGATGGTGTTCGCGCCGGGGCCCGAGTTGCCCGCGGAGATCACCAGCTGCACGCCGTAGGTGTCGATGAGGCGCGTGTAGAGCGCGGCGCGCGCGTTGTTGCCGTCGTTGAGCGCCGGGAGGCCGCCGATCGACATGTTCACGATGTCGACGCCGCGCTTCGTCACCAGGTCGATCATGCCCTCGGTGAGCGCGACGTTCGTGCAGCCGCCGCTCCAGGTGCAGGCGCGAGATGAGACCAGCTTGGCGCCGGGCGCCGCGCCGCTCATCTTGCCGCCGAACAGGCCGTTGGCCGCGGTGATGCCCGCGACGTGCGTGCCGTGCTCGGACTCGATGACGCCGATGTTGACGAAGTCGGCCTTCTTGCCGACCCAGTCGCCGCCGTACGGGTCGGTCGGCACGTCCTTGCGGATCTCGACGACGAACGGGACGCGCTCGACGACGTCGGTCGCCGGGTCGTCCTTGCCGAAGTAGGCGACCTGGTGGCCGTCCTTGTACGGCTTCATCGTCTCGTCGTCGGTGAAGTCGTTGTTGTCGTTCAGGTCGACACGGATGGTGCCGGCGGCCGGGTCGTAGAGCATGCCCCAGCTGTCGGTGGTGTCGCCGTCGCGGTTGATGTCGCCGTTGGCGTCGCCGCCGACAGTGGCCGACTCGCGGAAGCGGTTGACCTGGAAGGAGCCCGCGGGGGCCTTCCAGGTCTCGCTGTCCCAGGTGAACACGGGGCCGGTGACGGGGTTGGTCATGCGCCGCCAGGTGCCGTCCGCGTCCACGATCGGGTCGGTCGCGGTCACCCAGTCGGTGATCTTCCGCTCGCCCGTGGTGGTCTTCTGGAGCGCCGGGTGGCCCAGGTCGACGCCGGAGTCCAGGATGCCGATGGTGGTGCCGCGGCCGTCCGCCTTCGGGTGCTTCTTCACGAAGTCGACGGCGCCCGTCTCGAAGGACGGGTTGTACGGGTTCTTCGCCGGAGTGTTCTTGCCGGGCCCGGCGTATGTCCCCTCGGCCGCCTTCTTCGCGCCCTTGGCGCGGTCCGCGGCGGGCGTCGGGTCGTCCAGTTCGATCTCGTGCCGCAGGTCGATGCCCTGCACGGAGGACAGCTTGCCCGCCGCCTCGATGGCGGCCTCGGCCTTGCCCGTGGGCACGGTAGCGCGTACGTAGCCGAGCTTGTCGTACGTCCGGCCGACGGAACCGCCCTTGACGGCGTCGAGCTGGTCGGCGACCTGCTCGGTGGCGCCGGGCGCGGTGGCGACCATCATCGTGACGGTCTTCTCGCCGCCCGCCTGCGCTTCGGCGAGGAGGTCGGCGTCGGCCGAACCCAGCTTCTTCGCGGCGGACTTGGGGGTGGTCTGGCCCCCCGGGTCGCCCGGGCCCCCGTCGGCCGCGAGGGCCATGGGTATGGGCCCGGCGGCGGAGAGCGCGGCGGTCAGGCCGACGGCTATCGCGAGACGGGTCGTGCGTCTAGCACTGGATCTGTGCATCAGCATCCCTGTACGTAAAGGTCGAAAAGGTCCGGAATCCGGAACCGGATGACCGCTCAGCTTTACGTAAGTGACAGCTGTTTGGGGAGAGTTGTCGGGCCGCGATCGTCGCGTGACGCAATCCCGCCATGCGCCATCGTCGACATAGCGGGTGATTTCCTCAGCCGCAGAGGGGGCAGAGGGGGCAGAGGGGCTAGGTCCAGGCCTCACGGCCGCGCGCGTAATGGCGCGAGGCCTTCGCCCGGTTTCCGCAGGCGGCCATGGAGCACCACCGGCGCGTGCCGTTCCGCGACGTGTCGAAGAAGTGCAGGATGCACGCCTCGTGGGCGCAGGGCCTGATCCGGTCCGGCGCGGCGGCGAGCAGCGTCAGATAGTCCCGTGCCGCCAGCCAGGCGGCGCCCCAGGCCGCGTCCTTGAACTCGGGCTCCTCGCCCGGCCCTTCGGCGGACAGGGTCGCCCGGATCCGCCCGTGCCCGAGGATCTTGTTGACGCGGGCGATTCCCGCGGCGGTGTCCGGGCCGTCCACGACGGTGGAGAGCGCGTCACGCGTCCGCACCACGTTCTGCAGCGTGGCCTCGTCCGCGCCGAACCGGCCGTCGAGTCCGTTGGCGGCGAGCCAGACGGCAAGGCCCTCGGTGCCGGTCAGCAGGTCCTGGCGTACGCCGTCCGCCATCCACCGGGTGTTGAGCAGGTCGAGGGAGAGCGGCTCGCCGACGAGCGGGCGGGGGTCGCGGGGCGTGGCGGTCATGGTGACTCCCTTCGAGGCTAACCAGCAAAGGGTACGTGACCGGTTGACGCTCCTGCTTCTAACCACTAACGTCACATTCAACGGTTAGCCCGCGTGGGGCGGGCCACCGTCGACAAGGGGAGAGTCATGACCGCGACCAGCACACTCCGCACCGGCCACGTCGGTCTGAACGTCACGGACATCGAGCGCTCGCTCGCCTTCTACCGCGACGTCATCGGCTACGGCGTGCTCGGCGAAGGCAAGGAGGAAGGCCGCAGATTCGCCTTCCTGGGGCAGGACGGAACGCTCGCCCTCACGCTCTGGCAGCAGGCCGACGCGGCGTACGCGGCGGGGAACGCCGGGCTGCACCACCTGGCGATCGAGGTGGACGACATCGATCAGGTCCGCGCGTACGAGAGCGCCCTGCGCGCGTACGGCGTGGAGTTCGCCTACGACGGAGTCGTCCCGCACGGCGAAGGCGCCGCGTCCGGCGGCATCTTCTTCCACGACCCGGACGGCACCCGCCTTGAGATCTTTTCTGGCGTGGGCGCCTCGGGGTCGGCTCCGGTGGCGGCTGCGCCTACCTGCGGGTTCTTCTAGGTTCTGCCCCCCGGCCCGCTTCGCGGCGGAGTGTGGTCGTCTGCAGCCTGTCTCTGGCCGATCGCGCAGTTCCCCGCGCCCCTTCGGGGCGCTCACCCGGCGGAATGGTGTGTGTCGTCCGCGGGTTGTCTCTGGTTGGTCGCGCAGTTCCTCGCGCCCCTTTGGGCGCCTTTCTCCGCGCACCTTCGGGCGCCTTTACCCGGCGCCCCTCGGGCGCTCTCCCGGCAGGAGTGACATGACCCCGAACGGCCCATACCACCACGGCTCCCGCGCCGTTCAGGATCTTGTCGGCGTGCGGGAACTGGCCGACCACGTGGGCCGGTCCATAGGCGACGGCATCCGCCCCGTCGCCGCCGCCTTCCTCGAACTCCAGCCCATGCTGGTGATCGGCGGGGTGGACCGGGCGGGCGCCGTATGGGCCTCGCTGCTCACCGGCAACCCCGGGTTCGTGCGGGCCACGGGGCCGCGCCAGGTGTCGGTCGCGGGCGGCTTCGGCGCCGCCGACCCGCTCGCGACCGCCCTCGCCCAGGAGGGCACCCCCGTGGGCACCATCGCCCTCGACCCGCGCACCCGGCGCCGCATGCGGCTCAACGGCAGGGCCCGCCCGACGCCGCGCGGCCTGGCGATCGAGGCCGACCAGGTCTTCTCCAACTGCCCCAAGTACCTGCAGAAGCGTGAGGTGCTGCCCGGCAGGAGTGCGAAAGGCCCCGACGCCACCACCCGGGCAGCGGCGCTCACCCCGGACCAGCGCGCTTTCGTCGCCGCTGCCGACACCTTCTTCATCGCCACCGTCCACGCGCACGGCGCGGACGCGAGCCACCGGGGCGGCAACCCCGGCTTCGTCCGGGTTCTCTCGCCCACCGAACTCACCTGGCGGGACTACCCCGGCAACTCCATGTTCCTGACCCTCGGCAATCTCACCGCCGACCCCCGCGCCGGCCTCCTCTTCCTCGACTGGACGACCGGCACCACGCTCCAGCTCACGGGCACGGCCCGCACCACCCACGCCGACGACGGGTCCCGCACGGTCCGCTTCACCCTCACCGAAGCGCTCCAGACGCCCTCCGCGAGCCCCTGGCGGTGGTCCACCCCTGAGTTCTCCCCTGCCAATCCCGCCCAGGAGGACTAGCGTCACTCTGTGCACAAAGAGCTCCGGGTGGCGGCCTACGCCGTATGCGTGCAGGACGAGCGGCTGCTCCTCGCTCGCTGGGTGGCGGGCGACGGCAGCAAGCGCTGGACGCTGCCCGGCGGCGGGATGGACCACGGGGAGGACCCGTACGACACGGTGATCCGCGAGGCCGACGAGGAGACGGGGTACGTCATCGAGCCCGGCGCGCTGCTCGGCGTCGACTCGCTGCGCCGCCGCTACCCGCGCAAGCTCGGAGCCGTCGCCGACTTCCACGGCCTGCGGATCGTCTACGAGGCGCGGATCACCGGCGGCGAGCTGCGTCACGAGCAGGACGGCTCCACCGATCTCGCGGCCTGGCACGCGCTCGACGCCGTCGCCGGACTCGACCGGGTCGGCCTCGTCGACATCGGGCTCGACCTGTGGCGGACCCGGCCCGCCGACGGACACCTGGCGGCGCCCTCCTGAGGCTCCGCAGCGCCTCCCCTTCCCCGAAAGGTGAACATGGAGTGACCGCCTCCTCTCGCCCCGGAGAGGGGTGTGTGACCGCGGAGGGTACGGGCTGATCCACGTACGGTGATCGGCGTTGCCCGTTGCGGTCTCGTTAACGTGCAGGTCATCCCGGATGCCAACGATCCAGTACGAGCGGGAAATTCGCCTGGTGCGCAGCTCCCGCGACCACTGCCGACGCGTTCGCAATCGGGGAGACCGCGCCATGCCGCGCACACGCTCTGTCGCCACCGCCGCCCAGACCGCCGCCCACTCCGCCCTGTCCGCCGTGGACCGCCGGGCCTTCCTCGCGACCACCGGAGCCGTCTCCCTCTCCGCGGGCATCGGCTATGCCCTGCGGCCCGGCACCAGCCATGCCGCCCCCAGCAGACCCGCCCCCGTCGCACTCTCCCGCCAGGCGCCCGCCGCACCCCTGATGCCCTACCGGGGCGGCACCACGCTGGCTGCCGTCGCCGCCCCGCGCGGCACCTCCGGCTACCGGCGGCTCGGCGACGGGCCCGCCTGGGGCCGGGTGGTCCGCGGTGACCTGGCCGCCGCCAAGAATGGCCGCGAGGGGCGGCGCACCCCCCTCGCCGCGTTCGTCCAGTTCACCGACCTGCACCTGGTCGACGTACAGCATCCGCTGCGGTACGAGTACCTGCGCGCCCAGACCGCGAGCGCCTGGCGCCCGCAGGAGGCCCTCTCCGTGGCCGGCGCGGTCGCGCTCGTCGAGCGGGTCAACGCGCTGCGCGGCGCGCCCGCCACCGGATCGCCGCTGCACTGCGTGGTCACGACGGGCGACAACACGGACAACAACTCCCGCTCCGAACTCGACTGGTTCCTCAAGACCATGAGCGGCGGGCGCATCAACCCCAACACCGGTGACCCGCGCCGCTACGAAGGCGTCCAGGACAGCGGTCTGAAGCTGTACTGGCACCCGGACGACGACCTCCGCGACTCCGACAAGGCCCTCGGCTTCCCGCGGGTCGACGGCTTTCTCGAAGCCGCGCTCCGTGAGGTCAACAGCCCCGGCCTCGGGCTCCCTTGGTACTCGACCGTCGGCAACCATGACGCGCTGCCCGGCGGCTGCTGGGGGCCCGGCGACTCGTACTTCTCAGAATTCGCCGTCGGCGGGCGGAAGTTGATGTCCTTGGACGAGTCGCGCGGCGCCGCCCTGTGGAAAGCCGTCAAGAAGGGCCGCGATCCCAAGGGCGCGCAGTTCAAGGAGCTTCTGAAGAGCGAGGCGCGCCGGATGCGCTCGGTCACCCCGGACGAGAGCCGCGCACCCTTCACGCCCGCCGAGTACGTCGAGGCGCACCTGGACCCCGCGTACAAGGGCCACGGTCCCGCCGGGCACGGTTACACCCAGGAGAACCTGGACGCGGGAACGCAGTACTACTCCTTCCGCATCAGCGACGACGTACTCGGCATCAGCCTGGACTCGACGGACCCCGGCGGCCACTACGAAGGATCGCTCGGCACGTCTCAAATGGACTGGCTGGAACGCGAGTTGAAAGCCAACGAAGAGAGGGACGGCGGCGGGTCGTACGTCATCGTCTTCAGCCACCACACCAGCCGGACCATGCGCAATCTGCGCCAGGACCCGGCGCGCCCGCGCGAGGGCAGGCACGGCGGCGACGAGATCATCGCCCTGCTCGGCCGCCACCGTTCCGTCCTGGCCTGGGTCAACGGACACAGCCACAAGAACGACATCACCGCGCGCGAGACCCCGGACGGCTCCTTCTGGGAGATATCCACGGCCTCGCACATCGATTTCCCGCAACTGGCCCGTGTCGTGGAGCTGAGCGACAACCACGACGGCACGATCTCCCTCTTCACCACCCTCATCGAGTCGTCGGCCCCGCACCGCACGGATTACGCCGATCTCTCCCAGACCGGCCTCGCCGCGCTCTACCGCGAGCTGTCCTTCAACGCCCCTGGTGCGAAGCCCGCGTTGGGCGGGGAGCCGGGCGACCGGAACACCGAACTCATCCTCAAGAAGGGCTGAAATCCGCTCAACCCGTGCGAGGCGGTCAACCTTCACACCAGGCCCGTGGGTCCCTCCGGCCAACAGCACGTGGTGAGCGGAGGGGGAGACATGTCTGTGCGCAGAAGAGGCCTGATGGGCGTGGCCGCGGGGGTGGCCATGACGGTGACGGCGGGAGCGTTCGCGGCGCCCGCGTCGGCCGCGCAGCCCGGCGACCGGCATGCGGCGACGCGGAAGGCGATGGAGGCCGCCGTCAACGAGAACGCTCCCGGCGTGACCGCGCAGGTCAGGGACAAACACGGGACCTGGAACGCGGCCGCGGGCATCGGCGACCTCCGACGGCAGAGCCCGCGCGGCGCCCACGACCGCTACCGCGTCGGCAGCATCACCAAGACGTTCGTTTCGACGGTGATACTCCAGCTGGTGGCCGAGGGGGAGCTGAGCCTCGACGACAAGGTGGGCCGGTGGCTGCCGGGCGTGGTCGAGGGCAACGGACATGACGGCGACACCATCACGGTGCGCCAACTCCTCAACCACACGAGCGGCATCTACGACGTACTGGCCGACCCCGGCTACCAGGAGAAGATGTTCACCGAGAAGTTCCTGGCGCACCGCTACGACACCTGGACCCCCGAGCAGCAGGTCGCCATCGCCATGAGCCACGAGCCGGACTTCGATCCCGGCGAGGGTTGGAACTACTCCAACACCAACTACATCCTCGCCGGCATGATCATCAAGAAGGTGACCGGGAAGTCGTACGCGCACGAGATCGAGCGCCGCATCATCGAGCCGCTCGGCCTGGACGCCACCAGCGTGCCGAAGACGGACCCCTCGATGCCGGAACCGAGTTCACGGGCATACATGAAGCTGTCGAAGGACCCGGACGCCCCATTGCACGACGTGACGGAGCTCAATCCGAGCATGGCGGGCTCGTCGGGCGGGATGATCTCCGACGCGGATGACCTGAACCGCTTCTACACGGCCCTGCTGCGCGGCAGGCTCCTGCCGAAGAAGCAGCTCGCCGAGATGAAGACGACCGTCGGCCGGGACCCGGACAAGCCCAACGACGGGTACGGGCTCGGCCTGGTGAGCCGCGAGACCTCCTGCGGCACCGTGCTCTGGGGCAACGGCGGCGACGTCCAGGGCTCGACGTCGATGACCTTGGCCACCGAGCGCGGCGGCCACGCGCTCTCGGCGAACTTCAACAGCCTGGAGGGGGATCTGTTCACGATCCGGGACGCGGAGTTCTGCGGCAAGTGACGTGGCCGGCGGGGCCCGGCGTGCGGGTCCCGCCCCCTTCCTGCGGCGGCTATCGCGGTAGCACGACCACATACGCCGCCGGGTCGCGAGCACCCGACGCCATCAACGCCGTCCGTACGACGGTCGCCTGCTGTTCGAGGGACTCGCGCAGTTTCTTCGGCGTCAGGTGCACGACGGTGATGCCGAGCCGCTCCAAGTGCTCCCGCTTACGGGCGTATTCGGACCACAGGGCGTCGTCGTCCTGCCGGAACCCCTGCCGGGGCGCCCGGGTGTCCAGCTCGACGGCGACGGCCAGATCCGGCCAGTAGGCGTCGACGCCCCCGAGGTGCGGCCCGCCGGGCAATCGGAGGTCGACGTTCCACAGCGGATCGGGCAGTCCGTGCTCGGTCACCATCCGGTACAGCCGGTCCTCGGCGATGGCCCGGCCCTCGGCAAGCAGTGAGTCCACCGCGTCCACCACATGCGGGCGGGTGAGCAGCTTCGCCTGGTTCAACTCCCGTACGACGGCCGCCGGTTCGCAGTGGCCGCCGCGCACCGCCTCGGTGAGCAGTCTGCGCACGGCGGCCGCCTCGGTCAGCCCCGCCACGGCGTCGGCGAGCGCTCGCGGCACCGGGGCCACCGGAACTCCGCCGATCTGTACGGCGGTCGGCAGAGCCGGGGTCCGCACGAGGCGGGCGAAGCCGGTGGAGCGCAGCCGCCGGGTGCGCGGGACCAGGACGTCGATGCGGTCCAGGGAGAGCAGCGGGGGAGCCGACGAGAAGCGGTGCAGGGCGAGCGCCGCGAGCCCGGTGATCAGGGCGTCGGCGTAGGGGGCGTGGGGATCGCCGGCGCCGGGCTGCGCGGGCACGGTCCTGGCGGCCTTGGCCGGCGGCCGTCCGGCGTACAACAGGGCGCCGTGCAGGCGCTCTTCACTGGTCGGCGGCCCCGGGTGCAGCAGGCAGACCCCCGGGAGCAGCTGCTGCCAGGGGCCTTCCGGGCGGCAGTGGGCGGCGACGTCGGCGGGGGAGATGCCGTGGGCGCGGAGCTGGGCGGTGCTCATCACGCGGCGCTGGACGTCGCCGAGGTGGCGGAGGGGGCGGGGGGAGAGCGGGGTGTTGTGGTTCATGACCGGGCCATTCCCGCTGTCGATCCGCCCCCTAACCGCTGTTACACGCCCGTCGACATAACCGGACAACCCTGCACTAAAGTGCAGACGTTCGACTGCCGAAAAGGTCCGTTTGTGTTCGGTACGTTCCGGTGGCCGCCCGCCCCGCGGCGGGCGGCGCACCAGGTCGGCCCAGGAATTCGGCCTAGGAAGCGGCAGCCGCGTCGCAGCCCTGCGCCCGCAGCGACCGCGCCAGGTCGTCCCGGGCCTCCAGCACGAGTCGCCGCAGGGCGGGCGCCGCATCCTCGTGCGACGCGAGCCACCGGTCCGTCGCGTCCAGCGTCCCCTGGTTGTCCTGGAGGTGCGGGAAGAGACCCCTCACCACGTCCATCCCGATCTGGATGGACCGCTCGGCCCACACCCGCTCGATGGCGGCGAAGTACCGGGAGGCGTACGGAGCGGTCAGCTCCCGCTGCGACGACTGCGCGAAGCCCGAGATCGTCGCCCCCGCCAGCGCGTTCGACAGGGAGTCCGACTCCACCACGGAGGCCCACGCCTGCGCCTTCACCGCCTCGGAGGGCCGCGCCGCCAGGCACCGCACCTGATGCCGCTTGCCCGAAGCCGTGTCGTCCCGGACCAGCTCGGCGGCGAGCACCCGCTCGTCGGCGACGCCGTGCGCGGCCAGCGGGCCGAGGAAGGACCAGCGCAGCTCCTGGTCGACGTCCAGGCCGTCGATCTTCGCGGTGCCTTCGAGGAGGCCCTGCAGCAGCTGCAGATCGGCCGCGGACGAGGCCACCGCGGCGAAGAACCTTGCCCACGTCAGCTGGTTCTGGCTGCCGGGCTCCGCGATCCGCAGCTCCCGCAGCGCGCCCTCGGCGAGCGCGCGCCCGCCCTCCTCGCGCCACTCGGGGGCTGCGTAGAAGGTGAGGGCCGAGTCCGCCCAGGTGTGCAGCATCTGCAGCACCCCGATGTCGCTCTCGCGCCCCGCGAAGCGCAGCACGAGACCGATGAAGTCCCGGGCGGGCATGAGTGCGTCCCGCGTGAGGTTCCACAGCGCGGACCAGCACAGCGCGCGGGCGAGCGGGTCGGTGATGTCGCCGAGGTGCGCCCGCAGCGTGTCGAGGGAGTTCTCGTCGAAGCGGATCTTGCAGTACGTCAGGTCGTCGTCGTTGACCAGGACGAGGTCCGGGGCCTGTTCGCCGGCCAGCTCGGACACCACCGTGCGCGGCCCCTCGACGTCCAGCTCCGCGCGTGCGTACCGCGTCAGCTCACCCTCGGGTGTACGGCGGTACAGGCCCACCGCCACGCGGTGCGGGCGCAGTTCAGGGTGCGACTCGGCGGCCTCCTGGAGCACGGAGAGCTCGGTGATCCGGCCCTCCGCGTTCAGAATGACCTGCGGCGTCAGGGAGTTGACCCCCGCCGTCTGCAGCCAGGACCGCGACCAGGACGCCATGTCACGCCCCGAGGTCTCCTCCAGGACCGAGAGCAGGTCACCGAGCCGGGTGTTCCCGTACGCGTGCCGCTTGAAGTAGCGCCGGGCGCCTTCGAGGAACGCGTCACGTCCGGCGTAGGCGACGAGCTGCTTCAGGACGCTCGCGCCCTTGGCGTACGTGATCCCGTCGAAGTTCAGCTTGGCGTCCTCCAGGTCACGGATGTCGGCCGTGACCGGGTGCGTGGAGGGCAGCTGGTCGGCGCGGTAGGCCCACGCCTTGCGGTTGTTGGCGAAGGTGATCCAGCCGTTGGTGAAGCGCGTCGCCTCGGTCATCGAGAAGGCGCCCATGAAGTCGGCGAAGGACTCCTTGAGCCACAGGTCGTCCCACCAGCGCATGGTGACGAGGTCGCCGAACCACATGTGCGCCATCTCGTGCAGGATGACGTTGGCCCGGCGCTCGTACGACGCCTGGGTCACCTTGCCGCGGAAGATGAACTCCTCGCGGAAGGTCACACAGCCGGGGTTCTCCATCGCGCCCAGGTTGTACTCCGGGACGAAGGCCTGGTCGTACTTCCCGAAGGGGTAGGGATAGTCGAAGTTGTCGTGGAAGAAGTCGAGCCCCTGCTTGGTGACCAGGAAGACGTCGTCCGCGTCGAAGTGCTTCGCCAGGCCCTTCCTGCACATCGCGCCGAGCGGGATCTCCAGCGTCGTGCCGTCGTCGAAGGTGCGGCTGTAGGAGTCCGTCACGTAGTGGTACGGACCCGCGACGACAGCGGTGATGTAGGTGGAGATCGCCTTCGTCTCGGCGAACTTCCACACCCCGTCGACCAGTTCACCGGAGCCGTTGGACCAGGCGGTCCATCCCTCCGGGGCCCGCACCTCGAAACGGAAGGGCGCCTTCAGGTCGGGCTGCTCGAAGTTGGCGAAGACGCGGCGCGAGTCCGCGGGCTCGTACTGCGTGTAGAGGTAGACCTCGCCGTCCTCCGGGTCGACGAAGCGGTGCATGCCCTCGCCGGTGCGGCTGTAGGCGCACTGGGCGTCCACCACGAGTTCGTTCTCCGCGGCCAGATCCTCAAGGGTGATCCGGGTGCCGTCGAAGACCTCGGACGGGTCCAGATCCCTGCCGTTGAGGGAGAGGGCAGTGACGCTCGGGGCGATCAGGTCGGCGAAGCTCGCGGCGCCGGGGTCGGCACAGCGGAAGCGCAGGGTGGTGACGGAGCGGAACGTGCGCGGCTCCTGGTCGCTCTCGCCGATCGCGGAGCGCAGGTCGAGAAAGACCTCGTACCCGTCGACGGACAACAGCGCGGCCCTCTCCTGGGCCTCGTCGCGGGAAAGATTCTCACCGGGCACGGGCGGTACTCCCTTGTACTCGCATGGGGAAGTCGTGGATCGCACGACCTGTACGAATGTCTACGATCCTCGCATGTGCCCTCAGCGGGCGGTATCGGGGAATGCCCGGGTAGATCACTGACGTTCCCCTGGCCAAGCGCGCACGCATTCCCTAGGGAGAGACATGTCCGAGAACGGCAAGTCCGGCAAGACCCCCGTCGATTTCTGGTTCGACCCGCTGTGCCCGTGGGCCTGGATGACCTCGCGCTGGATGCTCGAGGTGGAGAAGGTCCGCGATGTCGAGGTCCGCTGGCATGTCATGAGCCTTGCCGTACTGAACGAGGACAGGCTCGACGAGCTGCCCGAGGAATACCGCGACATGCTGGAGAACAAGGCCTGGGGCCCGGTCCGCGTGGTCATCGCCGCCCAGCAGAAGCACGGCGACGAGTACACCGGCAAGCTCTACACCGCCCTTGGCACCCGCTTCCACAACCAGGGCGAGGGCCCGACCCGCGAGGCGGTCGCCGCCGCACTCAAGGACGTCGGCCTGCCCGAGGATCTCGCGGCCTACGCGGACTCGGACGAGTACGACACCCAGCTGCGCGCCTCCCACCAGGAGGGCATCGACAAGGTCGGCCAGGACGTGGGCACGCCCGTCATCGCCGTCCCCGGCGCGGACGGCGAGCAGGTCGCCTTCTTCGGCCCCGTCGTGACCCCCGCGCCCAAGGGCGAGGCCGCGGCCAGGCTCTGGGACGGCACGCTCCTGGTGGCGTCCACGCCGGGCTTCTACGAGATCAAGCGGACGCGCACGCAGGGGCCGATCTTCGACTGAGTCAGAGGAAGGATTTGGGGAGCTCCTGGCCCCCGCGGGTATGGAGGTGCGGTTGCACCCAGAGGCATCCGGGGCTCGGACAGCGCCAGTGGCCTTGGGCCTCGGCCCGCGTCATCAGTGTCGCCAGATGGTCCTCTTCCGCCCGGGTGACCGGCCGGAAGCCCTGCGGCTTGCCGCCGCAGGTGGGGCAGTGCCTGAAAGCTGTCGCCATGGACGACACCGTCCCCCGGAACCCCGCATACCGAAAGACCCCCGTGAGTCATGTCCTCACGGGGGTCCTTCGTCCATCCGCCTGCTTCGGTGAAAGTTGAGAAGACGATCACGAGGCAGGACGTTCTCAGGGGGCCGGACGCCTCACGGGGCCAGCAGCAGACTGTTCACGCGCTGCTTCGCGGCGGCGTAACGCTTGCTCACGTCCTGCCAGTTGACGACGGCCCACATGGCGTCGATGAAGTCCACCTTCTGGTTCTTGTACTGCAGGTAGAAGGCGTGCTCCCAGGCATCGAAGACCAGGATCGGCGTCGAGCCCTGGCCGACGTTGCCCTGGTGGTCGTAGACCTGCTCGACGATGAGGCGGTTGCTGAGCGGCTCGTAGGCGAGCACGCCCCAGCCCGAACCCTGCGTGGTCGCCGCGGCCTTGGTCAGCTGCGCCTTGAACTTGGCGAAGGAGCCGAAGGACTCGGTGATCGCGTCCGCGAGGTCACCGACACCGTCGGCGGCCAGCGGCTCGCCACCGCCACCGTCCTTCGGGCTGTTCATGTTGTGCCAGTAAATGCTGTGCAGGATGTGGCCGGAGAGGTGGAAGGCCAGGTTCTTCTCCAGCCCGTTGATGGCGCCCCACGTCTCCTTGTCGCGCGCCTCCTCCAGCTGCTCAAGGGTGTCGTTCGCGCCCTTCACGTACGCCGCGTGGTGCTTGTCGTGATGCAGCTCGACGATCTGGGGATTGATGACCGGCTCGAGCGCCGCGTAGTCGTACGGAAGTTCTGGAAGCGTGTAAATGGCCATGATCCGAGCCCTCCGACTGCTGCTCTGCTGTAGTGCTGCTCTGCTGTAGGGCAACGCTTATTGCAACCTATATGCAGGTGCAGGCTAGCAGCAGAAGGGGGTGGGAGGACGGCAGCAATGATCAGCCCTTCGACCTAGGACCGGAGGCCGGGGGAGGCCGGGGGCGGGTGGGGAAACGCGAAGAGGGCCCCGAGTCCGTCGACTCGGGGCCCTCTTCGCGCTGCTGCTACTCGGCGGCGACCGCCGCCCGCTTCTCCGCCGTCTTCTGCCGCACGAAGCCGATCACCGCGAGCACCAGCGTCAGCGTCCCCGTGGCCAGGAGCTGCTTGCGCGTGTCGGGCTGTTCCGTCATCAGGTAGAAGATGTACGCCATCGCGGCCAGGGCGATCCACGTCAGGAACGGGTACGCCCACATCTTCACGACCAGCTTCTGCGGCTCCTCGCGCTCCGTCCTGCGGCGCAGGATCAGCTGCGAGACGGCGATGAAGATCCAGACGACCAGGATCATCGCGCCGATCATGTTCAGGAGCCACGGGAAGACGTCGTCGGGGCGCCAGTAGCTGAGCAGGACGCAGACGAAGCCGAAGACCGAGGAGGCGAGGACCGCGAGGCGCGGGACGCCGCTGTGGACGCGGCCGAGCGCCTTGGGGCCCTGGCCGCGGGCGATCAGGGAGTACGACATGCGCGATGCGCCGTAGATGTTGGCGTTCATCGCGGAGAGCAGGGCGATCAGGACGATGACGTTCATGATCTGGCCGGCGCCGGGGATGCCCAGGTGGTCGAGGGTGGCGACGTACGGGCCCTTCGCCACGACCTCCTTGTTGTCCCAGGGGAGCAGCGTGACGACGACGAGCATCGAGCCGACGTAGAAGAGGGCGATGCGCCACATCGCCGTGCGCACGGCCTTGGCGACGCTCTGGACCGGCTTCTCGGACTCCGCCGCCGCGATCGTGACGGTCTCCAGACCGCCGTACGCGAAGACGGACGCGAGGAGGCCGATGATCAGGCCGTCCGTGCCGTTCGGCATGAACCCGCCCTCACCGGTGAGGTTGGCCGTGCCGGGGGCGGAGACGTCCGAGCCGGGCAGGATGCCGAGGATCGCGAGGACGCCGATGCCGAGGAAGAGCGCGATCGCGCCGACCTTGAGCGCGGCGAACCAGAACTCGAACTCGCCGAAGTTCTTCACGGCCGTCAGGTTGGCCCCGCAGAACACCAGCATGAAGAGGGCGACCCAGGCCCATTCGGGGCTGTCGGGGAACCAGCCCACCATGATCTTCGCGGCGCCGATGCCCTCGAGTCCGACGGCGACACAGAGCAGGAACCAGAAGCCCCAGCCCGCGGTGAAGCCCGCCCACGGGCCGATCGCCCGCTCGGCGTGCACGGAGAAGGAGCCGGACGCCGGGTTCGCCGCCGACATCTCGCCGAGCATGCGCATCACGAGCATGACGAGCGCGCCGGATATCGCGTAGGCGAGGACGATCGAAGGTCCTGCCGCGGCGATGCCCGCTCCGGAGCCCACGAAGAGGCCCGCTCCGATGACGCCGCCGAGGGCGATCATGGAGAGATGCCGCTGCTTGAGGCCGTGCACGAGCGGTGAATCGACCTTGGGGGCCTCGTCGGGTGATGCGCCGGGCGATGCGTCCTGGGGGGTGGACGTCCGAGACATGGGCGTGCCCTGTTCAGTAGCTGAGACGGGGGAGCGAGCGGCCCACAGTCTGAAGTCCGGTACCGCTGACAGGGAACACCTGACCGCTATACGGACACGACGCTCACACTTTGTGAAGGTTCGGGCACTGGATGTTCACGCGCGCTTCTTGCGCACCTCGCGCCACTCCCGTAGCCCCGCGACCGCGAGGACCAGACCCGTCGCGCCCGCCGACCACAGCAGCTGCGGGCGCGCCGTGGCGTCGGTCAGCATCAGGCCCAGCACGGCCGCCATCGCGGCGAGCGCCGCCCAGGTCAGGTACGGGAACGCCCACATCCGCAGGACGAGCCGCTCCGGCGCCTCGCGCTCGATGCGGCGGCGAAGGCGCAGCTGCGAGACGGCGATCAGCGCCCACACGAAAAGCAGCACCGCGCCGACCGAGTTGAGCATGTAGAGGAATACCGAGTCGGGCCACTTCAGATTGAGCACGACGGAGACGAAGCCGAAGGCCACCGACGCGAGCACCGCCCGGCGCGGCACCCCGCCGCCCGACACCTTCAGGAGGGCCTTCGGCGCCTCGCCTCGCTCGGCGAGCGAGAAGACCATCCGGGACGAGCCGTAGAGGTTGGCGTTCAGCGCCGACAGCAGCGCCACGAACACCACGATGTTCATGATCGTGCCCGCGGACGGCACGCCGATCGAGTCGAGCACCGTGACGTACGGGCTGACGCCGGCCTTCTCCGCCGTCCACGGCAGCACCGTCACGATGACGAGCATCGAGCCGACGTAGAAGAAGAGGATGCGGTAGACGGCGCTGCGCACGGCGCGGGCGACCGAGCGCACCGGGTCGTCGGACTCGGCGGCCGCGATCGTCACGACCTCCAGGCCGCCGAAGGCGAAGACGACGGCGAGCACCCCGGACGTCACGCCCTCCCAGCCGTTGGGCAGGAAGCCGCCCTGCCCAGTGAGGTTGGTGAGGCCCACGGGCTCGCCTGAGGAATGGGACGCAGCGGGCAAGATCCCGAAGACCGCGAGGAGGCCGAGCACCAGGAACGCGACGATCGCGAAGACCTTCAGCGCGGCGAACCAGAACTCGAACTCGCCGAAGTTCTTCACCGCGGCGAGGTTGGCCGCCGTGAACACCAGCATGAAGATCAGCACCCAGGCCCACTGCGGCACGCCCGGCGCCCAGCCGTTGGCGATCTGCGCGGCGCCGGTCGCCTCCACGGCGAGCACGACGACGAGCAGGAACCAGTAGAGCCATCCGACGCTGAACCCCGCCCAGCGCCCGAGCGCACGCTCGGCGTGCACGGAGAAGGACCCGGACGCGGGCATCGCGGCCGACATCTCACCCAGCATCCGCATCACGCACATCGCGAGCGCGCCGGCGATGAGATACGAGACGACGATCCCGGGCCCGGCCACGACGATCCCGGCCCCCGAGCCGACGAAGAGCCCGGCCCCGATGACGCCGCCGAGCCCGAGCATCGTGAGGTGCCGCTGCTTGAGGCCACCGCCGAGAGGCTCGGGTTCCGTTGCCGTCGTGGGCGGGGGTGCGTCGTGCATGGTGCTCAGGCTGCTCTCGGGCTCACAAAGACTTTGGCGGGAACCTACAGTCTCCCCGGGCAGGAGCCCCCCGCGCAAAACGGCTCCCTGCGGCCCCCACCTCAGTGACGCGCATCACGCCCCCTGCAGGGGTACGCCGATCGCTTTGTGCAAAGCCCACCACCGGGGCACCCGGTGCCTTGTCGCTCACCGCCGGTGTCACGCGCCCCCGCCTGAGATAGCGTCTCGGGGTCCCACCTGCCCGTCCCAGAACCCGCGGAGTCCCGATGAGCATCGCCGCCGTCTCTTCCCGTCCCGGCCAGGTCCTCGCGGACCTGCTGCCCGCGTCCCGCGCGAAGGACGCGGCGTTCGTCCTCGGCGGCGCCGCCCTCACCGGCATCGCGGCCCAGATCGCCGTGCCCGTGCCGGGTTCCCCCGTACCGGTGACGGGACAGACCTTCGCCGCCCTCCTCGTCGGCACCGCCCTCGGCGCCCGCCGCGGTTTCCTCTCCCTCGCGGTGTACGCCCTCGTGGGCATGGCGGGCATGCCGTGGTTCGCGGAGGCGGGCTCCGGCGTCGCCGCGCCGTCCCTCGGCTACGTCCTCGGCATGCTGCTCGCCGCCACCGTGGCCGGCGCCCTCGCCCGCCGCGGAGGTGACCGTTCCGTCCTGCGCACCGCTGGCACGATGGTGCTCGGCTCGGCGATCATCTACGCGGTCGGCGTCCCGTACCTCGCCGCCGCGACCGGCATGTCGCTGACCCAGGCCGTCGCCGCCGGACTCACGCCCTTCCTGATCGGCGACGCCCTCAAGGCCGCGCTCGCGATGGGCGCGCTGCCCACGGCGTGGAAGTTCCTCGACCGCTGAGCGGTCGTCAACTGACGTTGTAGTTCCGCCTGAAGAGGTTCGCCGGGTCGTACGTGGCCTTCAGCTCGGCGAGCCTCTTCCGCGTACCGGCGTCATACAGGCCGTCGGGCCGATCCCCCGCGGCAAAGGCGAAGTTGAGCAGCCGCCCGACGCTGTCCGGCGCGAAGAGCCCGAACGCCCGCGCCTGCACGGCCCGTACCGCGTCGAGATCCGTGCCGTCGGTGGCGTCAAAGGGCGACAGCACCCGCACCAGCCACCCCGCGTCCCGGTGGGGCACCGCGTTGCCCACCGGCTTCGCGAGGGCCCCGCCGAGCTGGTTGATCTGTATGACGTGCATCTTCTCGGCGGCCGGACCGGTCAGCGCGAACAGTTCTTCCGCCGCCGCCAGGTCCAGCTCCCGCACGACCACGCTGTCCCCGTAGTAGGAGTGCGGGAAGTCCGGGTCGCTGTGGATGGTGTGGCTGTCGGTGTACGGCATCTCCCGCAGTGAGTCCGACACCGTGGGCCCGATCTCCCGCAGCGGCGCCACGATCCGCTCGCCCGCCGCCTCCGAGCCCGTGTACGCGACGCGCACCGTGACGAGGTAGCGGCCCCGCAGATGGGGCGGCAGCTGCGGGATGTCCGGATAGACGAGCGCCGCCACCGACGAGGTCAGCTCGTCCGGCACCGTCCGCGTCCACGCCTCGTACGCCCGCAGCACGTGGCCCGGGTCCACCGCACGGCCGTCGAACTCGATCGCCCCGCCGTACAGCCGCGCCACCGGCACGAGCCCGATCTCCAGGGCCGTCACCACCCCGAGGTTCGCGCCGCCGCCGAGCAGCCCCCAGAAGAGGCCGGGCTCGCTCTCCGCCGTGACGTGGCGCAGCGTGCCGTCAGCCGTGACGACGTCGAGCCACCGGACGTGGTCGGCTGCGTATCCGAACTCCCTTGCCAGGATGCCGAGTCCACCGCCCAGCGTGTACGAGACGGCGCCCACGGCCGGTGCCGAACCGTTCAGCGGCGCAAGGCCGTGCGCTGCCGCGGCCTCGACGACCTGGCCCCAGCGGACTCCCGCGCCGAGGGTCGCCGTGCGCGTGGCGGCATCGATCCGGAGGGAGTCCATCCGCCGGGTGCTGATCAGTACGCCGCTCTCCGACGCCCCCGGAAGCCCGTGCCCGGTGGCCTGGACCCCGACGGGCAGGCCCTCCTGCGCGGCGTACGACACGGCGGCGACGACGTCATCGGCGCTCCCGGCCCCGAACACGAGCGCGGGCCGCTGCGCGAAACCGGTCTGGAACCCGGCGATCTCCTCGTCGTACCCGTCGTCGCCGGGCCGGAACACGAGTCGCTGATCGGTGAAGTCCACGGTGATCCTCCAAGAAGAGCTGCTGACGCGTCAGACCCTCCCTGGAAAACCTGACATCCGCCGTCAAGTTTCCCGGCCTTGCCCGGGCTTTCCCAGTCTTCGGGAAACTCGCCGACGGTGGCGGGTACGTCGACCGCGCCACCGTCGGACGGCACCGGCTAGGAGTCGACGCTGGTGTCGGCCGTGTCGGCCGCGTCGGTCTCGACCTCCGTGCGAGGCCGCACCTTCTCCCGGATGAGGGAGAACGCCACCACGAACGCCGCGGCGAGCAGCGAAAGGAGCACCTGCTTGCGCCCGGTCTCGTCGGTCAGCATGTAGACGAGCACGAACGAGATCATCGCGATCGTGACCCAGGTCAGGTACGGGAAGAGCCACATCTTCACGACGAGCTTCTCCGGCTGCTCGCGCAGGATGATCCCGCGCATCCGCAGCTGCGTGAACGCGATCATCAGCCAGACGAACAGGGCCACCGCGCCCGAGGAGTTCAGCAGGAAGTCGAAGACGGTGTCCTTCCACTGGTAGTTGAACCAGACGGCGACGAAGCCGAAGACGACGGACCCGAGGATCGCGGCCTGCGGCACACCGCGCTTGTTGGTGCGCGCGAAGGCCTTCGGCGCGTCACCTCGCTGGCCGAGCGAGAAGGCCATGCGGGAGGCGGTGTAAAGACCGGAGTTGAGGCAGGAGAGCACGGCCGTCAGGACGATGACGTTCATGACCTGACCGGCGTGCGGGATGCCGATCGAGTTCAGCGCGGCGACGTACGAACCGTCCTTGACGATCGACTTGTCGTTCCACGGAAGCAGCGTGATGACGACGAAGATCGAGCCCAGGTAGAAGACACCGATACGCCAGATGACGCTGTTGGTGGCCTTGGTGACGGCGCGCTGCGGGTCCTCGGACTCACCGGCGGCCAGCGTGACGATCTCGGAGCCCATGAACGAGAAGACGACCATGAGCACGCCGGTGAGGATGGCGCCCGCGCCCTGCGGCATGAAGCCGCCCGCGTCGGTGAGGTGCGCGAATCCGGCGCCGGGGTTGTCGGAGCCGGGCAGCACGCCGAAGACGGCGAGCAGACCGATGATCACGAAGCCGCCGATGGCGACGACCTTGATCCCGGCGAACCAGAACTCGAACTCACCGTAGGAGCCGACCGAGACGAGGTTCGTCGCGGTGAGCACCACCATCACGATGAGCGCCCAGCCCCACTGCGGTACGGACGGTATCCACCCGTTGAGGATGACGGCGCCGGCGGTGGCCTCCACGGCGAGCACCACGACCCAGAAGAACCAGTACAGCCAGCCGATCGAGAAACCGGCCCAGCGGCCGAGCGCCTGGTCCGCGTAGGTGGAGAAGGAGCCCGAGGTGGGCCGTGCGGCGGCCATCTCGCCGAGCATCCGCATCACCAGGACGACCATCGTGCCGACGAGGGCGTACGAGACGAGGATGGCGGGCCCCGCGGCGGCGATGCCGGAGCTGGAGCCGACGAAGAGTCCGGCTCCGATGACGCCACCGATGGCGATCATGGAGAGGTGGCGGTTCTTCAGCCCGGCCTGCAGGCCGTCACCGGTGTCTCCAGACCGCGAATCCCCAGGTTCGATGGGGTTGCGGTCTGCCTTCGCAAGGGAGGGTTGCGAGGTCATGGACGAATCCTTAAGTTCTCGGGTCACGAGCCCCCGCATTCAAACTCAGGGGTGAACGGGACGGAAGTCCCGACTCCGGATCGTTGTATTCCGGCCCGATGGCTCAGACCTTGTGGGTCAAAGGCCCAGACCAGGGTGGCCGCGGTCCGGCCCCCGGACGCCGCTACCCGCCTCGCGACGTGCCACACTCAGACGCATGCGCGTGTACCTCGGCTCGGATCATGCCGGCTACGAACTGAAGAACCACCTGGTCGAGTGGCTCAAGAGCCACGGCCACGAGCCCGTCGACTGCGGGCCCCACATCTATGACGCCCAGGACGACTACCCCCCCTTCTGCCTCCGCGCCGCGGAGAAGACGGCGGCGGACCCCCAGTCGCTCGGCATCGTGATCGGGGGCTCCGGCAACGGGGAGCAGATCGCCGCGAACAAGGTGAAGGGGGTGCGGGCCGCTCTCGCCTGGAGCGACCAGACGGCCGCGCTCGGCCGCGAGCACAATGACGCGAACGTGGTGTCGATCGGCGGCCGGATGCACACGCAGGAGGAGGCGACGAAGTTCGTCGAGATCTTCCTGTCGACGCCGTACTCGGGCGAGGACCGCCACACCCGCCGGATCGACATGCTGTCGCGCTACGAGCAGACGGGCGAGCTGCCCCCCATCCCGGCCCACCACCCGCAGCAGTAGCGAGGCCCCGGGGCTCCGCCCCGGACCCCGCTCCTCAAACGCCGGAGGGGCTGGATTTTCAGCCCGTCCGGCGTTTGAGGACGAGCCCTCAAGGCGATTTGCCCGCACCCACCCCCGGAGGGACCCGTGCCGGAGGGGCACACCATTCACCGGCTGGCAGCCGACCACCGGGAACGTTTCCAGGACCGCGGCCCTCTCCGCGTCACCAGCCCCCAGGGCAAGTTCTCCGACAGCGCGGCCCTCCTGAACGGTCAGGAGATGGACACCGCCGAGGCCCACGGCAAGCACCTCTTCCTAGGCTTCGCCGAAACCGGCTGGGTCCACATCCACCTGGGCCTCTTCGGCAAGGTGAACTTCGGCACCGCGGCCGCCGCGAACCCGCCCACGGACACCGTCCGCCTCCGCATCGCCACCGAAGACGCGTACGTGGACCTCCGCGGCCCCACGACCTGCGCGCTCATCACGGACGAGGAGAAGCAGGCGATACACGCCCGCCTCGGCCCGGACCCCCTCCGGGAAGCGGACGACCCGGGCGAGGCCTACGCCCGCATCTCCCGCAGCCGCACCACCATCGCCGCGCTCCTCATGGACCAGAAGGTCATCGCGGGCGTCGGCAACGTCTACCGCGCCGAGGTCCTCTTCCGGCACGGCATCGACCCGTACACCCCGGGCAAGGACATCAAGCCCGCCCTGTGGACGGCGATGTGGGAGGACCTGGTCGCCCTGATGCGGGAGGGCGTACGCCTCAACCGCATCGACACCGTCAGGCCCGAGCACACGCCGGAGGCGATGGGCCGCGCGCCGCGCGTGGACGACCACGGCGGCGAGGTGTACGTGTACCGCAGGGCCACGATGCCCTGCCACATCTGTGGCGGCGAGATCCGCACCGCCGACCTCGCCGCCCGCAATCTCTTCTGGTGCCCCAAGTGCCAGCGGCCCCGCCGGCCGAGCCGGTCCCGACGAAAGAGCGGCTGACCATGTTCGCCGGCATCGGCCTGCTTGCCGCCACCCTGTTCGCGCTGGTCAGCCTGGCGCTCTTCCTCCTGCCGTCCCTCATCGCCTTCAACCGGGGCATCGACAACCGCTGGCTCGTCCTGGTCGTCAACCTCGTGCTCGGCGTCTCCGTCATCGGCTGGCTGATCGCCCTGTACCTCGCCACCCGCAAGGCCAAGGCGGCGCTGCCGGGACCGTCCCAAGCCCCCGGCTAGAACCCGTGCGGCAGCCACGGTGCGACGTCCGAGCCGAAGGCCGTCGCCGCCTCCGCCAGGGCCCCCGGTCGCAGTTCTCGTACGCGGCCCGCTGCCGCCAGTGACGTCAGGGACACGCCGCCGAGATAGGCCGAGCCCAACTCCCGTACGGACAGGGCGAGATCGGCGTCATCGTCCGTGCGCTCACAGGTTGCGCCCTTCAGATCGCCCGTGAGCCGCCAACGGCCCGCGTTCCAGGGGCAGAAGGCGTCCTCGACGTCCAACACCACATTCACCGGCGTCCGGTAGGTGCGCGCCGCGAGGGCCGCTCCCACCTCCACCAGGCGTACGTGGAGCGAGTCCTTCACCTGCATCCGGCAGCGCCGCACGTCCGAGACGAGCTGGAACACCGCGTCGTCCGTCGGGCGGTTGTGCACGTCGAGCGTCGACGTCAGGTCGATGCCGAAGAGGAACCGCCACAGCGCCGCGTACGCCGCCGGGTCCTCGGCCTCCAGCTCGCGCAGCCGGACCGTGCCGTTGGGGCCGGCCGCGTCCCACTCGGGCTTCACGTGGAAGCGCGCGTACCCGACGAGCTCACCGTCCCGCTCGGCGAGAACGCACTGCAGCGGCGACGAGCCCTGCCGCTCGCTCTCCGGGTCGAGCAGACCGAGCCGGTCCCAGCCGGGCTGCCTGGCCAGCATTCCCGGCCGCTCGCTCACCCGCCGCGCGTACAGCGCCTCGCACGCCTCGTGGACATCGGCGGGTTTGGCGTACCGAAGGGCTACGTCATCCGTACCGGCCGGCACCGACAGGCGTACGCGGGAGGTGTCGATCTCGGCCTTCGTCGCGAACGTCGCCGCGCCGTACCCGAACCGTCCGTAGATGACGGGTTCGGAAGCGGTGAGGACCGCCAAACACTCGCCCTTCGCGCGCACGTCGTCGAGCTGGCGCCGCATCATCGACGTCAGGATGCCCCGCCGCCGGTGCGTCGCCGCGACGCTGACCATCGTCACTCCGGCCGCGTCCACCAGGGAGCCGCCCGGCACGGAGAGGCGGAAGCTGAACGCTCCCGCGGTGCCGACGCAGGTCCCGCCCTCCCAGGTGCCGAAGAAACGGTCGAACTCGGTCAGGGCGTTCCAGAGCTCATGCTCCTCCCTGGCCTCGGCCACGCCACCGAAGGCGAGCTCCAGCGTGCCGTAGTACGCGTCCCAGTCTTCCTGCCGCAACTCCCGCATCTCCGTCGTCATATGCCATGCCTACCAGGGCGAAGCGGGCGAAGCGACAGGATTTACGCGGTCCTGCGGCATGCCCCTGACGGGGGACAACCGGCACCTCCCGTGCGAAGTGCCTGGCCCGGTGGATAGGGTCCGGGAGCAATGGACGGCAGTCGAGCGGAAGCCGAGACGTTTACAGCCCGGATGAAGAAGCGGATCCACCGGGCGCGCATAGGGCTGCGCAAATCCGGGGTGGACTACTTCCGGGGTGACGGCTCGGACTGGATCGCGCTCGCGGGCCTGCTCGTCACCATCCCGGTGATCACCTTCTGCACCCTCGTCAACCCCGTCTGGTGCGCGCCCGCGGCGCTCGTCCTGCCCATCGTGGCCGGCGGCCTGCTCCTTCGGCCCTCCAGCCTGCTCGGCCTGTACGCGACGGCCGCCGCCGCGCTCATCGTGGAGTCCGTCCAGCTCGGCCCGTACACGGAAGGCAGCTCGCGGGTCACGCCCGGAGTGGTCCTCGTCGTCGCGGCCTGCGGCTTCTTCGGGCTGATCATCGCGCAGTTCCGCAGCAGGGTCGGCGTGCCGTGGCGCGGCGGCGGCACGATGCTCTTCGACCTGCGTGAACGTATCCGTGTACAGAGCAAGTTGCCGAAGCTGCCCCGCGGCTGGCACCGCGAGATGGCCCTGCGCCCCGCGGGCGGCCAGTCCTTCTCCGGGGACTTCGTGGTCGCGGCCCGCACGAACGGCGGCCGCACCCTGGAGGTCGTCCTCACTGACGTCTCCGGCAAGGGCATGGACGCGGGCTCCCGCGCCCTGCTCCTCTCGGGAGCCTTCGGCGGCCTGCTCGGCTCGCTTCCCCCGCACGCGTTCCTGACCGCCGCCAACGGCTACCTCCTGCGCCAGGACTGGGACGAGGGCTTCGCGACCTCCATCCACCTGGTCCTCGACCTGGAGAGCGGCGACTACGAACTCTTCACCGCGGGCCATCCGCCGGGCCTCCAGCTCAGCGCGGGCAGTGGCCGCTGGGAGCAGATGGCCGCCGAGGGACCGCTCCTGGGCGTGTACGACGGGGCGCAGTTCGACCCGGTCAAGGGCTCCCTGCGCCCCGGCGACGTCCTGATGCTGTTCACGGACGGCCTCGTCGAGACCTCCGACCGGGACATCAGCGAGGGCATCGACCGCCTCACCGGGGAAGCCGACCGCTATGTGGCAGGCGGCTTCCACGGCGCCGCGTGGCATCTGATCGAGGCGGTCGCGAAGGACGTCAACGACGACCGGGCGCTGCTCCTGATCTGCCGGGAGCCGTCAGCGGGCGCCTGACAGCTCGGGCTCCGGTTCGCGTACGGGATCGCGCCCGCCCGGCAGGATCCGGGCCAGCCACTTCGAGCGTCCCGCGGCCAGCGGCCCGAGCACCGCGAGCAACAGCACGTACCCCGCGATGAACGGGGAGAGCCGTTCGTCCAGGCCCGCGGTGGCCGCCATGGTCGCCAGGATCAGGGCGAACTCTCCGCGGGCGAGCAGGGTGGTGGAGATGTTCGCCGCGGGCCCTGCCCCGAAGCCGTAGATGCGCGCGGCACCGAGTCCCGCGAGGACGTTCATCAGCAGTGTCACGGCCACGGCGGCGAGCACCGGCCAGAGCACGGTGGGCAGGTCGCCCGGGTCGATGGAGAGGCCGAACCCGAAGAAGAAGATCGCCCCGAACGCGTCCCGCAGCGGGTGCACCAGCTTGCGCACGCGCTCGCCGGATGCCGTACTGCCCACCATCAGGCCGACCATGAACGCGCCGATCGCGTCCGCGACCCCGAACCACTCCGAGACCCCGGCGACGAAGACCGCGGCCCCTAGGAAGGAGATGACGAGCAGTTCGTCGTCCCGGGTGTCCATGAGCCGCCCGACGACCTTCGTGCCGAAGCGCGCCACGAGGGCGAGAAGGAGCAGGAAGCCGAACGCCTTGCCGCCGTCCATGACGGCCGCCGCGAGACTGTCGGCGCCGGACAGGACGGGTTGCAGCGCCGCCAGGTAGAGCGCCAGGAAGATGTCCTCGACGACGATGATGCCGAGGATCGGTTTGGTCTCCGGATTGCCGAGCCGTCCGGTGTCGACGAGCACCTTGGTGACGATCGCGGACGACGAGATGCCGAGCACCCCGGCGAGGACCAGAGCCTCGGAGGTGCCCCAGCCGAGGGCGAATCCGAAGCCGAGGCCCGCGCCGACGTTCAGCGCGAGGTACGTCCCGCCGGCGAGGGCCATCTTGCGGCCGCCCGTCTTGAGGTCGTCCATGTGGAACTCGAGGCCCAGGTAGAAGAGCAGCAGCACCAGGCCGAGCGCCGAGAGCATCTCCAGGTCGTGGGGGTCGGAGAGCAGGACCACGCCGGGAGTGTGCGGGCCGAGGAGGATCCCGGCCAGGATGAAGAGCGGAATGGTGGGGAGTCCGATGCGGCCGCCCACGCGGGCGAGCACCGCGGCGGCGAGAAAAGCGCCGCCCATGGCTATCAGGGTGTCTGCGTGTCCGATGGGCCCGTTCCTCCTGGTAGTCGGCGACGCACCCACCGCACACAAATGGCAAAGGGGGCGTCAAGAAAGCGTCAATAGTTAGCTTACCAAACGACTTATGAAGCAGGCTTCGGCGTCCAGAGGTGGGGTTCTCCCCACCCCCGGCCCGCCGGGGACCCTCATGGTCCACAGCACCCCGGATCCGTACGTTCGAGGTATCGATCAGGACGTACGGACGGAAGGTGGACGACGCCATGGGGCTGCGGCGCAAAAGGCGATCCGGTGAGGGCAGTGCGGCGGTACCCCCCATGCCCGGCGAGGCCCCCCGCGGCGCCGACTGGGCCGTGGAACTGCGCGGCGTGCGCCGGAGGTACGGCAGGGGAGCCGGCGCCGTGCACGCCCTCAGCGGTATCGATCTCGCCCTGGAGCGCGGCAGCTTCACCGCCGTCATGGGCCCCTCGGGCTCCGGCAAGTCCACCTTCCTGCAGTGCGCGGCCGGACTCGACCGGCCCAGCGAGGGCACGGTGCGCCTGGGCGGCACGGAGATCACGTCCATGAGCGAGAACAAGCTGACCGCGCTGCGCCGCACCCGCCTCGGCTTCGTCTTCCAGGCCTTCAACCTGCTGCCCTCGCTGACCGTCGAACAGAACGTCGTCCTGCCGATGCGCCTCGCGGGCCACCGCCCCGACCGGCGCAGGGCCGCCGACCTGCTCCAGCGCGTCGGCCTCGGCGCCGACAAGCACAAGCGCCGCCCCGGCGAGCTCTCCGGCGGCCAGCAGCAGCGCGTCGCGATCGCCCGCGCCCTGGTCACGAACCCGGACGTGATCTTCGCGGACGAGCCGACCGGCGCCCTGGACACCACCACCGCAGCCGAGATCCTCACCCTCCTGCGATCGGCCGTCGACGGCATGGGCGCCACGGTCGTCATGGTCACCCACGATCCCGCTGCCGCGGCTTATGCGGACCGGGTGCTGTTCCTCGCCGACGGCGCGATCGTGGACCGCCTTGAGCGGGCATCGGCGGCGCGGATCGCGGCCCGCATGACGGCGCTCACGGCCCCGGCGTACGCCACAGCGGCGGCCTAGCCACCCGCCCCCTGCCCCTTTCACGACTCCGGAGAATCCCGATGCCCAACGGCCTCGCCCGCGCCGCCGTCCGCTTCAAACCCGCCGCCTTCGTGGGCACGTTCGTCGCGCTGATGATGGCCGCGCTGATCGTCTCCGCCTGCGGCATCCTCCTGGAGACCGGGGTACGCGCATCCGTGCCGCCCACCCGGTACGCGGGCGCCCCCGTGGTGGTGGCCGCCGACCAGCGGGCCCACTTCGTCACGGGCAGCGGTGACAGTCGCTCCGAGTCGAACACGCCGCTGCCCGACCGGGCCCGGATCGACAACTCCCTGGTGGCGAGGGCGGGTTCGGTGACCGGAGCACGCACCGCCGTCCCGGACGTCACCTTCCCCGTGCAGTCCGGCGGCAAGGGCGTCACCGCGCACGGCTGGGGCTCCACGGCCTTCACCGGCGAGAAGCTGACCGCGGGCCGCGCCCCGCACCCCGGCGAGGTCGTACTCGCCGCGCCCGGCGCGGCCGTCGGCGAACACACCACGCTCACCACGGCCGACGGGCCGCGCGACTTCCGGATCTCCGGCACCGTGCGAGGCCAACAGGGCGCCCCCACCGCCTGGTTCGCCGACTCCGACGCCGTACGCCTCTCCGGCCACCCGGGCCGCATCGACGCCGTGGCCGTCCTGCCCAAGGACGGCGTGACGGACGAGGCCCTCAAGTCCCAGGTGGCGCGGGCCATCGGCACCAAGGCCGACGTCCACACCGGCGACGACCGCAGCGAGGCCGAGGGATCGGAGCTCGCCTACGCCCAGGAGATGCTCACCGGCCTCGGCGGCTCCTTCGGCGGCATCGCGGCGATGGTCGCCATGTTCACCGCGGCGGGCACCGTGGCGCTCTCCGTCGGCCAGCGCGCCCGCGAGTACGCACTCCTGCGGGCCATCGGCACGACACCCCGGCAGATCCGCCGCACCATCGCCACCGAGGCCCTGCTCGTGGCGCCCCTCGCGGGAGCGGTCGGTGTCCTGCCCGGAATCGCCCTGGCGAGCTGGTGGTTCGGCCAGCTCAAGGACAAGGGGGCGATCCCCGAGGCCCTGGACCTCTCCGTCTCCTTCATCCCCCTTGTCTCGGCCGTCGGCGTCGCCGTGCTCACCGCACTGGTCTCCGGCTACCTGGCGGCCCGCCGCCCCTCCCGCATCAGGCCCGGCCAGGCCCTGAGCGAGTCCTCCGTGGAACGCCTGCGCTTCGGCTGGATCCGTACGCCGCTGGGCATCGCGGCGGCCGTCGGCGGCTGCGTCCTCGCCGGGATCGCCTCCTCGCTGACGGGGGACGACGCGGCCAACGTGGCACTCGGCATCGTCATGCTGTTCATGCTCGCCGTGGCTCTGCTCGGCCCGCTGGTCGCCCGCGCCTGCGCGGCCCTGTTCGGACTCCCGCTGCGCGGCGCCGGCGCGTCCGCCTCGCTCGCCGCGGCCAACTCCCGTACGAACGCGCGCCGGCTGGCCTCCGCGATCACCCCGATCGTCCTGGCCATGGCGTTCTCCTCGACCCTCGTCTTCATGCACACCAGCGAGGACCGGGTGGCGGCCGACCAGCAGCGCGAGGGCATCACGGCGGACCACATCGTGACGGCGTCGGGGGCGGGAGCGACCCCGGCCGCCGTGGCGAAGGCCGGGCAGGCCCCGGGCGTCACCTCGGCCGTGGGCCTCCTCAAGACCTCCGTCCTGGTCCCGGTGGGCTCGGGCGGCGACCGCTGGCTGGAGTCGGCGTCAACGCAGGGCATCACCGGTTCACCCCGTGATCTGGCCGAAGTCCAGGATCTGGGCGTCAGGACGGGCACGATGAACTCGCTCGGCAAGGGCGAGATCGCCGTCGACGCGAAGCTGGCGGACTCCGCGCACGTGAGGACGGGCGAGCGGATCGCCCTGCGGATGCCCGACGGTACGAAGACGTCACCGAAGGTGGTGGCCACGTACGACCGAGGCCTGGGCCTGTCGCAAGTCACCCTCCCCGCAGCGGATTTGAAGCCCCACCTGACCTCCTCCTTCTCCTCGGAGATCTGGACGAAGGGGGCGGCCCCGGCGGCCCTCACCGCCCTCGGCACCCTCCAGGACCGCGACGAATACGCCACCGCACAGTCCACCGACCGCGCGGTCAACGCCTGGGCGAACACCGTGATGGCCGCGGTACTCGGCGGTTTCGCGGCGATCGCCGCCGTCAACACCCTGGTGATGACGGTTCTCGACCGCCGCCGCGAACTCGGCACGCTGCGTTTGATCGGCTCCACCCGGCGCCAGGTGATGCTGATGGTGCGGTGGGAGGCGCTCCTCGTCGCCGGCGCGGGCATCGTGATCGGCTCGGCGATCGCGCTGGCCACGTTGATCCCCATGATGAACGGCCTGACGGGCGAGCCCCCGTACATCCCTCCGCTGGTCTACGGCTCCTTCGTGGCGGCGACCCTGGCCCTGGGCCTGGCAGCTACTGCACTACCGGCGAGGGCGGCGCTGAAGGCAAGGGCCTAAATTTTCCCCAACCCCGCCCCTTCCCACTAACTCGCTCGGCGCGAGGGCCCTCCTCAATCGCCGGAGGGGCTGAAAGATTCAGCCCCTCCGGCGATCGAGGGTTTCCAGCCCGTCCGGCGTTTGAGGACGAACTCGGCGGAGCCGGTGATCACGGTACTCAAGGCCCCCGCGCCAGCGGGTTTTCGGGAAGGGGCGGGGTTGGGGAAAGAATCCCCTGTATGAACCCCGACCCCTTGCTGTCCCTCCCCGAGGTAGAAGCCACAGCCCGCCGCGCCCACGCCACCCAGAAGGACAAGGCGGGCCGCCCCTACGCAGAGCACCTGGAAGCCGTGGCAGAGGGAGTCGAGGCCCGAGGCGGCTCGCCAGAACAAATCGCCGCGGCCTGGCTCCACGACGCCATCGAGGACAACGCCCTCACCGAGGAGTGGCTCCGGGCCGCGCCCCTCACCCCACGTACGAAGGACATCGTGCGAGCCCTCACCAAGAGGGCGGGCGAACCCCCCGAGGCCTACGCCACCCGCATCCTCGAAACCCCCGGCGCCCGCCTGGTCAAGGAGGCGGACCTGGCCCACAACGCAGATCCGGCCCGCCTAGCAGAGCTAGACGGGCCGACACGCACCCGCCTCACAGCGAAGTACGCCAACATGCGCGCCCTGTTGGGCATCCAGTCGCAGGGTTAGGAAGAAGCCTTGGCCCGCTCCCGAGCCAACGCGGCAGCGTCCCGCTTGAACGCCCACTCCATCTTCGGCTCCATGGCGAAGCGGAACATCCGCTGCACCGGAGGCGTACAGAGAAGCGTCACCACCGCCGCGGCCACCAGCGACACGATCACCTGTCCGACAGGCGTGTGCATCCACTCGTAGTTCTCGAACCAGCCCCAGAAACGCGAGCCCTTGGCGAGGAAGCCGTGCAGCAGGTAGCCGTACAGCGTGCCCGCGCCGAGCACCGTGAACCACATCTTCCGGCGCGGAACCCACGCGAAGAAGCACGCGGTCAGGATCGCGGAGCAGCCGAAGAGCGCCAGCGTCATCACGACACCGGCCCACCACGGCGCGCCCAACTCCTGTGCGCTGTCCCGGCGGTAGAACCAGGCCGACGTCATCCGCGGGCCTGCCCAGTACGCGAGGAGCAGCGCGCTCGCGAAGATCGGGATGGAGAGCAGCCGCACCTCGCGGCGCCGCACCAGCTGGAAGTACTCGGGCTTCATGAACAGGCCGAGCACGAAGAAGGGCAGGAACTGCAGCACGCGCTGCAGGTCCAGGTCGTCGCCGATGTCCGGGGAGATGGTGGCGAGAACCGCGATGGCGAGCGCGAGCGGAAGCGGCCAACGGACCAGCTTCCACAGCGGGGTCGTCAGACGCCAGACGAAGAGCGCGACCAGGAACCAGGTGAGGTACCAGGGGTCGAGCAGGCTGATCGGCTGCGTCGGGTCGTTGTCCGCGTAGCGCTTGAAGAAGGTGTACGCGACCTCGAAGAGGACGTACGGCACGGCGACGCCGGTCACCAGGCGCTTGAGCCGGTCGGACCGCATGTCGAAGCTGCGTGAGAAATAGCCGGAGATGAGGATGAACGCCGGCATGTGGAAGGTGTAGACGGTCATGTACAGCGCCTCGGCGGCGCGGCTGCCGTCCGTCAGCGGCTCCCAGGCGTGCGCCATCGCGACCAGGACGATCGCCAGGTACTTGGCGTTGTCGAAGAACGCGTCGCGCTGCTTGGCGGGTTGACCCGTGGGGGCGGGTCTGCCCGTGGAACCGGGGTGGCCCGTAGAGCCGGAGAGGCCCGGGGAACCGGGTCGAGCGGTGGTGCCGGCCGGGGCGTGGGAAACGGTCGCGGCCATCGTGGACTGGGGGGCGCGGGGGCCGGGTACTCCGTCCGCGGGCACATGTGCCGGGGGGAGCGGCGCCCGGTGGCGGCCGTGCGGCTGAACCGAGTTCGTCACAGGCCCTCCCACCATGAGCTCGGTGGGACGAACCTGGACCGCACTGCGCCTGCGGGGATGGTGGCAGCGTGGAACATCTGAGGCACCCTAGCGTCGCTTGTGTGTATTCGTAAAACCCCCAACTCGGCTGTCTTCTCAATCACAGACGGACCAGGGGTATTGCGGTCCGAGTACCCAGAAATCATCGGAGTTGACATGGAGATTCACCTCCTGTCATCCCTAGTTACATCGGGTCGTATGCCCAGTACGTCACCCTTCATCCCCCTTAAACGCCGCATAACGCCCGCAGGCGACTCTGGCGAAATGTCCGATTGATTGGGTCTTTGTGAAACCCGGGGTGTGGCTCCGGCGACAATTCGAATTTCTGGCGAACGAGTTGTGTGGCGATGGAAACGATCAAGCCGAATTAGTGGCCGTGCGCGGCCTTCGAATTGCCGTGCGGAGGTGCGGTGTTCATGTGCCCCAAGGGCATCCCCGTGTGCCGGACCCGCGCCGGGCGTGTGTGCCCCTGGCCGACGATGTGTCACCGGCCGCATACGGACGGCGTGTTGGTGGCACGATGGTCCTGGCGGGGGTGTGCGGGGTCGTACCCCCCGGGCCGGGGAGAGACCGACCTAGGGTGTGATCAGTGTGGCCATTTCGCTGTCAGTGGTGTTGCTGTTGGCGATCATCCTCATCGTGCTGATCCGCGGTGGATCGATCAAAGCGGGGCCCGCGATCGTCGCGGTGCTCTTCGGGTTCTTCCTCGCCTCAACCGGAATGGCCCCCTCCATAAATCGCTTCCTCAATGAGGTGGCCGAGACCATCAACTCGATCAGCTTCTGAGGGCGACCCGGGACGGGCGGCGCTCCGCGCTGCCCTTGAGCGCTGTCAGCGCACAGATGCGGTTGCGGGCGCACCCGGCGTGAGCGCACAGAAAAGCCTCAGGCCCGGTTCCGGGGAACCGGGCCTGAGGCCAACAGAGCGGGTGACGGGAATCGAACCCGCGTAGCTAGTTTGGAAGACTAGGGCTCTACCATTGAGCTACACCCGCACAGCTCGCGCCGCCCGTCGAGGACACTGCTGGTCAGCGACCGCGGCACGGCAAGCATCGTAGCGGGTCGGACGCCCTCCCCGCACACCCCGTACGTACTCGCGATTAAGCGGGCGCCGCACTGCCTGGGTGCATGTACCCTACGTGTCGCACCGACGGGGTGTGGCGCAGCTTGGTAGCGCGTCCGCTTTGGGAGCGGAAGGCCGTGGGTTCAAATCCCGCCACCCCGACCAGCAGGATCTCTCCCAGGATCTCCCTCACAAGATCGCATTGTGGGTCGGCTCCCGCTTGCCGTTACTATGCAAGCTGTGTGCCCGTGTGTCTCTGAGCCGGGCTCAATCCCAAGAAGTCAGCCCCAAGGAGACCGAACCGTGAAGAGCGCCGTGGAGACCCTGAACCCGACCCGGGTTCGGCTCACTGTTGAGGTGCCCTTCGAGGAGCTCAAGGAAAGCCTCGACGCGGCCTACAAGAAGATCAACCAGCAGGTCACGGTGAAGGGCTTCCGCAAGGGCAAGATCCCGGCCCGAGTCATCGACCAGCGGTTCGGCCGCGGCGCCGTCCTCGAAGAGGCCGTCAACGACGCGCTCCCGAAGTTCTACACCGAGGCCGTGAACGAGGCCGAGCTCAACGTCCTGGGCCAGCCCGAGGTGGACATCACCGAGCTGAAGGACAACGAGACCCTCAACTTCACCGCTGAGGTCGACATCCGTCCCGCGATCGAGATCCCGGACTACTCCGGCATCGAGGTCGAGGTCGACGCCGTCGAGGTCAGCGACGAGGACGTCGAGAAGGCCGTCGAGGAGCTCCGTGAGCGCTTCGCGTCCACCTCGCCGATCGAGCGTGCCGCCGAGGACGGCGACGTCGTGACGATCGACCTGGAGGCCAAGGTCGACGGCGAGGTCCTGGAGGACGGCGTCGCGTCCGGCGTCTCCTACACGATCGGCTCCGGCGAGCTCCTCGAGGGCATCGACGACGCCGTGAAGGGCCTGGAGGCCGGTGGCGAGGCCACCTTCACCTCCGAGCTCAAGGGCGGCTCGGCCGCGGGCAAGGAGTCCGAGGTGACCGTCAAGGTCACCCAGGTCGCCGCCCGTGAGCTGCCGGAGCTCGACGACGACTTCGCGCAGCTCGCGTCGGAGTTCGACACCCTCGACGAGGTCAAGGCGGACAGCCGCAAGCGCCTCGAGAACATGAAGCAGTACGACCAGGCGACGCAGGCCCAGGAGCGCGTCCTGGAGAAGCTGCTCGAGCTGGTCGAGGTCCCCGTCCCCGAGAAGCTCCTCGCGGACGAGATCGAGACCCGCAAGCACAACCTGGTGAACCACCAGCTCGGCCAGATGGGCCTCGACCTCGCGAAGTACCTGGAGATCCAGGGCAAGACCGAGGAAGAGTTCGACGCCGAGACCAAGGAGCAGGCCGAGAAGGGCATCAAGACGCAGTTCGTCCTCGACGAGCTCGTCAACAAGGAGAAGCTGAACGTGAACCAGGAGGAGCTCACCGAGCACCTCATGCGTCGCGCGCAGTCCTCCGGCATGTCCCCCGACCAGTTCGCCCAGGCCGTCGTCGAAGGCGGCCAGGTCCCGATGCTGGTCGGCGAGGTCGCCCGCGGCAAGGCCCTCGCGGTCGTCGTGGAGGCCGCGACGGTCAAGGACACGAACGGCGAGGTCGTTGACCTCGACGACGAGGAAGAGGCTCCCGCCGAGGGTGAGCAGGCCGAGGCGTCCGCCGATGCCAAGGCCGAGGAGAAGACCGAGGTCTGAGCAGCCTCGCTTCGCTGAGCGCACAGCCGGGCCCCGGGGACGCACGTCCCCGGGGCCCGGCCCTTTAGGGGCGCGGGGAACTGCGCGAGCAACCCCCACAAGCCGCAGAAGCGCCTGCCACGGGTGGTCCTACGGCGGGTGCGACCCGTCGCGGGCTGGCCGCGCAGTTCCCCGCGCCCCTACGGGGCACTACCTGCGCTCACAGCGAACAGTCCCCCTTGCGGGATTCCCCGGACGGGGCTGAGCGTTAGGGTCCATGAATACGAGGGCAGGGGAGTCCCCGAAGCCGCCCCGGAGCGGCGAGCACGCGGGGTCCCAAGCCTCAGAAGAAGACGTGAGACGGCCCGGCGCCGTCGTAAGACGAGCAGGTGGATACGTGACGAATCTGATGCCCTCCGCCGCCGGCGACCCCTCCATCGGTGGTGGCCTCGGCGACCAGGTCTACAACCGGCTGCTCGGCGAGCGGATCATCTTCCTCGGCCAGGCCGTGGACGACGACATCGCCAACAAGATCACAGCGCAGTTGCTGCTCCTTGCCGCAGAGCCGGACAAGGACATCTTCCTTTACATCAACAGCCCTGGTGGATCCATCACGGCCGGCATGGCGATCTACGACACCATGCAGTACATCCAGAACGACGTGGTGACGATCGCGATGGGCATGGCGGCCTCGATGGGCCAGTTCCTGCTCAGCGCCGGCACCCCCGGCAAGCGCTTCGCGCTGCCGAACGCCGAGATCCTGATCCACCAGCCCTCCGCCGGACTCGCGGGCTCCGCGTCGGACATCAAGATCCACGCCGAGCGCCTTCTCCTCACGAAGAAGAAGATGGCTGATCTCACCGCGTTCCACACGGGTCAGACCGTCGAGCAGGTCACCCGCGACTCGGACCGCGACCGCTGGTTCGACCCGCAGGAGGCCAAGGAGTACGGCCTCATCGACGACATCATGCCCAACGCGGCCAGCATGCCGGGCGGCGGCGGCACCGGAGCCTGAGCCTCACCGCTCAGCCCTTCCGAAGCCGACGTAAGCCCACGCTCCTCAGGAGACCTACAGAGATGAAGAACTTCCCCGGCAGCGGCCTCTACGAGGGCGCCCAGGCCGAGTACACCGGCCCCAGCGCCGAGTCCCGCTACGTCATCCCGCGCTTCGTCGAGCGCACCTCGCAGGGCGTGCGTGAGTACGACCCGTACGCGAAGCTCTTCGAGGAGCGCGTGATCTTCCTCGGCGTGCAGATCGACGACGCGTCCGCCAACGACGTCATGGCGCAGCTCCTGTGCCTGGAGTCGATGGACCCGGACCGTGACATCTCGATCTACATCAACAGCCCCGGTGGCTCCTTCACGGCGCTCACGGCCATCTACGACACGATGCAGTTCGTGAAGCCCGACGTGCAGACGGTCTGCATGGGCCAGGCCGCGTCCGCCGCCGCCGTGCTCCTCGCGGCCGGTACGCCGGGCAAGCGCATGGCGCTCCCGAACGCGCGCGTCCTGATCCACCAGCCCTACAGCGAGACGGGCCGCGGTCAGGTCTCCGACCTGGAGATCGCCGCGAACGAGATCCTCCGGATGCGCGCGCAGCTGGAGGAGATGCTGGCCAAGCACTCCACGACGCCGATCGAGAAGATCCGCGACGACATCGAGCGCGACAAGATCCTCACTGCCGAGGACGCACTGTCGTACGGCCTGGTCGACCAGATCATCTCCACCCGGAAGATGAACAACTCCTCGGTCGTCTGACGCAGCGCTGTAGCATCTGCCGTTCCTTGGCACGGTTCACCTCGAAGTGAACCGTGCCAAGGGGGGCCCGAACGGGGGGCCGGGCAAGGTACCGTCAGATAGAGGCACCAGGAGTCGCTGAACGTGGCGTCTCCCAGGCGAAGGGGAAGCACCTCGTGGCACGCATCGGTGACGGCGGCGATCTGCTCAAGTGCTCGTTCTGCGGGAAGAGTCAGAAGCAGGTCAAGAAGCTCATCGCAGGTCCCGGTGTGTACATCTGCGATGAGTGCATCGACCTCTGCAACGAGATCATCGAGGAAGAGCTCGCGGAGACGAGCGAGGTGCGGTGGGAGGAACTCCCCAAGCCTCGCGAGATCTACGAATTCCTCGAGGGGTATGTCGTGGGCCAGGAGCCCGCGAAGAAAGCCCTCTCGGTGGCGGTCTACAACCACTACAAGCGGGTCCAGGCCGGGGAGACCGGCGGCGCGCAGGGCCGTGACGACGCGATCGAACTCGCCAAGTCCAACATCCTGCTGCTCGGCCCGACCGGCTCCGGCAAGACGCTGCTCGCGCAGACGCTCGCGCGCATGCTGAACGTCCCGTTCGCCATCGCGGACGCGACGGCGCTCACGGAGGCGGGTTATGTCGGCGAGGACGTCGAGAACATCCTCCTGAAGCTCATCCAGGCCGCTGACTACGACGTCAAGAAGGCCGAGACGGGCATCATCTACATCGACGAGATCGACAAGGTCGCCCGCAAGAGCGAGAACCCGTCGATCACGCGCGATGTCTCGGGAGAAGGCGTCCAGCAGGCCCTGCTCAAGATCCTGGAGGGCACGACGGCTTCCGTCCCGCCGCAGGGCGGACGCAAGCACCCGCACCAGGAGTTCATCCAGATCGACACGACGAACGTGCTCTTCATCGTGGGCGGCGCGTTCGCCGGCCTCGAGAAGATCATCGAGTCGCGGGCGGGCGCGAAGGGCATCGGCTTCGGCGCCACGATCCACTCCAAGCGCGAGCTCCAGGAGAAGGACCGGTTCGAGGACATCATGCCGGAGGACCTGGTGAAGTTCGGGATGATCCCGGAGTTCATCGGCCGCCTCCCCGTGATCACCTCGGTCCACAACCTGGACCGCGAGGCCCTGCTCCAGATCCTGGTGGAGCCGCGCAACGCACTCGTGAAGCAGTACCAACGCCTGTTCGAACTCGACGGCGTGGAGCTGGACTTCGAGCGTGAGGCCCTGGAGGCCATCGCCGACCAGGCGATCCTGCGCCAGACCGGCGCGCGAGGCCTGCGCGCCATCATGGAGGAAGTCCTCCAGTCGGTGATGTACGAGGTCCCGTCCCGCAAGGACGTGGCCCGCGTGGTCATCACGGCGGACGTCGTCCACTCGAACGTGAACCCGACCCTGGTGCCGCGCGACGCGCGGGGCCCGGGGTCCGGCGGCGAGCAGAAGTCGGCGTAGCTTCAGGGCATACGCGAGAGGGGGCGCCCGGCGATTCGATCGCCGGGCGCCCCTTTTCGCTTCCCCTGTCGCCTACTTGACCTCGACGCGCACGTCGTCGCGCAGATTGGTCACCAGGCTCGCGACGTCCTCCAGCTCGATGTCCGCGCCGCTCGCGGTCGCGGCGACATCGGAGTAGGCCGCGGACGCCACCGTGCTGTGGTCGCCCCAGACGCACATCGGCGTCTTGAAACTGTTCGGGACGCCCTCGTCACCGGCGCCGGTCTCACCCATCTTGAACTCGGCCTGCTGGCACTTCATGACGCCGTTCTCGAAGCCGTCCGGGGTGAACTCCTCGGGGTCGCCGATGAGCTGGATGCTCCCGGGCTCCTCGGTGGACTTCTTCTTCATCTCGGCGAACATGGCGTCCACGACCTTCTCCGGGTCGTCGATCTCGCCGTACACGCCGGAGTAGTTGAGGGACTTCATGGCCGAGCCCTCGCCGTAGTTGTACGCGGCGAAGACGTCCTTGGGGTTGCTGACACCCTGCTGCTCCAGCTCCTTGAGGTCACTGGAGGACATGCCGCCACCGCTGCCGCCCGACGTGTCCTTCTTGTACTCGCCGCCGAGCACGGACGCGGGCGCCGTCAGCTTGTACGTCTTGCCGTCGTCGGCGACGGAACCACTGTCCTTGCCCGCGGTGAACCACCAGACACCGGCACCGATCGCGGCGACCGCCACGACGACGCCGACGATGATCCCGCCCTTCTTGCCGCCACCGCCCTGCGGGGGAGGCGGAACCTGCCCGTAAGGAGCCTGCGGCTGCTGCCCGTAAGGGCCTTGTGGCTGCTGCGGGTAGCCGTACCCGGGCTGCGGCGCGGGCGGCTGCTGGGGGCCACCGTAGGGCGCCTGCTGACCGTAGGGCCCGGGCTGCTGTTGCTGCGGCGGCTGATTGCCGTACGGGCCCGGCTGGTTGTAGCTCATGTGTGGATTCCCCTCCGGCGTCAGAGCTTGACGCGAACTTCCTTGCGGAACTTGGCCGATGTCTCCGCTGCCGCGTCGAGGTCGGCGCTCTTGCCGCCCATCGCGTTCGCCACGTCCGTGGTGATCACGATGCCGAGGGTGCTGTGGTCACCCCAGATGCAGGTGGCCATCGACATCTCGCTCGGGCCCTGGCTCGCGCCCGCCGTGGAGGAGGAGCCGAAGTCGAGCTTCATCTCCTGGCACTTCAGGACCGCTCCGTCGAGCCCGGCGGGGCTGTACGACTTGGGGCTGCCGACCAGGGTCATCTTCTGACCGGTGCTCCCGCTGCCGCCTTCCTGGGCGTTCTTCTCCGCCTCGCCGAACATCGCGTCGACGACGTCCTCCGGCTCCGCTATGTCGCCGTAGACGCCGTTGAACTGGAGGATCTTCTGCGACAGCGGGTTGTCCTCGGTCCCCGACTGGTACTGACCCGCGATGTCCTTGGCGTTCTTCACGCCGTGCTTCTCGGCTTGCCTGACGTCGGAGGAGGTCATGCCGCTCTCGCTGCCGGCATCCTTCTCCAGCTTGTACTCGGTGAGGACCGTGGCCGGCGTGATCAGCTTGTGCGGCCCGTCGTCCTTCATGCCGCCGTCGGCCGCGCCGCCGCCCGCCACCGACGAGGAACCGCCCTTCTTGCCGCCGTCCTTGTCGTCACCGCCCGCGAGAACGAAGTAACCACCCACGGCGACCGCCACGACCGCGACCACGGCTGCGATGATGACGCCGGTCTTCTTGCCGCCACCCTGGGGCGGAGGCGGCGGGACCTGTCCGTAAGGGGCCTGCTGGCCGTAAGGGGCCTGAGGCTGCTGGCCGTACGGGCCCGGCTGCTGACCGGGCACACCCTGCGGGGCCTGCGGCGGGTAGCCGTAGCCGGGCTGGGGTGCCTGCGGCTGCTGGCCGTAGGGACCGGGCTGCTGGGGCGGCTGTCCGCCGTACGGGCCTGGCTGGTTGTAGCTCATGACGTGGGTTCCCCCGTGAGTGTGCTTATGTGATGCCGACATCCTGACGGAAGCAACCCCGGCCGAAGCGGCCGGGGCTGCTGTGCGCGCTGAGGCGCCGTCAGGGCGTCACGACTTGACGCGTACTTCCTTGCGGAGCTTGGACGTGGTGTCCGCGGCGTCCTCCAGCGAGGCGCTCTTGCCGGTCATGGCGGACGCCATGTCGACCGGGATGACGACGCCGAGCGTGCTGTTGTCGCCCCAGATACAGACCGGCATGCGGATCGACTTGGGACCGGAGGCGCCGCCCTTGATCTCGGTCTCCTGGCACTTGAGGACCGCGCCGTCGCCGTTGAAGCTCTCGGGGCTGCCGATCAGCTTGCCCGTGTCGGTGCTCTCGTCCACCGACTCCTTCTTCATCTTGGCGAACATCCCGTCGACCACCTTGGACGGGTTGTCGATCTCTCCATAGACGCCCATGAACTTGATCATCTTCTGTGCCAGCGGGTTGCTCTTGTCGCCCGACTGGTACTCCGCGTCCACGGGCGTGCCGTTCTTGACGCCGTCCTTCTCGGCTTCCTTCATGTCATCGTCGTCGAAGCCGTCGCTGGCCCCGGCCTTCTTCTTGTACTCGGAGAGCACCGTCTCGGGCGTGACCAGCTTGTGCGCGCCGTCGTCCACGACCGCGGAGTTCCCCGCCGACGAGCTGTCGTCCTTGCCCGCCGTGAACCACCAGATGCCGCCGCCGATCGCGACGAGCGCCACGACCGCGCCGATGATGATCCCGGTCTTCTTGCCGCCGCTACCCGCGGGCGGCGGCGGGGGGACCTGCCCGTACGGGCCGCCCTGCTGGTTGTGGTCGTACGGCCCCGGCTGCTGCGGCTGGCTGTAGCCGCCCTGCTGCGGGGGGACGCCCTGGGGGGCCTGCTGGGGGTAGCCGTAGCCGGGCTGGGGAGCCTGCGGCTGCTGGCCGTAGGGGCCAGGCTGGCCCGGCTGCTGCCCGTAAGGACCGGGCTGCTGGGGCTGCTGCCCGCCGTACGGGCCAGGCTGGTTGTAGCTCATCGCGTGGGTTCCCCTCCGAACGCTTATGTGATGCCGACATCCTGTACGAAGGCAGAGCCCCCATGGGGCGCACGGCCGCAACCGTTACTCAAGAATCCGGTTTCGGGACGGGTCTGTGACACCTCTAAACTGGCCCGGTGACCGAGAACACTCAGCAGCAGAATTCAGCGCCCATCACCGAACTGCCGACCCAGTACGCGCCGGCCGAGGTAGAGGGGACGCTGTACGAGCGCTGGGTAGAACGCGGCTACTTCTCCGCCGATGCGAACAGTGAGAAGCCGCCGTACACCGTCGTCATTCCGCCGCCGAACGTCACCGGGTCCCTGCACCTGGGCCACGCCTTCGAGCACACGCTCATCGACGCCCTCACGCGCCGCAAGCGCATGCAGGGCTTCGAGACGCTGTGGCAGCCGGGCATGGACCACGCCGGCATCGCCACGCAGAACGTCGTGGAGCGCGAGCTCGCCAAGGAGGGCAAGTCCCGCCACGACCTGGGGCGCGAGGAGTTCATCGAGCGCGTCTGGAAGTGGAAGGGCGAGTCCGGCGGCCAGATCTCCGGGCAGATGCGCCGCCTCGGCGACGGCGTCGACTGGGACCGTGAGCGGTTCACGATGGACGAGGGCCTCTCCCAGTCCGTCCAGACCATCTTCAAGAAGCTCTACGACGACGAGCTGATCTACCGCGCCGAGCGCATCATCAACTGGTGCCCGCGCTGTCTGACCGCGATCTCCGACATCGAGGTCGAGTACCAGGACGACGACGGCGAGCTCGTCTCCCTGAAGTACGGCGACGGGGACGAGACCCTCGTCGTCGCCACCACCCGCGCCGAGACGATGCTCGGTGACACGGCCATCGCCGTCCACCCGGACGACGAGCGCTACAAGCACCTCGTCGGCAAGCTGATCAAGCTGCCGCTGACCGACCGCTCGATCCCGGTCGTCGCGGACGAGCACGTCGACCCCGAGTTCGGCACGGGCTGCGTCAAGGTGACCCCGGCGCACGACCCGAACGACTTCGAGATCGGCCAGCGTCACGACCTGCCGAACATCGCGGTCATGGACGAGCACGCGGTCATCACCGTCCCCGGTCCCTTCCAGGGCCTGGACCGGCTGGAGGCCCGCAGCGCCATTGTCGGCGCCCTGCGCGCCGAGGGCCGCATCGTCGCCGAGAAGCGGCCGTACACGCACTCCGTCGGCCACTGCTCGCGCTGCAAGACCACCATCGAGCCGCGCCTGTCGATGCAGTGGTGGGTCAAGGTCGGCCCGCTCGCGAAGGCCGCCGGTGACGCGGTCCGCGACGGCAAGGTCAAGATCCACCCGCAGGACATGGAGAAGCGCTACTTCGACTGGGTCGACAACCTCCACGACTGGTGCATCTCGCGCCAGCTGTGGTGGGGCCACCGGATTCCCGTCTGGTACGGGCCGAACGGCGAGGTCGTCTGCGTCGGACCCGACGACGAGGCGCCCACCGGCGAAGGCTGGACGCAGGACAGCGACGTCCTCGACACGTGGTTCTCGTCCGGCCTGTGGCCGTTCTCCACGCTCGGCTGGCCCGAGGAGACCGAGAGCCTCGCGAAGTTCTATCCGAACTCCGTCCTGGTCACCGGCTACGACATTCTCTTCTTCTGGGTCGCCCGGATGATGATGTTCGGTCTGTACGCGATGGACGGCACCCCGCCGTTCCACACGATCGTGCTGCACGGCATGGTCCGCGACCAGTTCGGCAAGAAGATGTCGAAGTCCTTCGGCAACGCGGTCAACCCGCTGGACTGGATGGACAAGTACGGCTCGGACGCCGTCCGCTTCACGCTGGCCCGCGGCGCCAACCCCGGCGTCGACGTGCCGATCGGCGAGGACTGGGTCCAGGGCTCGCGCAACTTCGCCAACAAGATCTGGAACGCCACGCGCTTCGCGCTGATGAACGGCGCCACGATCGAGGGCGAACTCCCGCCCGCCGAGCAGCTGTCGGCGACGGACCGCTGGATCCTGTCCCGACTGAACGCGACGGTCGCCGAGGTCGACGCGCTCTATGACGACTACCAGTTCGCCAAGCTGTCGGATGCCCTCTTCCACTTCGCGTGGGACGAGGTCTTCGACTGGTACGTCGAGCTGTCCAAGACGACCTTCATGGGCGGCGGCGACGCGGCGAAGGTCTCGGGCCGCGTCCTGGGCGAGGTCCTCGACGTGACGCTGCGCCTCCTGCACCCGATCGTCCCGTTCGTGACGGAGACGCTCTGGACGACCCTCACCGGCCGCGAGTCCCTCGTGATCGCCGAGTGGCCGTTCGACAGCGGCTTCCGTGACCGCGGGGCCGAGCAGGAGATCGAGACCCTCCAGCAGGTCATCACCGAGGTCCGCCGCTTCCGCGCCGACCAGGGGCTTCAGCCGGGCCAGAAGGTCCCGGCCCGCCTCTCCCTGGACGGCACGGCGCTCGCCCCGCACGAGGCGGCCATCCGTCAGCTCCTGCGGCTCCAGCCGGAGGGCGAGGGCTTCGCGGCCACCGCCACGCTGCCGGTCTCGGGCGCCACGGTCGCGCTCGACCTGTCCGGCACGATCGACGTCGCGGCGGAGCGCAAGCGCCTCGCCAAGGACCTCGCCGCCGCCGAGAAGGAGAAGGCGCAGGCCACGGCGAAGCTGGGCAACGAGGCGTTCCTGGCGAAGGCGCCGGACAACGTGGTCGACAAGATCCGTGGCCGCCTCACCAAGGCGGACGCCGACATCGCCCGCCTGCAGGCCCAGTTGGACGGGCTGCCGCAGGGCTAGTCACGCGATCGTCGCGCGATCTCTCACGCGGTGGAGACAGGGCTCATGGGACCGTACGGTTCCGTGAGCCCTGTCCCGTTGTCGGGGATGTGCAGCCCGAGGCGCACCAGCTCCGCCTCGGCGAGCGCGTCGATGACGTCCGGGTCGCCGCCGCGCCAGCCCTCGGCGAGGCTGCCGGCGGTGGCGTCCGGGAGCTCGTTCGCGGTCCGCGCGACCTCGTCCAAGGGGCGCAGCAGGGCGCGCAGGGCGAGCAGTTCACGGCCGTCGTCGCTCGCGGCGAGCTCGTGGGCGGCTGCGGCCTGCCGGATCCAGCGCAGGCGGCGGGGGAGCCAGCTGTTGAGCACGAGACCCACGGGCACGAGGAAGACGACGACGGCACCCACGATCACCGCCGCGCGCACGGTCACCGGGTCCCCGGCTCCGGCGACGTCCGCGGCGATGCGCAGTGCGGAGTCGACGCGATCACCGACCAGGGGCAGGCGTGAGGGGTCGCCGATGGGCGGGGGCGGAGTCTCAGGCGCGGGGCGGGTGAGCAGACAGGCCAGCCGGTAGGCGACGACGGCGGCGGCGGTCCACAGCGCGGTCCAGAGCAGGACCGCGCCGTCGCCGAGCAGTTGGCGGGTCCGTCGGCCGGGATTCTGGGCATACCACATGGTCTGATTTGACCCCCGGTGGTGGGCTTTCGGGGACCGCCACGCCGGATGACGTCGACGTGTCACACTTCACGAAATAAAGGTCATAAGTCTGATGATTCGGGCAGAAAGACCTTGGATGATGGAAGGCATGCACGACCAGCCCGTCGCCCAGGCGATCCGCGGGGCGACGGCCGCGGGCCGCCGTCTGGCCGGGCGCTGGTCGCGTGCTCCCCGGGCCCTTGACGCTCTCACCGCGCTCAGCTGCCTCGCTCTGATGAGCCTGGACATCCCCGGCCTCGCCGAGGCGGACAACGCCCTCAACGGCCCCCTCGCGGCCCTGGTCCTCACCTGCGGCGCCGCGTCCCTGCTGGTGCGCCGCGGCGCGCCCTGGGTGACGTACGCGGTGGCTCTCGTGCTCATCGGCTGGCTGCACGAACTGACCCTCGCGCAGTTCGCGCTGTACTCCCTCGGCAGGTACCGCGGCCGTCTCGCCGGTACGTGCGGCGTGATCGGGTACGTGGCTTTCGCGTACGTGATGTTCACCCTCCCCGGCTGGCCGGTCCACCGCGGGGACACGCTGGGCTCCTTCCTCGGCCTGGTCGTGCCGATCGGCGTGCTCGCCGCGGGGGTCGGGGTCGCGGCCAACCGCCAGGACCTGGTGCGTGCGCTCCAGGCGCAGCGGGCCGAGACGGACGCGTTGCACGCGGTGCAGCAGGAGCGGGCCCGGATCGCACGGGACGTGCACGACTTCGTGGGCCGCGAGCTGACGCTGCTGAGCGTGCGCTCGCAGGTGCTCGCGCGGCGGGCCACGGGCGGTGACTTCGAGGACGGCTTCGAGGAGTTGTCGGAGACGGCGCGTTCGGCGCACCGGATGCTGAACGAGATCATCGTGCGGCGGGGCGTGGACGGCGCCCCCACGCCCGGTCTCGACGCGCTCCCCGAGCTGGCCGAGCGCAGTGAGCGCGCGGGCACGCCGGTCGACCTCCTGGTCGACGGGGCCGCCCACCGGCTTTCGCCGATTCGCCAGGCCGCCGTGCACCGGGTGGTGCAGGAGTGTCTGACGAACGCGGCCAAGCATGCGCCGGGGGAGCGGGTGGATGTGCGGGTACGGGTTGCCGGCGGGCGCCTGCGGGTCAGTGTGCGCAACACGTTGCCCGGTGCTGGGCCTTCCTTCTCACCCGTCTCCGCCGGGACCGGTACCGCCGGGATGGCCGAGCGGGTCCATGCGATGGGCGGCACCTTCTCGGCGGGCCCCTGCGGGGGGCTCTACGCGGTCCTCGCGACGCTGCCCGCGGGGGACTTGACCTGAGGGTCCCTGCGGTGGGGCGGACGCCGCGTTCTCCGCCCCCGGCAGCGGCCGCGTCGAAAAGACCTTCCCGCCCACCCGTTTACCCCGCATCCGACCCCTACGCCGCCGTCATCCCCCGCTCCAGGCCGTCGAAGTCCTCCACGCACTTGCCGCAGCCCAGCGCCACGCTGTCCAGTGGGTCGTCCGCCACGAAGACCGGGATGCCCGTCGCCGAAGCAATGCGCAGGTCGAGGCCCGGCAGGAGCGCGCCGCCGCCCGTCAGGATGATGCCGTGTTCCATCACGTCGCCGGACAGCTCCGGCGGGCACTCCTCCAGCGTCGTCCGCACCGCGGCGATCACCGCCTCCACCGGCTCGTCGAGGGCAGCCCGCACCTCACGCACCGTCAGTTCCACCGTCTTCGGCAGGCCCCGCACCTTCTCCCGGCCCCGCACGGTGAACGTCCGCGACTCCAGGGCGTCGTCCCCCGGCACCGGCCACGCCGAGCCGATCGCGACCTTGACGTCCTCGGCGGTGCGCTCGCCGATGAGCAGCCCGTGCTCCTTGCGCACGAAGTGCGTGATCGCCTCGTCGAAGCGGTCCCCGCCCACCCGCAGCGACTGCGCCGTGACGATCCCGCCGAGTGAGATCACCGCGACCTCGGTCGTGCCGCCCCCGATGTCGACCACCATCGAGCCCCGCGGCTCCGCCACCGGAAGCCCCGCCCCGATCGCAGCCGCCATCGGCTCCTCCACCAGATGCACGGCACGGGCCCCGGCCCGCTGCGCCGCGTGCACGATGGCCCTGCGCTCGACCTGCGTGACACCGCTCGGCACGCAGATCACCATCCGCGTACGAGGACGGCGCCCCGGCACGGCCTTGCGCACGAAGTGCCGGATCATCTCCTCGGCGGCTTCGTAGTCGCTGATCACGCCGTCCCGCAGCGGGCGGATCGCGGTGATGGAACCCGGGGTCCGGCCGATCGTCTCCTTGGCCTCCGTACCGACCGCGAGGGCGGTGCGCGCGCCCTCCTTGACGGCGACCACGGACGGCTCGTTGAGCACGATGCCCTGGCCGCGTACGTAGAGAAGGGTGTTCGCTGTGCCGAGGTCGATACCTATGTCCATGATCGCCAAGTTTGCCCGGTGAAGCCCCGGATCGGCGGGACGAAAGTCCCAAATCGACTGTGACTAAAGTCCCGACGGCGCCCCGACAGGTCCCGACGGCGGCTGTCACACCCCGTCCGTAGACTGGCGTACGTGAGTGACCTCCCCCCGCCTGACAGCGCGCACCCCGACCGCGACGACCACGACGACAGCGACGACCGTTTCGAAGAGATCGTCGGCGCCGAGACCGACCGTGACCCCGACCTCGCAGTGATCGAGGCGGGCAGCCGCACCCTGCGCACGCAGGCGGGCCCGCCCCAGGGCGACATCCCGTCGCGCCCCACCGACCCGGAGATCGACAAGGCGCTGCGCGAGGTCGAGACAGAGCTCGCGAGCCGCTGGGGAGAGACGAAGCTGGAGCCCTCCGTCAGCCGGATCGCCGCGTTGATGGACGTCCTGGGCGAGCCCCAGCGGGCGTACCCCTCGATCCACATCACCGGCACGAACGGCAAGACGTCCACGGCCCGCATGATCGAGGCCCTGTTCACCGCCTTCGAGCTGCGCACCGGGCGTTACACCTCGCCGCACGTCCAGTCGATCACCGAGCGGATCAGTCTGGACGGCGCCCCCATCGAGGCCGAGCGCTTCGTGGAGACGTACAACGACATCAAGCCGTACGTCGAGATGGTCGACGCCCAACAGGAGTACAGGCTCTCCTTCTTCGAGGTGCTCACTGGCATGGCGTACGCGGCCTTCGCGGACGCCCCCGTGGACGTCGCCGTCGTCGAGGTCGGCATGGGCGGCAGCTGGGACGCGACGAACGTCATCGACGGCTCCGTCGCCGTGGTCACGCCCATCGACCTGGACCACACCGACCGCCTGGGCGGCACGCCGGGCGAGATCGCCGCGGAGAAGGCCGGCATCATCAAGCAGGACGCGACGGTGATCCTCGCCCAGCAGCCGGTGGACGCGGCGCAGGTGCTCCTGAAGAAGTCCGTGGAGGTCGACGCGACGGTGGCCCGCGAGGGCCTGGAGTTCGGCATCGTCTCCCGCACGGTCGCGGTCGGCGGCCAGCTCCTGACGCTGCGCGGTCTCGGCGGGGAGTACGAAGAGGTTTTCCTGCCCCTGCACGGCGCCTATCAGGCGCACAACGCCGCCGTCGCGCTCGCCGCGGTGGAGGCGTTCTTCGGCATCGGCTCGCAGCACGCGCGCGTCCTCGACATCGACACCATCCGCAAGGCCTTCGCCTCGGTCTCGTCGCCGGGCCGCCTGGAGGTCGTGCGCACCTCGCCGACCGTCGTCCTGGACGCCGCGCACAATCCGGCGGGCGCCCGCGCCACCGCCGAGGCGATCAGCGAGGTCTTCGACTTCAGCCGCCTGATCGGCGTGGTCGCGGCGAGCGACGGCAAGGACATGAGGGGACTGCTCGAAGCCTTCGAGCCGATCTTCGCCGAGGTCGTCATCACGCAGAACTCCAGCCATCGGGCGATGGACGCGGACACGCTGGCCGGGATCGCCGTCGAGGTCTTCGGCGACGACCGCGTCCAGGTCGAGCCGCGCCTGCCGGACGCCCTTGAAGCAGCGATCACCCTCGCCGAGGAAGAGGGCGAGTACGCGGGCGGTGGCGTCCTGGTCACCGGCTCCGTCATCACGGTCGGCGAGGCCCGACTGCTCCTGGGGAGGGGCTGACTCCTGTGCGTACGCTCTGTGCTTCGACGCTGATCGGCGAGTTCTTCGTCATCGGTTTCGCCGGTCTGGTCGCCATGAAGGACCCGGACCTCTCGATGGGCACGGTCTGGACGGTCTGCGGCATCGCGATGCTGTTCTGCGTCCTGCTGTGCGGAGTGATCACCCGGCCCGGCGGGGTGCAGCTCGGCTGGGCGCTGCAGATCGCGCTCATCGCGAGCGGCTTCGTCGTGCCGATCATGTTCTTCATGGGGGCGGTGTTCGCCGCGCTGTGGTGGGCCTCGATCCACTTCGGCCAGAAGATCGACGAGGCGAAGGCCAGGTTCGCGGCACAGGCCGAGGCAGAGGCCTGACGGTGCGGGCCCCCGGGGGTGGGGCCGGAGGTAACGCGGTGTAGTGGGTGCCGGTATTCTGCCGGGCAACCCACACGCTCGTAGAAAAAATGCTTGGAGCCGCACATGACCCAGCGCACTCTCGTCCTGCTCAAGCCCGACACCGTCCGTCGTGGCCTGATCGGCGAGATCATCGGCCGCATCGAGCGCAAGGCGGGCTGGACGATCTCCGCCCTCGAACTGCGCTCGCTCGACCAGGAGACGCTGGAGCAGCACTACGGCGAGCACAAGGGCAAGCCCTTCTACGAGCCGCTGGTCGACTTCATGTCCTCCGGTCCGGTCGTCGCGCTCGTCGTCGAGGGTGAGCGTGTCATCGAGGGCGTGCGCGCCCTCGCGGGTCCGACCGACCCGATCGCCGCCGCGCCCGGCTCCATCCGGGGTGACTTCGGCAGCATCGTCCGGGAGAACCTGATCCACGCCTCGGACTCCGAGGAGTCCGCCGAGCGCGAGCTGAAGATCTTCTTCCCGGGTGTCGCCTGACGCCGGGCGCGTCTCGCCTGACGGACACCTGAGGGACACAGGTAAAGAGTTCCGTAAAGACTTCTGACGCCCAGTCAGCAGGGCGCCGCCCTGACCAGGGGTGGCCGAGAAAACCGGCCGCCCCTTGGCATATGCGCCCCAATTGGGGGAACCCGTGCCTCCGATGGCACGTCTCCAAGAGCGAGGCGGCGCATCATCTGCTGACAATGGCGAAGACCCTAGCGCCGTGATCGTGCAGGCGAGACTACGATGGAAGCCTCCACGCCACACAGCACCCACCTCGCCTACCTAAAAAGCCATCAGAAGCTCCAGGGAAGGCCAGACGCATCCTCATGGGGAACAACATGTCGTTCATCGGCCGTGACATGGCTGTCGACCTCGGGACCGCCAACACGCTGGTGTACGTCAGGGGTCGCGGGATCGTTCTCAACGAACCGTCCGTGGTCGCGATCAACACCAACACCGGTGGCATCCTCGCTGTCGGCGCCGAAGCCAAGAAGATGATCGGTCGCACGCCGGGCAACATCGTTGCCGTGCGACCGCTGAAGGACGGCGTCATCGCCGACTTCGAGATCACCGAGCGGATGCTCCGCTACTTCATCCTCAAGATCCACAAGCGGCGGTACCTCGCCCGCCCGCGTGTCGTCGTCTGTGTGCCCTCCGGCATCACCGGAGTCGAGCGCCGCGCCGTCATCGAGGCCTCCTCGCAGGCCGGCGCCCGCCAGGTGCACATCATCGAGGAGCCCATGGCCGCGGCCATCGGTTCCGGCCTGCCGGTCCACGAGGCCACGGGCAACATGGTGGTCGACATCGGCGGCGGCACCACCGAGGTCGCCGTCATCTCGCTCGGCGGAATCGTCACGGCACAGTCGATCCGCGTCGCGGGCGACGAGCTGGACAACGCGATCATCCAGCACATCAAGAAGGAGTACTCCCTCCTCCTCGGTGAGCGCACCGCCGAGCAGATCAAGATCACCATCGGCTCGGCGTACGACATGGACGCCGACGAGCACACCGAGATCCGCGGCAGGGACCTGGTCTCCGGGCTGCCCAAGACCGTCGTCATCTCGGCCGCCGAGGTCCGCAAGGCCATCGAGGAGCCGGTCAACGCGATCGTGGACGCGGTCAAGACGACCCTCGACAAGTGCCCGCCGGAACTCTCCGGTGACGTGATGGACCGCGGCATCGTTCTCACCGGAGGCGGCGCCCTGCTGCGCGGCCTCGACGAGCGTCTGCGCCGCGAGACGGGCATGCCGATCCACATCGCCGAGGACCCGCTGGACAGCGTGGCGCTCGGCTCCGGCAAGTGCGTCGAGGAGTTCGAGGCGCTTCAGCAGGTCCTTGACGCATCGCCGCGCCGCTGAGGGTGGCGCGAACCCGCTGAAAGGGTGTCCGCCGTACGAGTGCCTGTCACCTCGTGCGGCGGATCGTTGATATAGAGGGCTCAGAAGGCACGGCACAACAATTCCGCGGCGCCCCGGATGCCGCGGATTCCAAAGATTTCCAACTGAGGAAGGCACGGCCGCCGCACGTGAGGGACACACGAGAGAGCCGGCTGCTCCTGGTGCTGCTGATCGCCATCGCGTTCGCTTTGATCACGGTGGACATCCGTGGTGGCGAGGACTCGCCGGTCGACGGTGCCCGCCAGGCCGCCGCCACGGTCTTCGGCCCGGTCGAGAACGGCGTGTCGTCCGCCGTCGACCCGATCGGCAACGCCATCGGCGCGGTACGGGACTCCGGCGACCGGCATGACCGGATCGCCGAACTCACGCGGCAGAACGCCGCGTTGAAGGCGAAGCTCGGCAGCGACGACCGCAACCGCAGTCGGGTCAGACAGCTGGACAGCATGCTCAAGAGCGCCGGTGCCGGTCAGTACGGCATCAAGGGCGCCGAAGTCATCGGCATAGGAGCGGCCCAGGGCTTCTCCTGGACCGTCACCATCGACGCGGGCGCCAACGACGGAATCAAGCGCGACATGACCGTCCTGAACGGCGACGGCCTGGTCGGCCGCGTCACCACGGTCGGCCCCGGGACCGCGACCGTCCTGCTCGCCAACGACCCCGACTTCACCGTCGGCACCCGCATGGAGAAGACCGACGAGCTCGGCTTCGCCACCGGACAGGGCGACCGCCCGCTCTCGGTGCAGATGCTCAACGGCAAGGCCGAGATCAAGAAGGGCGACCGCCTGGTCACCTTCGGATCGCAGAAGGACAAGCCGTTCGTGCCCGGCGTGCCGGTCGGCGAGGTCGTCCGCGTCGACCCGTCGGGCGGCGACCTGACGCGCAACATCTACATCAAGCCGTACGTCGGCTTCACCAAGCTGGACATCGTCGGAGTCGTCGTCGAAGCGCCCCGCGAGGACCCGCGCGACACGGTCCTGCCGAAGAAGCCCGCCAAGCCGAAGCCGACCCCGACGGTGACCGTGACGGCCACCCCGTCAGGACAGGCCCCGGCCGACGGCGTCGACAACGGCAACGAGCAGTAGGAGCACCGGAACCATGCGCTTCAACCGAATCCTGCTCTCCACCACCCTGGTCGTCGTCGCCCTGGTCATCCAGGTCAGCGTCCTGGCCCGGCTGCAGCTGCCGGGCGCTGTCCCGGACCTCGTGCTGCTCACGGTGCTCGGCCTCGCCCTGGTCTACGGCCATGTGGGCGGCGCCTTCGTCGGCTTCGGCGCCGGACTCCTCGCGGACCTGGCCCCGCCGGCCGATCACGCCGCCGGGCGGTACGCCCTGGTCCTGTGCGTCGTCGGCTACCTGGCGGGCCTGGCCAAGCCGGAGACCGGGCGGCTCAGGTCGGCCACCGGGCCGCTCGTCGTGGTCGTCAGCGCCGCCATCGGCTCGACCCTGCTCTACGCGGGCGTGGGCGCCCTCGTGGGGGACACCGCCGCCCGCCACGTGGGCCTGGGCGGGCTCCTCTTCACGGCCGCCCTGTACGACCTGCTCCTCGCGCCGTTCACGGTGCCGCTCATCATCGCGCTCGCCCGCAGAGCCGAGAACGACCCACTGGGGGAGACCTCCCCGGCCAACAAGGCCGCCACGGACGTCGCGTCCGGCTGGCTCTCCTCCGGCACGGGCCTGCGCATCGGCAACCAGCGCGGCGGCCTGCGGATGAAGGCGGCCAAGGCCCGCGTCGCGCGCGCCGGACGCATCAAGGGGGTCAAGCGCCTGTGACCAACATTCCCGAGACCGGACGGACCCCAAGAGTCCAGATCCGTCTCATCGTCATCCAGATCCTCGTGCTCTCCCTCCTCCTCACCCTCGGCGGCCGCCTCTGGTACCTCCAGGTCCGCAACGGCGAGGAGTACGCCGAGGAAGCCTCCGGCAACCACGTCCAGCAGGTCGTCGACCCCGCCGTACGCGGCTCGATCCTCGACGCCCGCGGCGTGCCGATCGCCGACAACGAGACCCGCCTGGTCGTCTCCGCGTCCCGCACGGACCTGATGAAGATGAAGGACGACGGCAAGGCGGCCCTCGCCAAGCTCGCCGACGTCCTCGGCATGACCACGAAGGAAGTCTCCGACAAGGTCCGCCTCTGCGACTCCAAGACGCCGCAGCCCTGCTGGAACGGCTCGCCCTACCAGCCGATCCCGATCACGGACGAGGCCTCACCCAAGCAGGCCCTCCAGATCCGCGAGCGCGCCGAGGACTTCCCCGGGATCACCGCCGAGCCCACCGCCGTCCGCCGCTATGCCGCGCCCGGCAAGTCCAACACCGCCCAGGTGCTCGGCTACCTCTCGCCCGTCACCGACGAAGAGATCACCAAGGCGGAGCACACCAACTCGCCGTTCCTGCGCTCCGACCAGGTCGGCCGCTCCGGCCTCGAGCGCACGTACGACGCGCAGTTGCGCGGCAAGGCAGGCGTCACCCGTTACGAGGTCGACAACCTCGGCCGCGTCATCGGCAAGGCCAAGGACGACCCGGCCCAGCCCGGCGCGAACGTCGTCACCAGCATCGACGCACGCGTACAGGCGCTGTCCGAGTACTGGCTGAACGACGCGATGAAGAAGGCCCGCCAGGAGTTCGACAAGAACACCAACGAAAACTACAAGGCGGACGCGGGCGCCGTCGTCGTCATGGAGAACAAGACCGGACGCATCGTCTCCATGGCGTCCAACCCGACCTACGACCCGAACGCCTGGGTCGGCGGCATCTCCGGCAAGGACTACACGCGGCTCACCGGCAAGCAGTCCAACTACCCGCTCCTGAACCGCGCCATCCAGGGCCAGGCGGCCCCCGGCTCGATCTTCAAGGTCATCCCGACGACGGCCGCGGTCAACGCGGGCTACGACTTCAACGGCAGCTACCCCTGCCCGAGCTCGTACTCCATCGGCGGCCAGGTCTTCAAGAACTTCGAGTCCCAGGGCCACGGCAGCATCAGCCTCGGCCAGGCCCTCGAGGTCTCCTGCGACACCGTCTTCTACAAGCTCTCGCACGACCAGTGGGCCAAGGACGGCGGCAACAAGCCGAAGAAGGACGCCAAGGACTGGTTCTACAAGACCGCCCACCAGTTCGGCCTCGGCAAGGAGACCGGCATCGACCTGCCGAACGAGGTCACCGGCCGCGTCCCGGACCGCCAGTGGAAGAAGGACTACTGGAAGGCCAACAAGGACGGCTGGTGCAAGCAGGGCAAGAAGGGCGGTGACTACGTCGAGAAGATCGCGTACGAGAACTGCCTCGAAGGCATGAAGATGCGCGCCGGTGACTCCGTCAACTACTCCATCGGACAGGGCGACACCCTCGTCACGCCGATACAGATGGCCACGATCTACTCCGCCATCGCCAACGGCGGCACCCTGTACGACCCCACGGTCGGCAAGGCGATCGTCAGCGCCGACGGCAAGCAGGTCCAGGAGATCAAGCCGAAGTCGCACGGCAAGCTGCCCATGGACAAGAAGACCCGCGACGACATAGACGGTGCACTCGCCGACGTCGCCACCAAGGGAACGGCCGCCTGGCGGTTCGGCGGCTGGCCGCAGGACAAGATCCCGATGCACGCCAAGACGGGCACGGCCGAGGTCCACGGCAAGCAGACCACCTCGTGGTTCGCGACGTACACCAAGGACTACTCGATCGTGATGACGATCTCCCAGGGTGGTACGGGTTCCGGTGCTTCGGGCCCCGCCGTCCGCAAGATCTACGACGGCATCTACGGCCTCAACGAGGACGGCAAGCAGGACCTCAAGAAGGCCCTGCTCCCCGAGCCGCAGAAGGACCTGCCGAAGATCGAGACCGACGGTTCGATCAAGTCCCCGAAGATCAAGCCGTACAAGCCCGAGGCACCCAAGCCGTCCGAGGCGCCGCAGGAACTGGCGGGCGCGCCCGCGAACGGGAGGCGCGACTAGTGGCCGGCAACAATGGCTTCTCCGTCTCCGGCTACGGGCCCGAGCGCTCCTCGATGACGTCCCGCCTGCTCGCCCGCGACTCGCTGGTGCGCAGGCTGGACTGGCCGATACTGCTCTGCGCGATCGCGCTCTCCGCGATCGGCTCCGCGCTTGTCTACTCGGCGACGCGCAACCGCACCGAACTGGTCGGCGACGACCCGTACTCCTTCCTGTTCAAGCACGTCCTGAACACCGGCATCGGCATCGCCCTGATGGCGGGCACGGTGTGGCTCGGCCACCGGACGCTGCGGACGGCCGTGCCGATCCTCTACGGCATCTCCGTCTTCCTCGTCCTGCTCGTCCTCACCCCGCTCGGCGCGACGATCAACGGCGCGCACGCCTGGATCGTGCTCGGCGGCGGCTTCTCGCTGCAGCCCTCCGAGTTCGTGAAGATCACGATCATCCTGGGCATGGCGATGCTGCTCGCGGCACGGGTGGACGCGGGCGACCGGGACCACCCCGACCACCGCACGGTGCTCCAGGCCCTCGGCCTGGCCGCCGTACCGATAGTGATCGTGCTCCTCATGCCCGACCTCGGGTCGGTCATGGTGATGGCGATGATCGTGCTCGGCGTGCTGCTCGCGTCGGGCGCCTCCAACCGCTGGGTCTTCGGACTCCTCGGCACGGGCACCGCCGGCGCGATCGCCGTCTGGCAGCTCGGCGTCCTGGACGACTACCAGATCGCCCGCTTCGCGGCCTTCGCCAACCCCGCGCTCGACCCGGCCGGCGTCGGCTACAACACCAACCAGGCGCGCATCGCGATCGGCTCCGGCGGCCTGACGGGCACCGGCCTCTTCAAGGGCTCGCAGACCACCGGACAGTTCGTGCCCGAGCAGCAGACGGACTTCGTGTTCACCGTCGCGGGCGAGGAACTCGGCTTCGCGGGCGCGGGACTCATCCTCGTCCTGCTCGGCATCTTCCTCTGGCGCGCCTGCCGCATCGCGCGCGAGACGACCGAGCTGTACGGCACGATCGTCGCCGCCGGGATCATCGCCTGGTTCGCCTTCCAGTCCTTCGAGAACATCGGGATGACGCTCGGCATCATGCCGGTGGCAGGTCTGCCACTGCCCTTCGTCTCGTACGGAGGGTCATCGATGTTCGCGGTCTGGGTGGCCGTCGGGCTGCTCCAGTCCATCAAGGTGCAGCGGCCGATGTCGGCCTAGCTCGGCCCCGGGGCGTCTGGGGGACTGCCCAGCGCCCCGGATCCCGTCTAGATTCGGTTCATGGCGGAGACAAAGCGGGAGATCGAGCGGAAGTACGACGTCGAAGCGGCCGCGGAGCTGCCCGACCTGACCGGTGTCGCCTCAGTGGCGAAGGTCGTCGACAAGGGCGTCGTCGAACTGGACGCCGTCTATCACGACACGACCGACCAACTTCTGCTCGCGGACTCGATCACGCTGCGCCGCCGCACGGGCGGCGACGACGAGGGCTGGCATCTGAAACTGCCGGTGTCCCTCGTACAGGGCGCGCGGGACGAGCTCCAGGCACCCCTGTCGGACTCGGTGCCGCCCGAACTCTCCGCGCTGGTGCGATCCCGGGTGCGCGACGCCGAACTCGTCCCCGTCATGCGGCTGTTGACCGCGCGGGACCTGCGCCATCTGCTCGACGGCAAGGGCGCGCTCCTCGCCGAGCTGAGCATCGACCGGGTCAGGGCCGAGCGGCTCACGGAGGGCGGCGGCACCACCGAGTGGGCCGAGATCGAGGTGGAGCTCGCGGACGGCGTGGATCCCGCGCTGCTCGACAAGATCGAGAAAAAGCTGAAAAAGCTCGGCGTCGAGCGGTCGGCGGCCACGTCGAAACTGGCCAAGGCCCAGGCGGGGACGGCGCTGTCCGCGACCCGGCAACTGGTCGCGGAGGGCACGCTGAAGCCTGCCGAGGGCAAGAACGGGCAGAAGGGTGACCGGTACACCGTCATCCAGCCGAAGGACTCCGCCGTGCAACCTGACCCCGTCACCGCTGCCGACCACGTCCTCGCCTACATCCGCACCCAGCGCGACGCCCTCGTCGCCCTCGACCCCGACGTCCGCCGCGGCCAGCCGGATTCCGTGCACCAGATGCGGGTCGCCACGCGGCGGATGCGCAGCGCGTTCCGCTCGTACCGGAAGCTCCTCGACCGCTCCGTCACCGACCCGGTCGGCGACGAACTGAAGTGGCTCGCGGGAGAGCTCGGCGTCGACCGCGACCAGGAGGTCCTGGCCGAGCGGCTCAGCGGCCGCATCGACGCCGTGCCGGGGACCCTGCTCCTGGGTCCCGTGCGGGCCCGTCTGAGCATCTGGAACGTCGCGGGCTCCGCCGACGCCCGGAGCAGGACCGTCGCCGCGCTCGAGAGCCGCCGGTACGTGCGGCTCCTCGACTCCGTGGACGCCCTGCTCGCCGACCCGCCGCTGCGCAAGGCCGCCACCGCATCCCCCGGCAAGGCGCTGCCCAAGGCCGCCCGGAAGGACTTCGCCCGCCTGGAGGCCCGCATCGAACACGCCCTCGCGCTCGCGCCGGGGGAGGAGCGTGACGTGGCGATGCACGGCGCCCGCAAGGCCGCCAAGCGTGCCCGTTACGCGGGCGAGGCGGCGAAGCCCGCGCTCGGCAAGCCCGCCAAGCGGTTCGCGAAGCGGATGAAGGCCGTCCAGAAGGTGCTCGGCGATCACCAGGACAGCGTGGTCGCGCGCGAGGCCCTGCGGAACCTGGCGATCCAGGCCCACGCGGCGGGCGAGACCGCCTTCACCTGGGGACTTCTGTACGGCCATGAGGAGGCAAGGGCCGCCGAGCGCGAGAACGAATTGCCCGTGGTGTGGCACCGGGCGTCCCGGCCCAAAGTGAGGTCGTCATTGGGTGGCTGAGTAGCGGGGTACGCTGGATGGTCACCCCTGCCAGCTCATGAGAGACGCCGAGATGCCTGTCGAGTCCGTCTTCCCACGCCTGGAAGCGCTTCTCCCGCACGTCCAGAAGCCCATCCAGTACGTCGGCGGAGAGCTCAACTCCACCGTCAAGGACTGGGACGAATGTGACGTCCGCTGGGCGCTCATGTACCCGGACGCCTACGAGGTGGGGCTGCCCAACCAGGGCGTCATGATCCTCTACGAGGTACTGAACGAGCGCGAGGGCGTCCTCGCCGAGCGCACGTACAGCGTCTGGCCGGACCTCGAAGAGCTGATGCGGGAGCACAAGGTCCCGCAGTTCACCGTGGACAGCCACCGCCCCGTCGGCGCCTTCGACGTGTTCGGGCTCAGCTTCTCCACGGAGCTGGGCTACACGAACATGCTCACGGCCCTGGACCTCGCGGGCATTCCGCTGGAGTCCAAGGACCGCGGAATCGACGACCCGATCGTCCTCGCCGGAGGCCACGCGGCCTTCAACCCCGAGCCGATCGCGCAGTTCATCGACTGCGTGGTCATCGGCGACGGCGAGCAGGCCGTGCTCGACATGACCGCGATCATCCGCGAGTGGAAGGCCGAGGGGCGCCCCGGCGGCCGCGAGGAAGTCCTCTTCCGGCTCGCGCGCACCGGTTCGGTCTACGTCCCCGGGTTCTACGACGTCGAGTACCTCCCGGACGGGCGCATCGGCCGCGTCGTACCGAACAAGTCCGGTGTCCCGTGGCGCGTGTCCAAGCACACCGTCATGGACCTGGACGAGTGGCCCTACCCCAAGCAGCCCCTCGTGCCGCTCGCGGAGACCGTCCACGAGCGCATGTCCGTGGAGATCTTCCGCGGCTGCACCCGCGGGTGCCGCTTCTGCCAGGCCGGCATGATCACGCGCCCCGTGCGGGAGCGAAGCATCACCGGCATCGGCGACATGGTGGAGAAGGGCCTGAAGGCGACCGGCTTCGAGGAAGTCGGGCTGCTCTCCCTGTCCTCCGCGGACCACACGGAGATCGCGGACGTCGCCAAGGGCCTCGCGGACCGGTACGAGGAAGACAAGATCGGCCTCTCCCTGCCCTCGACCCGCGTCGACGCCTTCAACATCGACCTGGCGAACGAGCTGACGAGGAACGGCCGCCGCTCCGGCCTCACCTTCGCCCCCGAGGGCGGCAGCGAGCGGATGCGGAAGGTCATCAACAAGATGGTCTCCGAAGAGGACCTGATCCGCACCGTCGCGACGGCGTACGGCAACGGCTGGCGCCAGGTCAAGCTGTACTTCATGCTCGGCCTGCCCACCGAGACCGACGAGGACGTCCTGCAGATCGCGGACATGGCGGCGAACGTCATCGCCAAGGGCCGCGAGGTCGCGGGCAACGACATCCGCTGCACTGTCTCCATCGGCGGCTTCGTGCCCAAGCCGCACACGCCCTTCCAGTGGGCCCCGCAGCTGTCGGCCGAGGAGACGGACGCCCGTCTCACGAAGCTGCGCGACAAGATCCGCGGCGACAAGAAGTACGGCCGCTCGATCGGCTTCCGCTACCACGACGGCAAGCCCGGCATCGTCGAGGGCCTGCTCTCGCGCGGTGACCGCCGCATCGGCTCCGTCATCCGCGCGGTGTACGAGGACGGCGGCCGCTTCGACGGCTGGCGCGAGCACTTCAGCTACGACCGCTGGATGGCCTGCGCCGAGAAGACGCTGCCCGACTTCGGCGTGGACGTCGACTGGTACACGACGCGTGAGCGGACGTACGAGGAGGTCCTGCCCTGGGACCACCTGGACTCCGGTCTCGACAAGGACTGGCTCTGGGACGACTGGCAGGACTCGCTCGACGAGACCGAGGTCGAGGACTGCCGCTGGACCCCGTGCTTCGACTGCGGCGTGTGCCCGCAGATGCAGACCGAGATCCAGATCGGCCCGACCGGCAAGAAGCTCCTTCCGCTGACGGTCGTGAAGTAGAAGTTGATGACGCAGCCGGGGCCGGTGGCCGGAGCGGGTCCTCGACTCGTCCCGCCCACCGGCCTCGTGCATCTCTCCTTCGTCGCCGCGATGGAGGAGTTCCGCGCCGAGGGGCGCGGTGGCGACGACGACGACACGACGCTCGGCCAGACCCTGCGTGACTACGGCGACAAATGGCACGACCCCGCGGTCTTCGAGCGGTACGTCGCCGAGGTCCGTGCCGCCGTGCACCCCGCCGAGCCGTTCTCCGTCCCCGTGACGACGCTCTGGTACGCGGACGGCGCCGACTACTTCGGCCGCCTCGCCATCCGGCACAACGTCAACACGCGCTTCCTGCGCGAGTACGGCGGCCACATCGGCTACGACGTACGCCCCACCGCCCGCCGCCGCGGCCACGCCACGGCGATGCTGATCGGCGCCCTGCCGTACGCACGCGCGCTGGACATCGCATCGGTCCTGGTCACCTGCGACACCGACAACACCGGTTCACGCAAGGTGATCGAGGGCGCGGGCGGCACCTTCGAGGATGAACGCGGCGGAAAGCTGCGGTACTGGATCCCGACCGGCGCCTGACCGAACCACATCCCGCCACTGACGCGTCTAGGACGGCATGGACCTGGAAAAGCGGCCCCCGCTGCCCGCACCGCAAGCGCCACCGCAGGCGCCACCGCAGGCCGAGGGCTGTCTGGCCGTGGCGATCCGCATCCCGGTGCGGATCGTCGTGCTCGTACTTGTCGTCCCGGTGCGCCTGGTGTGGGACGCACTGGCCGTCTGCGGCCGCTTCGTCTACCTCAGAGGCCTGCGACCCGTGGGGCGCGCGGTGGCGTGGCTGGGGCGGACGCTGATCGTGACGCCGCTGAGCTGGCTGTACGAGTACGTCATCAGGCCGGTCGCGCTCGGCGTCACCACCGTCACGACGTGGCTGCTCAAGGCCGTGTTCGTGTGGCCGTGGGTGGGGCTGTGGCGGTATGTGGTCGTGCCGGTCGGCAAGGGTCTCGCGTGGCTGGGGCGGGTGTTGCTCGTGATCCCCGCCGTGTGGCTGTACGTCGCCGTGCTCACCCCGGTCGGGCACGCGATCGCCTGGCTCGCGCGGGTCGTCGCCGCGGGAGCGGCGGTGGCCGGGCGTGGCGTCGGCGCCGGTGTGATGTGGCTGCTCAAGGCCGTGTTCGTGTGGCCGTGGGTGGGGCTGTGGCGGTATGTGGTCGTGCCGGTCGGCAAGGGTCTCGCGTGGCTCGGGCGGGTGCTGGTCGTGATCCCCGCCGTGTGGCTGTACGTCACTGTCCTCACCCCCGTCGGGCACGCGATCGCCTGGCTGGCCACTGCAATTGGGGCGGGCATCGCCTGGACGGTCCGGGGGATCGGGGCGGTGCTCGGCGCCCTGGGGCGCTGGATCTTCGTCGTGCCCGCCGTCGCCCTGTGGCGCTGGGTGCTCGCCCCCATCGGGCGGGGCATCGCTGTCGTCGGGCGTGAGGTCGGCGCCGCGTTCGGACACGCCTGGCGTATCGCCGGGTATGTCTCGCTCGCCGTGGGCCGCTTCCTCGGCAGGCTCCTGCGGTGGCTCTTCGTCGACCCGGTGCGCTGGGCGTACCGGGTGATCCTCACTCCGGTGGGGCACGCGGTACGTGACGGTGTCTGGCGGCCCGTGGCCAAGGCGGTGAAAGACGCGGGCCGTGCCACCCGGCAGGCCCTGGCAGCCGCCCGGCAGAGCGTGCGGGACGCCCGTGCCGACGTGCGCCGCATGCTGTTCGGGGCACCGAAGCCACAGGTACCGGTGGGGGCGGCCGCGACGGAACCCACACCGGTGCCGGTGGCCCGGCGGGAACCGGACGCGGCCGCGGCACGTACTCTAGGTAGCAGTACGACCGCACTCACGAAGGACTAGAACACTGGGCAAGCGACAGCCCGAAGGCCCGCCGCCCGCTCCCGCGGTGCAGCGCATCCGACTGCGCTACACCAAGCGCGGCCGCCTCCGGTTCACCAGCCACCGTGACTTCCAGCGCGCCTTCGAGCGGGCGCTGCGCCGCGCCGAGGTGCCCATGGCGTACTCGGCGGGGTTCACACCGCACCCGAAGGTGTCGTACGCCAATGCCGCACCCACCGGCACGGGCAGTGAGGCCGAGTACCTGGAGATCGCGCTCACCGAGCCGCGTGACCCCGACAAGCTGCGCGAGCTGCTCGACGAGTCGATGCCCACCGGCCTCGACATCATCGACGCCGTCGTGTCCCACACCTCGGGACTCGCCGACCGGCTCACCGCGTCCATCTGGGAGCTGCGCCTGAACGGCGTCGAGCCCGCGGACGCGCAGCGTGCCGCCGAGGCCTTCCGGGCCGCGGAGGTCGTCGAGGTCCAGCGCCGCACGAAGAACGGCATGCGGACCTTCGACGCCCGCGAGGCCGTCGTGAGCCTTGAGGCCCTGGCCTCTGACGAGGCACTCAGCCACGACGCTGATAGGCCGACCGACCAGCCCTGTGCGATACTGCGGCTGGTTGTTCGGCACGTGACACCTGCCGTACGACCCGACGACGTCCTGTCCGGTCTCCGAGCTGTGGCCGACCTGGCGCCGCCGGTCCCCGCAGCGGTGACCAGGCTGGCGCAGGGGCTTCTTGACGACGAGACCGGCACGGTGACCGACCCGCTCGCGCCCGACCGCGAGGCAGCCACGACCCCACTTCAGAACCACGGGGCCGCCGCAGCCACCGCGAAGGCGCCGGCGCAGGAAGGTCCCGCGTAGGGACGGATGTCGAAGCGCCGCCCTTGTACTCGGGAGCCACCTGGGTCGGGCAGCGCACTGACCGAGACTTTCGCCAGGCCGTTCGCATTTGGGCGTACGGAACCGGCGAGACAGACACATAGAGCTCCCGTGCGGCGCCCACGCCCCCGGATGGCGGCCCCGCGTAGTCGAGCGAGGGCCGCGGACATCACCGGACCAGGCGCGGCGCCCGGGAGCGTGACGGGAGAACCGCCCGCATGCATGAGCCGAACGAACCCACTGAGGGCTCGGACAACAACACGCCCAGCGACACCCTGCCGCCGCGCCGTAGGCGCCGTGCGGCGTCGCGGCCCGCGGGTCCGCCCGTGGGCGCCACCGAAGCAGCTGCTCCGGCCATACCGGCCACCCCCGCTGCCGAAGAGCCCGCCAAGGCCGTGACTCCGGAGCCCGCAGCGGCCGAGGAAGCCGCTCCCGCCCCGCGTCGCCGTCGTGCCACCCGCCGTGCCTCGGCTCCCGCCGGTGCGCCGCAGGGTGCCGAGACGCCGGCCGAGGCTGCCGAGCCCGCCGCTGCCGTGGCCGAGGCCGAGCCTGAAGAGACCGCTCCTGCCCCGCGCCGTCGCCGTGCCACCCGCCGTGCCTCGGCTCCGGCCGGCGCGCCGCAGGGTGCCGAGGCCGCCGCTCAGACGCCGGCGGCCGCCGAGCCCGTGGCCGAGGAGCCCGCCGCCGAGGCCGCGCCCGAGGCGCAGCCGGAGTCCGGCGACGCCGCCCCGCGCCGTGCCCGCCGCCGCGCGACCCGCGGTTCGTCCGCGCCCGCCGCCGTAGAGACGCAGGCCGCCGAGAAGGCCCCCGCCGCCGAGCCGAAGGCCGACGCCGCGCCCGCCGAGGTCAAGCAGGCCCCCGAGCCGGAAGCCGCCGAAGAGGACGCGCCCAGTGGCCGCCGTCCCCGCCGCGCCACCCGCAAGGCGGCCGCCGGATTCTCGGCGCCCGCCCCTGCCCGTGCCCGCAAGGCGCGTGCCGGTGACAGCGAGGAGGGCTCCGGAAGGAAGCCGCGCCCCGCCGTCGCCGTCTTCCAGGCGCCGGTGTTCGCCGCGCCGATGTTCCAGACCCCCGAGAGCGCCGCTGCCGCTGCCGCCGCCGAAGCGGCCGACGAGCCCGCCGAAGAGGTCGAGGCCGAGCCCGTGGCCGCCGCCCCCGTGGCGGAGGAGGAGACGGGTCCGCGCCGTCGCCGTCGCCGCGGCCGGGCCTCCGACGAGCAGCCCGCCGCCGAGCGCGAGCCCGCCAAGGCCGCTCCGCAGCCCGCCGAGGCCGAGGTCCCCGAGGCCGAAGAGGCCGAGGACGTCGCCGAGGACAACGACAACGACGAGTCCGACGACTCCGGTGAGCGGCACGGCCGCCGTCGTCGTCGTGGTGGCCGTCGCCGCCGCCGCGGTGAGTCCGCCGACGACTCCGGCGACCAGCAGGACGCGGACGCCGAAGCGGACTCCGACACGGACACCGCCGAGCAGGACGCCGAGCCGGCCGCCGAGGACTCAGACGAGGACGCTGACGACAACGGCTCGGGCTCCGGCTCGAGCAGCAGCCGCCGCCGTCGTCGCCGCCGTCGCCGTGCCGGTGACTCCGGTGAGGCCGAGAGCACGTCGGACGGCGACCCGGAGCGTACGGTCGTCAAGGTCCGCGAGCCGCGCAAGAAGGAAGAGCGCGAGCTGGGCACCGGCGTCGACGAGGTCACGTCCATCAAGGGCTCGACCCGCCTCGAGGCCAAGAAGCAGCGCCGCCGCGAAGGCCGTGAGCAGGGCCGCCGCCGCGTCCCGATCATCACCGAGGCCGAGTTCCTGGCGCGCCGCGAGGCCGTCGAGCGTGTGATGGTCGTCCGCCAGAACGGCGAGCGCACCCAGATCGGCGTCCTCGAGGACAACGTGCTCGTCGAGCACTACGTCAACAAGGAGCAGGCCACCTCGTACGTCGGCAACGTCTACCTGGGCAAGGTCCAGAACGTGCTGCCGTCCATGGAGGCCGCCTTCATCGACATCGGCAAGGGCCGCAACGCGGTCCTGTACGCCGGTGAGGTCAACTTCGAGGCGCTCGGGATGGCCAACGGCCCCCGTCGCATCGAGTCCGCCCTGAAGTCTGGGCAGTCGGTCCTCGTGCAGGTCACGAAGGACCCGATCGGCCACAAGGGCGCCCGCCTGACCAGCCAGGTCTCGTTGCCCGGCCGCTACCTGGTCTACGTGCCCGAGGGCTCGATGACCGGCATCAGCCGCAAGCTGCCCGACACCGAGCGCGCGCGTCTGAAGACCATCCTCAAGAAGATCGTCCCCGAGGACGCGGGCGTCATCGTGCGCACCGCAGCCGAGGGCGCGAGCGAGGACGAGCTGCGCCGTGACGTCGAGCGTCTGCAGCAGCAGTGGGAGGACATCCAGAAGAAGTCGAAGGCGGCCTCGACGAGCGCGCCCGGCCTGCTGTACGGCGAGCCGGACATGACTGTCCGTGTCGTCCGCGACATCTTCAACGAGGACTTCTCGAAGGTCATCGTCAGCGGTGACGACGCCTGGGAGACCATCCACGGATACGTCTCCCATGTCGCCCCCGACCTGGCCGACCGCCTGCAGCGCTGGACCTCCGAGGTCGACGTCTTCGCGACGTACCGCATCGACGAGCAGCTGATGAAGGCGCTCGACCGCAAGGTCTGGCTGCCCAGCGGTGGCTCGCTGGTGATCGACAAGACCGAGGCGATGATCGTCGTCGACGTCAACACCGGGAAGTTCACCGGTCAGGGCGGCAACCTCGAAGAGACCGTCACGAGGAACAACCTCGAAGCGGCCGAGGAGATCGTGCGCCAGCTCCGGTTGCGCGACCTCGGCGGCATCGTCGTCATCGACTTCATCGACATGGTCCTGGAGTCCAACCGCGACCTGGTCCTGCGCCGGCTGCTCGAATGTCTGGGCCGTGACCGCACGAAGCACCAGGTGGCCGAGGTCACCTCGCTGGGCCTCGTGCAGATGACCCGTAAGCGGGTCGGCCAGGGCCTCTTGGAGTCCTTCTCCGAGACCTGCGTCCACTGCAACGGCCGCGGCGTGATCGTGCACATGGAGCAGCCGACCTCCGCCGGTGGCGGCGGCAAGCGCAAGAAGCGCGGCCGCGGTGGCTCCGAACAGGGTCAGGACCACACGCACGAGCACGACCACGAGGTCCACGACGTCACGGACGAGACCGAGTCCGAGGCAGAGGTCGCCGCCGAGGCCGCCGCTCCCGTGGCGCTTCCCGAGCCGGAGTTCGTGCCGGACGAGGAGCTCTACAGCAGCGCGTCCGAGGCGGAGGCCGCGGCGTCCCGCGGTGGCCGTTCGCGCCGCAGGGCGACCCGTCGGGCCTCGGCTCCGGCCGGCGCCCCGAAGACGGAGAGCGCGCCGAAGGCGGAGAAGCGGTCCAGGTCCCGGAAGGCCGCCACGGCCGAGGACGAGGCTCCGGTCGTCGAGGCCCCCGTGGTCGAGACTCCGGCCGCCGCGGAGGACCCGGTGGTCGAGGTGGCCCCCGAGGCGCCCGTGGACGACGCGGCCCCCAAGGGGCGTACGCGCCGTCGTGCGACCCGTAAGGCGACCTCGCCCGCCGGTTCGCCGAAGAGCGCCGAGAGCGCCGAGCCCCGGTCCGCCGAGGTGATCGTCGCCGAGGTGCCGAAGGCGGAGCCCGTGGCCGAGCCCGTCGTGGCCGAGCCGGCGTCCTCCTCCGACACGGCCCCGGCCGACGCCGCTCCGGCCCGTCCGCGCCGCCGTGCGGTCCGTAAGGCCACCGCGCCGACCGCGTCCGCGGAGGCGGCCGTCCTGGTCGTCCCGTCGGCCGAGAAGGCCGCACAGGCCCCGGAGAAGGCCACCGAGCAGGCAGCGGAGCAGCCCGAGGCCGAGGCCGAGGAAGCCGCTCCGGCCAAGAAGACGGCGCGTAAGACCGCCGCCAAGAAGGCGCCCGCGAAGAAGGCCGCCGCCAAGAAGACGACGGCCAAGAAGACGGCCGCGAAGAAGACGACGGCCAAGAAGGCGTCGAAGACCACGAAGAAGACCGCCGCGGCGGAGCAGGCGCCGTCCGGCGTCAAGGCCTCCGCGGCCGACGAGGGCTGATCCCCTCCTTCGTAGTCCGTACATATGACCGGGTGCCCCCGGCATGGTGATCTGGCCATGCCGGGGGCACCTCTCTGTTGGAACACCGAGATGTATTTGTAAAACTCATGCGGTTGATGAAAGAGCACACGCGCGTGGCGTTCGGGAGACGCGCGTGCGTGTCAGGGAGGGGACGCACGATGGCGCACGGTCGCCTGAGGGGCACGGGACGTCACCGTGCCGTGAAACAGATCAAGGGCGGACGCCAGGCGGTCGCCCTGGCCACGGTCCTGTCGGCGGCGGGGATCCAGACCGTCAGCGCGATGGGGACGGCAACGGCCGACGGGGAGCCGCCACTGGTCGAGGCGCCGCTCTTCAACGATCCGAAGGGGACCCCCGAGCAGCAGCACGCGATCAGGACCCGCCTGATCGAGCTGACGAACGCCGCGGTGCCCGGCTCGACCATCAAGGTCGCGGTCTACCACGTGTGGGAGGCCTCGGTCGTCGACGCGCTCGTGGCCGCCAAGGACCGCGGTGTGCGCGTACAGATGGTCCTCGACGAGACCAGCAGGAGCGACCGCCCCACGAACACCTCGTACGGCAGGCTCGCGGCGGCGCTCGGCACCGACAAGAACAAGCCGTCCTTCGTGACGCTCTGCCCGACCGGCAAGTCCTGCCTCGGTGATCCCAGGTACGGCAAGTCGATCATGCACAACAAGTTCTGGCTCTTCTCGGAGGTCGAGGGCGCCAGGGACGTCGTCGTGCAGACCACGTCGAACTCGACGCCCTCCGCCCACACGAAGTTCTACAACGACGCGCTGCAGCTGCCGAACAACCCGACGATGTACGAGGCGTACGCCGACTACTTCGCCGACATGATCCGCAAGGACTGGCGGAACTGGGACTACCGCACGGTGAGCGATGGCCTCTACAAGGCGTACTTCTTCCCGCGCTCCGGCACCGTCAACGAGACCGACACCATGTACTCGGTCCTGAACAACGTGCAGTGCAACTACAAGGACGCGGCGGGGGTGGCCCGGCACACCAACATCCGCGCCTCGATCTTCAAGATCACCCGCAAGCAGATCGCCGACAAGCTCGTCTCGCTCAAGAAGGCGGGCTGCACCGTCAGCATCGTCTACGCCGAGACCGACAGCGCAAAGAGCCAGGGCGGCACCCCGGGCACCTGGGAGGCCCTGCACAAGTCGGGCGGGCCCACCGTGCGCTGCTTCAACGACGACCGGGACCCGCTGCGCCCCGGGACCAAGCTGGTGACGCCCTACATCATCCACTCGAAGTACCTGCTCATCGACGGCAAGTACGACGGCAAGCAGAACAAGCTCTCCTTCACCGGCTCGCAGAACTACACGGCGCCCGCGCTGCGCGAGAACGACGAGGCGATCGTTAAGGTCGACGACGACTCCGTGCACGACGCGTACCGCGGCCATTTCGACCGGGTGCGGACGATCGCCTGGCCCGGCAAGGCCGACGGCACCGACCTGTGCAAGGGCGTCAAGCCGCTGCCGCCGGACGGCGAGAAGCCGGTTTGACCCTTGTGGCCCAGCCCCGTAATCTTGACCGTCGGCGTGTCACTGGACGCGTCCTACCCCTGTAAACCTGATTTCCTTCCGGCGCACAGCGCTCGGAAGAGGCCGACCGTGCATCTGGACGGACGGCTGGACTGCGGGGGTCCCGTTCCGAGCGAGAGAGAGATCCGCGTGTACGCCATCGTGCGCAGCGGTGGTCGCCAGCACAAGGTTGCTGTCGACGACATCGTTGAGGTTGACAAGATTTCCACTGCCAAGGTTGGCGACACGGTCGAGCTCTCGACCCTGCTCGTTGTCGACGGTGACGCCGTGACGAGCGACCCGTGGGTGCTTGCCGGTATCAAGGTCACGGCCGAGGTCGTGGACCACCACAAGGGCGCGAAGATCGACATCCTTCGCTACAAGAACAAGACCGGCTACCGCCGTCGCCAGGGTCACCGCCAGCAGTACACGGCGATCAAGGTCACCGGTATCCCCACGGCTGCGAAGTAAGGGACTGAGACAAGATGGCACACAAGAAGGGCGCATCGTCCACTCGGAACGGGCGCGATTCCAATGCTCAGCGGCTCGGCGTGAAGCGCTTCGGCGGTCAGACCGTCAACGCCGGTGAGATCCTGGTCCGCCAGCGTGGCACCCACTTCCACCCCGGCTCGAGCGTCGGCCGTGGCAAGGACGACACGCTGTTCGCGCTGGCCGCCGGTGCGGTCGAGTTCGGCACGCACCGTGGCCGCAAGGTCGTGAACATCGTTCCGGTCGCCTGAATCAGGCTTCCGTAGAACAGGTTCTTCGCGAGGGCGGACCTCACTTCCCTGTCGGGAAGCGGGTCCGCCCTTCGCGTGTTACACCTAGGGGCATTTCGTCCCCTGACATTTCGTACCGCTTCTGGAGGCACATCCCATGACCACCTTCGTGGACCGCGTCGAGCTGCATGTCGCCGCGGGTAGCGGGGGCCACGGCTGTGCCTCCGTCCACCGTGAGAAGTTCAAGCCGCTCGGCGGCCCGGACGGCGGCAACGGCGGCCGTGGCGGTGACGTGATCCTGGTCGTCGACCAGTCGGTCACGACGCTCCTCGACTACCACCACTCCCCGCACCGCAAGGCCACCAACGGCGCTCCCGGCGCCGGTGACAACCGCTCCGGCAAGGACGGCCAGGACCTCGTCCTGCCCGTGCCGGACGGCACCGTCATCCTCGACAAGGACGGCAACGTCCTCGCCGACCTGGTCGGCCAGGGCACGACGTACATCGCCTCGCAGGGCGGCCGCGGCGGCCTCGGCAACGCGGCGCTCGCCTCGGCCCGCCGCAAGGCGCCCGGCTTCGCGCTCCTCGGTGAGCCGGGCGACGCGGGCGACGTCATCCTGGAGCTCAAGACCGTCGCGGACGTCGCGCTCGTGGGTTACCCGAGCGCGGGCAAGTCCTCGCTGATCTCGGTCCTGAGCGCCGCCAAGCCGAAGATCGCGGACTACCCCTTCACGACGCTGGTCCCCAACCTCGGTGTGGTGACGGCCGGTTCGACCGTCTACACCATCGCCGACGTACCGGGCCTGATCCCGGGAGCCAGCCAGGGCAAGGGCCTCGGCCTCGAGTTCCTGCGCCACGTCGAGCGGTGCAGCGTCCTGGTGCACGTCCTGGACACGGCGACCCTCGAGTCCGACCGCGACCCCGTCTCCGACCTCGACATCATCGAGGCCGAGCTGCGTGAGTACGGCGCGGGGTTGGAGAACCGCCCGCGCGTCGTCGTCCTCAACAAGATCGACGTACCGGACGGCCAGGACCTGGCCGACCTGGTCCGCCCCGACCTGGAGGCCCGCGGCTACCGCGTCTTCGAGGTGTCGGCCGTGGCGCACAAGGGGCTCAAGGAGCTCTCCTTCGCGCTCGCCGAGGTCGTGGCGGCGGCGCGTGCCGCGAAGCCGAAGGAGGAGGCGACCCGTATCGTCATCCGGCCCAAGGCCGTGGACGACGCGGGCTTCACCGTCAAGCTCGGCGACGACGGCATCTACCGCGTGCGCGGCGAGAAGCCGGAGCGCTGGGTGCGCCAGACCGACTTCAACAACGACGAGGCCGTCGGCTACCTCGCGGACCGTCTCAACCGTCTCGGCGTCGAGGAAGAGCTGATGAAGGCGGGCGCCCGCACGGGTGACGGCGTCGCCATCGGCCCCGAGGACAACGCGGTCGTCTTCGACTGGGAGCCCACGGTCATGGCCGGCGCGGAGATGCTGGGCCGGCGTGGCGAGGACCACCGCCTTGAGGCGCCCCGTCCCGCTGCTCAGCGCCGCCGGGACCGCGACTCGGAGCGGGACGAGGCGGAGAAGGCGTACGACGACTTCGAACCGTTCTAGGCTTTTGCCTGGCGGGGGCGCCCTGGACTGCGCGAAGGCCCCCCGGAGCTTCTGCTCCGGGGGGCCTTCGCTTTTTCGTACACCGTGCGGGTGCGTCGTGGCTTGTCGCGCAGTTCCCCGCGCCCCTTACGGGGCGCCCACGCGGCGGAGCCGCAAGTGTCACAGCCCCGCGCCCCTTACGGGGCACTCCCTGCGGCTACGCCGTGACGGAGTCCTCCGCGCCGTTCGATTCCGACGGGTCGGACTCGACTTCCTCCGCAGCGTCCTGCGCCGCCCGCTGGCCGGGGATCTCCGCGTCGATGCGGGTGGCCATGCGGACGCGGCGCTCGTCGGCCTTGGCCGAGAGCGTGAGGGCCGCCTCGTTGAAGCGGACCAGGGAGGGCGGGTCCGAGGGGCCCAGGAGGTGCTCCTTGAGCGCCGCGCGGGCCTCGGCGTGGGTGTCCTTCTCCGGGGAGCGGACGGCCTCCAGGAGGGCCGGGACGCCCTCGGCGGTCGGGGAGAGGATCGCCGCCGCGCTCACCGTCGGGAAGCCCGTGCGGAAGTCCGCCTCGGACATGCCGGACGTGTTGGCGACCGCGTACGGCTTCTCGCTCGACAGCCAGTCGGAGACGACCGAGGAGACATCGCTGATCAGCAGATCCGCCTGGTTGAAGCAGGAGAAGATCGCCGGGCGCGCGGTGGTGATGATCTGGTGCTCCCACTCGGGGAACGAGGCCCAGTACGCCGCCTCCCACGCGGCCGTCGCCTCGGCGACCGCCGTCTGCTGGTCGCCGTCGGGCGTGCCCTGGAGCATCATCCGCTCCATCTCGTCCACGCTCTTGCGGAACGCGGTCGAGGTCAGCCGGTCCAACTCGGCGGTGCGGCGCGCCAGTTCGGCGGCCACCTCCGGGCCGGGACGCTCGCCCGAACGCTTGGCGGCCGCCTCGCGGATCATCGCCTTGATGCGCAGGTCGGCGGCGCCGGCGCGGGGGTCCTGCGAGCCGGTCATCGGGTGCGGCTTGTAGATGAGCCGGACGCCGGGGTCGGCGAGGAGGTGCCGGACGATGTTCTCGCCCGCGAGGGTCACCGACGTGTTGCCGGGGTTGCCGTCCCAGCCCTCCCAGGTGGGGGCGTACAACACGGTCGTGAACGGGCCCGTGGGGGCGCCCGTGGAAGGCAGGATCGGCGACAGCTGGGGGCGGCCGACCTCGACCACGTCCTTGTCCTCGACGCCGACGTCGGCGGCCTGGTAGCGGTCGCGCGCGGCGGGGCCCGCCACCCACACCTCGTCGTACGCCTTCGCGTACGGGTTGCAGGAGGACAGCTTGTCGCTCTCGCCGTGGTTGATGAAGGCGTGCTTGATCGTGGGGATGCGGAGGACCTGCGAGGTCTTCGCGGCGTTCGCCGGGTGCAGCATCATCTTCAGCGTCGACGTCTCCAGGGAGAACATCGTCGCAACCTTCGGGAAGCAGATGATCGGGACGTCCGTCGCGTCGATCTTCTGCACCATGAAGCGCTCACGCAGCACGATCAGCGGATTGCCGTCGAGCCTGGAGAGGGTGGAGAGCCACATGTTCGCCTGGTACGCGGACGTGGAGCCGCCCGAGAAGTACATGGCGACGGACGGCTGGTAGTCGGCCAGCCAGTTGTCCAGCCACTCCATGACCTGCTCGTCGTTCTTCGCGCGCTTCTTGGGGAGCAGCCACGTGGCGAGGTAGACCGCGCCGAGGCCCATCAGGGCGATGGAGATCCCGAGGCCGATGCCGCCCCAGTACGCCTCGGTGGTGGCGGCGGTGACCAGGAGGCCCGCCGTGCCGGGGATCGAGAACGTCAGCAGGCGGTGGGCCTGGCGGCGCGAGAGGATCCGCGGCGGGGCCGCGGTCAGGTGCAGCGCGGACGTGTCGATGTTGCGCGTGACGATCGGCAGCTGCCGGCGGCGGCGCACCAGTATGGCGGTGGCCTGGCAGCCGAAGTGCAGGAAGTAGAAGGCGAGCAGCGAGATCGTCAGCGGCGACTGCTCGGCCAGCGGCTCGATGCCGTCGATGCGCAGCAGGCCGACCAGGATCAGCATGTCGCGCAGGAGCTGCCTGACGGTGACATCGAACCGGATCTTGCCAAGGAGGGAGAGGAGCCCCGGCTGCTTGTACTGCAGATACACGTCGAGCGCGAGGTTCGCCGCGGACGCGGCGACGAACACCGGTACATACGGGACCAGCGCGCTGACGAGCTGGGCCGTGAAGAGCGCGAACATCGCGAACAGCGCGGTGAGCTGCACGATGCGGCGGGGGGCGAGTCCGGCAGAGGGCACGGGCTTGGGCTCCTGGCGGGGGATCGGGGGGGATCGGACGGAGAGAAGTCAAGGAAAGCGACCACTGACCGTATGACGTGCGGTGGCCCTGTAGCAATCTTCCGTGACGACAATCACCGGATAAAGGGGCAAAGGTACTGAACCCCGGGGCCCGGTTTCGTCTCGGGGGAGTGTGCGGTCCGTCCCTCGAAATGGATGGGCACTCCACACGCTCACTCGCGTAGATTGCTGGTCCGGCAGGGAATGGGACCTTCGGGATCATTGGGGAAGACGTTGGCTGGGGCAAGGCAGGGCATCGCAGAGGCCCACAGGGTGGTCGTCAAGGTCGGGTCCTCGTCCCTGACCACCGCGGCGGGGGGCCTGGACGCCGATCGCGTTGACGCCCTCGTCGACGTGCTCGCCAAGAGCCGCAGCGGCGGCGAGCGCGAGATCGTGCTCGTCTCGTCCGGCTCCATCGCCGCGGGCCTCTCGCCGCTGGGGCTGCGCAGGCGGCCCAAGGACCTGGCGAGGCAGCAGGCGGCCGCCAGCGTCGGCCAGGGCCTTCTGATGGCCCGTTACACCGCTTCCTTCGCGCGTTACGGCGTACGCGTCGGGCAGGTGCTCCTCACCTCCGACGACATGGCCCGCCGCGCGCACCACCGCAACGCGTCCCGCACCTTCGACCAGCTCCTGGCGATGGGCGCGCTGCCGGTCGTGAACGAGAACGACACCGTGGCGACGGACGAGATCCGCTTCGGCGACAACGACCGGCTCGCCGCCCTTGTCGCGCACCTCGTCCACGCCGACCTCCTCGTCCTGCTCTCCGACGTGGACGGCCTCTACGACGGCGACCCGGCCAGGCCGGGCACCTCCCGGATCTCCGAGGTCACGGGCCCCGCCGACATAGCGCACGTCCAGATCGGCAGCGCGGGCAAGGCGGGCGTCGGCACCGGCGGCATGGTCACCAAGGTCGAGGCCGCGCGGATCGCCGCGGGCGCCGGGATCCCGGTGGTCCTGACCTCCGCGAGCCAGGCCGCCGACGCCCTCGCGGGCCGCGACACCGGCACGTACTTCCACCGCACGGGCCGCCGCTCCGGCGACCGGCTCCTCTGGCTCCAGCACGCCTCGGAGCCGCAGGGCGCGCTGACGCTCGACGACGGCGCGGTGCGTGCGGTCGTCGAGGGGCGCAAATCGCTGCTGCCCGCCGGGATCGCCGGGGTCGAGGGTGACTTCGCCGCGGGCGACCCGGTCGAGCTGCGGGACACCGCGGGGCGGGCCGTGGCGCGCGGTCTGGTGAACTTCGACGCCAAGGAGCTTCCGCAGCTCCTCGGCCGTTCCACCAGGGATCTCGCGCGCGAGCTCGGACCGGCGTACGAGCGGGAGGTCGTGCACCGCGACGACCTCGCACTGCTGCACGACTGAGCCCTTCGCGCGGCCCCGCTCCCGGCCCCGGCCGCGGCCGAAAACAGGCGCGAACGCCTTGTCCCGCCCGGCCCGTGCGAGGTGAAACTCCCCAAAACCGCCCCGCGGAGGCGCTTGGCCTGCTCAACTTTGTTCCAGACACTTCCGCACGACCATTGCGTATCCGCACCACCATTGCGTAGAGGAGGCCGTCGTGAGACGAGTGCGCCCGGGAGCGTCGTCCCGCGCGCCGGCTGAGCGGTCCCTGACCAGCGTCGCCGCGGGGGCGACGTACACCGGTGACACGCAAGCGGCGGGGGAGACGGACGAGAGCCAGGAGGGCGAGACGGTGGACGCGCCCCGTCTGTGGCACATCACCCTGAGCGTCTCGGGAAGCGAAGCCCCGCTGAAGGAGGTCAGGCGCGGCCTCGAACAGCTCGCCCACGACCACCCCTTCCTGCTGACCAGCAGGTACGCGCCCGACCACGCGGAGATCCGCTACTGGGAAGAGGCCCGCGACCTGCACGACGCGGCCGCGGTCGCGCTCCGGCTCTGGGGGGAGCACCGGCAGAGCGCGCAGCTCCCGCCGTGGGAGATCGTCGGTCTCGAGGTCATCGACCGCGACACCTACCACCAGCGCATCGCGGAGGGGTACGGCCCGCTGCCGGCGACCCCGGTGGGCGTGCACCCTTTCTGAGCCGGCGTGCTTTTCGAGCCGACGTGAGCACCGTGGTCTCGGCTGCTGAAACAGCGGGTGGACCGTGGCCGCTCCCCATTACGCTTCCGTCATGACGTCCCTCACGCCGGTCTCTCCGTACGACAACCTCTCGCCGGTCGCCCAGGCCGCCTACCGCGCCCGTGGCGCGGCCGCGACACTCGCGCCGCTGCCGCGTGCCGCGAAGGACGACGCGCTCCTGGCGATCGCCGACGCCCTCGAGGTCCGTACGGCCGAGATCATCGAGGCCAACGGCAAGGACACCGCCCGCGCCCGAGAGGCCGGGACCAGCGAGTCCGTCGTCGACCGTCTGACGCTCACCCCGGAGCGGGTCCGCGCCATCGCCGCCGACGTGCGCGACGTGGCCGCCCTGCCCGACCCCGTCGGCGAGGTCGTCCGCGGCTCGACCCTGCCGAACGGCATCGACCTGCGTCAGGTCCGCGTCCCGCTCGGCGTGGTCGGCATCATCTACGAGGCCCGCCCGAACGTCACCGTGGACGCCGCCGCCCTCTGCCTGAAGTCCGGCAACGCGGTGCTCCTGCGGGGCTCGTCCTCGGCATTCGAGTCGAACACCGCGCTCGTGCGCGTGCTTCGCGACGCCGTGCACGGAGCGGGCCTGCCTGCCGACGCCGTACAGCTCGTGCCGGGCGAGAACCGTGACTCCGTGCGGGAGCTGATGCGCGCCCGCGGCCTCGTCGACGTCCTCATCCCGCGCGGCGGCGCCTCGCTGATCAAGACCGTCGTCGAGGAGTCGACCGTCCCGGTCATCGAGACCGGCACCGGCAACTGCCACGTCTACGTGGACGCCGACGCCGACTTGGACATGGCCGTCGACATCCTCGTCAACTCCAAGGCCCAGCGCCCCAGCGTCTGCAACGCCGCCGAGACGCTCCTGGTGCACGCGGACATCGCCGACGCCTTCCTGCCGCGCGCCCTGGACGCCCTGGCCGAGGCCGGGGTCACCGTGCACGCCGACGAGCGGGTCATCTCGTACGCCGACGGGTCGAAGGCCACCGTCGTGCCCGCGACCCTGGAGGACTGGGAGACCGAGTACCTCTCGTACGACATCGCGGCGGGCGTCGTCGACTCCCTCGAGCAGGCCGTCGAGCACATCCGCCTGTGGACCTCCGGGCACACCGAGGCGATCGTCACCACCTCGCAGCAGGCCGCGCGCCGCTTCACGCAGCTCGTGGACTCCACGACGGTCGCCGTGAACGCCTCCACGCGCTTCACGGACGGCGGCCAGTTCGGCTTCGGCGCCGAGATCGGCATCTCCACGCAGAAGCTGCACGCCCGCGGCCCGATGGGGCTTCCCGAGCTGACCTCGACGAAGTACATCGTCACCGGCGACGGCCACACCCGCTGAATTCCCGCACGGGCCGAATCCCCGTACCGTCTGCCCAGATTGCCCCTTCCGGTCTACGCTGGAAGGGTGCCGGAGGACGTGGGGGGCACGCCGTCGTTTCCTGACGGCGGGGAGCCCGACGACGACCGCGACCGCGGGGGTGCGGACGAAGAGTTCGCCTCCGTGGTCTTCGACGAGGCCTTCGTCAAGGCCGCCGAGATACATGAACCCACCGCGGTGGAGCGGCTGTTGGCCGCCGCCCAGGCGCGCGCGGAGGCCTCCGAGGCCGAGAGCCGCCGGGCCCGCACCCGGGGCTCGGGCCGCGACTCACCGGAGGACGATCTCTACGACGAGGGCTTCGGCCCGGACGACGGCGTCGAGTTCGGCCACGACGCGGACCTCGACGACGTGTACGACCATGAGTTCACCGAGCACCGGTACGGCAGGCAGGGCTATGCCGGCCGCAACCGCTGGCACCGCCCCGTCGCCTGGATGCTCGCCCTCCTGATGGGCATCGGCATGGTCGCGCTCGCCTTCACCGCGGTCTACCGCGGCGCGTCGACGGGCCGCCAGGACCCGGCTCCGCCCCCGATGTCCACGGAGCCGTCGGCCTCCGCGGAGTACGGCAGGCCACCGGTGTCCGCAACACCCCGCATCCCGTGAGAAGTTGTCAGAACTTGTCGTGCGGCAGGGCGTTTACCCGACCGTGCTGCGACCTACCCTGAAGGTATGGGCGGGCCAGGAGAACCACCCGAGGGGACATCCGAGGGCGCTCCCGCCGGTGGTGAGGACGAGTACCGATCCGTTGTCTTCGACGAGTCGTTCGTCCGCGCCGCACGGCTCCAGGAGTACTCCGCGCGAGAGCGCATGAGTGACCACACACACCCGGTGCGCCGCACTCCCGCGCACCGCAAGCACCTCTCCAAGCAGGCCGTGATCCTCGTCCTGCTGATCGCCGTCGCCTTCGGCACCGCGATCTACATGGGCGTGCGCCACCCGTACCAGAACCCCGTCGCCCAGCGCCCCGAGCCGCTGCGGATGACGGTCATCCCGCTCGCCCCGCCGGGGCCCGTGCCCGGCGCCGAGAAGCCCGCCGACCTGTTCGCGCACAGCCCGGCCGCGCAGTTCCGGGCGGGCGCCTCGGGCATCAACCTCCCCGCGGCGCACCGGACATCGCACTTCTCGGACGGTCAGGTGATGACCGCGCTGACCACCGCCAAGGACTATCTCGTCGAGTCATCGCTCGACCCGGACGTCCTCACCGGCGGCGCCGTGCGCTCCGCCCGGGTCCTGCTCGACCCGCGGCAACTCGACCAGTTCGACAGGAGCTTCGCGCACCCGGCGGCGGACGGGCGGCACGCGCCCACCGGCTGGCTCGTGCGCTTCGACCCGACGAAGACGTCCCTCGCCTCGCCCGGCATCCGCGTCCACGGCACGCTGCACGCCGCCGAGACGGACAAGAACACCCTCGAGGTGACCTCGGACCACACCTTCGTCTACGCGCTGCGGCCGGCCGGCAAGGACGAGCACGCCAAGGCCTCGCTCTTCACCGTCCGGCGTGAGCTGCAGTTCCGCTTCGACCGCGACGACCTGCGGATGCGCCAGGCCGAGCTGCTCGTGTCGTACATGCAGGCGGGTCCGCTCACCTGCTCCGCCGACGCCACCAACCAGCTGCGGCCGCTGCTCGCCGGGCAGAAGGCGAAGGCGGGCGGCCCCGCGGGCACCGACCCGTACGCGACGGGTGACGCCCCGGCGCTGTGCGGCTCGCTCTCGGCGGCCGCCCAGCCCTCGCTCTGAGGGGCCTCGCTGTGAGGGTTACGGCGCTTCGTCGGCCGGTGGCGTGTCAGCCGGCGGCGTGTCGTTGCGGCTCTGGCCGGTGAACTTGCCGCGCAGCTTGCCGCCCAGGTCGCCCGCGCCGCCCGCGAGGTCGTTGACCAGCTTCATCAGCGGGTCCTTGCTGTTGCGTACGTCATCGGCGTAGCTGGAGGCCGACTGGCGGAAGGAGTCGGACACCGAGGTGTCCCCGTCCTCGTCGCGGCGGGGGTAGTGGCCGTCCATGATCCGCTGGTAGTCGCGGGTCTCGGCCCACTTCTTCAGCTCGGCCGCGCGCACGGTGGTGAAGGGGTGCGTGCGCGGCATGACGTTCAGGATCTTCAGGACCGAGTCCCGCAGGTCGCCCCCGGCCTCGTACTCCTTGGCCTGCTCCAGGAACGCGTCCACGTTCATCTCGTGCAGGTGGTTGCCGCCCGCGATCTTCATCAGGCCGCGCATCGACGCCTTGAGGTCCTGGCCCACCAGGAGCCCCGCGCGGTCCGCCGACAGCTCCGACTTGCGGAACCACTCGCGCAGGGCGGTCACGATGGCCATGATCGCCATGTTGCCGAGCGGGATCCAGGCGACCTTGAGCGCGAGGCTGGTCAGGAACAGCAGAATCGTGCGGTACACCGAGTGGCCGGAGAGCGCGTGGCCCACCTCGTGGCCGACGACCGCGCGCATCTCCTCCTCGTCGAGGAGCTCGACGAGGCCCGTGGTCACCACGATGATCGGCTCGTCGAGGCCGATGCACATCGCGTTCGGGGTCGGGTCCTGGTTCACGTACATCGGCGGGACCTTCTCCAGGTCCAGGATGTAACAGGCGTCCCGCAGCATGGTGTTGAGGTGCGCGAACTGTGCGTCGGAGACCCGCACGGAGTCCGAGAGGAACAGCAGCCGCAGGCTCCGCTCCGGGAGCAGCGCGCTGAGCGCCTTGAAGACGGTGTCGAAGCCGGTGAGCTTGCGCAGGGCCACCAGGGCCGAACGGTCCGCCGGGTGTTCGTACGCCCGTGACGAGATGCCGGGGAAGCGCCTGCGCTGCCTGCTCGGCACGTGTTCGTGGCCACCGCCCTGCTGGCCGTGGTCGTTGTCGTCGGTCATGCCCCATCCCCCATGCTCGTCCAGTCATGCCCCCGAGGTGGGTCCCAGCCTAGGCGGAGATACCGTGACAGGGCAGCACAGCGAATGGAGTCGCCCGTCATGGCCGTCATGGAGCACAGCGCCGCAGCCCACCACTGGGTCACGGAGGCGGCCGCCCTGGCCGCGAAGGAGCAGGGGGCGGGCAATCTGCTCCGCGTCGTGCTGATCGTCATGGTCGTCGGCTGCGTGCTCGTGGCGTGGTTCCTGCTGCGCGGCTACCGCCAGGGGGCCGACGCGGAGCGCCATGGCACGGATGCGGGCACGGACGCAGGCACGGACGCGAACGCGGACGCAGGGCGTCCGGGCGGCGGCGACGAGGACGGCCGCGCGGATCACAACGGCTGAGTCGGCGTGAGCTCTGCCGGTGCCCCCGCATACGATGGCCCGTAAGTCCTTGTTCCCGCCCACCTCCGGATAGGTCCTGCCGACGATGAGCCTCCACAGCACCGCCTCCCAGCTGGTCACTCTCGCCTCCGAGGGCAAGCACGTCGACGAGCACGCAAGCCTCAGCCCCTACATCACCGGCGGTGGCGCGTTCGTCGTGCTGATGCTGCTCCTGTGGATCACCACGCGCTTCAACCGGGACCGCTGAGCCGTCCACCGGACGGACACCGGAACAGAGCCCGTCCACCGGGCCGGTAGGGTCTGCACGCATGGGAGAGCAGGACATGCCTACCGGTCCCGGTGCCGGCCCGGCCAGCAAGGGCAAGCGTCGCCTGGGCGTCATGGGCGGAACGTTTGACCCGATCCACCACGGACACCTGGTGGCGGCCCAGGAGGTCGCCGCGCAGTTCCACCTCGACGAGGTGGTGTTCGTGCCGACCGGGCAGCCGTGGCAGAAGAGCGACAAGGCGGTGTCCCCGGCCGAGGACCGTTATCTGATGACGGTCATCGCGACGGCCGAGAACCCGCAGTTCTCGGTGAGCCGCATCGACATCGACCGCGGCGGACCGACCTACACGACGGACACGCTGCGCGATCTGCGCACGCTCAATCCCGACACGGACCTCTTCTTCATCACGGGCGCCGACGCCCTCGGCCAGATCCTCACCTGGCGCTACACCGAAGAGCTGTTCTCCCTGGCGCACTTCATCGGGGTCACCCGGCCGGGTCATACGCTGGCCGACCCCGGACTTCCCGAAGGCGGCGTCTCCCTCGTGGAGGTCCCGGCCCTCGCCATCTCGTCCACGGACTGCCGTGCACGGGTCGCCAAGGGTGACCCCGTCTGGTATCTGGTGCCGGACGGCGTGGTGCGTTATATCGACAAGCGCGAGCTGTACCGCGGCGATTGAGCCGAGAGGGGCACCGGTGAACGACCGACAGTACGACCCGTATGCGGGCGGCGACCCGTACGCGGGCGAGTACGCGGCTGATCAGTACCAGATCGTCGGGTACGACGAGTACGGGCAGCCGGTGTATCAGCAGGTCCAGCAGCAGGCTCAACAGCAGGCCCAGCCGTCGGCCTCGTACGACCAGTACGGGTCCCAGGCCCAGGCCCAGCAGCAGTACCAGCAGCAGCCGCAAGGCTACGGCTACGACCCGTACACGACGGGGCAGCAGGCGCCCGTCCCGCCTGCCCCGCCCTACGACTCCGGTTCGTACGGCACCTACGACCAGCCGCAGACCGCCCAGCAGACGCAGACCGGCTGGATCCCGCAGCAGTCGCGGCAGCCGGAGCCTGAGCCCGAGCCGGATTTCGAGGCCGATCCGCAGCGTGAGCCTCAGCGCCGCGATCCCGCGTACGAGACCCAGCAGTTCTCCTTCATCGAGGAGCCGGACGAAGAGTCCGAAGACGTCATCGACTGGCTGAAGTTCACCGAGAGCCGCACCGAGCGGCGCGAGGAGGCCAAGCGGCGCGGGCGTTCCCGGGTCGTCGCCCTCGTCGTGGTGCTCGCGCTCGTCATCGCGGGCGGCGTCGGCTACCTCTGGTACGCGGGCAAGCTGCCCGGCCTGTCGGACGACGCAGCCGGCGGCGGCGAGGCGGCGGCCGGACCGCAGAACCGCGACGTGATCGTCGTCCACCTGCACAACACCAAGGGGGGCGGTACCTCCACGGCGCTCCTGGTGAACAACACCACCACGAAGCGCGGCACCACCGTCCTGCTGCCCAACGCCCTCTCCGTGACGGACGACGAGGGCGCGGGGACGACGCTCGGCAAGTCGGTCGACGACGACGGCTCCACCGGCACCCGCGAGTCGATCGACAGCCTGCTCGGCACCCAGGTCGAGGGCACCTGGCGCCTCGACACCCCCTACCTGAACAACCTCGTCGAGCTGGTCGGCAACATCGACATCGACACCGACGCCGATGTGCCCGACCCCAAGGCCAAGAAGGGTCAGGCGCCCCTCGTGAAGAAGGGCGAGCAGCAGACCCTGAGCGGCCCGATGGCCGTCGCGTACGCCACCTACCGCGCGTCCGGCGAGTCCGAGACCGCGCAGCTCGACCGGTTCGGGCAGGTCATGCAGGGCGTCCTGCGCAAGCTCTCGTCCGACCCGCAGGCCGCGACGACCACCGTCCAGTCGCTGGCCCAGATCCTGGACCCGTCCCTCAAGGAGAAGGACCTCGGAGCCTTCCTCGCCAAGCTCGCCGACCGAGCGAAGGGCGGCGACTACGCCACCCAGATGCTCCCGGTGCAACAGGACGGGACGCTCTCGGAGAAGGCCGGCGCGAGCGTGGTCAAGAGCGTCCTGGGCGGCGGGGTCAAGAACCCGGACAAGGACGCGGCCGTACGGGTCGGCGTCAAGAACGCGTCCGGCAGCAAGGGCGCGGGGCAGGACGCGCGGATCTCGCTGGTCAACGGCGGCTACACCTTCGTGGACGGCGGCGCGGGCTCGACGGCCCAGGCGACATCGCAGGTCACGTACGCCGACGCGGAGAAGAAGACGCAGGCCACCGAGGTCGCCAAGACCCTCGGCCTGCCGGACGGCGCGGTCCGCAAGGGCAAGACCGCACCGAACGCGGATGTGTCGGTCGTCCTCGGTCAGGACTACGACGCGGGATGACGGCGGCGGCCCCGGCCGCGGGTGGTTCCGGCCGGGGTGACGCAGCAGACAGGGCCGTCGCGTCATCGGCGGGAGGTCTTTCGGCGGTCCGTGAGACCCTTGGGGAGTCTTGACCACCCGAAGGAAAGCGCAACTGTGACCGCCACGGACCGCTCCATCGAGCTCATCAAGGTCGCCGCTCAGTCGGCCGCCGACAAGCTCGCGCACGACATCATCGCGTACGACGTCAGCGACGTGCTGTCGATCACCGACGCCTTCCTGCTCGCCTCCGCACCCAACGACCGCCAGGTCAAGTCGATCGTCGACGAGATCGAGGAGCGGCTCAACAAGGAGCTCGGCGTCAAGCCGGTGCGCCGCGAGGGCGACCGCGAAGCCCGCTGGGTCCTCCTGGACTACGTGGACATCGTGGTGCACGTTCAGCACAGCGAGGAGCGTGTCTTCTACGCCCTCGAGCGCCTGTGGAAGGACTGCCCCGAGATCGAGCTCCCCGCGGACGCCGTCGCGACCCGCGGCAAGGCCGCCGAGCACGCCGAGCAGCGCGCCGCGGAGGAGGCAGCCGACCTGGACGGTGAGCTTCGGTGACCAGCCGCGGCTGCCGGATCATCCTGTGGCGGCACGGCCAGACGTCCTGGAACCTGGAGCGCCGCTTCCAGGGCTCCACGGACATCGAGCTGACCGACACCGGAGTCGCTCAGGCCAGGCGCGCCGCCCGGCTGCTCGCCTCGCTGAAGCCGGACGCCATCGTGGCGTCCGACCTGAAGCGGGCGGCGGCCACGGCGAACGAGCTCGCGGACCTCACCGGCCTCCCCGTCACGCACGAGCAGGGTCTCCAGGAGACGTACGCCGGTGAGTGGCAGGGCCTGACGCACGACGAGATCATCACGCGCTTCGGCGACCAGTACGCCGCGTGGAAGCGCGGCGAATCGGTGCGCCGCGGCGGCGGTGAGCTGGAGACCGAGGTCGCCGACCGTGCCGCGCCGATCGTGCTGCGCCATGCCGAGAAGCTGCCGGAGAACGGCACGCTCGTGGTGGTCAGCCACGGCGGCACGATCCGCACCACCATCGGCCGCCTCCTCGGCCTGGATTCCCACCACTGGGAGGGCCTCGGCGGGCTCTCCAACTGTTGCTGGTCCGTGCTCGGCCAGGGCGCGCGAGGCTGGCGCCTCCTCGAGCACAACGCCGGCACGCTGCCGGAGCCGGTGCTCGGCGACGACGATTAGCCCTGCGCCGGGGCGGGTGCGGGGGTGGGTGCCAGAGCCGCTGGTCACAGGGCCCGGGAGGGCCCGCCACCCGGATTTCACATTCCGGCTCGTCGCAGGCTAAAGTTCTTCTTGTTCGCCCGCCGAGCGGGAAGAACACGAAGAACACACGGGGCTATAGCTCAGTTGGTAGAGCGCCTGCATGGCATGCAGGAGGTCAGGAGTTCAATTCTCCTTAGCTCCACAATCAGGATCCCGTCCTCATCAGAGGGCGGGATTCTTGCGTTTCCGGAGATCCTTCCGTTTCCGGGGGCCTGAGCTCGCGAAGCTCGGCTGCCCGCCGACGGCTCTCCTCGTCGTCCGGGGTGTACGCGACGATCCGGCACTCCGGCATGCCGTTGATGGACAGCGAGACCGACGTCATCCGCAGCTCTCCGACCGCCTCGTGCCGGAACGTCTTCACACGGGGACCCGGCGGCGCCACGTCGCCCCTCTCCCACAGCTCGGCGAAGTGCGCGCTCGCGGCCGAAAGCCGGCCTATGAAGTCCTCCCAGGCGGGCTCGCCCACATGCCGTCCGTACGAACTGCGCAGCGTCGCCACCATCACCGGCAGCTCCTCGTCGCGGAAGACCAGCGGGCACACGGGGTCGGGCGCGATGAACAGCGTCCACAGCACGTTCGGTGCGCCGATGGCCGCCAGCTGCGGGACGAAGAAGAGATCGCGGTAGGCGGGGTTGGTGGCGAGGATGTCGTACCGCGCGTTGTAGACCACCGCCGGGTGCGGGTCGAGGGCGTCGATGATGCCCTGGATCTCCGGGCCGACGGCCGCTGGGGACGTGGTCCTGCGGACTGGCTCGAACGGCACCTCCGCCAGGTGGTACAGGTGCTCGCGCTCCGCCCTGTCGAGGCGCAGCGTGCGCGCCACGGCGTCCAGGACCTGCGCCGACGCGTTGATCGGACGGCCCTGCTCCAACCACGTGTACCAGGTGACGCCGACCCCGGAGAGCTGGGCGACCTCCTCGCGGCGCAGCCCCGGCGTACGGCGGCGCAGGCCCGGCGGCATGCCCACGTCGGCCGGAGTCACCCTGGCCCTGCGGCCGCGCAGGAAGGCGGCGAGCTCCGGCCTCCGTCGCTGAGTCGTCCCCATCGTCATCACGTCCCCCATGGTCGGTCCTCGCCCCGGGCCTTGCCAGGTGCTGCCAGTACCAGCATCGGCGGGCTCTCGTTACCCGTACCAACTCGCCGCCACGCTCGGTGCCATGACCACCACGACCCCGCCCACCGCGGCGGAACCCGCTTGTTCGGGCCCCACATCCAGTAAAGCTCCCGGCACCGACAATCGCCCCGGGCGGCTGCTCGCCGTCGTCATCGCCGCGCAGTTCATGGCACTGCTCGACGTCTTCATCGTCAATGTCGCCGCGCCCACCATCCGTACCGAACTGGGCGCGTCGGGCGCGGGCTTGCAGATGGTGGTCGCCGGTTACACCATCACGTACGCCGTGCTCCTGATCACCGGTGCACGGCTCGGCGACCGCCTCGGACACCGTCGCGTCTATCTCATCGGCCTCGCGGTCTTCACCGTCGCCTCGCTCGCCTGTGGACTCAGCCGCGGGACGGGGGAGTTGATCGCCTTCCGGCTGTTGCAGGGCGCGGGTTCGGCGCTGCTCATCCCGCAGGTGCTCAGCCTGATCCAGCGCAACTTCACCGGGGAGGCGCGGACGAAGGCGCTCGGCGCGTACGCGGCCACGCTCGCCGTCGGCGCCGCCGCGGGGCAGGTGCTCGGCGGTGTCCTGGTCAGCGCCGACCTGTTCGGCACGGGATGGCGCCCGGTGTTCCTGGTGAACGTGCCGGTGGGTGTGGTCCTGCTGGTCATGGCGGGGCGCGTGCTGCCGCGTGACGCCGCCCGGGAACCGGGGGAGGGGCCGCGGGCACGTGGGCTCGATCTGCCGGGGCTCGTGCTGCTCGGCGCCGCCGTCTCGCTGCTCACCGTGCCGCTGGTGCTCGGTCAGGAGGAGAACTGGCCGTTGTGGTCCTGGCTCTCGCTGGGGTCCGCACTGCCGCTCTTCGCCCTCTTCTGTGCGTACGAGTCCCGGCTGGCCCGCGGCGGTGGCGCGCCGCTGATCTCGCCGCGGGTCCTGCGCATCCCCGGCATGGGCCTCGCCGTGTTCCGGATCGCCGCGGTGATGGGGGTCAACGCGGGCTTCCTGTTCGTGCTCACCCTGCACATCCAGGGCGGTCTCGGCTACAGCGCGTTGCGCGCCGGTCTGACGTTCGCGCCGACCGCGGTCGTCTTCGGCGCGGTCGGCCTGACGTGGCGCCGCTGGCCCGCGGTGCTCCAACGGGCACTGATCCCCGGCGGGTTCGCGCTCACCGCGCTCTCGGCGGGCGCCGTGGGGCTGCTGCTCCGGGACGGCGGGGAGGGCGGACCATGGCTGTATGTGGCTTCCGTGGGCATCGGCGCCGGCCTCTCCCTGGGGTTCAGCCCGACGCTGACCCGGGCGCTCTCCACGGTGCGGCCCGAGGACGCCGCGGATGCCAGCGGTCTTCTGTCGACGGTCGCTCAGCTCGGCCAGTTGATCGGCGTCGCGTGTTATGGCGCACTTTTCCTCAACCGGCTTGAGTCACAAGGGGCTCCGGGGGCGTATTCATCCGCGGACGCCCTCCTGGTGTGCACATACGCCCTGGCCGGGGCGGCCGCACTGGGCGCCGTGTCCGGACTGGTACGACTGCGTCGCTGACCGGGTCGCTCAGGCCGTGGCAGAATCGGACAGCCGGAAGGGGACCGCACCAGACCACCGATTGTGACCCGACGGGAGGGAGAGCGATGCCTGCGAGCATCCTCGATGGGGCCGACGGCCCCGTCGCAGTGGCCGCGCCACGGCGCGCTGCCTCTCCCTTCGCGGCGATCCCTCTCCTCACCTGTCCGTCCTGCGGTTCGTCCCATGTCGCCCAAGTTCTCGGCGACAACGGCGGTGTCTCGTACGTGTGCACGGCCTGCGGCCGCAGCTGGAGCTGATCGATGGGTGCACACAGGCGGAAGTGCGACTGGTGTGGCAGTGGCACGCCGATCGTCCGCGACATGGAACCGGTCAACCAGGACTACCAGTACTGGTGCGAGGAGTGCGCGCGGGCGCTGATCATAAAGGGCGACCCCATCGAGACGTACCGCGAACTCGAAGGGGAGCCGATCTATGGCCGGCTGCTCGACGAACACTGCACGCTCAAGCGCTTCTACTCCTTCGCCACGGCTTGACCTCGCCTCATCCTCAGGAGGGACCGGCGGCCGGCTCCTTGCAGCAGGAACGCCACAGCGGTCCCTACGTAGAGGGCTGACAGCGTCATCTCGCCATAATTCTGGTCGAGTTCGAGCCGCCCCACGCCGTGCGGGACCCACCACAGGGCGTACGAACAGAAGACGAGGGCCATCGCGCCGGTGCCTGCCCACCGGGCCCGGCCGCCGCGGCGCACCGCTTGCGTCCACACGAGCAGCACCATCGGCACGCACCACACCCAGTGGTGCGACCACGACACCGGGCTCACCAGGAGCGCCGTCGCCGCGCAGCTCACCGCCGCCCGGGCGTGCTCCCCGCGGAGCGCCGCGCGCACCGCGACCGTCAGCCCGAGCGCGCCGGCCGCCGCCGCGGCCATGATCCACCAGATGCCTGGCTCCTCGGTGTGCAGGAGCCGTGCGAGCACCCCGCGCAGAGACTGGTTCGCGGTGTCCTCCGGGAGCCCGACCCGGCCCGCCTCGAAGACCATCCGGGTCCAGAAGCGCCGCGAGTCGTACGGCAGGACGGCGGCCGCGAGCAGCGTCGCGCCGACGAAGGAGACGGCCGCCACGCACGCGTGCCGTACGGGTACGCGCCACTGCCCCCGCCGCACGGCCTCCGCGGCGCCGGTGAGCAGCAGGAAGACCGCGAAGAGCGCGGGCGTGAGCTTGATCGCGGCCGCGATGCCGATGCCCAGGCCCGCCCAGCGGTGGCCGGGGCGGCGGGAGAGATCCCACAGGACCAGGACGGCGAGCAGCAGATTGATCTGGCCGTACCGCAGGGTCGTCCACACCGGCTCGGCCCAGACCGCGAGTGCGGCCACCCACAGGGCGGTCTCCACGCGCGCGTGCCCGGCGCCGTTCCCCCCGGTGTCCTTGGCGGGCCCGACGAGACGGAGGGCGAGGTGGGCGAAGGCCACCAGGAGGAGCAGGTTTCCCGCCGTCGCCAGCGTGCGCATCTCCGCCGTGTCCAGGAGCGTCAGCGGCGTGAACAGCAGGGCGGCGAACGGCGGGTAGGTGGTGGGCAGATGGGCCTCGGTGGTCCGCAGCGAGTAGAGGTCGCCGCCCGCGCGCACGGTCTCACCCTCCGCTCGGTAGACCATCAAGTCGATCATCGAGACGTCCAGGGCGCGCTGCGCGAGCCAGAAAGCCGTGAAGGAGAGCAGGCAGGCCCCGGCGGCGAGGGGCACGCGGCGGCGGGCGCCGACTAGCGCGATCACGGTCACGAAGGCAGACAGTACCGGCCGTATCCGTACAGACCGGAAACGATTTGGTGGAGCACGGGGAGGACCGTGTAATGTTTACGAAGTCGCCGGGGGAACCGGGCGGACAAGCAAGGGGCTATAGCTCAGTTGGTAGAGCGCCTGCATGGCATGCAGGAGGTCAGGAGTTCAATTCTCCTTAGCTCCACAGCAGATGAGAGCGGGCCACCCGGATCGGGTGGCCCGCTCTCGTGTGTCTGGCCTCTAGGGGCGGGTCACTGCCGTCCGCTGCCGAGAGCCCTGCGGCCACGGCCGCGGCCCGGCGGCAGTGCGAGCGGCAGCGCCGTGCGCGGCGATGGCAGGGACGGGTCCTCCTCGATGCGCAGTGCGAGCGCCGGGCAGCGGCGTACGGCACGCTCGGCACGCGCTTCGGAGTACCGCGGTACGGAAGCTTCCGCCACACCGGGGAAGCCGTCGGGGCCCAGCTGGATCAGCTCGGGGACGATGTCCGCGCAGAGCCCGTGGCCCTGGCAGAGCGTCCAGTCGACGGCCAGCCTGCGGCCACTGGGGGCCTCGGCCTGCGGGGTTTCCGCCTGGAGCGGCAGGACGCCCTCCACGGGGCGGCCGCAGCCGGCGCCGAGGACGTGCGCGGCGAGGTCGTCCGTGAACGCCGAGATCGTGGATTCGATGAACGCCGCCGTGCCGTCGGGGTGCTTGCAGGCGCCGCGCCGCTTCACGGCCCGTGTCACCTCGCGCAGCGCCTCCAGGGCCGTGGGGCCGCCGCCGTCCAGGACGTCCGCGAGGCCGCGGGCCGCCGCGGGAAGGCCCAGATAGCAGGGGCCGCACTGCCCCGCGCTCTCGGAGGCCAGCCAGTTCGCCACCTGCAGCGCCTCCCCGAGCGGGCAGGTGCCTGCGCCGATCGGCAGGATCGCGCCCGCGCCGAGCGCGCCCCCGCAGGCCTCCAGGGAGGCGCGTGAGACGACCGCGTCATGAGCGGTGACCGCGTCGAGCCACTTGCCGTGATAGCCGCCCGTCAGGACGCCCTGGGGAAGCGGCGGGGCACCGGCCAGCTGCAGGACGTACCGCAGGGGCACCCCTGTGGGGACCTCGACCACCATGGGCCGCGCGACGGCTCCGGAGACGGTGAGCAGCACCGTGCCGGGCTCGTCCCGCAGGCCGGTGCGGCAGTAGCGGTCGGGGCCGATCCGGGCGGCCACCGCGAGCTGGGCGAAGGTCTCCGCGTTGGACAGGAGTGTGGGCGCGCCGCCCACCCCGGAGTCGGAGGTGCGCACCTTGCGTCCCGGTGGCATGGGCGGGCCGCCGTCCGCCGAACGCACCAGGGCCGACGATTCGCCGGTCACCATGCGCACCGGATTGCGCTGCACGCGCGCGCGGATGCTCGATCCGCGCCGGTTGGTCAGGCCGCGCTCGGCGAGCGCCGCCAGCATCGAGGACTCGGTGGAGTCCCGGGTGACGCCCACGACGAGCGTGCGGGCGCCCAGTGCCTCGGCGGCAAGGAGTGCGCCGTCGAGGATGAGGTGCGGGGCCCTGTTGATCAGGACGGTGTCCTTGCGGCAGGCCGGTTCGTCCTCACTGCCGTTGATGACGACCACGGGGCGCACGCCGCGACGTATCGCCGCGTCGGCGACCGAGCGCAGCTTCTTGGCGAAGGGGAAGCCCGCGCCGCCCCTGCCGCGCAGTGAGATGGCCTCGGAGAGGGAGGCGAGGGACTCGCCCGCCATGGGCTCGAGCGGGCCGTGCACCTTCAGGTGCATCGCCAGGTCGAGGCGCTCGACCAGGTCGAAGCCCGAGGTCAGGAGCGGAAGCCCGACGACTCGCACTTCGGGGACGTCGGGCAGCGACGCGTTCACTTGGGGCCTCCGGAGGCGGCGTTCCAGGGCTCGCCCGAACTCGGCGCCTGGAAGGTGTGGGGCAGCGGTTCAGTGGCGGGACCGTTGTCGTACGGGGGTTGGTACGGGGGTTGGTACGGGGGTGGGTACGGGACCTCGTACGGAGGGTCGGTGGCCGCGTCGTACAGCGGGTCGTACGCGGTGTCGTGGGAGCGGTAGCCGGGGTCCTCCGAGCCGTACGCGGTGGAGTGGGTGTCGTACGCGTACGAGGTGTCGTCGTACGGGATGTGCGGGGCCTCGGCCGGGGGTGGCGGGGACGGGGCCGGCCAGCGGGGCGCGGGGGGATCGACGTGCGGCAGTACCTCCGTGACCTCCGTGGGCTGGTTGGTGGAGGCGAGGACGCGGTAAGCCGCCGCGATGCCGACCACGGGGGCGGTGTCGGGCCCGGGTTCGGGGGCACGGCCGGGAGCGGCGGCCGTGCCGGGGAGCGGGGACTCGGCGGTGTCCCGGCGCACGGGGTCTCTGCCGCCCGCCCTGCGCTCAGGTTCGAGGACGGCCAGGATGCGGGCGGCCGCCTTCCGCTTGATCGGGAGCGGGGACGCGCGCAGCGCGACCGCGCCCGCGACGGCGACCAGGCAGAGGCTGTAGAGGACGATCACCCATGGCTTGGGGGCGCGTCCCGCGTACAGGCCGTGGATCAGGGCCGAACACCAGGCCGGGTAGGCGAGCATGTGCAGCGCGCGCCAGCGCGACGCGACCTGGGCCGGCGAGGCGAAGGCGCTGCGCAGGGCCCCGGTGACGCCTGTGACCACCATGAGGAGCCCGGCGAGCGAGCCGAGGCCGATGAGCCCGTCACTGCCGGAGAAGCCCATCCCGAAGGGGATGAAGGCGCCGACCGGCGACACGTGGTCGAGCGCGAGCTTGACGGTGACGTGCAGCAGGAGGAAACCGATGGAAGCGACCGCGGTGGCCCGGTGCACGGCCTGGGCGAGCAGTCGCTGACGGGAGTGCAGGAAGAGCCGGTCCGTGGCGACCAGGCCCCAGACGACGGCGGCGGTCAGGGAGACCAGGGACAGGACGCCGGTGGTGAAGTCGAGTGCGGCGCGGAAGGCGTCGCTCCCGATGACCACCAGCAGGGGTATGAGAAGCAGCGCGGCGGTCGTCAGGACTCCGCGCGTGGTTCTGCTCGGTTCGGGGAAGGCTGTGAACGAACGGCTCTGGCGGGCGGTGCGGTTGGAGCGGTTGGAGCGGCTCTTGCGAGGAGGATTCAGAGGGTTCATGGGGGCGACTCCGAAATGGCTCGATCGCCGCATGCTAAGTGTCCTCATACCGGCGAGTACGCGGTTTGAGTTATTGCGTCGTTATCTAAAAGCGATGCGATCTTGGTGTTGCCCCGATAGCGGTCGGTACGCGGAGTAACCTTTGGCCAAAGGTGGGCTCCGGTCCGCCGGTGGGCCGCGCGGCGGGCATCGAGCGGGGCGGCGGAACCTCGTCGCGGGCCGCGCGGGCGCTGCGGTACCCTGACGCCATGCGTGCCGTACGCCTTCTGCTTAGCGGGCCGCGCTGATCAGTCCCGACCGCCGGAAAATCGCGGTCGGCATCGGCGCGGCGTCCCCTCCTGTGTGAGGGGCTTTTTCATTTGGCCGGGACGGCCATTTCCGCAGGCAGAGACGATCGATGGAGCTTTGAGGATCATGAGCGAGACGAATTCTGCTGCCGCCTCCGAGGTGGCCGCACCGCACCGCTACACGGCCGCCCTGGCCGCCGAGATCGAGGCACGCTGGCAGGACTTCTGGGACGCCGACGGCACGTACGAGGCGCCCAACCCGAGCGGTGAGCTGGCGGCGAAGGGTGACGCCCAGGCCGCGCTGGTCGCCAAGCCCAAGAAGTTCATCATGGACATGTTCCCGTACCCCTCCGGAGCGGGCCTGCACGTCGGCCACCCGCTGGGTTACATCGCCACGGACGTCTTCGCGCGCTTCCAGCGGATGAACGGCCACAACGTCCTGCACACCCTGGGCTTCGACGCGTTCGGCCTGCCCGCCGAGCAGTACGCCGTCCAGACGGGCACCCACCCGCGGGCCTCCACCGAGGCCAACATGGAGAACATGAAGGCGCAGCTGCGCGGTCTGGGCCTGGGCCACGACAAGCGCCGCACCTTCGCGACGATCGACCCGGACTACTACAAGTGGACCCAGTGGATCTTCGTACAGATCTTCAACTCCTGGTACGACGCCGACGCCCGGAAGGCCCGCCCGATCGCCGACCTGGTCGCCCAGTTCGACAGCGGTGAGCGTGCCGTACCGGGCACCACGCGCGCGTGGAGCGAACTGGACGCCGTGGAGCGTGCGGAGGTCCTGAGCCAGTACCGCCTGGCGTACGCGTCCGACGCCCCCGTCAACTGGTGTCCCGGCCTGGGCACCGTCCTGGCCAACGAGGAGGTCACCGCCGACGGACGCTCCGAGCGCGGCAACTTCCCGGTCTTCAAGGCCAAGCTGCGCCAGTGGAACATGCGCATCACCGCGTACGCCGACCGCCTGCTGGACGATCTGGACGCGCTGGACTGGCCCGAGGCCATCAAGCTGCAGCAGCGCAACTGGATCGGCCGCTCCGAGGGTGCCCGCGTCGACTTCCCCGTCGGTACCGAGGACGGCGACGCGATCACCGTCTTCACCACCCGCCAGGACACCCTGTTCGGCGCCACCTACATGGTCCTGGCGCCCGAACACGAGCTGGTCGACAAGGTCATCCCCGACGTCTGGCCCGAGGGCACCCACGAGACGTGGACCGGCGGGCACGCCACGCCGGCTGAGGCCGTCGCCAAGTACCGCGCGTTCGCCGCGTCCAAGTCCGACGTGGAGCGTCAGGCCGACGCCAAGGAGAAGACCGGCGTCTTCACCGGCGTCTACGCCACCAACCCGGTCAGCGGCGAGCAGGTCCCGGTCTTCATCGCCGACTACGTGCTGATGGGCTACGGCACCGGCGCGATCATGGCCGTCCCGGCGCACGACAGCCGCGACTTCGCCTTCGCGCGCGCCTTCCACCTGCCGATGCACTGCGTGGTGGAGCCGTCCGACGACCGCGGCACCGACACCACGACGTGGGACGACGCCTTCTCCTCGTACGATGCGAAGCTGATCAACTCCACGAACCCCGAGATCTCCCTGGACGGCCTGGACGTCGCAGGCGCCAAGGCGCGCATCACCGGCTGGCTGGCCACCCGCGGCATCGGCGAGGGCACCGTCAACTTCCGTCTGCGCGACTGGCTGTTCAGCCGCCAGCGCTACTGGGGCGAGCCCTTCCCGATCGTCTACGACGAGGACGGCGTCGCCCACTCGCTGCCCGAGTCGATGCTGCCCCTGGAGCTGCCGGAGGTCGAGGACTACTCCCCGCGCACCTTCGACCCGGACGACGCGGACACCTCTCCGGAGACGCCGCTGTCCCGCAACGAGGACTGGGTCGACGTCGAGCTGGACCTGGGCGACGGCGTGAAGCGCTACCGCCGCGAGACCAACACCATGCCCAACTGGGCGGGTTCGTGCTGGTACGAGCTGCGCTACCTGGACCCGCACAACGACCAGAAGCTGGTCGACCCGGAGGTCGAGCAGTACTGGATGGGCCCGCGCGAGGGACAGCCGACGGGCGGCGTCGACCTGTACGTGGGCGGCGCCGAGCACGCGGTGCTGCACCTGCTGTACGCCCGCTTCTGGTCGAAGATGCTGTTCGACCTGGGGCACGTCTCGTCCAGCGAGCCGTTCCACAAGCTGTTCAACCAGGGCATGATCCAGGCCTACGTGTACCGCGACAGCCGTGGCTTCCCGGTCCAGGCGACCGAGGTCGAGGAGCGCGACGGCCAGTACTTCTTCGAGGGCGAGCCGGTCAGGCGCGAGCTGGGCAAGATGGGCAAGTCCCTGAAGAACGCCGTCACTCCGGACGAGATCTGCGAGGAGTACGGCGCCGACACCCTGCGCCTGTACGAGATGGCGATGGGCCCGCTGGACGTCTCGCGCCCGTGGGACACGCGCGCGGTGGTGGGCCAGTACCGCCTGCTGCAGCGGATGTGGCGTCTGATCGTCGACGAGTCGACCGGTGAGGTCACGGTCGCCGACGTCGCGGAGTCCGACATCGCCGAGGGCACGCTGCGCGCCCTGCACAAGGCGATCGACGGCGTGCGCCAGGACCTGGACGGCATGCGGTTCAACACCGCCATCGCCAAGATCACCGAGCTGAACAACTACCTGACCAAGGAGGGCGGCACGCTGCCGCGCTCGGTCGCCGAGCGCCTGGTGCTGCTGATCGCCCCGCTGGCCCCGCACGTCGGCGAGGAGCTGTGGCGCAAGCTGGGCCACACCGACTCGGTCGTGCACCAGGACTTCCCGGTGCCCGACCCTGCGTACGTCGTGGACGAGAGCGTGACCTGCGTCGTGCAGATCAAGGGCAAGGTCAGGGCGCGCCTGGAGGTCTCCCCGTCGATTTCTGACGATGAGCTGGAGAAGGTGGCCTTGGGCGACGAGAGGGTGCTGGCGGCGCTGGACGGTGCCGGGATCCGCAAGATCATCGTTCGGGCGCCGAAGCTGGTGAACATCGTTCCGGCGTAACGCCGGGCGCTGAACGGGTGCAAGGGGGCATGAGGGTAGTCCCCTACGGGCAGGTTGGGGGTTCCGTCGGAACCCTCGGCCTGCCCTTTGCGTTTACCGTTGAAGAGTCGGTGCGGAACTCGCCGCAGGACCTGAGAGGAGCGTCATGGAAGCCGTGGGCGTGATCGTGGCACTGCTCGTCCTGCTGTTCGTGGTTTTTGGTGCGTACATGACGGTGAAGGCGGTCGGAGCTGCCAAGCGCGGCGTGGACCGCACGATCTCGCAGGCGCGCCGGTCGGTGGAGGACACGACGCTCCGCGCCAGGAGCTTCGCGCAGGTGGGCACGGCCGGCGAACTGGCCCAGCTGCGCCTCTCGTTGCGTACGTCGATGCGGGCCACGCAGGACGCCCTGCAGGCGGGCGTGGTCGAAGACGCCTCGCTGAAGGAGTCCCTGGGCCTCTTCGAGCGGCTCAGCGCGCACGGGCACGAGCTGGACGACGAGCTCCGGCGCCTGGAGCGGGACCCCGACAAGACGTCCCTGGCATCGCGGCTCCCCGCGCTGCGGGAGCGTACGGCGCAGATCACCAAGTCGGCGGACTCGCTGCGGTGGGCGGTGCGCGACCGGTCCCAGCGGTTCGCCGACGACGACCTGGACTCGCTGAGCTCGCAGATCGACCTGGAGACGGGCGCCCTGCGGCACTGGACGAAGGAGCCCGCGCCCACGCAGACACCGGCCGCGTGGCCCGAACCCGAGCCGGCGGCGGACGCGGGCAAGGGGGCCGAGCAGACGTGGACGGAGCCGTCGGAACCGGCGGAGCCCCAGTCGGAGTCGGCGCGGCCGGCCATCACGCCGCCCACGCCGCGGCCCAGCTACCCCTGGGAGAAGCAGACCAGGCCCGAGAGCACGACGTGACTGAGCGAGGGGCCGAGCCAGGGGCCGGGCTGCCGCCGTCGGGCCCAGGCAGGTAATCTCCACCGCATGTCCCGTCATGTCGCGATCGTCACGGATTCAACGGCCTACCTGCCGCAGCGGACGATGGAGCGGCACGGCATCACGTCGGTACCTCTGACCGTGGTCCTCGGTGACCAGGCCCTCGAAGAGGGCACGGAGATCTCCGCCCGTTCCCTGGCTCTGGCGCTGCAGAAACGGCGCTCCGTGACCACCTCCCGGCCGAGCCCGGAAGTCTTCGCGCAGACCTATCGCAAGGTCGCCGAGTCGGGCGCGAGCGCCATCGTCTCGCTGCATCTGTCCGCCGAGTTCTCGGGCACGTACGACGCGGCGGTCCTCGCCGCGAAGGACGCGCCGGTGCCGGTGCGGGTGGTGGACACCGGCATGGTCGCGATGGCTCTCGGCTTCTGCGCCCTCGCGGCGGCGGAGGCCGCCGAGTCGGGCGGCTCGGTGGACGAGGCGGTGGCCGCGGCGGAGAAGAGGGCCGCGAACACGTCCGCGTACTTCTACGTCGACACACTGGACTACCTGCGCCGCGGCGGCCGGATCGGCGCCGCACAGGCCCTGTTGGGCTCGGCCCTCGCCGTGAAGCCGCTGCTTCAGCTGGACGGCGGACGCATCGAGATGCTGGAGAAGGTGCGGACGGCGTCCAAGGCCATCGCCCGCCTCGAGGAGATCGTGGTGGAGCGGGCCGGGTCGAACCGCGTGGACATCGCGGTACATCACTTGGCGGCGCCGGATCGCGCGACAACCTTGGCGGACCGCCTCAAGGGCCGGGTGCCGGGCCTCGCGGAGCTGCATGTGAGCGAGGTGGGCGCGGTGATCGGGGCGCATACGGGGCCGGGGTTGTTGGGGGCTGTTGTTTCGCCCTGGTGAGGGTGAGGGGGTTATCCACAACCCGTGGGTAATCCACGGGAATTGACCAAGATCAACGTGGTTCCGCTGAAGTGCCTAGCGTCGTCGGCATGGCACTTCGATCACTTTCACGGACATCTGCGGCGACGAGCGGGCCGGGGCGAGGCCCCGCGTCGGACGGTCGCGCGCGATACGGGCGTGCCCGCGGGCGGGCGATCCGGCGCAGACACGCTTCGGCGGAAGCGCGGGCACAGGCGTTGCGTCAGCGCGCGGAGTTGCTTTTCCCTGCCGGGGCCGAAGGGGGCGAAGGGGGTGGAGACTGCGGGGGGTTGAGGTCGGGGGCGCCACCGGGGCCGGAGACCGGGCCGGGGGCGAAGCCTGGGGGGCCGGCGACGTCTCAGCCGTACGGTGCGCCGCAGGTGCGGACGCGGGCCGTGCGGTGGCGGCAGCCGGAGTTGGAGGCTGTGGGGGGCGAGGCGTCGGAGCCGGGGCTGTTGTTTCAGCCGCGGGCTGCGCCGTTGCCTGCGTCGGCGCCGGAGAGTCCGGAGAGTGTGGGGCGAACGCAGGGGGTGCGGGCAGCTCAGGGTGTGCGTGCGGTTCGGTCGGTGGCGCGGCAGCCGGAGGCCAGGACGCTGCCGCAGGCCGTACGGCGGCAGCGTCGGGAGTTGTCGCGGCCGGATGCTGCGACCGTGCCGCGGCCTAAGGCGCGGGTCGAGGCGCGGGGCGAGTCGCGGGTCGAGTCGCGGGGCGAGGGGCGGGCTGAGGGTCGGGCTGAGGCGCGGGCTAAGTCGTCGGCTCAGCTTTCGGAGCCCCGAGGTGCTCAGCAGGCGGTGGCTTCCGGGGCCGCCGGTGGGGAGGTCGTGGCGCCGCTGCCGGGGCGGGTGGGGCTTGCGGTGCGGGAGCGGTTGCCGTTGTGGCTGCAGCTGCGGTGTGGTCTTGAGCGGCGCAGCCTGATCGCGCTCCTGGTGGTCCTCGCCCTCGCGGCGGTCTTCGCCGCCCAGCACTTCTGGGCGGGGCGGACGCAGCCGGTGCGGGCGCCGGACGTGGTCGGAGCGGCGCGTGATCCAGGCGTGCGGCCGTCTCCGTCACCAGGAGCCCCGCCTCCGCCGGAGGGCGATGGCCGACCGGCGACCGGCCCCGGCGGGGGGCGGATCGTCGTGGACGTCAGTGGGAAGGTACGCAGCCCGGGGATCTTGCGGATGCCCGCGGGTTCCAGGGTCGCCGACGCGTTGAAGGCCGCGGGCGGCGTCCGCCCCGGCGCCGACACGGCCGGCCTCAACCGTGCCCGTCTCCTCATCGACGGCGAACAGGTGGTGGTCGGCGCCCCGGCGACGGCACCGGCCCCTCCGACGACACCGGGCGCGGGGGCGGCGGCCCCAGGGGCGACGGGAGCGAGCCCAGCCGCTCCGATCGGCCTGAACACGGCCACCGCCGAGCAACTCGACGAACTGCCGGGCGTCGGCCCCGTGCTGGCGCAGCACATCATCGACTACCGCACGGAACACGGCGGTTTCCGCTCGGTGGACGAGCTGCGGGAGGTCAATGGAATCGGGGACAAGCGCTATGCCGACCTGCAGAATCTCGTGCGGCCATGAGAGCGCCGAGCCGGGTGGACGGCGGCGTTGTACCAGAAGCGGCAAGGGGCCCGGGAGACCCCGCCGTTCACGCCCCGGACGGCCGAGGGCTCACGGGATCGCGGCCACGCCCGGAAGGCCCGCTGGACCTGCGCCTCGTGCCGCCCGCCCTCGCGGCGTGGGGCACCGCGGCCCTGACACTGGACGCCCCGCCTCGGTGGGTGGTCGCAGCCGTGGTGGTCTGTGTGGCGCTGGCCGGCGTCCTGTTGGTGACGTGGACGGTGAGAGGGCGGCGGGACGTGCGGGAGGCGCGAGAGCCGACGACCGATGGCCGGCGGCAGCGTCAGCGGCACCCCTGGCAGCGGGTGTCGGTGGCCGCAGTCCTCCTCTGCGCCGCAGCGGGCGCTACCTCAGCGGCACTGCATGGGGCCGACCTTCACCGGGGGCCAGTACCTGCCTTGGCGCGTGAATATGCCGAAGCGGAAGCCGAGTTGATGGTCACCTCCGACCCCCGGCTGACCCGGCCCCGCATCACAGGGGCACATGCGATGCCACCCTCCGTCATGCTGAACGCGGAGATCGTCCGGGTGACGTCGCCGGACGGCAGCACCTCCGTGACACGCACGCCGGTCCTGGTCTTCGCTGAGGGTGCCCAGAGTGGCAAGAGCGGGGATTCCGACGCGCCCCGGTGGAGGGGAGACGAGGCTTCCACGGCCTCCTGGAGCAGGGCCCGCTGGCTTGCGCTTCTGCCTTCGACCAGGCTGCGTGTGCAGGTGAGCGTTTCGCCGCCCTTGCCGCGGGGTGACCGGGTCGCGGCGGTGCTGCGGGTGTCCGGCGGGTCGGCGCCGCGGGTGGTCGAGGGGCCGTCGGGGCCGCAGCAGGTGGCGGGGCGGTTGCGGGGTGGGCTGCGGGAGGCCACGGATGGTTTGCCGCCTGACGCGCGGGCGTTGTTGCCCGGACTGGTGGTGGGGGACACCTCGCGCGTGCCGCCCGAGCTGGAAGAGGCGTTCAGGGCGACCGACCTGACGCACCTCCTGGCGGTGAGCGGCGCCAACCTCACGATCGTCCTTGCCCTGCTCATCGGCCCGCCCGGCCTTGCCCAACGTGCCGAACGCCGGGGTATCGCGCCGCGGCTGGGGATTTCACTCCGGGCGACGGCGTTGCTGGGCGGCGCCCTCACCCTCGGCTTCGTCATCGTCTGCCGACCCGACCCCAGTGTGCTGCGGGCCGCGGCCTGCGGACTGATCGCGCTGCTCGCCATCGGCACGGGGCGGCGCCGTTCGCTGATCCCGGCCCTGGCCGCCGCCGTACTGCTGCTCGTCCTGTACGACCCGTGGCTGGCGCGCAGCCCCGGCTTCCTGCTCTCCGTCCTGGCCACCGGAGCGCTGCTCACCCTCGCCCCGAGGTGGAGTGCTGCCCTGCGCAGACGCCGGGTGCCTCCGCGGTTGGCGGAGGCGTTGGCGGCCGCGGCCGCGGCGCAGGCGGTGTGCGCGCCCGTCGTGGCCGTCATCGCGGCACGGGTGAGCCTGGTGGCGGTGCCCTGCAATCTCCTCGCGGAGGTGGCCGTAGCACCCGCCACGGTCCTCGGTTTCGCCACGCTCGCGGCCGCGCCGGCCGCGATGCCGGTGGCCAAGGCCCTGGCATGGTGCGCGAGTTGGCCGACAGGGTGGATCGCTGACATCGCCCGCACGGGTGCGGCGCTTCCCGGCAGCGGGGTCGACTGGCCCGGCGGCTGGCGTGGCGGCCTGCTGCTGGCGCTCGCCACGGTCGGCGTGGTGCTGGTCGGCCGCAGGCTGGTCAGGCACCCGTGGCTCAGCGCGGCCTGCGCCCTGCTGTTTCTCCTCGCGGTCGTGCAGCCCCCGCCCCTCACCCGGGTGATCGCGGGCTGGCCACCGCCGGGGTGGCGGTTCGCGATGTGTGACGTGGGCCAGGGGGACGCGACGGTGCTCGCCGCCGGTGACGGGGCGGGGGTGGTCGTCGACGCGGGCCCCGATCCGGTGCTCGTGGACCGCTGTCTGCGTTCGCTGGGCGTGACCCGTGTGCCGCTCGTGCTGTTGACGCACTTCCACGCTGATCACGTGGCGGGTCTGCCGGGGGTACTGCGGGGGCGTTCGGTCGGGGCGATCCAGACGACGGGGTTTCAGGAGCCGCCCGAGCAGGCACGGTTCGTACGGGCGCAGGCGGCCGCCCATCGGGTCCCGGTGAGTCACGCCGTGGCGGGGGAGCGGCGCCGCGCGGGTGCGGGCGCCCTCGACTGGCAGGTGCTCTGGCCCGCGGCGACCGGCCCGGGGGCGGGGCCGACTCCCGATGGCGCGAACGACGCCAGCGTCACCCTGCTCGTCCGGGCCATAGGGGTGACCCTGCTCCTGCTCGGTGATCTCGAACCGCCCGGCCAGCGAGCCCTATTACGTACCCCGGCCGTGGCGGCGCTGCCACCCGTGGACGTGCTCAAGGTCGCCCACCACGGCTCGGCCTACCAGGACCCCGGACTCCTGCAGCGGGCCGCGCCTCGCCTCGCCCTCATCTCCTGCGGGCGGGACAACGCGTACGGACACCCGGCGCCCCGGACGGTCGCGGCGCTGCGGGCCGGGGGAGCGGAGGTACTGCGTACGGATACGAACGGTTCGATCGCGGTGTCCGGCCCGGCCGGCAGGTCGGCGGTCGAGCCGAAGGACGGAGTCCCACCCCTGAAGGTGACCACCCGCCCCCCATGACGGGCGGGCCGCAGACGCCGCCCACGACTCGCCGCAGCCGCCCCGAGCTGCCAAACCCCCACCCAGGAGGACCAATTCGGTTACTCGCGACAGTTTCAGCGCTAACGAAGGATTTCAGCGCAGTGGGTTCGTGTTGCATCGAATGCCGCAACGGTGATCGAATGCCTCTTCGTGACCAGAGATGTCAAGGTGCGCGGGGGTGTGTCGCAAATGTTCGGCCGTTGGCTGGGAGACCGTACGAACCGAGCCGGCCGGATGAACCGAGCCGGCCGGATGAACCGAGCCGGTGGGATGAACCGAGCCGGCGGGGTGGCGAGAGTCCGGCAGGACGGGCGAGCGGGGCGGGTCGGCGGTCCCCTTTCCGCCGTGGCGGTTCCGCCCAGCGCGGGCGTGCTCAGTTGCCGGGTGCTCGACCCCGTCAACGAGCCCGTGCGGCACGCGGAGTTCGCGGTCAGCGACGCCATGGGGCGCAAGGTCGTCGGCGGGGGACTTGATCCTTACGGTTCGTTCGTCGCGACCGTTCCCGCCGGGGACTACCGCCTGGCGGTCTCGGCGGAAGGGTTCACCCCGTACCGGGCGAACGCCACGGTCGGGGAGAGCGCGCACGCCTCGCTCGGTGACGTCATGCTCCAGATAGCCCCGCCTCCGGCGCTGCCCGAGCCCGGTGACTGGGAGATCGACCCGCTGCACTCCTCGATCGCCTTCACCGCGCGGCACATCGGTCTTGCCCGTATCCACGGCCGGTTCAACAGCTTCGCGGGGGCCATCCGGCTGGGGGAGCGCATGGAGGACTCCGCGATGCACGTCGTCATCGACGCCGCGTCCATCGACACCGCGGTGCGGATGCGCGACGACCACCTGCGGTCCAAGGACTTCCTAGACGTGGAGCGCTTCCCCACGATGGAGTTCTACAGCGACCGCTTCGTGCACAAGGGCGGCACCCGTTGGGCGATCACGGGCGGCCTGACGCTGCACGGCGTGACGCGCACGGTGACGCTGGAGACGGAGTACCTCGGGGTGGGCCAGGGCCTGGAGGGCGAGACCCGGGTGGCCTGCCGCGCCTCCACGGAGCTGCATCGCGACGACTTCACGATCAACTGGCAGACGATGCTGGCCCGTGGCATCGCGGCGGTCGGCCCCAGCATCTCGATCGACCTCGACATCCAGGTCCTGCCCAAGAGCTGACGCCGGGCGCCTGCGCGCGAGGGGCCGTCACGGAGCTTCGAGCCAGCCCTCGTGCTCCGCCGCCAGATCGTCCAGTGCCGTCCGGTCCAGGCGCCGCTCCGGGTCCTCGACCACGACCAGCCACTGGGCGTCCTCGGCGTCGTCCTCGCCGGCCAGGGCGTCACGGACGAGCTGGGGCTGCTCGCGCACGCCGAAACGGTCGGGGAGTTCTTCGGCCACTTCCTCCGCGGCATCGCGGTCGGGCAGCACCAGGACATGTCGTACGTCGGTCACCCGCTCATTCTCCGGCACCGGGGGAGGCGGTCGGGAACCGGCTGTACGGGGCGGGCTGTCAGTGCCGCGTGGGATGCTTTATCGCGATGGCCAGGAAGACAGATACCGCCGACCCGCTCGCTCCCCTCACGCTCGCCGTGGGCCAGGAGGACCTCCTCCTCGACCGTGCCGTGCAGCAGGTGGTCGCGGCCGCCCGTGCCACGGACGCCGACACGGACGTGCGCGACCTCACCTCCGACCAGCTGCAGCCCGGCACGCTCGCCGAGCTGACCAGTCCTTCGCTCTTCGCCGAGCGCAAGGTCGTGGTCGTACGCAACGCGCAGGATCTGTCGGCCGACACGGTCAAGGACGTGAAGGCGTATCTCACGTCGCCGGCCGAGGAGATCACCCTCGTCCTGCTGCACGCGGGCGGTGCCAAGGGCAAGGCTCTGCTCGACGCCGCGCGCAAGGCGGGGGCCCGTGAGGTCGCCTGCCCCAAGATGACGAAGGCCGCGGACCGGCTCTCGTTCGTACGGAGCGAGTTCCGTGCGCTGGGGCGTTCGGCCACGCCCGAGGCGTGCCAGGCCCTGGTCGACTCGATCGGCAGCGATCTGCGGGAGCTCGCCTCGGCGGTGTCCCAGCTGGTGGCTGACGTCGAGGGCACGATCGACGAGGCGGTCGTCGGCCGCTACTACACGGGGCGGGCCGAGGCCTCCAGTTTCACCGTGGCCGACCGGGCGGTGGAGGGGCGGGCCGCCGAGGCGCTCGAGGCGTTGCGCTGGTCCCTGTCGACCGGGGTCGCCCCCGTGCTGATCACCAGCGCGTTGGCACAGGCCGTGCGGGCGATCGGGAAGCTGTCCTCCGCGAGGGGCGGGCGGCCGGCGGATCTTGCCCGGGAGCTGGGGATGCCGCCGTGGAAGATCGACCGGGTCCGGCAGCAGATGCGGGGGTGGACCCCCGACGGGGTGGCGGTGGCCCTGCGGGCCTGCGCGGAGGCTGATGCGGGGGTGAAGGGTGGGGGCGATGATCCCGAGTACGCCCTGGAGAAGGCGGTCGTCGCGATTGCTCGTGCGGCGAGGTCTCGGCGGGGGTAGTCGCTCCGCGGGTTGAGCGGTTTCTCTGCGGGCCGTTCGTGGCTGGTCGCGCAGTTCCCCGCGCCCCTGAGAAACGTTCGCCCGTCTTGCGGCCGCGGGTGCGTCGTGGCTGTTCGCGCCGTTCCCCGCGCCCCTGGGAAAGCGTTCGCCCGTCTTGAGGCCGCGCGTGCGTTGTGGTTGCTCGCGCAGTTCCCCGCGCCCCTGGGAAAGCGTCCGTCCGTCTTGAGGCCGCGCGTGCGTTGTGGTTGCTCGCGCAGTTCCCCGCGCCCCTGGGAAAGCGTCCGTCCGTCTTGAAGCCGCGCGTGCGTCGTGGCTGTTCGCGCCGTTCCCCGCGCCCCTTACGGGCCCTGCGCCGGTCTCTCGCCCGCGGGCCGCCCGTGGTTGCCTCGCGCCCGCGCGGCGGAGCCGCACATGTCACATCCCCGCGCCCCTTACGGGCCCGTCCCCCCCCAGAACACAGCAATGCCCCCGGAGTGGGCCGGGGGCATCGTCGCAGCGTGGCGTACTGCGTGGTCTGTCCGCGATTCGAGGTAGAGGGCTCGAATTACCCTCGCGGGAGGATTGATCAACGCCCCGGCGAGCCGGGGCAAGGGGGTCAGCCCTGGAGGGTCGCGACCTTCGAAGCAAGCGCCGACTTCTTGTTGGCGGCCTGGTTCTTGTGGATGACACCCTTCGAGACGGCCTTGTCGAGCTGGCGCGAAGCCTCGCGCGTCGCCTCGACGGCCTTCTGGGAGTCACCGGCGGCAACGGCCTCGCGGGCCTTGCGGATCGCGGTCTTCAGCGAAGACTTGACCGCCTTGTTGCGCTGACGCGCCTTCTCGTTGGTCTTGATCCGCTTCATCTGGGACTTGATGTTCGCCACGAAAGAGCCTTTTCAGGTTCAGGTACTGCAGAGGTACTGCAGATGAGTTTTTTTGACATGTGCCGCAATGCCGAGAGGGCAAGGAGACACAGCTGCCCAGATTACCAGCCGCTCCCCGCCCGTCCCAATTCGGGACCCCTCGTCCACCCGGACCGGCCCACACCGGGCCCAGTGCCTCACCCATGGGACCATGGAACCTACGTATAGATCCGACCCGAGGCGACAGGCGCCTCAAGAGACAGGACCCTGCGTGCCCGCGACCCCTAAAAATGTGCCCGAGCCGAGCCGTACCGACCCGGCTCTGATCCGTAATTTCTGCATCATCGCGCACATCGACCACGGCAAGTCCACGCTCGCCGACCGGATGCTCCAGCTGACCGGCGTGGTCGACCAGCGCCAGATGCGTGCTCAGTACCTCGACCGCATGGACATCGAGCGCGAGCGCGGCATCACCATCAAGTCTCAGGCGGTGCGTCTGCCCTGGGCCCCCACGGAGGGGCCCGAGAAGGCCAAGACCCACGTCCTCAACATGATCGACACCCCCGGGCACGTGGACTTCACGTACGAGGTGTCGCGCTCGCTGGCGGCCTGTGAGGGCACGGTCCTTCTCGTGGACGCGGCGCAGGGCATCGAGGCGCAGACTCTCGCCAACCTCTACCTGGCGATGGAGAACGACCTCAAGATCGTTCCGGTGCTCAACAAGATCGACCTGCCGGCCGCCCAGCCGGAGAAGTTCTCCGAGGAGCTCGCCAACCTCATCGGTTGCGACCCGGAGGACGTGCTGAAGGTCTCCGCGAAGACCGGCATGGGCGTCGAGGCGCTCCTGGACAAGGTCGTCGCCGAGGTCCCGCCGCCGGTCGGCGTCGCCGACGCGCCCGCGCGCGCGATGATCTTCGACTCGGTGTACGACTCGTACCGCGGCGTCGTGACGTACGTCCGTGTGGTCGACGGCCAGCTCAACAAGCGTGAGCGGATCCGGATGATGTCCACCGGCGCCACGCACGAGCTCCTCGAGATCGGCGTCTCGTCGCCCGAGATGACCCCGGCCGACGGCATCGGCGTCGGCGAGGTGGGCTACATCATCACCGGCGTGAAGGACGTCCGTCAGTCCAAGGTCGGTGACACGATCACCTCCCTGCACAAGGGCGCCACCGAGGCCCTCGGCGGTTACAAGGACCCGAAGCCGATGGTCTTCTCGGGTCTGTATCCGCTGGACGGCTCGGAGTACCCGGACCTGCGCGAGGCCCTGGACAAGCTGCAGCTCAACGACGCCGCGCTGGTCTACGAGCCGGAGACCTCGGCCGCGCTCGGCTTCGGCTTCCGCGTGGGCTTCCTGGGTCTGCTCCACCTCGACGTGATCCGTGAGCGGCTCGAGCGCGAGTTCGGACTCGACCTCATCGCCACCGCTCCGAACGTGGTCTACCGCGTGATCATGGAGGACGGCGCCGAGCACACCGTCACCAACCCGAGCGAATTCCCCGAGGGCAAGATCGACGAGGTGTACGAGCCCGTCGTACGCGCCACGATCCTCGCCCCGAGCGAGTTCATCGGCTCGATCATGGAGCTGTGCCAGAACCGGCGCGGTGTCCTGCTCGGCATGGACTACCTCTCCGAGGACCGCGTGGAGATCCGTTACACGCTGCCGCTCGCCGAGATCGTCTTCGACTTCTTCGACCAGCTGAAGTCCAAGACGCGGGGCTACGCCTCCCTGGACTACGAGCCCACGGGCGAGCAGTCCGCGCAGCTCGTCAAGGTCGACATCCTGCTCCACGGCGACAAGGTCGACGCCTTCTCCGCCGTCACCCACAAGGACGCCGCGTACGCGTACGGCGTGCGCCTGGTGGCCAAGCTGCGCGAGCTCATCCCGCGCCAGGCCTTCGAGGTGCCCGTCCAGGCCGCGATCGGCTCCCGGGTCATCGCCCGCGAGACCATCCGCGCCATCCGCAAGGACGTCCTCGCCAAGTGTTACGGCGGTGACATCTCCCGTAAGCGCAAGCTCCTGGAGAAGCAGAAGGAGGGCAAGAAGCGCATGAAGATGGTCGGCTCCGTCGAGGTGCCGCAGGAAGCCTTCATCGCGGTGCTCTCCAGTGACGACAGCGGTCCGGGCAAGGCGAAGAAGTAGCTCACGCCTCGGCCGCCGTCCCGTCCGTCACGGGCGTCACACAGGCGTTTCAACGGGTCCGTCGTGCTCTTGCGCGGCGGGCCCGTTCTTGTAGGAAGTGACAGGCAGAAGCCCCTTACGCACCGGGCTTCGGCGCTCTACTCTGATCACTGCTCGTAGGTTACTCGCAAGTTAAACAAGACCAGCAGCCGCCAGCCAGTCGCCGCATAGTCGCGGGTCCGGAGGATGTCGTGAGCGACACACAGACCTTGATCGAGAACCGTCCGCCGTCCGTGGCCCAACTCTTCCTTGAGCGCGTGGCGGCCACGCCCGACGCGGAGGCCTACCGCTACCCGGTGCCGGCCGCGTCCGGCGAGGGCCCCGACGAGTGGAAGTCGCTGAGCTGGGGACAGGCCGCCGAGCGTGTCTACGCCATCGCGGCCGGCCTGATCGAGCTCGGACTCGCGCCCGAGGACCGGGTGGCGCTCGCCTCGGCCACGCGGGTCGAGTGGATCCTCGCCGACCTCGGCATCCTCTGCGCGGGTGCGGCCACCACCACGGTGTATCCGCAGACCAACGCCGAGGAGGCCACCTACATCCTGGCCGACTCCGACAGCCGGGTGCTGATCGCGGAGAACGCCGAGCAGCTCGCCAAGGCGCGCGAGAAGCGGGCCGAGCTGCCCGATCTGCGGCATGTCGTGGTGATCGACGCCGAGGGCGCGGGGCCCGTCGAGGGCGACCCCGACGGCTGGGTGCTCACCCTCGCCGACCTGGAGGCGCGCGGCGCCGCCCACCTGGAGAAGAACCCGGAGGCGGTCAAGGAGCGGATCGCCGCCATCACCAAGGACCAGCTCGCCACGATCATCTACACCTCCGGCACCACCGGCCGCCCCAAGGGCGTGCGCCTGCCGCAGGACAACTGGTCGTACATGGCCAAGGCCATCGCGGCGACCGGGCTGCTCGGCCCGGACGACGTGCAGTACCTGTGGCTGCCGCTCGCGCACGTCTTCGGCAAGGTGCTGACCTCCGGCCAGATCGAGCTCGGGCACGTCACCGCGGTCGACGGCCGCGTCGACAAGATCATCGAGAACCTGCCGGTGGTGCAGCCGACGTACATGGCCGCCGTGCCGCGCATCTTCGAGAAGGTCTACAACGGGGTCGCGGCCAAGGCGCGGGCCGGCGGCGGCGCCAAGTACAAGATCTTCCTGTGGGCCGCCGAGGTCGCCCGCGAGTACGCGAAGGTCAGCCAGGACAACTTCCGCAGGACCGGCAACGCGTCCGTGCCCTTCGGCCTCGGCGCCAAGCACAAGGTCGCCGACACGCTCGTCTACTCCAAGCTGCGGGAGGCCTTCGGCGGACGGCTGCGCGCCGCCGTCTCCGGCTCGGCCGCGCTCGCCCCCGAGATCGGCTACTTCTTCGCCGGCGCGGGCATCCACATCCTGGAGGGCTACGGCCTGACCGAGTCCTCGGCCGCCTCCTTCGTCAACCCGGGCGAGGCCTACCGCACCGGCACCGTCGGCAAGCCGCTGCCCGGCACCGAGGTCCGGATCGCGGACGACGGCGAGATCCTGCTGCGCGGCCCCGGCATCATGGAGGGCTACCACGGTCTGGCCGAGAAGACGGCAGAGGTCCTGGAGCCCGACGGCTGGTTCCACACCGGCGACATCGGCGAGCTGTCCGCCGACGGCTATCTGAAGATCACCGACCGCAAGAAGGACCTGATCAAGACGTCCGGCGGCAAGTACATCGCGCCCGCCGAGGTCGAGGGTCAGTTCAAGGCAGTCTGCCCGTACGTCTCCAACATCCTGGTGCACGGCGCCGACAAGAACTTCTGCACCGCTCTGATCGCGCTCGACGAGCCGGCCATCCTGGCCTGGGCCAAGGACAACGGCCTGGAGGGCAAGAGCTACGCCGACGTGGTCGCGGCCCCGGCGACGGTCGCCCTGGTCGAGGGCTATGTGAAGGAGCTCAACGAAGGCCTCCAGCGCTGGCAGACCGTCAAGAAGTTCAAGCTGCTGCCCCGCGACCTGGACATCGAGCACGGCGAACTGACGCCCAGTCTGAAGCTGAAGCGCCCGGTCGTCGAGCGCGAGTACCAGCACCTCATCGACGAGATGTACGCGGGTTCGCGCGAGGCCTGAGCCCCGACGCCCGTACGCGGGCGGGGTGGTGCGCGACGCATGCGTCAGCCGCCGCCCCGCCCGCGCCGCATCTCCTTCACCAGCTCCTCCATGTGCGTGACGTGGTGGCGCAGTTCGAGGATGTCCCCCAGGCTGCTGGCCGCCATGTGTGTCTCGATGGCCGACAGACGGGCGGCCAGTTCGTCGAACTGCTGCTGCTCGTGGGCCAGGATCTTCTCCAACTGCTGGTTCTTGCGGTGCAGTTCGAGGAAGACGGTGACCTTGGCCCGCAGCACCCAGGGGTCGAACGGCTTGGTGAGGTAGTCCGCGGCACCCGTCGCGTAACCCCTGAAGGCATAGCCCGCGTCGTTGTCGGTGCCCGTCAGGAAGATGATGGGCACGTCCTTGGTCTGGTCGAGCCGTTTGATGTTCGACGCGGTCTCGAAGCCGTCCATCCCCGGCATGCGTACGTCGAGGAGGATCACGGCGAAACGTTGGCGCAGGAGGGCCTTCATCGCCTCTTCGCCCGAACGGGCGCGTACCAGTGGTTCGTTGAGTGACCCAAGGACGGCTTCGAGCGCCATCAGGTTGTCCTCCATGTCATCGACAAGGAGGATGCTCGCGCGGTTGTCGGTCAGGACCTCTGTGCTCATGGTGACAGTGCCTCACTCGATCGTCGGCGGAACAGCGGCCTCCCCATGAGCGCCTGCCGGTTCCGGGGCAACGGTCGTATCTGTGGTGGTGGGCGTGTCCGGCTCTGTCCTGTCCGCGCTCTCGGGTGCCAGAAGCGCGCAGGCGACGGTGAGCAGCTGGTCCACATCCACGGGTTTGGGTACGTAGTCGTTGGCGCCCTGCTCGATGGCCTTCTCACGGTCGCCGGGCATCGCCTTGGCGGTCAGCGCGATGATGGGAAGGCCGGTCCAGCGCGGGGTGCGGCGGATCGCGGCGATGGTTTCGTAGCCGTCCATCTCCGGCATCATGATGTCCATCAGGATGAGGTCGGTGTCGGGGTTGCGCTCCAGGGTCTCGATGCCTTCGCGGCCGTTCTCCGCGTAGAGGACCGGCATGCCGACGCGGCTCAGCACATGGGTGAGCGCGAAGACGTTGCGGATGTCGTCGTCCACGATCAGGACGCGGCGCCCGCGCAGTATGCGGCCCGCGGGCCCCTCGCGGTACTCCTCCAGCTTGGTCGGCGTCGGCCAGCTGTCGTTCTGTTCGTGGAAGGTGTGCGGGGACATGGTGACCCGCTCCTCCTGCGGCTCCGGTGTGGTCAGCGACCTGGTCGCCGCGTACGCCGCCGCCGCGGGCCCGTGGCCGGGGTGCACCACCGGGACGTAGAGCGAGAACGTGGAGCCTTGCCCCGGGCTGCTCTCCGCGGTGATGCGGCCGCCGAGGAGACCGGCGATCTCGCGGCTGATGGAGAGGCCTAGGCCGGTGCCGCCGTACTTGCGATTGGTGGTGCCGTCGGCCTGCTGGAACGCCTCGAAGATGGCCGGGAGCTGATCGGCGGGGATGCCGATGCCGGTGTCCGTGACGGCGAAGCAGAGGCGGTCGCCGCCGTCGTGGAGCCGCCGCTCCCCGGTGTTCTTGACGCGGCTGACACGCAGCTCGACCCGGCCGCTCGCGGTGAACTTGACCGCGTTCGACAGGAGGTTGCGCAGGATCTGCTGGAGCCGCTGCTCGTCCGAGAACATCTCGCGCGGCACGTCCTCGCCGACCGACACCTCGAAGGCGAGCCCGCGGTCCAGGGTGAGCGGGCGGAACGTCGCGTGGACGTAGTCGAGGACCTTGATGAGGGGGAGCTTCTTGGGGCGTACGTCCATCCGGCCCGCCTCGATCTTCGACAGGTCCAGGATGTCGTTGATGAGCTGGAGCAGGTCGGAGCCCGAGCGGTGGATCGTGGTCGCGAACTGCACTTCCTGGTCGGAGAGATGGCTGTCGGGGTTGTCGGAGAGCAGCCGGGCCAGGATGAGCAGGGAGTTCAGCGGGGTGCGCAGCTCGTGCGACATGTTCGCGAGGAACTCCGACTTGTACTGCGACGACGTGGCCAGGAGCGCCGCCTTCTCCTCCAGCTCCGCGTTCGAGCGCTGCAACTCCGCCTGCTGGAGCTGGAGTTCGTCCGAGCGGTCCTGGAGCTGCGTGGCCAGCCGCTGGGACTCGCTGAGCAGTGACTCCGTACGGGAGTTGGCGATGATGGTGTTGATCGCGACGCCGATGGTGCTCACGAACTGGTCGAAGAACGCCAGGTGCACGTCCGAGAAGCGGGAGAACGTGGCCAGCTCGATGACGCCGAGCAGCTTGTCCTCGAAGAGGATGGGGATGATCACCAGGCTGGCCGGGGCGGCGTCCCCGAGCCCCGAGGTGATCTTGATGTAGTCGGGCGGCACCTCGTCGACGAGGATCCGCTTCTTCTCCAGGGCCGCCTGACGCACCAGGCCGTGCGCGGGCATCGCGCCCGTGTCGACGACCGAGCCCTGCGCGGAGCCGTACCCGGCGATGAAGGCGAGCCCCTTGACCGGGGGAGTCTGCAGCGTCGCGGCGTCCCCGGCCTCCGGGTCGGCCAGGAAGAAGGCGCCGTACTGCGCGTTCACCAGCGGCGTCAGCTCCCGCAGGATCAGGTCCGCGACCTCCATCAGGTCACGGTGGCCCTGCATCAGACCCGCGAGGCGGGCCAGGTTCGACTCCAGCCAGTCCTTGGCGCGGGTGGTCTCGCGGAGGTTGGAGACCATGACGTTGATGTTGTTCTTGAGCTCGGAGACCTCGCCGCGGGTCTCGACCGTGATGGACCGGGTCATGTCGCCCTGCGCCACCGCCGACGCGACCTCGGCGATCGCGCGGACCTGGGTGGTGAGGTTCAGGGCGAGTTCGTTCACGTTCGTCGTCAGGCGCTTCCACGTGCCGTAGACGCCCTCGACCCGTGCCTGACCGCCCAGTTGGCCCTCGGAACCGACCTCGCGGGCCACGCGGGTGACCTCCGAGGAGAAGGAGGAGAGCGTGTCCACCATGGTGTTGATGGTGGTCTTCAGCTCCAGGATCTCGCCGCGCGCGTCCACGTCGATCTTCTTGGAGAGGTCGCCCTGGGCCACCGCCGTCGCGACCTGTGCGATGTTGCGGACCTGGCCGGTGAGGTTGTCGGCCATGTAGTTGACGTTGTCCGTCAGGTCCTTCCACACGCCAGACACGCCGAGCACCTGGGCACGGCCGCCGAGCCGGCCGTCCGTGCCGACCTCACGGGCCACGCGGGTCACCTCGTCCGCGAAGGCACGCAACTGCTCCACCATCGTGTTGACGGTGTCCTTCAGCTCCAGGATCTCGCCGCGCGCCGTCACCGTGATCATCTTGGACAGGTCGCCGTTGGCGACGGCCGTGGTGACCTGGGCGATGTTGCGCACCTGTGAGGTGAGGTTCAGCGCCATGAAGTTGACGTTGTCCGTGAGGTCCTTCCAGACGCCGGACACGCCGCGCACCTGGGCCTGACCGCCAAGGTTGCCCTCCGTGCCGACCTCGCGGGCCACACGTGTGACCTCGTCGGCGAACGCGGAGAGCTGGTCCACCATCGTGTTGATGGTCGACTTCAGTTCGAGGATCTCGCCCTTCGCCTCGACCGTGATCTTCTTGCCGAGGTCGCCCTGCGCGACGGCCGTCGACACGAGGGCGATGTTGCGCACCTGAGAGGTGAGGTTGTCCGCCATGAAGTTGACGTTGTCCGTGAGGTCCTTCCAGACCCCGGACACGCCGCGCACCTGAGCACGACCGCCCAGATTGCCCTCCGTGCCGACCTCGCGGGCCACACGCGTGACCTCGTCGGCGAACGCGGAGAGCTGGTCCACCATCGTGTTGACCGTCGACTTCAGCTCCAGGATCTCGCCCCGGGCATCGACGGTGATCTTCTGGCTCAGGTCGCCGTTGGCGACCGCCGTCGTGACCTGAGCGATGTTCCGCACCTGAGAGGTGAGGTTCGACGCCATGAAGTTGACGTTGTCCGTGAGGTCCTTCCAGACCCCCGAGACACCACGGGCCTGCGCCCGGCCGCCCAACTGACCCTCGGTGCCGACCTCACGGGCCACCCGGGTCACCTCGGCCGCGAACGCGGAGAGCTGCTCCACCATGGTGTTGACGGTCAGCTTCAGTTCGAGCAGCTCGCCCGTCGCCTCGACCGTGACCGTCCGCGTCAGGTCGCCCTGCGCCACCGCCGTCGTCACCAGGGCGATGTCACGCACCTGGGCGGTGAGCCGGGAGGCCATCGTGTTGACGGCCTCCGTCACGTCACGCCAACTGCCCGAAAGGCCCCGCACCTTGGCGCGCCCGCCGAGCCGCCCCTCCGTGCCGACCTCGCGCGCGACCCGGGTGACCTCGCCCGTGAAGAGCGACAGCTGGTCGACCATCGTGTTCACCGCGCGGCCCAGGCGCCGCAGGTCTCCCCGCAGCTCACGGGAGCCGTCGTGCAGATCCACGCGCTGGGTGAGGTCACCGCCCGCGACCGCGTTCAGCACGCGCGTCGCGTTGGCCGCCGGGGCGACCAGGGAGTCGAGCAGGGAGTTGGCGTCCGCCACGCGCGTGGCCCAGCTGCCCTGCCCCGGACTCGCGGTGAACCGCTCGTCGAGGTGGCCGTGCCGGATGATCTCCCGGCGTACGCGCGTGAGTTCGCTGTCGAAGTGCAGGGAGCGGTCGAGCATCTCGTTGAACACCGTGTGCAGCTCGGCGACCACGCCGTGGCCGCTCACCGTGACCTTGGTGAAGTCCCCGTCGCGCGCCGACCGCATCGCCGCCAGGAGGTTGCGCAGATCGGACGCCGCTTCCGGAGCGGTTTCCGAGATGTTTTCTACTGCCGCGTCGGGATCGTTCCCGGTGCGTGGCTGAGGTGTCGAAGCTGGTTTCGGTGCCGGAATCCGACCGTAACCGAGCGCGGGCATAGCACTGTTATCACTCATAGCGGCCCACTTCAGTAACTCGGTGCTTATGGGCGTGGCCAGTCTGTCACTCTGTCCGTGTCGCCTGAGGCCTATTCGACCGAACTGCTCAGGAGCCGAAACGTGGGGTCCATTCCGATGCAACGGGAGACCATTCTCCGTGCGTCCGCCCAGCCGGGGCACCAGCCCGGCCCGCCGGCGGTGGTGTGCACATCGCTGCCCGGAAACCCGATGGCGCCCGCCGCCGCACGAAGGTTCGTTCGCGCCGCGCTCGCCGACTGGGTCGAACTCTCCGTGCCCGCCGCCGCTGGTGTCACCGACCGCCTCGCGGACGACGCCGTACTGCTGGTCAGCGAGCTCGTCACGAACGCCGTCGTGCACGCGGGCACGACGGTCGAGCTGGTGTGCAGACTCGACGAGGCGGGCCTGGGGGAGAACTGCGACACCCTGGTCATCGAGGTCTCCGACCACCACCCCGCCCGCGCGGTCCGCAGCGAACCCACGCCCCACCAGCCCGGCATGCCCGAGTACGGCCGCGGCCTCCAGCTCGTCGCCACCCTCTCCGACTCCTGGGGCATCACCTACCGCACCGGCACCAAGGCCGTCTGGGCGCGCCTCCCCGTCGGCGACGTACAGGCCGGACAGTCCGGACATGAGATCGAGGCGTACGCGAGTGAACAGGCCGCGCAGCGGGGTCTGCGCGCCGCCGAGATCCTCGCGCCGCTGCCCAGACGGATCACACACGACACGGAGTGGGTCAACCGCGGCGCGCTCACCTTCCTCGCCGAGGCCTCCGACCTGCTCGCCGGGCAGTTCGACGAGGACCTGGTGGCCGCGCTCGCCGGGCAGCTCCTCGTGCCGCGGCTCGCGGACTGGTGCGCGGTCTGGCTCGACGACGAGGCGGAGGTCGCCCCGCGCGGCTCCGCGAGCGGAGGCACGGGCTCCCGCCTCGCCCGCGTCTGGCACACCAGCGAACAGCGGATAGAGGAACTGCGCCGCAGCCTGGAGAAGGACCCGCCCCAGCTGCCCGACGAGGTGGGCTCCGGCGCCGTCCCCCTGCCCTGGCCCGGCGAGACGTCGGCGGAAGACGCGAACGGCACGGCCCTGGCGTACCGCCTCACGGCGGGCGGCCGTGTGCTGGGCACGCTCATCATCGGGCGGGCCGGGATGATGCGCTTCGCGGACGAAGTCACCGGCCTCATCGAGGACTTCAGCCGCCGCGTCGCCCTGGCCATCAGCGCGGCGCGGCGCTTTCAGCGCCAGGCCACCATCAGCCAGGTCCTGCAGCGCGGACTCCTTCCGAGCTCCGTCGCCGACATCCCCGGCGTGAGCAGCGGCGTCGTGTATGAGCCGCGGGACAAGGGCGGACCGGGCGGTGACTTCTACGACGTGTTCCAGGCGGGCAAGGGCCGCTGGTGCTTCGCGCTCGGCGACGTCCAGGGCAAGGGCGTCGAGGCGGCCGTCGTGATCGGCCTCGCCCGGCCCTGGCTTCGGTTGCTCGCCCGCGAGGGGTACGAGGTCGCGGAGGTGCTCGACCGTCTCAACCAGCTCCTCCTCGACGACGCCACGGAGGCGGCGGACGCGGCCGCGGCGGTGGTCGCGGTGGCGGGCGGCCAGGGCGTGCCGCCCGACGGGGCCACCTCCCGCTTCCTCTCCCTCCTCTACGGCGAGCTGGTGCCCATGGACGACGGCGGCGTCCGCTGCACGGTGGCCAGCGCGGGGCATCCCCTGCCGCTCCTCCTCTCCCCGGCCGGCACGGTCCAGGTGGCGGCCACGCCCCAGCTGCTGCTCGGGGTCGTCGACGACGCGACGTACAAGAGCGAGACCTTCGAGCTGCGCACGGGCGACACGCTGCTCTGCGTCACGGACGGGGTGACGGAGCGGCGTACGGGCCAGCGGATGTTCGACGACAGCGACGGCCTCGCGGCGGCCCTCGCCAGCTGCGCGGGCCTCGACGCGGGCCTGGTGGCGGAACGGATCAAACGCATGGTGCACGAATTTTCGGAGCGGCCGCCGGATGATGATCTGGCGGTGCTGGTGCTGCAGGCGCAGTGAGGTGATGTGCGGCTGCTCGGCGGGGGTGTGGTCTGTGTGGCTGGGGGTCCGGGGGTCGCCCCCCCCGGGTGGGTGCAGCCTCGGAGCGGCCGCCGGACGATGATCTGGCGGTGCTTGTGCTGCAGGCGCGGTGATCTGCGGGGGCCGTCGGACCAGCGGCGTTCGCTCTCTCCGGGGTGCGGGACAATCGAGGTATGCCTTCCGCACTGCCCGATGGTGAGCCCATGCCCGAGGACGGGGCCCTGCCCGCGTCCGCCCTCGCGGGTGCGGCGTCGCGTCCGCTCGGTTTCTACCTGCACGTCCCGTACTGCGCCACGCGCTGCGGGTACTGCGACTTCAACACCTACACCGCGACCGAGCTGCGCGGCTCCGGCGGCGTGCTCGCCTCGCGCGACAACTACGCGGACACGTTGACCGACGAGGTGCGGCTCGCACGGAAGGTGCTGGGGGACGACCCGCGCCCCGTCCAGACGGTCTTTGTGGGGGGCGGTACGCCGACGCTGCTCGCCGCGGCCGACCTGGTCCGCATGCTGGGGGCCGTGCGGGAGGAGTTCGGGCTCGCGGACGACGCGGAGATCACCACCGAGGCGAATCCGGAGTCCGTCGACCTCGCCTACCTGAGCGAGCTGCGGGCCGGCGGCTTCAACCGCGTCTCCTTCGGAATGCAGAGCGCCAAGCAGCACGTACTGAAGGTGCTCGACCGTACGCACACCCCCGGCCGGCCCGAGGCCTGCGTGGCGGAGGCGCGGGCGGCGGGCTTCGAGCACGTCAACCTCGACCTCATCTACGGCACGCCGGGCGAGACCGACGACGACTGGCGGGCCACGCTGGACGCGGCGATCGGCGCCGGGCCCGGCCACGTCAGCGCGTACGCCCTGATCGTCGAGGAGGGCACGCAGCTGGCGCGGAGGATCCGGCGCGGTGAGGTGCCCATGACGGACGACGACGTGCACGCGGACCGGTACCTGATCGCCGACGAGGTCCTCGGGGGCGCCGGATTCTCCTGGTACGAGGTGTCCAACTGGGCCACGTCCGATGCCGGGCGGTGCCTGCACAACGAGTTGTACTGGCGTGGGGCCGACTGGTGGGGGGCCGGGCCGGGGGCCCACAGTCACGTGGGGGGCGTGCGGTGGTGGAACGTCAAGCATCCGGGGGCGTACGCGGGGGCTCTGGGTGCGGGGCGCTCGCCTGGGGCCGGGCGGGAGATTCTTGCCGATGAGGATCGGCGGGTGGAGCGGATTCTGCTGGAGCTGCGGCTGCTTGAGGGGTGTCCGTTGTCCCTCCTTCGCCCCGCCGGCCTTGCGGCCGCGGGGCGGGCCCTCGCGGATGGGCTCCTTGAGGCGGGGCCCTACGAGGAGGGGCGGGCCGTGCTGACCCTGCGGGGGCGGTTGCTGGCGGATGCGGTGGTGCGGGACCTGGTGGACTGAGGCTCGGGCGTTCCCTGCGGGGCTTTCCCCAATCCCGCCCCTTCCCGAACTGGGGCTCCGCCCCAGACCCCGGTCCTCAAACGCCGGACGGGCTGAAAAAAGACGCCGCAGGCCCGGGCGGGCAACCGCGGGGTAATCGGGTGGGTGGGCGAGGGCCCACGACTCCGCTGAGCAGGCCGCGGGGCAATCGGGTGGGTGGGTGGGAGAGATCCGCCGCGGAGCGGCGGGCCTTGTTCGGGCCCGCAGACGGCTGCGGTGATGGCCCAGGGGCCCGCACACCGCCGTACGCTACTCCGCCGTGACGAAGTCGATCAGTTCCTCCACGCGGCCCAACAGCGCCGGCTCAAGATCCCGGTAGCTGCGGACCGAGCCCAGGATCCGCTGCCACGCGGCGCCCGTGTTGAGGGGCCAGCCCAGCGCCTCGCAGACGCCCGTCTTCCAGTCAGTACCGCGGGGGACCCGGGGCCACGCCGCGATCCCCACCGACGACGGCTTCACCGCCTCCCACACATCGATGTAGGGGTGCCCCACCACCAGGGCGGAGGGAGAGCTCACCTGCGCCGCGATCCGTGACTCCTTCGAGCCCGGAACCAAGTGGTCCACCAGGACGCCCAGGCGCGCGTCGGGCCCGGGGGAGAACTCCTCGACGATCCCCGGGAGGTCGTCGATGCCCTCCAGGTACTCGACGACCACGCCCTCGATCCGCAGGTCGTCGCCCCACACCCGCTCGACCAGCTCCGCGTCGTGCCGCCCCTCGACATAGATCCGCCCGGCACGGGCGACCCGGGCCCGCGCCCCCGGTACGGCCACCGAACCCGAAGCGGTACGCGTGGGACGTACGGGCGAGGAGGAAGAGGAGGAGGCGGCGGAGGGGCGGACCAGCGTCACCGTCCGGCCCTCCAAGGCGAAGGCCCCCGGCGTCATCGGAAAGACACGGTGCTTGCCGAAGCGGTCCTCCAGGGTCACCGTCGGACCCTCCGCCGTCTTCTCGCAGCGGATCACCGCCCCGCAGAACCCGGTGCTCAGCTCCTCCACCACGAGGTCCGCCTCCGCGGCGACCTCCGGCACGGGCTTCGGCTTCTTCCAGGGCGGGGTGAGGTCCGCGGAGTACTGGCGCATTTTCCCGACGATAGGAAGAAGTAGGGGGAGGCCGGCTACGACACGCCGAAGCGAGCCGCCAGTGTGGCGCGTTGCGTGCGGACAAAAGCCGCATCGACCACCGCGCCGTGCCCCGGCACGTACAGCGCGTTCTCGCCGCCCAGGTCCAGCAGCCGGTCGAGCGCGGCCGGCCAGCGCGCCGGGACCGCGTCGGGACCGGCCTGCGGTTCGCCCGACTCCTCGACCAGGTCGCCGCAGAAGACGATCTCGGGGGTGTCGCCCGTGCCGGGGACCAGGACCGCCAGGTCGTGGCCCGTATGACCCGGGCCGACGTTCGCGAGCAGGACCTGCACCCCGCCGCCCAGGTCCAGCGTCCACTCCCCGCACACCGCGTGGCGCGGGCGGACGAGCAGGTCGGCCGCCTCCGCCGCGGCGTCCGGGGCGACGCCCTGCCGCACGGCGTCCTCGCGCAGCTCGTCGCGCCCCCTCGTGAGCAGCGCGTCGAGGCCGACCGCGCCGTACACCTCCACGCCCGCGAACGCCGCGGCGCCGAGCACGTGGTCGAAGTGCGGATGCGTCAGGGCGAGATGGGTGACCCGGCGGCCCTCGCCGAGGATGCCGCGCGCCTGGTTGCGCAGCTCCGCGCCCTCGCGCAGGGTCGCGCCCGCCTCGATCATCAGCGCCGACTCACCGCCGACGACCAGGCCCGCCGTACAGTCCCAGACCGGCAGGCGCCTGCGTCCCACATGCGGCGCGAGCCGTTCCCAACCCGCCTCGTCCCAAGCCAGTGCCACGTCCATGCAGCCGACGCTAGCCCCGCGCGGGCGGCTTGGCAGCCGTCACTTCGGCCGTCGGACCGACATAGGGTCCGGCCCTTGCCGGGCCCGTACCTCGCAGCCGTACACTGGGCGCGGTGCAGGCTGGCACTCACCTGCGGGGAGTGCCAGGCAAGGCCGCGGGGCAGACACGTCCCAGGGCGAAAAGGTGGAGGTGTTGCGCGGATGCTCAGTGAACGCAGGCTCGAGGTGCTGCGTGCCATCGTCCATGACTACGTAGGCACCGAGGAGCCCGTCGGCTCCAAGGCGCTCACCGAGCGGCACAGTCTCGGGGTCTCGCCGGCCACCGTCCGCAACGACATGGCGGCGCTGGAGGAGGAAGGGTTCATCGCCCAGCCTCACACCAGCGCGGGCCGTATCCCGACCGACAAGGGGTACCGCCTCTTCGTCGACCGGCTCGCGGGCGTCAAGCCGATGGCGGCGCCGGAGCGCAGGGCCATCCAGAACTTCCTCGACGGCGCCGTCGACCTCGACGACGTCGTGGCACGCACGGTGCGGCTGCTCGCGCAGCTGACCCGGCAGGTCGCGGTCGTGCAGTATCCGTCCCTCACGCGGTCGACGGTGCGGCACGTGGAGCTGCTCTCGCTGGCTCCCGCCCGTCTGATGCTCGTACTGATCACGGACACGGGCCGGGTCGAGCAGCGCATGATCGACTGTCCCGCCCCGTTCGGCGAGACCTCGCTCGCGGACCTGCGGGCGCGGCTCAACAGCAGGGTCGCGGGCCGTCGCTTCGCGGACGTGCCGCAGCTGGTGCAGGACATGACGGAGTCCTTCGACGCGGAGGACCGCGGCACGGTGGCGACGGTGCTCTCGACACTCCTCGAAACTCTTGTCGAGGAGACCGAGGAGCGGCTGATGATCGGCGGAACGGCCAATCTCACCCGCTTCGGACATGACTTTCCCCTCACCATCAGGCCCGTCCTGGAGGCTCTTGAGGAGCAGGTCGTCCTGCTCAAGTTGCTTGGCGAAGCCACGGATTCGGGCATGACCGTACGGATCGGTCACGAGAACGCCCATGAGGGACTCAGCTCCACGTCCGTGGTCTCCGTCGGTTACGGTTCGGGCAGCGAGGCAGTAGCCAAACTCGGCGTGGTCGGCCCGACCCGCATGGACTATCCGGGAACGATGGGAGCAGTACGCGCAGTGGCACGTTACGTCGGACAGATCCTGGCGGAGTCGTAAGTGGCCACGGACTACTACGCCGTACTAGGCGTGCGCCGCGACGCTTCCCAGGACGAGATCAAGAAGGCCTTCCGGAGGCTTGCGCGAGAGCTTCACCCGGACGTGAATCCGGATCCGAAGACTCAGGAGCGCTTCAAGGAGATCAACGCCGCGTACGAGGTGTTGTCGGACCCGCAGAAGAAGCAGGTCTACGACCTCGGCGGTGACCCGCTGTCCCAGGCGGGCGGCGGCGGTGCGGGCGGTTTCGGGGCCGGTGGCTTCGGCAACTTCTCGGACATCATGGACGCGTTCTTCGGGACGGCGTCGCAGCGTGGCCCCCGGTCGCGCACGCGCCGTGGCCAGGACGCCATGATCCGGCTCGAGATCGACCTGGACGAGGCGGCCTTCGGGACCACCAAGGACATACAGGTCGACACGGCGGTCGTCTGTACGACCTGCAGCGGTGAAGGTGCCGCGCCGGGGACGTCCGCTCAAACGTGTGACATGTGCCGCGGTCGCGGTGAGGTGTCGCAGGTCACGCGGTCCTTCCTCGGCCAGGTCATGACATCGCGGCCGTGCCCGCAGTGTCAGGGCTTCGGCACGGTCGTGCCCACCCCGTGCCCGGAGTGCGCCGGCGACGGCCGCATCCGGTCGCGGCGGACGCTCACCGTGAAGATCCCGGCCGGTGTCGACAACGGCACGCGGATCCAGCTCGCGGGCGAGGGCGAGGTCGGCCCCGGCGGCGGCCCCGCCGGCGACCTGTACGTGGAGATCCACGAGCTGCCGCACGCCGTGTTCCAGCGGCGTGGGGACGATCTGCACTGCACGGTCACCATCCCCATGACGGCCGCGGCTCTGGGCACCAAGGTGCCCCTGGAGACGCTGGACGGCCTGGAGGAGGTCGACATCCGGCCCGGCACACAGTCCGGCCAGTCGGTGCCGCTGCACGGCAGGGGCATCACGCACCTGCGGGGCGGCGGTCGCGGTGACCTCATCGTGCACGTCGAGGTCCTCACACCGAGCAAGCTGGACGCGGAGCAGGAGCGGGTCCTGCGGGAGCTTGCGGTGCTGCGTGGCGAGGAGCGGCCTACCGGGCAGTTCCAGCCGGGGCAGCAGGGTCTGTTCTCCCGCCTCAAGGACGCGTTCAACGGGCGGTAGCGCCTTTTACGGGCGAGGGCGCCTCGAGCGGTGCCTTTCCTGCGCCCCCGGTAGCGGTTCGCCCGTGCCGGGGGCGCTTTGCTGTCTGTCCGCGGGCTGTCCTGGGTTGCTCGCGCAGTTCCCCGCGCCCCTTACGGGGCGTCCTGGGTTGCTCGCGCCCCGCGGCGGAGCCGCTCATGTCACAGTCCCGCGCCCCTGACGGGGCGCTCCTGATCATGCCGGGTGACGGGTGGGTGGGTGGGAAAGACCCGCGATTCGGCCCCCCGGCCAGGAAGTGGCACGATGCGTTCATGCCCACCGCACTGACCGATCTCTGCCGCCTTCCGATCGTGCAGGCCCCTATGGCGGGAGGCGCCTCGTGCCCCCAGCTCGCCGCGGCCGTCTCCGAGGCCGGAGGCCTCGGTTTCCTCGCCGCCGGGTATAAAACCGCCGACGGGATGTACCAGGAGATCAAACAGCTGCGGGGGCTCACGAGCCGGCCGTTCGGCGTGAACCTGTTCATGCCGCAGCCCGAGTACGCCGACGCCGCCGCCGTCGACGTCTACCGCAATCAGCTCGCCGGTGAGGCCGCCTGGTACGAGACGCAGCTCGGTGATCCGGACAGCGGTCGCGACGACAACTACGACGCCAAGCTGGCGATCCTCGTCGAGGATCCGGTGCCGCTGGTGTCGTTCACCTTCGGCTGCCCCACCCGCGACGTCTTCGACGCCTTCGCGCGGGTCGGCACCATCACCGTCGCCACCGTCACCTCGCCCGAAGAGGCGCAGACCGCCCAGTGGTCGGGCGCCGACGCCGTGTGCGTACAGGGCATCGAGGCGGGCGGCCACCAGGGCACGCACCGCGACAACCCCGAGACGGACGGCGCGGGGCTCGGCCTCCTCTCGCTCATCGCGCAGGTGCGCGAGACCGTTCAGATCCCGGTCGTCGCGGCCGGCGGTCTGATGCGCGGCTCGCAGATCGCCGCGGTGCTCGCGGCCGGCGCGGACGCCGCGCAGCTCGGCACGGCCTTCCTGGTCTGCCCCGAGTCGGGCGCCAACGCCCTGCACAAGCAGGCCATGACCAACCCGCTGTTCACCCGCACCGAACTGACCCGCGCCTTCTCGGGACGCCCCGCACGGGGCCTGGTCAACCGCTTCATGCGCGAGCACGGTCCCTACGCCCCCGCCGCCTACCCCCAGGTCCACCACCTCACCAGCGGCCTGCGCAAGGCCGCCGCCAAGGCCGGTGACGCGCAGGGCATGGCGCTGTGGGCGGGGCAGGGCCACCGCATGGCGCGGGAACTTCCCGCCGGGCAGCTCGTGGAGGTCCTCGCGGCCGAACTGGCCGAGTCGAAGGCCGCGTTGGCGGCCGGAGGGCAGCAGGGGACCCAGCCGGGGAGCCAGGCGTGACCGCGCCCGTCTTCGTCGTCGAGACCTTCGAGACCCGGGGGAACCCTGCCGCGGGCGGCGACGGACGCTACGTACTCGACGGTCCCGAAGGGCGCCACGCCGTCTCCGTGAAGCGGCTGCACGCCGGTGAGGACGTCGTCCTGACCGACGGGGCCGGGCGCTGGGCCGACTGCGTGGTCGAGGACACCGAGGGCAAGGACCGGCTGATCCTGCGGATGGACTCCGTACGGGAAGAGGCCCCGCAGGAGCCCCGCATCACCGTCGTACAGGCCCTGCCCAAGGGCGACCGCGGTGAACTCGCCGTCGAGACCATGACGGAGACCGGCGTCGACGCGATCGTGCCCTGGTCCGCGTCGCGCTGCATCACGCAGTGGAAGGGCGAGCGCGGGCTCAAGGCGCTCGGCAAGTGGCGTGCCACGGCGCGCGAGGCGGGCAAGCAGTCCCGCCGGGTGCGCTTCCCCGAGGTGGCGGACGCCCTGTCGACCAAGCAGGTGGCGGCGCTGCTCGCCTCCGCCGACCTCGCCGCGGTCCTGCACGAGCAAGGCAGCGAACCGCTGGCCACGGCCGAACTCCCGGCGGCCGGACACATCGTCCTCGTGGTCGGCCCCGAGGGCGGTGTGTCACCGGACGAGCTCGCGGCCTTCGCGGAAGCGGGGGCGAAGCCGTACCGCCTGGGGCGCAGCGTGCTGCGTACGTCGACCGCGGGGACGGCGGCGGCCGCACTGCTCCTGGGACGCACCGGCCGCTGGTCCTGAACTCCCGCGCCGGGTGAGGGCCCCGCGCCGCTGACCGACCGCATGCGGGTCGCCCAACTCAAGGTGCGGGGCTGAGGACTTCCTCAAGCAGCGGCCAGCCGTCCAGCTCGCGCGACGATCCGGCGCTGTCGCCCGGGCCCGGCAGCAATCCGCGCGCCGTCGCCTCGTCGACGAGCAGCCGGACGGATCCGGGCTCGTACAGGTTGAGCCACTTCCGGTCGTCGTCCCCCGTCGTGCCGATGAGCGAGCCTTGGTCCCAGGACCCCTCGGAGATGGTTCGCCCGGGTCCCGCCCGGAAGACGAACGCCGTACGCACCCGGCTGCCCTCGCGGCAGAGGGACAGCACGTGCCGGCAGTCGGGGCCGCCGGCACCCGCGGCGCGGTCGTGGCGGTGCCGGAACGACCACAGGTAGACGGTGTGTTCGTCGACGACCAGGCGTCGGAGTCTGCGGTCGCTTCTCATGCGGGGAGGTTACGGGCGGGGGCCGGTGTCAGGCGCGTCCTTTTTCGGGCCCCGCGTCCAGTGGCCCCCTCGGGACTGGACGCAAAGGGGACTACCGTCAGACGGCTCGCAGTGGCACCCTGCCGCCTATGGGGGCATTGAGGCGCTTACGTGATCATTCGGTGGCGGTACGCGGACGGCGCGGGCGGGTGCTGTACGCCGTCGGGCTCGCGGGGGCGGCGGTGATCGGGGCCGCCGCGTGCGACCCGGTCGACGGAGGCATGAACACCGCGGCCATCGCGATCACCACGGACGAGATGGCGACCAAGGAGCTGGAGCGGCAGCGCCTCGACGTGCTGTGGATCAGCTGCACCGCCCGCTACAAGTCCCGGGTCACACCGTCCGGTTCCCCGGACCGGGACGCCGTCGCCACCGTCGACTGCCAGGGCCAGGCCAAGACCGGCAAGGGCTCCGACGACACCAGCGACATCACCGTCAAGGGCTCGGTGTCGTCCGTCGTCGACGGGCACTGCGTACGCGGCAACCTCACCGCCAAGGTCGACGGCAAGGAGCGGTTCCGGGTGGACGTGCTCGGCGACTGCTCCGGAGGCGACAAGTCGGAGCAGCCACAGGACCCGGACCAGCCGGATCAGCCGGACCAGCCGGATGAGCCCGACCAGCCGCCCGCCGCGACCGTCACGGTGACCGTCACGCCCCATCCGTCCTGCTCATGCATCAGAGGCAAGTGATCCAAAACCCTGTCCGGGTCCGCCGACGCTGCCTAGGCTGGCTGAGTGACACTGACTGGGCACTCTGCGTATCTCCGGTTTCCCCATCTGCGCGGCGAGTTGGTCGCCTTCACCGCCGAGGACGACGTCTGGGTCGCGCCTCTCGACGGCGGCCGGGCGTGGCGCGTCAGCGCCGACAACACGCCGGTGAACCACCCCCGCATATCCCCGGACGGGACGACCGTCGCCTGGTCGTCCACGCGTGACGGCTCCCCCGAGGTGCATGTCGCCCCCGTCGACGGCGGCCCTTCCAAGCGCCTGACGTACTGGGGCAGTTCGCGCACCGCGGTGCGCGGCTGGACCCCGGACGGGCGGGTCCTCGCGGTCAGCACGTCCGGCCAGGCCTCGCTGCGCCGCAGCTGGGCGCGGGCCGTCCCGCTGGACGGCGGGCCCGCGGACACCCTGCCGTACGGACTCGTGGGAGATGTCGCGTACGGCCCACGGGACGGCCAAGTCCTCCTGCTCTCCGCGCCGATGGGGCGCGAGGCCGCCTGGTGGAAGCGCTACCGCGGCGGCACCGCGGGCAAGCTCTGGATCCGGCGCGGCGGCGCGGGAGACGAGGACCGCTTCGTACGCGTCCATGAAGAGCTCGACGGGAACATCGAGTACCCGCTGTGGGTCGGGGAGCGCATCGCCTTCCTCTCCGACCACGAAGGCGTCGGCGCCGTCTACTCCTCGCTGCCCGACGGCTCCGAGCTGCGCCGGCACACCGGAATCGACGGTTTCTACGCCCGGCACGCCGCGACCGACGGCACCCGCGTCGTGTACGCGTCCGCGGGCGAACTCTGGCTCCTGGACGACCTGGTGGACGCCGAGCCGCGCCGCATCGACGTCCGCCTCGGCGGCCAGCGCGCGGATCTCCAGCCGCACCCCGTCAGCGCGTCACGCTGGTTCGGCGCCGCCGCTCCCGACCACACCGGCCGGGGCAGCGCCGTCTCCGTGCGCGGCGGTGTGCACTGGGTGACGCACCGCGAGGGGCCCGCCCGCGCGCTCGCCGCCGAGCACGGGGTGCGCGCACGGCTGCCGCGCACGTTCCGGGTCGACGGCGAGGAACACGTCGTCTGGGTGACGGACGCGGAGGGCGACGACGCGCTCCAGTTCGCCCCGGCCACCGGCCTCGCGCCCGGTGCCACGCCGCGCAGGATCGCCGCGGGCCGGCTGGGCCGGGTGCTCGGGCTGGCCGTGGCGCCCGACGGCAGCCGCGCCGCCGTCGCCTCGCACGACGGCCGGGTGCTCCTTGTCGAGCGGGAGAGCGGCGAGGTGCGCGAGGTCGACCGCGGGGAGCACGGGGACGCCACCGGGCTCGTCTTCTCGCCGGACTCGGCCTGGCTCGCGTGGTCGCATCCGGGACCGAGCCCGCTGCGGCAGCTGAAGCTGGCGAACACGGCCGATCTCTCGGTGTCCGAGGCGACGCCGCTGCGGTTCCGCGACTACGCCCCCGCGTTCACCCTCGACGGGAAACATCTGGCGTTCCTGTCCGCGCGGGCCTTCGACCCCGTCTACGACGAGCACGTCTTCGACCTCGCCTTCGTCGGCGGATCGCGGCCCCACCTCATCACGCTGGCCGCCACCACGCCCTCGCCCTTCGGGCCGCAGCGGCACGGGCGGCCCTTCGAGGCGCCCGACAAGGACGAGACCCCGGACAGCGAGGGCTCGCCCGTCACCCGCATCGACCTCGACGGTCTCGCCGACCGCATCGTGCCGTTCCCGGTCGAGGCCGCCCGGTACTCGACCCTGCGGGCCGCCAAGGACGGCGTCCTGTGGCTGCGGCACCCCGTGCGCGGCGTCCTCGGCGCGTCCCGGGCCACCCCGTCCGACCCCGACCCGCGCACCGAGCTCGAACGCTACGACCTCGTACAGCAGCGCATCGAGGAACTGGCTTCGGACGCCGACCACTTCGCCGTCAGCGGGGACGGCAAGCGGGTGCTGCTGTGGGCCGACGGGAAGCTGAAGGTCGTGCCGAGCGACCGGCGTGCCTCCGGCGACGAGAGCTCCGACTCGAACATCACCGTCGACCTCACCCGGGTCCGGCAGACCGTCGATCCGGCCGCGGAGTGGCGGCAGATGTACGACGAGGCCGGGCGGTTGATGCGGGACAACTTCTGGCGGCCCGACCTGGGCGGGATCGACTGGGAGGGCGTGCTCGACCGGTACCGTCCGGTGCTCGGCCGGGTGGCCACGCACGACGACCTCGTGGACCTGCTGTGGGAGGTCGCCGGGGAGCTCGGCACCTCGCACGCGTACGTCATGGGAGGCGGGGCCCGGGGGAGTTCGGCGATACGTCAGGGGCTGCTCGGCGCGGATGTCTCGCGGGGCGCGGACGGGGCGTGGCGCATCGACCGCATCCTGCCCTCCGAGACCTCCGACCCCGCCGCCCGCTCGCCGCTCGCCGCGCCCGGGGTCGCGGTGCGCGCCGGGGACGCCCTGCTGGCGGTCGCGGGGCAGCCGGTCGATCCGGTGGTGGGACCCGGGCCGCTCCTCGTGGGCACGGCGGGGAAGCCGGTGGAGCTGACGGTGTCGCCCGCGGGCGGGGGCGACCCGCGGCACGCGGTGGTGATCCCCGTCGACGACGAGGAGCCGCTGCGGTACCACGCCTGGGTCGTCGACCGGCGTGCGTACGTCCACGAGCGGTCGGGTGGCCGGCTCGGATACCTCCATGTTCCGGACATGCAGGCTCCCGGCTGGGCGCAGATCCACCGGGACCTGCGGGTGGAGGTGGCCAGGGACGGGCTCGTGGTGGACGTACGGGAGAACCGTGGCGGGCACACGTCCCAGCTGGTGGTGGAGAAGCTGGCCCGCAAGATCGTGGGCTGGGACCTGCCGAGGGGCGTGCGGCCCCACAGCTACCCGGCGGACGCGCCCAGGGGGCCTGTCGTCGCCGTCGCCAACGAATTCTCCGGCTCCGACGGGGACATCGTGAACGCGGCGATCAAGGCGCTGGGGATCGGGCCCGTGGTGGGGACGCGGACGTGGGGCGGCGTCATCGGCATCGACAGCCGGTACCGGCTTGTGGACGGCACGCTGGTGACGCAGCCGAAGTACGCGTTCTGGCTGGAGGGCTACGGCTGGGGCGTCGAGAACTACGGGGTCGACCCGGACGTGGAGGTGGTGACAACTCCGGAGGACTACGCGGCGGACCGTGACCCCCAACTGGACGAGGCGATCCGCCTGGCGCTGGCGTCGCTGGAGACAACGCCGCCGAAGACGGCGCCGGAGTTGCCAGGGGGCTGAGGCGAGGGTGCGGGGCCGCGCCGGTACGTCCGTCCTCGCTGTCGTCCGATGGCCGAGGGGCAATCGGGTGGGTGGGAGAGGTCCCTTCGGCAACGCACGACCCCCGGGGGCCAAGGGGAGGGCCAGGCAGGGGCGCAGCCCGGATAACATGCGGGGAAGGCCCAGTAACCAGCTAGACCGGAGGCACCGCATGGCGGGTGAACCGCAGGCTGACTGCCTGTTCTGCAAGATCGTCGCGGGGGACGTACCCGCGACCCTCGTCAGGGAGACGGAGACGACCGTCGCCTTCCGGGACATCAACCCGCAGGCCCCCTCCCACGTCCTGATCATCCCCAGGGTGCACTACGCCGACGCCGCCGCCCTCGCCGCCGCCGAACCCACCATCGCCGCCGACGTCCTGCGCGAGGCCGGCGAGGTCGCAGCCGAGGAGAAGGCGGAGAGCTACCGCATCGTCTTCAACACCGGCACCGGCGCGGGCCAGACCGTCTTCCACACGCACGCCCACGTCCTCGGCGGACGCGGCCTGCAGTGGCCCCCGGGATAACGCACGTTGTCCGTACGCGAGTTGGTCGTCCTCGGCACCGCCAGTCAGGTCCCCACCCGGCACCGCAACCACAACGGGTACGTCCTGCTCTGGGACGGGCAGGGCATCCTCTTCGACCCCGGCGAGGGCACGCAGCGCCAGATGCTGCGTGCCGGGGTCGCCGCGCACGACCTGCACCGGATCTGTGTCACGCATTTCCACGGAGATCATTCGCTTGGCCTGCCGGGGGTCATCCAGCGCATCAACCTGGATCGCGTCCCGCACGACGTGACCGTGCACTACCCGCGCTCCGGACAGCACTTCTTCGACCGGCTCCGGTACGCCACCGCCTACCGCGAGACCGTCGCCCTCATCCAGGAGCCCGTGGCGGACGACGGGCCCCTGGCCGTCGCCCCCTCCTTCGCGCTCGACGCCGTCAAGCTCTCGCACCCCGTCGAGTCCTTCGGCTACCGCATCACCGAGCCCGACGGCCGGCGGATACTCCCGGAGCTGCTCGCCGCGCGCGGCATCGCGGGACCCGACGTGGGCCGCCTCCAGCGGGAGGGCTCGCTGCGGGGCGTTGCGCTCGACGAGGTGAGCGCGGTGCGGCGGGGGCAGAAGTTCGCCTTCGTGATGGACACCCGCCTCTGCGACGGCGTCCACGCGCTTGCCGACGGCTGCGACATGCTCGTCATCGAGTCCACCTTCCTGGACGAGGACGAACAACTCGCCCGCGATCACGGGCACTTGACCGTGGGGCAAGCCGCCCGGGTCGCCGTGGACGGCGGCGTCCGGCATCTCGTGCTGACCCACTTCAGCCAGCGCTACCCCGACCCCGGCGTCTTCGAGCAGCAGGCCCGGGACGCGGGATTCGACGGTGAACTCACCGTCGCCAAAGACCTGCTGCGTGTACCTCTGCCCAAACGAACCACCTGAGTGAGCCGCCGCCATGCCCCTTCCCAAAGCCGAACTCCACCTCCACATCGAGGGGACGCTCGAACCCGAGCTCGCTTTCACCCTCGCTGCCCGCAACGGCGTCACGCTCCCGTACGCGGACACCGAAGAGCTCCGCAAGGCCTACCTCTTCGATGACCTGCAGTCCTTTCTCAACCTGTACTACGGGTTGATGGCCGTGCTGCGGACCGAGGCGGACTTCGAGGAGCTCGCCGACGCCTATCTGGCGCGAGCGGCCCAGCAAGGCGTGCGGCACGTGGAGATCTTCTTCGACCCACAGGCGCACATGACGCGCGGCGTCGGCATCGGCACCGTGATCGAAGGGCTCGGGCGCGCCCTCGACCGCAGTGTCGAGCGGCACGGGATCTCGACCAAGCTCATCATGTGCTTCCTGCGCGACGAGTCCGCCGAGTCCGCCCTGGAGACGCTGGAAGCCGCCAAGCCCCACCTGCACCGCATCATCGGCGTCGGTCTCGACTCCGCCGAGGTCGGGCACCCGCCCGCCAAGTTCCGCGAGGTGTACGAGGCGGCGGCCAAGCTCGGCCTGCGCCGCGTCGCGCACGCGGGCGAGGAGGGGCCGCCCGCGTACATCACGGAGGCCCTGGACGTCCTGGGCGTCGAGCGCATCGACCACGGGCTGCGCTGCATGGAGGACCCGCAACTGGTCGAACGCCTCGTGCGCGAGCGGATCCCGCTCACCCTGTGCCCGCTGTCCAACGTCCGGCTGCGCGCCATCGACGTACTCGAAGACCACCCGCTCGCACGGATGATGGACGCCGGTCTCCTCTGCACGGTCAACTCCGACGACCCCGCGTACTTCGGCGGCTATGTCGACGACACCTTCCACGCCGTACGGGAAGCCCTGTCCATCGACCAGGAACGGCTGCGGGAACTCGCGCGGAACTCGTTCGAGGCGTCCTTCCTCGACGGCAGCGCACAGGACGAGGCACTGCGGGCGCGGTACCTCGCCGAGGTCGCGGAATATTCCTTCGACTGATCGACGGGAGCGGAGCTACGGTTTCGCGCATGGACTCCTTCATCCAGCTCTACGGCTGACACGGCCTCGCCGGTCCGAGCGCCCCGCTGAACAGCGGTTGCGGCGCCGGTCCGGCACGCCTTCATCCGTAGCAGTGGCATCACACGAAGGAACTCACCCATGCATCGTCGAACCTCCCGTCACCGCGCCCATATCGCCATGGTCGGCACCCCGATGGTCAGCCATGTGCTGCCCAGCCTGGAGATCATCCGTGAACTGGTGGCGCGCGGCCACCGGGTGACGTACGCCAACGACCCGGCGAACCGCGGGCTGATCGAGCCCACCGGCGCCGAACTCGTCCCGTGCACGTCGGTACTGCCGTTCAAGGACAACGTCTGGCCCGAGGACCCGATCGCCGCGAGCGGTCTCTTCCTCGACGACGCGATGGCGCTGCTCCCGCAGTTGCGCGCGTTCTACGACGACGACCCGGCCGATCTGTATCTGTACGACATCGGCGCGTACGTCGCCCGCGCCCTCGCCGAAGGGCAGCAGCGGCCGTTCCTGCAGCTGTCGCCCACCTTCGTGGCCTGGGAGGGGTACCAGGAGGAGGTCGGGGCGCAGATCCGGCAGCTGCCCGGAGCCCTCGACCTGGAGGAGCGCTTCGGGCGGTGGCTCGCCACCAGCGGCGCCACGACCCTGGACGTCGCCACGTTCTCGGGCACGCCCGAGCGTGCCGTCGCGATGATCCCCCGGGCCATGCAGCTGTCCGCCGACCGGGTCGACCCCAAGCGGGTCGACTTCGTCGGGCCCTGCTTCGGCGACCGGGCGGCACAGGGCGGCTGGCAGCGGCCCGAGGGCGCCGAGAAGGTACTGCTCGTGTCCCTCGGCTCCTCCTACACCCAGCAGCCCGAGTTCTACCGGAACTGCGTCGGCGCGTTCGGCGGCCTGCCGGGATGGCACGTGGTGCTGCAGATCGGCAAGCACGTGGATCCCGCGGAGCTCGGGGAAGTGCCGGCGAACGTGGAAGTGAGCTCGTGGGTACCGCAGTTGGCGATCCTGGAGCAGGCCGACGCGTTCGTCACCCACGCGGGTATGGGCAGCAGCAGTGAAGGGCTGTTCAACGGCGTACCGATGATCGCCGTGCCCCAGGGCGCGGAGCAGCCGCTCAACGCGGACCGGCTCGTGGAGCTGGGGGTCGCGCGGCGCATCGACACCGCCGACGCGACCGCCGACGCGTTGCGTTCGGCTCTCCTTGAGCTGACGTCCGACCCCGACGTCGCGCTCCGGGCCGCCCGTCTGAAGGCGGAGGTGCGGGCCGAGGGCGGCACCGCTCGGGCCGCCGACCTCGTCGAGGCGGAGCTCGGCGGGTAGCGGCCGACCCCGGCACGCCGGGCGGACCGTACCCTCGGCCCGTCCGGCGTTCGGCCCCCGGTGGCCTGAATCCGTTACGTTGCCTGCATGGTCGTACCTCTCAAACCCAGCATCGACCCGCTCAAGGGAGCCCGCAGAGCAGGCGATCCGCCCTGCGACGTCTTCCTCACCGGCACGGTCTTCCTCGACATCATCTTCACCGGGCTCGACTCCGCGCCCGTACGCGGCACCGAGTCCTGGGCCCGCGGCATGGGGTCGAGCCCCGGCGGCGTCGCCAACATGGCGACCGCCCTCGCCCGGCTCGGCCTGCGCACCTCCCTCGCCGCGGCATTCGGGGACGACCACTACGGCGAGTACTGCTGGGACGCGCTCGAACAGGGCGAGGGCATCGACCTCGCGACCTCACGCACCGTGCCCGGCTGGCACTCGCCGGTGACCGTCTCCATGGCCTACGAGGGTGAGCGGACCATGGTCAGCCACGGCCACGAGCCGCCGCCCGACGCCGCATCCCCGGACGGCGGCGCCCCGGCCTGCCCGCCACGCGCGCGTGCCGCCGTCGCCTCTCTGACGCCCGGCACGCGCGCGCCGTGGATCGCCGAGGCCGCGCGCACGGGTACGCGGATCTTCGCCGACGTCGGGTGGGACGACACGGGGCGCTGGGACCTGGCGGGGCTACCGGACCTGGCGCACTGCGAGGCGTTCCTGCCGAACGCGGAGGAGGCCATGCGCTACACCCGTACGCAGTGCCCTCGGGCCGCCGCGCGTGCGCTGACCGAACACGTGCCGCTCGCCGTGGTGACGCTGGGTGCCGAAGGGGCGTACGCGGTGGACGGGCGGACCGGCGAGACGGCCGAGGTTCCGGCCATCGCGGTCGAGGCGCTCGATCCCACCGGGGCCGGTGATGTCTTCGTGGCGGGCTTCGTGACGGGCACCCTCGCCGGATGGCCCCTCGCGGACCGGCTCGCCTTCGCGGGGCTCACGGCGGCGCTCTCCGTGCAGGAGTTCGGCGGCTCCCTCTCGGCGCCGGGCTGGGCGGAGGTCGCCACGTGGTGGCGGACCGTGCGCGAGGTCGACGACCAGGACCCCGTGGCGCTGCGCAGGTACGGCTTCCTGGAGGGCCTGCTTCCGGAGGCCACACGCCCGTGGCCGCTGCGGCGCGCGGTGCCCACGATCGGGTTCCGGTCGGCGTAGCTCCAGCCCGAAAATCGCACAGTCGTGCGTGACCGGAGTGGAAAAGCCCTACGGCGGTGACAGTGGTGCGTCGTACTCTTGGCAGTGCAAGGCTGTCGAGCGGCCACCAAGCCCCGCATGAGGAGGATGAGCAGGCCTAAGTGCCGGCCCATGACTCAGACACCCACAGCTCGTACCCCTGCCCAGGGCCAGTCGCGAGCACACTTCACCGTCCCGGCCAACCACCCGATGGTGACGGTGCTCGGTTCCGGAGACGCCCTGTTGCGCGTGATCGAGAAGGCCTTCCCGGCGGCCGACATCCATGTCCGGGGCAACGAGATCAGCGCTGTCGGTGAGGCCCATGAAGTCACCCTCATCCAGCGCCTTTTCGACGAGATGATGCTGGTGCTCCGCACCGGTCAGCCGATGACGGAGGACGCAGTGGAACGCTCGATCGCCATGCTCAGGGCGGACGAGGCAGGAGAGGGCGACGGCCAGGAGACCCCGGCCGAGGTCCTCACGCAGAACATCCTCTCGTCCCGAGGCCGCACGATCCGCCCCAAGACGCTCAACCAGAAGCGTTACGTCGACGCCATCGACAAGAACACCATCGTCTTCGGCATCGGCCCCGCGGGCACCGGCAAGACCTACCTCGCCATGGCCAAGGCCGTGCAGGCCCTGCAGGCCAAGCAGGTCAACCGCATCATCCTGACCCGCCCCGCCGTCGAGGCCGGTGAGCGCCTCGGCTTCCTGCCGGGCACGCTCTACGAGAAGATCGACCCGTACCTGCGCCCGCTGTACGACGCGCTGCACGACATGCTCGACCCGGACTCGATCCCGCGCCTGATGGCGGCGGGAACGATCGAGGTCGCGCCGCTGGCGTATATGCGTGGCCGCACCTTGAATGACGCGTTCATCATTCTCGACGAGGCGCAGAACACCAGCGTCGAGCAGATGAAGATGTTCCTCACCCGCCTCGGCTTCGAGTCGAAGATCGTGATCACGGGCGACGTCACGCAGGTCGACCTGCCGAACGGCACGAAGTCGGGTCTGCGCCAGGTCCAGGACATCCTGGAGGGCATCGACGACGTGCACTTCTCGCGGCTCACGTCCCACGACGTCGTACGGCACAAGCTCGTCGGCCGTATCGTCGACGCGTACGAGAAGTACGACGACAGCCAGCAGAGTCAGCAGAACAAGAAACACGGGAAGTAGCGGAAGCCGCACCATGTCGATCGACGTCAACAACGAATCCGGGACCGAGGTCGACGAGCAGGCGATCCTCGACATCGCCCGCTACGCCCTCGCGCGGATGCGCATCCACCCGCTCTCCGAGCTCTCGGTGATCGTCGTGGACGAGGACGCCATGGAGCAGCTCCACATCCAGTGGATGGACCTGCCGGGCCCGACGGACGTCATGTCCTTCCCCATGGACGAACTGCGCCCGCCGGCCAAGGACGAGGAGGAGCCCCCGCAGGGCCTCCTCGGCGACATCGTGCTCTGCCCCGAGGTCGCCACCAAGCAGGGCAAGGAAGCGCCGACGGAGCACTCCATGGACGAGGAGCTGCAGCTGCTCACCGTCCACGGGGTGCTGCACCTGCTGGGGTACGACCACGAGGAGCCGGACGAGAAGGCCGAGATGTTCGGCCTTCAGGCGGCCATCGTCGACGGCTGGCGCGGGGAGAACGGCCTGACGGGCCCCTCTCCGGCGCCCACGGTCTCGTAGGCCCATGAGTTTTCAGCTGATCGCGGGCGCCGTCGCCCTGGTCGTCGTCGCCTGGCTCGCGGCCTGTGCCGAGGCGGGCATCGCCCGCACCTCCAGCTTCCGTGCGGAGGAGGCGGTCCGCTCCGGGCGGCGCGGCAGCGGCAAGCTCGCCCAGGTCGCCGCCGACCCCACCCGCTACCTGAACGTGGCGCTGCTCGTGCGCGTGGCGTGCGAGATGGCGGCGGCGTCCCTGGTGACGTACGCCTGCCTGAACGAATTCCCCGAGACCTGGGAGGCGCTCGCCATCGCCATCGCGGTGATGGTCCTCGTCTCGTACGTGGCCGTGGGGGTCTCGCCGCGCACCATCGGCCGCCAGCACCCGCTCAACACCGCGACCGCCGCCGCGTACGTCCTGCTGCCGCTGGCCCGCATCATGGGCCCGATCCCGCCGCTCCTGATCCTCATCGGCAACGCCCTCACGCCCGGCAAGGGCTTCCGGCGCGGCCCGTTCGCCTCCGAGGCCGAGCTGCGCGCGATGGTCGACCTCGCCGAGAAGGAATCCCTCATCGAGGACGACGAGCGCCGCATGGTGCACTCCGTCTTCGAGCTCGGCGACACCCTCGTACGCGAAGTCATGGTGCCCCGGACGGACTTGGTCGCCATCGAGCGCTTCAAGACCATCCGCCAGGCGCTCACCCTCGCGCTGCGGTCCGGTTTCTCGCGTATCCCCGTGACCGGGGAGAGCGAGGACGACGTCGTCGGCATGGTCTATCTCAAGGACCTGGCCCGCAAGACGCACATCAACCGCGACAGCGAGTCGGACCTGGTGTCGACGGCCATGCGCCCGGCGACGTTCGTGCCCGACACGAAGAACGCGGGCGACCTGCTTCGGGAGATGCAGCAGGAGCGCAATCACGTCGCCGTCGTCATCGACGAGTACGGCGGCACGGCCGGCATCGTCACCATCGAGGACATCCTCGAGGAGATCGTCGGCGAGATCACCGACGAGTACGACCGTGAGCTGCCGCCGGTCGAGGAACTCGACGACGGCTGCTACCGCGTCACCGCGCGCCTCGACATCGGCGACCTCGGCGAGCTCTTCGGGCTCGACGAGTTCGACGACGAGGACGTCGAGACGGTCGGCGGTCTGCTCGCCAAGGCGCTCGGCCGGGTGCCGATCGCCGACGCGTCCGCACTCGTGCCGTTGCCGGACGGCCGTGAGCTGCGGCTCACCGCGGAATCCGCGGCCGGGCGGCGGAACAAGATCGTGACGGTGCTCGTGGAGCCGCTCGCGCCCGCGGGCGCGGAGAAGGAGACCTCGGGGTGACACCGCAGGAGCTGCGCACGTTCTGCCTGTCGTTCAACGACGCGGTGGAGGAGTTCCCGTTCAGCCCCGAGATCTCGGTGTTCAAGGTCGCGGGCAAGATGTTCGCGCTGAGTTTCCTGGACGCCGAGCCGCTGACCGTGAACCTGAAGTGCGAGCCCGACATGGCGGTCCAGCTGCGGGAAGCCCACCCGGAGATCGTGCCGGGGTGGCACATGAACAAGCGGCACTGGAACACCGTGACGGTGGACGCGAAGCTCCCGGACCAGCAGGTCCGGGAGCTCGTCGAGGACTCGTACGACCTGGTGGTGGCCGGGCTCCCGAAGGCTGTGCGACTGCGTCTCGACCGCCCCTAGGCGTTACGCCGGACCCGCAGGCCCGTCGCCACCAGGGCCGCCGTCACCAGCAGGACCGCCGCGTCGATCAGGAGCACCGTGCGCGTTCCCGCCAGGAGATCCGTGCTCGTGGTGGCGAGGACACCCAGGAGCGGGATGCCGATCGTGATGCCCACCTGCTGGGTGGACGTCACCAGGCCCGTGGCCAGGCCCTGCTCCTCGTCCGGGACACCCGAGGTGACGGTCACGCCGTACGAGATGATCGCGCCCAGGTGGAACATGCTCGCCACCGAGACGCCCGCCGTGGCGAGCCACACCGACCAGGTGCCCTCGTCCATGCCGAGCAGCGTCGCGATGAACAGGCCCTGGCCGAGCAGCGAGACGACGAGGACACGCCGGGCCCCGAAGCGGCTGATGACCTTGGGCGCGTAGATCCCGGCGACCACCGAGAGCACACCCTGCACGCCGAAGACCAGACCTGTCCGGAAGGCGGAGAGCTCCAACACCTCCTGCAGATACAGGGTGAGGGCGAAGATGACCGCCGACATCATCGAGAAGGTGACGAGCCCGCCCAGGTTGCCCCACGCCACCGTCCGCCGCCGCAGCATGGGGAGGGAGACGAGCGGGGACTCGGCGCGCGACTCGACGTAACCGAAGGCCGCGAGGAGCAGCACACCGGCGGTCAGCGTGACGATGACGTCCGCACCGCCGAAGCCGCGCTCGGCGGCCGTGGAGAGCGCGTAGATCAGGGCGAGCAGGCCGCCGGTGACGGTGACCGCGCCCGGGATGTCGAGGCGGGGGCGGTCCGGGGTGCGGGACTCGGGCAGCAGGCCCGGTGCCAGCGGCAGCACGATCAGCACGAAGAGGGTCAGCAGGCCCATCGTGGAGCGCCAGCCGAGCGTGTCGGTGAGTACGCCGCCGAGGACCATGCCGATCGTGAAGCCGAGCGAGAGCAGCGTGCCGGATATCCCGAGCGCCCGGTCCCGCTGCGGACCCTCGGGGAAGGTCGTCGTCAGCAGGGACATGCCGGTCGGCACGATGGCCGCCGCGCCCACGCCCTGCAGCGCGCGCCCGGCGAGGAAGGACGCCGGGTCCCAGGCGAAGGTGGCAAGGAGCGAGGCGAGGCCGAAGAGCGCGAGGCCGCCGACGAACAGCTTGCGGCGGCCGAACAGGTCGCCGGTGCGGCCGAAGAGGAGCAGGAAGCCGCCGGAGGGGAGGGCGAACGCGGTCACCGCCCACTGCAGCGCGGACTGGCTCATGCCCAGGTCGGCGCCGAGCACGGGCAGCGCCACGTTCAGCACGGAGAAGTCGAGCGCGACCATGAACTGGGCGGCGCAGAGCACGAAGAGGACGAGTCTGTCGCGGGAGGAGAGCTTGGGTGCGCCGGTCTTGGACCGGGGCCGCGGCGCGGGGGCCGTGGCCTTCGTGGACGGGGGAGTGGTGGTGTCGATCGCCATGGCAATGAGCTTCGGGCGTCCGGAATACCCGTGGGGAGCGGGAACTTATGCTGGTGGTCGCAACACCAGGCAAGGGGGAGCCGCGGATGGCAGGGACGAGTGAGGCGGCCGCAGTGCGGCCCCAGGACGAGGCCAAGGCACGGCGGCTCGGCGAGCTGCGCGAGTTCCTGATGAGCCGCCGCGCCCGGGTCAGCCCCGCGGAGGCCGGCCTCCCGGACGGCGGCGCGCGGCGGCGTACGCCGGGGCTTCGCCGCGAGGAGGTCGCCGTGCTCGCCGGGGTCGGCGCGTCCTGGTACCAGTGGCTGGAGCAGGGCCGCGACATCTCGGTGTCGCCGCAGGTCCTGGACTCCGTGGGACGCGTCCTGAAGCTGTCGAGCACCGAGCGGCGGCATCTCTATGTGCTGGCCGGGCTGAATCCGCCCGCGCCCGAGGTCGAACAGGCCGACCGGGACATGTGTGCGGGGTTGCAGCGGCTCATCGACACGTGGATGCCGTACCCGGCACACATCATGGACCGCTACTACAACTGCGTCCTCTACAACGACGCCGCCGGGATGGTCTTCGGGATGCGTCCCGAGATCACCCAGAACTGCATCGTGGACTTCTTCACCGATCCCATCTACCGCTCCCGGAGCGTGAGTTGGCGGACGAACGCGGAGACCGTCGTCGCGCAGTTCCGTGCCTCGTGCTCGGAGACCCCGCACGACGAGGGGTTCCAGGCGGTCCTCGCCGAGCTGCGGGAGACGGCGGGCGAGGAGTTCACCGAGCTGTGGGAGCGGCGGGACGTGCGGCCCGCGGGGCAGGTGCACAAGGAGCTCACGCATCCGCTGGTGGGGGCGTTGCACGTCGAGTCGACGGCCCTGCGGGTGCCGGCTCGGCCCGACCTGACGATCGTGCTGCACACGCCGTTGCCGGAGGCGGAGACCGCGGCGAAGCTGGAGTGGCTGGCTTCGCCGGAGGGGCGGCGGGGGTCGATGTACCCGGTGGCCGGGTGAGCCCCTGTTCTTCGTCCTCCGTTGTCCTCCGTATGCTCGGATCATGACCGAGAGTGCTGCGTCGCCTGTCGTGCTTGACGCTGAGGACCGGAAGATCGTTACGTTGGCTCGTTCGGCGCGGGCGCGGAATGGGGTGGCCGAGGGGGCCGCTGTGCGGGACGAGACGGGGCGGACGTATGTCGCCGGGACCGTTTCTCTTCCCTCGCTGTCACTTTCCGCCTTGCGTACCGCCGTTGCGATGGCTGTCGCCTCCGGGGCGGAGTCCCTTGAGGCGGCGGCGGTTGTCTCCTCCTCCGAGGCGCTGTCCCCCGAGGATCTCTCCGCTGTGCGGGACCTTGGCGGGGCCGGTACGCCGGTGTTCCTGGCGGGGGCTGATGGGGAGGTCCGGGTGCGGGCCCAGGCGAACTGATTCGTTCCCCGACCCCGCCCCTTCCCGAAAACCCGCTCTGGCGCGGGGGCCTTGGTTGCCGTCAATCACCGGCTCCGCCGAGTTCGTCCTCAAACGCCGGACGGGCTGGAAAGGGCCAGCTCCGGGGTAATCGGGTGGGTGGGCGGGAAACAGCCCCTCCGGCGTTTGAGGAGCGGGGTCTGGGGCGGAGCCCCAGGGGGGGTTACACCGCGTCCGGGCCCCGTTCCCCCGTGCGGACCCGGACCACCGTTTCCACCGGTACCGCCCACACCTTCCCGTCACCGATCTTGCCCGTGGACGCCGCGCGGACGATTCCGTCGATCACTGGGTCGAGGTCCGCGTCGTCGACCACGACCTCGATACGCACCTTCGGGACCAGGTCCACCTGGTACTCCGCGCCCCGGTACACCTCCGTGTGCCCCCGCTGGCGCCCGTACCCGCTCGCCTCCGTGACGGTGAGGCCCTGGACGCCCAGTTCCTGGAGCGCGGTCTTCACCTCGTCCAGGCGGAACGGCTTGATGACCGCGGTAACGAGCTTCATCGGACGGTGCTCCCCCTCATCGGGCTGACCAGGACGCCGTGATCGTAGGCCGTCTCCGCGTGGTGCGTCTGGTCGAGGCCCGTCTGTTCGTCCTCCGCCGACGCCCTGAAGCCCATGAGCTTGTCGATCGCCTTGCCGATGCCGTACGTCACCGAGAACGTGTACGCCGCCACCGCGAGCACCGCCACCGTCTGCTTGCCCAACTGGCCGAGCCCGCCCCCGTAGAAGAGGCCCTCGGCGCCCTCCGTCATCGTGGCCGTCGCGAACAGGCCGATCAGGAGCGTGCCGACCACGCCGCCGACCAGGTGGACGCCCACCACGTCGAGCGAGTCGTCGTAGTCGAAGCGGAACTTCCACGCCACGGCGTACGAGCAGACCACCCCGGCCGCGAGACCGACCACCGCGGCGCCGAGCACCCCGACGACCCCGCACGCGGGCGTGATGGCGACCAGGCCGGCCACCGCGCCCGACGCCGCGCCGAAGGTCGTGGGGTGGCCGTCGCGTCGCTGCTCCACGAAGAGCCAGCCGAGCAGGCCCGTGCACCCGGCCAGGAGGGTGTTCAGGAGGGAAGCCGCCGCGAGGCCGTTCGCGCCGAGCGCCGAGCCGCCGTTGAAGCCGAGCCAGCCGAACCAGAGCAGGCCCGCGCCCATCAGCACCATCGGCAGGTTGTGCGGACGCATCGCGTCCTTCTTGAAGCCGATGCGCGGGCCGATGACCAGGACCAGCGCGAGACCGGACGCGCCGGAGGCGATCTCGACGACCAGGCCGCCCGCGAAGTCAAGGGCGCCGAGGGACGAGGAGATCCAGCCGTCCGGACCCCACACCCAGTGCGCCACGGGAACGTATACGAGCAGCGCCCAGAGCGGCACGAAGACCAGCCACGCCGCGAACTTCGTGCGGTCCGCGATCGCACCGCTGATCAGGGCGGTGGTGAGGATCGCGAAAGTGAGCTGGAAGGTGGTGAAGAGGAGGGTGGGGACCGTGCCCGTGAGCGTGCTCGGGCCGATGCCCGCCATGCCGAGGTGGTCGAGGCCTCCGATCAGGCCCCCGAACGCGTCCTCGCCGAACGCGAGCGAGTAGCCGGCGAGCAGCCACACCACCGTGACCAGGGCGATCGAGACGAAGGACATCAGGAGCATGTTGAGGACGCTCTTCGTGCGGACCATGCCGCCGTAGAACAGCGCGAGGCCCGGTGTCATCAGGAGGACCAGGGCTGTGGCCGCGAGCAGCCAGGCGGTGTCGCCGGTGTCGGGACCCTTGGCCGCGGCCAGGGTGGTGAGGGAGTGCGCGGACTGCACGGACTGCACGGGGAATCTCTCCTCCGGGTGGGGGCAGAGGGAGAGCGTCACCGCCCCGCGTTTCGGAACGGGCACCCGGGCGTTTCCGCCGTGTTTCGTGTTGCGCGAGGGTTTCCGGAGGCTCACGGACGGCCCGAAGGTGCCCGATCGGCGGCCCGAGGGCGCCTCGGGGTGCTGCGGGCCTCCGGCGATCAGGGAGAATGGGCGCCATGAGCGTTCGTACCGAGTCATCCGAGCCGTCCGAGGCCACCCATCGCGCCGGCTTCGCCTGCTTCGTCGGCCGCCCCAACGCGGGCAAGTCCACCCTTACGAATGCTCTGGTCGGCCAGAAGGTGGCGATCACCGCGAACCAGCCGCAGACCACGCGGCACACGGTCCGCGGCATCGTGCACCGGCCCGACGCCCAGCTGATCCTGGTGGACACCCCCGGGCTCCACAAGCCGCGCACGCTGCTCGGCGAGCGGCTCAACGACGTCGTGCGGACCACGTGGGCCGAGGTCGACGTCATCGGCTTCTGTCTGCCCGCGAACGAGAAGCTCGGCCCCGGTGACCGGTTCATCGCCAAGGAACTGGCCGGCATCAAGAAGACGCCGAAGATCGCGGTCGTGACGAAGACCGACCTCGTCGACAGCAAGACCCTCGCCGAGCAGCTCATCGCCATCGACCAGCTCGGCAAGGAGCTCGGCTTCGAGTGGGCGCAGATCGTGCCGGTCTCGGCGGTCGGCGACAAGCAGGTCCAGCTGCTCGCCGACCTGATCGTCCCGATGCTCCCCAAGAGCCCGCCGCTCTACCCCGAGGGCGACCTCACGGACGAGCCCGAGCAGGTCATGGTCGCCGAGCTGATCCGCGAGGCCGCGCTCGAAGGCGTGCGGGACGAGCTGCCGCACTCCATCGCCGTCGTGGTGGAGGAGATGCTGCCGCGCCAGGACCGCCCCGCGGACAAGCCGATGCTCGACATCCACGCGAACGTCTACATCGAGCGCCCCAGCCAGAAGGGCATCATCATCGGCCCGAAGGGCAAGCGCCTCAAGGAGGTCGGGATCAAGTCCCGCCAGCAGATCGAGGCCCTGCTGGGTACGCCGGTCTTCTTGGACCTGCACGTGAAGGTGGCCAAGGACTGGCAGCGCGACCCCAAGCAGTTGCGCAAGCTTGGCTTCTGAGGTCAGCCCCACCCCTGCTTACTCCACGCCCCTGATCCGCGTCACGAGCAGCGCCCCCGCAAGGCCGATCGCGGCCGCCACCAGGTACAGCACCCGGTAGCCGCCCAGGTGTGTCACGAGCGGGGCCGCGAGGGCGGGGGCCGCCACCTGAGGCAGGGAGTTGGCGATGTTGATGACGCCCATGTCCTTGCCGCGGTCCATGGCCTTCGGCAGGACGTCCGTCATCAGGGCGAAGTCCACCGACGTGAAGACGCCGAAGCCCACCCCGAGCACCGCCGCCGCGACGATCGCGCCCGGCCAGGTCTGCCAGCCGGACAGCAGGGCCGTCGCCACCGCCATCAGGACGCCGGACCAGAGCACGAACGGCTTGCGGCGGCCCACGCGGTCCGACCAGACGCCGCCCACGACCACCGTCGCGAGCAGCGTCACGCCGTTCACCGCCGTGAGGATCAGTACGCCTTCGTCCGGGTCGGAGTAGTGCAGGCGGTCCCGCAGGTAGTAGAGGAGATAGAGCAGGACCAGGGCGTTGCTGAGGTTGATCAGGAAGCGGGTCAGCCAGGCCCACCCCAGGTCCGGGTAGCGGCGCGGGCTCAGCCAGAAAGCGCGGGCGAACGACCGCCACGCGAACGGCGGCCTGTCTCGCGGCGCGAGGCGTGGGTCCCGGTGGCGCAGGACGTACGGCAGCACGCCCACCAGCGTGAACACCGCGCACGCCGCGTACCCCGCGCCCACACCCCCGGCAGCCGTCGCGAGGCCCGTCCCCACGACCACGCCCAGGATCTGCGCCGCCCCCAGCCAGCCGCCCACCGCGCCCCGCTGGAGCCGCGGCACCCTGTCCGGCACGGCCGCCGTGACCGCGGCGAACGCGGCGTTCAGGGTGAGCTGGACCAGGCACCAGCCCGCCGCCATCCACCACACGGACCCGGCGGCCGAGAGCAGCAGGAGCGCCGCCGCGCCGCCCGCCGTGCCCGCCACGATCCACGGCGTACGCCTGCCCCAGCGGGACGCCGTCCGGTCCGAGAGAGCGCCGAACAGCGGGTTCGAGGCGAGGGACACCACGGCGCCCACGCCCGCGACCCACGCCAGGACCGTCTCCTTGGAGGTACCGGCCGGGGCGAGATCCTCCGCCTGCACGGCGAGCAGGATCTGCAGCGGGCCGTACCAGCCCACCCAGATCGCGCCGTTGGCGAGCGACAGGGATGCGGTCCAGCTACGGCCGACCCGGTCGACCGGCTCCCGCAGCGCGTCGGCCGTCATGGCCGTTGGGCCCGCAGCGCCTCGCGCAGCCATGCGTACGACGCCTTCGGGGTGCGCTCAAGGGTCGCGTGGTCGACGTGGACGAGACCGAAGCGCTGCCGGTAGCCCTCCGCCCACTCGAAGTTGTCCATCAGGGACCAGACGAAGTAGCCGCGTACGTCCACTCCCTCCTCCAACGCCCGGTGCAGCGCCCGCAGATGGCCGTCGAGGTAATCGATCCGGCGTTGGTCGTCGATGCCCTCGTACGAGCAGCCGTTCTCGGTGATCACCAGCGGGGGGAGGCGGTCGCCGTACCGGTCGCGGAAGCCGGTGAGCAGTTCGGTCAGCGACTCCGGGACCACCGGCCAGCCGAAGTCCGTCACCGGGCGGCCCTCGATCTGCCGTGGTGAGAAGGGGAGTTCGGGCGGGAGCGTGACGCCGGCGAACTCCGTGGACGTCGTGGCCGTGGCCGGGAGCGGGGCGCCCACCTTCGTCGGCTGGTAGAAGTTGATCCCGTACCAGTCGATCGGCTCCGCGATCACCTTCAGGTCGGCTTCGATGTCGCAGTCGCCCGGCATCAACTCCCCGACGCCGTCCGGGTATCGGCCCAGGATGAGCGGGTCCGCGAACAGGCGGTTGAGGAGCACGTCGTAGAAGTCCGCCGCCTCCGTGTCCTCGGCCGAGGGTGACGCCGGCCAGGTGGGGCCGTGTGAGTTGGCGATGCCGATGTCCGTGACGCCTGCCGCGCGCAGCGCCCGTACGGCGAGACCGTGGGCGAGGAGTTGGTGGTGCGCCACCGGCAACGCGTCGAACATGAGCTGCTGTCCGGGCGCGTGCTGGCCGAGCGCGTGCCCGAGGAGGGTGTGTTCGGCGGGTTCGTTCAGGGTGATCCACTTCTTGGCGCGGTCGCCGACGCGCGCTGCCACCACGGCCGCGTACTCGGCGAACCGCTCGGCCGTGTCCCGCCGCAGCCAGCCGCCCTCGTCGGCGAGCGTGAGCGGGGTGTCCCAGTGGAAGAGCGTGGGGACGGGGCTGACGCCCGCCGCGCACAGCTCGTCGACAAGGCGGTCGTAGAAGTCCAGGCCCGCGACGCTCACCTCGCCCGTCCCGCCCGGCAGTACGCGCGGCCACGACACCGAGAAGCGGTAGGCGTCCGCGCCCAACTCTCGGATGAGCGCGACGTCTTCGCGGTAGCGGTGGTAGTGGTCGCAGGCGACGGCGGCCGTCGTGCCGTCCTTGACCCGGCCAGGTATCGCCGTGAACGCGTCCCAGACCGAGGGGCCGCGTTCGTCGACGGCGCCCTCGATCTGGTGAGCCGAAGTGGACACCCCCCACACGAAGTCGCGGGGGAACTGAGGGAGTGGTTCGCGCGCATGGTCCGCATGGGTCGCTGCCATGGCCGCGATCTTCCGTACGGCCGCGTACGGAAGTCAATGGGCGTACCTCAGAAAACGTGAACACTTCTCACGTCTTGCGAGTTCCCCTTATCTACGAGCCCTCCTTGAGGACGCGCGTGATCAGCTTGCGCTGTGGATCGGTCAGGCGGGGATCCGAGCAGTACACCGTGTGTCCGTCCACGGTGAGCTGGTAGCTGAAGCCGTCCGGCACCCCTATTGGTGGCGTGTTCCGGCCCTCTGCCACGGCCTCCTCGGCCAGGGCCTGCCACTCGTGGGCATCGGGCAGTCCCGAGGTCTCGACCTCGGCGTGCCGCTCGATGCCCGCGAATCCTCCCGTGCGCTTCACCTGGATACGCATGGAACCTGTCTACTCCATGGGACGGTCAGTTGGTAGGAACCCCGACCTGGGACCACGCCTTCACCACGGCGCCGTGCTCCTCGCCCTCGCCGTACTTGTCGCGCGCCGCGGCCACGGTCAGCTTCGCGAAGTCCGCGAAGGACGCGTCCTGGGCCAGCTCGCCGCCGGTCAGGACGGCGTACCAGATCTGTCCGGCCCGCTCCCACGCGTTGCCGCCGAGCGCCTCGGCCAGCAGGTAGAAGGCGTGGTTGGGGATGCCGGAGTTGATGTGCACGCCGCCGTTGTCGCGGCCGGTGCGGACGTAGTGGTCCATGTCGGCGGGCTGCGGGTCCTTGCCGAGCACATCGTCGTCGTACGCCGTGCCCGGGGCCTTCATGGAGCGCAGCGCCGTGCCCGTGACGCGCGGGGCGAGCAGCCCGGCGCCGATCAGCCAGTCGGCCTCGGAGGCGGTCTGGCCGAGCGTGTACTGCTTGATCAGCGAGCCGAAGACGTCCGCGAAGGACTCGTTGAGCGCGCCCGGCTGGCCGAAGTACGTGAGGTTGGCCGTGTACTGGACGACGCCGTGCGTCAGCTCGTGGCCGATGACGTCCACGGGGATGGTGAAGTCGAGGAAGATCTCGCCGTCACCGTCGCCGAACACCATCTGCTCGCCGTTCCAGAAGGCGTTCCCGTAGTCCTCGCCGTAGTGCACGGTCGCGTTCAGCGGCAGGCCGCTGCCGTCGATGGAGTTTCGCTGGTACGACTTCAGGAACAGCTCGAAGGTCGCGCCGAGGCCCGCGTACGCGCGGTTGACGGTCGCGTCCTTGCCGGGCTTGTCGCCCTCGCCGCGGACCTTGCGGCCCGGCAGCTCGGTCTTGTGCTTCGCGTCGTGGATCGTGCGGTGCGGTTTGCTCTCCGCCGCTTCCTTGGGCAGCGAGACGGCCGGGGCGCCGATGACCGTGGTCAGACGGCGGTGGGTGCGCTCGATCGAGTCGCGCTCAAGGGTGCGGCGAGCGGGACCGGCGAGAGTGGCGTCGTCACTCCGGGCAAGAGTGTCGAGCACGTGAGGAGGGATGATGGTGCAGAAGACAGGCTCGAAGCCTGGGTTGGCGGTCATGGCGTGCAATGTGGCACTGGGTCATGCCGCTGTCACTACCTGCAACCATGATTAGTGAAATAGAGGTATTGATCACCTCTTACCCGTTACCTGATGGCGATCCCGCATACTGATACGCACCCGCGCACACAGCGCGGCTCGGCTAGGCTGCGGAGCATCATGCGTTACGGGCTGCTTCTCCTTAGCTGCCGCGGCGAGGGCCTGTAGTCGAGGCCGACCCCCTCCCCGCGGAGTTCGGTGTTGCTCGCGAAGCGACCGTCGGCCGTCCTTAAGGACACTCCCGAGGAGCCCCCGCATCATGGCGATCAAGCCCAATCTGCAGCGCGCCACTTCCATGCCGATCCACAAGTACGGGCAGTACGACCAGGTCGACATCCCCGACCGCACGTGGCCCGACAACCGGATCACGGTCGCTCCCCGCTGGCTCTCCACGGACCTGCGTGACGGCAACCAAGCGCTGATCGACCCCATGTCGCCCGCGCGCAAGCGCGAGATGTTCGACCTGCTGGTCCGCATGGGCTACAAGGAGATCGAGGTCGGCTTCCCCTCGTCGGGCCAGACCGACTTCGACTTCGTGCGGTCGATCATCGAGGACGGCGCGATCCCGGACGACGTCACCATCTCCGTGCTGACGCAGGCCCGCGAAGAGCTGATCTCCCGCACCGTCGAGTCGCTGGTCGGCGCCAAGCGCGCCACCGTCCACCTCTACAACGCGACCGCGCCCGTCTGGCGCGAGGTCGTCTTCCGTGGCTCGAAGGACGCGGTCAAGCAGATCGCCGTCGACGGCACGCGCCTGGTCATGGAGTACGCGGAGAAGCTGCTGGGCCCCGAGACCGTCTTCGGCTACCAGTACAGCCCCGAGATCTTCACCGACACCGAGCTGGACTTCGCCCTGGAGGTCTGCGAGGCCGTCTGTGACGTGTGGCAGCCCGAAGAGGGCCGCGAGATCATCCTGAACCTGCCCGCCACGGTGGAGCGTTCGACGCCCTCCACGCACGCGGACCGCTTTGAGTGGATGTCCCGCAACCTGACCCGCCGCGAGCACGTCTGCCTGTCCGTCCACCCGCACAACGACCGCGGCACCGCCGTCGCCGCCGCCGAACTGGCCATCATGGCCGGCGCCGACCGCATCGAGGGCTGCCTGTTCGGGCAGGGCGAGCGCACCGGCAACGTCGACCTGGTCACGCTGGGCATGAACCTGTTCTCGCAGGGCGTCGACCCGCAGATCGACTTCTCCGACATCGACGAGATCCGCCGCACCGCCGAGTACTGCAACCAGATGGAGGTCCACCCGCGCCACCCGTACGCAGGTGACCTCGTCTACACCGCCTTCTCCGGCTCCCACCAGGACGCCATCAAGAAGGGCTTCGAGGCGATGGGTATCCGCGCCGAGAAGCAGGGCAAGACGGTCGACGAGATCGAGTGGGCCGTCCCGTACCTGCCCATCGACCCCAAGGACGTCGGCCGTTCGTACGAGGCCGTCATCCGCGTCAACTCGCAGTCCGGCAAGGGCGGCATCGCCTACGTCCTGCAGAACGACCACAGCCTGGACCTGCCGCGCCGCATGCAGGTCGAGTTCTCCAAGATCATCCAGACGAAGACGGACAGCGAGGGCGGCGAGGTCACGCCGGACGCGATCTGGAGCATCTTCCAGGACGAGTACCTGCCCAACCCCGCCAACCCGTGGGGCCGCATCCAGGTCAAGAACGGCCAGACCACCACGGACAAGGACGGCACGGACACCCTCACCGTCGAGGCGACGGTCGACGGCTCCGACACCGTCCTGACCGGCACCGGCAACGGTCCGATCTCGGCCTTCTTCCACGCGCTGCAGGGCATCGGCATCGACGTACGCCTCCTGGACTACCAGGAGCACACGATGAGCGAGGGCGCCTCCGCGCAGGCCGCCTCGTACATCGAATGCGCCATCGGTGACAAGGTCCTGTGGGGCATCGGCATCGACGCCAACACGACGCGTGCGTCGCTGAAGGCCGCGGTCTCCGCGGTGAACCGCGCCGCACGCTGACACCTTCCGGCCGCCGGACAGGCCGAAAATGAGCCTGTCCGGCGATCGTCTACCGGCCATCTCTCGCCCAGGGTGCTGACGCCACATCAACAATGTGGCTAACATCACGCCCAACGCGGCAATGTTGCCGGGGCGTTACGGAGGTGTGCGGTGCTGCCAGATCGGGGACGAAACGGCCGGGAATCCCGCATTTTCGCCACGCCCGTTTCCCGCGGGCGGGTCCTGCGCAGGCGCGTGGTCGGCGTGCACACGGCCTGGACCACCGTCGGGGACGGCGAGTTCTTCTGCCCCGGCTGCGGCGGCGACCGCAACTACCAGCGCCGCACGGGCCGGCGCCGCTTCGTCCTGCTCGGTGTGCCGGTCCTGCCCCGCGGCGCGGCGGGTCCCATCGTCGAGTGCGCCGCCTGCGGCGACCACTTCGGCACGGACGTTCTCGGCCATCCCACCACCACGCGCCTCTCGGCCATGGTGCGCGACGCCGTGCACACCGTCGTCCTCGCCATCCTCGCCGCGGGCGGCACCTCCTCGCGCACGACGCTCGACGCGGCCGTCGGCGCGCTGCGCGGAGCGGGCTTCGACGACTGCCGCGAGGAACAGCTCGTCGCCCTCGTCGACGCGCTCGCCGCGGACACCGGCCGCGCGACCGTCCCGGACTGCGGGCCCGGTCTGGCCATAGAACTCCACGAGGCGCTCGGCCCGTTGGCCCCGCACCTGGCCCCGGCCGGACGCGAGGCGCTGCTGCTCCAGGGCGCGCGGATCGCCCTCGCCGACGGCCCGTACACCCCCGCCGAGCGCGAAGTGCTCGCCACGGCGGGCGGCGCGCTGACCATCGGCGCGGACGAGGTGACGCGGCTGATGGTGGCGGCGCGGACGACGCACTTCTGATCTCAGGGGCGACCTCGGGGGTCACCTCAGGGGTGTAGGGGCGCTACTCCCCAGGGAGTACTGCGAAGCGGATGTCTCCCACCGCCGTACTCCCCAACTCGCCCTCGCGCCCGACGGAACGCGCGGGCCCCTCCGGAAGGGTTGGCACCGAACTTGCCGACCTGCCGGAAGGAGGCCCGTCATGCGGGCCGAACAGACCACCGCACGACGGCGACGAGCCGTGCCCTGGGTGTTCCTCGGACTGTGGATAGCCGTGCTCGCGCTCGCCGGGCCCTTCGCGTCGAAGCTCTCCGACGCCCAGCAGGACCGCGTCGTCGACTATCTGCCCGCGAGCGCCGACTCCACCGAAGTGGCCAAGATCCAGGACCAGTTGCCCGGCGGCAAGTCCACCGAGCTGGTGCTCGTCTACCACCGCGACGGCGGCCTGACCGCCGCCGACCGCGAGACGGCGGCCGCCCAGGTCGCCGAGATCGGCCGGGCCCACGAGCTGACGTCCGACCCCCGCGCCGTACCGTCCAAGGACGGCACCACGCTGATGTACCCCGTGGCGAGCACCGAGCCCGGCCAGGACGAGGAGGCCAGGGACGCCCTCGTCGACGACATACGCGAAGTCGCCGACGGCAAAGGCGGGTTGAGCGTCGACGTGGGCGGGCCGGGCGCACTCGACACCGACGCGGGCAAGGTCTACGACTCCCTCGGCGGACCGCTGCTCTACACCACCGCCGGAGTCGTCGCGCTGCTCCTCATCCTCATCTACCGCAGCCCGTTCCTGTGGCTCGTGCCGCTCGCCGTGGCGGGCGTCGCGGACTACCTCGCGATGGGCGTCGCGTACGGACTGCACGAAGGCTTCGGGACATCCATCAGCGGCCAGAGCAGCGGTGTGATGACGATCCTCGTCTTCGGGGCGGGCACCGACTACGCGCTGCTCATCGTCTCCCGCTACCGCGAGGAGCTGCGCAGGATCGAGCGGCCCTACGACGCGATGGTCGCCGCCCTGAAGGGATGCGGTCCCGCCGTGCTCGCCTCGTCGGGGACGGTCGCCGCCGGGCTGCTCTGCCTGCTCGCCGCCGACCTCAACAGCAGCCGCGGCATGGGACCGCTCGGCACGGTCGGCGTGCTGTGCGCGCTCGCCGCGATGCTGACGCTGCTGCCCGCGATCCTGGTCCTCCTCGGACGACGCGTGTTCTGGCCGCTCGTGCCCGCCTTCGGCAGCGAGCCCAAACAGCGCCGCAGTCTCTTCTCCCTGATGGGCAGTTCGGCGGGCCGCAGGCCCCGCACCGTGCTCGCGGCCGGCGCCGTGCTGCTCGGCGTGCTCGCCCTGGGGGTGCTGAACCTGCCGGGCGCGCTGAAACAGGAGGACTCCTTCACCAAGACGCCCGACTCCGTCACCGCGATGGAGACCCTCGCCAAGGCCTACCCCGAACGCGGCACCCGGCCCATCACCGTGCTGACGCCCGAGGACCGCGTCACCGCCGCCCTCGCCGACATCAAGGGCATGAAGGGCGTGGACAGCGCCGAGAAGGGACGCACCGCGGAGGGCTGGACGGAGATCTCCGTGACCGCGAAGGCCCCGCCCGAGTCGGCGGGCGAGACCGCGACGATCAAGGCGCTGCGGGCCGACCTGGACGGCTCGTACGTGGGCGGGCCGAGCGCCCAGCAGCTCGACCTCAAGGACACCAACTCCCGCGACCGGCTCGTCATCGTGCCCCTGGTGCTCGCGGCCGTCCTGCTGATCCTGGTGGCGCTCCTGCGCTCCCTCGTCGCGCCTTTGCTGCTCCTCGCGGCGGTGGTCGCGGTGTGGGGCGCGTCGCTGGGCATCGCGGGCCTGGTCTTCGAGCCGCTCCTGGGCTTCGAGGGCACCGACCCGGGGCTCGGGCTGCTGTCCTTCGTCTTCCTCGTCGCCCTGGGCGTCGACTACGGCATCTTCCTGATGCACCGCATGCGGGAGGAATCCCTCGCCGGAGCCGAACCGGGGGCCGCCGCGCTCACCGCGCTGCGCACGACGGGCGGCGTCATCGCCTCGGCGGGGCTCGTGCTCGCCGCGACGTTCGCGGTACTCACCAACATGCCGCTGGTGCAGCTGGTAGAGCTCGGCTTCGTGATCGCGGTCGGCGTGCTGCTCGACACGTTCCTGGTGCGGACGTACCTGGTGACGAGCGCGAGCGTGGCCCTTGGACGGAAGGTGTGGTGGCCGGGCAAGCTGTCGCGACCCGCGGCCGCCACCGGCCCGGCCCCGGAGGTCGAGCCCCAACGGGTCCCCGCACCCTGACAGTTGATCACTTCAGGACGCCCCTCCTGTGCCGGAGGGGCGTCCTCGTACGGGAGGATGCAGCGGTGGGGAGAGAACCGCAGGTTCAGGTCCGCCCGGGTCCGTCGGGGCCGCGTGGTGTGCTGCCCTTCACCGGAGCCGTGCCCGGCACCTCGCGTGCCGTGCGGGACGACGCGGTGTTCGCGGCGGCGCTCGCGGTGCTGTCCGCCGTGCTCGCCGCGTTCGTCGAGGACGGCCGACGGCCCGACCTCCTCGGGTGGAGCCTGCTGCTGTGCGCGCACGTGCCGCTGGTGTGGCGGCGCATCCGTCCGCTGCTCGTGCTGCTTGCCGTGCTCGCCTTCGTCGCTCCTTACCACGGCATCGACTACACGCACACGGCTGCGGTCCCGGTGGGCATGGTCGCGCTCTACACGGTCGCCGTGTCCGGGCGCCCGCGCCGCGCCGTGCTGACGGGCCTCCTCGTCGTGGGCGCCATGGTGAGCGTCAACGCGGTCCAGCCCCCGCACCAGGTGGCCGAGGTGCTCAGGATTTCCGGCTGGGTCGTCGCCGTGCTGCTGCTCGGCGTGTACGTGCGCATCCACCGCCAGTACGTCACCTCCGTACTGGAGCGCGCCGAGCGGGCCGAGCGCACGCGGGAGGAGGAGGCGCGGCGGCGGGTCGCCGAGGAGCGGCTGCGGGTCGCCCGCGATCTGCACGATCTGCTCGCGCACAGCATCACCCTGGTCGGCGTGCAGACCTCCGTCGCGGCACATGTCCTCGCCGCCGATCCGGAGCGCCTTGACCGGGCGGCGGTGGCGAAGGCCCTGGACGACATCGCCGACACGTGCCGCTCGGCGCGAGGTGAACTCCGGGCCACACTTGAGGTGTTGAGGGAGACGACGGGTACCGCGGAGGAGTCGCGGGGCCCGCTGCCCGGCCTTGACGGCCTCGCCGACCTCGCGGAGGCGGCGCGTACGTCCGGGGCCGAGGTCGATCTGGCGGTACGGGAGGCCGAGGCGCCGCCCGCCGTGGGCGCGGCGGCCTACCGCATCGTGCAGGAGGCGTTGACCAACGCGGTGCGGCACGGCGGGCCTGGGCTCACCATCCGGGTGGGGATACGCACGGAGGGGGCGGAGCTGCGGGTGACGGTCACGGACGACGGGCGAGCCGCCGACGACCCCTCGCACACCCCCGGGTTCGGCCTCGTGGGGATGCGGGAGCGGGCCCGGAGCGTGGGCGGCACCCTGGAGGCGGGGCCCCGGTCCGAGGGCGGTTTCATGGTGTCGGCCGTACTGCCGCTGGTGCCTGTGGGAGGGCTTCGATGACGATCCGTGTGCTGCTCGCCGACGATCAGACGCTGGTACGGGCGGCCTTCGCGATGCTGGTCGAGTCCGCTCCGGACATGGAGGTGGTGGGGCAGGCGGGGACGGGGCGGGCGGCGGTCGACCTCGCCCGCTCGGAGCGGGCCGATCTCATCGTCATGGACATCCGGATGCCGGACCTGAACGGGATCGAGGCGACGCGGCTGCTCGCGCGGGACGAGGATCTGGCCGGGGTGAAGGTGCTGATGCTGACCACTTACGACACGGATGAGCATGTCGTGGAGGCGTTGCGGGCCGGGGCCTCGGGGTTTCTGGTGAAGGACACGAAGCCGGCGGAGCTGTTGGATGCGATTCGGGTGGTGGCTGCGGGGGAGTCCCTGCTTTCGCCGGGCCCGACTTCTCGGCTTATTGCGAGGGTGCTGCGGGCGCCGGAGCCTGCGGCTGCCGGGGCCGGGGGTCCCGACGGGCTTTCGGAGCGGGAGCTGCAAGTGCTTTCGCTGGTGGCTCGGGGGCTGAACAACACGGAGATCGCTGACGTGTTGGGATTGAGCCCCTTGACGGCGAAGACTCACGTCAGCCGGATCATGGGGAAGCTGGAGGCGAGGGATCGGGCGCAGCTGGTGATTGTTGCGTACGAGTCGGGGTTGGTGCGGCCGGGGGTGGAGGGGGCTGGGTAGGGCGATCCCTGCGGGGCTTTCCCCGACCCCACCCCTTCCCGAAACTGGGGCTCCGCCCCAGACCCCGCTCCTCAAACGCCGGAGGGGCTGAAAATTCAGCTCCTCCGGCGTTGGGGCGGGGTTGTTGTAAGCCCCGCAGGGAGGGCTTACAACAACCCCGCCCCCGCCAAGAACTTCCCCACCCGCTCAACCTCCCCGGCGTCCAGCGGAACCTGCGGCTCCGCAGTAGCGGGGCAGGCAATCACGCCCCGTAGGTGCAGCGCCGCCTTAAACGCCCCCAGCGCCGAAGAGTTGGCGCCCATCCGCCCCGCATCCCCCACCCGCACCATCCCGAAAAGCCCACACAACCGCTCCTGCTCGGCCCGCGCCCGCACCCAGTCCCCCTCCCGGCAGTAGCGGTAGAGACGCGCATAACCCTCGGGGTCCACATTCCCCAGCCCCGGCACCACCCCGTCCGCACCCATCGCCAGCGCCGAGTCCACCGTCGTCTCCGAACCCGTCAGGACGCTGAAGCCCGCGACGTCCGTCCGCCCCCGCGCCCCGAGCACCACCTCCCGGAAGTTCCCCTCGTCCCCGCTGGAGTCCTTCAGGCCGGCCAGGGTGCCCTCCGCCGCCAGTTCCAGGATCAGCTCGGCGGGCAGTTTGGAGTGGACCGAGGCCGGGAGGTCGTACGCGAAGACCGGGACCGGTGAGCGCGCCGCGACGAGGCGGAAGTGGCGGGCCACCTCCACCGGGTGCGTGCGCGTGTAGAAGGGGGCCGTCACCACCACGCCGTCCGCCCCCGCGTCCGTCACCGAGCGGACGTGGTCCAGGACCCTTGGCGTCGCCATGTCGATCGCCCCGGCCAAGACCGGGAGTTGGCCCCCGACATGGCCCGCCACCGTCTCGATCACCAGCCTCCGCTGGGCGTCCGTCAGGTACGCCGCCTCCGACGACGAACCGAGGACGAACAGGCCGTCGACCCCGCCCGACACCAGGTGGTCGACCAGCCTGACGAGCGAGGCCGTGTCCACCTCGCGGTCCGGCGTCAGGGGTGTGCAGACGGGTGGAACGACACCGTTCAGCGGGGTGGGCAGTGTCATGGGATCTCCCTGGGGCTCGCGTCCGTGGCGGCGGACTGGATCACTAGCTCGTGCGTGGACTGGCCGTCCGGCACGGGGTGGTGGCAGCGGTAGCGGTGCCCCGACCGCCCGGACCCCGACGTCGACTCGACGTCCGGCATGGTGGCCGCGCAGACGTCGTCCGCCTTCCAGCACCGCGTACGGAACGGGCAGCCGCTCGGCGGACGCGTGGCCGACGGCACCGGGCCGACGAGCGGGATCGGGTCGATGGGGTCCAGAAGGCCGGGCGTCGCGGAGAAGAGAGCCCGGGTGTACGGGTGCCGCGCTCGGTCCAGGATCTCCTCGGCCGGTGACTCCTCCACGATTCTGCCCAGGTACATGGTGATGACCCGGTCGCTCATCCGCCGCACCGTCTGGATGTCGTGCGACACGAACACCAGGGCGAGGCCGAGCCGCTCCTTCAGGTCAAGGAGGAGGTTGAGGATCTGGGCGCGTACGGAGACGTCGAGCGCGCTCGTCGGCTCGTCCGCCACCACCAGCTCCGGTTCCAACGCCAGTGCGCGCGCGATCGCCACGCGCTGGCGCTGCCCGCCCGAGAGCTGGCCGGGGAGGCCGTCCGCCAGAACCTTGGGCAGGCCTACGAGTGACATCAACTCCCGTACTCGCTCGTTGCGTTGGCATGTCGTTCCCACCCTGTGTACGTCCAGGGGGTCGCGGAGTATCTGGCGTACGGTCAGCCTGCGGTTCAGGGCCGTCGACGGGTCCTGGAAGATCATGCCGGTGTTCCGGCCGATCGCGGTGCGGCGTTCGGCCGGCTTCATCGTCCACAGGTCGCGTCCCCGGAAGGACACCGTGCCCGCCGTGGGCTGCTGCACCCCCACGAGCACCTTCGCGAGCGTCGACTTGCCGCACCCCGACTCGCCCACGACGCCCACCGTCTCGCCGGGCGCGATGGTCAGATCGGCTCCGGTCAGGGCGTACACCCGCTCACGCGAGAAGAGGCCGCCCGAGCGTGCGCGGTGCACGACGTGTGCGTCGGACAGCGAGATGAGAGCGGTCACTTGAGGGCCTCGTTTCCCCTGGGCCGCGGCATCCGAGGCGGCTGCTGCGCCGGGTGGTGGCAGGCGATGGAATGCCGTGCCCCGCCCACGAGTTCGGGCGCCGTCGTATGGCACACCTCGCTCGCGAGGGGGCAGCGGTCCGCGAACCGGCAGCCCGCGGGGAAGTCGGCCGGTGAGGGGACGACGCCCTTGATCTGGGTCAGGCGTTCCGCCGCCGCTTCGAGCGAGAGGACCGAGCCGAGCAGGCCGCGCGTGTAGTGGTGCGAGGGTGCCTCGACGAGGTCCGCCGTCACGCCCGTCTCGACGATCTGGCCGCCGTACATCACCACCACGCGGTCGGTGACGTCCGCGACCAGGGCCAGGTCGTGCGAGACGAGGATCAGCGCGAAGCCCAGCTCCTCGCGCAGGCGGAGGAGGAGTTGGATGACCTGGGCCTGGACCGTGACGTCCAGGGCCGTCGTCGGTTCGTCGGCGACGATCAGTTTCGGGTCGCGGGAGAGGGCCATCGCGATCAGGACGCGCTGGCGCTGGCCGCCGGAGAGTTCGTGCGGGTAGCTGCGCAGGGTGCGTTCCGGGTCCAGGCCGACCAGGCCGAGGAGTTCGGCCGCTGTCCGGCGCCCTCCCCTTCGTACGACCTGCTTGAGCTGGGAGCGGACCGTCATCGCGGGGTTGAGGGAGGACAGGGCGTCCTGGTAGATCATCGCCATGTCGTGGCCGAGCAGTCGTCTGCGGACGCGCATCGGCATGCCGAGCAGTTGCTCGCCGTCGAAGGTGACCTGGCCGCCGATGCGGGCGCCCTTGGGTTCCAGGCCCATCACGGTCAGCGCGGTGAGTGACTTGCCGCAGCCCGACTCGCCCACCAGGCCCAGGACTTCGCCGGGCCGGACGTGGAAGCTGATGCCGTCGACGATGTCGACGCCGCCGTGGCGGGCGTCGAAGCCGATGGTGAGGTCGGAGACCGTGAGCACCGGAGTGCCCTCCGGCAGCGGGCGCGCGCGTGCGCGTAAGCGCTCGGCGGCCTCCGTCAGGCCCGGCAGTTCGAGGACCTTTCCGCTGCCCGGCTCGGGCGCTTCGAGGCGGTCCTCCTTGCGGGCCTCTCCCGGCACGTCGCGGGTCGCGGGCGCCGCCCACGCGTCCGACACACCCTCGGAGAGGATGTTCAGGGCGAGGACCGTGACCAGCATGAGCAGTCCGGGGAAGACCGTCGCCCACCAGCCGCCGAGCAGCACCATGTTCTTGCCGTCGGCGATGACGCTGCCCCAGGACGGGTCCGGTGGCCGCACGCCCGCGCCGATGAACGACAGCGAGGCCTCGAAGACGATCGCCTCGGCGACCTGCACCGTGCAGAACACCAGGATCGGCGCCGCGCAGTTGATGGCCACGTGCTTGATCAGGATGTGTGGGGTGCGGGCCCCGACGATGCGTTCGGCGACGACGTAGTCCTCGCCGTACTGATCCATCACGTTCGCCCGCACGACCCGCGCGATCGGTGGAGTGAACAGGAACGCGATGGCGCAGATCAGTACGAGGATGCCGCCCCCGAAGACCGCCACGAGGACGGCGGCGAGCGCGATGCCGGGGAACGCCATGACGATGTCCAGGCACCGCATCAGCGTCTCGTCGACCGCCTTGCGCGAGGTCGCCGCGATCGCCCCGAGCGCGGCCCCGACGATCAGGGCGAGCAGCGTCGCCCCGAGCCCGATCGCGAGGGACCAGCGCGCCCCGTACATCAGCCTGCTGAGGATGTCCCGGCCGAGGCTGTCCTGCCCCATCCAGTGGCCGGCGGTCGGGTGGCCCGTGCCGTCGGCCTGCGGTTGCTGGTCGAGCGGGTCGTGCGGGGCGATCAGCGGCGCGAAGAGCGCCACGAGGACGACCACGCCGAGCACGCCCACCGCGATGCGCGAGAGCACGGGCAGGCGGCGCAGGGAGCGCAGCCGGATGCCGGGCCGCGAGAGCCGCTCGGCCAGGGCCTTGCGCGACGTGATCATCAGGCGGTCCCCCTCAGACGCGGATTGACCAGCAGATAGAGGATGTCGAGGACCAGGTTCACGACCACGAACCCGACGGCCGTCGTGATGACGACTCCTTGCACGACGGCCGGGTCGCCGTTCTTCACGGCGTCGATCATCAGCTTCCCCATGCCGGGCAGCGAGAAGATCGTCTCGATGACGACCGCGCCGCCGAGCAGATAGCCCACGCGCAGGCCGAGCACGGTCAGCGGGTTGATGAGGGCGTTGCGCAGGACGTTGCGGCCGACCACCACGACCGGTGGCAGACCGCTGCCGATCGCCGTCCGCACGTAGTCCTTGTCGAGTTCCTCGACCACCGCCGTGCGGATGATGCGGGTGAGCCCCGCGGCCACCGGCAGGGAGAGCGCGAGGGCCGGGAGGGTCATCGTCTTCAGCCAGCCGGTGAAGGAGTCACCGGGGTTGACGTACCCGCCGGTCGGGAACCAGCCCGCCTCCACCGCCAGGTACTGGATCATGAGCAGCGCCAGCCAGAAGCCGGGCGCCGCCACACCGGTCAGCGAGACGACGCGGATCAGCTGGTCCGGCAGCCGGTCGCGGTAGATCGCGGCGGTCACGCCGAGCAGCAGCGAGATGACCACCGCGACGCCGAGCCCCAGGAAGGTCAGCTGGAGGGTGAGCGGCAGCGCGGTGGTGACCTGCTCCAGCACCGGCGAGCGGGTGAGCACGCTGATGCCCATGTCGCCCTGGACCAGATCGCCGACGAACGCGGCATAGCGCACCGGCAGCGGATCGAGCAGCCCGTTCTCCTCGCGGAAATCCTGCAGTTGCTCCTCGGTCGGGTTGGCGCCCTGGAAGAACGCCGACGCCGGGTCGACGTCCGAGAACCGCATCACGAGGAAGACGAACAGGACGATGCCGAGCAGCAGCGGGACGAGCAGAACCAGGCGGCGGACCAGGATTCGGAGTACCGCGATCACGTCGCCCACTTCGCCTGGAGCAGGTTGATCCCCGGGTAGGGCTGGGCCTTGACGGCGGTGAGTTTCTTCGGGTCCCAGGCGGTCATCAGCTCGTTGTGGACGACCGGATAGATCACCGCCTGCTCGGCGACGGTGTCGATGTAGTCCTGGACCATGGCCTTCTTCTTGGCCGCGTCCGGCTCGCGCGTCGCCTGGTCCATGTCCTTGAAGAGCTTCTTGGCCACGGAGTTGTCCGCCCAGCGGGCGTAACCCATCCACAGGTTCTCGGGCCCGTAGTTGTAATGCATGATCAGGTCGGGGTCGATGCCGAACTGGTTGGGGTTCGATGCGGCGGCGACGACCTGATAGTCCTTCTTCTGGTCCATCTTGGTGAAGACGGCCGTGGTCTCCTGCGGGTCAAGGGTCGTCTTGACGCCGATCGCGTCCCATGAGGCCTTGATGGTCGGCAGGCAGTCGACGATCCAACTCACGTTCACCGCCATGAGGTTGACCGACAGATCCTTGACCCCGGCCTCCTTCAGGAGCTTCTTCGCCTTCGCGGGGTCGTACTCGTAGACCGTCTTCGCCGGACGATAGGCGGGGTTGGATTCGTTGAGGAACGAAGTCGAGGCCTTTCCATGTCCCTTGAGCGCGACCTCGATCATCTTCCCGGTGTCGATGGCGTGGTGCAGGGCCTGGCGCACGCGTACGTCGTCGAAGGGCTTGTGCGCGGTGTTGAACATCAGGAACAGGTTGTTCATCCCCGCCCCGCCCTCGACGGTGAGCCCGCCCTTCTTCAGCTGCTCGATGTTGGCGTACGGGATGTTGTCCGCGATCTCCGAGTCCGCGCTGCCACCGGAGATCTTCGCGACGCGGGGCGCCGCGTCCACGATGGTCAGCCAGTTCATCTTCTTGAAGGCGGCCTTGCGGGGTCCGTTGTAGTCGTCGAAGGCCTCGAAGGTGGTGTTGGACTTCGGGGCGTGCGACGCCATCTTGTACGGGCCCGAGCCCACCGCCTTGCCCTTGGTCGCGTCATCCCAGGCTCCGGGCTTGGAGAAGACGTGCTTCGGCATGATCTTGGCGAGGGAGAGGCGCGCGAGCCCGTCCGGGAACGGGAACTTCAGGATCAGCTCGACGGAGGTCGCGTCGACCTTCTTGACCTCCTTCAGCCAGCTCTCGAAGAAGCCCTTGGCCAGCGTCTGCGTCTTCGGGTCCAGGATGCGGTCGAAGACGAACACCACGTCGTCGGCGGTCACGGGCTTCCCGTCGTGCCACTTGGCGCCGGGCCGCAGCGTGAACTTCCAGGTGGTCGCCTTGTCGTCGGTGGGGATCTCCGTGGCGAGCGCCGCGTACGGCTCGCGGGTGAGGGGATCGGTGTTCAGCAGACCCTCGTAAATGTGCTCGTTGCCGGCCATCGCGAAGGCGGACGCGGTCTGCGTCGGGTCCCAACTGCCGTCGTTGCCATAGCCGATGACGGCGGTGAGGGTCGAGTCGCCGCCCTTGCCGCCACCGTCCCCGGCCTCGTTCGTGGACTCGGGCCCCGACGAGCAGGCGGAGAGCGTGGTGGTGATGGCGGCGGCGGCGCCCAGCACACCGGTGTACTTGAGGAAGGACCGACGGTCCGGTGCGGGTCCGGTGTGCGCGGTGGAGCCGTTCGGCTCGGTGGAGCCGCTGCTGGTCTTCTGGTCGCTCACTGTGTCTCCCCTTGCTCCCTTGAGAGATCCCACGTCCTACGTCGTGGTGGCGTGGCGACCATAAAAGGGGCCGGGAGGGCGGTCAAGGCCCTGGACGGGGCACTCGCTGGACGCAGGTGGCCGAGCGTATGGGGGTGAGCAAAGGAAGGGTGTCCCAGATCGAGAGTGGGCAAGTCTCAGGTACGGACGTGATGGCGCGGTACGTCGAAGCGCTCGGCGGCAATCTGGTGATGGTCGCGGTCTTCGACGACGGTGAGCTACGAAAGGTCGGATGACATGAGCCGGGAGCGCCTCGCCGAGCGATTTCGTTCCCGGTTGTCGTCGATCGGGTACGGCGGCGACTACAACCCCGAGCAATGGGGTCCCGAAGTCCACGCAGAGGACGCCGAGTTGATGCGTGAGGCGGGGGTGAACCTCGTGACGCTCGGGATCTTCTCCTGGGCGAAGGCGGAACCGGCCCCGGGCGCGTACGACTTCGCGTGGCTGGACGGCCACATGGACCGACTCGCGGAGGCGGGCGTCGCGGTCAGCCTGGCGACGATGACGGCGTCCCCGCCGCCGTGGCTGACGCGCCTGCACCCCGAGACTCTCCCGGTGACGGAGGACGGGGTGCGCCTGCACCCGGGCTCGCGTCAGCACTGGTGCCCGTCGAGCCCCGCCTACCGCACGCACGCCGTACGCCTCACCGAGCGCCTGGCCACGCGCTACGGCACGCACCCCGCGCTCGCTCTCTGGCACATCGGCAACGAATACGGCTGCCACATCTCACGCCACTGCCACTGCGAGGTGTCGACGGCGGCGTTCCGCACGTGGCTGCGGGAGCGGTACGGGACGGTGGCGGCGCTCAACGACGCCTGGTCGACGGACTTCTGGTCGCAGCGCTACGGCACCTTCGAGGAGATCCACACCCCGCGCAGGGCCCCGTCCTTCCGCAATCCGGCCCAGCAGCTCGACTACTGGCGCTTCTCCTCGGACGAGCTCCTCGCGTGCTACCTGGCGGAGAAGGAGGTCCTGAACCGCATCACCCCCCACCTCCCCGTCACGACGAACTTCGTCCCGGTGGCGAAAACGCTGGACCTCTTCGCGTGGGCCCCACACCTGGACGTGGTGTCGTACGACTCGTACCCCGATCCGCACGCCCCCGATTCCCTCCACCGCACGGCCTTCTCGTACGACGTCATGCGCGGCCTGAAGGGCGGGCAGCCGTGGCTGCTCCTGGAGCAGGCGCCGGGCGCGGTGAACTGGCGCGAGCGCAACGGCAGGAAGCCGCCGGGCCGGATGCGCCTGGACAGCTGGCAGGCGGTGGCGCACGGGGCGGACTCGGTGCTGTTCTTCCAGTGGCGGCAGTCGCGCGGGGGAGCGGAGAAGTTCCACTCGGCGATGGTTCCGCACGGGGGCAGGGAGACACGGATCTTCCGGGAGGTGCGTGAACTGGGCGCGGAGTTCGCCTCGTGTCCCGAGCTCCTTGGCTCCCGCCCCGAACGGGCGGACGCGGCGCTGCTCATGGACTGGCCGAGCTGGTGGGCCCTGGAACTGGACGCGCACCCGAGCGCGGACCTCACGTTCCTGGACGCGGCACTGGCCCACCACAAGCCGCTGTACGACGCGTCGGTGGCGTGCGACGTGGTCCCGGTGGACGGGGACCTGACCGAGTATCGCTTGCTCCTGATCCCCAATCTTTACTCGGTAACGAAGGAGACCGCGGAACGAATCCGCGCGTACGTCCACGGCGGCGGCACCCTGCTCATGTCCTACTTCTCCGGAATCGTGGACGAACACGACCGCGTCCACCTCGGCGGCTACCCCGCCCCGTTCCGCGAGCTGCTCGGCCTCCGGGTGGAGGAATTCGACCCGGGCCCGGACGGCACCTGGTCGGAGGAGATCCACCTGGAGGGCGCGGACGCGGTACGTACGTCGCCCACTGGCGCCCCGACGGTGACCCGCCACCCCTACGGCGAGGGCGTGGCCTGGTACCTGAGCACGCGCCCCACCCCGAAGGAGATGCGGGAGCTCCTCGACCGGGTGCGCGCGGAGTGCGGGGTGGAGCCGGTCCTGCCGGACGTCCCGGAAGGGGTGCAGGCGCGGGCGCGGGTCACGAGGGCGGGCGAGCGGGTCCTCGTGGTGATGGATGAGCGCGGGGGGAGCGTGGAAGTGCGGCGGGGGAGAGCTGCAAGTAAATCCCGCCCGGGGGCGCGTTGACGTGGGATTTTGCTGCAGCTGAGCGACCTGCGGGTGACGTTAGTGAGGCGTTAGTGAGACGGCGACAGATCACCAGCAGCGGCGGACAGTCTTGTTCTCAACGAGCCCGCAACACCGCACAGAACGGGAAGACCATGTCGCACGCCACCCTCCTCCACGCCCGCAAGGCCGCAGCCGCCATGGTCATCACCGTCGCCGCGTTCGGGCTCACCGCCTGCCAGGGCAGCGGGAACGACGCCTCGTCGTCCTCCGCCCCGGCCCCCGCTTCCGCGTCCGAGGCCGGGAAGTCCGGTGGGTCCGGCGGGTCCGGCGAGACCGGCAAGACCGGTGGCGACTCCGCCACCAACAAGTCGTCGGGCACGCAGGCCAAGTCCGGCACGAGCTGCACCGACCAGATCAACTACGCGGGCGACCCGCGCTCGAACGCCGAGATCAACAGCATCGGCGCGGACACGGGCACCTGCCCCACCCCGGAGAAGGGTGACAAGACCGGCAAGAGCTGCACCGACCAGATCAACTACGCGGGTGACCCGCGCTCGAACGCCGAGATCAACAGCATCGGTGCCGACACCGGCACCTGCCCCACCCCGGAGAAGGGCGACAAGCCGTCGGGTACGCCCAACAAGCCCGGCGTCAGCTGCACCGACCAGATCGACTACGCCGGTGACTCCCGGCCGAACGCGGAGATCAACAGCATCGGCGCGGACACCGGCTACTGCCCGCCGGTCAAGAAGTAAGGGGAGTAAGTAAAGGGAGTAGGGGGACGCGGCTACGCGCCGAGGTTCTCGCGGAGCGCGCCGACCACGTCCTCGGGCGAGAACTCGAGGAACCAGTCCATGAAGCGCAGCCCGTACTCCGCCCGCGCCCGCGCGATGATGGGGTCGGCGGCCTCGGGCGCGGTGAGATCGAACCTCTTCTCCAGCCAGACGAGATACTCCTCGTGCCCCGAGCTGTGCGCCTCGTCGACGTCCCACTCCTCCTCGGGGAGGTACCACTCGTGGTCGACGGCCAGCAGACGGAACAGCTCCCGCAGGCCGGACGCCACGACATCGAGATCGCCTTCGTCACCGAAGAGGACGACCGGCAGCGTCGCGAGATCGGCGCGGTCGTCGCAGCGCCACAGCGCGTAGAACGACCCGGAGCCGGTGGCCTGGGCGAAGGGCACGAGTCGGTCGAGGCGGGCCCGCAACTCCGGGGAGTCGGGCATGCCCAGCCACTGGACTAGGCCGCAATCGCGGGTCCCGTACTCGTACATCTCGAACCCGTCGGAGAACCCTGCCTTCCCCGGCCCGTCGTGGAACTCCTTGAGCAGATTCAGCTCGGGTATGGGTGAGTAGGCGTCGGGCACGGCGGCATCTCCTCGGCGTGGGGGCGGCACAGGACGGACGCTACCGGCCCCCACTGACAGTGCGGGACCAGCAGTGCGGGACCAACAGGGCGGGACCAACAGGGCGGGGCGTAAAGGCGAGGCGGTGGGCGGAGGGTTGCGGCTACGTTGCCGCCATGCCTGAACTCCAGCGTCTGCGCCCCGAGCACGCCCCCGCCCTGCTCGCCTTCGAGCGCGAGAACCGCGCCTACTTCGCGAAGCACGTGCCCGACCGGGGTGACGCCTACTTCGCCGAGTTCGATGCGCGGCATGCTTCCCTGCTGGCCGAACAGGCCGCCGGCACCTGCCACTTCCATGTGCTGGTGGACGGTGAGAATGCGGTGGTCGGGCGCGTCAATCTCGTTGACGTCGCGGATGGTGAGGCCGAGCTCGGCTATCGCATTGCCGAGCGCGCGACGGGGCGTGGGCTTGCCACGGATGCCGTGCGGCGGGTGTGCGGGATCGCCGGCGTGGAGTACGGGCTCACCGCCCTGCGGGCGGCTACGGACGTGGACAACGCCGGGTCGCGGGCGGTTCTCGTGGCTGCCGGGTTCGTGGTCGTGGGTGAGGTGGAGGCCGGGGATAAGGGACGGCCCGAGGTGCGCTACCGCCTTGAGCTGGCTGCTGGTTGACACATGATCCGGCCCGCGTCAGAGTCGCGCCGGTGGAGATCACGGATCTGAGCGAGGCCGAGCGGCAGGTGTGGGAGGCGTTCCCGCTGGGGCGGGGCGTCGACTTCCGGGAGCGGCACAGGGAACCCGCCGATTCCGGCGCGGACTGGGGCCCCGAGCGGACCGTACGGGCCGAGGTGCTGCGCGCTCTGCTCATCGACGGGCCCCGCCAGGAGGGCGAGACTCCCGTCCTGCGGCTGCACGGGGCTCGCATCACGGGCAAGCTCGACCTTGAGTACGCCGAAGTCGCCGGCGCCATCCACCTCTGGGCCTGCTACTTCGACGGCGAACTGGACCTTTACGGTGCGCAGTTGCGCCAGCTGAATCTGGGTTGGTCCGTCTTCCCCGACCTGTACGGCACTGGTCTACGGGTCGACGGCTCGCTGCGGATGACCGGTGTCCGCGTACGGAGGGCCATCCGGCTCGGGGGCGCGCGGATCGCCGGGGCGGTGTTCCTCGACGGGGCACGGCTGGGCGAGGGTGGTCTGTCGGATGCCGTCGACGAGCCCGTCCTCGCGCTCAATCGCGCCACCATCGACGGCGATCTCCACGCCGACGACGGCTTCACCGCCCACGGGTTGGTCCGCCTCGTGGGCGCCGTGGTCGCCGGGACCGTCACCCTCAACGATGCGGTGCTCAGCAACCCGGGCGGCACAGCCCTGCAGGCGGCGAACCTCAGTGCCGGGGACGATGTGCAGGCGATGCGGCTCACGGCTCACGGGCGCCTCAACCTGCCGGGTGCCCGTATCCCCGGTCAGTTCAACCTGGAGGGCGCCCGGCTCTCCAACCCGGGCGGCATGGCCCTGCGCGCCAGCGTCACCGGGGGCACGTTGTGGCTGGACGGGGCCGCGCCCATCGAAGGGGCCGTCACACTGCGGGGCTGCCAACTCGATCTCCTGCACATAGCCCCGGAGGTCTGGCCGGACAAGGTCCGCCTCGATGGCCTGACGTACAACAGACTCGGCCCGCACGAACCCGCCGAGCGAAGGCTCCAGGTCATGGAGCGGGACACCGAGGGCTACGTCCCCTTCGCGTACGAGCAACTCACCGCCGCGTATCGCCGTGTCGGCGACGAGGCGGCCGCGCGTACCGTGCAGCTCGCCAAGCAACGCCGCCACCGCACCACCCTGCCCTGGTACGCCAAGGCCTGGGGGTATCTCCAGGACCTCACCGTCGGATACGGCTTCCGGCCTACGCGGGCCGCGGTCTGGCTGTTCTCGCTGCTCCTTATCGGCTCCGTCACGTACGCCGTGCGGGAGCCGGTGGCGCTGAAGCCGAAGGAGGCGCCGGAGTTCAGCGCTGTCTTCTATACGTTGGACCTGCTGCTTCCGATCATCGACTTCGGTCAGGAGCATGCGTATGCCGCGCGGGGGGCGTTGCAGTGGTTCGGGTACGCCCTGGTCATCATGGGCTGGACCCTTGCCACGACGATTGCCGCGGGCATCACGAGGGCGATCAGTCGCCAGTAGGGAGGCGTGCTTCCCTGCGGGCAGGTGGGGGCTGGTCGCGCAGTTCCCCGCGCCCCTACGGGGCGCTCACCTCGGGCGGTCTCCCACGTTCCCCACAAACGCCGCCCACGCTTCGGCGCGGATCAGCAGGGCGGGGCCCTGGGGGTTCTTGCTGTCGCGGACGGGAACGACGCCGGGGTATCCATCGGCCACCTCGACGCAGTTGCCGCCCTCCCCGTTGCTATACGTGCTCTTACGCCATCGGGCGGCGCCGATGAAGTCGTACGCGACCTCGATGCAGTCGCCGCCCTCGCCGTTGCTGTAGCTGCTCTTACGCCAGCGGGCGTTGCTCAGGTCGTACTCGCGCATCGTCTGTAATCCTCAGCCGCCGACTCGACCAGGGCGAGGGACGCCTCCGGCGACAGCGCGGCGCCCCTGAGTAGATCGTATGCGCGCTGTGCTCTCACCACCACTGCCGGTTCGTCGACGAGGGTTCCCGAAAACGAGGTCTCTGTATAGGCAGTTGGTGGCGCGTCCTCGAAATCCATGAGCTTCAGCGATCCGACCATCGCAGCGTGTGCGCCAGCCTCATAGGGAAGCATCATCACCAACACCTGCCGCTCGCGGATCAGGGCCGCCACGTGGTCCAGCTGCTGCGCCATGGCGGCTGGGCCGCCCACCGGGATGTACAGCGCGTTCTCGTGCAGCACCACCCAATACTCCGGCCTTGTAGCGTCCTTGAGGATTGCCGCCCGCTCCAGCCGGGCGCCGACGATCTCGTCCACGTACTCGTCGGTGACGAATGGGTTGGCCGCAAGAGTCACCGCTCGTGCGTACGCGGCGGTCTGCAACAGACCTGGGATCAGTGTGGGCGCGAACTCGCAGATCCGCGTGGCCAGCGCTTCAAGTTCGACGACCGTCGCGAAGTAATCCGCGTACCGCTTGTCATCGATCAGCTTTCGGCACATCCGCTCGAAAAAGCCATCGGTTTGTAGGACCTCGTCGATCCTCTCCGCCACATCCAACTGCGGTTTCCGAATGGCCTGTTCGAATTGGCCGACGTATCCACCGGAAACGAAAACCCGCACGCCAAGCGCCGACTGCGTAAGCCCCGCGTCCTCGCGCCGTCTCTTCAGCTCCGCGCCGAAGAACTCCCAGGCCGCCTGACGTGAACCATTGGCCATGGCCAACCGCCTTTCGCTGCCCCGCAGTTGTAGGAGACAGACTCCTGTCGAGTGTAGGTGGATTCCGTCACCGTAGGGATGCGAAGAGTGAGATCCGACGGCAAAGGGGAGCCACCCGATGGGTGAGAAGAAGGCGCACGCGCTGGTATGCGTCGAGGACGCGGAGGAGACCATGAAGGAATTGCGCACCGCACTCGCGCGGGCGGGAATTACTTTGCCGTCATTGCGGATCGACCCCACATCTTTGGCCCGGGAGGCGCCCTGCCCGATCATCGAATTGGGCGGATGCCGGGTCGAGACGGCGGCCCGCCTTGTCGCCGCGCTGGGGGTGGCGCCATGAACCTGTACCTTCCCGTCGGCGCGTACGCCGTGGACACCCGCACCGGACAGGTCGGGCGGGTCATGGGGCACGAGGGGCCCTACGTCCAGCTCCGCCCCTTCGGGGGCGGACGGGAGTGGGACTGTTCGCCGGACGCGTTGCGAACTGCCACTACTTCGGAGCGGCTACGGGCGGCGACCGCCTATGCGAACGCACGCAGCCGGGGTGAAGTGCCGTGACGTAGGTGAAGTCCCGTGACGTAATGTGCGGGCGCATGGCCATATGGAAGTGGAGCAAGCCGAGGGTCGAGTCCAAGTACCCGGCACCGCTCACCATGCACCAGCTCTGGATGGTGTCGCTGAGCGCGCCCGTCAGCCGGGACAAGGACGCGTCCCGGACGACCTTGTATCCGTTCACCCGCATCGACGACGGCAAGGCGCGGAAGTGGCTGGCCGAGCAGTGGGAGATCACCGCGCCCGAGCAGTTGCTCGGGCGCCTGAGCGGCCTTGCGAGCACCGGCTATCGCGCCATGGCCCAGCGGCGCATCGGCGTCGCACCGCTCGCCTGGGACATCGCGCTCTACGTGGACATCTCACGGCGCGGCTTGGCCTGCGGGATGCTGAGTGAGGCCGACACCTGGAACCGGCTCAAGAACGTCGTGCCGACGGTGGTGGGGACGTACTCCTCCTGGGAAAAGTACGCCGGCCACTACCTCCTCGGGAGGAAGGTCTGGCGGGACAGTCTCCAGGGCACCCAGGACGCGGACTTCCCCGCGCCCCAGGCCGCATCCGACGCCCACCTCCAGAACCTCCTGGACCCGGCGAACCGGTCCAGCCCGTGGAACCTCGCCCCCTGGGAAGCGATCAGCCGCCCCGACCAGGCGCGCCCTGCCCGCTGAGCGGACCCGACGCCCGAAGGGGCGCGGGGAATTGCGCGACCAGCCCCCACCGGCCCGCGGACTGATCACCGCACTCCCCAGCGACGCGTCTAGTGCTGCGTCGGCTTCGACGGGGTCAGCTCGCTCGGGCGGACGATGACGTACCCCTCGCCGCGCAGCAGCAGCTGCACCGCCTCGCCGGAACCTCCCCTGATCATGGAGCCGACGGACTGCGAGCGGTGCAGCGTGGTGTCCAGGTTCGCCGTCCAGCCGACCACCGCGTCCGTGTCGACGTACACCGGCTGCTGCGGCGAAACCGGGATGACGAGGGGGTTGCCGTCGCAGACCAGGCCGAGCTGCCCGGACCCGGTGAAGACGCTGTTGAAGAGGCCGCCGCCGGTGACGCCCGCGCCCTTCACCGTCTTGATCTCGTACGAGAGCGTCGCGTCGAAGCACAGGACGTTGCGGCCGTTGACGGTGAGGACGTCGCCCGGCTCGATGTCGACGATGAAGCAGTTCTGCGCCTCGTGCGCGAACCACGCCTCGCCCTGGCCGCGCACCGCCATCAGCGGAAGACCCTCACCGGTCATCGCCCGCTTCAGCATGCCGCCCATGCCCTGGCCCTTGCGCTCGAACTGGAGGTCGCCGCGGTAGGCGATCATCGCGCCCTGTCGTGCGTGCATCTCGCCGTTGACCGCGTACTTGATGGACTTGGCGTTCTGCAGGGTCATCCCGGGGACGACGGACTGCTGCGCCATGTGCTCCGTGGAGAACAGCTCACTCTTCATGCGGGCATTTTGGCAGGCGTGACTGAAATGACCAGGGGGCAGGACGGGTCGGTGCCACCCCGGCCACGGCTGTCGGCCCCGTACGCGAGAATGGGGCCATGAGTCTGTTCCGTGATGACGGCATCGTGCTGCGCACCCAGAAGCTGGGTGAGGCGGACCGCATCATCACGCTGCTCACCCGCAGTCATGGCCGGGTCCGTGCCGTCGCGCGCGGCGTGCGGCGCACGAAGTCCAAGTTCGGGGCGCGGCTCGAACCCTTCTCACACGTCGACGTGCAGTTCTTCGCGCGTGGCAGCGAACTCATCGGGCACGGCCTGCCGTTGTGCACGCAGAGTGAGACCATCGCTCCGTACGGTGGCGGGATCGTCACGGACTACGCGCGCTACACCGCCGGCACGGCCATGCTGGAGACCGCCGAGCGGTTCACCGATCATGAGGGTGAGCCCGCCGTCCAGCAGTATCTGCTGCTCGTGGGCGGTCTTCGGACCCTCGCCAACGGCGAGCACGAGCCGCATCTCATCCTCGACGCGTTTCTTCTCCGCTCCCTCGCCGTGAACGGGTACGCGCCCAGCTTCAGTTCCTGCGCGAAGTGCGGGATGCCCGGACCGAACCGGTTCTTCTCCGTCGCCGCGGGCGGCTCCGTGTGCGTCGACTGCCGGGTGCCCGGCAGCGTCGTACCCTCGATGGAAGCCCTCGGCCTGCTCGGCGCGCTGCTCACCGGAGACTGGGAGACGGCGGACGCGTGCGAGGCGCGGCATGTCAGGGAGGGCAGCGGGCTTGTTTCCGCCTATCTGCACTGGCACTTGGAGCGCGGGCTCCGCTCGTTGCGGTACGTAGAGAAGACCAAGTAACAGAGATACAGCTAGGTAGGAGAGAGCCCCCCATGGCACGACGCGGAATCCTCGGACGGTCCCGCCGTGAGTACAAGGCCCCCGAGCCGCACCCCTCGGGCGCCACCCCGCCGAAGATCCCCGGTGAGCTGGTGCCCAAGCACGTGGCGATCGTCATGGACGGCAACGGACGTTGGGCGAAGGAGCGCGGCCTGCCGCGCACCGAGGGGCACAAGGTCGGCGCCGAGCGCGTCCTCGACGTACTGCAGGGCGGCATCGAGATGGGCGTCGGGGCGATCTCGCTCTACGCCTTCTCCACCGAGAACTGGAAGCGTTCTCCGGACGAGGTGAAGTTCCTGATGAACTTCAACCGCGACTTCATCCGCAAGACCCGCGACCAGCTGGACGAGCTGGGCATCCGGGTGCGCTGGGTGGGCCGGATGCCCAAGCTGTGGAAGTCGGTCGCCAAGGAGCTGGAGATCTCCCAGGAGCAGACCAAGGGCAACGACAAGCTCACCCTGTACTTCTGCATGAACTACGGCGGGCGGGCCGAGATCGCGGATGCCGCGCAGGCGATCGCCGAGGACGTGAAGGCGGGGCGGCTCGATCCCTCCAAGGTCAGCGAGAAGACCTTCGCGAAGTACCTGTACTACTCGGACATGCCGGACGTCGACCTCTTCCTGCGCCCGAGCGGCGAGCAGCGCACCTCCAACTACCTTCTCTGGCAGAGCGCTTACGCCGAGATGGTCTTCCAGGACGTGCTGTGGCCGGACTTCGACCGCCGTGACCTGTGGCGCGCCTGCCTCGAATACGCGTCGCGTGACCGCCGCTTCGGCGGGGCGATCCCGAACGAGCAGCAGATCGCCGACAGTTAGCCGTGCGTGCGTGAGGGCCCCCACCATCAGCTGATGGTGGGGGCCCTCACGTCTGTGCGGCTACTTGCTCGCGCACTCCGCGCACGTGCCGAAGATCTCGACCGTGTGCGCCACGTTCACATACCCGTGCTCGGAGGCGATGGCCTCGGCCCACTTCTCGACCGCCGGGCCCTCGACCTCGACCGCCTTGCCGCACACCCGGCAGACCAGGTGATGGTGGTGGTCGCCGGTGGAGCAGCGGCGGTAGACCGACTCGCCCTCGTCCGTGCGGAGCACGTCGACCTCGCCGGCGTCGGCGAGGGACTGGAGCGTGCGGTAGACCGTGGTCAGGCCCACCGAATCGCCCTTGTGCTTCAGCATGTCGTGCAGGTCCTGCGCACTGCGGAACTCGTCCACCTCGCCCAGGGCCGCCGCCACAGCGGCGCGCTGCCGGGTGGATCGGCCTCGTACCGGGGGTCCCGCAGCCGTTGTCACAGGTGCCTCCTCAACTGGAAAACTCGCACGATCGCCCGCACATCTGTCATATCCCGTCGGGCCATTGTGCCAGCTCGCTCTCAGACGGTGACCTCGTCCGCCGGGCGCCGCGCCTCGGGAACACCCGTGGACGCCTCCGCCGTGCAGGTCGCGTCGGTGGCGGCCACGGTCCGCGCCCGGCGCCGGGCCAGCGGGGTCGCGAGCGCGGTCAGGACGACGAAGACGCCGATCGCCATCAGGACGATCGTCGCCCCGGGCGGCACGTCCTGGTAGTACGACGTGACCGTGCCGGACAGCGTCACGGCGGTGCCGATGACCACCGACAGGATGAACGTCACCTTGAACGAGCGGGTGATCTGCTGGGCCGCGGCGACCGGCACCACCATCAGCGCGCTCACCAGGAGCAGGCCCACGACGCGCATCGCGACGGTGACCGTGACGGCGGCGGTGACCGCGATGAGCAGGTTCAGCGCCCGCACCGGAAGCCCCGTGACCCGGGCGAACTCCTCGTCCTGGCTCACCGCGAAGAGCTGCTTGCGCAGGCCGACGGTGACGAGCACCACAAAGGCCGCGAGCAGGCAGATCGCGGTGACGTCGGAGTCGGAGACCGTCGAGAGCGAGCCGAAGAGGTACGAGGAGAGGTTCGCGTTGGAGCCGGTGTCCGAGAGGTTGATCAGCAGGACACCGCCCGCCATGCCGCCGTAGAAGAGCATCGCGAGGGCGATGTCGCCGCGCGTCTTGCCGTACGCCCTGATCAGCTCCATCGTCACCGCGCCGACGACGGCGATCAGCGTCGCCATCCAGACGGGGCTCGAATTGAGCAGGAAGCCGAGGCCGACGCCCGTCATGGCGATGTGGCCGATGCCGTCGCCCATCAGGGCCTGGCGGCGCTGGACGAGGTAGATGCCGATGGCGGGGGCCGTGATGCCGACGAGGACGGCGGCGATCAGCGCCCGCTGCATGAATTCGGTCTGGAAGATTTCCATCATCAGGTCAGCAGTCCCGTGCGGATCGGCTCGTGCTCGTCGGCCGAGTGCGGATGTACGTGGTCGTGGCCGGGCAGCGCGTGCTGTCCCGTGGCCTTGGGCGGCGGACCGTCGTGGGTCACGCAGCCGTCGCGCAGCACGATCGCGCGGTCGATCAGCGGCTCCAGGGCACCGAGCTCGTGCAGGACGAGCAGCACCGTCGTACCGGCCGCGACCTGTTCGCGCAGGGTCTGCGCGAGGATCTCCTGGCTCGCCAGGTCGACGCCCGCCATCGGCTCGTCCATGATCAGCAGTTCGGGCTCGGAGGCCAGCGCGCGGGCGATCAGCACGCGCTGGTGCTGGCCGCCGGAGAGGGCGCTCACGGAGTCCTTGGCGCGGTCACCGAGGCCGACGAGCCCGATGGCCCTGTCGACTGCCGCGCGGTCCGCCTTGGTCGTCAAGCCGAGCCGTGTGAGCTTCGTACGTGAGAGGCGGCCCGACGAGACGACCTCGCGGATCGTCGCGGGAACGCCGCTCGCGGCCGTGGTGCGCTGCGGTACGTAACCGATGCGGGCCCACTGCCTGAAGCGCTTGAGGGGGGTGCCGAAGAGGCTTATGTCGCCGCCGGTCAGGGGGACTTGGCCGATGACCGAGCGGACGGCGGTGGACTTGCCGGAGCCGTTCGCGCCGAGCAGGGCGACGACCTCGCCGCGCCTGACGGTGAGGTCGATGCCGCGCAGCACCGGGCGCGCGCCGAGGGTGGCCGTGGCCGCCCGCACGGATATGACGGGCGGGGTGGTCTCGCTTGAGGCCGTGTCTCCCATGGCGTGCGCCTCCGATGCTGCCGCTAGCGGTTCTTTCACTTCGCGCCGAGTGCCTTCTCCAGGGCGCCGAGGTTCGACTCCATGACCTCGATGTAGTCATCGCCCTTGGACTTGCCCGTAATTCCCTCAAGGGGGTCCAGGACGTCCGTCTTGAGGCCCGCGTCGTTCGCGAGGGTCTTGGCGGTCTTGTCGCTGGCGAGGGTCTCGAAGAACACCGTGGAGACCTTGTCCTTCTTGGCGATGTCCTGGAGCTCCTTGATGCGGGCGGGGCTCGGGTCCGACTCGGGGTCGATGCCGGAGATGCCCTCCTGGTCCAGGTCGTAGCGCTCGGCGAGGTAGCCGAAGGCGGAGTGCGTGGTGATGAACGTCTTGGACTTGGTGTTCATCAGGCCGCTCTCGAACTTCGCGTTCAGGCCGTCCAGCTTCTCGACCAGGGCCTTCGTGTTCTTCTTGTACGCCGCCGCGTGGTCCGGGTCGGCCTTCTCCAGTGCCTTGCCGACACCTTCGGCGACCTCGGCGTACTTCACCGGGTCGAGCCAGATGTGCGGGTCGGCGCCGGCTTCGCCCTCTTCGTCGTGGCCGTGCTCTTCCTCGGCGTGCTCTTCGCCCTCGTGGCCGTGGTCGTGGCCGACGCCCGTGCCGTGCTTCTCCAGCTTGGTGAGGGTCGCGGCATCCACGGTGTTCTTCACGCCGGACTGGCCGATGGCGTCGTCGACGGCGGGCTGGATGCCCTTGAGGTACAGGATGACGTCCGATTCGCCGAGGGTGGCGGTCTGCCTCGGGCTGAGTTCCAGGTCGTGCGGCTCGACACCCGGCTTGGTCAGGGTGTCCACGGAGACGTGATCGCCGCCGATCTCCTGGGCGAGGTACTGCATGGGGTAGAACGACGCCGTCACGCTCAGCTTGCCGTCGCCGTTCTTGTCCGCGGCGCCGGAGGAGGAGCAGGCGGTCAGGGCCGTGAGGCCGAGCACCGTGGCGGAGGCGAGGGCGGCGGTGGGTATGAGGCGACGTACGTTCATGACACTCATTTTCAACAAATCTGGAAACGATTGTCAACTAGAGGTCGGCGTGGGCTCCGGCCCGGACCCAGACCCGTATCCGATTTGATTAGGGGGGTAAGGCCGCCGGTAACCTGAGTCATTCGCCCGCCCGTCTCCCGACCTCCCCCCTCAACGAGGCGCTTCGCGCCGCCCATCCACATTCCACCGTCGTAATGAAGAGAGCACCGTGGCCGCCGACAAGATCGACAGCATCGTCAGCCTGAGCAAGCGCCGTGGCTTTGTTTACCCGTGCAGTGAGATCTACGGCGGCCAGCGTGCCGCCTGGGATTACGGGCCGCTCGGCGTCGAGCTCAAGGAGAACCTCAAGCGCCAGTGGTGGCGCTACATGGTCACCTCGCGCGAGGACGTGGTCGGCATCGACTCGTCGGTGATCCTGGCCACGGAGGTCTGGCAGGCCTCGGGTCACGTCGCGACGTTCTCCGACCCGTTGACCGAGTGCCTCTCCTGTCACAAGCGCCACCGCGCCGACCACCTTGAAGAGGCGTACGAGGCCAAGCACAACCGCCCGCCGGAGAGCCTGGCCGACGTCAACTGCCCCAACTGCGGCACCAAGGGCCAGTTCACCGAGCCCAAGCAGTTCTCCGGCATGCTCTCCACGCACCTCGGCCCGACGCAGGACAGCGGCTCCGTCGCCTACCTGCGCCCCGAGACCGCGCAGGGCATCTTCACCAACTTCGGCCAGGTCCAGCAGACTTCCCGCAAGAAGCCGCCGTTCGGCATCGCGCAGATGGGCAAGTCCTTCCGCAACGAGATCACGCCCGGCAACTTCATCTTCCGGACCCGCGAGTTCGAGCAGATGGAGATGGAGTTCTTCGTCAAGCCGGGCGAGGACGAGAAGTGGCAGGAGTACTGGATGGAGCAGCGCTGGAACTGGTACACCGGCCTGGGCCTGCGCGAGGAGAACATGCGGTGGTTCGAGCACCCGAAGGAGAAGCTCTCCCACTACTCCAAGCGCACCGCTGACATCGAGTACCGCTTCCGCTTCGGCGGCAGCGAGTGGGGCGAGCTCGAGGGCGTCGCCAACCGCACGGACTACGACCTCTCCGCGCACTCCAAGGCGTCGGGCCAAGACCTGTCCTACTTCGACCAGGAGGCCGGCGAGCGCTGGACTCCGTACGTCATCGAGCCCGCGGCCGGTGTCGGCCGCACGATGCTCGCGTTCCTCCTCGACTCCTACATCGAGGACGAGGCCCCGAACGCCAAGGGCAAGCTGGAGAAGCGGACGGTCATGCGCTTCGACCACCGCATCGCCCCGGTGAAGGTCGCGGTGCTGCCGCTCTCCCGCAACCCGGAGCTGTCCCCGAAGGCCAAGGGCCTCGCGACCGCCCTGCGGCAGAACTGGAACATCGAGTTCGACGACGCGGGCGCCATCGGCCGCCGCTACCGCCGCCAGGACGAGATCGGCACGCCGTACTGCGTGACGGTCGACTTCGACACCCTGGACGACAACGCGGTCACGGTCCGCGAGCGTGACTCGATGAAGCAGGAGCGCGTCTCCCTCGACCAGATCGAGGGCTACCTCGCCTCGCGCCTGGTGGGCTGCTGACGCTGCCCCGCTCGGCCGTCGGCTGAGTGAAGGTTGAAAGAAGGCCCCGGTTCCGCATACGGAACCGGGGCCTTCTGCTGCACACTGTTCGCCATGCCTTCGATGACCACGAGCAAGGTCAGCAGATGGGACCAGCACGGGCGCGCGCATGTGGTGCACGTGCGGAAGTCTGGCGTGCAGCGGCAGTTGAGCTGCGACACGTGCGACTGGAAGAAGCGGGTGCAGTTCCTGCCGTGGCTCAAGGCCGAGGAACACCTGGCGGAGGAGCATCAGGCGACGGTGGATCCGTCTGCTCCTGGGGCGTAGGCGGCAGCACGAGGACCGCGGCGGCCTGCGGACTCTGACGGGCGCCCTCGGCCGCCCTGGCGAGCGCGCCCTCCGCCCCCTCGGGATACCGTCGAACTCATGCCCCAGCAAGAACTCACGCACCGCCGGCGCATGCTCGTTCTCGCGATCTGTTGCATGAGCCTGCTCATCGTCAGCCTCGACAACACCGTTCTGAACGTCGCGCTGCCCTCGATGGCGCGGGAGTTCGGCACCAGCATCTCGGGCATGCAGTGGACGATCGACGCCTACACCCTCGTGCTCGCCGCGCTCCTCATGCTCGCGGGGTCGACGGCGGACCGCGTGGGGCGGCAGAAGATCTTCAAGGTGGGGCTCGTGGTCTTCACGGCTGCCTCCGTCGCCTGCTCCCTCGCGCCCAACCTCGAATCCCTCGTGGCCTTCCGCATGCTCCAGGCGGTCGGCGGCTCCATGCTCAACCCGGTCGCGATGTCGATCATCACCAACACCTTCACCGAGCCGCGCGAGCGTGCCCGCGCCATCGGCGTCTGGGGCGGCGTCGTCGGCATCTCCATGGCGGCGGGCCCGCTCGTGGGCGGCCTCCTGGTGGACTCCGTCGGCTGGCGCTCCATCTTCTGGATCAACCTGCCGGTCGGCCTCGCGGCGCTCCTCCTCACCATCCGCTACGTCCCCGAGTCCCGCGCCCCCAGGCCGCGCCGCCCCGACCCCGTGGGCCAGCTCCTGGTCATGGTGCTGCTCGGGGCCCTGACGTACGCGATCATCGAGGCTCCGGCGGCGGGCTGGACCTCGCCGCTGACCATCGCCTTCGCGGGCGCCGCGCTCCTCGCCCTCGTCGGCCTGCTCGCCTACGAGCCGCGCCGCGCCGACCCCCTCATCGACCTCCGCTTCTTCGGCTCCGCCCCGTTCAGCGGGGCCACCGTGATCGCGGTCAGCGCCTTCGCGGCGCTCGGCGGCTTCCTCTTCCTCTCCACGCTCTACCTCCAGAACGTGCGCGGCCTGAACGCGCTGGACGCGGGCGTGTGGATGCTGCCGATGGCCGCGATGACCTTCGTCTGCGCCCCGCTCTCGGGCCGCCTGGTCGGCAGCCGCGGCCCGCGCCTCCCACTCCTGATCGCCGGTGTCGCGATGACGGCGTCAGGGGTCCTGTTCGCCGCCTTCGACGCGGAGACCACGAACGCGACGCTCTTCCTCGGCTACGTGCTCTTCGGCCTCGGCTTCGGCTTCGTCAACGCCCCCATCACCAACACCGCCGTCTCCGGGATGCCCCGCTCCCAGGCGGGCGTCGCCGCCGCCGTCGCCTCCACAAGCCGTCAGATCGGCCAGACGCTCGGCGTCGCCGTCATCGGCGCGGTCCTCGCCTCCGGGGTGGGGTCCTCGTCGTACGCCGCCACCTTCACGGAGGCGAGCCGCCCCGCCTGGTGGATCATCGCGGGCTGCGGCTTCGCGGTCCTCCTCCTCGGCGCCCTGTCCAGCGGCCACTGGGCGAGGGAGACGGCACGACGGACGGCGGAGCGCCTGGAGGCCGTGCCCCAAAAGCCCGGCCCCGACCAGAAGTCCCGCACTACGCTCGCGCCGTGACTGCTTCTTGGGATCTTTCTGCATCGGGCGTACTGCGACTCCCCTCGGGCCGGCTCATCCGCGGCCGGGGCCTGCGCCACCCCCTCCCGGACGGCCAGACGCCCGACTTCGCGCTGTACCTCCTGGGCAAGGAGCCGCCCGCTGTCCCCTGGGAAACCCGCTGGCTGCGCTGGCCCGACTTCCGGCTGCCCACCGACCGCGCGGCGACGGCCGCTGCCCTGCGCGAAGCGCTGGAACGGGCCGGCACGGAGCGGGTCGAGGTCGCGTGCGGTGGCGGCCAGGGACGTACGGGGACGGCGCTGGCGTGCATCGCGGTACTGGACGGGGTGCCGAGCGGCGAGGCAGTCGCCTATGTGCGGGAGCACTATGCGCGCCGGGCGGTGGAGACACCGTGGCAACGGAGGTTCGTGCGGCGATTCGGCTGAGGCGGTCGGCGGGGGCGCCCCGCCCAGGAGGCACTGCACAATGACAGATGACAGATATTGAAATCTGTCATCTGTCATGGCATGGTGAACGCATGCGTACTCTCACCCTCGGAACCACCGGCCCCCACACCTCCGCCCTGGGCCTCGGCACCATGGGCATGTCCGCCCTGTACGGCGACGCGGACCGGGCCGAGTCCATCGCAACCATCCACGCCGCTCTCGAAGCGGGCGTCACCCTCATCGACACCGGCGACTTCTACGGCATGGGTCACAACGAGATCCTGATCGGCGAAGCCCTCCGTTCCGCCCCCGCCGCGCGCCGCGAACAGGCGCTCACCAGCGTCAAGTTCGGCGCCCTCCGCGACCCGGACGGCGGCTGGTCCGGATACGACGGGCGGCCCGCGGCCGTCAAGAACTTCGCCGCGTACTCCTTGCAGCGGCTCGGCGTCGACCACATCGACGTCTACCGGATCGCCCGCATCGACCCCGACGTCCCCGTCGAGGAGACCGTCGGCGCGATCGCCGAGCTGGTCGAGAAGGGGTACGTCCGGCACATCGGCCTCTCGGAGGTCGGCGCCGACACCATCCGTCGTGCCGCCGCCACCGCCCCCATCTCGGACGTACAGATCGAGTACTCGCTCATCTCCCGCGGCATCGAGCAGCAGATCCTGCCCACGGTCAGCGAGCTCGGCATCGGGATCACGGCGTACGGAGTGCTCTCCCGCGGTCTGATCTCAGGCCACTTCACCCGCGACCGCAAGCTGGCCGCGAACGACTTCCGGGCGATGAGCCCCCGCTTCCAGGGCGAGAATCTCGACCGGAACCTCGATCTGGTCGACGCCCTCCGCAAGATCGCGGAGCAGAAGGGGGTCAGCGTCGCGCAGACCGCCATCGCCTGGGTGTTCGCCCAGGGGTCCCGGCACGATGCCGTGATCGTGCCGCTCGTCGGCGCCCGTCGCCGCGACCGGCTCGCCGAGGCGCTCGGCGCTCTCGACGTGACGCTCGGCGAGGCCGACCTCGCCGCGATCGAGCAGGCGGTCCCCGTGGGCGCCGCCGCCGGCGCGCGCTACCCCGAGGCACAGATGGCGCACCTCGACAGCGAGCACTGATCCCTCCCGGGTACGGTCACTGTCATGGCAACCGGCACCCTGACCCCCGAGCGCATCCTCGAAGCCACGGAGGAGATGCTGCGCCGCCACGGCGCGGCGAAGGCCACGGTCGTGGACGTGGCCCGCGCGCTGGGGGTCAGTCATGGCACGGTGTACCGCCACTTCCGCACGAAGGCGGAACTGCGCGGCGCGGTAACCAAGCGCTGGCTGGACCGTACGTCGGAGTCCCTGTCCGGAATCGTCACCGGCGCCGAGCACCCCGAGGCGAAGCTGCGCCACTGGCTCGCGGGCCTCTTCGCCGCCAAGCAGCACAAGGCCGGCGACGACCCCGAACTCTTCGCCACGTACACGGTGTTGACCGAGGAGAACAGCGGCGTGGTGGACGCACACATCGCCGATCTCACGGGCCAGCTGACCGCGATCGTGCAACAGGGTGTGGACGCGGGCGAGTTCGCCTCGTCGGACGCCGCGGTCTCGGCCCGCGCCGTCTTCGACGCCACGAGCCGCTTCCACGACCCGTCCTACGCCTCCCACTGGTCCCGCCCCGACATCGAGGCCGCGTTCACGGCGGTACTCGACCTGACGGTGCGGGGACTGCGGGCCTAGGACGGGACGCCCCCCAGGCCTGCCGCAGCCGCTCTACACCCTCCTCCGCTCCTCGATCAACCACGACGAATCCCGCACCGCACCCCAAGGCACTGCCGCCTCGCCTCAAGCGAGCCTCCGAGGCAGCCGCAGGCTCAGGAGCGCCAGGCCGACGAGCCCGACCACCTGAACCGCCAGGACAATCGCGAACGCGTCCCGCATCCCCGCGGCCGGTACCAGGGCCAGAAAAAGGGAGCCGAGGGTGGCGACACCGAGGGCCAGGCACGACTGCTGGACCGTCGCCGCGAGCCCACTGCCCGCGCCCGCCTTCGCCGCCGGCACCGCGGCGAGCACGATGCGGTAGTAGAGGGCGAGCTGCACGCCCTGGCCGAGGCCGCACAGCGCGAGGCCCGGCGCGAGGACCACCGGGTTCAGCGAGGCGTACGGCGTCCACAGCACCGTCAGGGCGAGCAGTGCGAGCCCGGCACCGTGCACCAGCGCGCACAGCGTAAGACCGCGGCTGCCGAGCCGCTGTACCAGGCGCGGCGCGAGCATCGACGCCGCGAACTGCGCGACGCCCATCGGGATCAGCGTCAGACCGGACTTCAGGGGGCTGAAGCCGAGCCACTGCTGAAGCGTCACCGCGCTGACGAACATCCACCCGGCGAAGCCGGTGAAGATGGGCAGGCCGAGGACGAGCCCCCTCCGTACACCCGGTTCACGCAGCAGCGACGGGGGCAGCAGCGGACTGCCCCCGCTGCGCTCGGCGCGCAGCTCTACGCGGGCGAACGCCCAGGCGAGGAACGGCGAGGCGGCCAGCGACAGGAGCGACCACAGGGGCCAGCCCGCGGCCCTGCCCTCGGTCAGGGGAAGGAGCAGCGCGATCAGGGCCGCGGCGAGCAGCAGCGTGCCGCCGACATCGCTGCGGGTGGGCTCTTCGGCCCGGCTGTCCGGCACCGCCCGCACCGCGCAGAGCAGCGCGGCGACCGCCACCGGCGCGTTCACCAGGAACACCGCGCGCCAGCCGGTGCCCGCCAGATCGGCGGAGACCAGAACGCCGCCGAGCACCTGGCCGAGGATGATGGAGATGCCGCCCACCGAGCCGTAGAGGGCGACCGCCCTGGACCGCCGCTCGCCCCGCGTCGTCGCGTGGATGGTGGCGAGCACCTGCGGCAGCATCAGCGCGGACGCCGCGCCCTGGGCGACCCGCGCCCCCACGAGCCACCAGGCGCCGGGCGCGAGCCCGCAGGCCAGCGAGGTCACGCCGAAGGCGGCGACACCCCAGAGGAAGAGGCGGCGGCGCCCGTAGGTGTCGCCGAGCCTGCCGCCGAGCACGAGCAGCACGGCGTACGCGACGGCGTAACCCGCGACGACCATCTCCAGGGTGGCGGGAGAGGCGTGCAGGTCGTGCTCGATGCTGGGCAGGGCGACGTTGACGATGAAGAAGTCGATCATCGGCAGCGCGGCACCGAGCAGGACGGTGATGAGGCCGAGCGGAGACAGGGCGGGGGAGCCGCCCGGCACAGGATCACGAAGGGTGGCCGGGCCGGGCTTCAGGACGTGGGCGGGCTTCAGGACGTGGGCCGTGGATTTCGTCAGGTTCACGAGTACGACGCTCGTCGAACCTTCAGCCTGGTACCAGAGTCTCTTTATCCTGGTACCTGTACTACCTGGAAACAGGGTCGGACCGCGGGCAAGCTGTCCCCATGGACAAAGCCGTTCCCATGGACACCACAGCGCCGACCCCGCCGCCAGGCGACCGCATCCGCCGCAGCGAGCTCGCCGACTTCCTGCGCAGTCGCCGGGAGCGCATCACACCCGAGCAGGCGGGCCTGCCCCGCGGTCCGCGCCGCCGCACGCCGGGGCTGCGCCGCGAGGAGGTCGCGCACCTCTCCACGGTGGGCGTCACCTGGTACACGTGGCTGGAGCAGGGCCGCGCCATCCATGTCTCGGCGCAGGTGCTGGACGCGCTGTCCCGCGCCCTGATGCTGGACGCCGGTGAGCGCGCGCACCTCTTCCAGCTCGCGGGCACCACCGACCCCTCCCCGGCAGCCGAGACCGCGTCGGTCCCGCAGGGCCTGCTGCGGATCGTCACCCAGCTCGAGCCGTACCCCGCGTGCGTGCAGAACGCCCGCTACGACATCCTCGCCCACAACGTGACGTACGGGAATCTCCTCACCGACCTCGACGCGCTGCCGCCCGAGGACCGCAACTGCATGTGGCTGACCTTCACCCACCCCGGCTGGCAGGCCGGCATGGACGACCGGGCGGAGACGATGCGCCGGATGGTGGCGAGGTTCCGGGCGCGGATGGCGGGGCACCTCGCGGACCCGGCGTGGAAGACGCTGCTCAGGAGGTTGCGCAACGCGTCGCCGGAGTTCCGCGAGCTGTGGGAGCGGCACGAGGTGATGCAGGCGGTCGACCAGTCCAAGCGCTTCAACAATCCGGCCGTGGGCCCGCTGCACTTCACGTACCACGGGCTGTGGCTCGGCCCGGCCGAGGGCCCGCGCCTGGGGACGTACGTCCCGGCCGACGCCCGCTCGCAGGCGGCCACGGAGGAGCTGTACCGCCTGGTGAAGGCGGGGCGCGTGGGCACGCGCGCGGATGGGGGACAATAAGAGGTCTGCCCTCGCTTCAGAACTGCTCGCCCCGGAGGAATCCCGCGCCATGGAGCCCCAGCTTCAGATCGGCCCGCACGCCGTGCGGCCGCCCGTCGTGCTCGCACCCATGGCGGGCATCACGAACGCGCCGTTCCGTACGCTGTGCCGGGAGTTCAGCGGCGGCAAGGGCCTCTTCGTCAGCGAGATGATCACCACGCGGGCGCTGGTCGAGCGCAACGAGAAGACCATGCAGCTGATCCACTTCGACGAGACCGAGAAGCCCCGGTCCATCCAGCTGTACGGCGTCGACCCCGCGACGGTGGGCAAGGCGGTCCGCATGATCGCCGAGGAGAACCTCGCCGACCACATCGACCTGAACTTCGGCTGCCCCGTCCCCAAGGTCACCCGCAAGGGAGGCGGCTCCGCGCTCCCGTACAAGAGGCCCCTTCTTCGCGCGATCCTCCGCGAGGCCGTCAGCGGTGCCGGGGACCTGCCCGTCACCATGAAGATGCGCAAGGGCATCAACGACGAGCACATCACCTTCCTCGACGCGGGCCGCATCGCCGTCGAGGAAGGCGTCACGGCGATCGCCCTGCACGGCCGCACGGCCGCCCAGCACTACGGCGGCACCGCCGACTGGGACGCCATCGCCCGCCTCAAGGAGCACGTCCCCGAGATCCCGGTGCTCGGCAACGGCGACATCTGGTCCGCCGACGACGCGGTGCGGATGATGAAGGAGACCGGCTGCGACGGAGTCGTCGTGGGCCGCGGCTGCCTCGGCCGCCCCTGGCTCTTCGCCGACCTGGTCGCCGCCTTCGAGGGCACGGGCGCGCCCAAGGCGCCGAACCTGCGCGAGGTCTCGGCCGTGATGCTCCGCCACGCGACGCTCCTCGGCGAGTGGATCGGCGACGAGGCGCGCGGTGTGATCGACTTCCGCAAGCACGTGGCCTGGTACCTGAAGGGCTTCGCGGTCGGCTCGGAGATGCGCAAGCGTCTCGCGATCACCTCGTCCCTCGCCGAACTGGAGGACGGGCTCGGCGAGCTGGACCTCGACCAGTCGTGGCCCACGGGAGCGGACGGCCCGCGCGGCCGTACGTCGGGCAACAACCGCGTTGTCCTGCCGGACGGCTGGCTGAAGGACCCGTACGACTGCGCGGGCATCAGCGAGGACGCGGAGCTGGACACGTCGGGGGGCTGAACCGCCGCCTGCGGGCGGCTGAAGTGCCGCCTGCGCGAGATTTGGCCTGAACCCCCTTCCCGTTTCCGGCCGCGGCGTCCGACGGGGACTGACCGGCGCGCGAATCGTCTCGCCACGCGTCCGGATGCTGACATCAGGCCGCTTCAAACGGCGTGATTCTCGCCACCCCTGATAGGTGTGGCGCTCAGATGAGCGGTTTCAGGGTGACTGCACTTCTCCAAGGGGTGGCACTCAGTGCCACTGCTCGATCATTCATGAGATGAACTCACATCTGAGAATCTTGCGCTCATTTGAGCAAAACCCCAGGTCTACGGGCGTTGCGTCTTCAAGAGTTGAACGAATGATCGCCCGTCCAGCTACCGCTGAGTCACTTTCGATCTACTGGCGGACGGGTGGTTACGGCCGCATGACGCACAAGTGGACGTACCCATGCGCCTTCGATCTGGGTATGTTCCTCGCCGTCAGGGCAGCCACCGAGTCCTCGAGGAGTCGAGACCCGTGTCGGAAAACAAAGATCCCCACGTAGCGCAGAACGACGCGAACGACGCGAGCGACGCGAGCGATGCGGCGGTGAAGTTCGTTTACGACTTCACCGAGGGCAACAGGAACCTCAAGGACCTTCTCGGCGGGAAGGGCGCGAACCTCGCCGAGATGACCAACCTCGGGCTGCCCGTTCCTCCGGGCTTCACGATCACCACTGAGGCCTGCAAGACCTACCTCGCCAGCGGCGAGGAGCCGGTCGAGCTGCGTGACGAGGTGAGTGCCCACCTCGACGCCCTTGAGCGGAAGATGGGCAAGAAGCTCGGTCAGGCCAACGACCCGCTGCTCGTCTCGGTCCGCTCGGGCGCCAAGTTCTCGATGCCCGGGATGATGGACACCGTCCTGAACATCGGGCTCTCCGACAAGTCGGTGACCGGCCTCGCCAAGCAGTCCGGCGACGACCGCTTCGCGTGGGACTCCTACCGCCGCCTCATCCAGATGTTCGGCAAGACCGTCATGGACGTCGACGGCGAGCTCTTCGAGGACGCCCTGGAGGCCGCCAAGGCCGCCAAGAAGGTCACGGTCGACACCGACCTGGAGGCCGCGGACCTGAAGAAGCTGGTCACGAAGTTCAAGAAGATCGTCAAGACCGAGGCGGGCCGCGACTTCCCGCAGGACCCGCGCGAGCAGATGGACCTCGCCATCCGCTCGGTCTTCGAGTCGTGGAACACCGACCGCGCCAAGCTCTACCGCCGCCAGGAGCGCATCCCCGGTGACCTGGGCACCGCGGTCAACATCTGCTCGATGGTCTTCGGCAACCTCGGCCCGGACTCCGGCACGGGCGTCGCGTTCACCCGCGACCCGGCCAGCGGCCACCAGGGCGTGTACGGCGACTACCTGACGAACGCACAGGGCGAGGACGTGGTGGCGGGCATCCGCAACACCGTCCCGCTCGCAGATCTTGAGCAGATCGACAAGAAGTCGTACGACCAGCTCATGCAGATCATGGAGACCCTCGAAACGCACTACAAGGACCTGTGCGACATCGAGTTCACCATCGAGCGCGGCCAGCTGTGGATGCTCCAGACCCGCGTCGGCAAGCGCACCGCCGGTGCCGCCTTCCGTATCGCGACGCAGCTCGTCGACCAGGGCCTGATCGACGAGGCCGAGGCGCTGCAGCGCGTCAACGGCGCCCAGCTCGCCCAGCTGATGTTCCCGCGCTTCGACGACACCGCGAAGGTCGAGCAGCTCGGCCGGGGCATCGCCGCGTCACCCGGTGCCGCGGTCGGCAAGGCGGTCTTCGACTCGTACACGGCCATCAAGTGGTCGCGTTCGGGCGAGAAGGTCATCCTCATCCGCCGTGAGACCAACCCGGACGACCTCGACGGCATGATCGCGGCCGAGGGCATCCTCACCTCCCGCGGCGGCAAGACCTCGCACGCCGCAGTCGTCGCCCGCGGCATGGGCAAGACCTGCGTCTGCGGCGCCGAGGAGATCGAGGTCGACACCAAGCGGCGCCGCCTGACCGCGCCCGGCGGTGTGGTCATCGAGGAGGGCGACGTCGTCTCCATCGACGGCTCGACCGGCAAGGTCTACGCCGGTGAGGTGCCCGTCGTCCCGTCGCCGGTCGTCGAGTACTTCGAGGGCCGCATGCACGCCGGTGCCGACGACGCGGACGAGCTGGTCGGCGCCGTGCACCGGATCATGGCGTACGCGGACCGAGTACGCCGCCTGCGGGTGCGCGCCAACGCGGACAACGCCGAGGACGCCCTTCGCGCCCGCCGCTTCGGCGCCCAGGGCATCGGCCTGTGCCGCACCGAGCACATGTTCCTCGGTGAGCGCCGCGAGATGGTCGAGCGGCTGATCCTCGCCGACGCGGACGGCGAGCGGGAGGAAGCCCTCAAGGAGCTCCTGCCGCTCCAGAAGCGCGACTTCGTGGAGCTCTTCGAGGCGATGGACGGCCTCCCGGTCACGGTCCGTCTCCTGGACCCGCCGCTGCACGAGTTCCTGCCGGACATCACCGAGCTGTCCGTCCGGGTCGCCCTCGCCGAGTCCCGCAAGGACTCCAACGAGAACGACCTGCGCCTGCTCCAGGCCGTGCACCGCCTGCACGAGCAGAATCCGATGCTGGGCCTGCGCGGCGTACGCCTGGGTCTCGTGATCCCCGGCCTGTTCACCATGCAGGTACGGGCCATCGCCGAGGCCGCCGCCGAGCGCAAGAACGCCAAGGGCGACCCGCGCGCGGAGATCATGATTCCGCTCGTCGGCACGGTCCAGGAGCTGGAGATCGTCCGCGAGGAGGCCGAGCAGGTCATCGCGGAGGTCGAGGCGACGACCGGCGTGGCGCTGAAGCTGGCGCTCGGCACCATGATCGAGCTGCCGCGTGCCGCGCTCACGGCGGACCAGATCGCCGAGGCCGCCGAGTTCTTCTCCTTCGGCACGAACGACCTCACGCAGACCGTCTGGGGCTTCTCGCGGGACGACGTGGAGGCTTCGTTCTTCACCGCCTACCTGGAGAAGGGCATCTTCGGTGTCTCCCCCTTCGAGACCATCGACAAGGACGGCGTGGGCAAGCTGGTGCGGGACGCCGTGGCGGCGGGCCGCGCCACCCGCCCGGACCTGAAGCTCGGCGTCTGCGGCGAGCACGGCGGCGACCCGGAGTCCGTCCACTTCTTCCACGAGGTGGGCCTGGACTACGTCTCCTGCTCCCCGTTCCGCATCCCGGTGGCCCGCCTCGAAGCCGGCCGCGCCGCCTCCGAGTCGGCGGGCAGCGACCACCGGTAGTCCTGACGGGCCACCGGCAGAACTCCGGGGCCGACGCCGTGTCCCCGACCCTCACCGATGCGGCGTCGGTCCCGGTTCACCACGAAGGGGCAGTTCCCTGTGCGGGGGAGCTGCCCCTTCGGTCGTTCTCAGCTCGCGGCTCCTTGACCGGTTCTCCGCGATGTTGCGTGTCTTCCTGGTGCGGGCCGACTCGGCGACCACGGCGAGTACCGCAGGCGACGTCGATCCCTCCGCCAGGTAGCGCTGCATCCAGTCCGTGACCTCCGCCAACTCGGCCGCCGTCGGCACGTGACCGTCCTCGACGGACAGGTGGAACAGCCAGTCCTGGATGCGGCGGCGAATGAAGTCGCGGAAGGCTTCGACGGGGAGCCGGTCGATCTCCGGCAGCAGGTCGTCCGACCACTGCCGGAACTCGGCGGGACCGCTCACCTTCCACGCGATCCTGTCCACGAGGGCGACCACCGCCGTCTTGGCCCCGCTTGCGTCGGGGTCGCGCAGGATCGTGGCCACGATCCTGCGGTCCCGGTCGCGGCTCTGCGAGGCAGCGACGACCGAGACGACGCGGAGGTACGCGGACGTCCGGGCGTGGTCATCCGCGACGGCCTCGTCCTCGTCCACGTCGGCGAGGCCGGCCTCCGCGAGGAGCTCGGCCACATCGGAATGCAATGTCATCGCTTGATTTCCTACTCGCCCTACTTGCCTGGTTTCGGTGGCCTGGACGGCCTCGCGCTGCCCGTCGGGCTGCCCGTGGGCGTCAGCGGCGTGCCTCGCGCAGTATGGCTGCCAGGGCCCGGCGGGTGGGGCACTCGCGCCAGTTGCACTGGCAGCGGGGGCAGTTAAGGCCGTGGGCCAGCATCGCGCGGTACGCCAGATCTGCTGGGTCCTCCGCCAGCCCGGCGGCGCTCCTGCGCCCGCCCTGCTCCACCATGTCGACTCCGTCCGGTCTCCCGTGCCCCGGGCCGCTCACGGTTGCCGGGGCCTTGCCGCATGACTTCCGTGGAGCCGGGGCCGATGGACGCAGCGAAAGGTATATGCGGCCGAATTCCGGGGGTGCGGGACGCTTCCGGGCGTGCGGGACGCGGAGTGCGCCCCCTCCGAGTGCCCGGGGGAACGGTGGGGCTACTCGGCGTTCTCCAGCAGGGACTTGAGTTCGGCCAGGCGCTCGCGCCAGAACGCCTTGTACGCCGCCACCTCCGCCGCGTCCGCCAGCTTCTCGTGCCGGACGCCCACCAGTGTCTTCGCCGTGCCCTTGACGGTCACACCCACGGAGAGACGGCTGGTGGCGCCCGTCGCGTCCTTGAAGTCGGCGGTCACCGACTTGGCGGGGCGGTGCGTGCGCAGCGTGATGTCGGTGCCGGGGAGCCAGCGGCCGCGTACGCCGTCGTCCGCGAAGGCCTCGATGACCCGGGCCGCCGAAGCCTCGATCGTTTTGCTGCCGCTCGTCCGCCAGTCGCCCGTGCTGCTCTGGCCGACCTCGCGCAGACCCCGCTCCTGCTCGTAGCCGACGGTCACGGACTGGGCGTACCAGCCGTCGACGCCGTGGTCCTCGCGTACGTGGCGGGCGATCTCCGTGTGGCCCCGGGAGGCCGCGCCCCAGGCGTCGAGCACCGCGAACCACTGCGGCCACCCCTTGCCGGTCGCCTCGCGCAGCGCCTCGTCCGACAGCTTCTCGGTGATCCTCTTGCCCGCGGCGCGGCCCGTGGCGCCCGTGCCGCCCGCCGCACCTGTGTCGCCCGTACGTCCGCTCATGGCGCGACGCTAGGACCGGCCGCGTCCTGCCGCAAGGCGGAAGCACGGGGGCCGCGCCGTCTCACCCTTTCAGCGCCGCGTACCGCCCACTTCGCTCGCCAGGACCGCGCCGGTGCGGGAAGGGCGGGGAGTCAGGCTGCGGCGCCCCCGTCGATGACCAGGTCCGCGCCCACCACCGACGCCGATTCGTCCGAGGTGAGGTAGAGCACGGCGGCCGCGACCTCCGCGGTCGACGAGACGCGGCCGAGCGGCGTCGCGCCCTTCATCCGCTCCGCGCGCCCGGCCTCGCTCTCGCCCGGGAGCAGCGACATGGTGGTGTCGGACGAGCCGGGGCTCACCGCGTTGATCCGCACCCCCTCGCCGATGTGCTCGACCGCGGCGCCCTTGGTCAGCGCGGAGACGGCGGCCTTGGTGACGCCGTAACCGATGGTGCCCGGCAGGCTGGTGTGGGCGCCGAGGTTGGAGGAGATGTTGACGATCGCCCCGCCGCCGGGCTGGGTACGCATCTGCCGCACCTCGGCCTGGAGCGCGAGCAGTACGCCGGTGACGTTGATGTCGAGCATCGTCCGCCAGTCCTCCTCGGGCAGCTCCGCGACCGGCTGCCCGGCACGCAGGACGCCCGCGTTGTTGACGGCCACGTCCAGCGAGCCGAACCGCTCGACGGTGGCATCGACGAGCGCCGCGAGGTCCGCGGAGCGCGAGACGTCGGCCGGGACGGCGAGCGCCGTGCCGCCCGCATCCTCGATGAGGCCCACGGTCTCCTTGAGGGGGCCTTCGGTGCGCCCGGCGACGACGACGTTCGCGCCCTCGGCGGCGAACGCGAGCGCCATGGCGCGGCCGAGGCCGGAGCCGCCGCCGGTGACGAGGGCGGTGCGGCCGGCGAAGCGGGTGCGCGGTGCTGAAGTCATGACGGAACTCTTTTCTTGAATTGGTTTCTTGAAGGGTTTCTTGAACGATCGGTTCAGTATCGGGGCATGAAAAAAGAGGCCGGAGGATTCAGGAAAAGAGGGCTCAGTCGAGCAGGGTCAGCGCCTGCTCCGTCGCGTCCCGCACCCGCGCCGGGTCCTTCGACGCCTTGCCGACCACGCGCAGCCCCTGCATCAGGGTCAGCAGCATGCGCGCGAGGGCGAGCGGATCGCGGTCCTCGGGGAGTTCGCCCTGCGCCTGGGCGCGGACGAGCGCGGAGTGCAGCAGCGTCTCCATGTGCTCCCAGCTGCGCTCGACGCGGCGGGTAGCCGCCTCGTCGTGCGGGCCGAGCTCGGCTGCCGTGTTGGTGATGAAACAGCCGTTCAGGCGTCCCGTTTCGGAGGCCGCCTCGGCCCCGAAGCGGCGGACCACCGCACGGACGGCGGGCAGTGCGGGGCCCGGCTGCGAGAGCTCGGCGAGCAGTCGCGGGTTCTGGGACTCGGCGTACCGCTCCAGTGACTTCAGGTACAGGTCGTGCTTGTTGCCGAAGGTCGCGTAGAGGCTGGCGCGGCCGATGCCCAGTTCTTCGACGAGGTCGGCCATCGACGTCGCCTCGTAACCGCGCCGCCAGAACAGCTCTAGGGCTGACTGGAGCGCGGCGTCCGGATCGAATTCCTTGGTCCTGGCCACGAGGGGAGACTAGGGCTGACTGGAACGCTCGGTCAAGTAAAGCTGCTAGGCCAGCCGGACCCGGTGCGTCTGGACCGTCACCGAGTCGTCGTCCAGGCACTGCCCCGTCTCCAGGTCGAACCGCTGCTTCAGGAGCGGCGACGCGACGAACGGCCGGCCCGCCGCCGCGCCGAGCAGGCCCCGCGAGAGCACCGCGGCGCCCGTGAACGGGTCGCGGTTGTCGATCGCGTACGCGCGGCCCGCGCGGTCGATGAAGAGCGCGGCCTGGCGGCCGTCGGGGAGCAGCGCGGCGATGCCGCGGCCAGGCTGGAGGTGCGCGCGGTCGCAGACCTCGAACCAGTCGTCTTCCAAATGGAGTTGAATGCTCATCAGGATGCAGCACCTTCCAGGTCGCGGGGGCGGGAGCCGATGGAGAGCAGCGGCAGGTCCGGCTTGATCTGGTCCCGTTCCGGGACGAAGCTCACGGTCGGGTCCGGGACGTCCGGCGCGTTCACGAAGGACACGAACCGCGCGAGGTGCTCGGGGTCGTTGATGGTCTCGGACCACTCGTCGCGGTAGTGCGCGACGTGGTCGGCCATCAGGGCCTCCAGTTCGTCGCAGAGGCCGAGCGAGTCATGGACGACCACGTCCCGTACGTGGTCGAGGCCGCCCTCGATGCGCTCCAGCCAGGTCGATGTGCGCTCCAGGCGGTCCGCCGTACGGATGTAGAACATCAGGAACCGGTCGATGAGGCGCACCAGTTCGGCATCGGACAGGTCCTGGGCGAGCAGGTCCGCGTGGCGCGGGGTCGCGCCGCCGTTGCCGCCCACGTACAGGTTCCAGCCGCTCGACGTGGCGATCACGCCGAAGTCCTTGGACTGGGCCTCCGCGCATTCGCGGGCGCATCCCGAGACGGCCGACTTCAGCTTGTGCGGGGAGCGCAGGCCGCGGTAGCGCAGCTCCAGGTCGATCGCCATCCGGACCGAGTCCTGGACGCCGTAACGGCACCAGGTCTGCCCGACGCAGGACTTCACCGTCCGCAGCGACTTGCCGTACGCGTGACCCGACTCGAATCCCGCGTCCACCAACCGCGTCCAGATCAGCGGAAGTTGCTCCACGCGTGCGCCGAACATGTCGATGCGCTGGCCGCCGGTGATCTTCGTGTAGAGACCGAAGTCCTTGGCCACCTCGCCGATCACGATCAGCTTCTCCGGGGTGATCTCGCCGCCGGGGATGCGCGGCACGACCGAATACGAGCCGTTCTTCTGGAGGTTGGCGAGGAAGTGGTCGTTCGTGTCCTGGAGGGACGCCTGCTCGCCTTCGAGTACGTAGCCGTCGGCGCCGATCGTCGGGGCAAGGGAGGCGATGATCGAGCCGACCGTCGGCTTGCAGGTCTCGCAGCCCTCCGTGCCACGGGCGGACTCGCGGCCGTGGGAGTCCAGGAGTTGACGGTAGGAGGTGATCCCCAGGGTGTGGACGATCTCGTACAGCTCCTGGCGGGTCTGGCCGAAGCAGCCGCACAGGCCCTTGTCGACCTCGACGCCCGACGCCTCAAGCTCGTCGTTCACCAACTGGCCGAGCACCTTCACGCAACTGCCGCAGCCTGTACCGGCCTTGGTGCACTTCTTGACCTCGGGCACGGTGGTGCAGTTGTGCTCGGTGACGGCGCCGCGGATGGAGCCCTTGGTGACGTTGTGGCAGGAGCAGATGACCGCGGAGTCCGGCAGTGAGGATGGGCCGATCGACACCGGGCCGCCCGCGCCCGCGGGAAGCACCAGCTGCTCCGGCGAGACCGGCGGCACGCTCCCGGTCATCGGCCGCAGCACGCCGTACGCCTCCGCGTCACCGACCAGGACACCGCCGAGCAGCTCACCACCCGTGCCGATGACCAGCTTCTTGTACGTGCCCGAGCGCGAGTCGGAGTAGACGACGTCCAGGCAGTCCGGGGTCGCGCCGTGCGCGTCTCCGAAGGAGGCGACGTCCACGCCGAGCAGCTTCAGCTTGGTGGAGAGATCGGCGCCGGTGAAGCTCGACTCCTCCGCGGCGATGGAGGCGGCGACGGTCTCGGCCATCTCGTAGCCGGGCGCGACCAGGCCGTAGACCCGGCCGTCCGACGCCAGGGCGCACTCGCCGATCGCGTACACGGACGGGTCGCTGGTGCGGCATTGCTCGTCGACGGTGATGCCGCCGCGTTCGCCCACCGAAAGGCCGCTGTCGCGGGCGAGTTGGTCGCGGGGGCGGACGCCGGCGGAGAACACGACGAGATCGGTGGCGAGTTCACTGCCGTCCGACAGCTTCATCCCGCTGACGGCACCCTCCGTGCCGACGATCTCCTGGGTGCCGACGCCCGTGTGCACGGTCAGGCCCATGCCGGTGATGGTGCGCAGGAGCGCGGCGCCGCCGCCTTCGTCGACCTGTACGGGCATCAGCCGCGGCGCGAACTCCACCACATGCGTGTCGAGTCCGAGGCCGCGCAGCGCGCCCGCGGCCTCCAGGCCCAGCAGCCCGCCGCCGACGACGGCGCCGGTCGTGGCGTACGTCTTCGCGTACTCCTCGATGGCGAGCAGGTCCTCGATCGTGCGGTAGACGAAACAGCCCGTCGTGTCCTTGCCCGGCACCGGCGGCACGAAGGGGAAGGAGCCGGTCGCGAGGACCAGGGTGTCGTAGGCGAAGGTCTGCCCCGAGCGCGCGGTGACGGTCTTCGCGTCGCGGTCGACGGTCTCGGCGGGGTCGCCGACGTACAGCTCGATGCCGTGCTTCGCGATGAACTCCGGGTCCGTGAGGGAGAGTTCGTCGGGTGTGCGGCCCGCGAAGTACGAGGTGAGCTGTACGCGGTCGTAGGCGGGCCGCGGCTCCTCGCACAGGACGACCACGCGGTGGTTGTCGGTGAGGCCGCGGGCGGCGATGGCCTCCAGGAAGTGCTGGCCGACCATGCCGTGCCCGACAAGGACGATGGTGTTGTCGTGCGCGCCGTGGCGGGGGCGGGGGGTGTCCGTGTCCGTGGGCATCTCAGAGGCCTCCGTCGTTGGTGAGCAGGTGGAGCAGGGGGCTGCCGTCGTCGGGCAGCTGGTCGTCGGCCTCCCAGGCGCGGGCGAGCGCGCCGACGGCGGTCAGTTCGCCGAGCAGTACGCCGCCGACGAGCCGGTCACCGCGCACGACGACCTTGCGGTACGTGCCACGGGTGGCGTCCGCGAGCTGGACGACGTCGTCGTCGGGCCGGTGCTCGGGGTCGCCGAAGGCCGCCAGGTCCAGGGGAGCGGAGCCGGGGCGTCCGTTGTGCAGGGTGAGGCGGGTGAGGGCGCGGGTGCCGGCGTAGGGGCGGGCGTCCCGCGGGGAGAGCAGGCTGTCCGCCAGCGCGTCGGCCTGTTCCAGCGCGGGCGCCGCCAGGCAGCGGGCCTCGCCGGAGTGCTCGGCGCAGTCGCCGATGGCGCGGATGTGCGGGTCGGAGGTGCGCAGCTCGTCGTCGACGACGATGCCGCGGCGCACGTCCAGGCCCGCGGCCTGCGCGAGGCCCGTGCGGGGGCGGACGCCGCAGGCGAGGACGGTGAGGTCGGTGCCGAGTACGTAGCCGTCGGCGAGCTCCACCGAGCGGATGGCCCCGTCGGTCTGGCGAACCCCGCGTACACGGCACTCGGTGTGCACTTCCACGCCGAGTTCGGTGAGGTGTTGGTGCACGAGTGCGCTCGCGGCGGGGTCGAGCTGGCGCTCCATGAGGCGGTCGCCCTGCTGGGTGAGGACGACCTGGGCGCCGCGCACGGCCAGCGCGCGGGCGGCCGATACGCCGAGGAGGCCGCCGCCGATGACGACTACGCGGGTTCCGGGTACGACGGCCTTGGACAGGGCCAGGCAGTCGTCCATCGTCCGGAAGGCGTGCACGCCGCGCGGCAGCTCCACCGCGCCGGGCTCGAAGAGGCCCCGCAGCGGCGGGAGCACCGGGTTCGAGCCGGTCGCGAGGACGAGCGTGCCGTACGGGACGACGCTGCCGTCCGCGCAGTGCACGATCCGGTCCGCGCGGTCGACGCGGACGGCGCGGGTGCGGAGGAACTCGGCGGGGGCGGGCGGAAGGCCGATGACCTCGGGGTCGAGTCGTCCGGAGAGGACGTCGGCGAGGAGCACGCGGTTGTACGGGGCGTGCGGCTCCTCTCCGATGAGGGTGACGCGGCGGGTTTCGTCGCCGGAGCCCCCGAGCCGCTGGGCGAGGCGGACACCGGCTAGGCCGCCGCCGATCACCACCACGGGGGTCGCGGGGCTCGGGGTCGATGAGGTCATGTACGGCAGCGTGCGGGGGCGGTGTTACCCGGCGGCATCCTGACTGTTTCCCTGGGGGAACGCTGCCCTCAGCGGGGGCCGGAACTGGATGTGAGGGGTCTGGCCGGGGGCCTTGGGGGTGGCCCGCGTCCGGCCCTGGACGGACGAGCTTTCCCGCCCACCCGCCCGTTCACCCCGCATCCGACCCCGGACGAACTAGCTTTCCCGCCCACCCGCCCACCCGCCCGATTGCCCCGTAGTGGCCTTCTGGCGAACTGGACTTAACCCTCGTTGAGGCAATCCTCAAGGGTGCCTTAAGGATCAGTCGTATCCGGCTGACCAGGCGTTTTTGCCGGAGCCCCACGCCTAGTCTGCGGCCGTGACCACCGACGTGACCGATTCCCGCCTTGACGCGTACCCCGCGCTGTCCGCGTACCTGCGGCAGACGGACGGGCCGCAGGTTCCGCCGATGCCACCGGTGCCCCCGCGGCCCCGGGCCGCCGCCACCCCCGTTTCGCCGATTCGCGTCACCCCCATCGCCCTGCGCAACGGAATCCTCGGTATGGCGGTCGCCGTCACCGCGCTTTGGGCCGTGCAAGTTGAACCCTCGGCCCGGCTCGATGTGCTCTTCGCGACCGGTGCCCATCTCACCGGCCTGCTCGCCGGGTACGGCGTCCTCGTCATGCTCTTCCTGATGGCCCGCGTGCCCGCGGTCGAGCACGGCGTCGGCGCCGACCGGCTCGCCCGGCTGCACGCCCAGGGCGGCCGCTACGTGCTCAGCCTGTGCCTGGCCCACGCCCTGCTCGCCCTGTGCGGATACGCCGCCCACGCCGACACCGACCTCCTCAGCGCCGGCCTCGACCTGCTCGGCTACCCGGGCCTCGCCCTGGCCTGCGCGGGCACCGCCCTGCTGCTCGCCGTCGGTGTCACCTCGGCGCGTGCGATGCGGCGCCGCGTCCCGCACGAGACCTGGCGGGCCGTGCACCTGCTGACCTACCTCGGCGTGGCGCTCGGCTTCGTGCACCAGCTCGCGGGGCCCGACGTGGCGGGCAGCATCCTGACGGTGTGGCTGTGGTCGATGCTGCACGCCACGGTGGCCGTGCTGCTCGTCTGGTACCGCGTCGTCGTGCCCGTGCGGCAGGCGCTGCGGCACAGCCTGCGCGTCATCGACGTACGCGACGAGGGCCCCGGTGTCGTGTCGGTCGTCATGCAGGGCATCGGGCTCGACGAACTGCGCGCCGAACCCGGACAGTTCTTCCGCTGGCGCTTCCTGCGGCGCAGGCTGTGGCGCACCGCGCTGCCGTTCTCGCTGTCCGCGCCCGTGCGCGACGACACCCTCCGGATCACCGTGAAAGCCCTGGGCGACCACACACGGCGGATGCGGCGCCTGAAGCCGGGGACGCGGGTGCTCGCCACGGGGCCCTTCGGGGCGCTGACCGCCCATCGGCGTACGCGGCGCAAGGTGCTGCTGCTCGCGGGCGGGGTGGGGATCACCCCGATGCGGGCGCTGTTCGAGACGCTGCCCGGCGGGCCCGGGGACCTCACGCTCCTCTACCGGGCCGGCAGCGCGGAGCAGCTCGTGCTGCGGGAGGAGCTGGAGGCTATCGCCCGGAGCAGGGGAGCGGGCCTGCACTATCTGCTCGGCCGGTCCGACGCCTCCTTCGATCCGCTCGCCCCGCAGGCCCTGCGCAATCTGATCCCCGACCTCGCCGAGCACGACGTCTACCTGTGCGGGCCGCCAGGGATGGCCGCTTCCGCCACCGTGTCGCTCGTACGGGCCGGGGTGCCCCAGGAGCGCATCCACGCCGAGTGCTTCACCTTTTGAGAACCACCATGACTTTTCGAACTGAGACTTTCGAACCTGGAGAGGGGCTGACGTGGGACGTCATCGCAAACCCGTGGGCCCGGTCCTGGGCCCCACCGTGCAGGCACGCCGCAAACTGGCGACGGGCCTCGCGGGAGCGAGCGCGCTGGTCGCCACCGTGCTCGCCCTCACGGTCGACCCGGCGGCGCCACCGGCACCCGATCGCGCCCCGGCGGGGGTTCCTGCACCTCAGGCTGCGCCGTAGCGGTGGCGAGGGACGGGAGACGAGGGACAAGGGACGAGGGACGAGGGACGGGGGGACAGGGGACGGGGAAGAACGAAACCTCTGAAGTCCCTCAACTCTCCCTGAATTCATGGACGGCGTGATCACCCCTCCATAAGGTCGCGATCATGCCCGACATATCTCTGACCACCGTCGTCGTCCTCTGCATCGCCGCACTCGCGGCCGGCTGGATCGACGCGGTGGTGGGCGGCGGCGGGCTCCTCCTGCTGCCCGCCCTGCTCCTCGGCCTGCCGCCCGGGACCCCGGCCGCGCACGCACTCGGGACGAACAAAGCCGTGGCCATCGTCGGGACGACCGGCGCCGCGGTGACCTACGTCAGGAAGACGCCGGTCGACGTGCCCACCGCCGTCCGGATCGGCCTGGCCGCGCTCGCCGGGTCCATGGGCGGCGCCTTCTTCGCCGCCGGCATGAGCACCGAGGTGCTCAAGCCCGTGATCATGGTGGTGCTGCTCGGCGTCGGGGCCTTCGTCATCTTCAGGCCCGCCTTCGGCACCGCGCCCTCCGCCCGCCCCGCGTCGCCCAAGCGCATCCTCGCCGCCATCGGCCTCGCGGGCCTCGGCATCGGGTTCTACGACGGCCTCATCGGGCCCGGCACCGGCACCTTCCTGGTGCTCGCGCTGACCGCCGTGCTCCACCTCGACCTGGTGTCCGCCTCCGCCACCGCCAAGATCGTCAACTGCTGCACCAACGCGGGCGCCCTCGCGATGTTCGCCTGGCAGGGCGCGGTCCTGTGGCAACTGGCCGCGCTGATGGCCGTCTTCAACCTCGCGGGCGGCATGTTCGGGGCGCACACCGCGCTGAAGAAGGGCAGCGGCTTCGTCCGGATCGTGCTGCTCACCACCGTGTTCGGGCTCGTGGCGAAGATGGCGTACGAGCAGTGGTTCGCATAGCGGTTGGTGTGGCGGGACCGGCCAACCGCAACCCTCCGGCCGGTGATCAGCGCACGCCCGTCAGATGCGCGAACACCACGACATTGCCCTCGTACCCCGTCGTCTTCGAGTAACCGCCGCCGCACGTGATCACCCGCAGCTCCGGCCGGTCCGCCGCCCCGTACACCTTGGCGTCCGGGAACTCCTTCGCGTCGTAGACCTCGTTCGCGTCGACGGTGAACACCGCGACGCTGCCGTCCCTGCGCTCGATCTCGATGGTCCGGCCCCGGGTCAGACCGCCCAGGTCGTAGAAGACGGACGGGCCGTCCGCGTTGTCGACGTGCCCCGCCACGACGGCGGTGCCGGTCTCGCCCGGCGTGGTCCCCGACTCGTACCAGCCCGCGAGATTCGTCTTCTTCGGCGGCGGTACGTCCAGGCTGCCCTGCCGCGTCAGACCGAGCCCCATGAGAGGCGCGTCGATCCGGATCGAGGGGATCCGGATCCGGTCGGGCGGGGACGGGGGCAGCGCCGCGGCGGCCGGGGCGTCGCCGGACCGGGGGTGGGCCGACGCGGCCTGCTCGGCGGACGGCTGCGGCGGGGGATGGGACTCCGTGCCGTTGTGCAGCAGCCACGCGCCGGAGCACAGGGCGAGGACGGTGACCGTGCCTATGGCGGAGTTGACGGCTTTCCTGCCGGGGTGTTTCCTGCCGGGATTCTTCCTGCGCGTCAATCGACTCGTCCCCCTCAGGGTTCGGGGAGGCCGGTCCCCGCATCCCCCTCCGGGTCCACTTGGGACCGGTGGACCCGGAGGGGGAGGGGGCTGGCGGTACCGGTGGACAGCGGAGGGTGTCCGTCAGATCCTGTCGCCTCTCGCCCGGCGATGCAGGAGCCAGGTACCGCCCGCGGCGGCGACGGCAAGCGCCGCCACTCCCGCCGCGGTCTGCACGGGGTCGGGGCCGAGAGCGCCGCCGACCCCCGTCTTCACATGGCCCTTCGGGGTCACCTGCTGCGCATCGCGGGCGGCGGCGGTGGAGGTGATCGTCACGATCAGGTCGCCCGCCACCTGCTTGCCGTCCGCGCCGGAGCCGGAGCACTGCGCGGCGATCTCGTAGGTGCCGGGCTGGGCCGACGGCGGCACCTTGAACGTGCCGGTCGCGTTCTCCTTGTGCGTGTCCGGGGCGAGCGTGAAGGTGCCGGCGCCGACCGCGCTCGCGTCGCCCGTCGCGGCCCCGTCGCTGCCGCAGGCGGTGGTGTCCACGGTGACCGTGGAGCCCGGCATGACGGTGGCCGGGTGGACCTGAAGGCCGCCGCCCGCGTCGCGCACGGCGGCCGCGGCGGGGGGTGCCAGCAGGGCCGCCGATGCGACGGCGAGCGCGGCAGTGGTCAGCAGGCGGGCTTTGCGCATCGTGCTTGCTCCTCCGAGGGGCCATCAGAGGGCACGGCCCGCGGCACCTCCAAGTGCCGCTGCGTCGGTCGAACCCCGCGCTACCGAGGTAAGTGGCACTCGGCGACGTACGCCTCCTGAAGAGCTGTCAGAAAGCGTGCGGTGGAGCGGCTTCTGACCTTTCGGCGGGAACATTCCAGCAGGTCACTCGGCGTGTCGCCGAGCAGTGTCCGAAGGGGACGCGGGGCGCCTGTGAATGGGTGACCCCTGGGCCGACCGGACGTCTCTCCGCCGCCCCTCCTCACGTGCCCCGTGACCCGACCTGATCCCACCTCAGACGGCGTCCCAGGGAACGTCGGCGTAGAGCTCCGCCAGTGTCACCATCAGCTTCTCGTCGACCGCGAAGCCGGTGTCGTCGATCCGCCGCACCGGCGCGATGCCGCGCGCGTTGGTGACGAAGGCGGCCGAGTACGAGGAGAGGTCGGCGAGCGTGACCGGCGCCCGGCGCGTGGGGATCCCGGCGGCCGTGAGGCGCGCTTCGAGCAGCTGCATGGTGATGCCGGTCAGGCAGGGCGCGTCGGGCCAGACGACCTCGGCGCCGTCGTGGAAGCCGATGTTCGTGACGGCACCCTCGCTGATCGTTCCGCCGTGCCCGGTGAGCAGCGCGTCGTCGAAGCCCGCCCGCCGGGCGAGCTCTCCGTGGAGGGCCTGCCCGAAGCCGCCGATGTGCTTGATGTGCGGGAAGGGCCGCTGGTACGGGACGGACCGCAGGGCCTGCGGGTTCTCGGACATCTCGGCCGGCGCCCGGACGGTGACCGTCACGGACGGCTCGCCCTCGGGTGCGTGGACGTGGACGCGTACGGAGGCGTCGGCGATGTCGTCGCGGAGCACGTGCCGGATGAGCCCGCGCACGTGCTCGCCGTCCAGCTCCCGGTCGAACAGCTCACGGGTGGCCGCGTCGAGCCGCTCCAGATGCAGCCCGAGCCCGCGCGTCGCGCCACCCCTGACCTGCATCGCGGTGAAGTGCCCCACGCCGCCGAGCGCGGCCCACAGCAGCCGGTCCGCGGTGACGTCCCGCCCGTCGATCTCGATGCGCTGCAGGGGCGGAGGAGCTGCCGGAGGAGTTGTCGTCATGGCCGTCACCGTACGACGCCTCCGGAAACTCCCCGCACGTCCCGCTTGACCTCAACCTAGGTTGAGCAACGACGCTCCTCTCATGACCCAGAACACGAATGCCACTGATTCCCCGTCCACCGCCACGTTTTCCAGCGCGACCACCGTCGCGTTCTCCACCGAGTCCGCCGCACCCCTGCGCGTTGCCGTCATCATCGGGAGCAATCGCGAGGGCCGCTTCGGGCCGATCGTCGCCGAGTGGCTGCTCGCGCGGATCGGGGAGCGGGCGGACTTCGAGGTGGACGTCATCGACCTGGCCGATTCCCACCTGCCGACCGCGCTCTCCTTCAACCCGTCGCACGAGACCCTCGCCGAGCTCGGCAAGGTCACGCCGAAGCTGGCCGCCGCAGACGCCTTCGTCGTCCTCACCCCCGAGTACAACCACTCCTACCCCGCCTCCCTCAAGAGCCTCATCGACTGGCACAACGCCGAGTGGCAGGCCAAGCCCCTCGCCTTCGTCTCCTATGGAGGGCTCTCCGGCGGCCTGCGCGCGGTCGAGCACCTGCGCCCGGTCTTCGCCGAACTGCACACCATGACGATTCGCGACACCGTCTCCTTCCACAACGCGGGCGGCCTCTTCGCCGACGACGGCACCCACAAGGACCCGACGGCCGCCAACGCCGCCGCCAAGTCGATGCTCGACCAGCTCCACTGGTGGGCGTGGGCGCTGCGCAGCGCCAAGGAGGCCCGCCCGTACGGCAGTTGAGCGTGTGTGGGGTTGCGCGGGCTCAGGCCTCCGGCAGGCGCACCGTCGCCACCGCGCCGCCGCTCGCCGCGTTGCGCAGCTCCACCCGCGCGCCGATCGCCTGGGCCTGGCCGAACGCGATGGTCAGCCCCAGGCCCGTGCCCTGTCCGCGCTCGCGGGCTCCGGTCTGGAAGCGCCGCGGGCCCTCCTTGAGGAGATGCTCGGGAAAGCCGGGACCATGGTCGCTGACCGTGACCGCGGGCCCGGCCACCCGCACCTCGACCGGACCGGCCCCGTGCCTGCGGGCGTTGGCGACGAGGTTGGCGACGATCCGCTCCAGACGGCGCGCGTCGGTGCGTACGAGCGTGTCGCCCGAGCCCGAGCCCGAGCCCGAGCCCGAGCCGTCCGCCCTGCTCTCTGCTGCCGTCGCGAACCGCACCGCGCACCCCGACCGCTGCACGATCCCCTCCGTGAGCGCGCGCAGCGGATGCGTGCCCAGGTCGGGGCGTTCCATCTCCGCGTCGAGCCGCGCCACTTCGAGCAGATCCTCGGTGAGGGTGCGCAGGGCGGTCACCCGGTCACGTACGAGTTCCGTGGGGCGGCTCTGCGGCAGCAGTTCGGCCGCGGTGTGCAGACCGGTCAGCGGGGTGCGCAGCTCGTGGGCGACGTCGGCGGTGAAGCGCTGCTCGGCCTCGATGCGCTGCTGCAGGGACGCCGCCATCGTGTCGACGGCGGCGGCCAGTTCGGCCACCTCGTCCTTGCCGGGCCGACTGCCCGGCACGCGCGGATGGTCGATACGGGCGTCCAGTTCGCCCTGGCTGATGCGGCGCGCGGTGGCCGCCGCGGTCCGCAGCTCGCGGCTGAGGCGGCTGGCGAGCGCGGCGCCACCCAGTGCCGCGAGGATGACGACGACGGCCCCCGAAGCAAGGAGCTGCCGGTCGAACTCCGCCATCTCCGCGGCCTGTTCGGTCAGTGACTCGCGGACCGAGAGCACGTGGCCGCCTACTGGGCGCGCCGCCCACACGACGGGGTGCTCGGCGCTCATGTCGAGGTACGTGGTCCGCCGCCCGTCCAGAGCGGCGGCTCGCAGCGACGCGGGCAGATCGGGCGCGTCGATGGCGGCGTCCGTACGGGCGTCTCCGGCGGTGTCGACCTGCCCCGTCAGCTCGTACAGCTGACGCACCCGCACCAGCTGCGCGGTCGCCCCCGACCTGGCGTTCTCGGAGACCTGTTCGAGCCGCGCCTGGTGGACGAGGACCCCGATGGCGACGGCGACGACCGCGCAGCCGAGCGCGAGCAGCGCGGCGATCTTCCAGCGCAGACCGAGGGCGTTGAGCGCGGCGCGAGCGCGCCGCCCGACGCCTCTCACCGCGGCCCGTCCGTGCCGCGCGAGGGCTCCGGAGTGGGCGTAGGGGTGGGCGTCGGCGACGGGGAGCCGTCGGCACCGGAGCCGTCCTTCTTGTAGTTCTTCGTGTCGCTCACCGTCGACATCCGTACGCCGTCCCAGTGGAACCGCACGGCCTGCTGGCCGCCGTCCGCGCACGAACTGCGTACCAGCAGGTCCCTGCCGAGCGTCTCGATGCTCACGCGCTTCCCGGAGGTGAACAGGACCGGATAAACGCGTCCTTCGCGCTCCTCGTAGACGGAGAGGACGCTGCGGCCGCTCTCCGTGTCGGCGGCCACGAGCAGCTCGGGGCGTCCGTCGCCGGTCAGGTCCGTCAGGAGCGGCGGCCGCAGCCCGGCCTGCCCGGGGCGGTCGATCTCGCCGCGGTCGGCGAGCGGCTTCATCCGCGGGTCGGCGCGCAGGACCTCGCGGAAGTCCTCCGTACGGAGTCCGCCCTTGCCCAGCGTCGGCAGCTCTTCCAGGGCCTGTGGCGGCGGCTGGTGGGTGGCGGTGTCGGCGCCGGGCGCCTCGGGGGACGTGCTCGACCAGGCGGGCCAGAGCGGCTGGGGGCGCGGCTGCACGGACACGGACGGCGCGGGCTCACCGGCGTCGAGCCCGTCCACGCTGCCGCATCCGGCCAGCACGACGGCCGCCGTGGCGGTGAGGACGGCGGCACGGCGCAGGAGGCGGCGGTGAGGGCAGGAAAGGTTCATGGCTCCACCGACGGTAGGAAGCGCGCGTCACGGATAACGGGACGTTGTGTAACAGACAGGGGTATGTGGGGTGGAAACGCGGGATTCGGGACCTTCGGCCTGGCCGGTGGCCCCATCGGCCTTGGGCGGCGGCCGCTCCGGGGAGAATCGGCGCATGACGTCGACGTACGAAACCGGCTCCGGGCCCGGGCCCGGACAGGCAACGGTGCTCACCGTGCTGACCACGACCGACACCGCGCGGAAGGCGGAGGACCTGGCGAGCGGTGCGGTGGCCGCCCGGGTCGCCGCGTGCGCGCAGATCGTCGGGCCCGTCACCTCCGTCTACCGGTGGGAGGGCGCCGTCGAGACCGCGAGCGAGTGGCAGATCCTGTTCAAGACGGCCGCCGCGCGGTACGAGGCCCTGGAGACCTGGCTGACCGACGTCCACGACTACGACACCCCCGAGATCATCGCGACGCCGGTCGTGCGGGGGAGCGCGGCCTACCTGGAGTGGGTGGAGCGGGAGACGGCCGGGTGACGAAGGAGGGGGGCCGGCTGCCGTTCTTCGTGTACGGAACGCTGCGGCCGGGGGAGCGGAATCACGACGTCCATCTGTGCGGCAGCATCGAGGCGGAGTGGCCGGCCCGGCTCCCGGGGGCGGTCCTCTATGAGGGGCCCGGTTATCCGTACCTGGTGGAGGGCCCCGAAGCCGGCCCCGTGTACGGCGAGTTGATCACGGCGACCCCTTCCGCGTACGACCGGCTCCTCGCCGACCTCGACGTACTGGAGGAGTACGCGCCGGGCGATCCCCGCAATCTGTACGAGCGCGTGGAGCGCGAGGTGATCCTCCTGGGCGGGGCCCCGGCGCGCGCGTGGGTGTACGTGGCGGCGCCGCGGGTGGCGGCGTGGCTGCGCGCCTCGGGGGCGGTGATCGGGGGAGGGGACTGGGTGTCGTTCCGGGCCGGCCGGTGAGGCGCGGCCGCGCGGCCACCCCCTCGCCCGCCGGCCCGCGCCGCGAACGTGCTTTGCGCAGCTCAAACGCCCGCAACTCGATTTGATGCACTCAATCACCCGTGCGAGCGACCCGCGCGAACCGCATGATCACCAAGGGTTTCCGCTGTGGCACTCTCCGTGTGCACCAGTCGGTGCGCGAGTCGGTGCGTGAGCACCACGTCCTCAGCAGGAGTTGCCCCATGAGCCTTCGCCGTTCGCTGCCGGCCCTCGTCGGCGCCGTAGCCCTCACCCTCGGCCTCCCCGTGGCGGCCGCCGCGTCCGCTCACGCCCCGGCCGCCGTCATGAACCCCTGCGGCTTCTACGAGACGGGCAGCGACGCGTTCTACAACCACTGCACGGGCGACGGCTCGAACGTCGTCATCAAGGTGGAGGTGGCCATGGCCCCCGACTACGAGCGTTGTGTGGGTCCGGGCAAGCTCTGGCTGGGTTCGGCGAGCAAGATCCAGGGCGCGCACTACGTGGGACGCACCTGCTGACCCCCACCCACTGATCCCCACCTACTGACCGCGGGCCGGGTGGTTTCCCCCGGCCCGCGGTCATGCCCGGCCGCCGGCCCGTTCGAGCCGCACCGCGCACACCTTGAACTCCGGCATCCGCGAGACCGGGTCGAGCGCCGGATTCGTCAGGGAGTTGGCCCGGCCCTCGCCCGGCCAGTGGAACGGCATGAAGACCGTGTCGGAGCGGATCGCGGTGGTGATCCGCGCGGGGGCGACGGCCCGTCCCCGCCGCGAGACGACGGTCACCGGCTCGCCCTCCTCGACCTCAAGGCGCGCGGCGAGCCGCGGATGCAGCTCCACGAAGGGCCCGGGAGCGGCGGAGTTGAGCTCGTCGACACGGCGCGTCTGGGCCCCCGACTGATACTGCGCGAGGACCCGCCCGGTGGTCAGGAGCACGGGATACTCCGCGTCCGGCTCCTCGGCGGCGCCGCGATGGGCCACCGGCACGAACCGCGCCCGCCCGTCCTCGGTGGCGAAGCGGTCGAGGAACAGACGCGGGGTGCCGGGATGGTCGACCTCAGTCTCGTCCTCCTGCGCGGGGCAGGGCCAGAACACCCCCTCCCCGTTGCCCTTCTTCAGGCGTGCGTACGAGATCCCCGAGTAGTCCGCCGCACCGCCCGCGCTCGCCCGGCGCAGCTCCTCGAAGACCTCCTCCGGGTCCGTCGGGAAGCCCTTCTCGTGGCCGAGGTGGGCGGCGAGACCGTGCAGCACGTCCAGGTCGCTGCGTACGCCGTCGGGAGCACTCACCGCCTTGCGGCGCAGCAGTACCCGCCCCTCCAGGTTCGTCACCGTGCCCGTCTCCTCGGCCCACTGCGTCACCGGCAGGACGACATCGGCCAGTTGAGCCGTCTCCGACAGCACCACGTCCGCCACCGCCAGGAAGTCGAGCGACCGAAGGCGCTCCTCCACATGCGCGGCGCGCGGCGCCGAGACGACCGGGTTGGAGCCCATGAGGAGCAGGGCCTTGATGTCCCCGCCGAGCGCGTCGAGCAGCTCGTACGCCGACCGGCCGGGACCCGGGAGCGAGTCCGGGTCGACGCCCCACACCCCCGCCACATGGGCCCGCGCCGCCGGGTCCGTCAGCTTGCGGTAGCCGGGCAACTGGTCGGCCTTCTGGCCGTGTTCCCGTCCGCCCTGGCCGTTGCCCTGCCCGGTCAGGCAGCCGTACCCGGCGAGCGGGCGGCCCGCGTTCCCGGTCGCCAGGCAGAGGTTGATCCACGCGCCCACCGTGTCCGTGCCCTTGGACTGCTGCTCGGGGCCGCGGGCCGTGAGCACCATCCCGTTCTCGGCGTCGCAGAACATCCGCACCGCCTCCCGCAGTTGGGGCACGGGGGTGCCGCTGATCCGCTCCACGTACTCCGGCCAGTGCGCCATCGCCGCCGCCCGCGCGTCCTCCCAGCCGCTGGTGCGCTCCTCGATGAACGCCTCGTCCGTCCGGCCCTCGGCCACCACCAGGTGGAGCAGGCCGAGCGCGAGGGCGAGGTCGGTGCCGGGGCGCGGCGCCAGATGCAGGTCGGCCTGCTCGGCGGTGCGGGTCCTGCGCGGGTCGATGACGATCAGCTTTCCGCCGTTCTCCTTCAGCTCCGTCAGATACCGCAGAGCGGGCGGCATCGTCTCGGCGAGGTTCGAGCCGACGAGGATCACGCAGCCGGTGCGCGGGATGTCCTCCAGGGGGAACGGCAGACCGCGGTCGAGCCCGAAGGCCCGCTGCCCCGCCGCTGCCGCCGACGACATGCAGAACCGGCCGTTGTAGTCGATCTGCGACGTGCCGAGCGCCACCCGCGCGAACTTCCCCAGGGCGTACGCCTTCTCGTTGGTCAGACCCCCGCCGCCGAACACTCCGCACGCGTCCGCGCCATGTTCCGTACGCGTGCGGGAAAGCCCGTCGGCGACGCGCGCTACGGCCTCCTCCCAGGTGGCCGGTTCGAGTCGGCCCGTGGCGCGGGATCGGATGAGTGGCTCGGTCAGGCGCACCCGGGAGGAGAGCACAGCGGGCGCCGTGCGGCCCTTGCCGCACAGCGCGCCCCCGTTCACGGGGAACTCGGGACGCTCCACGACCTCCACCCCGCCGGGCCCGGTGGCCAGGCCCATCCCGCATTGCAGCGCGCAGTACGGACAGTGGGTGGGTGTCGCCGTGGTGTGCATACGGTCCAGCCTCCGCCGGACTTGTTACGCGCCCCGACGCGGTCGCGTTACACGCGAGGTAACCCGACCTCAGCAGAGCCCACACCCCACTGTGAGCCGGTCGTGTGCCCCTTCAGGGGCGCGGGGAACGCCGCGAGGACGGACGTGCCCCGTCAGGGGCGCGGGGAACTGCGCGAGGACGGACCACGACCCGCACTCGGCGGACGGGCGGACGGGCGGACGGGCGGGCGGAAGGGCAGACGCAACCCCGCAACCCCGCTCAAGGCCCAGGGGCCAGCCGAGGCGCAGCCAGGGCCCGGCCCACGCCGGGCTCCCGGGGCCCGAGGAACCGCGGATCCGGTCGAAACGCCGAGTCCACCGCCGCCTTGCCCGCCGCGAACAGCTCCCGCGCGCCGCCGTAGTACCAGGTCGCGTCGTGCTTGGCGTCGACCCCGACGCCGTACGACGAGACGCCCGCCGCGCGGCAGAGCGCGACGGCCCTGCGTATGTGGAAGCCCTGGCTGATCAGCACCGCCCGGTCCACGCCGAACACCTTCTTGGCGCGCACGCAGGAGTCCCAGGTGTCGAAGCCCGCGTAATCACTGACGATCCGCCGCCCCGGCACCCCGCGCTCGGTCAGATACGCGCGCATGGCGTCCGGCTCGTCGTACTCCTCGCGGCTGTTGTCCCCGGTGACGAGGACGACCTCTATCCGCCCCGCCTCGTACAGCTCCACCGCCGCGTCGAGGCGGTGCGCGAGATACGGCGAGGGTTCGCCCTTCCACAGCCCGGCGCCGAAGACCACCGCGACCTGCGTGCGCGGCACGTCGGCGGTCGTGCGCAACCGCCCCTCCGCCGTCACGAACAGCCAGGTCGCGGGCAGCAGCGCCACCACGCAGAGGGCCATGAGGGTCTGCACGGCCCGCCGCTGCCCCTGCCGCGTCCGCGGCAGCCGCACCCGCGGCAGTCGCATCCACGCCATCCGCGTCCACCCCGGACGCCTCACCCACCCAGGACGCTTCATCCCGTTCCCCGTTCCCCCGTGCCCCTGGCCGGATCCCCCGATCCGATCACTGCCCACAACGGTAGGCGACCGCACTGACAACGCGACGGCACCGTCGGTGAGCCAGGCCGAAAGGACCCGTCACCGGCGCGCAACGCGACCGAAACGCCGCACGGTCATCCTCGGTCCATGACGCCGTCGAACCCTCTTCGCGATGAGTCCGGCAGCACCCCTCTCGAAAGTACGGCGCACCTCATGAACCGGATCACCACCCAGCTCGGCAGCCAGCTCGCCCTCGTCTCGCTCGACGGCAGGCGCCGCCCCGCCCCGCGCCGCCCCCGACAAGGGCCCGACCTCGTCGTGGTCGCCCACGGCAGCCGTGACCCCCGCGCCCTCGCCACCGTCACGGCGCTCCTGGCACGGGTCCGCGAGCTGCGGCCCGGCCTCACCGTGCGCCTCGGCCACATCGAGCTGAACGAACCGCTGCTCGGCGACACCCTCGCCGAGGCCACCGGCTCCGCCGTCCTGGTGCCGCTGCTGCTCAGCCGCGGCTACCACGTCAAGCACGACATCCCCGAGGCCGCGGCCCTGGCCACGCACCTCGACACGCGCCTCGCCGCCCCGCTCGGCCCGCACCCCCTGCTGGTCGACGCGCTGCACGACCGGCTCGTCGAGGCCGGCTGGCCGGCCGAGCCCGGCCGGGCTCGGCGGCGCACCGGCGGCGTGGTCCTCGCCGCGGCCGGCTCCCGCGACCCCGACTCCGCCACGGACACCCGGCGCACGGCGGACCTCCTCGCCCAGCGGCTCGGCGTACCGGTGATTCCCGCGTACGCCACGCCGACCGCGGCCGCCCCGCTCAGCGTGCCCGCCGCGGTGCGTGCCCTCGCCGCCCGTGGCCGCCACCGCACCGCCGTGGCCTCGTACTTCACGGCACCCGGCCGCTTCGCCACGCAGTGCGCCGACGCCGCACCCTGGATCGCGTCGGCCCCGCTCGGCGACCACCCGGCGATGGCCCGCCTCCTCCTGCACCGCTACGACACGGCCCGTGCGACCACGCCCGCCACCCTCGCCACGCACCTGCCGCCCCGTCAGCTGACCTCCGCCTGACCCGCGTCCGACGGTCGCCTGTCGGCCACCGAGGTGCCCTGAAGCCCCCTTTGTCACTCCTTGCGTTTACTGTCGGTGCATGGAAGGCACTGCACCGAACGCGTACGACGACGAGGCGGCCGAGGCGGCCTATGACAAGGCCGCCGTCGAGCGATGGGCCGCCGAGCCCGACAAGAGGCCGGGGCGCACTGCCTTCCAGCGGGACCGCGCGCGTGTCCTGCACTCATCGGCGCTGCGCCGCCTCGCCGGGAAGACCCAGGTGGTCACCCCCGGCACGCGCAGCAACGAGGCGTGGGACGCCAGCGCCCGTACCCGCCTGACGCACTCCCTGGAGTGCGCCCAGGTCGGCCGCGAGCTCGGCGCCGCCCTCGGCTGCGACCCGGACCTGGTGGAGACCGCCTGCCTCTCGCACGACATGGGCCACCCGCCCTTCGGCCACAACGGCGAGCAGGCGCTGAACGAAGTCGCCGAGAGCTGCGGCGGTTTCGAGGGCAACGCCCAGTCGCTGCGCCTCCTCACCCGCATCGAGCCGAAGCGCTTCGTAAGAAGCGAGGAGACGGACGAACTGGTCGGCGTGGGGCTCAACCTGACCCGGGCGGCGCTGGACGCCGCCACCAAGTACCCCTGGCCGCGCGGCGCCCACCCCACCGACCCGGACTCGCCCAAGTTCGGGGTCTACGAGGACGACCGGCCGGTCTTCGACTGGGTCCGCAAGGAGGCCCCCGGCCGCCGCACCTGCTTCGAGGCCCAGGTCATGGACTGGTCGGACGACGTGGCGTACTCGGTGCACGACATCGAGGACGGCCTGCACGCCGGGCACCTCGACCCGAACCTCCTGCACGCCGAGCCCGAGCGCCAGGACATCTTCGCCGTCGCCATCGGACGCTACGTACCGGCGGACACCGACCCCGAAGAGCTCTCCGAGGCCCTCGACCGCCTCCTGGGCCAGGAATGGTGGCCGCACGGGTACGACGGTTCGGCGATCGCCCAGGGCCGCCTGAAGGACGCCACCAGCCAGCTCATCGGCCACTTCTGCCTCGCCGCCGAGACCGCCACCCGCCTGCGGTACGGCAAGGGCCCCCTCACGCGGTACGCGGCCGAACTGGTCGTCCCGCGCGAGGCCCGTCACGAGTGCGCGGTCCTCAAGGCCGTCGCCGACCGGTACGTGATGCAGCGCCCCGCCCAGGAGCGGCTGCGCGCGGACCAGCGGATCGTCGTCGCCGAACTGGCCGAGGCGCTCACGGCCCGCGCCCCAGAAGGACTCGACCCGCAGTTCCGCGCGCTGTACGACACGGCGCCCGACGACCGCGCGGCCCTGCGCGTGGTCGTCGACCAGATCGCGTCCTTCACGGACGCCGCCGCGCGTTCCCTGCACGCACGGCTCACGGCGAGACAGCCCTGACGCGGCCCCCTGACGCAGGAGGGCCCTGCCATACAGGGCCCTGACATATGCGGAATGAGCCGATCGACCACGGGGCGTGACGAAAACTGGCCGGATCGGTTCGCAACCCCTTCCCGCATCACGCTCCGTGCGGGACGCTCCCCTGACGGCAAGGCTTTGAGGAGGCATCAAGTGGTCGACGCGGATCAGACGTTCGTCATTGTCGGAGGAGGTCTCGCGGGCGCGAAAGCGGCCGAGACGCTCCGGTCGGAGGGCTTCACCGGCCGGGTGATCCTCATCGGCGACGAACGCGACCACCCGTACGAGCGCCCGCCCTTGTCGAAGGGATATCTCCTGGGCAAGGAGGAGCGCGACAGCGTCTTCGTCCACGAACCCTCCTGGTACGCGCAGTCGGACGTGGAGCTGCATCTCGGCCAGACCGTCGTCTCCATCGACCGCGAGACCAAGGCCGTCCGCCTCGGCGACCGCGACGTCATCCACTACGACAAGCTCCTCCTTGCCACGGGAGCGGAGCCGCGCCGCCTGGACGTCCCCGGCACCGGCCTGGTCGGCGTGCACCACCTGCGCCGCCTCGCGCACGCCGACCGGCTGCGTCAGGTCCTGTCCGGTCTCGGCCGGGACAACGGCCACCTGGTGATCGCCGGAGCCGGCTGGATCGGCCTGGAGGTCGCCGCCGCCGCGCGGACGTACGGCGCGGAGGTCACGGTCGTCGAGCCGCAGGCCACCCCGCTGCACGCGGTCCTGGGCCCCGAGATCGGCCAGATGTTCACCGACCTGCACGCCGAGCACGGGGTGCGCTTCCACTTCGGCGCCACGCTCACCGAGATCGCGGGGGAGGACGGCCTGGTCCTTGCCGCCCGCACGGACGACGGCGAGGAGCACCCGGCGCACGACGTGCTCGCCGCGATCGGCGCGGCCCCGCGCACCGGACTCGCCGAGGCGGCGGGCCTTGAGATCGCCGACCGCGCGCACGGCGGCGGTGTCGTGGTCGACGCCTCGCTACGGACCTCGGACCCGGACATCTTCGCGGCGGGCGACGTGGCCGCCGTGCAGCACCCGCTCTTCGACACCAGGCTGCGCGTGGAGCACTGGGCGAACGCCCTGAACGGCGGCCCGGCCGCGGCCCGCGCGATGCTCGGCCAGGAGGTGTCGTACGACCGCGTGCCCTACTTCTTCTCGGACCAGTACGACGTGGGCCTGGAGTACTCGGGGTGGGCGCCGCCGGGTTCGTACGACCAGGTCGTGGTCCGGGGCGACGCGGGGAAGCGCGAGTTCGTCGCCTTCTGGCTGAGCGAGGGCCGGGTCCTCGCCGGGATGAACGTGAATGTGTGGGACGTCACGGACCCCATCCAGCGGCTGATCCGCGCGGGCGCCCGGCCGCCCGCCGAGTCCCTCTCCGACCCGTCCGTCCCCCTGGAGTCGCTGCTCGGGTGACGGGCCGGACGGGAGTGTCACAGCAGGGCCGTAGTATTCCTACGTGGCAGGCAGGATCAATGACGAGGACGTGAAGGCGGTTCGGGACGCGGTCCCGATCGACGCCGTGGTCTCCGACTACCTCCAGCTACGGAACGCGGGCGGCGGCAACCTCAAGGGCCTGTGCCCCTTCCACGACGAGAAGTCACCGTCCTTCCAGGTCAGCCCCAGCAAGGGTCTCTTCCACTGCTTCGGCTGCCAGGAAGGCGGCGACACGATCGCCTTCGTGATGAAGATCGACCACCTCACCTTCTCGGAGACGGTCGAGCGCCTCGCCGCCCAGGCGGGCATCACCCTGCGGTACGAGGAGGGTGGGTACAACCCCACGAGCCAGCGCGGCGAGCGCATCCGTCTCGTCGAGGCCCACAAGATCGCCGCTCAGTTCTACGTGGACCAGCTGGAGAGCCCCGAGGCCGAGATCGGCCGGAAATTCCTGGCCGAACGCGGCTTCGACCAGGCCGCCGCCGCGCATTTCGGCGTCGGTTACAGCCCCGCGGGCTGGGACCACCTCACCCGGTTCCTGCGCGGCAAGGGCTTCACCGACAAGGAGCTGACCCTCTCCGGCATCTCCCAGGAGGGCCGCCGCGGCCCCATCGACCGCTTCCGCGGCCGCCTGATGTGGCCGATCCGCGACATCAGCGGCGAGGTCGTCGGCTTCGGCGCGCGCAAGCTGCGCGACGACGACAACGGCCCCAAGTACCTCAACACCCCCGAGACACCGATCTACAAGAAGGGCCAGGTGCTCTACGGGGTGGACCTGGCCAAGAAGGAGATCGCCAAGACCTCCCGCGCGGTCGTCGTCGAGGGATACACCGACGTCATGGCCTGCCACCTCGCCGGTGTCACCACGGCCATCGCGACCTGCGGCACCGCTTTCGGCGGCGACCACATCAAGATCCTGCGCCGCCTCCTGATGGACAACGGCTCCGCGCGGGTGATCTTCACCTTCGACGGTGACGCGGCAGGCCAGAAGGCCGCCCTGCGCGCCTTCGAGGACGACCAGAAGTTCGCCGCCGAGACGTACATCGCCATCGCGCCCGACGGCATGGACCCCTGCGAGCTGCGCCTCGCCAAGGGGGACTCGGCGGTCGCCGACCTCGTCGAACCCCGTACGCCGCTCTTCGAGTTCGCGCTGCGCCAGATCGTCGCGCGCTACGACCTGGAGACCCCCGCGGGCCGCGCCGCCGCCCTGGACGAGGCGGCGCCGGTCGTGGCCCGCATCAAGAACAGCGGCGCGCAGCACGAGGTGGCCGTCCAGCTCGCCGGGATGCTCGGCATCCTGGACACCCAGTTCGTGGTCAAGCGCGTGGCGCAGCTCGCGCGTTGGGCCCGCGACCGGGGCGGCAGGGGCCCGGCGCCGCAGCAGCAGCGCACCCACCAGGGCCAGCAGTACGGGCCCTCGGCGCCGTCCGTGCCCTCAGGGCCCTCCGGCCCCGCGCTCACCCTGCGCAGCCCCGCCCACCGCACCGAGCGCGAGCTGCTCAAGCTGGCCCTGCAGCGCCCCGAGCTGGTCTCCCCGGCCTTCGACGCGTACGGCGTGGACGAGTTCACCGCGCCGCCGTACGCGGCGGTGCGCCAGTGCGTCGAGGAGGCCGGCGGCGCCGAGGCGGGCATCCCGGAGCCGCAGACCTACCTCGCCCGCGTCCTGGACGCCGCGCCGGACGACACGGTCCGCGCCATGGTCACCGAGCTGGCCGTCGAGGCGATCCTGCGCAAGCAGGTGGACGAGATCTACGCGGGCACGCAGCTCGTCCAGGTCCGGCTGCGTGCCGTCGACCGCCGCATCCGCGACGTCCAGGGCAGCCTGACCCGCCTGAGCGCGCAGGGCGACCCCACCCAACTGGCCGCGGTCCAGAACGAGTTGTGGATCCTCCAGCAGTACGCCCAGGCACTCCGCGAGCGCGGCGCCGACGCGCTCTGAGTTCCGCTCGGGGAAGCGGCTGACACCCCGCCCGGCGGGAGCCGAGCTGTGCATTGCCCGGCTGGGTCACGTGCTCGGGCTCACCATGCACCCTCGCTCCCGGCCGGGCCCGAGTCCCATCGGGGACGGCGCCTGAGGTTCGATCGGCGCCCGATTGGTTACCCGTCGGGTAACCGAGCGGTCACGCACCGGACTCAAAAAGTCACCGCACGCCCCTCGTGGCGGCCGTGTGTCGTACCCCACACTGGGTTGCGGTGCCTGAGTCCTCGGAGCGCGGCCGGCCCGCAGACAGCGCATGCGGATCCGGTACACCCGCGATTCCACACATCGTGTTCGGGACGGACAGCGGCGAGGCCGTCGAAGCCGATCCCGCTGTACCGCTGCCGCACGCCTCAGCAGCGATCATCATGGAGGTCGCCCCCGTGCAGACCCAGACCCTCAGCCAGAGCGAGACCGCCGTCGCCGCGGAAGCGGAGGTGGTGGCGGATACGGACGTCATCGCGGCCGTACCACCGCAGAGCCGCGCCGCGCGGCACCCGGAGGCGGGTCCCGAAAGTCCCGGGGCGGAGGCGGCCCCCGAGCCCCCGGACGCCCCGGAGGCGCTCGAACCGGACAGCGGCGAGCTGCCGCCGCCCGCTCCCCGCACCCGCGCCGACTCAGGCGGCCCGTCGTCCGACCTGTTCCGGCAGTATCTGCGCGAGATAGGCCGGATCCCCCTGCTCACGGCGGCGGAGGAAGTGGAACTCGCGCGCGGCGTCGAGGCCGGCCTGTTCGCCGAGGAGAAGCTGCGCCTCGCCACCGACCTTGACTCCCAACTGGCCCTCGACCTGGACAAGTTGGTGGTCGTCGGCCGGATGGCCAAGCGCCGCTTGATCGAGGCCAACCTCCGCCTGGTCGTCTCCGTCGCCAAGCGGTACGTCGGGCGCGGACTGACCATGCTCGATCTCGTCCAGGAGGGAAACCTGGGCCTGATCAGGGCGGTCGAGAAGTTCGACTACGCCCGCGGCTACAAGTTCTCCACGTACGCGACCTGGTGGATCCGTCAGGCGATGTCGCGGGCCCTCGCCGACCAGGCCCGCACCATCCGCGTCCCCGTGCACGTCGTGGAGCTCATCAACCGCGTCGTCCGCGTCCAGCGCCGCATGCTCCAGGAGCGGGGTTACGAACCGACCCCCGAAGAGGTCGCCGCGCACCTCGACCTGCCGCCCGAGCGGGTCAGCGAGGTCCTGCGCCTGGCCCAGGAACCGGTGTCGCTGCACGCGCCCGTGGGCGAGGAGGACGACGTCGCGCTCGGCGACCTCATCGAGGACGGCGACGCGACGAGCCCCGTCGAGTCGGCGGCCTTCCTCCTGCTGCGCGAGCACCTGGAGGCGGTCCTCTCCACGCTCGGCGAGCGCGAACGCAAGGTGGTCCAGCTGCGCTACGGCCTCGCGGACGGCAGGCCCCGCACCCTGGAGGAGATCGGCCGGATCTTCGGCGTGACGCGCGAACGCATCCGCCAGATCGAGTCCAAGACCCTCAACAAACTGCGGGACCACGCCTTCGCGGACCAACTGAGGGGCTACTTGGACTAGCCCCGTAAGGGGCGCGGGGAACTGCGCGACCAACCACACGAGACCAGCACGCGCAGAAGTCCCCGAACCCCAGCGGCGCTAGTCGACCTCAGCCACAGCCTCCGCGAACTGAGCCCTGTACAACCGCTCATACGCCCCGCCGACGGCCAGCAGCGCGTCATGCGTGCCCTGTTCGACGATCGACCCGTTCTCCATCACCAGGATGGTGTCCGCGTCGCGGATCGTGGAGAGCCGGTGCGCGATGACGAACGACGTCCGGCCGTGCGCGAGCCGCGCCATCGCCTTCTGGATGAGCACCTCGGTCCGGGTGTCGACCGAGCTGGTCGCCTCGTCGAGGACGAGTATCACCGGGTCGGACAGGAACGCGCGCGCGATCGTGATGAGCTGCTTCTCACCCGCGCTCACGCCCGTGCCCTCGTCGTCGATCACCGTGTCGTACCCGTCGGGCAGCGTGCGGCAGAAGCGGTCGGCGTGGGCCGCCCGCGCCGCCTCCTCGATCTCCTCACGCGTGACGTCCTTGGCCGCTCCGTACGCGATGTTCTCCGCGATGGTGCCGCCGAACAGCCAGGTGTCCTGGAGCACCATGCCGATGCCGGACCGCAGTTCGTCGCGCGACATCCTCGCGATGTCGACGCCGTCGAGCGTGATGCGCCCGCCGGTGACCTCGTAGAACCGCATCAGGAGATTGACCAGCGTGGTCTTGCCCGCGCCGGTCGGACCGACGATCGCCACCGTGTGGCCCGGCTCCACCTTCAGGGACAGGTCCTCGATGAGCGGCCTGTCCTTCTCGTAGCGGAAGGACACCCGCTCCATCTCGACCCGGCCGCGCAGTTGTTCGGGCCGCGCCCCCGGCACCGGGTCGGCCTCCTGCTCGTCCGCGTCGAGCAGCTCGAAGACCCGCTCGGCGGAGGCGACACCGGACTGCACCAGGTTCGCCATCGAGGCGACCTGAGTGAGCGGCATCGAGAACTGCCGTGAGTACTGGATGAACGCCTGCACGTCGCCGATGGACAGCGCGCCGGACGCGACCCTGAGGCCGCCCACCACGGCCACGAGCACGTAGTTGAGGTTCGACATGAAGAACATCAGCGGCTGCATGGCCCCGCTGTTGAACTGCGCCTTGAACCCGGCCTCGTAGAGCGCGTCGTTCTGCTCGGCGAACGCCTTCGCAGACTCCTCCTGGCGCCCGAAGACCTTCACCAGGTTGTGCCCGGTGTACATCTCCTCGATGTGCGCGTTGAGCTTGCCGGTGGACTTCCACTGCTGCACGAACTGCGGCTGCGACCGCTTGCCGACCTTCGTCGCCACGAAGAACGACAGCGGCACGGTGACAAGCGCCACCAGGGCGAGCAGCGGCGAGACGTAGAACATCATGATCAGTACGCCGACGATGGTGAGCAGGGAGTTCACCAGCTGGCCCATGGTCTGCTGGAGCGTCTGGCCGATGTTGTCGAGGTCGTTCGTCGCCCGGCTGAGCACCTCACCGCGCTGCCGCTTGTCGAAGTACGACAGCGGAAGCCGAGACAGCTTCTCCTGCACGTCGCCGCGCATCTTGAAGACGGTCCTGTTGATGGCGCGGTTCGAGAGCCGCGTCGAGATCATCATCAGCAGACCGGCGATCAGGAACGTCACGAGGGCGAGGAGCAGCACCTCGCCCACGGCGTCGAAGTCGATGCCCTGGCCCGGCGTGAAGTCGACCCCGGAGAGCATGTCGGCCATGCCGCCGTCGCCCTTGTCGCGCAGGCCCTCGATGGCCTGTTCCTTGGTGACTCCGTCCGGCATGTCACGGCCGACGATGCCCGCGAAGAGCAGGTCGGTCGCCTTGCCGAGGATCTTCGGGCCGAGCACGGTGAGCGCCACGCTGAGCACCCCGGCGGCGACCATCCCGTACATCGTGGTGCGCTCTGGCCTGAACTGGGCCAGGAGCCGCTTGCCCGACCCCTTGAAGTCCATCGACCGGGAGTCCGGCCCCATCATCTGTCCGCCCGGACCGGCCATCACGCGGCCTCCGCTTCCGTCAGCTGGGAGAGCACGATCTCCCGGTAGGTCTCATTGCTCTCCATCAGCTCCTGATGGCGTCCCGTCCCCACGACCCGGCCCTCGTCCAGGACGATGATGCGGTCGGCGTCCCTGATCGTCGCCACGCGCTGGGCGACGATCACGACGGTCGCCTCGGCGGTCTCGCGGCCGAGCGCGGCCCGCAAGGCGGCGTCGGTCGCGTAGTCCAGGGCCGAGAAGGAGTCGTCGAAGAGATAGATCTCGGGGCGCTGCACGAGCGTCCGCGCGATCGCGAGGCGCTGGCGCTGACCACCGGAGACGTTCGTGCCGCCCTGGGAGATGGGCGCATTCAGGCCTTCCTCCAGGCTTTCGACGAAGCCCTTGGCCTGGGCCACTTCGAGCGCGTGCCAGAGCTCCTCGTCTGTCGCGTCCGGGTTGCCGTAGCGGAGGTTGGTGGCGACCGTGCCGGCGAAGAGGTACGGCTTCTGCGGCACCAGGCCCACGGTCCGCGCGAGCAGCGCGGGCTCGATGGTGTGCACGGGCACGTCGTCCACCAGGACCTCGCCCTCGGTGGCGTCGATGAGCCGCGGCACGAGGCTGAGCAGCGTCGACTTGCCGCTGCCGGTCGACCCGATCACGGCGGTCGTCTCACCGGGCCGAGCGACCAGGCCGACGGCCTTCAGTACGGGCTCCTCGGCGCCGGGATAACGGAAGCCCGCGTCACGGATCTCCAGGTGGCCGTGGCGCCGCAACTCCCGTACGGGGGAGGCCGGGGGCACCACGCTGCTCTCGGTGTCCAGGACCTCCTCGATGCGCTCGGCGCAGACCTCGGCGCGCGGCACCATCATGAACATGAAGGTGGCCATCATCACGGACATCACGATCTGCATCAGATACGCGAGGAACGCGGTGAGCGCACCGATCTGCATGCCGCCGCTGTCGATGCGGTGCGCGCCGAACCACACCACGGCGATCGACGAGATGTTCACGACGGTCATGACGATCGGGAACATCAGCGCGAGCAGCTTGCCGGTGCCGAGCGACACGTCGGTCAGCTCGGCGTTGGCCTTCCGGAAGCGGTCCTTCTCGTACTCGTCGCGGACGAAGGCGCGGATGACGCGGTTGCCGGTGATCTGCTCGCGCAGCACGCGGTTCACGGTGTCCAGGCGCACCTGCATCGTGCGGAAGAGCGGGCGAAGACGCTTCACGATCAGGCTGACGCAGATCGCGAGGACGGGCACGACGGCGACCAGGACACCCGAGAGCGGTACGTCGAGGCCGAGCGCCATGATGATGCCGCCGACGCACATGATCGGCGCGGACACCATCAGCGTGAACGACATCAGGACCAGCATCTGCACCTGCTGGACGTCGTTCGTGGTCCGGGTGATCAGCGACGGCGCACCGAACTGCCCCAACTCCCGTGCGGAGAACGACTGCACGCGGTCGAAGACGGCGGCCCGCACGTCGCGGCCGAGCGCGGACGCGGTGCGGGCGCCGTAGTAGACGGCGCCGACATTGCAGACCACCTGGGCGACGGTGACGGCGATCATGATGCCGCCGAACGACAGGATGTAGCCCGTGTCGCCCTTCACGACACCCTCATCGATGATGTCGGCGTTGAGCGTGGGCAGATAGAGCGAGGCACACGTCTGCAGGAACTGCAGCAGCACAAGCAGGGCGATGGGCTTCTTGTACGGGCCCAGGTGGGCCCGCAGGAGTCGTATGAGCATGGTCTCTTCGAGAGGCGTGGGCGGAGAGTCTGTCTGGCGTGGGCGCCCCCCAATACTCCGATACCGCACCCGGGGCTGCGCAAGCGATTAAGCCATGACCCGGTAAAATGTTTGTCCGGGTCAAGAACTAGGCATGCTTCCTGCGGGTCTGATGTGGCTGAGCGCGCAGTTCCCCGCGCCCCTTCGGGGGCGCTCCTCAGGAGCCGCTCGCCGAGAGTGCCCCCGGATGAGTCTGCTCCCGCACGGTCCGGTACTGCTGGCGCACCGCCTGGCCCACGGCGTGCTCCTCGCCCGGCTCGAAGACCTGCGCGGACGCCCCCTGCCAGTACGGCAGTTGGCCGTTCAGCGCCCAGGCCGCCTGGCGCGCCGCACCGATCGCCGCGTAGTCCGCGGGCTGCGGCACCACGACCTGCGTACCGAACAGCATCGGCGCCGCCGCCTGCACCGCCGGCAGCTCGGCCGCCGCGCCGAGCAGGAAGACCCGGCGCACCTCCACGCCCCGCGACCGCAGCACGTCCAGCGCGTCCCCGAGCCCGCACAGCATGCCCTCGAAGGCCGCCCGCGCCAGATGCTCCGGCCGCATCGACTCACGCCGGAGCCCGGTCAGGGTTCCCGCGGCGTGCGGCAGGTTCGGCGTCTTCTCGCCCTCCAGATACGGCAGGAGCACGAGCCCGTGCGCACCCGGCGTCGACTTCATGGCCAGCTCCGAGAGCCCCTCCAGATCGGGCACCCCCAGCATCTCGGCCGCGCCGCGCAGCACCCGCACGGCGTTCAGCGTGTGCACCACGGGCAGGTGCATGCCGGTGGCGTCCGCGAGCGAGGTGATCGTCCCGCTCGCGTCGACCAGGGCCTCGTGGTGCACGGCCATCACGGACCCCGAAGCGCCCAGCGAGACGACCGCGTCGCCCTGCTGGACCCCGAGCCCGAACGCCGCCGCCATCGTCTCGCCCGTACCCGCAGAGATCAGCAGTCCCTCTGGTGTCGTCCCCGCAGGCTCGGCGGGTCCGATCACCTCGGGCAGCATCGCCTGGTGGCCCAGCGCGAGCTCGACGAGATCGGGGCGGTACGTGCCCGTCGCCGCCGACCAGTAACCGGTACCGGAGGCCCCGCCCCGGTCGCTCGTGCGCCGCGCGGGCCGGCCGAGGAGCTGCCACACCAGCCAGTCGTGCGCCTGCATGAGAGAGGCGACGCGCCGCGCCGCCTCAGGTTCGTTCTTCGCAAGCCAGCGCAGCTTCGTCACCGGGTGTGCCGCCTGCGGGACGCATCCGACGGCCTGCGCCCAGGCCTCGCGGCTGCCGAGCCCGTCGATCAGGTCGGCGGCCGCGACCTGCGCCCGCCGGTCGTTGCCGACGAGCGCGGGCCGCACGGTGTTGCCGTGCTGGTCCAGGGGGACGACCGCGTTCTGCTGCGCGGAGACGCCGATGGCCTGTACGCCCTCGAGCAGCCCGCCGCCCGCTGCCTCACCGAGCGAGAGCAGCCAGGCCTGCGGATCCACGTCCGAAGGACGGCCGCCTCCGTCGGGGCCCTCCGTCGGATGCGGGGCATAGCCCTGCTTGAGTACGGCGCCCGTGTCCGCGTCACAGACCACGATGCGCGTGAAATCGGGCGAACTGTCCAACCCTGCGACTATCCCCATGCCTGGAATTCTGCCGCACCGCGCGACGTGACCCGTACCTCAGCTCCCAGGAGCCGCCACGGCTACGTATTACTGGTGCCCCAGTCGTCCTCAGCACTGCCCTGCCCGCGCTCGCGCAGCGACCGCACCCGGTCGGCCACCGAGTCCGGGACCCGGTCCCCGACCTTCTCGGAGACGGTGTGGAAGGCCTTGCCCGCCACGTCGCGCCCCTGCTGTGTCGCGGACTCCACGGTGTTGCGCACCGCCGGGTTCTGCGCGAACTGGCGGGCGGACTTCCTCAGCTTCTCGTAGCGCTCGCGGCCTGCCCGGGTACCGAGCACGTACCCGAGAGCCAGTCCCGCGACGAATGTGAGCCGGTAGCGCATGGCTGCCACCCTTCCCTTGCCTCGGCATCGATCGTCTGTTCGCTCATCTGTTGCCCTGTGCGGGCGGTGGGGATGCGGTGGGGATACCGATTGGCGGAGCACCCCCCTGCTTGCGCTAATGTATGTGTCGCAGCGACCGCCCGCCGCCTGGAGAGTTCCCAGGTAGCTGCGTTCGATGCAACGAGACGATCCCCTGTAGCTCAATTGGCAGAGCAGCCGGCTGTTAACCGGCAGGTTACTGGTTCGAGTCCAGTCGGGGGAGCTCGGTCTCCTGTAGCTCAATTGGCAGAGCAGCCGGCTGTTAACCGGCAGGTTACTGGTTCGAGTCCAGTCGGGAGAGCTTGTGAGAAGGGCCCTTGGGGTTGCCCCCAAGGGTCCTTTTTCATGCCTCGTGGAACCATCGGGGCAGCACTGCGGTCCTCATGGTCGAGCGATGCCGACCATCCGAAGCAGGAGATCGTATGAGCGGCTATGCTGCGGCAGACGGCGCGCACAAATGTGCGCGACGCGCCGTTAGGGGCGGTAGCTCAGCCGGTTAGAGCAGCGGACTCATAATCCGTCGGCCGTGGGTTCGAGTCCCACCCGCCCCACCGAAGCGCTGGGCCGCAGGAACGATTCCACCTGCGTCAGCAGCGCAAACCTCTCCCCGTCCTTCTCTGTGAAGTGACGTGCGGGTGAGCTTCAGCTCCGGAATCCGGGGCAGCAGGGGCTCATGAAGATATTGATCGTCCTGGTGGTCATCGGCCTGGCCGCGGCTTGGTACCTGCAGTCGCGGAAGCGGCGTTGAGCGCGCCCGCCGGATCCACGGCAGCCGCTCCGGTGGCCGTGCATCCGCCCACGGGTACCGGAGGCCGCCGGGTGACGGTTCGCGGGGCGATCCTCGGTCTCGCGCACTCCGATGCGGACGTGGTCGAGTTCCTGCGCGTCGCAGGGCTGCCGGACGCCGAGGAGCTCCTGGACGATCCCGCGTGGGTGAAGTGGCGCGGCGGGGTGGCGCACCACTACGAAGCGGCGTAGGCACGCCTGCGTAGGGCGGCCACCGGCTAGAGCGGTGCCTGCCAGGTGGCTGTCGTGCCCGTGCCGACGCCGTCCGTCGTGCCGTCGTCGTAGACCGTCAGGCGTACGCCCGTCCGGCCGTCCGGCAGTGTCGCTCTCGCGTCCACCGCCACCTCGATGCGCGTGACGTCGGGGCGGCGTGACGCGGCGGCCAGGGCGCGGCGCAGGGCAGCCAGGAGGTGGCCCGCCGTGGGCTCCGTGACGCGGGCGTCGACGGCTCCGGTGAAGTGCACCGAGGGCTGGACGCCGACCACCGCCGCCGCGCCCGCCGTCTCGCGCAGCACCCTGCCGCGGAACGTGGTCGGGGCGTCGGCCGGTGGCTGCTGGAGCGCGAAGATCGCCGTGCGGACCTCCTGGATGGTGGACTCCAGCTCGTCCACGGCTTGGTCCAGGGTCGACGCGACCGGGGGTGAGCTGTCCCTGCGCCGGGTCGACTCCAGCATCATTCCCGTCGCGAAGAGCCGCTGGACGACGAGGTCGTGCAGGTCACGGGCGATGCGGTCGCGGTCCTCGAACACCGCAAGGCGCTGCCTGCTCTGCTGGGCGTCTGCCAGGACGAGGGCCAGCGCGGCCTGTGAGGCGAACTGGGTGGCGAGCAGACGCTCCACGGAGGTGTACGCACGCTCGCCCCTGCGGCGGGGCAGCGCGAGCGTCCCGATGAGCCGTCCGCCCGCCTGCAGCGGCAGCATCATGCTGGGCCCGAAGTTGGTCCGTACGTGCGTGGTCATCCGGGGGTCGGTCGCGGAGTCCTCGATGAACACCGGCTCGCCGCCGAGCAGTTGCTCGAGGACCGCGCTGCCGGGCTCGATGGTCGTGCCGATGAGGTCGTTCTGGAGGGCGCTCGGGTGGGCGTCGGCGTCGCTCGGGGGCGTGATGCCGTCCTCCTCCGCCGTCGCTGCCGCGACGATCCGCATGCCGCCCTGGTCCGTGGGCTGCAGGATCACTCCCGCCGACGCGCTCGCCAGGATGCGGGCCTGCTCGGCGACCGTCATCAGCGCGTCGGCCGCCGGCTCGCCCGTCAGCAGGGCCGTGGTGACGGCGGCGGCGCCGTCGATCCACCGCTCCCGCTGCCTGGCCGTCTCGTACAGGCGGGCGTTGCCGATCGCGATGCCCGCCTGGCTCGCCAGGACGCGGAGCAGCTGCAGGTCCTCCTCGGTGAAGCGGCCAGCGCGCTTCTCGGTGAGGTAGAGATTGCCGAACGCCTCGTCGTGGACGTGCACCGGGACGCCCAGGAAGCTGTGCATCTCCGGGTGTTCCGGCGGTACGCCGCACGAGCGGGGGTCCGCCGTCAGGTCGTCAAGGAGGAGCGGCTTCGGCTCGCGGATCAGGGTGCCCAGAAGCCCCGAGTGGCCGTCGGGGAGGGGGCCGATGCGCTCGCGCTCGGCCGCGGTCAGGCCCGCCGTGAACAGGTCGGTCAGCTTGCCGTGGCCGGGGTCGATGACACCCAGCGCGCCGTACCGGGCGCCGGTGAGCTCGGTCGCGCTCTCCACGATGTGCTGGAGCGTGGTGTGCAGTTCGAGGTCCGAGCCGACGCCGAGGACCGCGTCCAGGAGAGGCACCAGGGAGAGGGGCAGGTCGTCGCCGTTCATCGCGCGGCGACCCACGCCTTCTCGACCGGGCCCATCACCACCGGGCCCATCACCACCGGGCCCATCGACGTGACCACCAGGTGCCCGTGCCGAGCCGGTCAGCCGGAGAGCGGGTTGAGGACCAGGGGCTGGATCTTGCCCTCCAGCATCGCCCCGAGCCCGAGCACGGCGCACACGTCCGGCCGTTCGGCGATCTGCACCGGCATCCCCGTCGCGTCCCGCAGCATCTGGTCAAGGCCCGGGAGCAGCGCGCTGCCGCCGACCATCATGATCCCGCGGTCGGCCAGGTCGGCCACCAGGTCGGGCGGGCAGTCCCGCAGCACCTTGCCGATGCCGTCGAGCACGGCGGTGAGCGGCGTGTGGATCGCCTCGCGGACGGCGGCGGTGTCCACGTGCACCGACCGGGCCAGGCCCGTGGCGACGTCACGGCCGTGGATCTCCGTCGACTCGGGACCCTGCGGAGTGAGGCCGTTGCCGCGCAGGGCCAGTTGCAGTGGGCGTACCGACTGGCTGGGGAGCATCAGCTCGTGGTGGTGGCGCAGGTGCTGGACGATTGCGTTGTCGATGGCCTCGCCGCCCACCGGGATGCGCTGGGCCGTCACGATCGACCCGAGGGACAGCACCGCGACCTGCGTGGTCGCGGCCCCGCACACCAGGATCATCGTCGCCTCCGGCTGCTCCACGGGCAGCCCGCAGCCGACCGCGGCCGCGATGAGCGTGTCCACCAGCTCGACCCTGCGCGCCCCGAGCCCGACCATCGTCTCGACGGCGGCGCGCTGGGCCAGCGGGTCCGCGTCGTGCGGTGTGCAGGCGGCCGCGCGCAGCCGGGGCTTGCGGCGCAGGGTGCGGCGGAGCTTCTCGCCCAGGAGGTGGCGCAGCATGCGCTGGGCCATCTCGATGTCGACGACGGTGCCGCCGGAGACCGGCCGCACGACCCGGATGTATCCCGGGGTGCGTCCCGTCATCTGCTCGGCGAACTGGCCGACCGCGATGAGCGCGCCCGTCCGTGTGTTCACGGCGGCGGCGCTGGGTTCGTCGACGACGAGGCCCGCGCCCTTCACGAACACCCGGGTCCTCGCGGCACCCAGGTCGACGGCGATGTGGCAGCGGCGCAACTGCTCCAGACTGACGGTCATGGCAGATCCTCCCGAGAGCGCGGACCGTACGGGCCGTCGGACGACGGTCCTGTCTCGCATCGTGCGGTGGCCGCGGGCGGCGCGCGCGCTGGGCTGAGCCGGGTGGGGTGCCGCCGCACGGGTGGTCTTGATCGCGTTGCGGGCGGCGCAGTTAGCATCCCGTGTGACGCATACGCCCCCGGAAGAAGACGAAGCCGACGGCTCCCGCATACCCGGAGCTGCCGGCGGCCCCCCGCTGTCCTCGCTACCGGTGGAGCCCCGGGGGCCCGTCGCGAAAAGGCGGATACTCGCGGATCTGACGCCTTTGCGTATGTCCGTCGACTACCGCCGGCTCTGGGCCGGCAACACGATCTCCTGGATCGGCCAAGCGATGACCGCGCTCGCGGTCTCCCTCCAGGTCTACGACATCACGCACTCCAGCTTCTCGGTCGGCCTGGTGGGACTCTTCTCGCTGGTCCCGCTCGTCGTGTTCGGCCTGTACGGGGGCGCCATCGCGGACACCGTGGACCGGCGCAAGCTCGGCCTCTACTCGTCGCTCGGCTCGTGCGGGCTCTCCGTCGCGCTGGCCGCGGGGGCGTTCGCGGGCTTCCACCACGTGTGGTTCCTGTACTCCGTGGTCGCGCTGCAGGCGGTCTGCGGGGCGCTGAACTCTCCTGCGCGGTCCTCGATGATCCCGCGGCTCCTGCCGCCGGAGCAGTTGCCCGCGGCCAACGCGCTGTCGTCGATCACGACGACCGGGGGCACGATGCTCGGCCCCATGCTGGGCGGCCTCATCGTCGGCCTGTGGGGATATCAGGCCGCGTACACGGTGGACGCGGTCGCCTTCAGCGCTTCCCTGTACGCGATGTGGCGGCTGCCGGCGATGCGGCCGGAGGGCGCGGAGGACGGGGTGCGCCGGAAGCGGGCCTCGGTCCTCGACGGCCTGCGGTTCCTCGCCACCCGGCCGAACCTGCGGATGACCTTCTTCACGGACATGTGCGCGATGGTGTTCGCGCACCCGCGGGCGCTGTTCCCCGCGGTGGCGGTGGTGTGGTTCGGGGGCGACGCGAAGACGGTGGGTCTCCTTGTCGCGGCGCCCGCGGTCGGAGCGCTGCTCGGCGCGGTGTTCTCCGGCTGGCTGGGGCGGATCCGGCGGCACGGTCTTGCGATTCTGCTCGCGGTGGCCGGATGGGGCACGGCGATCGCCGTCTTCGGCCTCACCCGGAACCTGTGGCTGGGGCTGTTCTTCCTCGCGCTGGCGGGCTGCGCAGACACCATCTCGATGGTGTTCCGCAGCACGATGCTCCAGGCGGCCGTGCCGGACGAGATGCGGGGCCGGCTACAGGGCGTCTTCATCGTGGTGGTGGCGGGCGGGCCGCGCCTCGGGGACTTCATCGCGGGGTCGGTGGGGGATCTGGCGTCGCCGGGCATCGCGGTGGTGGGCGGCGGCATCGCGTGTGTCGTCGCCGTGGGGCTGCTGGCTCTGCGGTGGCGGGGATTCGCCCGGTACGACGCGGGGGCGCCACGGGCGTAGCGGTGCGGGAACTCACCGGTCGTGGAGCAGGCCGACGAGGCGGGACAGATCGTTCTCGGTCGTACGCACTCCGGCGGCGGCTAGGCGCTCGCGGGCCGTGCGGTCCGGTGCGTACCCGATGAACGCGATGCGCAGGCTCCGGGCGGCGGCCGCCTCCTCCGGTGAGGAGCCGACCATGACGCAGCGGTCCGCCGGGGTGCCCAGTTGCTCCAGCGCGCGGCGCGGGCAGTCGGGATCGGGCATGAGGAGGGTGAGGTCCTGGGTGCGGCCGTGGATCCCGGCGTCGGGGAGGTGGAGCCCCTTGGCGCCCAGCCAGGCCGCCACGGCGAGCGGCGAGGTGTCGGTGACGAGGGCCAGGCGGAGGGGCTCGTCGGGCCGGGCCAGGGTGTGCAGGAGCTTCGCGACGTGGGGCGACGGCTTCGCGGTTAGGGCGGCCTGCATCTCAATCTCTTCCAGGCGCCCGTGCAGCTCCTGGGAGAGAGTGCGGCGCCGGGCGAAGGCGCGGAGCACGTCCACGGGGTGGACGCGGTCGGCCGTGCCGCCGGCCAGGTGATGCTCGGGCAGGAGAGGCGTACCGGCCAGTGCCTCCTCGGGGTCACGCCGCTCGGCGATCAGGGCGGTGAGGGCGCGGGCCGCGTGGCGCGCCGACTGTGCCGTGTAGAGCTGGGCGAGGGTTCCGTCGAAGCCGAGGAGCACGGCTTCGACGGCGGCGGGCATCGGGGCGTTGGGCGGCTCGGTGGTGACCTCGCAGTACCAGTCGTCGGACTGCGGGACCGGATCGAACCGGCGGGGCAGCCGGCCCGAGCGGTTGAGGCGCTGGTGCAGGTCGTTGGAGACGATCACGACGGCGCGCCTGCTGTCGCGTCCGAGCAGATGACGGAGGCCGGAGGGGAACGTGGGCGCCGAGACCGTCGGGTCCGGCTCGTGGGTGAGGGTGATCCCGAGCCCGAGTACGGGGAAGACGTCCAGCGCGGACGGGAGTTCGTTGACCGTCGTGGTCAGCACGTGCAGGACGTGCACCTCGGGGGCCACCGTCACGTCCCAGCCGTGTGGGCGGGGGCGCATCGCGAACTGATCGGGGGTGATGCCGCCCCGGATGAGGAGGTGGGAGATCTCCCGGCCCAGGTTCTGCCGGATGTCCTCCTCCCGTCCCGCCGGGCGGGCCAGGTACTCGAAGGTGACGGTGGTCGGTGGGGCGACCCGCTGGTCGTCCGCGGTCTCACGGCGGACGCCGAGATCGTCCAGCTGGTCGCTGGGGAGTTCCTCGTTCGGAGTGAGCACCTCGTCGTCGGTGCCGTCGCTGTGCGGGAACTCGCGGAGCAGCGCGTCGAGTTCGGCCTGCTCCCGCTCCAGCTCCTGCTCCTCCTCGCTCGCGCCGAGCTCCCGGTTCAGCTCCTGCTGCGTGTGGCGCAGGGACTGTCGGAGGCGGGTGATCTCGGCGCGGGTGGCGCGGGCCGCCGGGCCGGGGACGCCTTCCAGCGGGTTGCCGCGCCACAGGGCCAGGGCGGAACGGACCAGCTCGCGCGCCCGGACGGCGTCCCCCGCGAAACGGGCGTCGCGGGCGTCGTCGTGGAGCCGCTGGAAGCGGAACAGGTCGACCGCGTCGGGGCCGGTCGGAAGGGCCAGGGAGTAGGTACCGCTCCCCGTCACCACGGAGTCGGGGCCCAGCGCGTTGCGGAGGCGGGAGGCGTAGGTGCCGAGGAGCCGGGGTGCGTCGGCGGGCCTGTCGCCCCCGCCCCACATGCCGTGGATCAGCTCGTCGAGAGGCACGTCCCGACCACGCCCGAGCAGCAGCATGCAGAGCATCGCCTGCTCCCGGGCGGTACCGGTGGCGAGGGGCCGGCCGCCGCGGGCGACGCGAAGAGGGCCGAGCAGGGAGTACGTGCGCTCGTACGACGCGGGCGTGGAGAGCCGCGTGAGCCGCTGGAGGCCCTGGCTCCGGCGCTCCGGGGCGATGGAGTCGAGGTCCGCGACGGCCCAGAGGAGCGTCTCGCCGAGGCCACCGGGCTCACCGAGGCCACCGGGCCCACCGAAGCCACCAGGATCACCGATACCAGCGGGTTCACCGAGGCCTGGCCGCAAACGCGGGCTCACCATGCCGATCCCCTCCGCCAGTTCAGAGGGCGTAGCCGCGTCAGCCGCATCCGTGGCCGGCGGTCTGGGGAGGCCCGTTCCGGGGGCCTCACCGGTCCCGGCGTACATCTGGCGCACGAGGCGGCCGAGGGCGGTGAGGTCGGCTCGGCCGCTCTCCTCGCCGTAGGGGATGAGCGTGAAGCCGCAGAGCACGGCGCCCCCTTGCGGCGGGAGCCGGACGAAGGCGGGGGAGAGGGCGCCATGGGTCATGCCCGCGGTGTGCAGGGCGGAGACCGCGCGGGCCAGGGGCGGGACCAGGTCGAGGAGGAGGTGGGCGGGCAGGCCGCCGGGGTGGTCCGCCAGGAGTTCTGCGAGGTTGCGTCCCTCGATGAAGTCCATGACCACGTACGGGACTTCACCGTTCGCGTAGTCCCGTACGGCCGCCACCTGCGCGTGGCGGAACCGGGACAGCTGCCGCGCCGCCCGCGTGAAGTCGCCGCGGAGCCACTGCGGTGCCTGCGGGTAGCGTTGCACCACCACGGGCTCACCGCCCCGGCGCACATCCTCCGCGAGCCACACCTTGCCGCTCTGCCCGATCCGCCGCACCATCCGGTAGCGGTCGCCGAGAAGTCCTGCCTCCCGGCCCCCGCCGAGCTGCCGCACACTGTCCGGGGTGACCGTCGCGAAGGGTTCGCCCAGCGGTGTCTCCGGTCCCGTGCCCCCGCCGGGCGAAGACGCCACCGCCCGCAGCTCCCCGGGTGCCGTGCCCGCCCGCTCGTCGATCAGCCCGCCGACCCGGGCGAGCAGCTCCCGCGTGCGTCCCCGTGCGGTGCGGGGGAGCGTACGGAGCAGCAAGTCACGTACTCCGGAACGGAATTCGTACGATCCGGCGCTCCCGCCCGAAGCCAGCATGCCACTGAGGATCACTTCCGCCAGGTGTTGCGGACGCGGGCGCTCCTCCACCGCGGCCTGGACGAGCCGCATCACCGGCAACTGGGCCTCGCCCACCGCGAGGTGACCCGCGAGGCGGAAAGCCTCGGGGGTGGCGGTGGAGCGGAAGCGGAGCACGAGGTCCTCGGCGGAGAGTCGTGTGACGTCCTCGGCAGGCGCCTCGACACCCGGAGGTGCCGGAGCCGGGCCCAGCCAGCCCACCGCCCCCGGCAGTCGCGCCCCGCCCGCGTCCGCCACCAGCGCCGCCCAGTTGGCGAGCCACGACCCGGCGGGTTCGAGGACCGGGACCGGCAACGCCCCGGCGGGCGGCGGGGCCTCCGCGGCGGCGTACGGAGCGAAGGAGAGCGCGGCGGTCGGTGCCGCGGGGAACGGGGCCGAGAGCGAGCCCGGAGCCGTGGGCAGCGCCGTGGTGCGCCAGAGGCGTTCCGGGAGCGGCTGGATCACGGCCATCGGCTGGTGCGCGGCCCAGCGGTACAGCGTGCGGTACCAGCGGGTGCCCGCGGCGCCCTCGCGCCACTGCGGGCCCATGCAGTCGCTGATCACCAGGGTGACCGTGCGGCCCGACGCGGGGGCGTGCGCCGCCTGGGGCGGGACCGTGCCGTCCGGCTCCGCACGGTGCAGCTCCACCGTGCGGAAGATGCCGGACTGGGCGAGCGCCGTGTGGAGTTCGTGGACCAGGGGGCGCCAGATCGGCATGGTGGGGCCCGCGTCGTACACCAGGCACAGGCGCAGCCAGCGTTCCTCGGCGGGGCGCAGGACCGGCAGCCAGCTTCGCGGGTGGCCGCCCAGGCGGGCGATGCGGTGGGCCGTGGCCTCCTCGTCGATGACCTGGCCCACCGGGGAGGGGACGCGGCGCTTCAAGGGACGCAGGGCGCGCTGCAGGGTGAGGGGGTGCGTCACCATCGGGGGGACGGGGGCCCGGACCGGGGTGTGGTGGGCTGCCGCTCCTTCCGCCGCCGATGCGTCGCCGTCGGGCCGCGCGGGCAGCAGCAGCGGCACCCGGTCGTCCGGCGCGGGCGCAGGGGCCGGCGCGGGGGCAGGCGTGGGGGCGGGGCTGGGGTCCGCCGGGTGCGGGGACGGCGACGGGCTCACCGGCGATGGCGTGGGCTCCGGCGGCGCCGCGTCGGCGGAGGCTTCCTGCCGCGGCTCGGCGCCGTCCATCTGCCCCGCGAGCCAGAGGAGTTCGGCCAGCTCGGTCGACGTGGGGCGTGACCCGTCCGCCGCCTCCGCGAGGAGATCGGCGAGACGTGCGACGGGGCCCCGGTGCCGGGGCGCGTCAGAGTGCATCGGGGCCCGGGTCCGCGGACTGCGTCAGGTACGGCATCAGCTGCCGCGCGAGCTCGTCGCGCGACCCCGCGTCGACCCCAGCCGCACCGGTCAGGTAGATCGCGTTCAGAAGCTGGTCCGTGGCGAGTTCACCGCCGGAGCCGCGCTCCAGGAAGCGGGCGATGAGCGTGCGGGCGTAGGCGTCGGGCTCGCCGAGGTGGGCCCGGACGATCTCCTCCAGGTGCTCGTCACGGGGCTGGCGCAGGCGCAGCGTGACGCAGCGGCGCAGGAACGCGGGCGGGAACTCGCGCTCCCCGTTGCTGGTGAGGACGACGAAGGGGAAGGCCCGGCAGCGCACGCGGCCGCGCTCGACGGTCACCGGGTCGTCCGAGCCGTCGGCCAGGAGGGCCGCCTGCGGGGTGTGCTTGGCGATCCGTACCAGCTCGGGGATCTCGTACTGCCCCTCCTCCAGGATGTTCAGGAGGTCGTTGGGCAGGTCCAGGTCGCTCTTGTCGATCTCGTCGATGAGGAGGGCACGCGGGCGTTCGTAGGGGAGGAGCGCCGTGCCGAGCGGGCCGAGTCGGAGGTGGTCCTCGACGCCCGCACCGTCCCGCGACGCCCTGGACCGCGGGGCGCGCCCCGCCGCGTACAGCCGCGACAGCGGGTCGTACTGGTAGAGGCCGTCGTGCAGGGCGCTGCGGCTCGTGATGTTCCAGCGCAGCACCGGACCGAGGCCCAACTCCCGTGCCACGGCGTACGCGAGGCTCGACTTGCCGCTGCCCGGAGGGCCCGTCACCAGGAGCGGGCGCCGCAAGTACAGGGCCGCGTTGACCAGTTGGACGCAGATCTCCGTGGCCCGGTAGGTGTGGGCCCGGTGTGCGCGGTCCGGGGAGGTCGCCGAGCCGTCGTCCGTGGGCGTGCCGAGGACCGGGCCGCCGTCGAAGGCGCGCCAGGGCGGCGGCGGAGGCAGCCGGGTGATCCCGTCGTGGGGCTCGTTCGTGCCGGTGTAGACGGGCCACAGGGACATGATCGGGGTTCTCCGTATTCCGTATTTCTACGTCGGGCTCAGGATGCGAGGCGTACGGCGGGCTCAGGCGACGGGGGAGTGGCGGTGGGCGGCGGGTGCGTCGGGGAAGCAGCGCGGGTCGTCCCAGAGGAGCTGCACGTCCCTCGCCCAGTGGGTGTCCGGCTCGTCCGACGCCTCCGCGGCCTCCCGCAACGTGAGGATGGCGCGCGGGAGTTCGGCGGGCGGGCGCCCCTCGATGTGGGCGGCGATGCGGTCCAGGAAATCGGCGCCCGGACAGGTCGTGTCGTCGCGGTGGCCGGGGTCCTCGCAGCCCGTGCGCGGCCACAGGATGACCGGCACCGGCACGGTGAGCGACACGTCGAAGTGCGTCACGTCGGCGTCGGGGCCGACGCGTCCGGCACGTGGCGGCGCGGCGAACCCGGCCAGGTCCGCGCCGTCGCGCCGCAGCCTGAACCGCAGTTTGTTCGGTTTCTCCTCGGTGCCGCACTCCACGCGGTGCAGGACGGTCGCCGGGCTGTCGTCCAGGTGCTCCCACTTGCGGGCGAGCCGGTGCCGCAGACCGCCCTTGCGCCGTGACCGGTCGGTCACGACCAGGGGGTACGAGCAGCCGAGCGGGGTCGGGTCGTCGGCCCCGCACTCCCATCGGGCCACCGGCCAGTTGAGCAGCGCGCGGGGCAGCACGAAGGCCAGCAACTCATCCGTGCCGGGGGTGAGATGGGAGAAGGCATCGTCGACGCGCTCCTGGACGTACGCGCGCACCTGCCCCGCGGGCAGGGTGTGCGAGCTCACGGGGTGGCGCAGCCCCTCGCGGTAGGCGGACACCTCGACCAGGAGCTGGTCGTCGCCCGCGCCGCTGTGGTCGATCTCGACGAGGATGGGGGACCAGGCGGGCGGCTCCGCCGGCTCTCCCGGCTCCCCCGGGACAGGGGCAGGGGCCGCGGGCGCTTCGAGCAGGCCCGCGAGGCGGTCGGCGAGGCGCGTGACGGCGTCCGGGTCCTCGACCTCCCAGAGGATGTACCAGGCCGCCGACCACAGTGAACCGAAGCCCTCCGGCGGTACGGGTGGCCCGAGCGGGCCCACCGCGTCGCGGTAGAGACGCTCCGGGTCACGCGCGACTCCGGTGTCCGCCGCCCGGTCCACCAGGGCGCGCAGCCGTTCCTTCGCGGGGCGCTGATGGCCGGGGGTGGGCACCAGGTCGCCGAGCGGGGGCCAGTAGCGCGCCATGACGGAGGTGGGCAGCATCCGTCCGTTGCGTACGCCGCTGGACGCGCGGGCGGCGGCCGACACCATGCCCACCACCTGGTTGCTGTCCGCGAGGGTCACCGCCGCGCCGCTGAACCCCGGTGCCAGGGGCTGCCCGTGGGCGCTCCACGCCTCCAGCTGGACCCACTCGTCGGCGATCCGCTGGGCGGCGGTGGCGCGGTACTCGGCGAGGGTGCCCTCGCGGTAACCCTTGGGGAATCCGTACACGAGGAGCCGGGGGCGGGGTTCGGCGTAGGCGTCGTCGGGTGCCGCGAACTCGGCGGGCCGTACCGGCACCGCGTGCGCGAGCTCCAGGACGGCGAGGTCTCCCAGGTCGCCGCCGTGCCCGTCCCAGCCGCCGTGCGCCTCGACGACGGCGCTCACGACACCGAGATCCTCGCGGTGCGGGAAGGAGACGGTGAGGGGCGCGCCACTGCCGCGGACCACGTGCGCACAGGTCAGCACATGCCGCTGGGACACGAGGAACCCCGCCCCGACCTCGCTCCCGCACACGATGCGGGCATGCCACGATGCGCTGCTCATGGGGCGGGGGTGGCCTCCGGCGGGGTCGTGGCGGCGGGCCCGTCCGGCGTCCAGGCGAGGCGCACCACCAGGTGGCCCTCCGTCGTGCCCTTCACGATCACCGCGCCCGCCTCCGCCGACATCCGTACGCCGAACTCGATCTCCACCGAGTCCGGGCGCAGGCTGCCGTCACGGAACACCCGCAGTGCGGACTCCGCGGCCGCGCGGGCTCCGGCGAGCGACTCCTCGAAGGTGCGGACCGCGCGGGAGGGGCCTTCGCCGCGCGAGATGAGGTGGGAGCCGTGCGTGTCCTCCACGTCGGCCATGACGACCCGCGTGCCGTCGTCGGTGGTGAACTCCACCAGATCGTCCATCAATGCCCCCGTCGCACCCTGCCGCGCCTGCCAACCGCATTGTTACGGATGGTCGTTGCGGCTGTCACCCGTGTCCCGGGCAACGGACGCGTACGGGTGAGGCTGGCGGGAAGGTGCCCTGGCGGCTTCCCGCCAGCACCCGTCAACACCCCCGCAACACAAGCCCCCCGACACTTTTCGCAGCACCCGGGAACCACCCCCGCCCGGGTCCGACGAAGAGAGGGCTCCCATGACCCGATCACCCGCGTGGCGAAGAGCCGGGCTGCTGCCTGCCGTCGGCCTCGCGTTCGCGCTGCTGCCGGCCGGGCAGGCCGCCACCGCGGCTCCTTCCGGCGTGCCGCACGGGCAGGCCACCCCTGCCGGCTCCGCCGCGCGCGCCGCCCACACGGTCACCCTGGTGACCGGCGACAAGGTCACCGTCACGGAACTCGGCGGCGGCAAGAGGACCGTCACCGTCGACCGGCCCGCCGGGGCCACCGGAGCCGTGCGGAGCGAGATCGCGGGGGACCGCATCACCGTCGTACCGGACGAGGCGCGGCCCTACCTGAGCGCGGGCACCCTCGACGAGCGGCTCTTCGACGTGACGGAGCTGATACGCCAGGGGCTCGGGGACGAGAAGGGCGGCGCGCTGCCGCTCATCGTCACGTACGACAAGAACGCCCGCCGTGACGCGGGACCGGCGACGCCCCGTGGCGCCGACAAGGTGCGCTCGCTGCCCAGCGTGGGCGGCCTGGCGGTGAGGGCGGCCGAGCCGGGGACCTTCTGGCGGGAAGTCGCCCCGGACGCCGCTCCGGATTCCGGCAAGTCGGCGCGTACGAAGGCGGGTTCGGGCGGGGGCCTCGCGAACGGCATCGACAAGATCTGGCTCGACGGCCGGGTCGAGGCCGACATGGCGCAGAGCAACGAGCAGATCGGCACCCCCAAGGCCTGGGAGGCCGGGCTCACCGGCAAGGGCGTGAAGGTGGCCGTCCTCGACACGGGTGTGGATGCCGGTCACCCCGGTCTCAAGGACCGGGTGGACGCCACCAAGAGCTTCATCCCGGGCGAGGAGGTCGCCGACCGCAACGGCCACGGCACCCATGTGGCCTCGACCGTCGGCGGCAGCGGTGCCGAGTCCGAGGCCGACAAGGAGAAGGGCGTGGCACCGGGTGCCGCGCTCTCCGTCGGCAAGGTGCTCAGTGACGAGGGCTCCGGCAGCGAGTCGCAGATCATCGCGGGCATGGAGTGGGCGGCCAAGGATGTCGGCGCCAAGGTCGTCTCGATGAGCCTCGGTTCGCAGGAGGCGAGCGACGGCACCGACCCGATGGCCGCCGCGGTCAACAGCCTCTCCAAGGAGACCGGCGCCCTCTTCGTCATCGCCGCGGGCAACACCGGTGCCCCCTCCTCGATCGGCTCGCCCGGCGCGGCGGACTCCGCGCTGACCGTCGGCGCCGTCGACTCCGCCGACCAGGCCGCCTACTTCACCAGCCAGGGCCCGCGCGCCGGCGACAACGCCCTCAAGCCGGATCTGTCCGCGCCGGGCGTCGACATCCTCGCCGCCCGCTCCCAACTCACCGAAGGTGAGGGCTACTACACCGAGATGAGCGGTACGTCGATGGCGACGCCGCACATCGCGGGCGTGGCCGCCCTGCTCGCCGAGAAGCACCCGGACTGGAGCGGGGCCCGCCTCAAGGACGCCCTGATGTCGACGTCCACGCGACTGGACGCGTCGGCGTACGAGCTGGGCTCCGGGCGGGTCAGCGTGCCCGACGCGATCGACGCGCGGGTCACCGCGACCGGGAGGGCCGACCTCGGCTTCTACTCCTGGCCGTACGAGGACAACAAGCCCGTCGCGAAAACGGTGACGTACACCAACTCGTCCGACGCGGCAGTGGACTTGACCCTGGTCGCCGAGGGCGCGGCCGAGGGGGTCGCCACCCTCGCCGACGAGACGCTCACCGTCCCCGCGCACGGCACCGCGTCGACCACGGTGACCGGCGACGGCGCGAAGGCGCCTGTCGGCAACACCAGTGGCCGCATCGTCGCGAGCGCCGCCGGGAAGCCCGTCGCGCACACCGCGTTCGGCCTGGTCAAGGAGGAGGAGCGGTACACGCTCACCGTCCACGTCAAGGACCGTGACGGCGCCGCGACCGGAGCCGGCCTCGTCTACCAGCGGCTCGCGGAACAGGTCGACCCCGTCCAGGCGGAGGTCGGTGCGTCCGGCACGCTGGAGCTGCGCCTGAAGCCCGGCACGTACTCCCTCTCCTCCTTCCTCGACGTGCGCGGCAGCAACGGCAAGGACTCCCTGGGCCTCGGCTTTCTCGCCGCGCCCGAGATCGTCCTCGACAAGGACCGGGAAGTCACTCTGGACGGACGCCAGTTGCGCGAGATCGGCGTGGACGTCGGCAAGCGGACGGAGACCCGCCAGCTCCTGATGGAGTACGACCGCCGCGCGAACGGCGCCGCTCTGCAGGGCGCGGTCCAGGTGCCGGTCAAGTACGACAGCATCTTCGCGGCGCCCACCGCCAAGGTGGCCGACGGCAGCTTCGAGTACCGCACCGTCTGGCGCCTCGGCAAGCCGTCCCTGGACGTCAAGGGCCTCGGCGAGGTGGTCGCCCAGCCCGGCGGCACGGTGGGCGACGGCCGGAGCAGGCTGCGGATCGTGGATGTGGGCGGCGGCACGGCGGCCGAGTACGCGGGCAAGGACGTCAAGGGCAAGGCCGTGATCGTGCGGCGCGACCCCGGATCGGACGCGACGCCCGAGCAGTTGGGCCAGGCGGCCCAGGACGCGGGCGTGAAGGCGCTGTTCGTGACCGACGACGCGCCGGGCAGGCTCAACGCCTGGTTCGGCACGGACGACAACGCGGACCGGCCGCTGCGGATCGGCACGGTCGACGCCGCCGATGGCGCGTGGCTACGGGCGGCGGCGAAGGCGGGCCGGACCGTGGAGACGACGGCGACCTCCCGCACGCCCTACGTCTACGACGTCTCGGAGGGCCACAAGGGTGCGGTGCCCCGCGACCTGACGTACGAGCCCTCGAAGCGTGAACTGGCGGTCCTGGACACGAAGTTCCACGCGGTGAAGCCCGTGGCGGGCGGCGAGTTCCGCTACTCCCTGACCGACACCTTCGACGTCGGGATCGGCTTCCAGGAGAAGATCGACTATCCGGTGGAGCGGACGGACTACGCGTCCACGGGAGCCGGTCAGCTGTGGCACGAGTCGGTGTCGGTCGGTCCTGGCGCCCTGGAGGAGCGGAGCGGCCTGGTCACCTACCGGGGCGGCAAGCGCGGCGAGCTGAACTGGTTCAAGCCCGTGTGGCACCCGTGGCTGGGCACGGGCCTCGGCTGGGGCCAGCAGCGGAGGGGGAACGACCTGGAGTTCAACGTCCCCGGGTGGGGCGACTCGGGGCCCGACCACACGGGGTTCGGCGACGTGTGGAACGACGAGTCGATGACGCAGTTCACCGAGGTCCACGCGGACGGGAAGCTGGTCGACCGGCGCCGGAGTTCGGCGGCGTACGCGTGGGACGCGAGCCCGGAGCCGACGACGTACAAGGTCGTGACGGACACGACGCTCGACCCGGGGCGGTGGCGGCTCGCCACGAAGGGCCACTCCGAGTGGACCTTCACGTCGAAGGAGACGGCGAGTGACCGGAAGACCTTCCTGCCGCTCCTGAACCTCGGGTTCGACGTGGACACGGATCTGGCGGGTGACGTACGGGGTGGCCGGAGCGTGCCGGTCGGGATCTTCTCCGAGTACGTAAAGGGTGCGCCGGACACCGGGACCATCGGCGGCGGCAAGCTGGAGGTGTCGTACGACGACGGGAAGAGCTGGACCGGGGTGAAGCTGGACCGGGACGGTGCGAAGGCGGCCTGGGACGGGAAGCTGAAGGTGCCCGGTTCCGCCGAGTTCATCTCGCTGCGGGCCTCGGCGAAGGACGACCGGGGCGGTTCCGTCACACAGGAGATCGTGCGGGCTGTCGGGGTGAAGTAGCGGACGGCCGAACGCGGCGACGCCGCCTCCCCTGGGACGGGGGAGGCGGCGTCGCTGTGAGTACCCCTGGGTGACGTCAGACCAGCCAGCCGAGGAAGTGGGCGATACCGGCGACGACGTCAGTGATGATGTTCATGGTGGTGCTTCTCCTTGTGGGACTTTCAGGACGTTCCAACTCCCGGACCCCGTATGGGACATGGACCGGGAGCGCTGTAACTACGGTCTGCAGCCCGTCGCTTGCGCACCGTAATCATCGTCAATCACAGAGGCCACATGCAATCCCTGGCGTGACGATCACCTGTTCCAGGGAACAACTGCTCCCCTGTTCGCATTTTCGAGATGCGGAGGGTGTGGACGGGCGCGACGATGGCCTCATGGAGGCCGCCGAGACGTTTCCCGTGCACCGCGTGTACGACCCGCCCGGAGGGGCGGACGGCGTGCGCGTGCTGGTCGACCGGCTGTGGCCGCGCGGCGTCTCCAAGGAGCGGGCCGCCGTCGACGAGTGGCTCAAGGAGGTCACGCCCTCCAATGGGCTGCGAACCTGGTTCCACGAACACCGCGACCAGTACGAGGAGTTCGGCCGCCGCTACCGCGCCGAGCTGACGGGCCCCGAGCAGCAGGACGCCCTCCAGCACCTGCGGGAACTGGCCGCCACCGGGACGGTCACCTTGGTCACCGCCGTGAAGGACGTGGAGCACGGTCATCTGCCCATGCTGCGGGCCGAGTTGCTGAAGGGCGGGGGCTGAGACGCGCGCGGCGGGTCGGCCCGGCCGCGTGCAGGGGGTGAACGGCGCGTATGTCGACGGCAGGTGCACCCGCGCGCCGGATACTTGACGTGTCTGGGAGGCTACTCTGGGTGACTCCAGCGGCCGCGTCGGGAGCGGTTCGCACGGTGGAGGGGATCTCAACATGATGCGACGATGCATGGCCGTGACTCTGGGGGCGCTCATGGCTGCAGCGACCCTGACGGTGGCGGTGCCGGGATCGGCGTACGCGGCGGAAGGTGTCCTGATCGTCAACGGCAACGAACATGTGGATCCGAGCGGTTGCTACGGGGTGGACTGGTTCCCGTCCTCGGTCACCAATCACACCGATGCCATCGCCGAGGTCCACGCCGGGCCCGGCTGCACCGGCCCGGTCGAATGGCTCGTCTATCCGGGCGAGACCTACTACACGGAGACGGCGCAGAGCGTCTTCATCCTCTGACTCCGGCCGGGAGCCGAGGGCGGACCGGATTGTCGGGGGCACGTCGACAAGTTGTTAGCCTGCGGGGCGGATCATCGAACCCAGGAGGCACAGTGTCACCCGACCGCCCCACGATCGCCCTGGTCACCAGCAGGCCTCAGCTGGAGACCGGTCTCGACCGTGACCTCCCCGAGCTGGCACGCTCGCTCGGCGCGGCGGACGCCGATGTCGCCACCGTCTCCTGGGACGACCCGGAGGTCGACTGGGAGCGGTTCGACCTCGTCGTCATCCGGTCGGCCTGGGACTACAGCGAGCGCCTCGCCGAGTTCGTCGCCTGGGCGGGGCGGGTCGCGCAGCTCACCGTCCTGGCCAACCCGGCCTCCGTGGTGCGGTGGAACAGCGACAAGCGGTACCTCGCGGAGCTCGCGGCGGCCGGGGTGTCCGTCGTACCGACCCGCTACCTGGCGCCCGGCGACCCCCTGGAGATACCCGACGACGGCGAGTTCGTCGTCAAGCCCACCGCCGGGGCGGGCGCGCGCTACGCCGCCCGGTACGAGAAGGGCGAGTACGAGGCCGCCGTACGGCACATCGAGCGGATGCACGGCGAGGGTCTGACCGCGATGGTGCAGCCCTATGTGCCGGGCATCGACGAGACCGGCGAACGCGCGCTCGTCTACGTCGGCGGGCGGTTCCTGCACGCCGTACAGAAGGGCGCGGTGCTCGCGGCGGGCGTTGCGTACGACGACGAGAAGATGCCGCACCCCGACCTGCGCCCGTGGCAGCCGACCCCCGGCGAACTGGGCGTTGCCGCACGGGCGTTGGCCGCGGTGCCGGGCTCGCCCGAGCTGCTGTACGCGCGCGTCGACCTCGTCGACGACGCGGACGGCGCGCCCTGCGTCATGGAGCTCGAACTCGTCGAGCCGAACCTTTTCCTCTTCCTGCACGAGGACTCGCTGCCCGCGGTCACCGAGGAGATCCTCACCGCTGCCGGGTAAGCCGGGTACGCCGAGTAATGAGGTGGACGTGGCGTCAGAGGCGTGCATACGCTGCCGCCATGTCCAGTCCCGAGTCCGACAGACTCCAGCCACCGGCCGGCATGACCGGTGGCTCTCTCTCACGTCACCGGACCCATCGCCGCAGCGCGGACTGACCTTCCCCCTTTTCTCCCTGGCGCGGCAGCCGCACGGCTGAGCCGCCGCCTTGTCGACCCCCGACGTGGGTGCGGAGTCTTCTCATGCCCTTTGCCCTCTACATGCTCGGACTTGCCGTCTTCGCGCAAGGCACATCCGAGTTCATGCTCTCCGGTCTCGGCCCCGACATCGCCGCCGACCTCGACGTGTCCCTCTCCACCGCCGGAACCCTGACCTCGGCCTTCGCCGTGGGGATGGTCATCGGTGCGCCCGTGATGGCCGTCCTCGGCCGCCGCAGGCCGCCGAGGACCACGCTGCTCGCGTTCCTCGTCACCTTCCTGCTCGCGCATGTCGTCGGCGCGCTGACCACCAACTTCGCCGTGCTGCTCGCGACCCGCGTCGTCGGCGCGCTCGCCAACGCCGGGTTCCTCGCGGTGGCCCTGGTCGCCGCCGTCGGCATGGTCGAGCCGAACGCCAAGGGGCGGGCCACGTCGGTCCTGCTCGGCGGCGTCACCCTCGCCTGTGTCGCGGGGGTGCCGGGCGGCGCGCTGCTCGGCCAGTTCTGGGGGTGGCGGTCCGCGTTCTGGGCGGTGGCCCTCGTCTCGGTGCCCGCCGTCCTCGCGATCCTGCGGTCCGTGCCCGCCGGCGCTCCCGCCACCGCCAAGGCCGACGCGCGCGGGGAACTGCGGACGCTGCGCGAGCCGCGCCTCGTGGTGACGCTGCTGCTCGGGGCGCTGGTGAACGGCGCGACCTTCTGCACGTTCACCTATCTCTCGCCGGTGATCACGAACGTCACCGGCTTCTCCGAGAGCTGGGTGCCCGCGCTCCTCGCGCTCTTCGGCGTGGGGTCGTTCGTCGGGGTCACGGTCTCGGGGCGCTTCGCTGACGCGCGGCCCCTTCCGTTCCTCCTCACGGGCGCGGTGGCGCTGCTCGCCGGGTGGGTGCTCTTCGCGCTGACCGCCCAGAACTCCGTGGCGGCGGTCGTGCTCGTCCTCGTCCAGGGCGCGCTGTCCTTCGGTGTCGGCTCGGCGCTGATCACCCAGGCGCTGTACGCGGCGACCGGCGCCCCCACGCTCTCCGGCGGCTTCGCCACGGCCGCGCTGAACGTGGGGGCCGCGGTCGGCCCCGTGGGCGGCGGCATCGCCCTCTCCGCGGGACTCGGCCACCGCTCGCCGCTGTGGGTCAGCGCGCTGCTCGTGGCGCTCGCGCTCGCGGTGGGGGCGGTGGCGCTCCTCCGCAAGAGGGGTCAGGGGCCGTCCGGGAACGACAACCGCTGGAGCAGCCCCCAGGTGAACTCCGCGACGCAGCGCCGCGGCTGACCTGCGCCGTCCGGCGCGGTGAAGGCGAGCCGCCAGCGCGTGGGCGCCGTGCCCTCCATCGGGCGGGCCGGGGGAAACGCGCGGGCGGCCTCGTCGACCGTGCACGACCAGGGCGTGAGGTCGTCCAGGGTCCGGAGCGCGGGGCCCGGGGCGCCGGGCGCCCGGATCAGCCACTCGTTCCACACCGCGCCGTTCGGGGCGCGAAGCACCTCGAAGCGCAGGCCGGGCCAGAGCGGCACCGGCCACAACAGGGCCTCGCACTCCAGGTCGCCGATCCGGCGGGTCACCGTGGCTTCGGGCGGGCCGAGGACCGAGCGGTAGCGGGCGGCGGCGCCTCGCGAGCGGGGCGAGCGGGACATCGCCTGCCAGCGGCGGTTGGCCTCGCGCATGTCCGCGATGGAGGCGCCGAGCTCGTGGCGGGCAGCCTCCACCAGGTCCGGGTGGTGGTCGGCCATGCGGCGCAACAGGACCAGCTGGAAGTCGAGCGGGGTGAACGCGGAGCTAGCGGACATGGGCTCCATGGTCGCGCACCGTCGCGGCTCCCGGGCGGCGCCCGTCGGGAAGGAAGAGGACGGAGTTGACGTACCGGGGCCTGCGGGGCGTGAGCACCCTGCGAAGGAGGCCCTGCGACACGACGTACGACGTGTCGTTCTGGTGCGCCTCCAGGTCGAAGTCGGCGAGCGGCAGCCACGTGTGGTGCGGCAGGACCCAGCCCCGGTAGCCGTGGTGCCGGGTGAGCAGGTCGACGATCGGCTTGATCGGCTGGATGCGGGACTCCAGCTCGATGAAGAGGGCGGGCCGGTCCCGGGTCAGCAGATCGTGGGCGCCGTGCAGGACCGGGAGTTCGTTGCCGTCCACGTCGATCTTGATGAAGTCGACGTCGCGCAGGCCGAGCCCGTCCAGGGTGAGGCAGGGCACCTCGACCGCCTTGGCGTGGATGTCCCTGCGGATGAGCGATGAGACCCCGCGGTCCCCGCGGTCGCCCTGCGGCAGCCAGAGCCGTGCCGTGCCGGGGCGGTCGGTGGCCGCGGCCTGGATCACCCGGACGTTGCCGGGCGTCGAGGTCTCCAGAAGCCTGGCCAGATGCGGCACGGGCTCCACCGTCACCACGCGGCGCGCACGCGAGGCCAGGCGGCGCGACCAGGGGCCGTACCAGCCGCCGACGTCCACCGCCGTGCCGCAGCCGCGCGGGCAGAGGTCGGCGAGACGGGCCAGCTCCGGTTCGAAGCGGGGGTAGACGAGCCGGGCCAGGGAGGCGATGAGCCGGGCGGGGAGGTGCGGGGCGAGGCGGGCGGCCACGGTCTTGTGCGGCTTGGTGACGGACCTGTCGGGCCCCGTCACGGGGAGATCCGCTTCAGGAGCTGCTCGTGCTCGTCCTCCGATATCTGCTCTCCCGACGAGGGCAGGAGCTGCGGTATGCCGTCGATGATCGGGTAACGGCGGCGCAGCCTCGGGTTGTAGAGGACCTCATCCGGTACGAGGGGTTCCGCGGGCTCCAGAAGGTGCAGCGGGCCCTTGTCCAGCGGACAGGCGAGGATCTTCAGAAGCGGATCTTCGGGGTTCATCAGGTGGTCAACTCCTTGGTCGGGGGCGTTGGTTGAGGCGGTGGCGCGTCATGCTTGGGCATGGCGAGGAGCACGGAGACCGCGAGCGCGGTGCCCGCGATCCGCAGGGCGAGCCGCAGTGGTTCGTCGGGCAGCGGCTCGCCGAACGCCAGCGTGCCGAGTACCGCGGTGAACAGCGCGGTAACCGTCGTGCACACGGGGACGATGAGCGAGGCCCGGCAGCGCTGCAGCGCTGCCTGGGACATGATCAGGCCGAACGCGCCGGTGAACATCAGGAGATACGGGTACGGGGAGGCGAGCAGGTCGAGCAGCGCCGAGCCGAGTTCCTGCGTGGTCAGGTAGCTGGACACGCCCTTGATGGCCAGCGAGCTGACCCCGTAGAGGAGCCCGACTGCCACCCCGTACTCGACCCCCGTCGTCGGCAGCCGGTGCCGGTGCTTCGCGCGGCGCTCGGCCGATCCGTACAGCAGGACCCCCGCCGCGAGCGACGGCAGACAGACCGTGAGGACCAGCGCCACGGGCGCGCCGTGGCTCACGGTGTCCGCCTCCTCGTCCAGCGAGAGGACGACCATGAGCAGCGCGGCGAGGATGGCCCCGACGGCGTACCGCTCGCGCCCCGACGTCTGCTCGCCGAGCAGCACGGAGGAGAGCAGCAGCAGGAGCACGAGCCCGGAGACGAAGATGCCCTGCGCGGCGGCGATCGGCAGCGTCCGGTAGACGGCGAGTTGCGCGCCGAACCCGGCGGCGAGCGCGAGCGATCCGCCGATCCACAGCGGACTGGACACGACCTGCCTGAGCAGCCGCGCCGGTTTGCGCACGCTGACGGACGGCATGGCGGTCAGGGCCCGTTTCTCCAGGACGAACCCGGTGCTGTAGAGGACGTTCGCGAGGAGGGCGGCGGCAACACCCCACCACATGGCCTTACGTCCTTCGGGCGTGCAGCAGCAGGATCGACGAGGCGCTCGGCACGGCGCACGCGAGCCGGTCCAGAGCGCGCAGCGGACGCGGTACGCCGTGGAAGGGCGCACCGGCGACGCGCACCACGTCGAAGCCGGACGCGGCGACGAACTCCCGCAGCGCGCGGGCGGTGTAGAGCCGCAGGTGCCCGACGACCTCGGTCCCCGGACGGCCGTGGATGCCGCGCAGGCTGACCTCGGAGAAGATGGGCTGGACGCCCGCGAGCAGGAGCCCGCGGTTGTACCAGGCGGCGAGGTTGGGCGTGGACAGCATCAGATGCCCCCCTGGCCTGAGCACTCTTCTCAGCTCGTCCAGGGCGCTGTCGGGATCGACGAGGTGCTCGATGACCTCGCTGAACAGGACGGCGTCGGCGGAACCGTCGGCGAACGGGAGCCCGCCGTCGGTGAGTTCACCGCGTACGACGTACGGCAGATGCGCGTGCGCCCGCTTGAGGGCGTCCTGGGACCAGTCGACGCCGACGACGCGGTGCCCCGCGAGGAGCGGGGCGGCGGTCGCGGCCGCGGTGCCGTCGCCGCAGCCGATGTCGAGGACGACGGCCGTGCGGGCGGTGGCGGGGCCGATGGCGTCGGCGAGCATCCGGGCCTGGCGCAGGCTGCGGGCGTCGCCGGAGGCCACGGGGACGGAGGGGTCCTCGTAGAAGTCCCGCAGGTCGCGGGGCGCGGTGCTGGTGCTGACCGTACCGGTGCTGGTCACGGTGTCTTCCCCTCCTCCGTGTGCTCCGTCGGCTCCGTGTGCTCCGTGGCGTGGAGGTAGTGCTCGAAGAGGTCGCGCAGGTGTGCCCCGTCGCCGCTGCTGAGCAGGGACTTCGACCAGCGCAGGGCGACGTGCAGCCGGCCCGCGGTGGACGCCGTGGTCACCGTCAGGCCGCGGGGCAGCCGGGCGGGCGCGGAGAACCAGACGGCGTGCGCGCGTCCGGCGTCGCCGAAGTCCAGGGAGTACGGGACGCGGCCGATGTTGCTGAGCAGCGTGGTGGACGTCCAGGGCGCGGCGACTCTGCGCAGGCCGCGCGTCACGGCGGCCCTGAGGGTGACGGGCAGGACGGGCGAGGTCAGGAGGGCGGCTCCGCGGCCGAGTTGGGGCCGGGAGAGGGCCTTGAGCGCGCGGGTGCGGTCGGCCGTACGGCGCAGGAGTGCCCCGATGTCCTCCGGCCCCCACTCCTTGGAGGTCAACTCGGCCGCGCTGAAGGGGACTTCGACGAGCCGGGTGCCGTTCCCGATGGGCATGTCCATGCTGCGGGGCCGGTCGTCCACGGGCATGGTGATCCGGAACGGCTTCGGCCGCGCGCCGTGCTCCCGGTTCCAGTGCGCGATCATCAGGGCGGTCGCCACCATGAGCTGGTCGTTCACGGTGAACGGCGCCCCCTTGGGCCGCCGGGGCACGGCCAGCTCGGCGACGAGCATGCCGTTGCCGGGAGAGGGCTCGGGCGTCCCGCGCGAGACCCGGGCGGGAGGAGCCCACCCGGCGGACGCGTCTCCGACGTCCACCGCGCTCTCGGCGTCGGGGGACGTGGGCGTACGCGACGGGGGAGCGGCGGGCGAGTTGTCCTGCCCGCCGTACAGCTCGGCGGCGGTGGCGAGGACCCGGAGGCAGGCGGGGCCGTCGAGGGCGGTGTGATTGATGGTGAGGAAGAGGACGCTGCCGTTGCCGGGCACGGTGTCTGCCCGGCCGTCGCCCGAGGCGGGCGCGTCGCCGGAGGCGGGCGCGCCGCCGCCGGGAGCAGGCGTGCTGCCCGACGCGGCTGCGTTGTCCGGAACCGTCGCGCCGACCGCCCTGGCCGTCCCGACCGCCCCGCCGTGGGCGGCCCCGGTGCCGCCCCTCTCCTGGGCGATCACCTCCAGGCGGATCGGTGGCGAAGCCGACAGCGGTGGGGCCTCCGACAGGGAGCGGGTGCGGGCCTTCTTGAGGGCGTCCCGTTCCGGCGCCGGGAACGTCACGACCTCCACGTCCGGCTCCGCCGTCAGCTCCCATTCGTAGCGACGGCGGTACCAAGGCCCCCGCGCCTCCCGCATCAGGATGCGCGGGTGGCGGCGCAGGGCCTCGGTGAACGCGGCCTTCAGACGGGCCGGGTCCGGGGTGCCGGGCAGGTGGACCTCGATGTGTACCGTCTCCGGCTCCTCCTCCTGGAGGCAGTGCCGGGAGACCTCGTCGACGACGGGGAACGGCACGCGCCCCGGGGGCCGCTCGGGTCCGTCCGCGTGACGTGCCGGCTGATCGAGTGCGGTCATCGGTCGGTGTCCTCCCCGGAGGTGGACGGCGCCGCGGCTCCCGCGAGCCCCTCCGTATTCCTTGGCCTACGCCGCCTGAAGCGCGTGGTCCGCGCACCCGGCGGTGCCGGTTCCGGCTGGGCCGTCGCGGGGCCCCTGGCCGAGATGGTCGAACTGGTGGCCCGAGGGTCGCCGCCCGCGTCGGAGCCCGGCCCGCTCTCCCCGCGCTTGCGGCGCGGCAGCGGAGTCGTGCCCAGGTCCCGGTCAGGACCGGGTGACGGGGTGCCGCCGCTGACCGGGGGAGGAGGCATCACCGGGGGAGCGGCGGGCGGGGGCTGGTGCGGAGGCGGCTCCCACGGAGCGAACTCGCCGCCGCCACCGGGGCCCCCGGTTGGCGCGGTGGTCCCCTCCTGGGCGCCCTTCACGCTCACCAGCGCCGCGAACAGGGCGATCAGTGCGAGGAGTTGGGCGATGGGGCTGAACGCGCCCTCGTCGGCCGGGCTCGGCTCACCCGCACCAATGGCCGCCGCGATACCCGCTCCTGCCATCGCCACGAAGGCGAGCGGCACGAGCAGCGCGTGACGGCGCCAGGCGAGCAGCGCGAGCGCGGGCACCAGCAGGGCGAACCAGCCCGCGATCACCACCGCCACCAGCGTCAGCGCGACCGTGCCGAGGATCAGCCCCGGCGCCGGCGGCGCCAGGTCGGGACCGTCCGGGTTCGGCTCGCGGCGCTTGATCAGGACCAGGGCGATCAGGGCGAGGACGCCGACACCGCCGCCGATCAGGCCGATCTCGTAGATCCGCGAGGGCTCGTAGGAGAGCTTGACCGTGCCGCCCTCACCCTTGGGGACCAGGAAGCCCTGCTGCCAGCCGTCGAGACGTACGGACGACAGCTCCTTGCCGTTGAGCGTCGCCTTCCAGCCGTCGTTGATGTTCTCGAAGGTCGAGAGGTACGAGGCCGAACCCGCGCCCACCGACACCTCGCGCCGGTCGCCGAGCCAGTCCTTGACGTCCAGGGAGCGGGACTCCTCGTCGATCGCTCCCGGCGTCCCCTGCGTCATCGAGACGTCCATGAGGGCGAGCGGGCCCCCGTCCCCGGCCTCGACGGTGTGCTTGCCCGCGCCGAGCGACAGGGTCGTGTTCTCCGAGCCGCGCGAGCAGAGCGTCACCTCGATGGGCCGCCGCTCGATCAGGTCCCGTACCGAACCCTTCGCGCTCGTCGCGTGCAGCTTGCCGTCGACGGCGAGCACCGGGCCCTCACCGCAGGCGAGTTCGAACTTCTTGGACGCCGACGGCTGCTTCGTCCGGAACTTGTCGAGTGCCGGGACGTAGACCTCGGTGAGGCCCACCGGCAGCTGCAGCTCCTTGTCCGCCACCGGGTTGTGGACCGCCAGCGACGCGGTCTCGGTGATGGTGATGGTCAGCTCGTCCGTGGTGATCGGCGGGAAACGCGTGTTGCCGTTCTCGTCGACGCCGGCGATCGCCGCGCCGTCCGGCGAGCTGATCTCGACCTTCTCGGGGCGCGTCGAGAGTCCGCCCGCGGCGGGCAGCACGACCTCGCCGACCGGCACCTTGCCCTTCCACTTCAGGTGCACCACGGGCCTGTCGCCGGCGATCCACGCCGTCGTCAGGTCGCCGTCCGTGAGGTTGCGCGGGGAGAGACCGCCGCCGAGCTTCGACGTGGAGTCGGCGCTCGCGACGATCTGGTCCTTCTGCTCGGGCGCCACCTTGTAGAGCAGCTCGTCGAGCTCGGACCCCGCCACGGGGAGCGCGCTCGCCTTCACCTCGTACTCGGCCGCGGCCGGAGTGGTGAAGCGGCGGTGCAGCCCCGACTCGGTGTTCACCGGCGAGAGCGCGCTCGGGTCGGAGGCGCGATGCATCGAGTACGTCGTCGCGTCGGCGCCCTCGGCGGGCGTCCTGGACTCGGACGCGGTGTCCGTGGGCAGCTGCAGCAGCTTCGTCACGCGCACACCCGGAACGGTGATCTCCGAGAATCCGGCGCCGGTCAGGCCCTCGTGGCCGATCTCCGCGTCCAGGATGGTGACCTTCAGCCAGCTCGAATCGCCCTCGGGCGCCTTGATGCTCTGACGCATGCCGTTGGGCTTCAGCGAACTGGTGCGGCTGCCCTGCTCCGTCTCCACCCGCACCTTGGTGGGCGCGGCTCGCACGCCCTCCTGGGGCAGCGGCGTGACCCGGAGCATGGACGGAATCGACTCCTTGGCCCTGAACTCGGCCTTGATCCACGCACCCTTCGGCTTTCCGGGGCTTCCCTCGGCCCATGACGTGGCCGGGTTGCTGTCGAAGGCGTTCACGGGGTCGTACTGCGGCAGGTGGAAGAGCCAGTTGCCGTAGCTGGACGCCGTCACGGACTTCGCGCCGCGCAGGTATGCCGTCGTCTGGTGCTCGATCCCGGTGGTGGGAAGGATCTGGTGCGGCTTCTTGCCCGGCTCCTGAAGCGCCTCGCTCGCGTTGCGTTCGTCCGGCGTGTAGGTGTACGAGGTGTTGGAGTTGACCAGGCCGAAGCGGGTGTCCGCGCGACGGAGACCGTCACCGACCGCCTGCAGGCCGGGAGTTCCGACGCCCGGGTGGTTGTCGCCCGTCAGGACGGAGGGGCGGTCCCGCATCGAGGGGTCGGCGGACAGCTGGAGCAGCGACTCGGGGCCACCGCTCACCACGGCCGTGTTCGAGACCGGCTTGATCCCGGCCTGGCCGGGCCGCTCGGCGCCCGTGCCCGGTGCGTAGATCTCCACCGCGCGCTCACGCGGGTAGAGGCCCTCGACCTGGAGGGGCGTGTCCTTCGGGATGATCCCGCCGGTCTGTGTCGGACCGAAGCCGGTGACCCGCTTGAAGCCGGACTCCTCAAGGGTCCGCTTCACGGTCGCGGACGGCACGTTCCCGACCTGGTCGGGATCGAGGTCATTGCGTACGACGACGTAGTACAGGCCCGCGCGCGTCAGGTAGTCCTGCAGACCGGGGACAGCGCCGCCGGTCGCGAGCGCCTGCTCCACCGCGTCCATCGCGCGCCGGTTGCCGGGCGTGCCGAACGGGACGTAGTCCCGCTGCGCCCAGCGCGACTCGGCGAGCACGTCGAGGGGCTGGTCGATGGGCGAGCCCCAGGTGTAGATGCCGTGCGCGGTGGCAGGCACCACGAGGGCGCGGGAGTCGGGGGAGTACTTCTTCAGCCAGTCGCCCGTCGCCTCCCAGTAGTTGGGCAGCTTCTGGAACGAGCCGGGCTGGAGGATCGAGCCGTTCAGGTAGGGGAAGGCGAGACCCGGCAGCACGAGCAGGGCCGCGATCAGCGGGGCGAACTTGCGCCCGCGCACCGGCCGCGCCCCGCGCGCCTGCGCGGCCACGCCCACGAGATGCATCAGACCGAAGACCAGCGCGAGCGCGAGACCCGTCTGGAACTTGTAGATGTTGCGGAAGGGGACGAGCCCGCCGTCCAGCCACGACTGCACCGTCTCGTGGAAGGGCGCGCCGAACGAGCCGCCGTATCCCGCGAGGGTGATCAGTGCGACCGAGAGCACGGTCAGGACGAGCCAGCGCCGCTCGGGCAGGTCACGCCGCGCGAGCCCGGCGAGGCCGAGGGCGGCGGCGAACGCCGAGCAGACCACGACGATCACGGACGTCGCGACCGTCCAGCCCGCGGGCAGCCATGCCTCACCGAAGTGCAGGTAGGCGACCCAGTTGCCGGCGCCGCGCAGGGTCTCCGTGGCGGACATGGTGCCGGTGGTGGTGGCCGAGTTCTCGACGAAGGGGAGGAAGTTCTCGCCGTACACGCCGAGCACGAGCAGCGGCACCACCCACCAGGCGGTGGCGAGGATGACGCCGGGCACCCACCAGGTGATCAGCTTCCGCTTGCGCGGTCCGTTCGGCCGGGACAGCAGATACAGGCCCACCGGCAGCAGCGAAGCGAGCGTCGAGGCCGCGTTGACGCCACCCATGAAGGGGATGACGAGCGCGGAGCGCAGGGCTGCCGAGCGGGCGCTGATGCGGTCGTTGAGCAGCGGGAGCAGCACCCACGGCAGCAGCGCGCCGGGCAGCGCGGCCGCCGACGTCGAGCCGACGACGACGGTGAACGTCGGCCACAGGGCGTACGCCACCGCGCCGAGCAGCCTGCTCCCGCTGCTGCCTATGTTCAGCCGCTCCGCGAGCCGCAGCGCACCCCAGAACGCGGTGGCCACGATCAGCGAGAGCCAGAGCCGCTCCGCCAGCCAGACCGGCAGCTGGACGAGGTCCGCCAGGCCGTAGAACGGCAGCATCGGCCAGGTATAGCCGACGTACTGGTTCTGGATGCCGCCGAAGCCGCCCTGGTCCTGCCACAGCTGGCCCAGGTCGGAGAGGAACCGCCAGGGGTCGACGGCGACGCCCAGCTTGGTGTCGAACGTCATCCGCCCCGGCTTCACGGCCAGGAAGAGGACGAAGACCACGGCCCAGAACCCGAGCAGCCAGCGCTTGGAGCGCGGCCCTCTGCCGGGTTCGGGGGCGTCAGCCGTTGGCCGGACTGCCGCCGGGGGTGGGGCCTGCACCGTGGTCATGGACACCGCCTGAGGATGAGAAGGAGATTCCAGGTGGCGATCTCGCGTACACCCGGCACTTTGGTGATGCCACTGGCCAGGAACGGCCAGTAGCGGGACCGTGCGGACACGACGGACACGTCTTCCCTCGCCCGCACTTGGCGCAGGGTCGGGCCGACGTGGTGAGCGAAGAGGTTCTCGCCGAGCGTGTGTTTGGCTGCCTTGCCTGTACGTCGTTCATAGCGGGCGCGCCCACGGGCGCCGCCCAGGTAGTGCCAGGGCGCCCACTCGTGGCCGCCCCACGGCGAGTACCAGTTGGTGAAGGAGACGTAGATCAGGCCGCCCGGCCTGGTCACCCGCACCATCTCGCTGAGGAACGTCTGCGGATCGTCCACGTGCTCGAGGACGTTGGAGGAGAACGTGACGTCGGCGACGCCGTCCGCCAGCGGGAGCAGATACCCGTCGGCGACGACGGAGCCCTCCGGCGGCTTGGCGCCCAGCTCGGCCGGGTCCGGCTCGAACAGGAAACTCTGGGCGCCGCGGCGCCGGAACTCCTCGGTGAAATAGCCACCGCCGCCGCCGACATCGACGACGACACGGCCCTTGACCGGTCCGTAGGCCTCGACCTGGTCGGCGGCGTCACGGGCGAGCAGGGTGTAACACCGCTCGGGCTCTTGCTGCTCGCGCAGGAAGGCCCGGAAGAGGGTGACGGAACGGCGCAGGGACGGATCCTTCACGCGGACCCCTGGGCTGTCTGGTGCGTGACGATCGCCTCGGAGGCCACCGCCTGGAACTCGCGCACGGAATTGGCCCACCGGTAGCTGGTGGCCCGTTCGCCGGCCGCCTTGCCGAAGGTCTCGCGGCGCTCGGTGCTCAGCGCCAGGGTGCACCAGGCGGCGGCGAAGGAACTCTCGCCCCGGGCGAGCAGGCCGGTCACGCCGTCCTCGATGGAGTCACGGACGCCCGGTACGTCGAAGCCGATGGCCGGGGTCGAGCGGGTCGCCGCCTCGGTGATCACCAGGCCCCAGCCCTCCACGGCGGAGGGGTGCAGGAGCATCCACGCCTCGCAGAGCAGCCGGTGCTTCTCGGCCTCGGAGACATGGCCCTTGAACTCGACGCCGGGTCCCGCGATCTGTTCGAGCCTGGCCCGCTCGGGTCCGTCGCCCACGATCACCAGTCGGCCTCCGGTGACGGGCCTGACCCGCTCCCAGAGTCGGAGCAGCAGATCGATGCGCTTGTACTCGACGAGCCGTCCCATCGCCAGGAACATCGGCTCGTCCGAGCGGGGGTGGAGCGGACCCGGCTCCTCGACCCCGTTGTGGACTATGCGTATGCGCTCACGGTCGACGCCTATCGCACGCAGCGCGGTGGCCGTCGACGGCGAGACGGCCACCAGGAGATTGCCGCGCTGGGCACCGGAGAGCGACCAGTGTTCGAGTCTTCGGCCGAGCCGGGCCGCGGGGGCGAGGGTGCCCTGGAAGCGCATCCCCCACAGATCGGTGTGCACGTGGTTGACCAGGCACAGCGTGGGCCCGCGGTGCCACAGCGGCGCCAGGTACGGCATGCCGTTGCAGACCTCGACGAGGAGGTCGCAGTCGCCGACCTGCCGGGTGAAGGCGGAGCGCGAGCGCAGGTAGTGCCCGAGGTCACCGCCCGCCGACACGACGCGGTAGTCACGGAAGGCCGCGGGCCCGCCGCACAGGAGGGTGACCTGATGGCCGAGCTTGCTCAGGCCGTCGGCCAGCCGGTCGACGAGCAGTTCGGATCCGCCCGCGGCCGGATTCGCCAGGTCGCGCCGGGCGAGAAAAACGATCCGGCGCGGCTGCGGGGGAGGTGCCGGTAGCCGTTGCGCGACCCGCGGGATTGCGGCGCGCAGCGGAGAAGGCACGTGCTGGGGCATGCGTGCTCCAACTCGTCAGGGTGCGGAACCGTGAGGTCGCTATGGGGGGTTGCACCGTTCGGGGGTCGCTTGCGGAGGTGCTGTGCTGTGACTGTGCGGGGGCGGTGCGAGGGCGGTGCGGGGACTGTGTTGGGGTGGGATCGTTAGTTTTCGCCGCCGTGTTCGACGCGGCTACTCACCGAAGTGACAACTTTCGGGGTTTCAACTGCTGACGTCTCATCACATCGTGGTGGGTTGCAGGGCGGTTGGTGACGTATCGCTATTCGGACCGCCCGGCTCCGCCGCGGAACCCGGCCCTCCGGGCCCTTGTGCCCCACTGTCGGAACGCCGTCCGCGCAGGACGAGAACGCCTCCCGCGATGGCGAGCAGCGCTCCCAGCACACCCGTCCCGACCGGCAGCGTCTCGCCCAGGAGCTTCAGCCGGCTGCTGTCGTCGTCCGCGAGCTCGACCTGCGCCTTCTGGGTCTTCTCGGTGAACGCGATGCGCTTGCTCTCAAGCAGCACCGTCGCGGCCTTGTCCGAGCCGGGCGCGCGCAGCGTCTTGCGGGGGCCGATCGCCGCGTAGATGATCCGGCCCGTGCGCTTGTCGGCGACCAGCTCGACGCCGTGGTTGGAGTACCACTCCTCGGCGAGCACGTTGCTGCGCTTGGGCTGCCCCACCAGGCGGCCCGGCACCAGACGGGTCCCGGTCTTGGCGGGCTTCACCTTGGCGGTGAAGCGGTAGCCCTCGTAGCCCTGGATCTTCTTCGTGCCCCGGAAGGTCAGCGGGACGGTCGCGCCGAGGGTGTTGTCCCACCAGACGTACGAGCGTCGTTCCACGTCGAAGGGGAACTTGAGGTAGGCCTCGCCCTCGAAGTAGGGCTTCTCGTCGCAGCAGTGGACCGGCTTGTTCGTCTCGCGGTCGGTGACCCAGCGCTCCTGCGTGAACTGGAGCGAGTCGTGCGGGTCCGACGCCGGCAGCGACTGGTTCGGGTCGACGGACGTGACCACGTCCCAGACGGCGTGCTCGCTGTTGCTGTCGTCGACGTCGCCGCGTACCTGACGCGTGATCGTGAGGTTCTTGTTATGTACGGTCTTGATCTTCTTGGTGTCGAAATAACTTCCTTTGCCCTCGAACACGGTGGTCGTGTCGATGTCGACGGGCGTGCGTTTCGCCCGTGGCTCGACATACCACGCGAGCATCGGGGCCAGGACGAGCAGAAAAACGCCGAGTCCGAGCAGGATCAGCGAGAGGGGCGAGGCTGTGCGGCGCATCCGGCACTCCTGGTGGCGGGTGAGAAGTGTTACCGAGCCGTAGGGGCCGGAACGCTAGGCGGACCCTTGACGAAGTGTCAATGCGTTGATGAAACTGTGCACCAACCGGGTGGGGCCGGTGAGGGACTGTGTGCACGGCATCCGCGCGACCTGGGTGGGATCGACCTCCAGCAGAGAGGCTGACCCTGACATGCACCGATTGTTTGCCGCCGGTCTGACCGTCGTAGCCGCCGCCGCACTCGCCGTGGCCGCTTCGTTCGGCGTCGTCGCGCTCCTGAACGCGACCCCGGAACAGCCCAACACCCCCCTCGTGCATTACGAGACTGCCCCCCGGGGACAGTGAGTGACCGTGCCCGTGACCGAGAGCCAAGGGTCACTGTCCGTCCGTTCGGCCTGGCGCGACGTACCGCCCCTGCAGGTGCGCCGGTTCGCCGCGCTCGCCCTGGACGAGGTGCCCGCCCTGGCGCAGGACATCCTGCGCCAGATCCGCTCCGAGTACCCCGGCCTGCCCGTCGTCCTCGACGACTCGGGCGAACCCATGGCGCTCATCGGCATACGCCGTGCCCTGGAGGGGTTCGTCCAGCAGATCGCCTCCGCCGAGGGCGGGCGGCCGTGCTACCCCCTTGAGGTCTTCCAGGAGTTCGGCAGGGGCGAGGGCCTGCACGGCCGCAGCCTCGACTCGCTCCAGGCGATCTACCGTCTCGGCGTACGGCTCGCCTGGCGCCGCCTGGCCGAGATCGGCCAGCAGATCGAGATCCCGCCACCGGCCATGTACGAACTCGCCGAGTCCGGCTTCGAGTATCTGGACGGCCTCGTCGACCAGTCCGTCCGCGGATACGCCGAGGCCGCGGCCCGGCAGGCGGGCGAGAGGCTGCGCCTGCAACGCAAGCTGATGGAACTGCTGCTCTCCGAGCGGCGCGGGGAACCCGGAGCGTCGGCACCCGCCGACTTCGGGCACGTCTCCGGCGCCACCTCCGCCCCGGGACAGGCCGGTGCCCGCAGCGCCCTCGACGAACGCGCCGCCCGCGTGGGCTGGCAGCTGCCCGAACGGGTCGCCGTCGGCGTGCTCCTGCGCCCCGCGCGGGAGGCCGTGGCGCCCGCCGTCGGCCAGGGCGTCCTGCTCGACATGGAGACGGAACAGCCCCGCATGGTCGTCCCCGACCCCGACGCGGCGGGCCGCCCCGAGCTTCTGCGGCGCGCCATGGCGGGCTGGTCCGGCGCGATCGGCCCGCCCGTGCCGCTGGCCGACGCGGCGAAGTCGTTGCGCTGGGCGCAGGCCGCGGTCCGCCTGATGGAACGCGGACTGCTGCCCTCCGGTGAGGTCCTGCACTGCACCGAGCACACCGAGGCGCTGGTCCTGCTCCAGCCCGAGGAGCTCATCGAGGACCTGGCCCGCCGCTGCCTCGCCCCGCTCGCGCACTGCGGACCCGCGCACGGCCGCCGCCTTGCCGAGACCCTGCTCGCCTGGCTGGAGACGCGGGGCGGCGCACCGGAGGTGGCGGCCCGCCTCGGGGTGCACCCGCAGACGGTGCGCTACCGCCTGCGGCAGATCAGGGAACTGTGGGGAGACGAGGTCGACGACCCGGACCGCCGCTTCGAGCTCGAACTGGTCCTTCGTGCGCGGCGGTTGAGGGGAGAGCTGGGCCGGGTGGGCTGAGGCGCACGGCCCAGGTCCCCGGAGCCGTGCTTGCGGGTAGCCTGCCGCAATGGTCGCAATCGACATGGCGGTACGCGCGCAGGCAGCACTCGGCGAGGGCCCCACCTGGGACTCCGCCGCCCAACGGCTCATCTGGGTCGACATCCTGAGCTCACGCGTCCACACGTACGACCCGTCGAGCGGGCACCGCTCGGTCCTGGCCACCGAGCAGCACGTGGGCGCCGCGAAGCCGCGCGCGGGCGGCGGCCTGGTGGTCAACCTCCGGGACGGCGTGGGCCTTTACGACTCCATGGCCGACGGAGGCGCTTTCCGCTGGCTGCACCGCGAGGTCGTGCCGGGCCGCCGTGGCAACGACGCGGCGGTCGCCCCCGACGGGGCGCTCTGGGCGGGCACGATGGCCTACGACGAGACGCCGGGGGCCGCCAACCTGCTGCGCGTCACGGGGGACGGCACCGTCACCGAGGTGTTCGACGACGTCTCCGTCAGCAACGGCATCGGCTGGAGCCCGGACGGCCGGCTCATGTACTACGTCGACACCCTGACGCGCCGCATCGACGTAATCGACGTACTGGAACCGCACGAGGGCCAACTCCCGCCCACCAGGCGGCCCTTGGCGGAGATCGAGGCCGACGCCGGATACCCCGACGGGCTCACCGTCGACGCCGACGGCTGTATCTGGGTCGCCCTGTGGGACGGCGCCGCGATCCGCCGTTACACGCCGTCCGGCGACCTGGACCGGGTGATCGAGCTCCCGGTGGCCCGCCCGACCGCGTGCGCGTTCGGCGGCGCGGGGCTGCGCGACCTCTACATCACCTCCGCTCGTACGGGACTTGAGGCGCCGCACCCCCTGTCCGGTTCGGTGCTCGTGCTGCCGGACGCGGGACGGGGCGTGGCGCAGGCGGCGTTCGCCGGGTAGGGGCTGATCAGGCGGATTGCCGTACATCGGACGTCCGCGCCGCTGGAACATGCGATTCCGCACACAACCTTCACGGCAGCGGCTTCCTCTGTTACCCGTGGCTCACTTAGCCTCCATGCCTCATGGACTACTGCCACCCGTGCCACAGGCACCTCAACGGCGCCCTCGCCTGCCCGGGGTGCGGCACTCCGGCCGAAGCCTGCCGTGAGTACGCGGAGGCGGTCGCCGCGCAGGACGAGCCGCCGGGTGCCGAGCGCCCGTACGACGGCGAGGCGCCGCGCGGCAGGAGCCGCCGCCGGGAGCGCGGGCGCCGGGCGGCGCACCGCCGCAGGCGTCGCAAGATCCTCCTGGTCACCGCCGGGCTCGCGCTCGCGGCCGGTGGCCTGAGCCTGGCCGAGCTCGGCATCGAGGGGCCCTCGGAGGAACCGGCGGCGGCCTCCGCGCCGGACACCGACGCGAGCCGGTCCGCGTCCCGGACGCCGACGGACCCGGACAGCGGGGCGGCCACGGGCGGCGGTGCCACGTCGGCGACGCCCTCGGCGTCGGCGTCCGCGACGGACAAGGACTCCAAGAAGGCCAAGGACCGCAAGGGCGGCAAGGACGACGAGGACGGCAAGGGCGAGGAGACGGAGGAGGCCGGGCAGGAGCCGGACTCGACCACGCCGGGTACGACCTCCGCGCCGGACGCACCAAACTCTCCCGACGCACCGGGCACCCCAGGGACCCCGGACCCCACCACGCCTCCGCCGAGCTCGCAGCAGCCGGACCCGACACCGGAACCGGAGCCGTCGGAGACGTGCGACCGCTTCCTGTGGTGGTGCACGTAGCGGACGGCGACTCCGGGAGAGTCCGTCAGGCCGCGGGGTCCTCGCCGATCATCCTGCGCAGCAGCGCCCGCAGCGAAAGCCGCTCCTCCCTGGAGAGCTCGGCCAGCGGCTCCCGCGCGAAGTCCAGCGAATCGCGCAGGCTGCGGGCGACCTCAAGACCCTCGTCCGTCGGCGCCGCGAGCTTCACGCGGCGGTCGGCCGGGTCGGGCCGCCGCTCGACGAGGCCGCGTGCCTCAAGGCGGTCGATGATCCCCGTGATGTTCGACGGCTCGCACTTCAGCTTCTTCGCTATGCGGCGCATGGGCAGCGGCTCCAGGGAAAGCAGTCCCAGAACGCGCGCCTGCGCCCCGGTGAGGGCGTGCTTGCCCGCCGCGGCGTCGTACTCCTCGTGGTAGCGCGCGACGACCGTGCCGATGAGCTCGACGACTTCGAGCGTCAGGGGGTCCGTGCGCGGGGTGCGGGAGCTGCTGGTGGCCATGGGCCCCAGGCTACCCCGATACTTGACATAGTGAAATATGTAGGCGCATGGTTGTTTCACAACATGAAGCATTTCCACGATGTCAGCCTGTCGGCAACGGCAGCCTGAGCAGGAGGAGGACGCCCGCATGTCCGTCACCCCCGAGGCCCCCGGGTCCGCGCAGCTCCCCGCCGTCAGCCGCGAGTGGCACCTCGTGCGCCGCCCGCACGGCTGGCCGGTCCCGGAGGACTTCGCACTGCGCGAGGTCCCTGTGACCGCCCCGGCCGACGGCCAGGTCGTGGTCCGCAACCTGCACTTCTCCGTGGACCCGTACATGCGGGGCCGGATGAACGACGTGAAGTCGTACACCCCGCCGTTCAAGCTGGACGAGCCCATGCAGGGAGGTGCGGTCGGTGAGGTCATCGCGTCGAACGCCGACGGCCTGGCCGTGGGCGACCACGTCCTGCACTTCGCCGGCTGGCGCGACTACGCGACCGTCCCGGCCAAGCACGCCGTGAAGGTGGACCCGCAGGCCGCGCCGCTCTCGGCTTACCTCGGTGTGCTCGGCATGCCGGGCCTGACGGCCTACGCGGGACTCTTCGAGGTCGCCTCCTTCAAGGAGGGTGACGCGGTGTTCGTCTCCGGCGCCGCGGGTGCCGTCGGCTCCCAGGTCGGCCAGATGGCCAGGCTCAAGGGCGCCTCGCGCGTCATCGGCTCGGCGGGTTCGGACGAGAAGGTGAAGTACCTCGTCGAGGAGCTCGGCTTCGACGCCGCGTTCAACTACAAGGACCCGCGCCCGGTCGTGGAGCAGCTGAAGGAGGCGGCCCCCGACGGCATCGACGTCTACTTCGACAACGTCGGCGGCGAGCACCTCGAAGCCGCCATCAGCCGCATGAACGTGCACGGCCGCGCCACCATCTGCGGCATGATCGCGGGCTACAACGACACCGAGCCGACGCCGGGCCCGCGCAACATGGCCATGATCATCGGCAAGCGCCTGCGTCTGCAGGGCGTTCTCGTCGGGGACCACGAGAACCTCCAGCCGCAGTTCGTGGAGGAGGTCGGCGCCTGGATCCGCTCCGGCGAGCTCAAGTACAACGAGACGGTCGTCGAGGGCGTCGAGAACGGCGTTGAGGCATTCCTCGGCATGCTGCGCGGCGAGAACACCGGAAAGATGGTCGTTTCTCTCGCCTGAGAGTGGTGAGCCGGTGAGGTGAGGGCGACGGGCGGTGGCCGCTGCAGGTGGCCGCCGACCGTCGTTTTCCGTCATCCGATAAAGTAATTCCACATTGTCGCGACTGTGGGCGCGCATCGCGGAACATCTCAGGAGGAACCGGCACTTATGTCCATCCAGCAGATCGACGTCAAGTACACCGCCGTCGCCACCGCCGAGAACGGCCGTGTCGGCCGCGTCGCCACCGATGACGGCAAGCTCGACGTCGTCGTCAACCCGCCGAAGGAGATGGGCGGCAGCGGCGCCGGCACCAACCCCGAGCAGCTCTTCGCGGCCGGCTACAGCGCCTGCTTCCAGGGCGCCCTCGGCGTGGTCGCCCGCAAGGAGAACGCCGACATCTCCGGCTCGACCGTGACCGCCAAGGTCGGCATAGGCCAGACCGAGGCCGGCGGCTTCGGCCTGGAGGTCGCGATCACCGCCTCCATCCCGAACGTGGACGCGGCCACCGCGCAGGCCCTGATCGAGAAGGCGCACGAGGTGTGCCCGTACTCCAGCGCCACGCGGGGCAACATCAAGGTGGAGCTCGCGGTCGCCTGATCGCCTCTTCGCGTACGTGACGGAGGGCCGCACCCCGAACAGGGGTGCGGCCCTCCGTCATGGAGTGCGGCCCTCCCTCAGGTGACCGCGGCGGTGTGCACCGCCCGCACGAGCCGCCCCTCCTCCGGCGCCGGGCTGCCGGGGAAGGGGAAGCGGCGCCGCGTGTAGCCGTAGGCCAACCCGCTGCGCGGATCGGCGAACGCCTGCGAGCCGCCCACGCCCCGGTGCCCGATGGACCCCGCGCCGAGGAACGGGTGCCAGGCCTCGGCGACGTTCTGGAACCCCACTCCGAACGATTTGTGGGCCCGCGCCACCAGGTCGAACCCGTTGGAATGGATCTGCCCGAACTCGGCCACGGTGTCCGGCTTCAGGAGCGGCTCCCGCCCGTCGAGCCCGCCGACCGCTGCCGCGTACAGCATGGCGAGACCGCGCGCCGATGCGACACCGCCGACGGACGCGGGCCCCTTGGCGCGCACCAGACGGGAGTTGGGGAGCGACTCCAGGTCGGTGGGGTGCGTGCCGTTGCGGTTGAAGGCGATGGAGTTCAGGGTGCCGGGTTGCGGCGGCTGCGCGTCCATGAGGGCGCGCTCCGAGGGGGAGGGGATCGCCGGCAGGACGGAGCGGAAGCGGGGCTCAAGGGCTTCCGGAAGCCCGAGGTAAAAGCCGAGGCCGAACGGGGCGCGGACCCGCTCCTCGTACACCTCCTGCAAGGTCTGCCCGGTGGCCCGGAACACGACCTCACCGGCCAGCGCCCCCACGGACAGTGCGTGATAGCCGAAGGCGGTACCGGGACGCCAGTAGGGCCGCTGGCCCGCGAGGCGCGCGGCGATGGCACGGTCGTCGGCGACCTCCTCCGGGCTGAAGCCGCCGTCGGCGCCGACGACGCCCGCGCGGTGGGAGAGAAGCTCCCGGAGCGTGATGCCGCCCTTGCCCTCGGCCGCGAACTCCGGCCAGTAGTGCGCGACTTCTCGATCCAGCTCCAGGGTCCCGTCCTGGACGAGCAGCGCCATGACGAGATGGGCGGCGCCCTTCGTGGAGGAGTAGACCCCGAAGAGGGTGTCCCCACCGGTGTCAGGCCCCACCCACAGGTCGACGACCTGCTCCCCTCGTACGTACGCGGAAAGCTGCGCGGCATGATCGGGCTTCTCCCCGGTGAGTACGGCGGTGAACTCGTCCCGCACGGCTTCGTATCCCGGGGCAGTGGTGCCTTGCACTTTGATCTCGCGGGTCATGCTTTTCGATTCCCCTAACCGCCCCTTCCCAGAAACCTGCTGGCGCAGGGGCCTTGTGCGTGCCGTGCCGTCATCACCGGCTCCGCCGAGTTCGTCCTCAAACGCCGGACGGGCTAGAGATTTCCCCGGCTCGGGGAAATCTCAGCCCGTCCGGCGTTTGAGGCCATCTTGTACGGGGTCTGGGGCGGAGCCCCAGTTTCGGGAAGGGGCGGGGTTGGGGAAAGCCCCGCAGGGATTGCCCTAGCCCCGGCTCACACTCAGCAGCGCCCGCCCCACCTGCGGGAACACCCCCTTGGGGTGGTCCCGGAACAGCGGCTCCGTGCCGAACAGGACCACGCGGGACCCCGCAGCGGCACCACTCACGACGGAAGGCTGACCCGCAGCGTCAGAAGGCCCACCCGAACCGCCCTCCGCAGGACGCCAATGCCCGGAAACCAGCGGATTCCCGGCCCCATAGGACTGATCCACCCGCACCCCACTCCCCAGCCCCTTGAACCACATGGGCGAGTAGACGAACGAGTGCGACACCGCACCCCCGGTGACAGGCCCCCCGGAATTCACCACCCGCACCACGCCATTGGCATCCCCGTTCCCGGAGACCGCCTCAACGGAAAGCAGCTTCGCGTCGGAGTTCAGCGAGGCCCCCTCCGAGCCACGCCCGACAAGCCCACCGCCCCCGGCGAGGAACGAGTCGAGCCCGGCCTTCGCCCCCGCGTTCAGCTCCCCGTACGAAAGCCCGGCCGACACGAACAACGCGTCCGCACCCGACTTCTTCCAGTCGAAGCCCGCGTTGAGCACCGCGGTCGAGACCGGCACCACGTCGAAGTTCATCTCCCGCAGCGCGAACAACTCCCCAGGAGTCACGGCCGCCGCGACCCGAGTCGCCCGCACGACAGCCCCACCCTTCGTCTTCGTCGCGTCGAAGGCGACGTCGTACTTCTTCGCCGCGGCGACCGCAGCGCCCCGCGCCGACGAGGGCAGGATCACGCTGCCGTCATCAGCCCGCCGTACGGAAGTCCCGCGCGCGAGCAGCCAGTTGAGAGCGGCCACCTCACGCGCGTCGTCGAGCCGCAGCCGAAGAGATCCGCGCGAGGCGACATGGCCGACGCGCGAGGCGGAGTCCACGACACGCGTGCGCACACCGGAGAGCGAGCCGTCCTGCACGGAGTCCACGGTCGCGCCCCACAGCCGCCCGAGGCTCCACCCCGAGATGTCGTACATGGTGGACACCTTGTCGCTGATGTCCCGCCCGTCGGCGAGCATCACGTTGGCGAGCCCGCGCTTGGGCTGACGCATGTCGATGACGTACGAGCCCTCGGCGTACGAGGTGCCGCCGAGCCGGAAGTCCCGTGTGGCCCTGCGGACTTCGACGTCGTTGTCGAGCAGATGCTCCACGAGCCGCGAGGCGGCAGCGGCGGAACGCTGACCTCGCCCACCCTGTGGGATCACGTACGCACGCGGGAAGTCGGTCGTGTAGACGTCCTCCGGACCGATGCCGGGCACGCCCGGTACGGTCTCCGGCGACACCGGCACCTGCGCCGCGCCCACCGCGCCCCGCCGGAACGTCTCGATCTGGTCGGCGATCACCGAAGTGCGGTGCTCCTGCGTGTACTTGAGCGTCGCCGACATGGCGGCCCCCGCGATGTCCACGTTGATCGCGGACCGTCGCCGCAGCTCGGGCACCGGGAGCTCGTCGTACTCGTCGTTGTTGACGGTCATCGGGAACTCGATGGTGTGCGCGGCGACCGTGCCGTGGAACGGCATGTACTGCGGGGTGAAGATCGGCGGCCAGTCGTCCCAGCCCTCTTCCTGGTCGCGGAAGGGGATGATCGCCGGCTCGACGCCGTCCTTCTCGGGGGTGTAGCCGAGGCCGTTGACCGCGGCCTCCATGCCGAGGGCGTTGGCGTAGGTGTTCTTCAGGAAGAGGTCGTACTCGTAGTTCTCGCCGTGCGGGGGAGTCGTCGGCTCGATCAGCGTGCCGTTGACGTACCCGTGCAGGTCGATCATGACCGCGGGCTGCTTGTCGATGGCGATCTGCCGCATCGCGCGCGCCTCGGGCTGCGAGGCGGTGATGAAGTCGCGGTTGAGGTCGAAGCCGTTGGCGTTGGCGCGGGTGCCCGCGATGCGGCCGTCGGGGTTGGCCGTGACGTTGAAGTAGAGCCGGTTGTGCGCGAGCAGGTCCTTTGTTTTGCCGTCCTTGGCCTTCGCGAGCTTCTCGATGAGCTTGAGGGCGGCGTCCGTGCCCTCCCACTCGTTGCCGTGGATGTTGTTGTTGATGAAGACCGGTGTCTTGTACGAGGACTTGACCGCCGGATCCTTGGCGGCGGCCGCGGGCTCGTTCTCGATGAGTTCCCGCATCCGCTCCTGGCGGGCGGTCTCCTTGGCGGACTCGGGGGAGGTGACGGTCACCAGATAGAGCTGGTGACCGCCCGCCGAACGGCCCGCGATCTCCACGCTGACCCGGTCACCGGCGCCCTGGATGTCATTCAGCTTCGGGGCGATGGAGTGATAGGGGGCCAGACCCAGTTTTATCGACTTGTCGTCAGGATTCGCGGGCGGCGGGGTGAGCTTCTGCTCGCGGGGGTAGCCGCGGTCCTTGCCGCCCCGACCCGAGTCGAGGCCGGGGGTCCCGGCGGTTCCCAGAGCCCGGTCGGCGGCACTCTCCGGGTTCCTCGCGGCCCGTTCCGTACTGCTGAGGGGGGAGCCGTCGCGAAGGATGTCGCGCCCGCCCGGACGGGGGTCGGCGGTCGCGGCGCCGGGGGCGAGGGTGGTGAACAGGAGAGCGCCCGCCGAAGCGAGGGTGGTGAGCAGAACGGGTCTGGATGGCCGGGATATGCCCATACGTACCTCCGGGAAAGAAGCCAGTACGCGTGGTCTACCGTCTCAACCCCCGCGCAACAAGAGGGCCTTCACCTCCCTCCGCCCCCACACGTCCCGCGGGCCGCGGGGCCGTGACCGGCGGATAGGCTGTGCCGCATGCGTGATCTGGGACGTGGCTTCGGCTATTTGATGAAGGGCCAGCGCTGGGTTGCCCAGCACGGCAAGCAGTACGGAGTCGGCCTGCTGCCCGGCCTGATCACCCTGCTTCTCTACGCGGCCGCGCTCGTCGCGCTCGCGTTGTGGGGCACGGACCTCGTCGACTGGGCCACGCCCTTCGCCGACGACTGGTCCTCGCCGTGGATCGGCCTCTTCCGCGGCTTCCTCACGGCGCTTCTCTTCGCCCTTGCCCTCCTGCTGTCGGTGGTCACCTTCACGGCGGTGACGCTCCTGGTGGGCCAGCCCTTCTACGAGTCGCTCTCGGAGAAGGTCGACATCTCGGTCTCCGGGTTCGCCCCCGAGTCGGGCCTGCCGCTCTGGCGCGAACTGTGGATCTCCGCCCGCGACAGCCTCCGCATCGTCGCGCGGGCCCTGGTCTGGGGCATCCTGCTCTTCGCCCTCGGTTTCATCCCGGTCGCCGGCCAGACCGTCGTCCCGGTGATCGGCTTCTGCGTGACGGGCTTCTTCCTGGTCGAGGAGCTGACGGCGGTGGCGCTGCAGCGCCGGGGCGTCGAGGCCCGCGAACGCCTTGCGCTGCTGCGCGGCCGCAGGCAGCTGGCGTGGGGCTTCGGCACCCCGCTCGCCGTGGCCTTCCTGGTGCCGTTCGTCGCCGTGTTCCTGATGCCGGGTGCGGTCGCGGGCGCGACGCTCATGGCGCGGGAGCTGATGGGCGAGGACAGCGGCCGGGACCCGGACGACGACGACCACCGGGGCGCGGCCGATCCGGCCGGCCCCGGTGGACCGCAGGCCGCTACCGGCGGGCGTTCATAGCCGCCGTCAGGATCTCGCGCACCTGCGCGATGATGTCGAGCCGGTTGCGCACGAAGTCGGGATCGGTGACCGCGCCCGTGGCCGGGTCCGTGTTGCCCGCCCCGAACTGCAGGACCGGCGTGTGCACATGGCCGCCGGGCAGCCGGTCGTGCAGCCCGAGGCGGTCGCGCAGCAGCGTCGCCCGGTAGGCGATCTCGTTCGACAGGTAGTTGCCGCCGCCGCCCTCGCGGGCCGTCGAACCGGCGGTGGGCCCGTCCGGGCGGACCACGGGAGCGCTCTGGCCCGCCGGGATCTCGGTCACCGACGTGTTGTCGTACACCGGGAAGCGGCCCGTCTCCGCGCTCACGATCTCCTTGTACGGGAGCGTCGTGGACGTCCACTGGGGCTGCGTGGCCGGGTCGGTGACCGGGACGGTCTCGGTGCGCGAGAGGTTCTCGTTGTCGGGGAAGCCGCCCCGCCAGGCCCCGTTGGTCCGCTCGATGTCGAAGCGCCCCACCCGGCCCTGGCTGATGGTGGTGAAGAGGTCGACGCGGGGGAGGTGGGCGCGCAGGGTGCGCTCGACCGTGCCTTCCGCGAAGTCGTCCCAGCGGACGGGGAAGACGGCGGTCTCCACGCGGGCGGGCCCGTCGGCGGTCTCGATGACGGCGCCGTCCAGCGCCAGGGCGGTGGCGCCCGACGGGTTGCTGATGCGGACGTCACGGTCGAGCGTGAAGGGGTCGAAGCCGGTGACGAGGATGCGCTTGAGGCGGTGGCCCGCGCGGTCCTTCTGCGGGTAGCGGATGGAGTCGTGCCCGCGGGAGGCGTTCTCCAACGCCCGTATGAGCCGCTCGTGCCGGGCCTTGCTCACCCCGAACCGGCTCGGCTCCCACTGCCGGAGCTCCCGCGTCATCCCGAGCCGGGCCCAGTACAGCGGCCGGTCGTCGTCCCGGCTCAGGTCCCCGGCCTTCACCGCCGGACCCTGCCCCTGCGCCCGGTCGACGGCACGCCGCCACAGGGCGTCTCCCTGTCGTACGACGACGCGCTTGGCCTCGGCGTACGAGTGGGCGCGGTCCAGGGCGCGCACGAACTCCGGTGCCACGGAGTCGAATCCGCTGCGGCGCAGGATCTCCTGCGGAACCGCCCGGTCGAGGCGCTGCTCCTCGGCGGTCCCGGCGGGCGCGTCGGCGGCCGATGCGGGCACCGCGGCGAGGGAGAGCAGGAGAGCGACGCCGAGCGAGGTGAGCCGGGCGGCGCCATGGGACGTAAGTGACACGGGAGTCCTTCCGTGGCCGGTGGGGATCGTCGCAGTATCCCGGCAGAGCCCCGGCCCCCGCTAGGCGTCCACGACACCTTGATCCGCGTGCACTTCATCTGCGCAGCGCGTCGAGGAACGGCTCCAGTGCCGGTGGAGCCGCCCGGCCCCGCACGGTCGCCGCGTACACGGCCCGTGGCGGCACGTCATCGCCGTGCACCGGGACCAGGGTGATGTCGGGGCGCACGGACTCGGCGGCGAGGGCGGGCACGAGGGTGACCCCGAGCCCCGCGGCCACATAGCCCTGCTTGGCGGTCCATTCGGCGACGACATGGGCGACCCGCGGGCGGAAGCCATGCCGGTGAGCCTCCTCCAGGAGCGTTCCCCCGACGTCCGCGCTGCCGGAAATCCATTCCTCCGAGGCGAGTTGCGCCAGACGTACGGAGTCATGGCCCGCCAGCGCGTGGCCAGGGGGGAATGCGACGTACAGCCCCTCGTCGAGGAGGTGACGCAGTTCGTACGCGCCCATGTCCCCGCTCAGCGCCCCGCCCGTCGAGGAGACGATCGCGAGGTCGAGCTCGCCGGCCCCGAGGCGGGCCAGCAGCCCCGGCGTCAGCCCCTCCTCGCGGGTGAGCGTCACGCCGGGGTGCCGGGCGCGGAACGCCGCGATGGCCCGTGGCACGAGCGCCGCGTCCGCCGTCGCGAACGCCCCGAAGCGCAGAGTTCCGCCGGTCAGGTCGCGCAGCGACACCAACTCCCGCTGCATGGCGCGCAGTCGGGCCACGGTCTCCTCGGCGTGCGGCAGGAGCGTACGGCCGTGCGCGGTCAGGCGTACGCCCCGTGGCAGCCGGTCGAAGAGCGGGGCCCCGCCGAGCGCGGCCTCGAGCGAGGAGATCTGCCGCGAGACGGCGGACTGTGTCCAGCCGAGGGCGCGCGCTGCCACGGTGAAGGAGCCGTGCCGCGCGACGTCCAGGAAGACGCGGAGCCAGACGGTGGAGAGGTCGGGCGGGGCCGGGTCCTGGGCCATCCGTGCGGTATGCGATTCCGGCATGGCAGTCATGCTAGACATTCGCTTGTCGCATCACGCGCCCGGCCCTAGCGTCGAAGCCATGGAGAAGATCGCGTTTCTGGGACTCGGACACATGGGCGCGCCAATGGCTCGCCAACTCATCGCGGCAGGGCACCTGTTGACGGTCTGGAACAGGACCGCCGGGAAGGCGGAGCCACTGGTGGGGGAGGGGGCCCGGCTCGCCGCCGACCCCGCGGACGCGGTGCGTGACGCCGATGTCGTCATCACCATGCTGGCGGGCCCCGACGCCGTGCGTGCCGTCGCCGACGCCATCGTGCCGGAGCTGCGGGCGGGGTCCCACTGGGTGGAGATGTCCACCGTCGGGCCCGATGTCGTACGCGAGTTGGCGGCGAGGGTGCCGGACGGCGTGACCCTTGTCGACGCGCCCGTCATGGGCAGCACGGACAAGGCGGCGGCGGGGCGGCTCGGCATTCTCGCGGGGGGTGAGGCGGACGGGGTCGAGCGGATGCTGTCCTGCTTCGGCCCGGTGACCCGTACGGGTCCGCTCGGCTCGGGGGCCGCCCTGAAGCTCGTCGTCAACACCGCCGTCATCGGTGGTGTGGCTCTCGTGGCCGAGGCGATGAGGCTGGCGGACGCGCTGGGTCTGGACGAGGAGACGGCCAAAGGGGCGCTCGCGGGCGGGCCGCTCGGGGGCGCGGTGAGCCGGGCCTTCGCCACCGACGTGCACTTCGGCAGCGACCTCGCCGTCAAGGACGTGGCGCTCGCGACCGAGGTCACCGGACTCCCGGCGATGGAAGCGGTCCTCGGCCACTACCAGGCCGCTGCCGCCGACCCGGAGGTCGTCCACGAGGACATCGCGCGGGCGGTCGCCCACATCCGTACCCGGAACATCAACTAGGCACGACCCGACAAGAGGAGCAGCACGCACCATGCACATAACCATCGACAGCCCCGCTTCCGCGCCCCAGCCCCTGGGCCCCTACTCCCAGGTCGCCCGCGTCGAACTGGACGGCGGAGGCTCCCTGTTGTACCTCTCGGGGCAGATCGCCGGAGGTGACGATGTCGCCGCCCAGAGCCGCGGCATCTTCGAGACCCTATCCGCCCTGCTGACGGCGCACGGCGCGACGCTCGACGACGTCATCAACATCCGTACGTTCATGACGGACCTCGGCGACCTTCCCCAATACGCCGCCGTACGCGCCCAGTTCCTCACGGCGGCGCCGCCCACCAGTACGACGGTCGAGGTGCCCCGGCTCTTCCGGCGGGAGGCGCTCATCGAGATCGACGTCGTGGCGGCTGTCGCGGGCGGGTGATCACCGGCTGTCGGCGCCGCCACCCAGCAGCCCCAGGAAATCCCTGAACGCCCCCGCCATGTCCACCGATTCGGGGTCCAGGAGCCACTGGTACTGGAGTCCGTCCATCACCGCGACGAGGAGCGGCGCCGCCGCCTCCGGCGTGAGGCCCCCCGGGAGCCGCTCCCCGTACTCCGCGCGCAGCACCGCGGCGAACTTCGCCCGCACCGATCCGTACCGCTCGGTGAAGTACTCCCGGGCCGGATGCCCGTCCGTGACGCTCTCGCCGAGCAGGGCGCTGAAGGTCTGGATGATGCCGGGGCGCATCGCGTTGTAGTCGACGAGCGAGCCGAGCAGGTCGAGGCGGATCTCGTTCGCCGGCACCGCGTCCCACTGGTCGCGGGCCTCCAGGACGGCGACGAGCAGGGCGTCCTTCGTGGGGAAGTAGTGCAGCAGGCCCTGCTGGGTGAGCCCGACCCGCTCGGCGACGGCGCCCAGGCTCGCGCCGCGGTAGCCACGCTCGGCGATCACCTCCAGGGCGGCCCGGAGGATCTCCGCTCGCCGCTCCTCGCTTCTGGCTCTGGTCGCCATGGTCTCTGCCCTTCACGCTCTCGGTCCTGCTCGCGGGACGACCGTACGTCATGCGCCGCTCTGAATGTAACGTACAGATCACGAAACCTACCGGTCTACAGGTAGTCGAGGCAGGATGGAGGGAACGTACGGAACGGACCTCGACGACACAGGCGACTTCAACGAGGAGGCACCGCCATGGCGGGAACCCAGGGCCCCGGGGCCACACAGGCCGACCAGGCACGCGAGGCGGTCGTGGAGGCCGCGCTCGCCGCGCTGGATCTCGACGCCAAGACCCGGCTGCTCGGCGGGCGTGACATGTGGTCGCTGCACGCGCTGCCGGAGATCGGCCTGGCGTCCCTCGTGATGTCGGACGGCCCGATCGGCGTGCGCGGAACCCGCTGGACCGCCGACGACCCGTCCATCGCCCTGCCGTCCCCGACCGCGCTCGCCGCCACCTGGGACCAGGACCTCGCCCGCCGCGCGGGCAACCTCCTCGCCCAGGAGGCCCGCCGCAAGGGCGTCCACGTCCTCCTCGCGCCCACCGTCAACCTGCACCGCTCGCCGCTCGGCGGCCGACACTTCGAGGCGTACAGCGAGGACCCGTATCTGACCGGCGTCATCGGCACCGGCTACGTCCAGGGCGTGCAGTCCGGCGGCGTCGGCACGACCGTCAAGCACTTCGTGGCGAACGACGCCGAGACCGACCGCTTCACCGTCGACAACAAGGTGGGCGCGCGAGCCCTGCGCGAGCTGTACCTCGCGCCCTTCGAGGCGATCGTCGCCAACGCCCACCCGTGGGGCATCATGACCGCGTACAACCAGGTCAACGGCTCGACGATGACCGAGCACCGCTACCTGGTCAACGAGGTCCTGCGCGGCGAGTGGGGCTTCGACGGCTACAACGTCTCCGACTGGATGGCCGCCCGCTCGACCACCGGCGCCATCGACGGCGGCCTCGACGTCGCCATGCCGGGACCGCGGACCGTGTACGGCGACGCGCTCGCCGAAGCGGTGCGCGGCGGCCGGGTCAAGGAGGCGACGGTCGACGAAGCCGTCCGCAACGTCCTGCGCCTCGCCGCCCGCGTCGGCATCCTCGAAGGCGCCGAACCCGTGGTCACCGACCTGCCCGCCGACATCGACGGCGAGGCGCTCGCCCGCGAGATCGCCCGCCGCGCCTTCGTCCTCGTACGCAACGAGAACGACACGCTGCCGCTGCGGCCTGCCGCCTCCGTCGCCCTCATCGGCGCCGCCGCGCGCGACGCCCGCGTCCTGGGCGGCGGCTCCGCCACCGTCTTCCCCGCCCGCGTCATCTCCCCGCTCGACGGCCTGGCGGCGGCACTCGGCGAGGAGGCGCTGACGTACGCCGTCGGGGCCGACCCGAGCGACGAACTCGCCCCCGCGGACAAGGGGTTCGAGCTGCACGCGATCTGTCGTGACGCGAACGGCGACATCCTCGGCGAGGGCAGCCTCCCCTCCGGCCAGGTCCAGTGGATCGGCGACGACCTGCCCGACGGCGTCACCCACGAGGCGCTGGCCTCCATCGAGGTCGTCGGCACGTTCACGCCCCGCGAGAGCGGCGAGCACTCCTTCGGCACACGCGGCCTGGGCGCCTTCACGCTCCGGGTCGGCGGCGAAATCGTCTTCGACGGGACCGAGGGGATGGGCGCCGCGTCCGACCCCTTCGAGGCGTTCTTTGGCTCCCCGGTCGAGCGCGCCAAGGTGAGCCTGACGGCGGGCGAGAGCGTCGAGGTCTCCCTGTTCCACCCGCTCGACAAGGAGTACAAGGCCCCGCTGCCTGGCGTGGTGTTCTCCTTCGTGCACCTGGGCCCGCGGCGTGACCCCGACGAGCTGATCGCGGAAGCCGTCGATGCGGCGCGGGGAGCCGACGCCGCGGTCGTGGTCGTCGCCACCACCGAACGCGTCGAGTCCGAGGGCTTCGACCGACGGGACCTGCGGCTCCCGGGCCGCCAGGACGAACTGGTGCGCGCAGTGGCCGCGGCCAACCCCCGCACGGTCGTGGTCGTCAACTCCGGTTCCCCGGTGGAGCTTCCGTGGCGCGACGACGTGGCGGCGGTGCTGCTCGGCTGGTTCCCGGGGCAGGAGGGTGGCGCCGCGCTCGCCGAGGTGCTGCTGGGCGCCCAGGAACCGGGCGGTCGGCTGCCCACCACGTGGGGCTCCTTCGCGGACGCGCCGGTCACCCAGGTCACCCCGGTCGACGGGGAACTCTCCTACTCCGAGGGCGTGTTCATCGGCTATCGCGCCTGGGAGAGGTCGGGTGCCACCCCTGCCTACGCCTTCGGTCACGGCCTCGGCTACACCGACTGGACGTACGAGTCCCTCGACGTGGAGGGCACGACGGCCACCATCCGCGTCCGCAACTCCGGTCCGCGCGCGGGCCGCGAGGTCGTCCAGGTCTACCTCGCCCCGACCACGGCCGACGACAACCGCCCGGCCCGCTGGCTCGCGGGCTTCGCGGGGGTCGAGGCCGCGCCCGGCGAGAGCGTGGAGGTCCGCATCGAACTCCCGCGCCGCGCCTTCGAGATCTGGGACGAGGAAGCCAACGCCTGGTCGCGGCAGGCCGGTTCGTACGAGGTCCAGGCGGGCCGCTCCATCGCCGACCGCAGGCTGAGCGAGACGATCGCCGTATGACGTAGGGCAATCGCCCCGTAAGGGGCGCGGGGAACGGAGCGACCAGCCCCCACCGGCCGGCAGGTCCATCACCGCACATCCAGCGGAACGCTCAGCGCACGGAGAAGCCGTACACCGTCTCCGACTCGTACACCCCACCCGGCCGCAGTACCGTCCCCGGAAACTCCGGCCGGTTGGGGGAGTCGGGGAAGTGCTGCGTCTCCAGGGCGACCCCGTCCCCCGGGCCGAACGGCAGCGGCTCCTCGAAGTGGTCCCCCGTGTACAGCTGAAGGCCCGGCTCCGTCGTCGCCACGGTCAGCACGCGCCCGGACGCCGGATCGCTCAGCTCGGCCACCTCGACCGGCCGCGCGGTGAGCCCCTTGTCCAGCACGTAGTTGTGGTCGATCCCGGCCCCGACCTTCCGCGCCTCCCGGAAGTCGAAGCGTGTCCCCTCGACGTCCTCGTACACCCCCGTGGGAATCTGCGCCCCGTCCGTCGGCGTGATGCGCGCCGCGTCGATCCGCAGCTCATGCCCGCCCGCGCTGCCGCTCCCGGCGCCCGCGAGGTTCCAGTACGTGTGGTTGGTGAGGTTCACGACCGTCGGGGCGTCCGTCGTCGCCTCGTACGCGATCCGCAGCGCGCCCGACGCGTCGAGGGAGTACGTCGCCGACACCGCGAGCCGCCCGGGATAGCCCTCCTCGCCGTCCGGGCTCACCCGGGAGAGCCGCACACCGTGCTCGACCTCCGTCGCCTCCCACACCCGCTTGTCGAAGCCGGCCGTGCCGCCGTGCAGCGCGCTGGGTTCGTTGTTCCGCGCCAAGCGGTACGTCCGGCCGTCGAGCGCGAACTCACCGCCCGCGATCCGGTTCGCGTACCGTCCCACCAGCGCCCCGAAGTACGGTCCAGGGTGGTCGAGATAGCCCTGGAGGCCGTCGAAGCCGAGCGCCACCGGCTCGCGCCGCCCCGACCGGTCGGGAACTTCCGCCGACTGGATGATCCCGCCGTACGTCAGGACGCGTACCCGCACCCCGTCCCTTTCCAGGGTCCAGCGATGGACGGGCGTGCCGTCGGGGAGAGCCCCGAAGAGTTCACTGCGCATGATCGCGACCCTACGCCGGGAAGCGGTGACCTCAGGCCCCGGGATCCTTGGGATTCTTGGCCTTCACCTGCCGGTAGGCCAGTTCGGCGAGCCGCGACTGGCCGTCCTTGCTGGGGTGGAACCAGTCCCAGCGGCTCAACTGGTCGCCGTCGAAGCGGTAATCGAAGACCGCCCCGCCGTCGTACCGGCAGCGCAGGTCCTTGGCGCACACGTCCTTGAGCACGTCGTTGTACGCGACCACGCGGTTCTGCACGTTCGCCCGCCGCTGCGTCGCCGCCGCGTCCTGCGCGTCAGGGTCCGCCAGCATCGAGGCACAGATGCCCAGCTTCCAGATCTGCTTGCCCAGTGCGTTGGTGCGCCCCTGGGACCAGAGCCGTTTCAGGTCCGGCACGGAGGTCACGTACACCTGCGTCTTGGGAAGCTCGCGCCGCAGCGTGCGCATCGCCTTCTGGAAGTCCGCGCGGAACTCGGCGACCGGCGTCATGGAATCAGCGGTGGGCCGGCACGCGTCGTTCGCGCCCGCCATCACCGTGACCAGCTCGGGCCGTTCGGCCGCGGCCTGCTCGACCTGTGCGGGGAGGTCCGCCATACGGGCGCCGGTCTTGGCGAAGTTCCAGCTGTGCCCGGCGGCCCGCTCCTTGCCCAGGAGCCGGGTGGCGAGGCTGCGCACCTCGGAGTCCGTGCCGGTCGCCCAGGACGCCTCGGGGCAGTCGGCGAGCACCGAGCAGGCGTCGAAGCCGCGGGTGATGGAGTCACCGACGGCCGCCAGGGAGTCCGGGCTCGTGTCCCAGACCGGGGTGGGCTTGGGGGACGGCTTGTTCGCGGATGGTCCCTGGGGCGCGGGGGAGTCGCCGCCGGAGGCGTCGCACGCCGTGAGCGCGGTGGCGCCGAGAAGAACCGCCGTCGCCATGGCGACGGCGGCACGCGAGCGGTGCCTTCGGTTCCGCATCCCGGGTCCCCCTCTGTTGCCGTAGACCGATCCACTGCCGTAGGCCGACCGCACCCCCGCAGACCCCCGGCCGGGTGAAGCCTGGGCGATTCCTGGCCTTGGGACCGACCGTACGTCACACTCCTTGTTCCGCCGCACGGTAGCCTCGCCACCCAGTGGCACCCTGCTCTTCCGGTTCCGCTAAATTACATCACGTCACATCTGTCCCGTTTTCGGGAGTTTCCCGATTTCAGGGCGACAACGCTCGGCACGGGCGCGAGGCCGCTGGGGAAGGCGAACCTCGACCCACACTGGAGGTCCCGGTGACGACACGTGGAGTTCTTTACGTGCACTCCGCACCGCGCGCGCTGTGTCCGCACGTCGAATGGGCAGTCGCGGGCGTACTCGGCGCGCGCGTCAACCTCGACTGGATCAGGCAGCCCGCGGCGCCCGGCAGCTGGAGATCCGAGTTCTCCTGGCGTGGCTCGGTGGGCACCGCGTCCAAACTCGCCTCAGCCCTGCGCGGCTGGCAGCTGCTGCGCTTCGAGGTCACGTCCGAGCCGTGCCCCACGGCCGAGGGCGAGCGGTACAGCGCCACGCCCGACCTCGGGATCTTCCACGCGGTCACCGGCATCCACGGCGACATCCTGATCCCGGAGGACCGTCTGCGCGCCGCCCTGGCCCGCTCCCAGGCCGGCGAGAGCGACCTGGAGGGCGAGCTGGCCAAGCTGCTCGGCAAGCCCTGGGACGACGAACTCGAACCTTTCCGGTACGCGGGCGAGGGCGCCCCGGTCCGCTGGCTGCACCAAGTCGTCTGACGTAGCTCGATCTCGTACGAGGAAGGGCCCCCACCGCATGGTGGGGGCCCTTCCTCGTACGAGTGACTGCTCAGACGGTCCTGAACGCGAGCACCACGTTGTGGCCGCCGAAGCCGAACGAGTCGTTCAGCGCCGCGATCCTGCCCTCGGGCAGTGCGCGGGCCTCGTCGCGGATGATGTCCGCGTCGACCTCGGGGTCGAGGTTCTCGATGTTGATCGTCGGCGGGGCCATGCGGTGCTTCAGCGCGAGAACCGTGGCCACGGTCTCCACGCCGCCCGCGCCACCGAGCAGGTGACCGGTCATCGACTTCGTGCTGGCGATCGCCATGTGGTCCACGTCGTCGCCGAACGCCTTGCGCAGCGCCTTGATCTCGGCGACGTCACCCTGCGGCGTCGAGGTCGCGTGCGCGTTCACGTGCACGATCTCGGCGGGCTTGAGGTCCGTGCCGTCGACGAGGTTCTGCAGCGCCGCGGCGATGCCGTTGCCGGACGGCTCGGGCTGCGTGATGTGGTGGGCGTCGGCCGAGATGCCCTGACCGACGGCCTCCGCGTAGATCTTCGCGCCGCGGGCCTTGGCGTGCTCCTCGGACTCGAGGATGATCACGCCGGCGCCCTCGCCGAGCACGAAGCCGTTGCGGTCGACGTCGTAGGGACGCGAGGCGCCCGCCGGGTCGTCGTTGTTCTTGGACATCGCCATCATGTTGCCGAACGCGACGATCGGCAGCGGGTGGATGGCGGCCTCCGTGCCACCCGCGACGACGACGTCGGCGCGGCCGGTGCGGATCATCTCGATCGCGTAGCCGATGGCCTCGGCGCCCGAGGCGCATGCCGACACGGGGGTGTGCACACCGGCGTGAGCGCCCAGCTCGATGCCGACGTTGGCCGACGGCGAGTTGGGCATGAGCATCGGCACGGTGTGCGGGGAGACGCGGCGTACGCCCTTCTCCTTGAGCACGTCGTACTGGTCGAGCAGGGTGGTCACGCCGCCGATGCCGGAGGCGATGACCGCGCCCAGGCGGTGCGGGTCGACGGATGTGTCCTCGCCCGCCTTCGCGGTGTAACCCGCGTCGGCCCAGGCCTCCTTGGCCGCGATCAGCGCGAACTGCGCCGAACGGTCCAGCTTGCGGGCCTGCGGGCGGGGAATGACCTCGCCCGGCTCGACCGCGATCTGGCCCGCGATACGGACCGGAAGCTCGGCCGCCCAGTCCTGCTCGAGAAGGCGTACACCGGAACGGCCCGCGAGCAGACCTTCCCAGGTCGAGGCTGCGTCGCCACCCAGCGGTGTGGTTGCGCCGATACCGGTGACGACCACGGTGCGATTGGTCGAGTTCACAGGAAATTTCTCCACGGTGTTGAGGGGATCAGCGGCGCCACCGCCGGGTGGCGACAGCAGTGCAGCCTGGTCAGGCGGCCTGGTGCTTGAGGATGTAGCTGGTCGCGTCGCCGACCGTCTTGAGGTTCTTGACGTCGTCGTCCGGGATCTTGACGTCGAAGCGCTCTTCGGCGGCGACGACGACCTCGACCATGGACAGCGAGTCGACGTCCAGGTCGTCGGTGAAGGACTTGCCGAGCTCGACGTCCTCGACCGGGATGCCGGCGATCTCGTTCACGATCTCGGCGAGACCGTCAACGATCTCCTTCTCAGTGGCGGCCATGTTGGCGCTCCTTCTATGTATCCAGAGGGTGTGGCGCCCGCCGCGGAAGCGGCAGGTTGGTTTACAGCCGTCCGGATCGGATGATCCGGACGACATGCCTAGGGGAGGGTAACGACCGTGGCGGCGTACACGAGACCCGCCCCGAAGCCGATCACGAGCGCGGTGTCGCCGCTCTTCGCCTCGCCGGTCGCCAGGAGCCGCTCCATCGCGAGCGGGATCGAGGCTGCCGACGTGTTGCCGGTGGTGCGCACATCACGGGCGACCGTGACGTGTTCCGGCAGTTTCAGAGTCTTCACCATCGAGTCGATGATCCGCTCGTTGGCCTGGTGCGGGATGAAGACATCCAGGTCGTCCGCGGTGATTCCGGCCGCGTCCAGCGCCTGCTGGGCGACCTTCGCCATCTCGAACACGGCCCAGCGGAAGACCGCCTGGCCCTCCTGCGTGATCGCAGGGAACTTGATGTTGCCCTTGCTGTCGAGCGGCAGCTTCGAGACATCGCCGACGTGCATGTCGTTCCACGCCACGGTCTGCTTGATGGTCTCGGACTTGTCGCCCTCGCTGCCCCAGACGGTGGGACCGATCTGCGGCTCGGTGGCCGGGCCGACGATCACGGCGCCCGCGCCGTCACCGAACAGGAAGGCCGTCGCGCGGTCCTCAAGGTCGGTCAGGTCGCTCAGCCGCTCGACGCCGATGACCAGGACGTACTCCGCGGAGCCGTCGGTGATCATGCCCTTGGCGAGGGTCAGGCCGTAGCCGAAGCCGGCGCAGCCCGCGGAGATGTCGAACGCGGCGGGCTTGCCCGCGCCGATCTTGTCCGCGATCTCGGTCGCGATGGCCGGGGTCTGCTTGAAGTGCGACACGGTCGAGACGACGACCGCGCCGATCTGCTCCGGGGTGATGCCCGCGTCGGCGATCGCCTTGCCGGAAGCCTCGATCGACATCGCGGCCACGGTCTCCTCGTCGGAGGCCCAGTGGCGGGTCGCGATGCCGGAGCGGGAGCGGATCCACTCGTCGGACGAGTCGATCGTCTCGAGGATCACCTCGTTGGGCACGACACGGGTCGGGCGGTAGCCACCGACACCCATGATGCGCGCGTACGGGGCGCCCTTACTGGGCTTGATCTTCGACATGCTCTCCTGGCTCCTTCTCAGGCACCCGCCGCGTCGGCGGCGGATGCGGTTTCGGCGATGAGCTCAGATGCGGCGTCGAGGTCGTCGGGGGTCTTCAGGGCCACCGTCCGCACCCCGGGCAGGGCGCGCTTGGCGAGGCCGGTCAGCGTGCCACCGGGGCACAGCTCGATCAGCGCCGTGGCGCCCAGGTCCTTGAACGTCTCCATGCAGAGGTCCCAGCGCACCGGGTTGGCCACCTGGCCGACCAGGCGGGACACGACGTCCGCGCCGGTCGCCACGGCCCGGCCGTCGCGGTTCGAGACGTACGTCAGCTTCGGGTCGGCCGGGTCGAGGGCCTTGGCGGCCTCTTCGAGGGTGGCGACCGCGGGTGCCATGTGGTGCGTGTGGAACGCGCCCGCCACCTTCAACGGTACGACGCGGCGGACGCCTTCGGGCTTGTCCTCGGCGAGCGCCGCGATCTGCTCGGCGGTGCCCGCGGCGACGATCTGGCCCGCGCCGTTCACGTTCGCGGGCGTCAGGCCGAGCTTCTCCAGGTGCGGGATGGTGACCTCGGGGTCGCCGCCGAGCAGCGCCGCCATGCCGGTCTCCGTGATCGCGGCGGCGTCGGCCATGGCCAGACCCCGCTTGCGCACGAGGCCGAGCGCGGCTTCCTCGGTGAGCACACCGGCGTACGCGGCGGCGGTGATCTCGCCGACGCTGTGTCCCGCGACCGCGCCGGGCTGGTGCGCGGCGAGGGTGTCACTGAGTGCCGCGGCGGACAGCAGACCGGCGGCCACAAGGAGGGGCTGGGCCACGGCGGTGTCGCGGATCGCGTCCGCGTCGGCCTGCGTGCCGTAGTGGGCAAGGTCGAGCCCGATGGCGTCCGACCACGCACCGATGCGGTCGGCCGCACCGGGGAGGTCGAGCCAGGGGGTCAGGAAGCCGGGCGTCTGAGCGCCTTGGCCGGGAGCGACGAGTACGAGCACACTCACACTCTCTCTTGTGGACGGTAGAAGCCGCCCGTGGGGACAGGGACGAAGAACCGCTGGGGGAATTGTAGAGGCCCGACAAAACCCTAGGGTTGGAGATCTCCGTCGGCCAGACGTCCCAGGATCAGCGCGATCCGCAGCGTGAATGCCGAGCGCACGTCCGAGGGCGACCAGCCGGTGACGTCTGTCACACGTCGCAGCCGGTAGCGCACGGTGTTGGGGTGCACGAAGAGCATCCGGGCGGCGCCTTCGAGGCTGCTGGCCTGTTCCAGATAGACGCTGAGCGTCTCCAGGAGCGCGGAGCCGGCTTCCTCCAGTGGTCTGTAGATCTCCTCCACCAACTGCTCGCGCGCGGCGGGATCGCTCGCGATCGCGCGCTCCGGCAGGAGATCGTCCGCCAGGACCGGGCGCGGGGCGTCCTGCCAGGCGGCACAGGCCTTGAGCCCGGCGGCCGCGGCCTGCGCGGACCGGGTGGCGGCCAGCAGGTCGGGGACGATGGGTCCGGCGACGACGGGCCCGGCCGCGTACGGGCCGATCAGCCCCTTGGCGACCTGCAGCGGATTGTCGCTGCCGCCCGCGATGACGACCAGGCGGTCGCCGAGCACACCGGTCAGGACCTGCAGCTTGGCGTGCCGCGCGGCGCGGCGGATGGCCTCGACGGTGAGCTCGCTGTCGCCGTCGGGCGCGGTGCCGAGCACGACGCAGACGTGCTCGGGGGAGTTCCAGCCGAGCGCGGCGGCCCTGCTCACCGCCCCCTCGTCGGCCTCACCGGAGAGCACCGCGTTCACGACGAGCGACTCGAGGCGGGCGTCCCAGGCACCGCGTGCCTCGGCGGCCTGCGCGTAGACCTGCGCGGTGGCGAAGGCGATCTCGCGGGCGTACACGAGGAGCGCCTCGCGAAGGATGGACTCGTCTCCCGGGGCCGCGATCTCGTCGACCGCGGACTCCATCACCTCGATCGTCGTACGCACCATCTCCACCGTCTGGCGCAGGGTGATCGCCCTGGTCAGCTCGCGCGGGGCGGTGCCGAAGACGTCGGTGGAGATGGCCTGGGGGGCGTCGGGGTGGCGGAACCACTCGGTGAAGGCGGCGATACCGGCCTGCGCGACCAGACCGATCCACGACCGGTTCTCGGGAGGCATCGCCCGGTACCAGGACAGTGTCTCGTCCATGCGCGCGATGGCCTGCGCCGCGAGACTGCCGGCCGACTGCTCGAGGCGCTTCAGTGTGGCTGAGTGCGCGTGGGCCTTCCGGTGCGCGTCCTGGCGGGCGGCTTCCTCGTGGCGCGCGGCTTCCTCGTGGGCTGCCTGATGGGCGTCCTGGCGGGCTTCGTTCGCAGAGGGTTCGGGCACGGGGACAAGACTGCCTTATCGGGACGGGGACATGCGGAGCCGGGTCTAACGTGGGGTGCGTGATTGATGTACGGCGCTCCGGCGAGCGGTACCGCGGTGGCGAGCCCGCCGCCGGTATCGAAACCTTCCACGCCTTCTCCTTCGGGCCGCACTACGACCCGGACAACCTCCGCTTCGGCGCGGTCCTGGCCTGCAACGAAGAGCGTCTGGCGCCCGGCGCGGGCTTCGACGAACACCCGCACAGCCACACCGAGATCGTGACCTGGGTGGTCGAGGGCGAACTGACGCACCGCGACACGACGGGCCACGAGTCGGTCGTGCGCCCCGGGGACGTCCAGCACCTGAGCGCGGCGGGCGGCGTCCGGCATGTGGAACGCAACGACGGCGGCGACCCGTTGGTCTTCGTGCAGATGTGGCTCTCCCCGCTCAGCCCCGGCGGAGACCCTGCCTACGAGGTGGTCCACGGCATCGCGGACTCGACCCCGTACGCGGTCCCGGCCGCGGGCGCGCTCCTGCACGTCCGCCGACTCGCCGCGGGCGAGCGCACCGCCATCCCGGACGCCCCCTTCGCGTACGTCCACGTCGTACGCGGCGAAGTCCACGTGGCCGACGAAACCCTGACCCCGGGCGACGCGGCCCGCATCACGGAGGGGAAGGGCTTGGAGGCAGTGGCGGGACCCGGGGGTGCGGCGGAGCTGCTGGTGTGGGAGATGGCGGGGGGCTGAGGCTGCGCGACTGCCGTGGCGGAAGTCGTGCCGCTTCGGGGGCGCCTCCGCTGTCGCTGTCGCTGTGGGCAGTCGTGCCGCTGGGGCCGCACGGGTGGGCACGGCGGCGGCTCCTCGCTTTCGCCGGGCTGCGGAAACGGTCCTTGCGGGGACTGGGCTGCGGGGTGCCGCGCATGCCGCGCAAAGCTGCGGCGCCCGCCAGGCCCGCCCGTACGCCCCCCTACAGCTCGGAGAGCACCGCGTCCGTGAACGGGGGCCACGCCTCGACGGCCCACGGCCCGAACGCCCGATCCGCCAGAGCGACACACGCCGCCCCCGCATCGGGATCGACCCAGAGGAACGTCCCGGCCTGCCCGAAGTGCCCGAACGTCCGGGGCGACGAAGAACTCCCGGTCCAGTGCGGCGACTTCGAGTCCCGGATCTCGAACCCGAGCCCCCAGTCGTTGGGACTCTGATGCCCGTACCCGGGAAGCACACCCTTGAGCCCCGGATACGTCACGGACATCGCCTCGGCCACCGTCCGCGCGTCGAGCAACCGCGGCGCCTGCACCTCGGCGGCGAACTTCACCAGGTCATCGACGGTGGACACCCCGTCCTTGGCGGGCGAGGCCCCTCCGTCGAGCGTGGTGGACGTCATCCCGAGCGGCTCAAGCACCGCCTGCCGCAGATACTCCCCGAAGGGGATGTCCGTCGCCTTGGCGATGTGATCCCCGAGCACCTCGAACCCCGAGTTCGAGTACAGCCGCCGCGTTCCGGCGGGCGCCGTCACCCGGTGCTCGTCGAACGCGAGACCACTGGTGTGCGCGAGGAGATGCCGCACGGTCGAGCCCTCGGGCCCGGCGGGCTCATCGAGCTCGACCGCCCCCTCTTCGTATGCCACCAACACCGCGTACGCCGCCAGCGGCTTGGTGACCGAGGCGAGCGCGAAACGGTGCCCGGTGGGTCCGTGCGTCCCGACGACCGTGCCGTCCGCCCGCACGACGGCGGCGGCAGCGGTGGGGACCGGCCAGTTCTCGATCAACGCCAGGCTCTGCATGCGTACGAGCCTATGCGCCCTACAGGCTCAGCCGCATCGAGGGGTCAGGCTTGCGCACGAAGCCGAGCGAGGCGTACAGCGGCTCGGCTTCCGCTGACGCGTTGAGATCGACACTCCCCGCACCACGCTCCCGGAACCAGTCGAGCAGCACCTCCATGCCCGCCCGCGCATACCCACGCCGCCGCTGGTCCGGGTCGGTGGCCACGCTGAACACATGGCCGATGACGCCCCGCGGATTGCCCGCCCGTCCGATGCGGTAGTCCAGTGTGCCCACCACCAGCGCCGCGAGCTTGCCGGGCCGGTCCGGCCGGTCGACGACGAAGGCGGCGAAGTCGCCGTCGTGATCGGCCAGTCTCCCCCGGACGACGGGCAGGGACTCGGCATGCCAGCCGGTGTCGGACTCGGCAGCTGCCGCCGGGCCGGTGGCGAAGATCGAGTCGATCATCACCTGCCGCAACCTGATCAGTTCCTCGGCATCCTCTGGCGTGGCACGACGCACAACACTCATGATCGGCACCGTAGCCACCGCGGGAAGCGGCGTCTCCCGATTTCCCGAGGGTTGTTGCCGTCACATATTTCCTCCCGGTTCTGCTTGCTTAGAGCGCACTCCAAGGTTCTAGCGTGGTGGTCATGACGGTGATGGAGACCGAGACCACGCGCACAAAGGGCCCCGCACAGGGCGTGACCGAGGCGACCCCAGGCGCCCCCGGCAGCACCGAAAGCTCCGCCGGCACCCGAACGGGCACCGCCACCGGCACCGGAACGGGCACCGCCACCGGCACCGGAACGGGCACCGCCACCGGCACCGGAACGGGCACCGCCACCGGCCCCGGAACTGGCGCCGCCACCGGCACCGGGGCCGACGCATGCGCCTCGGCGCCCACCACGCACCCCCGCCCGAACGGGCAGGACCACTACACGATCAGTGAGGTCGTCGCCTTCATCGGCCTGACCGCGCACACCCTGCGCTGGTACGAGCGGATCGGCCTGATGCCTCACATCGACCGCTCCCACACGGGCCAGCGCCGCTACCGCAACCGTGACCTGGACTGGCTCACCTTCGTCGGCAAGCTCCGCCTGACCGGTATGCCGGTGGCGGACATGGTCCGCTACGCCGAGCTGGTGCGCGAGGGCGACCACACCTTCACCGAGCGCCACGAGCTCCTCGAACAGACCCGCCGCGACGTCCGCACCCGCATAGCGGTACTGCAGGACACGGTCGCCGTGCTCGACTACAAGATCAACTTTTACGCTGACGCCCGCCCGGCGTCGGAGAGGCACTGACACCGATGACCTCAGAGACACCCCAGCCCCCCACGGCCACCGGAACCCTCGGCGGAACGCCCGAGCCGATCGCGAAGGCGCAGCTCGGCACAGGCGGCCCCGAAGTAGGCGTCCAGGGACTCGGCTGCATGGGCATGAGCTTCGCCTACGGCCCCACCGACGCCGAAGAGGCCCGGGCGACCCTGGAACGAGCCCTTGAGCTGGGCGTCACCTTCTACGACACCGCCGACGCCTACGCCGACGGTGAGAACGAGAAGTTCCTCTCCCCCTTCCTCAAGGCCCACCGCGACGAGGTCGTCCTTGCCACCAAGTTCGCCCTGTCCATCGACCCGAACGACTCGACCAAGCGGATCATCAACAACGACCCCGCCTACATCCGCGCCTGCGTCGACGCCAGCCTCCAGCGCCTGGGCGTGGACGTCATCGACGTCTACTACATGCACCGCCGCAACCCCGAGGTGCCGATCGAGGAAACGGTCGGCGTGATGGCCGAACTCGTCGCCGCCGGCAAGGTCAAGCACCTCGGCCTCAGCGAGGTCACCGGCCCCGAACTCCGCGCCGCCCACGCCGTCCATCCCATCGCCGCCCTCCAGTCGGAGTGGTCGCTCTTCAGCCGTGACATCGAGCAGGGCGTGGTCCCCGCCGCCGCCGAACTCGGTGTCGCCCTCGTCCCCTACTCCCCGCTCGGACGCGGCTTCCTCACCGGCTCGTTCGTCAGCGCCGACAAGGACCTCGGCAAGGACGACTTCCGCCGCCAGCAGCCCCGCTTCACGGGTGACAACGCCGCCGCCAACGCGGCCCTCCTCGACCCCGTCCGCACCGTCGCCGAAGCCCATGGCGCGAGCCTCGGCCAGGTCGCCCTGGCCTGGGTCCAGCAGCAGGCCCAGGTTCACGGACTGGCCGTCGTCCCCATCCCCGGCACCCGCAAGCGCACCCGAGTCGAGGAGAACACCGCGGCCACCCACCTCGAACTCACCCCCTCCGACCTCGCTCTCCTGAACCCCATCGCCACCCAGGTGGCAGGCGACCGCTACGCCGACATGACCTTCACCTCGGCGGGCCGCGAGTAGCCACGGCTCGGCCACCGGCCACCCCCCGAGGGGCGCAGCCTCGCCCCTCGGGTCCCTCGATCCCTCCGGTCCCCCCCCGTTCACGCCAGCCCCAGGGCGAACACCGCGAACCCGGCCGCCAGGAGCCCGGCGAGGGCCCTTCGCGGGGGTGTGGCGCGCTCCCACGGGGACTCGAAGCCGCGGGTGTAACGGCCTATCAGCAGCAGGAGCCCTCCGAAGACCGGGAGCCAGGCGATCCGGGCGGCTATCCAGGCCCAGGTGTCCGGACCCGCCGTCAGCCCTGGCACCGTGCCGCCGAGGAACGAGCCGGGCACGGCCGCCGCGAGCATCGCGGTCTGGTGCCAGCAGAGGATCGTCATCGCCGACAGGTTGATCACCACAACCGGCGCCCACACAGCGGGCCGGCGCAGCAACTTCCCGATGCGATCCCGCAGCAGGATCGCCGCACCGCTCTGCGCGGCAGCCAGCGCCAGGACCAGCAGCGACGGCGGGTGGGAGTTCGTCCGGGCCTCGCCCGGGACACCCACCATCGACGCCGGGTAGTGGAAGACGAACAGCAGGGCCGCGAAGAGGGCTGTCCCCCCGACGAGCAGCAGCCACGCCCCGCGCCTGCCCAGCTTCTTCTCGCCCCAACTGACGCCCAGTTGGTAGGCGAACATCCAGCCGGGCAGCAGATTCACCAGGCTCAGCCAGGACGGCATCGCGTCCCCGAACGGGCCGTAGCGCAGGAAGTCGACGATGGCGACCGATCCGAGCAGTGGTGCCGCGGCCCAGGCCCCGAGCCGCTCGGCAGCCTTGATGCACCACGGGGTGAGCGCGGTGATCACCGCATAGATCCCCACGAACCACAGTGGCTGTATCACCAGCGTGGACCCCGTGCGCAAAGTCGTGCCCGGCACCCCCATCGCGTACAGCACGGGGATCAACGCGGCCCAGACGGCCGTCACCCCGAGGACAGGACGCCCGAGACGCGCCACGCGCGCCTGAAGCCAGCGTCTTGTCGACTCCCCGCGCGCCGCTGCCCGCCGGTACGACAGGACCGAGGCATAGCCACCCACCAAGAAGAAGATGCCGAGCATCTGCAGCACCCAACTGAGCGGTGCGAAGAAGCCGAATGACGCCAGAGGGCTCGCGTTGTGCAGCGCGCCGCTCGCGTCGAGCGTGAATCCGCCGAGCAGCCAGTGCCCGGTCGGCACGGCGAGCAGGGCGAGCGCTCGCAGCCCGTCTATCGCCCGGTCACGATGCGCGGGCGTCTTGGCGTCGATCGCCGCAGCTGTGTTGCGCAGGCTCGTCAGTGCGTTGAGGCTCATGTCCGCTCTCCGATGGGGCGGGCCTCGGCGGAAGGCGCGCTTCCGTCGGTGCCGATGTCGCCGATGTCAGGGATGCCGGGGGCCGCGGTCTCCGCGATGGCGGCGAAGGCCCGGAGGGAGTCCGTCCCCGGGGCGAAGTAACCGGTGTGCCCCTCGGCTCGCTCCGCGGGAACGCGTCGGGCGCCGAACCCCGGGTCGGTCGGGTCCTCGCCATGGCCGAGGCCGAACAGCTCGACGTTCGGCACGTCACCGATCCAGTCGCTGTCGTCCTTGGCCGCCCACACGCGGGCGGAGGTGCGCAGATCGGCCACGCTGTCCGCGCGCATGCCGGGGGAGCCGAGCACCACCAGGTCGGATGCCGGGAGTTGGGGGGCCGCCAGGCCGCACACCACCGAGCCGTAGCTGTGGCAGAACACGGCGGGGCGTGGGGTGCCGGTCGCCGTCAGAGCCTGCACGAACCGTGCGAGCCGTGGCGCGCCCGCTTCCGCGAGCCGCCCTGTCGCGGCGTCGGGGCCGAGACCGACCGGGGTGGTGTACCCGACCCAGGCCACCACGGCTGTGTCGTCGCCCGCCGCGGCGTGCAGGGAGCGCGCCATCCCGGCCGGTGTGCCGTACTTGTCGTTCGAGCGGTCGAAGGTACTCAGGTCTATGTCCGACCCCGGCACGACAACTGATACGTGCCGGGCCTTCCCCAAGTCCCCGTACACCTCGGCCACTTGACCTCTCCCGCGTGGATCGAACGCGAGTATGTGCCGGCCGGGGCGCAGGAGCTCCTCGTATCGCGCGACGAGGGACCGGGAGCGCTCATGGTTCTGCGGTGTGAGGTTCGGGTCGCTCTCGCGGACCTGCTCACGGGCACGCTCGGCCTTGAGAGCGCGGGAGTTGGCCTCGAAGCGCAGTGCGGTCGGGGCGCCATCCAGGTTGCCGACGACCGAGGGGTGCCGTGCGGCCAGCCTGTGCTGCTGCGCCTCGCTCAACGAGTCGAAGAACGCGGTGATCCTGGCGGGGGCGGTGGCCGCCGGATCAGGCAGCCGGGCCCCCCACGCATCGTCCGCACGCCAGGACTGTGTGCCCGGCGGCGGGCCCGTGAGCGGCTGCTGCTCATTGCCGACCGCCCAGCCGGTCGTTCCCGCCACGATCGTCGTCGTGAGCGCCGCGGCGATCAGTGTCCGCTTGCTGCGGTTCTTCCAGCTCCCGCGGGCTTTCCAAGAACGAAGGCGCATGGCCCGTCTCCCTCCCCAACTCGTGGCACGCTCTGGCGTGACGAGGGGAAAAGTAGGAAGACGGTGCCCGTCGGCACCTCACACTGGGGAGCCAACTTGCAGGTCATACCGCGGTATGTGCGGCTCATACCGCGGTATGGAGGGGAGAGGGCTCTACTGCCCTCCGGGGGTGATCAGCCCTGACTCATAGGCGAAGATCACGGCCTGTGCGCGGTCCCGCAGGTCCAACTTGGACAGCACCTTGCCGATATGGGTCTTCACGGTCTGCTCGGCGAGGACCAAGCGCTCGGCGATCTCCTGATTGGACAGGCCGCGCGCGATCAGCACCAGTACCTCGGTCTCACGCGCCGTCAGGCCGTTCAGCCGCGGCGACTGGTCGGAGCGCGGCCGCTGCTTGGCGAAGTCCGTGATCAGACGCCGGGTCACGGACGGAGCGAGCAGTGCGTCGCCTGCCGCCACCACGCGCACCGCCGAGATCAGATCGGCGGGCGGGGCGTCCTTGAGGAGGAACCCCGAGGCCCCGGCGCGCAGCGCCTCGTACACATAGTCGTCCACGTCGAAGGTGGTGAGCATCAGTACCTTCGGCACGTGTACTACTCCGGGTGGCGGGTCCAACAGGGCTCGCGCCGCGTTGAGTCCGTCCATCTCCGGCATCCGGACATCCATCAGGACGACATCGGGATGGGCGTTGCGGCTGACGTCGACTCCCGCCTTGCCGTTCGGTGCCTCGCCCACGACGTCGATGTCGCTCTGGGCCGCAAGGAGTGCGGCGAAGCCGGCCCGCACCATGTTCTGGTCATCGACGATGATCACGCGGATGGTCATGCGGTGCCGGATTCCTTCTTGAGGAGGGGGAGTTGGGCCGCCACACGGAACCCGCCGTCGGGCAGCGGCCCGGCGTCGACCGTGCCGCCGACCAACCGTACGCGTTCGCGCATGCCGACGAGACCGTGACCTGTGCCGCTGTGCTCCAACGACTCGGGTGCTTCGGTGGGCGGGCCGTTGACCACGAGGATCAGCAGGTGCTCCTCGTCCAGGGTCACTGTGATGGTGGTGCGTGCTCCCGGCGCGTGCCGCATCACGTTCGACAGGGCTTCCTGGACGATGCGGTAGGCGGACAGGTCGACGGCCGGGGTGACGTCGGCCAGCTCGGTGAGCACCGACAGTTCAGGACGCGACAGATCGATCGGTATGCCGGCACGCACCGTGGCCTCCACCAGATGCGGCAGCCGGCTGAGCCCCGGCTGCGGAGACCGCTCACCTGGGGTGTCCTCGCTGCGCAGCACGGCGAGCAACCTCCGCATCTCGGTGAGGGACTCGCGGGCGCTGGCCGCGATGCTCCCGAACTCCTCACGCGCCGTGTCCGGGAGTCCGTCGAGGCGGTAGGGCGCGGAATCGGCCTGCACCGTGATCACCGACATGTGGTGCGCGACGACGTCGTGCAACTCCCGGGCGATGCGGGCTCGTTCCTCCAGGAGCGTGCGCTGGGCGCGCTCGGCCTCGCTGATGGTCTCCTGCTCGACGAGTCTGCGCTGTGCGTCGCCGCGCTCGCGCAGCAGCGCGCCGAGCAGCAGCGCGACGCCGCTCAGCACGATCAGGAGCACGCTGGTGTCCTGGCTGCCGTCATCGCGGAAGGCACCGAGGACGAGGCCCACCACGACGGTGACCAGCCAGATCCCCAGGAGAGTGCGGCGGCTCTCGCGCAGGGACAGCAGGAGACACACGACCACGTAACCCACGATGATCATGGCCGTCCATGGGGCGGGGCGGTCGTCGCCCATGGACAGCGTCACGATCGCCCCGAGGACGTCCGCGACGATGATGATGCACCAGGCGGCCAACGGCCGGCTGACCGCCAGCAGCAACGGCGCGGCCTGGGCGACTCCCAGGGCGCCCGCGAGCCCGCCGCCCACCCCGTAGTCGTTCATCAGCACCTGAGTGGTGATGGGGATGAGCGCCGCGACAAATCCCAGCGCGGTGATCAAGGGGAGCAGCCGCATCCAGGTTCTGGGCGCCCGCGCGAGGAGTGGTTCCGCCCGCCCCGCGGGCGTCGAGAAGAAGGCCCCTGCCCTGTCGAGTCCTTCGCGCACGCCCGCGGCCGCACGCCGAGATGTGTCCCCGCGCCCGTCCGGCTCGGTGGCCGGTGGGCGGGGGCCCTGGTCAGGTGGTGTCGATGAACTGCTCATGGCCTGATCAGCGTAGGCAAGAAGCACGCCCCGCGCCGTCGTACCGCGGAGCTGACCTGCACCTCATACCCAGGTACGAGATGGGCCTCTGGCGATACCCAGGTATGACCCGGGCCGGAAGCCCGAGCTTCCGCCGAACGGCAGCTCTGCCGAACGACAGCGAGGCCAGGTCACAGCTCCGCCAGCAGCTCGGCCTTCTTCATCGTGAATTCCTCGTCCGTGAGCAGACCGGACTGGTGCAGCTCACCGAGGTGCCGGATGCGCTCCGCGATGTCCGCCGGGTCGCGACGGGCCACCGGAGCGTTGACGGGGACCGTGCCGGGCGTCAGGGCGGGGCCCGACGACCGCACCGCTGCGAGCACCGACGCCGCGAACGGCAGCGACTCGTGCACCGGTCCGTACCCGAGGCCGAATACGACGGCCGCGGGATCCTGGTCCGCCTGCGCGGGCTGGGCGACGGGGGTCTCACGGCGCAGCAGCCGCAGATGGCCCTCGAAGACCTCGGGGGAGCGCCACTCCACGCCGCTCAGATCCGTGACCAGGAAGCTCTGGTCGCCGGCCTTCCATTTCGCGGACGAAGCCCCCGTCCAGAACCACCGGAAGGCCACCGACTTGCCGTCGAAGGACGCCTTCCCGTCGTACGCCTTGAACTGCAGCGGAGTCTCCGGCGCGGCCACCAGGTAGCGGTCGGGAGGCCCGCAGTCGGCCTCCGAGAGCTGGGCCCGCAGCTCGTCCGCGTAGTACTCGGCGAGCGTCTCCCGCTCGGCGGGCAGCACGAGGCGATACGGGTCGCAGCCGTCCTTGAGCTGGCCCGCGGCCGCCTCCATCAGTGGATCGGCCCCCGGTCTCGGCACGGCGTGCAGGACGACCGTCCCGCGCTTGCCAGGAGTCAGTGTCACCGCCGCGATCGCCTCGTGGGGGATGCGGCGTTCGCCGAGCGCCTGAAGGAGCTTCGGCGTGCGGATCCCCCGTTCGAAGCGGATGAGCACGGAGTCGGACTCGAACTCCCAGGCGGCATGAAATCCGGCCAGTACGTCACCCATGCGGCTCATCGTAGGCGGCACGCGCGCCTCCGTCCCTCCTGCGGCGTGCCGCTGTTTTGTCGATTTCTACGCGCGTCAGGCCACTGTCGCGCCGGAAAATTCCTTCCGGCAGGTGTCGTCCCCGCTCGCACACTGCACCGAACGGTACGAACCGATGCCGATGTCGGCGAAGTTCCTGAGGCTCTCCGTGCCCGGCTCGAAATAGCCGGTGTGGCCGATCGCACCGCGTGCGGAGAGCACGCGCGCGCCGAAGTCCCTTGAGACGGGGTCGGCACCGTGGCCGAGCCCGCCGACCTCCATGTTTGGTACATCCTGGATCCAGTCGTCGCCGTCCCTTGTGGCCCAGATCCGGGCTCCTGTGCCCAGCTGTGTCGCCGTGTCCGCGCGCATGCCGGGACTGCCCGCGACCGCGATGTCGGAAACGCGGGAGGGCAGCTGTCGTGCGGCGACCCCGCAGACCACCGAGCCGTAGCTGTGGCAGTACAGCGCGACGGGTGAGTGCCCCGGCAGACCACGGACCAGAGCATTGAGCCGGATCGCGCCGTCATCCGCACGCATGGACGTGGCGGCGTCCACACCGAGTCCGACGGGCGCGGTGTAGTCGGCCCAGGCGATCACGGCGGTACGCGCGCGTGGATTCGCGGAGCGCTCCGCGCCGTGCAGGGCCTTGGCCATGCCGACAGGCGCCGAGTACTTGCGGTTCGTCCGCTCGAACGTCAGCACGTTCGTGTCCACGCCCGGCACCACGACCGACACTCTGGAGGCCCGGTCGAGGTTGCCGAAGACCTCGGCGATGCGACCCGTCCCCATGGGGTCGAAGGACAGCACCTGCCGACCCGGACGCATCATCACGCCGAAGCGCTTCATTCTGCGTTCCGCCTCCTGTTGCCCGAGACGGGAGAGTCGCTTGTCGTGCACGCGCTCTCGCTCGGTCTTGCGCGCTTGCCCCAGAGCGATGCGGTTCGCGCGATATCGAAGCTCTACGGGGGCACCGTTCATGTTGCCGACCGCAAGGGGATAGCGGGTGACGAGGCGGGTGCGCTGTTGCGCGTTGAGCGACGCGAAGAAATGGGCGAGCTTGCCGGCGTGGGCACCGGGGTCGGGCAGGGCCCGCCCGCCGATGTGCCCGCGCTCCCAGGCGGAGAGCGAGGCCGCGAGCGGCGAAGCGGCGTCCTTGTGGTGGCGTACCGCAGTCCAGCCCGTGGTCGCCAGCATGACGAACACGACGGCGAGCGCAAGCAGTGCACGCCAGGCGCTGAGTTGAGGGGAGGAGTCGAAGGAATTCACTACGGAACACCCTAGGAGAATCGTGATGCCTACCGTGCACCGGGTGAGGCAGATCACGTTTCCACTGGGGTAATTGAGGCATAGCGGGCGCACTTTGGGTACTTTCGTCACGCTCCGTAGGTGGCGAATATGCGCTGCGCGCCCAGGCGTGCCGCTACTGACGGTGAATCAAACAATTACCCAACGTGTTGATTTGTTCGACGGGTCGATCCGGCGGGTGACCCGCAGTGAACTGCGCGGAGTGTCACTTCGAGCGCCAGTTTTCCGTCAACGCGGGCCCCAGATGGTCGAGATATGTCTCGGTGATCGCGCGGATCGACTCCACGCTCGAGTCCTCGCCCGCACCCCACAGTCGCCCGGTCACGCGCATCACGCCGCTGAAAGCGGCCACCACCACGCGCGGTCGGGGGTCCTTGTCCAGGTCGAGGCCCTCGCGCTCGGCGATCACACACGCGATCTCCTCCTCCATCTCGATGGAGCGGCGCAGGTGGACGGCGAGCAAGGAAGGGGTGGACTCGATCATCTGGTAGGTCCGCATGTGGAGTTCGACCGGGACGACCTCTTCGATGGACCGGCCCATCGCGTCCCAGGCTCCGAGGACGGCACCGCGCAGTGCCACGAACGGTGTTTCGTCGGCAGGGCGTTCGCGCAGCGTCTCCACGAACCGCCGCTCCACCATCTCCTGTACGGCGAAGGCGGTCTCCTGCTTGTTGGCGAAGTACCGGAAGAAAGTGCGCTGGGAGACGTCGACCGCCTCGGCGATCTCGTCGACCGTCGTCTCCTCGAACCCCTTGGTCGTGAAGAGCTCGAGCGCCGCACGCAGGAGCGCGTCACGGGTGCGCTGCTTCTTGCGCTCACGCAGGCCCGGCCGAGAGGGCTCGACGGAGACGGAGATGTCCCCGAAGGGCTCGGGCTGCGGTTTCGCGGGGTCCGCCGCTCGCTGCTCGGTCCTCACGCCATGGCCCTCTTTCCACCGTTCTGACCAGCTCATCTTACCTGTGAGCTACGTGACAGTTACCGACTTGTGAATTGGTTTGTCAACTGTCAGCGACTGACACTAGCCTCGAACGCATGACTAGTCAGATCACCGTCGACAAGGCGGACAAGGAGCCGGCGTCCGCTCCGGCCCCGGCCAAGGGGCTCCGCGGCCACCCTTGGCTGACGCTCTTCTCCGTCGCGATCGGCGTGATGATGGTCGCCCTGGACGGCACCATCGTGGCGATCGCCAACCCGGCCATCGCCAAGGACCTCGGCACCTCGATGGCCGGCGTTCAATGGATCACCAACGGCTACCTCCTCGCGCTCGCCGTCGCGCTGATCACCGCCGGCAAGCTCGGTGACCGGTTCGGCCACCGGCAGACCTTCCTGATAGGTGTGGCGGGCTTCGCCGTGGCCTCGGGTGCCATCGGGTTCTCCAGCAGCGTCGGCCTGGTCGTCGCCTTCCGTGTGCTCCAGGGTCTCTTCGGAGCCCTGCTCATGCCGGCCGCGCTCGGCCTGCTGCGCGCCACCTTCCCCGCCGAGAAGCTGAACATGGCGATCGGTATCTGGGGCATGGTCATCGGCGCCTCGACCGCAGGCGGCCCCATCGTCGGCGGCCTGCTCGTCGAGCACGTCAGCTGGCAGTCGGTGTTCTTCATCAACGTGCCGGTCGGCGTCATCGCGCTCGTCCTCGGCCTGGTGATCCTCAAGGACCACCGCGCGGAGAACGCGCCGAAGTCCTTCGACATCCCCGGCATCGTCCTGCTGTCGGGCGGCATGTTCGCGCTGATCCTGGCCCTCATCAAGGGCTCGGAGTGGGGCTGGGGCGGATCCACGACGCTGCTCTTCCTCGCGGGTGCCGTGGTTCTCTTCGTGCTCTTCGCTTTCTGGGAGACGAAGGTCAAGGAACCGCTCATCCCGCTGGGCATGTTCAAGTCCGTCCCGCTGTCCGCGGGCGTGGTGCTCATGGTCCTGATGGCCTTCGCCTTCATGGGCGGCCTGTTCTTCGTCACGTTCTATCTGCAGAACGTCCATGGGATGAGCCCGGTCGACAGCGGTCTGCACCTCCTGCCGCTGACGGCCATGATGATCGTGGCCTCGCCGATCGCCGGCGCTCTCATCACCAAGTTCGGCCCGCGCGTCCCGCTCGTCGGCGGCATGGTGGCCACCGCCGTCGCCATGTTCGGCATGTCCACGATGACGACGGACACCGCGACGCTGCCGATGTCGCTCTGGCTCGGCCTGCTCGGCCTCGGCCTCGCGCCCGTGATGGTGGGAGCCACCGAGGTCATCGTCGGCAACGCCCCGCTGGAGCTGTCCGGCGTCGCGGGCGGCCTCCAGCAGGCCGGCATGCAGGTCGGCGGTGCGCTCGGCACGGCGGTGCTCGGTGCGGTGATGGCTGCACGGGTCGACGAAGACCTCCCCGGGAACTGGGCGGATGCCAAGCTTCCGCCCATGACACCGGACCAGCTCGACCAGTCGTCCGCCGTGATCGAGATGGGTGGGGCCCCGGTGCCGCCGAAGGCGCCGGAGCCGGTCACCGAGGCGATCACCTCGGTCGCGCATGACACGTTCGTGTCCGGGATGGGCCTGGCCTTCACCGTCGCCGGTGTCGTCGCGGTCGTCGCGGCCCTGGTCGCCACGGCCGCCAAGCGAGGCGCCAACGCCGACGCGGGCGCCGGAGTCGGGCACATCTAACCGCGCCCACGTCCAGCGGCGAGCACGCATCAGGGCACGCCTCAGAGCACGCGTCAGGGAAAGCCCCTCAGGGTCCAACTGGGGGGTTTTCGCCTATCTGGGTGACGCACATTCGTACCCCTTCCGACGGAGCTAGCGAGTGGGTCACAGTTCTGGCAAGTGATCCAGCAAGTGATCCACACGACACGGGAGTTGATGCAGATGCGTACGACCATGCCCACGACCCTCGCCGCGGCCGCGCTCGCCACAGTGATCCTCACCCCCGCACAGGCCGGAGCCACGGCAGCGGCCACACAGGCCGACCTCGCGACACCCGCGAAGCACGCCGGGGCCGCCGCGCCACCCACGCTCGCAGGGTGTGGACCGGGGGAGCTCTGCCTCTGGGGCAAGGCGAAGTTCAAAGGGGCCCGACAGACGTACGAGCTGTCCGAGATCGACATCGAGAGCTGTGTAGCGCTGCCGGAGGGGGGCAGCGCTCAAGCCCTCGCCAACCGCACGGGCCGGCCGGTCACCACGTATCAATCCGCGGAGTGCGGCGAGACGGGCGAGTTCGACACCTATCCGGGGGGTGGCACGTGGGTCCCCGAATCGCCCTATCACGTACGGGCGTTCAAGGTCTGGGAGACCTGACCGGAGGCACCTGAGGAGCTCCCTCGGCCGGCGCGGTAGATGCCCCCGCACCCGCCGCGTCAGGCTGCACCCCCGCCGATAGCGCCGTCACCTGTGCCCGCAGGGATCGCACCTCCGTCGTCAGCGCCTCGATCGCCGCTGTCTGGCGGCGCTCCTCGACGTCGTCCCGGTCGAAGCGCGAGATGAACCAGGCCGCGATGTTGGCGGTCACCACACCCAGAAGCGCGATGCCCGACAGCATCAGGCCGACCGCGAGGATGCGGCCGAGCCCGGTCGTCGGCGCGTGATCGCCGTAGCCGACGGTGGTCATCGTGGTGAAGGACCACCACACCGCGTCACCAAGGGTCTTGATGTTGCCGTTCGGTGATTCCCGCTCCACCGAGAGAACGGCCAGCGAACCGAACATGAGGAGGCCAACGACAGCTCCGGCGACATAGGTCGTCAGCTGAATCTGAGACGCCATCCGGGCCCGGCGCCCGACCAGCAGCAGAGTCGAGACCAGCCGCAGCAACCGCAGCGGCTGCAACATCGGGAGGAGGACAGCACCGAGGTCGAGCCAGTGCGAGCGGACGAACTGCTTGCGGTGGTCGGTGAGGTAGAGGCGTACGAGATAGTCGGCGGCGAACGATGCCCAGACGATCCACTCCACCACCGTGCAGGTGGTTCCGACGCTCTTGCTCGCGTCGGGCACCACGATGGGCACGGCGTAGGCGACGGCGAAGGCCACCGCGAGCACGAGGAGCGGATTCTGTGTGCGTCGCTCCCAACGGAGCTGTGCCGGAGGGTGCTTGTCGGGCGCTTCCATGCGCGCATCGTAGGAAACGCCGGAGGGCGGCGGGAGCCACCGCCCCACCGCCCTCCGAACGTCCTACGCGCTACAGGTGCCGCGCGACCACGCGGCTACGGCTACCACCGCACGGTGTGTAAGGCCTAGGCGTCGCCTCCGGCAGCGCCCGGGTCGGCCGCCGTGACGTCGAGCAGCTGGTAGCGGTCGATGGCCTGCTTCAGTACGGAGCGGTCGAGCTTGCCCTCGCGGGCCAGCTCGGTGAGCACGCCGACCACGATCGACTGCGCGTCGATGTGGAAGAAGCGGCGGGCCGCACCGCGGGTGTCCGCGAAGCCGAAGCCGTCGGCGCCCAGGGACTGGTACGTGCCGGGGACCCAGCGGGAGATCTGGTCGGGGACGCCCCGCATCCAGTCGGAGACGGCCACGAACGGGCCCTCGGCGCCGGACAGCTTCTGCGTCACGTACGGGGTGCGCTGCTCCTCCTCGGGGTGCAGGAGGTTGTGGCGCTCCACGTCGACCGCCTCGCGGCGCAGCTCGTTCCAGGAGGTCGCCGACCAGACGTCCGCCTTGACGTTCCACTCCGAAGCGAGGATCTGCTGGGCCTCGACCGCCCACGGCACCGCGACACCGGAGGCGAGGATCTGCGCCGGAATGGCGCCCTGCTCGCCCGCCTTGAAGCGGTAGATGCCCTTGAGGATGCCGTCGACGTCCACATCGGCGGGCTCGGCCGGGTGCTGGATCGGCTCGTTGTAGACAGTGAGGTAGTAGAAGACGTCTTCACTGTCGGGGCCGTACATCCGGCGCAGGCCGTCCTTGACGATGTGCGCGATCTCGTAGCCGAAGGCGGGGTCGTAGGCGACGCAGCCCGGGTTGGTCGAGGCGAGCAGCTGCGAGTGGCCGTCCGCGTGCTGGAGGCCCTCGCCGGTCAGCGTCGTACGGCCGGCGGTGGCGCCGAGGACGAAGCCGCGGGCCAGCTGGTCGGCCATCTGCCAGAACTGGTCGCCGGTGCGCTGGAAACCGAACATCGAGTAGAAGACGTACACGGGGATCAGCGGTTCGCCGTGGGTGGCGTAGGCGGAGCCCGCGGCGATCAGCGAGGCCGTGCAGCCGGCCTCGGAGATGCCGTCGTGCAGCATCTGGCCGGTCGGGGACTCCTTGTAGGCGAGGAGCAGCTCGCGGTCGACGGCCTCGTACTGCTGGCCGAGCGGGTTGTAGATCTTCGCGCTCGGGAAGAAGGCGTCCATGCCGAAGGTGCGGTACTCGTCGGGGGCGATCAGTACGAAGCGCTTGCCGATCTCCTTGTCCCGCATGAGGTCCTTCAGGATGCGGACGAACGCCATGGTCGTGGCGATCGACTGCTGACCCGAACCCTTCTTCGCGGTCGCGTATGTCTTGTCCTCGGGAAGCGGGAGGGGCTTCGAGCGGACGACGCGGGTCGGGACGTAACCGCCCAGGCCCTGGCGGCGGTCGTGCATGTACTGGATCTCTTCCGAGTCACGGCCCGGGTGGTAGTACGGCGGGGCGCCGTCCTCCAGCTGCTTGTCCGTGATCGGGATGTGCAGGCGGTCGCGGAAGCCCTTGAGGTCGTCGACCGTCAGCTTCTTCATCTGGTGCGTGGCGTTGCGGCCCTCGAAGTTCGGGCCGAGCGTCCAGCCCTTGACCGTCTGCGCCAGGATGACGGTCGGCTGGCCCTTGTGGGCCTTGGCGGCCGCGTACGCCGCGTAGACCTTCTTGTGGTCGTGGCCGCCGCGGCCCAGGTGCAGGATCTGCTCGTCGGTCATGTTCTCGACCATGGAGCGCAGGCGGTGGTCGTCGCCGAAGAAGTGCTCGCGGATGTACGAGCCGGTCTCGGTGGCGTACGTCTGGAACTGGCCGTCGGGCGTGGTGTTGAGCCGGTTGACCAGGACGCCGTCGCGGTCCTGGGCGAGCAGCGGGTCCCAGCTGCGGTCCCAGACCAGCTTGATGACGTTCCAGCCGGCGCCGCGGAACTGCGACTCCAGTTCCTGGATGATCTTGCCGTTGCCGCGCACCGGGCCGTCGAGGCGCTGGAGGTTGCAGTTGACGACGAAGGTCAGGTTGTCCAGGCCCTCGCGGGCGGCGATGGAGAGCTGGCCGAGGGACTCGGGCTCGTCCATCTCGCCGTCGCCGAGGTAGGCCCAGACGTGCGACTTGGAGGTGTCGGCGATGCCGCGCGCCTCCATGTAGCGGTTCATCCGCGCCTGGAAGATCGCGCCGAGCGGACCGAGGCCCATCGAGACGGTCGGGAACTCCCAGAAGTCCGGCATCAGGCGCGGGTGCGGGTAGGACGAGAGCCCGTGCGGAGCCTTGGACTTCTCCTGGCGGAACGCGTCGAGCTGCTGCTCGGACAGCCGGTCGAGGAGGAACGCGCGGGCGTAGATGCCGGGGGAAGCGTGCCCCTGGAAGAAGATCTGGTCGCCGCCGTCGCCCTCGTCCTTGCCGCGGAAGAAGTGGTTGAAGCCCACGTCGTAGAGCGAGGCCGAGGAGGCGAAGGTGGCGATGTGGCCGCCGACCCCGATGCCGGGGCGCTGGGCGCGCGACACCATCACCGCGGCGTTCCAGCGGGTCGCGTTCAGGACCTTGCGCTCGATCTCCTCGTTGCCGGGGAAGAACGGCTCGTCCTTGGTGGCGATCGTGTTGATGTAGTCCGTGCTGCGCATCTCGGGCACGGCGACGCGCTTCTCGCGCGCGCGTTCGATGAGCCGGAGCATCAGGTAGCGGGCCCGCTCGCGGCCGCGTTCGTCGACCGCGGCATCGAGGGAGTCGAGCCACTCCTGGGTCTCTTCGGGATCGAAGTCCGGGACCTGACTCGGCAGGCCGCCAATGATGATCGGGTTGCGATCGGATCCGGAAGCCACGCTGTTCCTTCGCTGTTGGGGCTTTCGCCTGGGTTCTGCCTGGCTGTGAGACGTTCCCCATCGTGTACCGCGTAGACGCAATCGTCATCTCTACTGAGGGGTAACCGACGGGTCCGCCCGGCGGCCCTGGGGTAGGCTCGACCAAATCGCAACGATACGCCCATCCCGCCTAGCCGGTTCGTAAGGCCGTTCGGACCTCAGTTCCGATCGGTGTCGTACGAGCGAAGTGCGAGCGGAGAAGGATCTGGCAGGTGGGCCTTGAGTTGCGACGACACGGCCGGGAACGTCACCGTTTCAGCGGTCTTGACGGCCGGGTACTTGCGCGATCCGGTCCGCCCGTGTGGACTACCGCCAATGTCCCGCGCACGCGCGTGGATGAAGGCATTCCCGAAAACATGATCAGGAGGCAAGCCGTGAGCGCGACCGCGGACCACGCGGAGGAGCGGACCAACCCTGCCGCGAGGCTGGGTTTCCAGCCCGAGCAGGTGGTCCAGGAGATCGGCTACGACGACGATGTCGATCAGGAGCTCCGCGAGGCCATTGAAGGGGTGATCGGCAGCGAGCTCGTCGACGAGGACTACGACGACACTGCTGACGCCGTGGTGCTGTGGTTCCGCGAGGACGACGGTGACCTGACGGATGCGCTGGTGGACGCCACCCAGCTGATCGAAGAGGGCGGCGACCTCTGGCTGATGACGCCGAAGACCGGCCGCGACGGTTACGTCGAGCCGAGCGACATCAACGAGGCAGCCCAGACCGCAGGCCTTGCGCAGACCCGGACCATCAACGCGGGCAAGGACTGGACGGGCAGCCGTCTGGTCACGCCGAAGGCGGCAGCCAAGAAGCGGTGAAGCTGCCGCTCAGGCAGCAGGAAGTCGACTGAGCCAATCGCCGTGAGCCCCCACCGACCTAAGCCGGTGGGGGCTCACGCGTGCGTGTGAGGGCGCACGTCGCGCGGGAAATGGCACGCCCTGCGAGGTGATCGGACGAAACGCCCGTTGCGTAGGGTGGTCATCACCCGAACAGCCCCACCGAAGGGATGCGAACTCATGGCGCTCGCCGGCATCGCGACCGACACCAAGGCCCCGGACTTCGAGCTGAAGGACAATCACGGCCGGACCGTGCGGCTGTCGGACTTCCGCGGCGAGAAGAACGTGGTGCTGCTCTTCTATCCGTTCGCGTTCACCGGCGTGTGCACGGGCGAGCTGTGCGCGCTGCGCGACGAGCTGCCGAGGTTCGTCAACGACGACACACAGCTCCTCGCCGTCTCGAACGACTCCATCCACACCCTGCGCGTTTTCGCCGAACAGGAGGGCCTGGAGTACCCGCTGCTCTCCGATTTCTGGCCGCACGGCGAGGCGTCGCGCGCCTACGGAGTCTTCGACGAAGACAAGGGCTGCGCGGTGCGCGGCACGTTCATCATCGACAAGGAGGGCGTGGTGCGCTGGACTGTCGTGAACGGCCTGCCGGACGCCCGCGACCTCAACGACTACGTCAAGGCGCTCGACACCCTGTGATTCCTCAGGGGTGACACCCTGTGATTCTTCAGGTGCAGAGCCTGTGGCGGCCGGGAACGGGTCACTAGGATCCATTCGTTGATCCGATGGCACAGCACGACTGGGGCTCCCCGCCCCTGGACATCAATTTGGGAGGATTTGTGGGAGTCAGCCTCAGCAAGGGCGGCAACGTATCGCTGAGCAAGGAGGCCCCCGGCCTGACCGCGGTTCTGGTCGGCCTGGGCTGGGATGTCCGTACCACCACCGGTACGGACTTCGACCTCGACGCCAGCGCCATCCTGACGAATGCCGAGGGCAAGGTCAGCAGCGACGGCAACTTCGTGTTCTTCAACAACCTGAAGAGCCCGGACGGGTCCGTCGAGCACACCGGTGACAACACCACCGGTGAGGGCGAGGGCGACGACGAGGCGATCAAGGTCGACCTGGCCGCCGTCCCGGCCGACGTGGACAAGATCGTCTTCCCGGTCTCGATCTACGACGCCGAGACCCGCCAGCAGTCGTTCGGCCAGGTCCGCAACGCGTTCATCCGCGTCGTGAACCAGGCGGGCGGCGCGGAGATCGCGCGGTACGACCTCTCCGAGGACGCCTCGACGGAGACCGCGATGGTCTTCGGCGAGCTGTACCGCAACGGCGCGGAGTGGAAGTTCCGCGCCGTCGGCCAGGGTTACGCCTCGGGCCTGCGCGGCATCGCGCAGGACTTCGGCGTCAACGTCTGAGCCGAGTAACACCCTCCGCCTGTCGTCCGGCGCCGCACACCACGAGTGCGGCGCCGGACGCGCTCAAAACTCCTGCTCCCGGGCACTGCCCCCGCACCATGGGGGACCGGGGAATTCTTGATCTCGAACCACGGGGAGGACACATCATGGGCGTCACGCTCGCCAAGGGAGGCAACGTCTCCCTCTCCAAGGCCGCACCGAACCTCACACAGGTCCTGATCGGCCTCGGCTGGGACGCGCGCTCCACCACCGGAGCACCCTTCGACCTCGACGCCAGCGCTCTGATGTGCAACTCGGGCCGGGTCATCGGCGACGAGTGGTTCGTCTTCTACAACAACCTGAAGTGCCCGGACGGCTCCGTCGAACACACCGGCGACAACCTCACGGGTGAGGGTGACGGCGACGACGAGTCGCTCCTGATCGACCTCTCCAAGGTTCCGGCCACCTGCGACAAGATCGTCTTCCCTGTCTCGATCCATGACGCGGACAACCGCGGCCAGGCGTTCGGCCAGGTCAGCAACGCTTTCATCCGCGTGGTCAACCAGGCCGACCACCAGGAACTGGCGCGGTACGACCTCTCCGAGGACGCCTCCACGGAGACCGCGATGATCTTCGGCGAGGTGTACCGCTATGGCGGGGAGTGGAAGTTCCGTGCGGTTGGGCAGGGGTACGCGTCGGGTCTGCGGGGCATCGCTCTAGACTTCGGGGTCAATGTTTCGTAAAGCAGGGGACCGGCGCGGGGGAGACCGCTAAACGGGAGCCCGTACACACATGATTGGGTAGCCAGTGGTTCTGAAAACCTTCGGCTGGTCGTTCGCGGTTACCGCGCTCGGCTTGGTCGCGGCGGTGTTCTACGGGGGGTGGACAGGTTTCGGGATCGTGGCGATCCTGTCCATCCTCGAGATCTCGCTGTCCTTCGACAACGCGGTGGTCAACGCCGGGATCCTGAAGAAGATGAGTGCCTTCTGGCAGAAGATCTTCCTCACCATCGGTGTGCTGATCGCCGTCTTCGGCATGCGGCTCGTGTTCCCCGTCGCGATCGTGGCCATCAGCGCCAAGATCGGCCCGATCGAGGCTGTGCGTCTCGCGCTCAACGACAAGGACCAGTACCAGCAGTTGGTGACCGACGCTCACCCGTCGATCGCCGCTTTCGGTGGCATGTTCCTGTTGATGATCTTCCTCGACTTCATCTTCGAGGACCGTGACATCAAGTGGCTCGGCTGGCTGGAGCGCCCGCTGGCCAAGCTCGGCAAGATCGACATGCTGTCGGCCTGCATCGCGCTCATCGTCCTCATGATCTCCGCGATGACCGTCGCCACCAACGCCCACCAGCACGGCGGCACACACGTGGACAAGGCGGAGACGGTGCTGCTCTCCGGCGTCGCCGGACTCATCACCTATCTCATCGTGGGCGGACTCTCCGGCTTCTTCGAGAACAAACTCGAGGAAGAGGAGGAGCGCGAGCACGAGCAGGAGGAAGAGGCCAGGAAGAGCGGCAAGAAGGTCCCCGCCGTCGTCATGGCCGGCAAGGCCGCGTTCTTCATGTTCCTCTACCTCGAGGTCCTGGACGCGTCGTTCTCCTTCGACGGCGTCATCGGCGCCTTCGCCATCACCAACGACATCGTCCTGATGGCGCTCGGACTGGGCATCGGCGCGATGTACGTCCGTTCGCTCACCGTCTACCTGGTCCGCCAGGGCACCCTCGACGACTACGTCTACCTGGAGCACGGCGCGCACTACGCGATCGGCGCCCTCGCCGCGATCCTGCTCATCACGATCCAGTACGAGATCCACGAGGTCATCACCGGCCTCGTCGGCGTCGTCCTGATCGGCTGGTCCTTCATCTCCTCCGTCATGCGCAACAGGCGCATCGCGGCCGAGGAGGGCAAGGGCAAGGGCTCGGGCTCGGACGACAAGACCGAGGTTCCTTCCGGCGTCTGACGCAGGGTCCGACCCGTCCCCGGAGTGTGACGCGGGGCCGAGTGAGGAACGCTTCTGAACGGGGCGGCCATCGAGGACGAGTCCTCCTGGCCGCCCCGTGGCATTCGTAACGGGCCCATATGGGGCTCCGGCACTTTTTGGGGGCGGCGATGTCCTTCTGGGACGGTCTGTGGCGTGGACGCTCGATGGACTACGAGTCGGGCAGCGCGGCGACGAACTCCATCGAACTCACGAAGAGGAACCCGACGGTCTCGCTCAACAAACAGGGCGCGGCCACCGGCAATCTCCGGGTCAACCTCTCCTGGCAGATGCGTACGTCCGACATCATCGGCAAGCCCAAGGGCGGCGGCCTGCTGCGGCACCCCCTCCGGATGTTCCAGCCCGACGTGGTGCAGGCGCACACCCAGGGCGTGGTCAACGTGGACCTCGACCTCGGCTGCCTGTACGAGACGATGGACGGCGCCAAGGGCGTCGTGCAGCCGCTGGGCAGCTTCTTCGGGGACCTGAACGCGCCGCCGTACGTGAAGCTCAGCGGCGACGACCGGTTCGGTTCGCCGTCAGGCGAGACGATCTACGTGAACCTCGACCACCGCGAGTCGATCAAGCGGCTGCTCTTCTTCGCCTACATCTACGACCAGACGCCCGCCTTCGACCGCACGCACGCCAAGGTGACGCTCTACCCCAGCAACGGCCCGCGGATCGAGATCGACCTGGACGAGCGCCAGCCGCAGGCCCGCTCCTGCGCGATATTCACGCTGGAGAACGTCAAGGACGAGCTGGTCGTGCGCCGCGAGGTGAAGTTCGTGTACGGCTTCCAGGCCGAACTCGACCGGCTGTACGGCTGGGGGCTGCAGTGGGGCCGCGGCTACAAGACGAAGGTCGGCGGCGCCTGAAGCGCCGCACGGGCCGGGCGCGCCCCACCTGCCCGGAGCGCCCGGAGCGCCCCGCGCACTCAGCGTGCGAGGAACTGCGGCCCCTGCGGCGGCAGCCGGAAGTTCGGGTCGGGCATCGGGGCCACGGGCTGCGGATAGCCGTAACTGGGCTGCGGGACCGGCGCCGCGTGCGCGGGCGCGTGCTGCGGGTAGCCGTAGGACGGCTGCGGGGCGGGCTGGTGGCGCGGAGGCTCGGGCGGGTAGCCGTACGAGGGCTGCGGGGCCGGGGCGGGGAAGGGTTGCGGAGGCGGGGCCTGCGTGGCGGGCGCGGGCAGCGGCTGGCGCTGGGGGTAGGGCTGCGGGAGCGAGGCCTCGGTCGTCGGCTCGGGCACCGCCTCGGACTCGTCCACGGAGATGCCGAAGTCGCCGGCCAGCCCCTCCAGGCCGTTCAGATATCCCTCACCCAGGGCGCGGAACTTCCAGACGTCGCCGCGTCGGTAGAGCTCGCCGCAGATCAGGGCCGTCTCGGCGCCCGTCTGCGGGGTGATGTCGAAGTAGGCGAGCGGTTCGGCCTCGGACGCGCCCGCGTCGTACAGCAGGATGCGCAGCGCTCGTACGTTCTCGAAGGCGACGTTCTCGGCGGACGCGACGAGCAGGACTCGGCTGACCGCGGGATCCAGGCCCGCCATGTCCGTCTGGATCGTGTCGGTCAGGCCCTCGGAGAGGCCCTGGGAGACGCGCTTCTTGCCGAGCCGCCAGACCTTGCCGGACGGGTGACGTGGCTGGTTGTAGAAGACGAAGTCCTCGTCGGACCGGACGCGGCCGTCGGCGCCGAGCAACAGGGCCGACGCGTCGACGTCCGGGACGCCCTGCCCGGGGGTCCAGCGCAGCACGGCACGGACGGCCGTGGCTTCGAGCGGGACGTTCGACCCCTTCAACATCGCGTGCGTCATGCGGTCATCCTGCCTTCCCGGGTTTGGACGGGACAACGCGGGGGTGACGGTGTGTGGCCTGTGTGTCTGTCATGGCCGAGTTACTTGAATTTCATGCACGTGGGGAACCCTTGACACCCGTCCCTACGTACTATTACCGGCCACATCACGTCGGGTCGCGCCGACGAGTACAGGGGAAATCATGCGTCATTTCGGGCATATAGCCCCAGAGGTGCGACAGCGTCTCTTTCATCGGGAGCCGTGCGTCTTCACCGCGGACTCCTCCCCGCGCCTGCTCGCCGCCGCCCTGGGAGCCACGCTCTACAGCCCGGCCACGCGTCCCCGCCTCGCCGACGACATCCTGAAGCAGGCGGGGCGTGGCGTGATCTCGATGGTCCTCTGCCTCGAGGACTCGATCGACGACGCGGAGGTCGTCGGCGCCGAGGAGAACCTGGTCGACCAGTTCGCCGATCTGGCCGAGCGCGACGGCGCGGAGCCGCCGCTGCTGTTCATCCGGGTCCGGTATCCCGAGCAGATAGCCGACCTGGCGGCCCGCCTCGGCCCCAGCATCCGTCTCCTCTCCGGATTCGTGCTGCCGAAGTTCACCGAGGAGCGTGGCGCCGCCTTCCTGGAGTCGCTCGCCGCGGCGGAAGCCGCGAGCGGCCACCGGCTCTTCGCGATGCCCGTCCTCGAATCGGCCGAGCTGCTGCACCTGGAGAGCCGCTCGGAGACCCTCGCCGGGATCGCCCGCACCGTCGACAAGTACCGCGAGCGGGTGCTCGCGCTGCGCCTCGGCGTCACCGACTTCTGCTCGGCGTACGGACTGCGCAGACCCCCGCACATGACCGCGTACGACGTGCACATCGTGGCCTCCGTCATCGCCGACGTCGTCAACCACCTCGGCAGGGCCGACGGCACGGGCTTCACCGTGACGGGGCCCGTGTGGGAGTACTTCCGCGCCCAGGAGCGCATGTTCAAGCCCCAGCTGCGCCGCAGCCCCTTCCTGGAGGGCCGGGCCGAGGAGCTGCGCCAGGCGCTCATCGAGCACGACATCGACGGGCTGCTGCGCGAGATCGAGCTCGACCGGGCCAACGGCCTGCTCGGCAAGACCTGCATCCACCCCTCGCACGTGCTGCCCGTGCACGCGCTCTCGGTCGTCAGCCACGAGGAGTTCAGCGACGCCGAGGACATCCTGCGCCCGGAGCGGGACGGCGGCGGGGTCATGCGCTCGGCGTACACGAACAAGATGAACGAGGTGAAGCCGCACCGCGCCTGGGCCGAGCGGACCCTCCAGCGCGCCGAGGTCTTCGGCGTCGCGCGCGAGGACATCGGCTTCGTGGAGCTGCTCACCGCCGGGCTCTCCGGGTGACCGCCGGGACTTCCCCGATTGATCCGGCTGAACGTAAGGACTGTGCGAGGACTGTGAACGACGACGTGGTGAAGCCGGCGACGGTGTGGTCAGGGAGGTGGGTCGCCGAGCGGCTCGGTGTGGAACTGGCCGGGGACGCGGGGCTGAGCGACCTGCTCGGCCTCGCCCTGCGCCGCAATCCGAAGCGGGCGCACCTCCTGGTGTCCAACGTCCTCGGCAAGCATGTGCCGCAGCTGCCCTCCGTCGTGTACGCGGCCGGGCGCGACCTCGGTGTCCGCGTGCGCGGGCTCCTGGGCGACGCGGAGGCCCGGCGCGCGGTCGTGCTCGGGTACGCGGAGACGGCGACCGGCCTCGGCCACTGTGTCGCGGACGGCATCGGCCTCGCGCCCTACCTCCACTCCACGCGCCGCCCGGTCGACTCGGTACGCCGGGCGGGCGGCTTCGAGGAGTCCCACTCGCACGCGACCTCGCACCTGCTGCTCCCCGAGGACCCCCGGCTGCTCACCAGGGACGGGCCGCTGGTGCTCGTCGACGACGAGTTCTCCACCGGCAACACGGTCCTCAACACCATCCGCGCCCTGCACGAGCTGTACCCGCGCGAGCGGTACGTCATCGTGGCCCTCGTCGACATGCGCTCCCCGCGGGACCAGGGCCGCCTGGCCGACTTCGCCCGGGAGATCGGCGCGCGGGTCGACCTCATCACGACGGCGTCCGGCACCGTGAGCCTGCCGGACGGCGTCCTGGAGAGGGGGCAGGCGCTGGTCGAGGAGTACGAGGCTTCGGCGCTCCCCGCCCCGCGCAAGGAGGGCGGCTCGGTCACCCGGGTCGATCTCGGCTGGCCCGCGGGGGTGCCGGACGGCGGGCGCCACGGGTTCGCCCCCGAGCACCGGACGGCACTTCAGGCGGCGCTGCCGGGGATGGCCGACCGGCTCGCGGAGGCGCTGGTTCCGGGGGGCGGTCCGGGGGCCGCCGCAGGTCCCGCCCGCGTTCTCGTCCTCGGCTTCGAGGAGTTGATGTACGCGCCTCTGGCCCTGGGCGTGGCCCTGGAGGAGCGGCTGCCCGCCGGGAGCGCGGAGGTGCGGTACTCCACCACCACCCGCTCGCCCGTCCTCGCCGTCGATGACCCCGGCTACGCCATACGCAGCCGCCTCGTCTTCCCCGCGCACGACGCCCCCGCCGACGGGCCTGGCGACCGGTACGCGTACAACGTCGCGGGCGGCGGCTTCGACGCGATCGTCCTCGTGGTCGATTCCGTGGGCGACCGACCCGAACTGCACGCCCCCGAGGGCCTGTTGGCGCAGCTCGCCGCGCACGCACCGCAGGTGCTGCTCGCCGTCGTGCCCTCGTACGTCCCCGAGCAGACCCCCGAACACGCCACCGAACACGTCGAGCATGTCGCCGAGCACGTCCCCGAAAGGCCCTCCATGCTGCCCGAGCCCCTCCGCGGCCCCGCCTTCTCCTCGTACGCGGCCGAAGACGTCGGCTGGCTGCTTCAGGATCTCTCGGACGTACGCCTCGAGGCGCCCACCGAGGAGCGCGAAGAGGCGATACAGAGCGGTGGCGCGCACTACGCCGAGTCGCTGCCGGTCGAGTACCAGCCGAGCCCGCAGTACCAAGAGCTGTTCCGCGCGGCGCTCGGCACCTCCGCCGCCCGCATCGCGCAGGCCGTCGGCACCGTCACCGAGACCGTGCTCGCGGAGCTCCCCCACAGCCGAAAGCGCGGGGGGACCCCCACTCCCGGCCCGGTGCTGGTCTCCCTCGCCCGCGCGGGCACGCCCGTCGGTGTACTGATGCGGCGCTGGGCGCAGCACCGGCACGGCCTGGATCTGCCGCACTACGCCGTGTCGATCGTCCGCGGCCGCGGCATCGACGCCAACGCGCTGCGGTGGCTCGCCGCACACCACGACCCCGCTGATGTCGTCTTCGTCGACGGCTGGACGGGCAAGGGCGCGATCACGCGTGAACTCGCGGACGCAGTAAGGGAGTTCGAGGAGTCGGGCGGTCCCGTCGGCTTCAACCCGGAGATCGCGGTGCTCGCCGACCCCGGCTCCTGCGTGCGCACCTACGGCACCCGCGAGGACTTCCTCATCCCCTCGGCCTGCCTCAACTCGACCGTGTCCGGCCTGATATCGCGCACCGTGCTGCGCGCGGACCTCGTCGGACCCGACGACTTCCACGGCGCGAAGTTCTACCGCGAGCTCGCGGACGGCGACGTCTCCCTCGACTTCCTGCACGCCATCACGGACCGTTTCGACGAAGTGGCCGACGCCGTCGATGCCCAGGTCAAGGAGCTGCTTTCGGCCGACAGGGCACCGACCTGGGAGGGCTGGGCCGCCGTGGAGCGGATCAGCGAGGAGTACGGCATCCACGACGTGAACCTGGTCAAGCCCGGCGTCGGCGAGACGACGCGCGTCCTGCTGCGGCGTGTCCCCTGGAAGATTCTGGCGCGCGCGGGAGCGGGGGCCGACCTCGATCACGTACGACTCCTCGCCGAGCAGCGCGGCGTGCCGGTCGAGGAAGTGGACGAACTCCCTTACACCTGCGTCGGCCTGATCCACCCTCAGTTCACGCGCGGAGCCACCGGCACGGACGGCAAGGCGGTGGCCTCCAAGTGAGTACCTCACGCAAGGTCCTGGTCGCCAGCGACCTCGACCGCACCCTCATCTACTCCGCCGCGGCCCTCGGTCTGACCATGCCCGACGCCCAGGCGCCACGCCTGCTCTGCGTCGAGGTGTACGAGAGCAAGCCGCTGTCGTACGTCACCGAGGCCGCCGCCGGTCTCCTCGACGAGGTGGGCCGCCGCACGGTCTTCGTGCCGACCACCACGCGGACGCGCGAGCAGTACGGGCGCATCCATCTGCCGGGCCCCGCACCACAGTTCGCGATCTGCGCCAACGGCGGGCACCTGCTGGTCGACGGGGTGTCCGACCCCGCATGGCGAGCGGACGTGGACCGGCGGCTCTCCGCAGAGTGCGCCTCGCTCGACGAGGTCCGCGCGCACATGGTGCGCACCGCCGACCCGGCCTGGCTCCTGAAGGAGAGGGTGGCCGAGGATCTCTTCGCCTATCTGGTCGTCGAGCGCTCCTTGCTGCCGAAGGAGTGGGTCAAGGAGCTCGCCGTGTGGGCGGAGGAACGCGGCTGGACCGTCTCGCTGCAGGGCCGCAAGATCTACGCCGTGCCGAAGCCGCTGACCAAGAGCGCGGCGGTGCGCGAGGTGGCCCGCCGTATCGGCGCGGACGAGATCCTCGCCGCCGGAGACTCGCTCCTCGACGCCGATCTGCTGCTCGCCGCCGACCGTTCCTGGCGTCCGGGGCACGGCGAGCTCGCGGACACGGGCTGGACGGCGCCGGGGCTCACCGTGCTGCCGGAACGCGGCGTCGCGGCGGGGGAGGAGATCCTGCGGAGGTTCCTCGGCGAAGAACCTGCCGACGGCTGACCACCGGTGGGTCCGCTGCCGCTAGCCTTGGCCCATGCCCCGATACGAGTACCGCTGCCGTTCCTGCGGCGACACCTTTGAGCTGAGCCGTCCGATGGCCGAGTCCGCCGACCCCGCGGCCTGTCCCGCCGGGCACGAGGACACGGTGAAGCTGCTGTCCACGGTGGCCGTCGGGGGTTCGTCCTCGGCCCCCGCCCCCGCCCCGGGCGGCGGTGGCGGCTGCTGTGGCGGAGGCTGCTGCGGCTAGCGGGCCGGTGGGCTAGCGGGCCGGTGGGGCTGCCTGCGGGAGGGCGTTCAGCGAACGACGGTCCCGGGCCCCGCTCCCAGCAGCCCGAGCTCCGCACGCGTAGGCGCGCCTTCCCAGTCCCCGTGTGACGCCACGGCGAAGGCGCCCGTGGTCACCGCCCGGTCGAGGCGCCCCGTCAGGTCCTCCCCGTCGAGCAGCGCCGACAGGTATCCGGCGACGAACGCGTCTCCCGCGCCCACGGCGTCCACCGCCCGCACCGGGCGCGCCGGAGCGTACAGCTCGCCGGCGGCGTCGTACGTGGTGGCCCCGTCGGCGCCGAGCTTGACCACGACCTCGCGGACGCCCTGCGCGAGGAGCTCCCCGGCCAGGGCGGAGGCCTCACCGGCGTCCTTCGTCTCCGGGAGGCACAGCGGCAGTTCGTCGTCCGACGCGATGAGGACATCGACGTACGGCATCCAGGTGCGCATCACCGCGGCGGACTCCTCCGCGCTCCACAGCCGCGAGCGGAAGTTGACGTCGAGGCAGACCGTCGTGCCGTGCTCCCGGGCCAGTTCGAGGGCGCGGCGGCACGCGTCGAGGGCGGACGGGCCAAGGGCCGGGGTGATGCCGGTGAGGTGCAGGACGCGAGGCGCGCCCGAAGAGGTGAAGGCGGCCTCGACCGCGGTCGCCGTGAGGCGTGAACCGGCCGAGCCCGCGCGGTAGTAGTGCACGCGGGTCACCTCGGGCAGCCGTGGCTCGAAGAGGATCAGGCCCGTGGGCGCGTCCGGATCACGGGTGGCGCCGGAGACGTCGACACCCTCGGCCCGCAGCGTGCGCAGCACCAGCTCGCCCGCCTCGTCGTCGCCGACAGCGCCCGCCCACCGAGCCGTGTGGTCAAGGCGCGCGAGACCGATGGCCACGTTCGACTCGGCACCCGCGACGGACACGTCCATCGAACCGCCCAGCTTCAGCGGACCGCTGCCGCGCAGGGCGACCATGCTCTCGCCGAGGGTGAGGACGTCGGCGGCGCTCCCGTGAGCCGTGGCGCTCATCGGCCGGACCCTGTGACCGCCACGAACTGCGCCGCGCGCTTGCGCAGCGCGTCCAGGTCGCCGCCGTCCGCCGCGTCGCCGATCAGCGGGGAGCCGACGCCGACCGCGACCGCGCCGAGCGCCAGATACTCCTCGGCGGCGGGCGCGTCCACGCCGCCCACCGGTACGAAGGGGAGGTCGGGGAAGGGGGCTCGCAGTGCCTTCAGGTAGGCGGGGCCGCCCATCGCCGAAGCGGGGAAGATCTTGAGCGCGGTGGCGCCGGCAGCACTCGCCGAGATCACGTCGGTGGGGGTCAACACCCCTGCTGCGACGGGCAGTTCACACCGCAGGGCCTCCTCGACGCCGGCTCCGAGTCCCGGCGTCACGACGAGGTTCGCCCCCGCGTCCGCGGCGCGCCGTGCGTCGTCCGCCGTGAGGACCGTGCCCGCGCCGAGCCAGGCCTCGCCGCCCAGCTCGGCGCGGGCCCGCCGCAGGACGCCCAGGGTGTCCGCACCGCTGAAGGAGACCTCGACGAGCGGCACACCGGACTCGACGAGCGCCATGACCGTCCGGAAGGAGGCTTCCGCGTCGGTGCCGCGCACGATGGCGACCAGGCGCTGGGTCCGCAGGGCTGAACTGAAGGCAGTGGTGAGGTCCGACATGCCCCAAGGCTCGCACAGGGGGCTGAGCGTGCCTGCTCAGGGCTAGGCCTGCCCTGTCGACGGACCCTAGGTCTCGGTGCCGGGGACCTTGGACCTCGGCTCGGGGCGGCGGCTCCCGTGCCCGCGCCCCGCGTGCCGCGTCTGCTCGGGGTGGCGTGCCTGCCAGTACGGGTTGTCGTGCGGCAGGGCCGAGCCGACCCGCCCGTACATCCCGAAGATCATCAACAGAACGCCCACCACGAAGCTGAACAGCACGTTCTGGATGCGGAAGGCGAGGAAGTTGAAGCCCGTGTCGAGGAGGGCGAGGTTGACGAAGCCGCTGAGGATGAAGGCACAGCCGAGGACCATGTTGAGCGTCGACGCGAAGTTGCCGCCGATGACCATGCCGGCGAGGAGGAACAGCCCGACGCAGATCGACAGGACGCTGAGCGCGCCGTTGGTGTTCAGACCGGCGACGGTGTCGCCCCCGGTGTCGAAGAAGCCGACCTTGTCGATCAGGCCGAGGATGCCGAACGCGATCAGGACGAGCCCCATCAGGCCCGCGCCGACGCGGTAGACCGTGCTGAGACGGTGGTCGACGGGCAGGTGCTCGTTCAGCGTGACGCGCCGCCTCGGGCGCTTCGTCCCTGGATGGAGTACATGCGTGGCCATGGTCCGCCTCCCGATGTCGGCGTACGTAGCTCCAGGATCCGCCCGCGGGCCACGGACCGCCACCAGGCGCCCTCCGATACCGGCCGCCCCTCGGCCCTCAGGCCCCCTGCCCGCGCTCCTCCCTGATCTGCGTGACCACGCGGCCCACCGCCTGCCGCACGCCTTCGGTCTCGGTCAGGAAGTGCCAGTAGTCCGGGTGGCGCCCTTCCAGGGAGGCCACCGCGCGGTCCAGGCGGGCGACGGACTCGTCCAGCGGGCGGGCGTGCCGCTGCTCCGGGGTCTGGCGCCCCGCCATGGCCAGGCGCTGGGCGTCGCGGATCGCGAAGCGGGTGCGCTCGATCTCCTGCTGGGGGTCCTTCGCCACTGCGTTCAGCCGGTGCAGCCGGTCGCCGGCGGCCGAGACCGCCTCGTCCGTCGAGTTCAGCAGGGCGCGGACCGTCGAGAGCAGGGAGGTGGCGTCCGGCCAGCGCTGCTCGTCCCGCGCCTGGCGGGCCTCCTTGAGCTTGACCTCGGCCTGGCGCACGTTCTCCGCGGCCTGGTCCGGTACGCGCTGCAGGTCCTGCCAGCAGGCGACGGTGAAGCGCCGCCGCAGCTCGCTGAGGACCGGTTCGACCTGGCCGCTGCGGGTGGTGAGGGCCTGCGCACGCGTACGCAGCGAGACGAGGCGGCGGTCTATCTCGGCGGCACGCTCGGGCAGCCGCTCCGCCTCGGCCCGCACCGCTTCGGCGTCTCGCAGGACGCGGTCGGCGCGCTGCAGCGTCTCCGGCACGCCGTGCTGCCCCGCTCCTTGGTTGAGCTTGGTCAGCTCGGGCCCGAGGGCGGCCAGGCGGGCGGCGAGATCGTCGGCCTTGAGCCCGGCACCCCGCACGGCATCGAGGGCGTTGCTGGCGGCGAGGAGGGTCTGGCGGGCGCGCTCGACGGCCGGGGCGAGCCGGGCGAGCTGTGTCTCCGCCTTGTCGAGCAACGGGCCGAGCCCCTGCTGGAACCGGTCCAGGTCCTGCTTGGCCTTGTCCAGCTCGGCCTTGGCCTCGGTGAGCTCGGTCCGCGCGCGGGCGGCGACGGAGGCCTCCAGGTCGTCGCGGTCGAGATCATGGGCGTCCACCGCGCTGATGTACTGGCGGCTTGCCTCGTCGATCCGGCGCCCGATGGCCTCGAAGTCGGACACGGCACGCTGGGCGGCGGGCGTGGAGTCGACGGCGACGATGGTCTCCACGGAGATCCGCAGGTCCCGCTGGGCGGTGTCCAACTCGTAGAAGGCGGCGGCCGCGGCGTCCTTGGCGGCCTGGGCGTCGGCCCGCACGCTCTCCCCGCGCCCGCCGAACCACCGCCGGGTGCCGCCGCCCGCGAAGGCGGCGGGGAGGGCCAGGGCGAGGAGGGGGAGGGGCAGGAGGGCGAGCGCCAACGCGTCGCGCAAAGGGCTCGGACGGACGCCGGGGCGGGAATTAGGCGCGGGCCGGGATCGGGGCGCGGAGCGGGAACGGGGCGCCGAGCGGGAATGAGGCCGCACGCTCCCGCAGCGACGTACATCCTCGTCCGGCAGTGCTGATCTACTCGACGTGTCCGGTGTGTACGGCTGCGAAGGTGTCGCCGTCACTATCCCTCTCCCGTGCTGTCATCCGCCTTGCCCGGTCTCACATTCTCCCACCGGTTAATGACGAACACACGGGCCGGTTAGTTCGCGCTCCGCACCGAGACTTTGCCGTCTTCGCTGCGGGCGGACACGAGGTGCGGACTACCACTGCCACGGAGGGCGGAAACATCTGTGCCCCCACCGGTCGAGGACCGCTCCCTTACGGGTTTGCGGCCCGGGGCCACAGGCAAGGTAGGCTGTCGAAATATCCCGGGCGCGTAGCTCAGCGGTAGAGCGCTGCCCTTACAAGGCAGATGTCGGCGGTTCGAAACCGTCCGCGCCCACAGTGACGCCGTGCAGGTAGACGGTGTGAACGGCCTCCCATCCTTGATCGGATGGGGGGCCGGTTTCGTGTGGGGGCGTGTGCGGGCTTGCCCTGTCGCGTTCAGTCGCTCGTCGCGTCACGTGGCTCGTCGCGTCACGTTTCAAGCTGAGGGCTGGGTGCCCAGCCGGGCTCCGAGTGGCTGTCGTTCGTCGGTTTGACGGTTCCGGCCCTCAACTGGACCTGGAGTGCTGCGATCTGCTGCCGCATGGCCTTCAGCTGCTCGTAGGTGTCGAAGAGGTAGCGGACCTTGGTGCGCAGCGTCAGCGGGTCGATGGGCTTGAGGGCCACGTCGGCCACGCCGAGCAGGAAGGCGGCCGCGGCGACCTCGCGGCTGACGTCGAAACCGGTCAGCAGGACGATCGGTATGCCGCGTGTCTGGTCCAGACGCCGTACGTAGCGCACGACGTCGAGACCGCTCACGCCCGGCATGCGCACGTCGAGCAGGATGAGCCCGACGTCCCCGCGCAGCACCACTCTGAGCGCGTCGTCGCCGTTGGTCGCGCTCACCAGCGGGTATCCGAGGGGAGCCAGCGCGCTCTCCAGCGCGAACAGGGTGTCCTTGTGGTCGTCGACGACGAGGATCACGGATTTGGTCTGCATGGACGGGTCCCCCTCTCTCAACAACCACGTTATGCCGAAGTCGAGTTGGAGAGTCCCTTCGTGACCGCGGGGCTAAACCTGGGGTTCAGGATGGCGGCAACAGAAATATCAGAAACACCAGCGGCACCAACAGATGCCGCCCCCCCGTCTAGAGGCGAGAGGGGCGGCGTCGGTGGGTGCGTTTGCAAAATTCCCGGCGCGTGAGGGATTCATTCCGTGAAGCCTTTCGCAGGCTAGGTCCCCTCTGCCTTTGCATACTCCTGGGCCATGCCTCCCGCGAAGTCGTACACCACGACCTGTTCCTCGCCGACCACCCAGGCGTCGTGGCCGGGCGGGCACACGAAGACGTCACCCGGGCCGACTTCGGCCTCGCCTCCGTCGTCCATGCGGAGGTGCATCCGTCCCTTGACGACATAGGCGTTGTGGTGGATCTGGCAGCTCTCGGTGCCCGCGAGCGGGGCGACGGATTCGGACCAGCGCCAGCCGGGTTCGAAGGTTCCCACGGCGAAGTCAAGGCCCGTGAGATGAACGGCTTCGAGGTGACCGCGAGGGAAATCGCGTCGCTCGTCCGGCTTTTCGACCGCCTTGACCTCGATCATGACAACTTCCTCCGTCCGGGCCCTGCCCGCGTATATCCGGAGTCAGTTGGAGTCGCCGCGGGGCCCACGGCCGACATCATCACCAGCCGACCCCTTTCTTCCATCGTCCGCCTGCCGGCCGGAGGGCGCCACCTGGCCGCGAGAGGTCGCGCGTGGTCGCGAATGTAAAGGCGGTTACGGATCGATCGGGTGGTCGCCCAGAACTTCGGGGATCTTGGGTGAGTTGAACGGTTCGGCACGGCCTGTGTGGGGCCCTCGCCGGAAAGGATGCATCTCATGAAGACTGCCAAGGCCACTGCCGGTCTCCTCGGGGCAGGACTCGCGCTGGGGACCGCTTCATCCGCGTACGCCGCGCCGCAGCCGCCTGCCGACGGCGGGACGCTGCTCGACTCCGTCGCGCGGGTCGCGCCGAGTCCGGAGGACGTGAAGAACCCCCTCGACGAGGTCGCCGTCGACCCGGCCACCGGGGAGCTGCGGGCGGACAACCCCTCGGCTGTCACCTCCACGGTCGACAGCGCGGCGCAGGGCGCGGTCTCGCTGCTCGGAGGGCTTCCCGCCGGGGCGCCGCTGGGAGGGCTGCCCGCCGGAGCGCCGCTCGGAGGCTGAGGGGGCGGTGTCCGCGTACGTCAGCCCTGTTCGAGGCCCATGGGCGAACCGCCGCCGCAGAACGGCTCCTTGGCGCGGGGCGTCCAGGTCATTGGATGACCGGTCGCGTCGGCGGGCCCGGCCGCCCTGGGGCGACCGACCCGCTCAGCGGCCGGAACCCGGGTGTGTGCGCTTGTACCTGCGGTCCCAGCGTTCCTGACGTTCCTTGCGGATGCGGTAGTCGCGGTAGGTCTTGGGGAAGCCTCCGCCTCCGCCCCCACCGCCCCCACCGCCCCCACCGCCGCCTCCGGCACCAGGGGCCGCACCCGCGCCGCTTCCGCTGCTGCTCTTGCCCGAGCCCCCGCGGTCGTACTGCTGGACCATGAAGAAAACGAGCGCCGCAGCTGCCAGCCACAGAAGTGGCTGGCTGAAACCCAGGCCGATCAGTGCAAGGAGCAGGACGACCAACAGAACATTCATGGCAGCACCTCCTCGGCGTTGGGGGGAGTCAACGCCCGCCGTCACCCGGTGTCAATGATTTTCTCGTGTATGTGTTTGAGCCGTGCGCGAGCAGCCACCGCGTCGGGTCCCGTCACCTGTTCCCAGAAGCGGTGACAAGTGACAAACACTGCCAACTCCCGCTCCCGTGCCCGGAGTTTCTCGACCTCCGCCTGTTCGTCCGGGGTCCAGCCTGGGGAGGCGGGGCGCTCCACCTTCCGCCAGCCGTGGTCGTCGCTGAAGCCGTCCAGGGGCGTGACCGACCAGGGGAGCCGCTTCAGCAGGGCCAGGAGTTCGGCCCGGACCTGGTGCAGTTCCTCCTGACCCGCGAGGAGGTCGTCCGGAAAGTCGTATGCAGGGGTTGCAGGCACCCCGTAATGCTACTCCTGTTCGAATTACGAGTGCGAGGGCTCTCGTGGTCGGCACGGCCTCCGACGAGACCTCCGACACGACTTCCCGCGCGTGCCGCACTCGCGGCAAGCTGTAGGTATGTGCCGCAGCATCAAGACTCTCCGTCCGCCCGCCATCCCCGAGGACGCCACCGAGGAGGAGGTCCGGGCCGCCGCGCTCCAGTACGTGCGCAAGGTCTCGGGTTTCCGTGCCCCGGCCGCGCACAACCGCGAGGTCTTCGACCGTGCCGTGGACGCGGTCGCCGAAGCCACCGCCGAGCTGCTCGCCGGGATCGAGGTTCGCGGAGGCAAGCCGCGGGCCGCCGAGCAGACGCCCGAAAAGGCCCCGGCGGCCTAGTTCGCCGCGGTCGCCGCCGCCGTGGCGGCACCCGCCGGACCCGCCGGGCCCGCCGTGCCCGCCGTGGCCGAGCCCGTCGCGGTGCGCGGTCGTCGGACCAGGAACGCCGCCCCCGCGCCCGCCGCGAACAGAGCGAGCAGCGAGACGCCGGTGGCCAGCCACGTCGCGCCGAGCCACTGGGCGCCGAAGTAGCCGAGCGCGACGCTGTAACCGGCCCAGGCCACGCCCGCGAGGGCCGACCAGGGCAGGAACTCGCGCACCTTGCGGTGTGCGGCTCCTGCCGCGAGCGAGACGATCGAGCGGCCCGCGGGGGCGAAGCGCGCGATGACGACCAGGGCGCCGCCGCCCCGGGCAAGCGCCGTGCCGAGTCGTTCCTGCGCGGTGGTGAGGCGGCGCGAGCGGGCGATGGCGCGGTCCAGGCGTTCGCCGCCGCGCCAGGCGAGGCGGTAGACGGCCAGGTCGCCGAGGACCGAGGCGGTGGCCGCGCAGAGCAGCAGGACCAGGATGTCGGGGACGGCGTGCGGCACGCTCTGCGTGCTGGTGCCCGCCGCGGCAGCCGCCGTGGCCGCCGTGATGACGAGGACGCCGCTCGGCAGCACGGGCACGACGATGTCGAAGAGCACGGAGAGAGCGACCACCGCGTAGATCCATGGGCTGCTGGTCAGTGAGCCCAGATTCTCAAGCACCGAAATTCCCCGTAACTCCCCGGCCGGCGACGTGACTGCCGCGACGTCGCGGGGGAGCGGCAGGGGCGGCTTGGTGACAGCTGTACAGCGTACGCCGCGGTCTCCCGCGGAGATCCACGGGGGGCTCATATGTTCGCTACATCACGTTCACCCGGCTGCCGCCCCCGATGGGGCATACGGCGCCGAAGTCCCGTACCAACATCATCACCAACCCAGCGACCAGCAGGGTCGGCGGACGGTACGGAAGGAGCGGGGCGATGGTGGCAGGAATGCTCGCCGGGGCCGTGGCAACGGTGGTGCTCGCAGCGGGCGGTGGCGGTGCGCCCTTGAACGAAGGTGCGCCCTACTACGAGATGAAGGCCGGGGGGCGGTTCGCGCCGCCCACGGCCTCCATGTACGTGTGGGCGGTCACGTACGACACAAAGCTCGTCCCGGCCGGATCCCAGATCGAGATCGACCAGCGCGGCAGGCCGAACGACATGTCGGTCACGCTCCGGGTGAAGGGAATGCAGCCTGGTTACGCGTACGGCGCGCACGTGCACGAGAAGCCGTGCGGCGTCGACCCCGAAGCGGCGGGCGGGCACTACCAGCACCGCAAGGACCCGGTCCAGCCTTCCGAGGACCCGGCCTACGTGAACCCGGAGAACGAGGTCTGGCTGGACTTCACCGCGGGCACGGACGGCTCGGGCACGGCGACTTCCCGCCATGACTGGGAGTTCCGGGCGGGTGAGGCCAGATCCGTCGTGCTGCACCGCGAGCGGGGCGGCGCGGGTGAGCGGCTGGCGTGCTTCACGGTGCCGTTCCTTCCCACCCACTGAAGCGACAGCCCTCGGGGCACGACGGGGTCTGACGTAGCGACGGCGCCCCCTTCCTCGTACGCGCACGAGGAAGGGGGCGCCGTCACCGGTGCACCTGAGCGCGCGTCCGCGTCAGGCGGCCACCGGGGTCCGCTCCGAGGCGCCCTTGTTCGCGGTCTCGCCGCGCGAGGCGAAGAGCCGGTCGAGGCCGAGCGCGCCCGAGCCGGTGAAGACGAGCAGGAGCATGGCCCAGCAGAAGATCGCGGAGGCCTCGCCGCCGTTCTGCATCGGCCACAGGGCCTCCGGCTGGTGCACCTTGAAGTAGGCGTACGCCATCGAGCCCGACGAGATGAACGCGGCGGCGCGGGTGCCAAGGCCGAGGGCGACCAGGCCGCCGCCGACCAGCTGGATGACGGCCGCGTACCAGCCGGGCCAGGTGCCCGCGTCGACCGTGCCGCCGCCCATCGCGCCACCGAGCACTCCGAAGAGCGAGGCGGCGCCGTGGCAGGCGAAGAGCAGGCCGATCACTATGCGGAAAAGCCCGAGGGCGTAGGGCTGGGCGCTGTTGAGACGTCCAGTCATGGTGGGGGACTCCTTCGGTTTTCGGGGACGGTAACCGAGTGGAGGCCCAAGGTTAGGTGAACCTAATCAATGCTTGCAAGTTCAACATCTGGCCATTCGGGCGATTCCGCTTCCCCCGCGGACGGGATCACTCCCCTCGCCGACGGGATCTTCGCGACGCCCGCAGCCGTCCGCAGCACGGCCCGCGCCACCGCGTCCGCGTCCGACAAGGTCACCGAGTCGACACCCGGCCGGGCGCCGGCGGCCGTCACCCAGTGCACGCCCTCGGTGGGCACGCCGAACGCAAACCGCCTTGCGTGCGACCGTCCTTGACGGTCGATCAGGTGATAGGGGCGGGGTGTGACGTCGACGCCTCCGGTTTCGTGGCCGTCGACGACGTGGGCGCGGCACTGCCCGGTCCTCAGGAGCTGCCCGAGCAGTTCGTCCGCGGTGCGCCGCACGTCGGGCTCGGGCAGCCGGGCCTCGATCACTGTGGTGACCGACACGGCCGACCCCGGTACGTCGGGGGAGTGCGCGAGGTACGCCCCGTCCGCGGTGGGGCGCACTGCGAGACGCGGGCCGAGGACTTCGAGGACGCCCGCCTCGATGAGCGCGGTCATCTCCTCGATGCGGCGCCGCGGCGGGCCGATCGAGAGGTAGGCGTTGAGCGGTGTGTACCAGCGGTCCAGGTGCTCGCGGCGTGACGTCCCGGACAGGCCGCCGTGGTCGAGGATCAGGCGGAGTTCGTTGCGCAGGTCGCGCAGCACGTCCAGGGCGGACTTCAGCGGGCTCGCGACGTTGCCGAGCGCGGCCTGCGCCGTGTCCTCGCGCAGATACGCGAGTAGCCAGGCGCGGAAGTCGTCCGGTGAGCGGAAGGTACGGCCGGAATGCGGCTGCGCGAGGCGGTCCCAGGACCAGCGCGCGGCCTCGGGGATCCCGAACTCGGCCAGTGTCAGCTCTTCTCGGGGGCTGCGGTGCGGCGACGCGAGGAAGGCGTCCCGGAACTCCACGGCACGCCCGGCGGGATGGACGAGGGCGGCGTAGTAGACCGTCTCGACCTCCTTCGCGACCAGCGGCCATATCTCGTCGAGGAAGTCCGGGGCGTCGCCGTTGTCCGCGCGCTTGCGGAAACGGGCTATGACGTCGGGGGTGAGGACGAGCGGCCGATGCCGTCCGTACGGGCCCTTCGCGTTGTCGCCGCGTGCTTGGTACGGGATGCCGCGCCGCGACCCCGCGTACAGCTTCGGCTCGTGTCCCGATGGCTGGTAGCGCAGCCCGCCCCCCGGCGCCGGGACGAAGCGTCCGCCGCGGGCCTGCGTCAGGAGCGCCATGTGATCGAAGAAGTTGAGGCCGAGCCCGCGCAGCAGGACGTGCTCGCCGGGGGCGATGGCCGAGAGGTCCACGTCGGCGGGGTTGGCCGGCGGTATGTGGCGAAGGCCGTGGCGCGCGGCGTGCGCGCCGAACTGTTCCTGCGTGGTGTCGCCGACCGCAGGGAGGTGCCCTTGAGCGAGGACGACGGCGCTGAGGCCGGTGAGTGAGCGGCCACCGTCGAGTACGAGGGACTGGGGGCCGTCGCTCGGGCCGTCCAGTCGCACCGCGCGCGCCGCGTGCACCTCGACCCGGACCGATCCGGGGGCGGCGCGCAGGGTTTCGGCGAAGACCCACTCCAGGTAGCGACCGTAGCAGGCGCGCGTCGGGTAGTCGTCCGGGCCGAGCCCCGGCGCGTGCCCGGCGGCGGCCCACGCGTACAGGCTCGGCCCCGGCCGGATCGGTCCTGCGCAGTCGACGCTCTCGTCGGTGAAGAGGGTCACCTGGGAGGCGACCGTGTTCATGAGCAGCTCGGCCGGCTGGGCGGTCCGCCAGACGCGTCCCGGCCCCGGGGGCGAGGGGTCGACGACGTGAACCGTCAGCCGCGCCCCCGGCGACAGGAGTTCGGCTGCCGAGGCACAGAGGCGTTCGAGGACACTCGTCCCGCGGGGCCCCGCGCCGACGACGGCGACTGCGACTGCGCTTGAGACTGAGACTGAGTCTGCGACGTCATGGTCCGGTGCGGCCGATGCGGATGGTGCGGACAAAGGCGTGACTCCCGGGCATAGCAGGGGGCGGTGGGGGGATGCGGGGTGGCGAGGGTGCGGGGGTGTTGAGGGCGGTGGAAGCGGACGGTCCGCCTCATCATGCCGCCGCGGCACCGGAAGGCGAACCCCGCAGCGGAGGATCACCGGACGGGTGTGTCCTGTGTCACGTGAGGTGTGTGAAGCGCCGGTGTCCTATGAGGGGTTATGGAAAAGAAAGGGGCGTGAGGGGTCTCGCGAACCCGTGAGCCCACGCCCCCGCCGCGTCACGAGAGCTGAGACTCCTGGGTCGTCTTCAGGTGGGCGCCCACGCCCTTCACCACCTGGGCCTGGTCAAGGCGTACGTGCGCCGAGCGGCCCCGCAGTGTCAGCGTCATGAGCTGGTTGCCGAACCAAGGCCCGCCCGTCTTGCGCCAGTTGATGGCTGCCGGTGCCGAACGGCCATGACGTACGAAGCGACGGCCCAGCGCCCGGCCCACCCTGCTCCAGCCGAAGTGGAAGCCCACCTTTATCGACGCGGGGATGGAGTTGTGGACGGGGGAGCACGTCAGCTGCAGGACGCGGGCTTCGGGGCCGCCGCCGTCCGGCCACGTGGGCTCCGCGATGTACGCGTGGTGCACGTCGCCGGAGAGCACGCACACCGTCGCCGGGGCGCCCGCCCCCGTACCCGCCTCAGCGATCAGGGAGGTCAGCGCGTCGAAGGACGAGGGGAACGCCGCCCAGTGCTCCAGATCCGAACGCCTGCGCAGGTTCTCGCCGAAGCGGGCCCAGCGCGCGCCACGCTCGCCACGGCACAGCGCGGCGTTCCAGCCCTCGGCGTCATGGATGAGGTGCGGCAGGAGCCAGGGCAGCGACGTGCCGATCAGGAGGTGGTCGTATCCCTGGCTCCTGCCGCCCGTGCTGCCCGAGCCGTCCTCCCCGCCCACGCCGCCTGCGCCGACCTCTCCGCCCACGCCGTCCAGCGCCTGCTCGCGCAGCCAGCGGGCCTCGTCCGGATCGATCATCGCGCGGTTCTGCTCGTCCAGGACACGCGCCGCACGTGTGTCGATCATGAGCAGGCGTACGCGGCCGAAGTCCCGGCGGTAGCTCCACCGGGTGGCGCGGGGATCGGCGTCCGACGCGGAGGCGAAGGCGCGCAGCGCGTCCGTGCCGTCGGGCGACGAGCGCAGCACGGCGTACAGCTCGTCGCGTTCGAGTTCGGCGGGCGGCAGGTTGCCGATGTGCTGGTAAACCCAGTACGACATCAGGCCGCTCAGCACGCGCTCGCGCCACCAGGGCGTCGCGCGCATCTCGGCGAGCCAGGCCGCGCTGGTGTTCCAGTCGTCTATGACGTCGTGATCGTCGAAGATCATGCAACTGGGCACGGTGGAGAGCAGCCACCGTACCTCGGGGTCGAGCCACGACTCGTAGTAGAGGTGGGTGTACTCCTCGTAGTCCGCGACCTGGTCGCCCGGCGGGTCGTTCAGGTTCCTGCGGGCCGCGAGCCAGCGCCGCGTCGCCTCGGACGTGTTGTCCGCGTACACCTGGTCGCCCAGGAGGAGCAGGACGTCCGGGCGGTCGGCCGGCGTGCCGGTGGCGATGCGTGCGGCGAGGGTGTCGAGGGCGTCGGGCCCGACGGGATCGTGCTCGTCGCTCGGCGGGGCGGCCCAGCGGCAGGACCCGAAGGTGACACGGATCGCCTCGTCGTCGCCGTCGCCCGGCGTGCGGATGGTGCTCGGCGGGAAGGGCGAGTCCGGCAGCGGCCACACGGGCGCGCCGCTGTCGCCGAGCCGCACCTCGTACGCGGTCTCCGTGCCCGGACGCAGCCCGGTGACCGGGATGAGCGCGTAGTGATGGCCCGCGATCTGGAACGTGTTCGCCGTGCCCTTGGCGCCGTCGGCGCACCGCACCTCGGCGGTGCACGGGCGGTCGGCCTCGACCCAGACCGTCGCCGTCGAACCGTCGACATACCTCAGCAGTGGACCCAGACGCAGCCGTGCCACGATGATCACTCTCCTCCGTCGCCCCGTACGGTACGGAACGACGGAGGTCCGTGGCGAGGTTCCGGGGATTCCCGCTGGTTACAGGCTGGTGACCTGACCGCTCATGCGAGCCGGTGGTCTCAGCAGCCGGTCTCAGCAGCCGTTGAGCACCGACGACAGCTTGGTCTTCTCCGCCGCGTTCACCGTGAGGCTGTAGTGGTGCTTCACGTCCACCCACATCCGGGCGTAGTAGCAGTGGTACGACGTGGTGGGCGGCATCCATTCGGCCGGGTCCTGGTCGCCCTTGCTCTGGTTGACGTTGTCGGTGACGGCGATCAGCTGGGGGCGGCTGAGGTCGTTGGCGAAACCTTCCCGCTGGGCGGTGGTCCAGCTGCTCGCGCCGGACTTCCAGGCCTCGGAGAGCGGGATCACGTGGTCGATGTCGACGTCGGACGCGGCGGTCCAGGTGCCGCCGTCGTACGGGGACTTCCAGGTGCCGGACGTGGCCGCGCAACTGGAGTCCTGCTGGACGTTCGTGCCGTCGCGCTTGAGGACGACCTCGCGGGTGTTGCAGGCGCCGGACTGGGTGCTCCAGTGCGGGAACTTCTCGCGGCTGTATCCGTCGGACGACCCTTCGGCCCGCTCGGTGAGCTGGCCCAGGTAGGTGCGGGCGGTGGCAGCGGATACCGGCGCCGGGGGAGCGGCCTGGGCGGGCGCCCCGGTGAGGAGGGCCGCCGCGGAGGTGAGGGCGGTCAGGGCGGTGACCGTGGCGATACGTCGACGCGCGTAGACAGCGGGCATGCGAACTCCCTTGAGGTGGGGGGATGTTGGCCGTTCGGGCGGCCATGCTGACGCGGTGGGGTTTCCTGCGGATGTGCGTCAAGTGACAGGGTCGCGTCAATCAGGTGGTCAGTTCAAGAGTTCTGGCGCCATGTCATGTGCGTTCATGTGTGGGGGAGTTGGGGGCGAGTGGCCCGGAGGGCCGTTTCTAAGTGGCCCGGGTCACATGTCGGGGGGTCGAAAGGCCCTGGTCCGGGGTGCTCGTGCGTCCCGTACGATGGATGGCGCAGAAGGGGAGTAGCTCTTCGCCGGACCGTCGACATACTGCTCAGCTCGCCTGAGCCGGCGCCCGGAGGCAGGCCCCGTCATCCTCGCGGTGTACCGCGATGGACCGGGTCGGCCAGCGAGACCTTCGGCAAGCAGTGCCCGACGTACATGACCGTGTGCGTCCGTGTGTGCTGCCGTGCCGAGGTGTCGTACGTGAGGTACAGATTGCTCTCGGTGGGGCAGCCCGACCGATTGAGGAACCTTGATCAGCATCAGCGTGATGGCGCTCGTCTTCGGCGTCGTCTTCCTTGCCGAACTCCCGGACAAGACAGCGCTGGCCGGGCTCGTCCTCGGGACGCGCTACCGCGCCTCGTACGTCTTCGTCGGGGTCGCGGCCGCCTTCGTCGTTCATGTCGTGCTCGCCGTGGCGGCGGGCAGCGTCCTGACGCTCCTGCCGCAGCAACTGCTGCACGCGCTCACCGGTGTCCTCTTCCTCGGCGGGGCGGCGATGCTGCTCCTGAAGGGCGGCGAGGACGAGGAAGAGGTCCGCGAGCCCAAGGACCAGAGTTTCTGGAAGGTCTCCGGCGCGGGTTTCATGCTGATCCTGGTCGCTGAGTTCGGTGACCTGACGCAGATCATGACCGCGAACCTGGCCGCGCGGTACGACGACCCGCTCTCCGTGGGTCTTGGCGCGGTGCTCGCGCTGTGGGCGGTCGCCGGGCTCGGCATCGTCGGCGGAAAGGCGCTGATGAAGCGGGTGCCGCTGTCGCTCATCACCAAGATCGCGGCGCTCCTGATGCTGGGGCTCGGGGTGTGGAGCCTGTACGAGGCGATTGCCTGAGCCGCTCCCCGCGACACCCGGATGTCCGGGTTCGGGATGCCCTTGTAAGGGGTGTGACCTGCGGTGCTGGCGTCTGCTGGCCCCTTTTTGTATCGTGGAGGAACAAAGTGGCTCCGCCCGTGTTCCCTGACCGGCGGGCGGAGCTGCCTTGATTCTTTTCCCGCTTCTTCCGCATCCCCCTTCCCGCGACATCTCTGCACCTCTCTCTGTGCTCTGGAGTACGCCGATGACGGCTGAGACCGCCTCTGTTCTGACCGCCCGGGCTCTCCTCCTGGACATGGACGGGACGCTCGTCAACTCCGACGCCGTGGTCGAGCGCTGCTGGCGGCGCTGGTCCGAGCGGCACGGGCTCGACTTCGACGAGGTCATCAAGATCGTCCACGGTCGTCAGGGGTACGCCTCGATGGCGGTGCTGCTGCCCGAGCGGCCCATGGAGGAGAACTACGCGGAGAACCGCGAGATGCTGGCCGCCGAGACCGCCGACATGGAGGGCGTCGTTCCGGTGCCGGGCGCCGCTGCCTTCCTGGCCTCCCTGGAGGGGGTGCCGCACGCGCTCGTGACGTCCGCTGACGTGCACCTGTCCAACGGTCGGATGGCCGCGGCCGGGCTGCCGCTTCCGGCCGTGCGGGTCACCGCGGAGAGCGTGAGCGCGAGCAAGCCCGACCCCGAGGGGTTCCTCAAGGGCGCCGCCGAGCTGGGCTTCGACCCCGCTGACTGCGTCGTGTTCGAGGACTCCGGTGCGGGGATAGCCGCGGGGCTCGCGGCGGGCATGCGGGTCGTGGGGATCGGCCCCCGGGCCGGGGAGTTCGGGCCCACCGTGCATGTCGCCGATCTGACGGAGGTACGGGTGGAGCCGGTTGAGGGTGGGGGGCTTCGGCTCAGCTTCGGCTGATCTTTGGCAGATCCTTGGCTGACCGGGACTTGTGACCGGCCCCGGTGATGCGTTCCGGCGCCTTGCACCTTCGCGGTGCGGGGCGCCTTTTGGTTTCCGGTGGGGACGGGGGCTTGCGTTTCGCCCCGCGTCCCCCGCCGCCCTACGGCTCCCGCGTTTCCGCCTCCAGTGCCGCCCGCGTCTCCTCCCCGTAGACCCCCCTGCCGTCGCGGTGCGTCGCGCGGGCGTACTGGTAGCGGGCCACCGCGTCTTCCACCTGGCTGTCGTACGTGCCGTCGGACTCGTCCATGTACAGGTACAGCTGCTGCAGGCGTTCCTGGAGTTCCGCGACCTCAGGGCCCCTGTCGCCGCGGCGCAGGACGCGGTCGGCCTTGGGCTCCGCCGGCTCCACCGAGCCCGTCGCCCGTGCCGTCGAGCGGCTCGGCGGTCGGGTGGACCGCGGCTTCGGCGAAGCCGAGCGTGACGGGGTGAGGGACGGGCTCGCCTCGGGTGAGGCGGACGACGACGCCGACGGCGACGGGGACACGGAGGGCGCGGCGGACGTCGTCGAGGGCGGTGGTGCCTCCGAGGTGGATTCGGACGGGCCGGTCACCGCACGGGTCGGCACGTCCGGCAGCGCCTGCTCCCGCTGCGGCTTGTCGGGCGAGAGCAGCACCGCGGCAAGCACTGCGACGGCCACCACCGCCACCACAGCGCTCACCCCCGCGTACAGCCCGCACGGCCGCGAGGCGGTGCCGATCCGTCGTCGTACGGCAGAGGGGGCGGGGCAGGGTCCTCTCCCGGTGCGGAGAGGTTTCTGCCCCCGCTGACCGCACCTTCCGCACCGCCCGCACTATCCGAACCACCCGGCGCGAACAGCCCCACGTCCGCCGAGCGCGGCGGAGCCACAACCTCCGGCGGGAGAACGGGGGCGGGGGCGGGGGAGAGGGCCGCGTCCGGTTCGGGCGCCGACTCCTCCGCGCGGCCGGGCTCCGGCAACGTCACGTACGGACGGATCCGCAGCGGATCGAAGTCCTCCGCCGCGGCGGCGTCCGCGGACCTCGCGTCCCGCGCCGCGTCGGCGGCCCGTTCCGTACAGCCGCAGACAGGCGCGGTGCCCGGTGCGCGCGACGCACCGCATTCAGGACACCGCCGGTCGCCCGGCCCGCTGCCGAGCCCGTCGTCGTGCCCGCTGCCGTCGCCGTCCGGACGTTTTTCCGTGCTGCTCACTCTTCGTACCCCACCCCTAGAGAACTCCGCCGATTATGCAGACCCTGGCTTCAACAGGCCATAACGGGTCACACGGACCAGGATGGAGAGGGAGAGCCCTCGCAGGACACGCGGGAGTTTTCAGGAGGTGTCCATGACGCAGGACGTCAGCGCCCGCCCCGTGGGGCCGGAGCCAGATCCCGTCCCCGGGCCACCGGACGAGCACGCGCACGGCGGCGTACTGGTCTCCATCGGTGCGCTGCTGCTCGGCATGCTGCTCGCCGCCCTCGACCAGACCATCGTCTCGACCGCGCTGCCCACCATCGTCAGCGAGCTCGGCGGCATGGAGCACCTCTCGTGGGTCGTCACCGCGTATCTGCTCGCCGCGACGGCCGCGACGCCGCTCTGGGGCAAGCTCGGCGACCAGTACGGCCGCAAGAAGCTGTTCCAGCTGGCCATCGTGATCTTCCTGGTCAGCTCCGCGCTCTGCGGCATGGCGCAGAACATGCCGCAGCTCATCGGCTTCCGCGCGCTCCAGGGAATCGGCGGCGGCGGACTGATGGTCCTGTCGATGGCGATCGTCGGTGACATCGTCTCGCCGCGCGAACGAGGCAAGTACCAGGGCCTGTTCGGTGCCGTCTTCGGCGCGACGAGCGTCCTCGGGCCGCTGCTCGGCGGCCTCTTCACCGAGCATCTCAGCTGGCGCTGGGTCTTCTACATCAACCTGCCGATCGGTGTCGTCGCGCTCGTCGTCATCGCAGCGGCCCTGCACATCCCGGTGCGCTCGACGAAGCACGTCATCGACTACCTCGGCACCTTCCTGATCGCGGCCGTCGCCACCTGCCTCGTCCTCGTCGCCTCGCTCGGCGGCACCACCTGGGGCTGGGGCTCGCCGCAGATCATCGTCCTCGCCGTGCTCGGCGTCGTGCTCGCCGCCGCGTTCGTGGCCATCGAGCGCAGGGCGGCCGAACCGGTCATCCCGATGAAACTGTTCCGGGTCAGGACGTTCACGCTCTCCGCGATCATCAGTTTCGTGGTCGGCTTCGCGATGTTCGGCGCGATGACGTACCTGCCGACGTTCTTGCAGGTGGTCCAGGGTGTCTCGCCCACGATGTCGGGCGTGCACATGCTGCCGATGGTGATCGGCATGCTGATCTCGTCGACCGCGTCCGGCCAGATCGTCAGCCGTACGGGCCGCTGGAAGGTGTTCCCCGTCGCGGGCACCGGGATCACGGCGCTCGGACTGCTCCTCCTCCACCAGCTGAACGAGAACAGCGGCACGGGCGAGATGAGCGCCTACTTCTTCGTCTTCGGCTTCGGGCTCGGCCTGGTCATGCAGGTCCTGGTGCTGATCGTGCAGAACGCGGTCCCGTACGGGGATCTGGGCGTCGCCACGTCCGGCGCGACGTTCTTCCGTTCCATCGGAGCCTCGTTCGGCGTCGCGATCTTCGGCACGATCTTCGCCAACCGGCTCGTCACCAAGCTCAACGACGCCGTGGCGGGGCAGCAGTTGCCGCCCGGCGTCAGTGCGGACTCCCTCAAGGCGGACCCGCGCGGCATCGCCGAACTCCCGGCGGCGGTGCGGCCCGGCGTGGTCCACGCGTACGCCTCATCCATCACGGATGTCTTCCTGTACGCGGCGCCGGTGGCCCTGGTCGCCTTCGTCCTGGCCTGGTTCCTGCGCGAGGACAAACTGCGGGGCTCGGTCATGGCGCCGGACCAGACGCAGACGCTCGCCAGCAATCCCGTCGAGCGTTCGTCGTACGACGAGGTGGCGCGGGCGCTCTCCGTGCTCGGCACGCGGGAGGGCCGCCGCGAGATCTACGTACGCATCACCGAGCGCGCGGGCTACGACCTGCTGCCCGCCGCCAGCTGGCTCCTGCTGCGGATCAGCCGCCACGGGCACGTCGAACCGGCGAGGCTCGCCGACAGCACCACCGTGCCCCTGTCCGTGATCACGGCGGCGTCCCGCCAGGTCGAGGAGCGCAGGCTCGCCCGGCGCCAGGGCATGGGCCTGACGCTGACCGACGAGGGCCGGGCCGCGGTCGCCAAGCTCGCCAGGGCCCGCGAGGAGTCCCTGGCCGAGCTCCTTGGTGACTGGTGGGGGCCCGACCGGCCCACCGACCTGGTCAAGCTCGTCGAGGAACTCGGCGCCGAGATGTGCGGCTCCGACGCGGAACAGCCGCACAACGGCAGGCCGCCACAGCGCGGGGTGGCGGCCTGAGCGGCGCCGCCACCTCGCTCTCGCGCCTTTGTGGGGGTCAGGCCAGGCTGGTTCGCCAGTTCAGGTCAGTTTCTTCGCGTACCAGCACTCGGCGTACATCCGCTCGGTGAGCGGCTCGCTCTCCTCGTAGCCGTGCCGGGCATAGAGCGCTCTGGCCTCGACGAGGTCGAGGCGGGTGTCGAGGACGACGCGCTCGGCGCCCAGCGCGCGGGCGGCGTCCTCGGCGGCGGCGAGGAGGAGCGCGGCGCCGCCCTTGCCGCGCATGTCCTCGCGTACGAAGACGCGTTTGAGCTCGGCGGCAGGAGGACCGGGGAGGTCGTCCGCGAGCCGCACCCCGGCGGTACCCGCGGGCTCGCCCCCGTACCGGGCGACCAGGAGGACGCCGGTGGGCGGGCGCAGGTCGCCGCCCGTCTCCGCCGCGACCTCGCGCTCCAGCTCTCCGGGGTCGGTCCGGCGCCCCTCGTGGAGGAGGTAGTACCGGTCGCTCACCTCGGTGTAGTACGCGCGCCAGAGGGCGGCGGCGACGGGGGAGTCGACGGCTTCGGGGGTGACGGTCCAGGAGACGGTGTCCGAGGTGCCGTTCGCGATGCGGGTCGTGGTCATGGGGTCATTCTCGGGAAGCAACTGCCTTGCCCCGCAAGCGAATTAGTGGCGGCGCGGCCTTGCTGCCGGGGTGGTCAGTCCTTGCGCCCGGTGGCAGCGATGCTGACGCCGAGCCCGATCATGGTGAGCCCGCCGACGCCGCCGACGGTCGAGAGGCGCCGCGGCGAGTGCGCGAACCAGCCGCGGGCGGTGGCCGCGGCCAGTCCCCACACGCTGTCGCAGGCCACGGCGATGGCGTTGAAGACGAGGCCGAGCACCAGCATCTGCAGCATGACGTGCCCTTGCTCGCGGTCGACGAACTGCGGCAGCACGGCGGCGAAGAAGACGATGGTCTTGGGGTTGGCCACCCCGACGGCGAACCCTTCCCACAAGGTACGCAGACCACTGCGGGCCGGGGCATCACCGGTGAACGCGGCGTGCAGCGCGCCGCGTTGGCGCACTGCCTTGACCCCCAGATAGATCAGATAGGCGGCGCCCAGCAGCTTCAGCGCCGTGAACACGACGACCGAGCGCTCGACGACGGTGCCGACCCCAAGAGCCACGGCCACGACGAGCACATAGGCCCCGATCGTGTTCCCCACCACCGTGGTCAGCGCGGCCCGGCGCCCCTGCGCCAGCGCCCGCCCGATCACGAACAGGACGCTGGGCCCGGGAATCACGATGAGCAGAAACGACATGGCCGCGAAGGCGAGTATCCGATCGGAGGACATCATGGGCCCATGGCACCACAGGCCCGCCGAGCCCCGGTATCGCTTTTCCGCTCCGTCCCGCCGAGCGGCTGCCAGGCCCTAGCCCTTGGGGGCGGCCTGCTGCACGACCTCGAAGGACCACACGGCGGCACTGCTCGACGCGGGCTTGGGCCGGTCGCCGCCGCCCGCGGCGCCGCCCTGGTGCGCGGCCTTCATCGGGCCCTCCATCCACGCCTGGAAGGACTCCTCGTCACGCCAGCGCGTGTACACCAGGTAGTCATCAGTGCCCTCGATGGGGCGGAGAAGCTCGAACCACTCGAAGCCGTCCGAGTTCTCGACGGCGCCGGCACGGGACGCGAAGCGCTTCTCCAGGACTTCCCGCTGCTCGGCGGGAACGGTCAGCACGTTGATCTTGACGATACTCATGGGGCCATCCTGCCGCAGGCGCCATCAGTCGCGACGCCCGGCCGGGCATGTCGTCCCGGCCCCTGTCCGGGTGCGCCCTAACCCCTGTCCGGGCGCGCCCTAACCCCTGTCCGGGTGGCGGTCGCGCCAGGTTTGTGCTGCCTCGGGCGGCTTGTTCGGAGGGGGCGTCGGCGCCGCGGCCAGGTGGTTTGCATTCAGTCGTGCGGCCATTGTTCCAGGCGGCCGTGTGGTCACGTGAGGTGCGCCATAGGATGCGGCGGCGCGGGGGCGTGTGTGGCCGTCGCGCTTTCTGGACGCCGAGAGCTGGGGGAGCGTACGTGCTGGAGCTGACCATGGCCTCGTTGGCCGGGGCGGACGAGGGGGCGACCGCGGGCATGCTCATGGCTGACGCCCCGAGCGCGCCGGGTTCCGTGCTGCGGGTGGGGCGCGATCGTGGCGTGTGCCGTCTTGTGCCGCCGGATGACTGGCTGTTCGTCTCGCGTACGCACCTGGAGTTCCGCTGCGGGCCCGACGGCGCCTGGACCGTGACGTGGGTGCGCGGGTCGCATCCCGAGCCCGCCTCGGAGGTGCGGCTCAGTGTGGGCGGGGCGCCGGCGCCCCTTGAGTACGGGGGGACGGCTCCGCTGCCCAGGGGCGGGTCCGGTGATGTCGTCATCCAGGACCGGGCTGGGCCTCGCAGCGTGCATGTCGGGTTTTATTTGGAGGGTTGAGGCTGGTTGGCGGGTTCGTGGGCTGGTTGGTTGGTGGGTGGGGCTTCTGGGTGGCCTGGTGCGGCTCAGTCCAGTACTCGGGCCAGGGCCAGGCCGTCGTAGCCCTTCGTTCCCACCGTCTGCAAGGCCGTCCCAGTCAACTTCGGGTGGTCGGCGATGAGTTGCAGCGCCTCGCGTGTGCCCTGCACGCCGGGGTCGGCGCTGTCCGCGTCGACCACCGCGCCGCTCCGTACGACGTTGTCGACGATGATGAGGCTGCCGGGGCGGGTGAGCTTGAGCGACCACTCCACGTAGTGGGGGTTGTTGGCCTTGTCCGCGTCGATGAAGACCAGGTCGAAGGGGGGCGCCTCCTCGCTTACGAGCGCTGCCAGCGAGTCGAGTGCCGGGCCCACCCGGACCTCGGTGAGCTTGTCGAGGCCGGCTCGGGCGAGGTTGCCTCGGGCCACGTCGGCGTGGACCGGGGAGTACTCCAGGGTGATCAGGTGGCCGTCCGCGGGCAGGGCGTGGGCCAGCCAGATGGTGCTGTAGCCGCCGAGCGTGCCGATCTCGAGAATGCGGTGCGCGCCCTGGATCTGGGCGAGGAGCTGGAGCAGCTTGCCCTGGTTCGGCGCGACGCTGATCTGCGGCAGTCCGGCGGCGTCGCTGTCGTGCAGGGCCGCGGCCAGCGCCTCGTCGGCGGGGGCGAGCAGATCGGTGAAGTAGGTGTCCACCGCGGTCCATTGCTGCTGGGGCATGGGGTCCTTTCCGGAGCAATCGGCACTCGTTAGGTTCGCTAACGATGTTAGTGGGGGTGGGGTCGATTGTCAGTGGGGACTCGCATACTGGGGTCGATGGGTTGTGGTGGCGTTGCGAGGGTCGAGGGCCGAGGAATGGGGCCTTGGGCTGTGGGTTACGGGGGGTTGCGATGACGTACGGGGACGGGGTCGGGGCGGGAACTGGGGTGGGCGTCGGAGCTGGGCAGGGATTGCCCGCGGCTGCCATCCAGGGGCTCGCCGGTCGGTGGTTGCCGCTGATGGCTTCGCCGGGGTCGGGGAGCGGGGCGAGGCACAGTGAGGGGGCCGGTGCGGGGGACTTCGTGTGTTCGCCCGCGGGGTTGTGGCTCGCGCTGGCCGCCGCCGCCGTGGGCGCGCGGGAGGAAACCGCCGCGGAGCTGCGGGAGTTGCTCGGCGTCGCGGGCGAAGAGGCTGCCGTAGTGGTCACGGCTGCCGCGCGGGCGTTGGCCGGTACGGATGCGGTGGCCGTCGCCACGCGGGTGTGGAGCCGGGGTCCGGTGTACCGCGCCTATCGGGAGGCGTTGCCGGATGTGGGGTTCGGGCCGATGGATGCGGGCGGTGTTGACGCTTGGGTGCGGGAGGCCACCGGCGGGCTGATCGAGCGGCTGCCGGTGGTGATCACTCCGGATGTGCTGCTGCTTCTCGTCAACGTGCTTGCGCTGCGGGCGCGTTGGGAGATCCCCTTCGACGGGGCGGGTACGCGCGACCAGGACTTCACGGACTCCCTCGGCGTACGGCACCGGGTGCCCACGATGCATCGGCCCGTTCCGCTGAACTCCGCCTGGACTGTGGGCGGTGCGAGTGTCGTCGAGCTGAAGTGCCGGGCGGAGGGTGGGCGGGCGCCTGCCCGGGTGCGGTTCGTGCTCGGTGAGCCGGGAGCCGGGGCCGCCGAGGTGCTGCCGCTGGCGTGGGCGCCGGAGGGGCGGTGGACGGGGATCGACGCCGAGCAGATCAATATGGCGCTGCCGCGGATGTCCTTGCGGACGCGGGTCGATGCCACGGAGCAGTTGGCTGCGCTTGGGGTGCGGTGGGCGATGGGTGAGGGGGCCGACTTCTCCGGGATGTCGCCGGAGAGGCTCGCGATATCGCAGGTGGTGCAGGAGGCTGTGGTGCGGGTTGCGGAGGAGGGGGTGGAGGCGGCGGCGGTTACGGCTGTGCCGGTGGCTGCCGGCGGGGCTTATGTCCCTCGACGGATCGAGTGGATCGCCTTTAACCGGCCGTTTGGGGTTGTGGTGCTGGATGGGGTGGGGGAGGTGCCGTTGTTTGTGGGGTGGCAGGCGGGTGTGCCGGGGTAGGCGGGTGTGCCGGGGGTAGGCGGTGGGGTCCTGGGCGGGGCGGTCCCTGCGGGGCTTTTCCCCAACCCCGCCCCTTCCCGAAAACCCGCTCTGGCGCGGGGGCCTTTGCTGGCCGCGTGGCCTTGCGTGCCGTCGGTCACCGGCTCCGCCGAGTTCGTCCTCAAACGCCGGACGGGCTGGGAGGGGCGGGCCTCAAGCGCCGGACGGGCTGGGAGGGGCGGGCCTCAAACGCCGGACGGGCTGGGAGGTCCGGCTTTCGCCCCGGACGACGAATCCGCCGAGCCCCCCTCCACCGCCGGGCGTGACCCCGGCAGCGGGCGGCCCGCGCTTTCCGTCGTGAACCAGACCGCGATGCCGCCCACCACGGCCGCCGCCATCATGTAGTACGCGGGCATCATCATGTTCCCCGTGGCTCCGATCAGTGCCGTCACCACCAGCGGGGTCGTGCCTCCGAAGATCGAGACGGAGATGTTGAAGCCGATGGAGAGCGAGCCGTAGCGGACCTTGGTCGGGAAGAGGGCGGGGAGCGTTGACGGCATTGACGCCGTGAAACAGACCAGGAGCAGGCCGAGTGCCGCCATGCCGAGGCCGATCGCCCACAGCGAGCCCTGGCGGATCAGGAGCAGGGCGGGAACGGACAGGAGCAGGAAGCCCACGCAGCCTGCCGCGATCACCGGGCGGCGGCCCACCCGGTCGGTCAGCGCGCCCGCGAACGGCTGGACGCACATCATCAGCGCCATCACCGCGAGCACGACAAGGAGCCCGTGCGTCTCGTCGTACTTCAGCTCGCTCGTCAGATAGCTCGGCATGTACGAGAGCAGCATGTAGTCCGTGACGTTGAAGACCAGGACCAGGCCCATGCACAGGAGCAGCGCCTTCCACTGGCCCGTGACCATGTCGCGCAGGCGCACCTTCGGGCGGGACTGCTCGTCCTTGTGCGCCTTGGTGAGTTCCGCGGCGAACGCCGGGGTCTCCTCCAGCTTCATCCGCAGGTACAGGCCGATCAGACCCATCGGGCCCGCGATCAGGAACGGGATGCGCCAGCCCCAGGAGAGGAGGTCCTCCGTGGAGAGGAGGGCCGTCATCAGCGTCACCAGGCCCGCGCCGCCGATGTAGCCCGCGAGGGTGCCGAACTCCAGCCAGCTGCCGAGGAAGCCCCGCTTCTTGTCGGGGGCGTACTCGGCGATGAAGGTGGACGCACCCGCGTACTCGCCGCCCGTCGAGAAGCCCTGCACCAGGCGGGCAAGCAGCAGAAGGATCGGGGCGCCCACGCCGATCGTCGCGTACGACGGGATCAGGCCGATCGCGAACGTGCCCGCCGCCATCATGATCATGGTGAGGGCGAGGATCTTCTGGCGGCCGATGCGGTCACCGAGCGGGCCGAAGACCATGCCGCCCAGCGGGCGGATCAGGAACGCCGCGGCGAAGGCGCCGAAGGTGGAGAGCAGTTGGGCCGTGGGGTTGCCCGAGGGGAAGAAGACCTTGCCGAGCGTCACGGCGATGTAGCTGTAGACGCCGAAGTCGAACCACTCCATCGCGTTGCCGAGCGCCGCCGCCTTCACTGCCCGCTTGACCAGCGCCGGGTCGACGACCGTGACATCCGGCCGGGCGTCCGACGGGGAGGGCGCGGACGGAGGGGCCTGCGTCCGAGAGGTCCCAGAGGTCTGAGAGGTCTGCGGGGATACGGGTGCGACGGGTCCGGCTGCCGGCAAGGGTTCGCTCGCCTGCCTCTCGGTTGACGACAAGGACAGAGCCGCCCGGTGAAGGGGCGGCCCGCAGGCGACCATAGGTGTAGACGGCACCATTACGTTCGGTGCCCGGTCAACCGCGCACTGTCCGGAATGTGCCGCTATCCAGGGCGAATGGTTCCGCTTTCGGCGGTGGCGAGAAACCGTTCTTGTGATCTATGTCGCGTCTCGTGCAAGGAACCGCCCGCCGAGGGCCGCAGCGTCGTTCCATGGGCATGGATATGGATATGGGGTGGACGGCCTGTAAAGGTCCGGTCGCCAACCGGACAAAAGGGCTGGTTAGGAAGTCTGCGCAAAAGCCGGTAGAAAGCGGTGTGGCTGCCAGGTGAAATGGGGGTGTCTCGCGTCTCACCAGAGGGCGCGAGCCCATCGGGTCCGACCGCACATCTCGGGGCCGACGGAGAACTCTCGGGACCAGCCGGACGTTGGGACCGAGCAGAGACGACGAGCGGGCGGGAGGGCCGACGGGGCGTGGCGAATGTCGAGCACGGAGGACCGGGAAATGCCTTTGGGACGGGGGGACCCGGTGCGCCGACGACGCGGATCGGGGCGGTCCGTGTCGCCCTCTGGCTGATCGCTGCAGTACTCGCGGTACGACAGGCGGCCGTCGTCCTGCGTACGCCGAAAGGCGAGCGGTTCATCGATCTGGAGACCTGGATCGGCCCGGACGGCGTCCTGCATGTGAACGGCTCCTTCTACGACGCGGACAAGTTCACCGGCACCCCCTTCGCGGGACTCGTGCTCAAACCGTTCTCCCGCGCGGCCGAGCAGGCGCTCGGCTGGGGCTGGACGTTCGGCACGCTGATCCTGGTCGTGATCCTCGGCCTGGTCGCCGCCCGCGCCCTGCCGCAGCCCGTGTCCCGACGCACCTCGCTGCTCGCCGCGCCCGTCGCGATCTGTCTCCTGATGCTGTCGCTCCCGGTGCGCAACACCCTGTATCTGGGCCAGACCAGCATCTTCCCCGTGCTCCTCGTCCTGCTCGGGTGCTTCGCGGTCCGCGGGGAACGCGCCGGCGGCGTCCTCATCGGCATCGGGGCCGCGCTCCAGCCCACGCTGCTGCTCTTCGCCGCCCTCTTCTGGTTCACCGGGCGCAGGCGGGCCACCGCGTCCACCGGCGCCACCTTCCTCGCCATCACCGCGCTCGCCTGGGCCGCGATGCCGCACGACTCGTGGACGTACTGGATACACCACCTCGCGGGAGCGGGTCTCGGCGCGAGCCCGGCCGGACTCGCCAACCAGTCGCTGCACGGCGCCCTGCTCCGGTTCGGCCTCGAAGGGCCGCTGGAGATCGGGCTCTACGTGGTCCTGGGCGCGGCCGTCGTCTGGTTCGGCGTGCGCCGGGCCGTGCGCTACGCCAAGGACGGGCAGCTGCTGCTCGCCGTCGCGATCACCGGCTGCGTCGCCGTCGCCGTGTCCCCGACGACCTGGCAGCACCAGCTCCTGTGGGTGCTGCTCGCGGTGGCGGGTCGGGCCGGCAAGAAGCAGTCCGACCGGTACATGTGGCCCGTCGCCGTCGTCCTCGTCTCGACGCTGCCGGCGAAGATGATGCTGCCGAACATGCCGGTCGTGGAGCCCATCCGCGACAACGTCGTCCTGATCGCCGCGCTCGCCGCCGCCACGGTGGTGCCGTTCCTGTCCCGCACGGACCCGCGGTATCAGGTGCCCATCCCCACCGACTACGCCAGGCCCGCGCCCGCGCGCTGGAGCTGGGTGCCGCTGCTCCCGTTCTGGCGGCGGGTCACCACCCGGCCGAACCTCCTGCTCGAACTGCTCCTGATCCGCGTCGGCTACTCCGCCTACCAGCAGGCACGGCTCGCCGCGACGGGCGGCACCAACTCGGGCGGACGGGCCACCGCCGAACACCACGGCGAGCAGATCCACGCGATCGAGCAGTTCCTGCGCATCGACATCGAGCACTGGGTCAACCACGCGGTGGTGAAGGTCAGTTGGCTCGAGGAGTTCTTCAACTTCTACTACACCTCGTTCCACTTCGTGGTGCCGCTGACCGTCCTCGGCGTGCTCTACGTCCGGCGTCCCGCCGACTACCGCTGGGCACGCACCGCGCTCGGCTTCGCGACCGTCCTCGCGCTCGTCGGGTTCTGGCTCTACCCGCTGGCCCCGCCGCGCCTGATGCCCGAGCTCGGTTTCATCGACACCGTCCACGGCGTGCAGGACTTCACCCAGCCCGACTACGGCACGCTGACGGCGCTCACCAACCAGTACGCGGCGATGCCCTCGCTGCACTTCGGCTGGTCGCTGTGGTGTGGCGTGGTGATCGTGATCCTCGCGCCGAAGTGGTGGATGAAGGCGCTCGGCCTGCTGCATCCGCTGTGCACGGTCGCCGCGATCGTCGCCACCGGCAATCACTGGGTCCTGGACGCGGTGGGCGGCGCGGCCGTCGTCGGCGCGGGCTTCGGCATCGGCTACCTCTTGGCCGGACCCCGGGTGGGCAGGAACTTGCAGGTGGCGACGGGGGCGGAGCCGGTCACGGGCGCGAAACCGGACACGGGTGCGGAGCCGGTCACGAGTGCGGAGCCGGTCATCGACATGACGAAGGACTCGGCGAAGGACCGTACCCCGAGCTGATCTTGTACGTGCCCGGTGCCGACACCGTGAGCCGGGTGAAGTCGCCCTGCCGTTGCAAGCAGGCTCCCTCCGCCCGGAGCCACCGCGAGTACACCAGGCGCAGCGTCACCGGCTCACGCGTGGGGACGCGCACCACCATGGCCGATCCGGTGGACTTCACGACGGTCGCCGGTTTCGACACCATCGGCACCGCGTCCTTCACCCGGAACACCCGCCAGTGCGCGTCCCGCCACACCGGTTCCAGCCACTTGGGGCCACTGGCGACCAGGGCCGCCTCGTCCTCGGCGAACCCGTCCGGCTTGCCCGACGGCAACACCACATAGCCGACCGCCCACTTGTCCAGCCACGCCCGGTAGGTGCCGGCCGAGAACGACCCGTCGTAGAAGAGGCGCCCGCGCTCGATGTCGAGCTGCCGGTTCCAGCCGCGCGCCATGTTCACGTACGGCGCCAGCGCCGTGGCCTCGCGGTGATTGCGGGCCGGGACCACCTCCACGCGGCCCCGGTCGGCGCCGAGCCGCTCCAGCTCCCGCACCACGCCCTCGGTGTCGGCGGCCCACTTCGGCACGGCCGTCGACACCGTCAGATCGTCCGCGGTCTTCTGCCCGACCCAGGCCGAGGAGAGGACGAGCGCGACCGTGAGCACGATGCGGCGCGCGCGGGTCAGGGCGGGCATCAGGAGCGCGCCGAGCAGTACGGCGGGCGCCAGCAGCTCGGCCAGACGTTCCACGTTCGTGCCGATCGGGGACGGGATGAGGTAGGTCAGGACCGTCCCGGCCGCGTACACCGCGGCCCCCCACCGCAGCACGCGCCACTCGCGCGGAGCCGCCACGATGAGTGCGAGGCTGAAGAGCACGGGCGGGAAGATCCGGTCGAACGGCATCAAGTGCTCGCCGGAGAAGGGGAAGAGCGCGGTGGTCACCCCCACGACCAGCACCGGCGGCACCATCAGCGCCGCGGCCCGCCCCCAGTCACGTACGAGGAAGTAGGCGGCGCCCGCCACCACGAGGAAGAGTCCCGCCACCGGGCTGGACATGGTGGCGAGCGCCGCGCACACCACGGCCGGCACCACGCGCCGCTCGCGCACGAGCACCAGGCATGCCGCGAACCCGAAGGCGATGCCGAGCGCGAACGTCGTGCGCCCGGACGCGACGTTGCACCACACCGCGAGCGAGGCGAGCACCGCGGGCCACAGCGGGCGCCGTATCCCGGTGCGTTCCACGAGCGCGGCGACCAGCCAGGCGCCGGCGACACCCGACGCCACCGTCACGGTCTTCACGCCCACGGCGGCCATCAAGTAGGGCGAGATCAGGCTGTAGTTGGCGGTGTGCATGCCGCCGTACCAGAACAGGCCGTACGCGGCGGCCCCGTGCTCCGACGCGAACCGCGCCCAGGCGTACTGCGCCGCCAGGTCGCCGCCGCCGGTGGCGAGGAACGCCGCCCACACCGCGTACAGCGGCAGTGTGGGCAGCGTGGCGACGAGCGGGATCCGGTGGCGTCGGCAGAAGGCGCGGAGGGAGGTCTTCCGCTCATTGGGTGTGCTGCCCGACGGCGCGACGGAGAGACCTGCGGAGACCACGGCGACCGTTTCCGTTCGAAGTCTTGGAGAGGCAAGGTTCACTTCTCAAGACGCGGCACGCAATGGAAACGTTGGCTTCGGCGGAAAAGATCCGGGGGAGGCCCGGGTAGGTCCGAGGAGGCAGGGGCAGGGCGTGGGTGGAGTTGCCTCTGCCTCCCCGGCGGCAGGTCAGCCGGTGCTGACCTGCAGTTCCTTGACGCCGTTCAGCCAGGCCGAGCGGAGCCTGCGGGGGTCGGAGACCAGGCGCAGGTCGGGCAGCGCGTCCGCGATCGCGTTGAAGATGAGGTTGATCTCCAGGACCGCGAGCGACTTGCCGAGGCAGAAGTGCGGGCCTCCGCCGCCGAATCCGAGGTGTGGGTTCGGGTCGCGGGTGATGTCGAACGTCATCGGGTCGTCGAAGACCTCGGGGTCGTTGTTGGCCGAGGAGTAGAAGATGCCGACGCGGTCGCCCTGCTTGATCTTCGCGTCGCCGATCTCGGTGTCCTGGGTCGCGGTGCGCTGGAAGGAGACGACGGGGGTGGCCCAGCGCACGATCTCCTCGGCGGTGGTCTCCGGGCGCTCGCGCTTGAAGAGCTCCCACTGCTCCGGATGGGTGAGGAAGGCGTGCATGCCGTGGGTGATGGCGTTCCGGGTGGTCTCGTTGCCGGCCACCGCGAGCAGGATGACGAAGAAGCCGAACTCGTCGGACGAGAGGTTGCCCTCGTCCTCGGCGGCGACCAGCTGGCTGACGATGTCCTTGGCCGGGCACTCCTTGCGGGCGGCGGCGAGGTTCATCGCGTACGAGACGATCTCCATGGCCGCCTCGGCCCCGACCTCCTCGGTGATCGCGTACTCCGGGTCGTCGTAGGCCGCCATCTTGTTGGACCAGTCGAAGATCTTCGTCCGGTCGTCCTGGGGCACACCGATGAGCTCGGCGATCGCCTGGAGGGGAAGTTCCACGGCGACGTTCGTGACGAAGTCGAAGGAGCCGTCGGCCGCGGCGTTCGCCAGGGCCGTCTCGACGATGGAGCCCGCGCGCTCGCGCAGGGCGTCCTCCAGGGAGCGGATGGCGCGGGGGGTGAAGCCGCGCTGCACGATCTGGCGGACCCGGGTGTGCTCGGGTGGGTCCATGTTCAGCATGATCAGCTTCTGGACCTCGATCTGGTCGCGGCTGATCGTCTCGTTGAACCGGATGACCGCGGTGTTGAGGTTCGAGGAGAACAACTCCGGGTGCGTGGACACGTACTTGACGTCCGCGTGCCGGGTGACGGCCCAGTAGCCCGAGTCGTCGAAGCCCGAGATGCGTGGTGGCTGGGCGATCCAGCGCACCGGTTCGGTCTGCCGCAGCTGGGCGAACTCCGGGTGGGGCACGCGCTCTTGGAGCAGGTCGGGGTCGGTGAAGTCGAACCCGTCGGGCAGCGCTGGACAGGGCATCGGCAACTCCAGGAGTTCAGTTCTGGCAGCTCTGTAGCTGTCCTGACGGTCCATCAGGAGATGACCCGCAAGGTAGTAACGGGTTCTACAAGTGGCAAGGCCCGCGTCGGGGTCGCTTCCCCAAGCTCCTAAAGAGCAGGGGAGGCCCCACTGTGCGCGTCCTGCGCAAGGTGCGTGCAAGCCCCTTGCGGTGCCGGGGTCGCGCTCAGCAGACTGCTTGCAGAACTAGAACGCGTACTAGTTCTCCGCGTGGGTGCCGGGACACTCACGCGGGATGTGGATGGAGAGGACGCCCATGGCCGCGGAACCTGTCATCGTCGAAGCCGTACGCACCCCCATAGGTAAGCGCGGCGGCGCGCTCGCCAATCTCCACCCCGCCTATCTGCTCGGTGAGACCTACCGCGAGCTCCTCGGTCGCACGGGCATCCACGCCGACTGCGTCGAGCAGATCGTGGGCGGCACGGTCACCCACGCCGGGGAGCAGTCCATGAACCCGGCGCGCACGGCCTGGCTCACGATGGGCCTTCCGTACGAGACCGCCGCGACGACGGTGGACTGTCAGTGCGGCTCGTCGCAGCAGGCGAGTCACATGGTCGCCAACATGGTCGCGGCCGGTGTCATCGACGTGGGCATCAGCTGCGGCGTCGAGGCGATGTCACGGGTGCCGCTCGGGTCGGGCTCCAAGCACGGCCCCGGCAAGCCGTTCCCCGAGGAGTGGAACGTCGACCTGCCCAACCAGTTCGAGGCGGCCGAGCGGATCGCCCGCAACCGCGGCCTGACGAGGGAGAACGTCGACTCGCTCGGCCTCATCTCGCAGGAGCGCGCGGCGACCGCCTGGGCCGAGGAGCGCTTCAAACGCGAGACGTTCGCCGTCCAGGTCCCGACGACGGAGGAGGAGCAGGCCGCGGGGCAGGGCATGTGGCGCCTCGTCGACCGGGACGAGGGGCTGCGGGACACCACGATGGAGGGCCTTGAGCGGCTCAAGCCGGTGATGCCGACCGCCGTGCACACCGCGGGCAACTCCTCGCAGATCTCGGACGGCGCGGCGGCGATCATGTGGGCGTCGAAGCGGATGGCGCGGGCCCTGAAGCTGAGGCCGCGCGCGCGGATCGTGGCGCAGGCGCTGGTGGGCGCCGATCCGCACTTCCACCTGGACGGTCCGATCGACGCGACGCGGGCGGTGCTCGGCAAGGCGGGGATGTCACTGAAGGACATCGACCTCGTGGAGATCAACGAGGCGTTCGCGTCGGTGGTCCTGAGCTGGGCGCAGGTCTTCGAGCAGGACCTGGAGAAGGTGAACGTGAACGGGGGCGCGATCGCCATCGGCCACCCGGTCGGGGCGACCGGGGCGCGGCTGATCACCACCGCCCTCCATGAGCTTGAGCGCCGGGACAAGGAGTTCGCGCTGATCACGATGTGCGCGGGTGGCGCTGTCGCTACGGGGACGATCATTCAGCGGCTCTGAGCGAGTCCCTGGCATGGGTGTGACGAAGGCGGCCACCCCCCGAGAGGGGCGGCCGCCTTCGTGTGTTTCAGGAGATCCTGACGGCTCAGTACGAGCCGTTGGCCTGCCAGTGGTTCCAGGCGCCGACCGGACTTCCGTAGCGGTCGTTCATGTAGTCGAGGCCCCACTTGATCTGGGTCTCGGGGTTGGACTTCCAGTCCGAGCCCGCCGACGCCATCTTCGAGGCGGGCAGGGCCTGGACCAGGCCGTAGGCGCCGGAGGAGGCGTTCGTGGCCTTGGGGTTCCAGCCGCTCTCGTGCTCCACGATCTTGCTGAACGCCTTGTACTGGGCCGGGTCCGGGATCATCTTCTTCGCGATCGCCTTGGCCGAGGAAGGCGCCGCGGCGGGAGCGGCGGCCGGAGCCGCGGCCTTCGCCGCCGTGGGGGTCGCGGCCTGGGCCGCGCCCGCGCTGAACACCATGCCGGTCGTGGCGACGGCCACGGCGGCACCGGTGAGGGCCTTCTTCGGGGTGGCGATACGGCGGAGGAGCGTGGCGGACAAAGCGTGGCCTTCCGTGGGGGACATGGTGTCGCGGGCATGCCGTGGGCCACGGGGGTGTGGCTGGAGGAATGCGTCGGCGCCGGGGGCCTTGCGACCGGCGACGCCGTGCGACTCGATCCAGAGAAGCAGGGCTGCCACGTCTCCGCAATGACCCTTTTTACTAGTGGATGTCGCATGTGTGCGAAAAGTCCCGCATGTGACCTGGCTCTCAATCCGCAGGTCAGCGCGTGTTTTGACGCGTACGCGCCAGCAGGCCGCCGCTACGGCCCGCCCTAGTAGAGGACCAAAGTACTGTGGGCCGCCTCACCGCGAAGGACCCCTTCGCGCGACGGAGAGCCACCGGCTGCTCACGCCTTCGGCCCCTCGAAAGTGACCTGGGCCTCGAACGCGGCCCGGCGCGTGGCCCGGCGCAGCGCCTTCAGGACGGCGGGCCCGAGGGCGAGGCTCAGCAGGACGGTCACGACGGCGCGGGGCAGGTCCCAGCCCAGCGAGGTCGCCAGGCAGTACGCGATGAAACGGCCGAGGTTGTCGCCGACGGGGTCGCCGGGCACGAAGGAGACGCCGGTCGCGAGGCCACCGAGGTAGGGCCAGCCCTGCAGATTCATGACGGTCCCGTAGAGGACAGAGGAGACGGCCCCGTAAGCGGCGAGCAGCCACAGCTCCCCGCGCCCGCGCAGGGTGTCGGGTCCCGGCAGCAGCCCCGCCCCCATGCAGACCCACCCCATGGACAGCATCTGGAACGGCATCCACGGGCCGACGCCCCCGGTCAGGAGCGCGGAGGCGAACATGGACGCGGCCCCGAGCACGAACCCGAACCCCGGCCCCAGCACGCGCCCGCTGAGCACCATCAGGAAGAACATCGGCTCGATCCCGGCCGTCCCCGCGCCCAGCGGTCGCAGCGCGGCACCGGCCGCGGCGAGCACCCCCAGCATCGCGATGGCCTTCGCGTCGAGACCGACGTCGGCGATGGTCGCCACGACGACGGCGAGCAGGAGCGGAAGCAGCGCCGCGAACAGCCAGGGCGCGTCCTGGGCGTGTGCGCTGAGGCCTGAATCCCCGCCCGCGATCAGCGGCCAGCCGAAGGCCACCACGCCGACCGCGCTGACGAGCGCGAGAGCGCCGATCGAGCGCGGCCCCAGGCGGATGGGGCGGGCCTGCCGGGCCACGGGGGAGCCGCTCACGGGGTACCGCCCTCGGCGCCGAGCGCGTCCCGTACCTCCGTGACCGTCAGCCACTTCTGCGGGGCGAGGATCTTGGTGGTCTGCGGGGCGAAGGAGGGGGAGGAGACCACGATGTCGGAGGTCGGGCCGTCGGCGACGATCTCCCCGTCGGCGAGGATCGCGACCCGGTGGGCCAGTTCCGCCGCCAGCTCCACGTCGTGCGTGGCGAGGACGATCGCGTGGCCGTCGGCGGCGAGGCCGCGCAGGAGCGTGACCAGACGGGCCTTGGCCGCGTAGTCGAGGCCGCGGGTCGGCTCGTCCAGGAGGAGCAGCGGCGGGCGGGCGGTCAGGACGATCGCCAGGGCCAGGGTGAGGCGCTGGCCCTCCGAGAGGTCGCGGGGGTGGGTGTCGTCCGCGATGCCGGGGAGCAGCTCGGTGACCAGCGCGCGGCAGGTGCCCGGCTCCGCTCCCGCGTCATGGTCGGCGGCCGTGCACTCGGCGGCCACCGTGTCCGCGTAGAGGAGGTCACGCGGCTCCTGGGGGACGAGGCCCACGTGCCGGATCAGCTCGCGGGGTCCTGTGCGGTGGGGGATCGCACCACCGACGCGGACGGAGCCCGCCGCCGGTTCGAGCAGGCCCACCAGGGTGGAGAGGAGCGTGGACTTCCCGGCGCCGTTGCGGCCCATCAGGGCCACCGTCTCGCCCGCGGAGACGGTGAGGTCCACGCGGCGCAGGGCCTCCACCCGGCCCCGGCGCACGGCAAGACCCGTGACGCTCGCGGCGGCGGCTTCCGGGGCATCCGCCTTCTTCGTACGCCGGAAGAGGCTCGGGCGGCCCGCCGCCGGACGTACGGCCGTGACCTCCTCGCGGGGTGCGGCCCCGGCAAGCCGCTCCCGCAGCCCGCCGGCCTTCCGCCTGGCGTCCCGCACCGTCAGCGGCAGCGGGGACCAGCCCGCGAGGCGGCCGAGGCCCACCACCGGCGGGTAGACCGGCGAGACGGCCATCAGCGAGGCGGGGTCGCCGAGCACGGGCGGCTCGCCCGGCGCCGCGAGCAGCAGGACCTGGTCGGCGTACTGCACGACCCGCTCCAGGCGGTGCTCGGCCATCAGGACCGTCGTGCCCAGATCGTGCACCAGGCGCTGCAGTACGGCGAGGACCTCCTCGGCGGCGGCCGGGTCGAGGGCCGACGTCGGTTCGTCCAGGACGAGGACCTCGGGGTGCGGGGTGAGCACCGAACCGATGGCGACACGCTGCTGCTGGCCGCCGGAGAGCGTGGCGATGGGCCGGTCGCGCAGATCGGCGAGGCCGAGGAGGTCGAGGGTCTCCTCGACGCGGCGGCGCATCACGTCCGGAGCGAGCCCGAGCGACTCCATCCCGTACGCCAGCTCGTCCTCGACCGTGTCCGTCACGAAGTGCGAGAGCGGGTCCTGGCCCACCGTGCCGACGACATCGGCGAGTTCACGCGGCTTGTGGGTACGTGTGTCGCGCCCCGCCACCGTCACCCGGCCCCGCAGCGTGCCCCCGGTGAAGTGCGGCACGAGCCCGCTCACCGTACCGAGCAGCGTTGACTTGCCGACCCCCGAAGGCCCGACGAGGAGCACCAACTCGCCCTCGGGTACGGCGAGATCGACCCCGCGCACGGTGGGCCCCGCGACCCCTTCGTACGTCACGGAGACATCCTCGAAGCGGATCATGAGGGCTCCTTGGGGGGAAGCGGGGTGGCGGAATCGGGGGGCACGGCGGCGGACTCGGGAGGCCCGACGGCCGACTCGGCACTTGCCGCAGGTGCGGGTGTCGGCTGCTCGGCGGGAGGTTGATCCCCGGCGGGAGGCTGTTCCCTGGCAGGTGCCTGTTTCCCGGCGAGTGCGGGTGCCGCCTGCCCCGCGGTCGTGGGCCTCCGCTTCCCCTCGGGCGCAGGCGCCGCCGCTCTCCGCTTCCCCGCAGGCGCAGGCGCCGCCTCCCCCGTCGGCACCGGAGCCACGAAAGCGGGCAGCAGTCCGGCAAGGATCGCCACCGCGGGCCACAGCGGCAGTGTCGGTGCCGTCAGGGGGACGACCCCGGGGTGCAGGGCGGACGCGTCGTACGAGGCGGCCCAGATCATCAGGCCCGCCACCGCGATCCCCGACCCGGCGACGAGCCAGGCGCGCACGCCCCACGTGTCGGGGCGGTAGCGGCTGCGCACGGAGCGCCGGCCGCCGAGGCGGAGCCCCGCGAGGGCGGTGACGAGACCGACGGCGAGGACGGGCAGGCCGTACTCCGTGCCGTCCGCGGTGAGCAGACCGTACGTGCCCACGCAGACGCCCATCAGACCGCCGAGCGTCAGGAACGCCGTCGCCCTGCGCACCCCGGCCGGAACCGGCGCGCTGCGGCCGAAGCCGCGCGCGTCCATCGCCGCGGCCAGCGCGACCGACCGCTCAAGGGCGCCCTCAAGGACCGGGAGCCCCACCTGGAGCAGCCCCCGGATGCCCTTGTCCGCACGCCCGCGAAGGCGCCGCGCGGCACGGAGGCGCTGCACATCCATGATCAGGTTCGGCGCGAACGTCATCGCGACGACGATGGCGACCCCCACCTCGTACAGCGCGCCCGGCAGCGACTTGAGCAGCCGTGCCGGGCTGGCGAGGGCGTTGGCTGCGCCGACGCAGATGAGGAGACCGGCCAGGCGCACCCCGTCGTAGAGCGCGAAGAGCAGCCCCTCGGCCGTCACCCGGCCCCCGATCCGCACCCCCTTCGCCCAGTCGGGCAGCGGCACTTCGGGGAGCGTCACGATGACGTGCGTACCGGGGATGGGGGAGCCGAGCACGATGGCGAAGACGAGCCGGATCGCGATCACGACGAGGCCCAGCTTCACGAAGGCTCCGTAGGACCGCGCCCACGGGGCCGAGGTCCTGCGGGCCGCGACGACATAGCCCGCGACGCCGATGAGGAGACCGAGCAGCAGGGGGTTGGTGGTGCGCGACGCCGCGACGCCGAGCCCGAGCGCCCACACCCACCAGGCGCCGGGGTGCAGCGCGTTGCTCCGGTGCGCCTCGGGGGCCAGACGCCTCCGCAGCGCACCGGGAGCGGTGCTCGGGTGATCGGTCATCGTGCGGTCAGCCGCGTCGGCGGCGTGCCTGCCAGACGGCGGCCCCGCCGAGCAGGGCGATGGCGGCCACGCCCGCGATCAGACCGACGGAGGGGCCACCGGAGTCGTCCTTCCCGGCGGACTCACCGGACTCGCTCGCGGTCGGCTTCTTCTCCGTGCCGTCGGACTCGCCGTTGCCCGAGACCTGCTCGCCGCAGCCCGACTTCGGGTAGTCCGCGATGGCGCACAGCAGGGCGTTGCTGTCGTAGCGCAGGGGCTTGGCGACCGCGGCGAGCGCGTCCGCGCTGGTCGCGTCGTCCGCGATCCGTGCGCAGGCCGTACGCGCCTTCGGCGGGCTCTCCCCGTCGGGGGCGTCGCCCGGTGTGCCGAAGTCGATGACCAGGGCGACCCGCTTGCGATCATCTTGGGCGGGGGTCTTGGCGCAGATCGTGTCGAAGTCCGCGGCGCCGCGCGGCTTCGTGGCGTCCTTCGAGTCGGCGGACACGGCGAACCGGAAGCCCTGGACGGCCCCGTCGTCGGGGCGCGCGGTGCTCGGCCCCTGGCTCGCGTAGGCCCACGTGGAGCCGTCGCGGTCCCAGAAGGACCAGTAGCGGTACCCGGTACCGGCCTGGGCGGGGGCGGCGGTGAGGACACCGAGCAGGGCGGCGAAGAGCGCCCCGGTCACCAGGCGCCCCCACCGCGCGCGGCCCCGCGTCACAGCTGCTGCTTCTTCTTGTTGCCGCTGTAGAGGAAGCCGATGCCGATACCGGCGACCATGCCGACGCCGATGATCCACCAGATGCTCACGCCGCCGTCGTCGCTGTCCTTCTTCTCGTCGGCGGCCTTCTCCGTCGCCTCCGGGGCAGGACCCTGCGCGTTCAGCTGCTTGACCAGGTCCGCGCCGCCGAAGTCACGCGGGTCAAGGCCGGCGGCGTGGGCGGCGAAGATCAGCTGGGCGTAGGCGGCGGGGCCGGACTTCTCGGCCCACTGCGCGGAGTTCTTCGCCAGCCACTGGGCCGACTTCTTTGCCTGCTCCGGCTGACCGGCCGCGGCGAGCGCGAGCACGGAGTCGGCGGTGTTGCCGAGGTCGGGCATGTTCTTGGCGCCGGGCATCGACGACATCAGGTGGTCGTCGCCCTTGGCGAGGGTCTTCAGGAGGTAGCCCGTGCCGTTCGACGCCGCCTGCTGGGCGGTGTCGGCCTTCGCGCACTTCGGGGCGGCTTCCTTCTTCTTGGCCGCGTCCACGACCAGGCCCTTGCCGTGGGCGCCGAGGACACCGGCCGCGGTGGCGTCGGCGTTCGGCGACAGCTTGCCGGACTTGACGTCCGCGAGGCCGAAGGCGCCGCCGTCCTTGCCACAGCTCATCGCGAGGGCGGGCAGCGCGTCGTACGGGGACTTGCCGTCCTGCGACTTCACCGACTGCGGCTTCTCGCCCGCCGCGGCGAGCGCGCCGATGACGATGCCGGTGGAGTTGGCGTCCGAGTCCATGCCGGGGCTGTAGCCCCAGCCGCCGTCCTGGTTCTGCACGGACTTCAGCCAGTCGACGCTCTTGCCGACCGTCTGCTTCTGGCCGCCGAGCGCGGCGAGCGCCTGCACGGCCGAAGCCGTCGCGTTGCTGTCGAACATCGTCTTGGAGTCGCAGGGCTCGCCCGCGTCGGCGCGGTACGCGGCGTAACCGCCGTTCGCGCAACTCTGCCCGGTGAGCCAGTCGACGGACTTCGCGGCGGGCTTCACACCGGCCGAGTCCTGCGCGAGCAAGGCGTACGACTGCCGGAACACCCCGTCGAACTTGGGGTCGGCGTCGCCGTACAGACCGGAGGGCAGCTTGGCGGAGGGCGACGGGGACGCGGTGTCCGCGAAGGCGGCCGGGGCGGCGGCCGAACCGAACACGGCGACGGCGGCCAGGACCGCTGCGCTGCGGCGAACGTTCATGATGCGGCGGGTGCCTCTCCCTGCGGGGGAGCGGGGCAGCACGGGCGCGTGCGGGCACGGGCACCGGGCGGCTCCGGCTCCGTATACCTCGACGGTGCCGGTCATCGGCGGTTCCGATGACGCGAGCCGGTCACGTTCCGTACGAGGCGATCCGGCTTTCCGGCGGTCCTCGAGGACCGTGGATCACGGCTGCGGGTCAGCGCCGGATTCACACCGGCTTCCCCCCGTACGGGCATGATGACGACGGGGCCACTCTACCGGCCCGTAGGGGAGGCGCCCCGGGGTGCCCGCCCCCGGCGGGAGGTCACACAGCGCGATACCGCACGGGATCATTGCCCATCGCCTCCGCGCGCCCCAGCTTCACCAGGCGCCGCACATGGGCCTCGGCCTCGGAGACCGCGATGTTCCGCGAGCCGTAGCGGATCTCGGCCCAGGGGCGGTTCCACTCCATCTGCTCGGCGAGCTGCCAGGGCGTGAGGGGCTCGGCGAGGAGGGCGAGCAGGTCCGTCAGGCGCTCCTCGTGGTGGGTCAGGATCTCCCGGACGCGGGCCGGGGCGTCGGTGAACGCGTACTGGTGGGCCGGGAGCACCTCGGCGACCCCCAGGCGGCCGATGCGCTCCAGGGAGTCGAGGTAGTCGCCGAGGGGGTCGGTGACGGTGTTGTCGTCGGGGTCCTCGTACAGGCCGATGTGCGGGGTGATCCCGGGGAGCAGATGGTCGCCGGAGAACAGGCGGCCGTGGCCCGGCAGCCGCGCCGGGTGCTCCTCCTCCAGGTGCAGGCAGACGTGGCCGGGGGTGTGGCCGGGGGTCCAGATCGCGCGGAGCCTGCGCCCCGGCAGTTCGAGCAGCTCGCCCGGGGTGATGTCGCGGTCGGGGAGCGCGGCGGCCAGGCCGGGCAGCCGGGGTGCGCGGCCCGCGTCACGCGCGGCGATGAGGGGGGACAGGTGGTCGGCGGGGGCGCCCGCGGCCGTCAGCTTCTCCACCATGTAGTCGAACCAGCGGGCGGGCGGCCCGGTCCGGGTGCGGCGTACGACCGACGCGTCCGCCTCGTGCATCGCGATCCACGCGCCCGATGCCTCGCGGACCTTGGCCGAGAGGCCGTGGTGGTCGGGGTGGTGGTGGGTGATGACGACGCCGTGCACCGCGTCGGTGGAGGTGCCGCAGGCGGCGAGGCCCTCGGCGAGTGCGTCCCAGGAGGTGGGGTCGTCCCAGCCCGTGTCGACGAGGACCGGTCCGGCGTCCGTGTCCAGGAGGTGGACGAGGGTGAAGCCCAGCGGGTTGTCCGGGATGGGGACCTTGATGCTCCACACGCCCCCGCCGTGCTCGGTCACCTGCGGATCGGTCACCTGCGTCATGGGGCCCTCATCTCTCGGCAACTGGAACCAGCAGTAACTAGAACTAGTTCCAATGATCGCCCAAGTCGACTGTTTCGTCAGGCTACTTGAACGGCTGCGTGAGCCTTGCCCTCCGTGGGCTAGTGGAACTAGAACTGGTATCAGTTCTGAAACAGTGTCAGAAAGCGTGCCGCGCAGGTGGAATCCCGCAATCCCGTAATCCCGCAGGAGGCAGTCAGCCATGACCGAGCTCGTGGAACACGGACAGCTGTTCATCGGCGGGGAGTTGGTGGACCCCCTCGGCAAGGACGTCATCGAGGTGGTCTCGCCGCACACCGGCCAGGTCTTCGCGCGGGTGCCGCACGCCGCGCCCGCCGACGTCGACCGGGCCGTCGCCACCGCGCGCAAGGCGTTCGACGAGGGCCCCTGGCCCCGGATGACCCTCGACGAGCGGATCGAGGTCGTCACCAGGATCAAGGACGCGTTCGCCGTACGGCACGAGGAGATCGCCCGCGTCATCAGCTCCCAGAACGGCACCCCCTACACGTCGAGCGTGATGGTGCAGGCCCTCGCCGCGATGATGGTCTGGGACTCCGCGCTCACGGTCGCGAGGAACTTCACGTACGAGGAGGCGCGCGACGGCGCCCTCGGCAAGATCCTGGTCCGGCGCGAGCCGGTCGGCGTCGTGGCGGCGGTGGTCCCGTGGAACGTCCCGCAGTTCACCGCCGCGGCCAAGCTCGCGCCCGCACTGCTCGCGGGGTGCCCGGTGATCCTCAAGACCTCGCCCGAGACGCCGCTCGACGCGTACATCCTCGCCGACATCGCCACCGAGGCGGGGCTGCCGCAGGGCGTGCTCTCGATCATCTCGGCCGACCGCGAGGTGAGCGAGTACCTCGTCGGACACCCCGGCGTCGACAAGGTGTCCTTCACCGGCTCCGTGGGCGCGGGCAAGCGCGTCATGGAGGTCGCGGCCCGCAACCTCACGCGCGTGACACTGGAGTTGGGCGGCAAGTCGGCCGCGGTGATCCTGCCGGACGCGGACGCGGCGAGCGCGGTCGCCGGCATCGTCCCCTTCGCCTGGATGATCAACGGCCAGGCGTGTGTGGCCCAGACCCGCATCCTCGTGCCGCACTCCCGCCACGACGAGTTCGCCGAGGCCTTCGCCGCCGCGGCCTCCGCGCTGAAGGTCGGCGACCCGCTCGACCCGGAGACCGAACTGGGCCCGCTGGTCGCCAAACGCCAGCAGCAGCGTTCCCTCGACTACATCCGCATCGGCCAGGAGGAAGGCGCCAAGATCCTTACGGGTGGCGGCCGTCCGGCCGGATTCGACGAGGGGTGGTACGTCGAGCCGACGCTCTTCGGCGGCGTCGACAACTCGATGCGGATCGCCCGCGAGGAGATCTTCGGCCCGGTCATCTGCCTTCTCCCGTACGGCGACGAGAGCGAGGCCGTGAAGATCGCCAACGACTCCGACTACGGGCTCAGCGGCAGCGTGTGGACGGCGGACACGGAGCGCGGCATCGACATCGCGCGGCGGGTGCGCACCGGGACGTACTCGGTGAACACCTTCAGCCTCGACATGCTCGGCCCGTTCGGCGGCTACAAGAACTCCGGTCTGGGGCGGGAGTTCGGACCCGAGGGGTATGGCGAGTACTTCGAGCACAAGATGATCCACCTCCCGGCGGGTTACGAAGGGGCGGGTGCCTGATGGGTGACCGCTGGCACGTCGAGGTGGACCGCTCGGTCTGCATCGGCTCCGGGATGTGCGTGATCACGGCGCCGGGCGGTTTCACGCTCGACTCCGCCCGCCAGTCGCACCCCGAGGACCCCGAGACCGACGCCAACGAGAAGGTGCTCGAAGCGGCCGAGGGGTGCCCGGTCGAGGCGATCACCATCACGTTGTCCGGCAGCGGGGAGGTCGTCTTCCCGCCGGAGGACTAGCGGCTTCGCTCCGGCAACCGGATTTACTTCCGTGATGCGATCCGCGCCGGTTTGTGGCGGTCCTGTGCACTTTATCTGCACTCGAACGTGTGCGAACAGGACTTTACCCATGCGTTCCGCATGCCCGATCGATGACATCCGTGACTGTCCGTCCCCTTTGCGGCCTGGAACTGTTCAGAGCCAGACAACTTGGGGGATGGGGACGCCGTGGACAAGCGGTACGAGGTCTACTGCCTGGCCGACAGGTACTTCTACGAGACTCCGGACCGCTTGTCCGTGGGCGGGAGCGCCCCTGAGTTCGAGACCGGGGGACTGCCGGTCCCGCAGGGGTGGCGGTCGGCCCGCCAGGGCGACTGGCTGACCTTCGTCCCCCTCGACGAGGACGGGCGCGCACGGCCCGCGCCCCAGCAGGGCTGGAAGATCCATGTGTCGGCCACGCTGGAGAACGCCGACCGAATAGCCGCCGCGGTGCGGGAACACTGCGTGCCGCGCGCCGTGCCGTTCAAGTTCATCGCGGGCCGGCACCTGCTCCACCTGCGCAACAGCAAGTACGCGGGACGCGACGGCAGCGGCAAGTTCGCGACGATCTACCCGGCCGACGAACAGCAACTGCATTCACTCCTGGTCGAGTTGGGGCAGATCCTCGAAGGGTACGAAGGCCCTTACATCCTCACCGACCTGCGCTGGCAGGAAGGCCCGCTGTACGTCAGGTACGGCGCCTTCACCCGCCGCATGTGCGCCGACGAGCGCGGCGGTCTCGTGCCCGCGATCGAGGACGGCCAAGGCCGCCTCGTCCCCGACTCACGCGACCCGGCGTTCAAGGTCCCCGAGTGGGTGACGCTGCCGCCGTTCCTCGGACCGCAGCTCGCGGCGCGCAACAACACGACGGTCACCGACCTGCCGTACCGCATGGAGAAGGCGCTGCACTTCTCCAACGGCGGCGGGGTCTACGCGGGCACCGACACCCGGGACGGCCGCAAGGTCGTCCTGAAGGAGGGCCGGCCGCACGCGGGCCTGGCCTCCGACGGGGCCGACGCCGTGGCCCGCCTGGAGCGCGAACGGGGCGCGCTGGAGAAGCTGGCGGGCCTCGGTGTCGCGCCCGGGGTACGGGACTGGTTCGAACTCGGCGGCCACCGCTTCCTCGTCATGGACTTCCTGGAGGGCCGCACCCTCAACTCCTTCTTCGCGGACCGGCATCCGCTCCTGGTCAGTGAGCCGGACGCCGACGCGATCGCCACCTACACGGCCTGGGCGCTGCGGATCCACCGGGCCGTCGAGGAGGCCGTCGCCGCCGTGCACGAGCGGGGTGTCGTCTTCAACGACCTCCACATGTTCAACATCATGGTCGCGCCCGACGAACAGTCCGTGTCCCTCCTCGACTTCGAGGCGGCGACGCGAGTGGGCGAGGGCGGCCGGCAGGTCGTGGCCCACCCCGGATTCATCGCGCCCGCGGACCGCGAGGGCGTGGACGTCGACCGCTACGCCCTGGCATGCCTGCGGCTCGCCCTCTTCCTGCCGATCACCACGCTCCTCGCCGTCGACCGGAGCAAGGCCGCGCATCTCGCGACGGTGATCGCCTCGCAATTCCCCGACGTACCCCCCGAGTTCCTCGACGAAGCCGTGGCGGAGATCGAGCGAGGCGGGCAGGACCGGGACGGCGCGAAGGTGACCGGACGCCGGACCGCATCGACGGCCGCGCCGCTCGTCGACGTCGCCGACTGGCCCAGCAGCCGGGACTCGATGGTCAAGGCCATCCTCGCCTCGGCAACCCCGGAGCGCGACGACCGGCTCTTCCCCGGGGACATCGCGCAGTTCACCGACAGCGGCGGGCTCGGCCTCGCGCACGGCGCCGCCGGAGTGCTGCACGCCCTCGCCGAGAGCGGCGGTGAACGCTACGAGGAAGGCGAGCGCTGGCTCCTGAAGCACACCGAGCCCGCGCCGCCCGGCACGCCCCTCGGGCTCGACGACGGCCTCGCGGGCATCGCCCACGTACTCGACCGGCTCGGCCACCGCACCCGCGCACTCGACCTGATGGAGACCGTCCTCCAGGAGAACTGGCAGCGGCTCCCCTCCGACCTGCACGGCGGCCTCGCCGGACTCGGCCTTGCCCTCGACGCCCTCGCGCACAGCACCGGCGAGGAGGCGCTCGCCCAGCACGCCTTGCGAGCGGCCGAGGTGATCGGCGAGCGGCTGACCTCCTCCGAAAACCCGCCGAAGGGGCGGCAACGGGCCGGTCTGCTGCACGGTGCCACCGGCCCCGCACTCCTCTTCCTGCGGCTCTACGAGAGGAACGGCGACGCCGCGCTCCTCGACCTGGCGGCACACGCCCTGCGCGCGGACCTCGCCCGGTGCGTCGCGCGGCCGGACGGCAGCCTCGGGGTGGACGAGGGCTGGCGCACGATGCCGTACCTCGGCGACGGCAGCGTAGGCATCGGGATGGTCGTCGACGACTACCTCGCGCACCGGGACGACGCCGGGTTCGAGGCGGTACGGCCGGGCATCCTGGCCACCGCGCGCTCACGGTTCTGCGTGCAGCCGGGCCTGTTCCAGGGGCGGGCCGGACTGCTGACGCACCTCAACCGCAGCACCGCGCCCGGCATCACGCCCGAGGACATCGCCGCGCAGATCGAGGGCCTCGGCTGGTTCGCGATGCCGTACGCGGGCCAACTCGCGTTCCCCGGGCACCAGATGCTGCGTCTCTCCATGGACCTCCACACCGGAACGGCGGGCTGTCTCCTCGCCCTCGCCGCCGCCCTGGGGGACGGCGGAGCACACGTCCCCTTCCTGCCGCCGCCCAGGCGGCCCCAGAGCCGGTCCCGCCACGCGGCGGGGTCGTGACACCACCCATAAGGACAACTACGTCCCCAAATGAAAGGGAAGACCATGGCGCTTCTCGACCTGCAGAGCATGGAGTCCGACGAGATGACCGGTGGCGGCCACGGTGGCGGCGGCAGCAACGTGAGCCTGCTGCTGTGCTGGAGCGACGCGAGCGTGCTGCTCTGCCTGTGACACAGGTCCGTGCCTGAGCGGCACGGTTCCTGAGGGACCGGGCGGCGCCTCCGCCCAGAGGCACCGCCCGGTTCCCACCACGCCCCGGACACCCGGTATGGACAGCGGTTACGGACGGTTGTTGCGGCGGGGACTCCTTCACCGGCGCCCGTCCCGACGCCCGGTCGCTTCGTCACGGCTGCTCCGCCAAGGAACACGAGGACTGCGAGGGCCCGCACCGCATGGCGATCACGACCACACGTCCTCCGCGCCCCGGCCACTACGCGGGCCTGCTGAAGGCCGCGACCCGCCACAGCGCCGCACGCTGCGTGGCGCTGGCACTGTGCGGAGTCGCGGGGGCCGGCGCGAGTCTCCTCCTGCCGTTCGCGATCGGCAGCGCCCTTGACGCCGTCATCGCGGGACACGCGGCCGGCCACGTAGGCGCCGACGCCACCCGCTGGATCCTCGTCTGCGCGGCGCTGATCGGCGCGAGCGCGCTCCTCGACGCCTGCGAAGGCGTCCTCACCGGAACCACCAACGCCCGTACGACGGCCTGGCTGAGGGGCCGTGTCGGACGTCATGTACTGGGCGTGGGGCCGCGCGCCACCGCACGCTTCGCCCCCGGCGACCTGGTGGCCCGCCTCATCGACAACGCGGCGCACGCGGGCGTCGCGCCCGCCACGCTCGCCGGGCTTCTCGCCGCCCTGGTCGTGCCCGTCGGGGCCGTGGTGGCACTCGCCCTGATCGACGGCTTGCTCGCCGTGGCGTTCATCGCCGGAGTCCCCGTACTCGTCCTGCTCCTACGGGCGTTCACCCGCGCCACCTCCGACTGCGTGACGCGCTACCAGCAGGTCCAGGGCGACATCGCGGGCCGTCTCAGCGAGGCGGTCGGCGGGGCCAGGACCATCGCGGCAGCGCAAACCGAGGACAAGGAGGCAAGGCGGGTGCTCGGGCCGCTGCCCGAACTCTCCCGGCACGGGCACCGGATGTGGCGCGTCCAGGGCCGCTCCCAGTCACAGGCCATGGCGGTCGCGCCCCTCCTGCAGATCGCGGTCGTCGCGGTCGCGGGCCATTTGGTGCTGCAAGACAGCATCTCCGTCGGCGAGTTGCTGGCCGCGTCCCGCTACGCGGTGCTCGCCACCGGCATCGGCATGCTCGTCGGACAGCTGGGGGCGCTGGTGCGCGCCAAGGCCGCCGCGCGCCGCCTGGGGGAGGTCCTTGCCGAACCCTCGACCACGTACGGCGACGCGGAACTCCCGCCCGGGGACGGCTTGTTGGAGCTACGCGGGGTCACGGTGACCCGCGGCGAGCGCACCGTGCTCGACGGCGTCGACCTGACCGTCCCGGCGGGCCGCACACTCGCCGTGGTCGGCCGCTCCGGCGCGGGCAAGTCGCTCCTGGCGTCCGTCGCGGGCCGGCTCGCCGACCCCGACGAAGGGGACGTACGCCTCGACGGGGTACCGCTGCGTTCGCTCCGCCGCGAGGAGCTGCGCCGCGAGGTCGGCTACGCCTTCGAGCGGCCCGCGCTCCTCGGCACGACCCTGGAGGGCACCATCGGCTTCGGCGCCCCGCGCCCGACGCCGCCCCGTATCCGTGAGGCGGCCCGTGCCGCCCACGCGGACTCCTTCATCACGCGGCTCCCCGACGGCTACGCCACGCCCTGCGCCGACGCGCCCCTCTCCGGGGGCGAGGCCCAACGCCTGGGCCTGGCGCGGGCGTTCGCGCGAGGCGGCCGGATCCTGATCCTGGACGACGCGATGTCGAGCCTCGACACGGTGACCGAACACCACATAGCCGAGGCCCTGCTCCACCGCAGCCCGCACCGCAGCCGCCTGATCATCGCCCACCGCGCGGCGACGGCGGCCCGCGCGGACGTGGTCGCCTGGCTGGACGGCGGCCGGATCCGCGCGGTGGGGACGCATGCGGAGCTGTGGGAGCGGGCGGAGTACAGGGAGGTGTTCGGCGCGTGAGGAAGGCTTCTGGCGGCCAGGCGGCGAGCGGACCGGTGGTGTCGGCCTTCCCGGCGCGGCCGGGTACCTACCGTCGCGGCGTGCGGTTCCTTCTGCGTCGGTGGCCGGTGGTGCTGCGGCTCGCGCTCTGGTCCGTCCTGGAGACCGGGCAGACCTTCCTCACCGGCTACGCCCTCGCGCGCGCCCTGGACGACGGGTTCCTGGCGGGGCGTGAGGCGGTGGGCCTCGGGTGGCTCGGCGGGGCCGGCCTCGGCGTGGTCGTGGCCGCGTACGGCACGGGGCGGGTGTTCCGCGCGATCGCCGATCTGGTGGAACCCCTGCGGGACACCCTCGTACGGCAGGTCGTCGGCCGGGGGCTGCGGGACGCGGACGGCGCCTCCGTGTCCCGGCTCACCCAGCAGGTGGAGATCGCCAGGGACACCTTCGCGGGCCTGGTCCTGGTGTCCCGTTCCTTCGTCTTCACGGCGGCGGGCGCGCTGATCGGCCTGTTCTCGTTGGCCCCGCTCCTCCTTCTGGTCGTCGCGCCACCGCTGCTGGCCGGAGTCGGCCTGTTCGTGGCGAGCCTGCGGCCGCTGGCGCGGCGCCAAGAGAAGTTCCTCGTCGCCGATGAGGGCATCGCGGGTCAACTGGGTTCAGTGGCACCGGGGTTGCGGGACGTCGCCGCCGCGGGCGCGGAACAGGACGTGGCGGTGGAGCTGGACCGGGGCATCGCCGCGGAGTACGCGGCGGCCGGCTCCCTGGCCCGCTGGGGCATCCTGCGCACGGCGGCCCTCGTGACCGGCGGCCAGCTCCCGCTCGTCCTGCTCCTCGTCACGGCCCCCTGGCTCCTGAACAAGGGGGTGACGCCGGGCGCGTTGGTGGGCGCGATCGCCTACGTCACCCAGGCCCTGCTCCCGGCCCTGCACAACCTGATCCACGGCCTCGGCACAAGCGGCTCCCGCCTGGCCATAGTCCTGCGCCGCCTGACGTGGACGCCGGAGGCGGAAATCCCCGAGCAGCCAGGAACGAAGGAGGCCGCCACCACCCGCGACACGGCAGGAGCGGTCACCGGGCCATCTGCACTCGGCGACGCGCCGTCACGGGCCACCGGCCCCGCGGCAACCGGGACGCCCACTGAGGGCGAGGGACTTGCTTCTGGCGGAGCGTCTGCCCCTGGGGAGGGGTTTGTCTTCGGTGGGACACCTGTCCCCGGCGGGCCGGTTTCCGCTGGCGGGGTGCCTGCCCCTGGCGGGCCGGTTTCCGCTGGCGGGGTGCCTGCCCCTGGCGGGCCGGTTTCCGCTGGCGGGGCGTCTGCCCCTGGCGGGCCGGTTTCCGCTGGCGGGGCGTCTGCCCCTGGCGGGCCGGTTCCCCCTGGCGGGGCGTCTGCCCCTGGCGGGCCGGTTCCCCCTGGCGGGGCGTCTGCCCCTGGCGGGCCGGTTCCCCCTGGCGGGGTGCCTGCCCCCGGCGGGCCGTCTGCCCCTGGCGGGCCGTCTGCCCCTGGCGGGCCGTCTGCCCCTGGCGGGCCGTCTGCCCCTGGCGGGCCGTCTGCCCCTGGCGGGGTGCCTGTCCCTGGCGGGGTGCCTGCCCCCGGCGGGACGCCTCCCCCCGGCCGCACGTTTGCCCCCGGCCGCACGTCTGCCCCCGGCCGGAAGCCTCCCCCCGATGGACCCCCCGCTCCCGGTGAAGCCCTCTCCCCTCGCGTGCCCCCTGCCCTCCAGCTCGACTCCGTCACCTTCGCCTACGGTCCCCAGGCCGCGCCCGTCGTACGCGAACTCTCGCTCAGCCTTCCGCGCGGCGGTCATCTGGCGGTCGTCGGGCCCAGTGGGATCGGGAAGTCCACCCTTGCCGGGCTCGTGGCCGGGCTGCTGGAGCCGGGGGGTGGTGTCGTTCGCGTCGACGGGCGGCCCGTGCGGGGGCGTGCGGCCGCCGGGCGGCGGGTGTTGATCCCGCAGGAGGCGTACGTCTTCAGCGGCACGGTCAGGCAGAACTTGGAGTACCTGCGGGTGGACGCCGTCGGTGACGCGGAGTTGCTGGCCGCCGCGCGGGCCGTCGGGCTCAGCGCGGTGATCGACCGGCTCGGCGGCCTCGCGGCCCCGGTCGATCCCGCCGCCCTCTCCGCCGGCGAGCGCCAACTCGTCGCGCTGACCCGCGCCTATGTCTCGTACGCGCCCCTCGCCCTGCTCGACGAGGCGACCTGCCACCTCGACCCGGTGGCGGAGGCCCGCGCCGAGCGGGCCTTCGCGGCACGGCCGGGCGGCACTCTCGTGGTGATCGCCCACCGCATCAGCTCGGCACGCCGCGCCGACCGGATCCTGGTGATGGACGGGACGCACACCGTGTGCGGACGCCACGAGGAGCTGCTCGGCACCTCGTCCCTCTACCGCGAGCTGTCCGGCAACTGGGGGCCGGTGAACGGGGCGTCACACCCAGCCCTCGACCCGCGAGATCCGAATCGCGTCGATCCTGTTCCGGGCCCCGGTCTTGCGGGTGATCGCGGCCATGTAGTTGCGCACCGTCCCGTTCGTCAGATGCAGGCGGTGCGCGATCTCGGCGACGGGCGCGCCCCCGGCGGCCAGCGAGAGCACCAGTAACTCCCTTGCGGTGAGCGGCATCTGAGCTGCCTTCAGGAATCCGAACCCGAGTGTCTCGTCCACGAACCGCCGGCCGGCGGCCACCTGTCTTATCCCGGCGAGCAGCCGGTCCGGCGGGCTCGCCTTGTCCACATAGCCGAGGGCGCCCGCGTCCATGCAGCGGCGGAGCAGCCCCGGCCGGTTGCCGGACACCAGGACGAGGAGCGGGCAGCCGAGGCCGCCGTACACGGGATGGGACTGCTCCCCGAACTCGGCGGACGCGTGGGCCGCGTCGCCGTCGGGGTCGACCACGCAGACGTCGGGACGCACCGCGCCCGTACGGTCGCGGGCGTTGTGCCACGGGGCATGGGACACCTCCAGGTCCGGTTCACGGGCGAGGCATTCGGCCAGAGCCGACCGCAACAGACAGGCGTCGTGCACGAGAAGTACCCGGATCACGCTTCGCTCCTCCAGGTTCCCGCTTGTGGTCGCGATGGCTTCGTACAGCACGTAGCCATTCATACGGCGCCGACGGCTCGTACGGACGCGGAGAACTGGCCAAGCGGGACCAAGGAGAGGCTCAGGGGCGCAATTGCCAGGAGGCTGTGCGCCCCCCATGCAACGGTTCGGGGGTTGTGCGGGCGTTAGCTGTCGAGCGTTCCCGGGCAAACGGGGCGGCGCACTGATCGGCTCCTGCTCGGCCCTGCTCGGTGCTACTCGGCCTCGGGAGACGTCAGATCGATCAGGCGGCACACCATCTCGATGTCGATCTTGACCTGCGCGATCGACGCCCGCCCCGAGAGCCAGGTGATCAGCGCCGAGTGCCAGGTGTGCTCGATGACCCGGACGGCCGAGAGCTGCTCGGGGGTCGGCGCGTCCGCCAGGCCCATCGCGTCCAGGATGATCGCCGTGGTCAGCCGCGAGACCGTGTCCACCTCGGGGCTCACGGAACGGTCGGCGAACGTCAGCGCCCTGACCATGGCGTCCGCCAAGTGGGGCTCGCGCTGCAGGGCACGGAAGGCCCGCATCAGCGTCTCGGCGCACCGCTCGGCGGGCGTCTCACCCGCGGGCGGGCGTTTACGGATCGTGGTGTGCATGTGCTGCAGCTGGTCCTGCATGGTGGCGACCAGGAGATGCACCTTGGAAGGGAAGTACCGGTACAACGTGCCGAGGGCGACGCTGGAGGACTCGGCGACCTCGCGCATCTGCACCGCGTCGAACCCGCCCCTGCTCGCGAGTTGGGCGCTGGCGTGCAGGATGCGGCGGCGGCGCGCCTCCTGCCGCTCGGTCAGGGGTGGCGACGCCGGATCAGCTGCTGCGACTTCCGCTGCCTTGGCTTCCGCTGTCATATGTCCCGTTGTTCCGTCGTCCCGGCCGGTTACGTGGTCGGCAAGCATGGCAGGGCACCTGCCGTGGCGCGAATCACCTGATCCGGGCCTTACAGCGCGGCTACCTGCCGGTAGATTCAAAGCTCGTCCAGCGATCACTCACCGATCATTCAACGAACAAGTCTGAAACTTGTTCTAGATTACCGTCCCGGCGTAACCTCGCGGACAACCGCAAGAAGAAGGGGGCCGAGAGTGACCGCTGAGGCCATGGAGGCGGGCCCCCGGACGGGGCCGGACGCCGATGGTGATCGTCCGTTGCGCATCGCTCTCCTCACGTACAAGGGCAACCCGTTCTGCGGGGGCCAGGGCGTCTACGTACGTCACCTCTCGCGCGAGCTGGCCCGCCTCGGCCACAGCGTCGAGGTGATCGGCGCGCAGCCCTACCCCGTCCTGGACGACGACGGTCTCGAAGGGCTCAAGCTCACCGAGCTGCCGAGCCTCGACCTCTACCGCTCGCCCGACCCCTTCCGCACGCCGAAGCGCGCCGAGTACCGCGACTGGGTCGACGCGCTCGAAGTGGCGACGATGTGGACCGGCGGATTCCCCGAGCCCGCGACGTTCAGCCTGCGCGCCCGCCGCCATCTGCGAGCCAGGCGGGGCGAGTTCGACGTCGTGCACGACAACCAGACGCTCGGCTACGGCCTGTTGGGCGACCTCGGTGCCCCGCTCGTCTCGACGATCCATCACCCCATCACCGTGGACCGCCGCCTCGAGCTCGACGCGGCGCCCGACTGGCGCCGCCGCATGTCCGTGCGCCGCTGGTACGCGTTCACGCGCATGCAGAAGCGTGTGGCCCGCCGTCTGCCCTCCGTGCTCACCGTCTCCGGCACATCGCGCCAGGAGATCGTCGACCACCTCGGCGTACGCGACGACCGCATCAGCGTCGTGCACATCGGCGCCGACACCGACCTCTTCTCGCCCGACCCCTCGATCCCCGAGGTGCCCGGACGCATCGTCACCACCTCCAGCGCGGACGTCCCGCTCAAGGGCCTCATCTACCTCGTCGAGGCGCTGGCCAAGGTCCGCGCCGAGAACCCCGCCGCCCACCTCGTCGTCGTCGGCAAGCGCGCCGAGGACGGCCCCGTGGCGCAGGCCATCGAGCGGTACGGCCTCGAAGGTGCCATCGAGTTCGTCAAGGGCATCACCGACGAGGAGCTGGTGGACCTGGTCCGCTCGGCCGAGGTCGCCTGCGTCCCGTCGCTCTACGAGGGCTTCTCGCTTCCCGCGGCCGAGGCCATGGCCACCGGGACGCCCCTCCTCGCGACGACCGGCGGCGCGATCCCCGAGGTCGCGGGGCCCGACGGCGAGACCTGCCTTGCGGTACGCCCCGCCGATCCAGGCGCCCTCGCCGCCGGACTGAACCGACTGCTCGGCGACCCGGAGCTGCGGGCCCGCCTCGGCGCCGCCGGGCGTGAGCGGGTTCTCGCCAAGTTCACCTGGGCCCGCGCCGCCCAGGGCACCGCAGAGTTGTACCGCGCGGCGATCGCCACCAACGCGGCCTCGCAATCCGGCCGCCCCCCGGCCACCACCCCGACGTACTCCGGGAGCCATCGCTGATGCTGACCGTCGACTTCACCCGCTTCCCGCTCGCCGCGGGCGACCGCGTCCTCGACCTGGGCTGCGGCGCGGGCCGGCACGCCTTCGAGTGTTACCGGCGGGGGGCCCAGGTGGTGGCCCTCGACCAGAACGGCGAGGAGATCCGCGAGGTCGCCAAGTGGTTCGCCGCGATGAAGGAGGCGGGCGAGGCGCCTGCGGGCGCCACCGCCACCGCGATGGAGGGTGACGCGCTCAACCTGCCCTTCCCCGACGCCTCGTTCGACGTCGTGATCATCTCCGAGGTGATGGAGCACATCCCCGACGACAAGGGCGTACTCGCCGAGATGGTCCGGGTCCTGAAGCCGGGCGGTCGCATCGCGGTCACGGTCCCGCGCTACGGCCCCGAGAAGATCTGCTGGGCCCTGTCGGACGCGTACCACGAGGTCGAGGGCGGTCACATCCGCATCTACAAGGCGGACGAGCTGCTCGGCAGGATGCGGGAAGCGGGCCTGAAGCCGTACGGCACGCACCACGCGCACGCGCTGCACGCGCCGTACTGGTGGCTGAAGTGCGCGTTCGGCGTGGACAACGACAAGGCGCTGCCCGTGCGGGCGTACCACAAGCTCCTCGTCTGGGACATCATGAAGAAACCGCTGGCCACGAAGGTGGCGGAGCAGTTGCTCAACCCGGTCGTGGGCAAGAGTTTCGTGGCGTACGCGACGAAGCCGCACCTGCCGAAGGCCGACGCGAAGACCGACGCGTGACGAGCCCGGAGCGGACGGAACACCTGGTCCTGCCGGGCGTCCTGACGGCGGATCAGGCCACGCGGACGGTCCGCGGGATTCTTGCCGTCCAGCGCGAGGACGGCGCGATCCCGTGGTTCCGCGGCCACCATCTCGACCCCTGGGACCACACCGAGGCCGCCATGGCCCTGGACGCGGCGGGCGAGCACGCGGCGGCGGGCCGCGCCTACGACTGGCTGGCGCGGCACCAGAATCCGGACGGGTCCTGGTACGCGGCGTACGCCGACGGGGATCCGCACGACGTGACGGACCGGGGCCGCGAGACGAACTTCTGCGCGTACATCGCGGTGGGCGTCTGGCACCACTACCTCTCGACCGGCGACGACACGTTCCTGGACCGCATGTGGCCGACGGTGGTGGGCGCGGTGGAGTTCGTGCTCGCCCTCCAGCAGCAGGGCGGCCAGATCGGCTGGAAGCGGGAGCCGAGCGGTGAGGCGGTCAACGACGCGCTGCTGACGGGCAGTTCATCGATCCACCAGGCGCTGCGGTGCGCCCTGGCGATCGCCGAGCAGCGCGAAGAACCGCAACCGGACTGGGAGTTGGCGACGGGTGCGCTGGCCCACGCGATCCAGAGCCACCCCGAGCGGTTCCTGGACAAGGACCGCTACTCGATGGACTGGTACTACCCGGTCCTCGGCGGCGCGCTCACGGGCGCGGCGGCCAAGGCCCGCATGGAGGAGGGCTGGGACCGCTTCGTGGTGCCGGACCTCGGCGTGCGCTGCGTCATCCCCAACAACTGGGTGACGGGCGGCGAGAGTGCCGAACTCGCCCTGGCCCTCTGGGTGTTGGGGGAATCGGACCGCGCCCTGGAGATCCTCCAGTCGATCCAGCACCTGCGCGACCCGGAGACCGGCCTGTACTGGACGGGTTACGTCTTCGACGACGGTGCGATCTGGCCGGAGGAACTCACCACGTGGACGGCGGGCTCCCTGCTGCTCGCGGTGGCGGCACTCGGCGGCGACGAGGCCACCTGCGCGGTCTTCTCGGGCGAACGCCTCCCCGAGGGCCTGACCCCGGAGTGCTGCGGCGCCGCCACCGGGGGTCAGTAGCGGCGCCACAGCGGCGCCGCTGCCGGGGGGTGACAGCGGCGACCGTGGTGGTACGCGCGGGCTCCTCCATCAGTAGCGGCGGAGGCGGCCTGCGATGGCGTGGCCGATGAAGACGTAGACCAGTGCCGCGAGGCCATAACCGCAGACCACGCGGGCCCAGGCCTCGTCGAACGTGCTGTGTCTTTCCGGGGGGTGCCCCCGGATCCCCCGGATCGTGTGACTGGGGGTGGTGGGGGTCGGGGCGTGGCGTGCCGGTGCCGGTCAGTAGCGGCGGAGGCGGCCTGCGATGGCGTGGCCGATGAAGACGTAGACCAGTGCCGCGAGGCCATAACCGCAGACCACACGGGCCCAGGCCTCGTCGAACGTGAACAGATCGTGTGACCAGCCGGCCAGCCAGCGGGCCACGTCGTGGATGAACTGGACGAGGTCGTTGGCGCGGTTCGCGTCCAACAGATACATGAGGATCCACAGGCCGAGGATGATGGCCATCACGTCCGCGACGATGACGATGACCCTCGCTGCGGTGCTGCCACGTGCTTGTCGGGTGGACATAAAGACCGTGTACCTGGCCCGGCCCGGTTGAAACCCGTACGGGCTCGCCCGAGTGGCGGGTCCCGCCGACCGGGGTGAGGCTGCCGGGAGAGCTGTCCGCAGGCTGTCCACCCCCGGAGGTCCCCGTGTTGCCGTCCGCCGCGACCGTACGCCGGTCTCTCGTCGTCCCAGTGCTGTGCGGGGCCCTGATCGCGGGGGCGACCGGGTGCGGGGGTGACGACGCGGACGCGGCGTCGTCCTCCAGGGCGCCGTCGAGTTCGAGCTCCGCCGAGAAGCAGAAGTTCGCCAAGACGCGGTTCGCGGCAAACGCGGGGATCGCCGCCGGGGCGACGTACCAGTGGATCGTGAAGCCCTTCCGCGCGGGGAAGTTCAAGAAGGGCGCCGACGGGCGCAAGTTCGCCCTGATCAAGGCGGGCCTCGCCGGGACCCTCGCCTACAACCGCCTGAAGGCGGCGTCGAAGAACGCGAAGGGCGACCCCGCGCTGGCCAAGGCGGTGGCTCCGCTGACGGCGGGCATCGACGCCCTGAAGGATCTCCCGTCCAAGCTCCGCAAGGGCGACTCCACGGACTCGGTCGTGAACTCCTTCGACGACGTCATCAACCAGGTGAAGGACGCCGGGAAGGGCGCGGGCGCGGAGGTCAAGAACAAGGTGCCGTCGGCGGGGGAGCTGGCGAAGGGGTAGGCGAAGGCACCCGGGAGGGGCGTCGTCAGGCGCCGGACGGGCTGAGCTACCGCTCCAGCTCGGCCAGCTCGGCCAGCTCGGCCAGCGTCCGCAGCGTAAGACGGTCCGGAGCCAGTACCAGCAGATCCGTGACGGGTCCCTTCCGCCACAACTCAAGCCGCTCCGCGATCCTCTCCCGCGGTCCCACCAACGAGATCTCATCGGCGAAAGCGTCCGGAACGGCAAGGACCGCCTCTTCCCGGCGCCCCGCCAGAAACAACTCCTGAATCCGCCGGGCTTCCGCCTCGAACCCCATCCGCGCCATCAGATCTGCATGAAAGTTCCGCGCGGAGTGCCCCATCCCCCCGATATAGAACCCCAGCATCGCCTTGACCGGAAGCAGGCCCTCCGCAACGTCGTCGCAGACCTTCGCCCGCGCCATCGGCGCGACCATGAAGCCGTCGGGCGCACCCTCCAGCGAAGCCTCGTACACGTCGGCCCGCATCGGCGACCAGTAGAGCGGCAGCCAGCCGTCCGCGATCCGCGCCGTCTGCGCGATGTTCTTCGGGCCCTCCGCACCGAGCAGCACCGGAAGATCCGCCCGCAGCGGATGCGTGATCGGCTTCAGGGGCTTGCCCAGGCCGCTCCCGTCCTCTCCCCGATAGGGGTGGGAGTGGAAGCGCCCGTCCAGTGCCACCGGCCCCTCCCGCCGAAGCACCTGGCGGATGACGTCCACGTACTCCCGGGTCGCGGTCAGCGGCGACTTCGGGAACGGCCGTCCGTACCACCCCTCCACCACCTGCGGCCCGGACAGCCCGAGCCCGAGCATCATCCGCCCGCCGGACAGGTGGTCCAGGGTCAGCGCGTGCATCGCCGTCGTCACCGGCGACCGCGCCGCCATCTGCACGACCGCCGTGCCCAGCTTGATCCGGGAGGTCTGCGCAGCGATCCAGGTCAGCGGGGTGAAGGCGTCGGAACCCCACGCCTCGGCCGTCCACACGGAGTCATATCCGAGCCGCTCGGCCTCCTGGGCGAGTGCCACGTGCCCGGGGTCGGGCCCGCGCCCCCAGTAGCCGAGTGCGAGTCCCAGGCGCATGCCCATACCCCGGTCCTTTCTGACGGTACGTCAGTTCGGTGCAGGGTGGCGACTGTACGACAACGGCCCCCCGCCCGGAAGGGCGAGGGGCCGCGAGGTGTCGCGAGGTACGGAGAGATCAGCCGCGCTGAATCCCCGTGGTGTCCTGCAGCACGCCACGACGGCCGTCCTGCGTCTGGGCAACCAGGCCGGGACCGCGCTGCTCGACGGCCAAGTACCAGGTGCCGGGCGCCAGTTCGGCGATCGGCGTCGGCGAACCGTCCTCCGCGTACAGCGGACGCGGCACGGGCACGGCGAACCAGAACGGCGAGAAGTCACCGGCGGCCTGCGCCTGCCCGGGAGGCGGCGTCTGCTGCTGCGGCTGACCGGGCTGACCCGGCTGGGCACCGAAGGGCTGACCCTGCTGCGGCTGACCGGGCTGACCCGGCTGGGCGCCGTACGGCTGCCCCTGCTGCGGCTGGCCCTGCGCACCGGGGTACCCGTACCCACCCTGCGGCTGGCCGCCGTAGGGCTGAGGGGTGGGACGCGGGGCGCCGACGAGGGGAGCCTTGAGCGCCGGAACCAGCGCCGTCGCGACCGCGGCCGCGGCCAGGACCAGGGCGGCGATCAGGCCGAGGATGAGGCCGATGCCGGCCTCGGGGCCGCCGGAGCCACCGCTCAGGCTGCTGTCGAAGAAGAAGCCGTACGACTGGTCGGCGTCGAAGATCGCACCAATCGAGCTCCAGGCGGCGGCGATGGTGAAGGCGACGCCGAGCTGGCCGAGGTCGAGGCCCGCGACCTTGCGCGGCTGCGGGAGGGCGCGGCCCACGACGATGAGCGCGGCACCGATGATCCCGAGCAGGTACACGCTCAGCAGCAGGTTGCCGTTCTCCCAGGCGTTGGGAAGCTTGTCGCTGTCGCCGCCGTCGGCGTCAAGGGTGTTGAGGAACGATGCGATGAAGAGCAACACCGCTGCCCCGATCACCACGCCGTCGCCTCGAGTGAGAGAGCGGATATTCACTTCAGGTCCTTCGTAAGTCGTCTCGTCGGTGGAGGCGTCGCTCGCCCCAAGGTCGTGGTGCTGAGCGCGGGGATGGCCCCCCATCGTACGGAGGACATTATCGTTCACGCGGGTGGGGTGTCTGCTCGGGATAAAGACCAACCAACCCGTTATCCCCGACGAACCAACCCGTTATCCGCGCAGAAAGCTCACGATTCCGTCGGAGATCCCCTGCGCCGCCTTCTGCCGCCAGGTGTCGCTCGTGAGCAATGCCTCGTCCTTCGCGTCGCGCATGTTGCCGCACTCGATGAAGACCTTCGGGACGGTCGAGAGGTTGAGGCCGCCCAGGTCCTTGCGCACGTCGAGCCCGGTGCCGTCGCCGACGTAGTTGGAAGGGGCGCTGCCGGTCGCCCGAAGGAACGTGCCCGCGATGCGCTCGCCCAAGTCTCGCGAGGGAACGACGATCTCGGAGGTGTCCGCGGCTCCGGACTTCACCGATGCGGGAAGGATCACATGGAAGCCGCGGTTGCCCACGGCCGAGCCGTCGGCGTGTACGGAGACGACGGCGTCCGCGTGGGCGTTGTTGCCGATGCGGGCGCGCTCGTCGACGCAGGGTCCCCAGGGGCGGTCGCCGTCCTGGGTGAACTTGACCGTGGCGCCCTGCTTCTCGAGCAACGTGCGCAGGCGGCGCGAGACGTCGAGGGTGAACTGGGCCTCGCTGTAACCGTTGTTGGTGGAGGTGCCCGTGGTGTCGCACTCCTTGCGGTGCGTGCCGACGTTGACGAGGCGGTTGATCTCGGCGGTGTGCTTGCCGTTGCCCGTGTTGTGACCGGGGTCGACGACGACGACCTTGCCCTTGAGCGGGCCGGAGGCGGCGGGGCGGGTGGAGGACTTCGGGGGCTTCGACGCGCTCGGCTCGTCACTCGCGTCGCCGTCGCCCTTGTCACCCTTGCCGTCGTCCTTCTCGGAGGCGGACGGGGAGGGCTCGGCGGAGGGCGAACCCTGCGCGGACTGGCTCACGGAGGGAAGCGTTCTGGCCGGCTCACTGCCGCCTGGTCCGCTCGTGGCCTCGTAAATGAGCCATCCCGCGAGGCACGTCGGCACCAGCGCGGCGAGCGTCACCGTGAGAGGGCCGCCGGTGAAACGGCGGGGCGGGCGTGGGGGCTGGCTGTCCGGACCTACGTACGACACGAGAGTGACTCTAACGGGGAGGTCAGATCCCCGCTCCCGTTCGGCGCAGGACGCGCAGGGAGTCGGTCGGCGGGAGTTCGGTGAACGCGCCGGAGTTCAGGGCCCTGAGGTACACGCGGTACGGGGCCTGACCCGTCATGATGTCCGCCGGGTTCGGGAAGACGTCGTGGATAAGGAGCAGGCCGCCCTCCGCGAGGTGCGGGGCCCAGCCCTCGTAGTCGCCCGTCGCGTGCTCGTCCGTGTGGCCGCCGTCGATGAAGACCAGGCCGAGCTTTCCGCCCCACGCCTTCGCCACCTGCGGCGAGCGGCCGACGATCGCGATCACGTGGTCCTCCAGGCCCGCGTGGTGCAGCGTGCGGCGGAAGGTCGGGAGCGTGTCCATGCGGCCGAGCTCCGGGTCGACCGTCGCCGGGTCGTGGTACTCCCAGCCCGGCTGCTGCTCCTCGCTGCCGCGGTGGTGGTCCACGGTGATGGCCGTGACGCCCGCCTCGCGTGCGGCGTCCGCGAGCAGGATCGTGGAGCGGCCGCAGTACGTTCCGACCTCCAGGAGCGGCAAGCCGAGCGCCGCCGCCTCCGTCGCCGCGGCGTACAGGGCGAGGCCCTCGCCGGCCGGCATGAAGCCCTTGGCCGCCTCGAAGGCGGCAAGAATCTCCGGCGTGGGCTGGGGGGCGGCCATGGGGTCCTCCTGGGCTTCCGAAAAGCGGTGGGTCTCCGCCGTGGGCCGACCTATGCTGCCGCATGGTCCGGCTGATCATGGAGGCGGGGCCGTGCAGAGGAGTGGAAGGCGGCATGACCATGCAACTCGTACCGGCGGATCCGACGGTGCTGCATCCTTTTCCGGACCAGCCTCGTGTCGTGCTTCTGAAGCCGCTGGTGAAGTCGCCGTTGATCGAGGTCGGGGAGTTCTCGTACTACGACGATCCGGACGACGCGACCGCCTTCGAGACGCGCAACGTCCTCTATCACTACGGGCCCGAGAAGCTCCGTATCGGCAAGTTCTGTGCGTTCGGGACGGGGGTGCGGTTCATCATGAACGGCGCGAACCACCGGATGGACGGGCCCTCGACCTTCCCGTTCCCCATCATGGGCGGGTCGTGGAGCGAGCATTTCGATCTCATCAGCGGGCTGCCGGGGCGGGGGGACACCGTCGTCGGCAACGACGTGTGGTTCGGGTACGGGGTGATGGTGATGCCCGGCGTGCGGATCGGGCACGGGGCCGTCATCGCCTCGGGGTCTGTTGTGGTGGATGACGTTCCCGACTACGGGGTCGTCGGCGGCAACCCCGCCAAGCTCATCCGTACGCGGTACAGCGAGGACGAGGTTGCCCGGCTGTTGGCCGTTGGCTGGTGGGATTGGCCTGCGGAGCATCTGACGGAGCATGTCCGGACTGTTATGTCCGGGTCGATCGAGGAGCTGGAGAGGGTCGCTCCGCGGGGGTAGAGCGTCTTTTCCCTCCCCAACCCCGCCCCTTCCCGAAAACCCGCTCGGCGCGGGGGCCTTGCGTGCCGTCGATCACCGGCTTCGCCGAGTTCGTCCTCAAACGCCGGACGGGCTAGAAATTTCCCCGGCTCGGGGAAATTTCCAGCCCGTCCGGCGTTTGAGGACATCTTGTACGGGGTCTGGGGCGGAGCCCCGGTTTCGGGAAGGGGCGGGATTGGGGAAAGCCCCGCAGGGACCGCCCCTACGCCAGCACCTCACTCCCGCCCGGCAGCAGCAGGTCCATCTCCACCGCTCGGTCCGCCTCGCGATACGCCGCCGCCGAGGCCAGCGGCGCATGCCCGGACGCCGTCGCCGCGAGGACGTACGAGCCGTCGCCCGGGACGGAGAGCGCGTAGCGGCCGCCGTCATCCGTCAGCGCCGACCCCGCCTGCCGCCCCCGGCGGTCGATCAGCGTCACCTTGGCCCGCGCCACCGGCGCCCCGGAAGGGCTCAGCACCCGGCCGTGGAAACCGGCCAGCGCCTCCGTGGCCGCGCGCAGGTTCGCGTCCTCCTCGCTGCTGGCCCGGAGCTGCGTCTTGACCGAGCGGCGGGCGGAGGGCAGGAAGAGGGCGAAGACCAGGCCGAGGGCGACCGCACCCGTGGCGATGAGGAAGGACGTGCGGAAGCCCGTCATCGTCGGGACGGCGACGCCGCCCACGTGGTTCGCCGTGTTGGCGAGGACCATGCCGATCACGGCGGACGAGACCGACGTGCCGATGGAGCGCATCAGCGTGTTGAGGCCGTTCGCCGCGCCCGTCTCCGAAGCGGGCACCGCGCCGATGATCAGCGCCGGGAGCGAGGAGTAGGCGAGGCCGATGCCCGCGCCCACGACCACCGCGATGATGATCGTCTGCCAGGCGGCGCTCATCAGGCCGAGGCCCGCCCCGTAGCCGATCGCGATGATCAGCATGCCGAGGATCAGGGTTACCTTCGGGCCGTACTTCGCCGAGAGGCGGGCGTAGACCGGGGCCGTGAACATCATCGTGAGGCCCAGCGGTGCCACGCACAGACCCGCGACGACCATGGACTGGCCGAGGCCGTAGCCGGTGGTGGTCGGGAGCTGGAGCAGCTGGGGCAACACCAGTGAGATCGCGTAGAACGCCACGCCGACCATGATCGAGGCCAGGTTGGTGAACAGGACCGCCGGGCGGGCCGTGGTGCGCAGGTCCACCAGCGGCGCCTTGAGGCGCAGCTCCATCACGCCCCAGAGGACGAGGACGACCGCCGCCGCGCCGAACAGGCCGAGGGTCATGCCCGATGTCCAGCCCCAGTCGCTGCCCTTGGTGATGGGGAGGAGGAAGAGGACCAGGCCCGCGGAGAGGCCGAGCGCGCCGATCACGTCGAAGGTGCCCTGCGCCTTGACCTTGCTCTCGGGCACGAAGAGGACGGTCAGGACCATCGATATGACGCCCAGGCCCGCCGCGCCGAAGAACAGGGTGTGCCAGTCGGCGTGCTGTGCGGTCAGTGCCGCGAGCGGCAGCGCGAGGCCGCCGCCGACGCCGATGGAGGAGCTCATCAGGGCCATCGCGGAGCCGAGCTTCTCGCGGGGCAGCATGTCGCGCATCAGGCCGATGCCGAGCGGGATGGCGCCCATCGCGAAGCCCTGGAGGGCGCGGCCGACGATCATCACGACGAGGTTGTCGGTGAAGCCGCAGATCAGGGAGCCCACGACCATCACGGCGAGGCTTGTGAGCAGCATGCGGCGCTTGCCGTTGAGGTCGCCGAGGCGGCCCATGATCGGGGTCGAGACGGCGCCGGCGAGCAGGGTCGCCGTCATGACCCAGGTGGCGTTCGACGGCGTGGTGTCGAGCAGCGTCGGCAGGTCCTTGATGACCGGCACCAGGAGCGTCTGCATCACCGCGACGACGATGCCGGCGAAGGCGAGTACGGGGACGACTCCGCGGGTGCCGCGTTGGTGGGTCGTCGACTGCGTCATTACGTGGGGCCTCCGGGGGCGGTGCAAGGGTGCAGGGTGGCAGGGGTACGTGCAGTACGAACCTGTTTCCCCGGGCGACTATTCCGACGGATGTCGTACGAGGGGAATTCTTGACCTGTTGTTAACCGGGGGCTTACGGGAGCCCGCGCCCGGCACCTGAGTGGACCCGCATCTGACCCACCGTCAGGCTTCCATCGAATTGGAACGTGTTCTAGTGTGTCGCCGTCCCGGAAGCTGCTACCGGCGAGGACGCGCATGGGCATCGGAATCACGCAGGAACAGCGGGAGTTGGCGGCGGCGGTGCGCGGCTGGATCGCCCGCGCGGTCCCGCCCGAGGAGATACGCAAGCTGCTCGACGCCCCGTCGGCCCCCGGCGGCAGGCCCGCCCACTGGGAGGGGCTCGCCGAGCAGGGGCTGCTCGCGGTACACCTGCCCGAGGAGTGCGGCGGCGGGGGCGGTGACCTCGTGGACCTCGCGGTTGCCCTGGAGGAGGCGGGGCGGGCCGCGCTCCCGGGGCCCTACCTGGCGAGCTCCCTCGCCTCGGCCGTGCTGCACCGGGCGGGCGCCGTCGACCTGGCCGCCGAGCTGGCCTCCGGGGCGCGGATCGGCGCCGTCGCGCTGGGTGCGGGCACGCTGACCGCGCTGTCCGTGCCGGACGGCTACCTCCTCGACGGCGTCGCGCCGCCCGTGCTCTGCGGGGCCGACGCCGACCTGCTGATCCTGGCCGCCGAGTCCCCTCGCGGAACCGTGTGGCTGGCCGTCGACGCGGCCGAGCTGACCGTACGTACGCAGGAGAGCGCCGACCCCACGCGGCCCACCGCCGAGGTGGTGGCGGACGGTGTCGAGGTCCCGGCCGGGCGGGTGCTCGATGTCGACGCGGCACTCGTACGGGACTTGGCGTGCGCCCTGTACGCGGCGGACGCATGCGGGGTGGCGGCCTGGGCGCTGGAGACCGCCACCGAGTACGCGAAGGTGCGCGAGCAGTTCGGGCGGCCGATCGGACAGTTCCAGGCGGTCAAGCACCTCTGCGCGGACATGCTGGTGCGCCTGGAGCAGGCACGGGCCCTCACCTGGGACGCGACGCGGGCGACGGACGCCGCCTCGCCGAGCGATCCGGCGCCGGGCGCCCTTTCGCCGCCGGGCGGTCTGCCGCCGGATGTCCCCCCGCGGGACGGCCTCTCGCCAAGCGGTCCCTCGTCGGGCGGCCTGTTGTCGGACGCCCCCTCGCCGGGTACCCCTTCGCCGCCGGGCGGCCCGTCGCCGGGTGGCCTGTCGCCGAGCGGTCCCTCGTCGGGCGGTCTGTTGTCGGACGCCCCCTCGCCGGGCACTCCTTCGTCGCCGGGCGGCCCGTCGCCGGATGTCCCCCTGCGGGGTGGCCTGTCGCCAAGCGGTCCCTCGTCGGGCGGTCTGTTGTCGGATGCCCCCTCGCCGGGCACTCCTTCGTCGCCGGACGGCCCGTCGACGGACGTCCCCCCGCCGGGCGGCCTCTCGCCAAACGTCCCCTCGCCGGACGACGGCCTGTCGCCAGACTCCCCGTCGCCGGACGTACGCAGCCTCGTCTGTGCGCTCGCCGCCGGTGTCGCCCTCGACGCCGCGTACTCCTGTGCCAAGGACGCCATCCAGATCCTCGGGGGCATCGGCTTCACGTGGGAGCACGACGCGCATCTGTATCTGCGCAGGTCACTCGTTGCCCGGCAGCTGCTCGGCACCGGTGACGCGCACCGGCTGCGGGCGGTGCGGCTCGCGGAGGGCGGGGCGCGCCGGGAGCTGCGGATGGAGCTGCCCCCGGAGGCGGCGGCCTACCGGGAGCAGGCGCGCGAGGCCATCGCCCCGGCCCGCGGCCTCGATCCGGCCGCCGCCCGCAAGGCCCTCGCGCCCACCGGCCATGCCGCACCGCACCTGCCCGAGCCGTACGGCCTCGGCGCGGGGCCCATCCAACAGCTCGCCGTGCAGCAGGAGTTGGCGGCAGCGGGCGTACGCGTCAGTGATCTCGGGATCGCCACCTGGGTGGTGCCCTCGCTCATCGCCTACGGGACACGCGAGCAGCAGGAGCGGTTCCTGGCGCCGACGCTCAGGGGCGAGGTGCTGTGGTGCCAGCTGTTCAGCGAGCCCGGGGCGGGCTCGGACCTGGCCGCGCTGCGGACACGGGCCGAGCGGGTCGAGGGCGGCTGGCTGATCAGCGGCCAGAAGGTGTGGACGAGCGCGGCGCAGTGGGCGGACCACGGCATCCTGCTGGCCCGCACGGACCCGGAAGCCCCCAAGCACAAGGGACTCACCTACTTCCTCGTCGACATGAAGCGGGCCAAGGGCATCGACATCCGCCCGCTGAAGGAGATCACCGGGGACTCCCTCTTCAACGAGGTCTACTTCGACGACGTCCTGCTGCCCGCTGACGCCGTCGTCGGCGAGGTGAACGACGGCTGGCGGGTCGCTCGCCACACGCTCGGCAACGAACGCGTCCACATGGCCGACCAGTTGACCTTCGACACCGGCCTGGAGGCTCTCATCGAGCGAGCCGGCGAGCTCGACGGCGCCCGCCGCGCGCGCATCGGCGCGCTCGCCGCCGAGGCGCACGCGCTCGCCTGCATCGGCCTGCGCACGACGATGCAGCAGGTGGCCGGGGCGGAACCGGGCGCCGGGGCCTCCGTCCGCAAGCTCGTGCAGACCCCGCATCAGCAGAAAGTCGCCGAGCTTGCCCTCGAACTGCTCGGCCCCGCGGGCGCGGTGCGCGAGGGCGCCGGGGAGCGGGCGCTGCACGGCTTCCTGATGTCGCGCTGCCTGACCATCGCGGGCGGGACCACGCAGGTGCAGCTGAACGTCGTCGCGGAGCGGCTCCTCGGCCTGCCGAGGGACCCCGAGCCCCGCCCCATCATCTAGAAGGAGCTGGCCAGTGAAGGCGTACATAGTCGGCGTCGGCATGACGAAGTTCGAGAAACCCGAGACGCGGGACTGGCAGTACTGGGACATGGCGAAGGAGGCGGGCACCAAGGCGCTCGACGACGCCGGGATCTCGTACGAACAGGTGGAGCAGGTCCCGGTCGGGTACTGCTTCCAGGCCTCGACGGCGGGCCAGCGGGCCGCGTACGAACTGGGCCTGACCGGTGTCCCGGTCTACAACGTGAACAACAACTGCGCGACGGCGTCGACCGCGCTGATGATGGCGCGGCAGTTCGTCGAGGGCGGCATCAACGACTGCGTCCTCGCGCTCGGCTTCGAGAAGATGGCGCGGGGCGCGTTGGGGGGCGGGTCCGACGGCGGCGACTTCAAAACGTCTCCCGTCGCCCGGCACTACGGCGTGATGGCCGCCCGCCACGGCTTCGAGATGACCCCGCCCACCGCCCAGATCTTCGGCAACGCGGCACGCGAGCACATGGAGAGGTACGGCACGACCGAGGCGCAGCTCGCCGCGGTGGGCGCCAAGAACCACCGGCACTCGGTGAACAACCCGTACGCCCAGTTCCAGGACGAGTACACCGTCGACGAGATCCTCGCCGCCAAGACCATCCACCGCCCGCTCACCAAGCTGCAGTGCTCGCCGACCTCGGACGGGTCGGCAGCCGCGGTGGTGGTGTCGGAGCGGTTCGTGGAGCGGCACGGCCTCCAGGAGCGTGCCGTTGAGATCGCCGCGCAGGCGATGACCACGGACACGGGGGAGTCCTTCGAATCGGGCTCGTGCATCGACGTCGTGGGGCAGCCGATGTCGCGGGCGGCGGCGCGGCAGGTGTACGAGAGGTCGGGGCTCGGCATCGAGGACGTCGACGTCGTCGAGCTGCACGACTGCTTCTCGATCAACGAGCTCCTCACCTACGAGGCGCTCGGCATGTGCGCGGCGGGGGAGTCGGGGAAGCTCGTCGAGAGCGGCGCCACGACGTACGGCGGGCGCTGGGTGGTGAACCCCTCGGGCGGCCTGATCTCCAAGGGACACCCGCTCGGCGCGACGGGCATAGCCCAAGTGGCCGAACTGACCTGGCAGTTGAGGGGCGAGGCGGACGCGCGGCAGGTGGCGGGGGCGCGGGTGGGGCTCGCGCACAACATCGGCCTCGGCGGGGCCGCGGTGGTGACACTGCTGCGGAAGGGATGAGGAAGAAGGGGCGGGAGATGAGGAAGGAAGGAGGGGCGGAGTCGGCCCGGGGTCCTAGGACCCACGGCCGAGGATCTCTGCGGCGAAACCCCGATGCAAGGGCCATGCACTCCTGAGAGCATGGCTGTCATGGTCCAAACGCCCCCCGACACTTACATGCCCGCCACCGCACGGAAGTCGGCCCCCGTGTGGGCGGTGGTGCTCGCCGCCTGCGCGGGACAGTTCCTCGTCGTCCTCGACGTGTCCGTGGTGAACACCGCGCTGCCCTCCATGCGGGCCGACCTCGGCATGAGTGCGGTGGGCCTGCAGTGGGTGGTCAACGCGTACTCGATCGCCTTCGCGGGCTTCATGCTGCTCGGCGGGCGGGCCGGCGACCTCTTCGGCCGCAAGCGGATGTTCCTTGTCGGGCTCGCGCTCTTCACGGTGGCCTCGCTCGCGGGCGGCCTCGCGCAGGCCGAGTGGCAGCTGCTCCTCGCGCGGGCCGTGCAGGGACTCGGCGCGGCGGTGCTCGCCCCCTCGACCCTGACGATCCTGACCTCCGCGGTGCCCGAAGGGCCCGCACGCATACGGGCCATCGGCACCTGGTCGGCGGTGGGAGCGGGCGGCGGCGCGGCGGGCGGCCTGGTCGGCGGAGTCCTCACCGACCTGCTCTCCTGGCGCTGGGTGCTCCTGATCAACGTGCCGATCGGCGCGCTCGTCCTCGCGATGGGCGTGCTGTGGCTCACCGAGAGCCGCGCGGGCGGCAGCCGCAAGCTCGACCTGCCGGGCGCGGTCCTCGTGACGGGCGGGCTCGCCACCCTCGCGTACGGCATCGTCCAGACCGAGGAGCAGGGCTGGACGGCGGCCGAGACCCTGGTGCCCCTGGCGGTGGGCCTCGCGCTGCTCGCGGCGTTCCTGGTGGTGGAGGCGCGGTCGGCGGTGCCGCTGATGCCGCTGAAGCTGTTCCGGGTGCGGTCGGTGTCGGCGGCGAACGCGGCGATGTTCGTGTGCGGCGCCGGAATGTTCGCGATGTGGATGTTCATGACGCTGTACGCGCAGAACGTCCTCGGCTACTCGGCCCTGAAGGCGGGTCTCGCCCTGATCCCGTCCTCGCTGACGATCGTCTTCGGCTCGAAGCTGGCGCCCCGCCTGATGCCGGTGCTCGGGGCGAAGAACGTGTCGCTGCTCGGCATCATCGTGGCGGCGGCCGGGTTCGGCTGGCAGTCGATGATGACGGCCGACGGCGCGTACGTCACCTCGATCATGCTGCCCGGCATCGTGATGATGTTCGGCGCCGGCCTGGCCGCGACGCCGCTGGCCTCCCTTGGCACGTCCGGGGCCGCGCCGGGCGACGCGGGCCTCGTCTCCGGTCTCATCAACACCTCGCGCACGATGGGCGGTGCGCTGGGGCTCGCGGTGCTCTCCACCGTCGCGGCCTCGCGGATGGGCGGCTCCACGAGCCCCGAGGCCCTGACCGAGGGCTACGCGGCGGCGTTCAGGACCAGTGGGTTCATCCTGCTGGCGGGGGTCGTGGTGCTGCTGGTGTGGATGCCGAGGGAGCGGAGCAAGGGCTGAGCGGAATCAGCCCGTCCGGCGACGGAATCAGCCCGTCCGGCGTTTGAGGACGAATCGTCGGAGCCGGTGATTGAGGGTGCCGCGGGGCGAGGGTTGAGTGGAATCAGCCCGTCCGGCGATTGAGGACGAACTCGGCGGAGCCGGTGATCAACGGCGCCCGGGGCCGCGGGGCCACAAGCCACGGCCAGGGCCCAGGGGCCAGAAGCGGCGGCCCGGGTCAAGGCCCAGGGGCCAGATCAAAGCCAGCCCCGCTGCCGAGCCTCCCGTACCGCCTCCATCCGGTTCCGCGTCCCCGTCTTCCCGATCGCCGCCGAGAGGTAGTTCCGTACGGTCGACTCCGACAGATGCAGCTTCTCCGCGATGTCGGAGACCGTCGCGCCGTCCACCGAAGCCTTCAGGACATCCGCCTCCCGCCCGGTCAGCGGGCTCGGCCCCGCGCTCAGTGCCGCCGCGGCCAGCGCGGGGTCGATCACCGTCTCGCCCCGCAGTGCCTGCCGGATCGCCTCCGCGAGGTCCTCCACCGGGCCGTCCTTGACCAGGAAGCCCACCGCGCCCGCCTCCATGGCCCGGCGCAGATAGCCGGGCCTGCCGAAGGTCGTGAGGATGAGTACCCGGCACTCCGGGCACTCCTCCCGCAGGTCCGCCGCCGCGTCGAGCCCGCTGCGGCCCGGCAGCTCGATGTCGAGGAGCGCCACGTCGGGGCGGGCGTTCAGCGCCGCGTCCACGATCTCGTCGCCCGCGCCGACCTGCGCGACGACCTCGATGTCCGCCTCCATGCCGAGCAGCAGCGCGAGCGCGCCCCGCATCATGCCCTGGTCCTCGGCGAGCAGGACTCTGATCATGGGGTGCGCTCCTCCAGGAGGGGGCCGGAACCGGAATCGGGACCGGCGCTGGACCCGGGGCCGGGACCGGGGCTTGGTTCGGTGACCGGCAGCTCCGCCGTGACCCGGAATCCGCCGCCCGGTGCGGGGCCCGACTCCAGGGCGCCGCCCGCCGCCGCGAGGCGTTCGGCCAGGCCCTTCAGCCCGCTGCCGGGCGTTCCCGAGCCTACGCCGCGACCGTCGTCGGTGATCAGCAGCCGAGTCCGTTCGGCGGTGCCCGTCACCTCGATCTCGCAGCGGGTCGCCCGTGCGTGGCGTACGACATTCGTGGCGGACTCCCGGACGACCCAGCCGAGCAGCGCCGCGGTCTGCGGGGCGAGCGGCGGGCCCGACTGCCGTACGACGGCCTCGATGCCCGCCGCGTCCAGGAGGTCGCGGGCCCGGTCGAGCTCCGTGGCCAGGCTGCCCTCGCGGTAGCCGGTGACCGCCTCGCGGATCTCGGTCAGGGCCTGGCGGCCGACGGACTCGATGTCGGAGACCTGGCCGAGCGCCGCGTCCAGGTCGCGGGGCGCCAGACGCCGCGTCGCCTCCGCCTTGACGACGATCACCGACAGCGTGTGGCCGAGCAGGTCGTGCAGGTCACGCGAGAAACGGAGCCGCTCCTTCTCGACCGCGCTGCGAGCCAGCTCCTCACGGGTGGACCGCAGTTCCTTCACCGTCTCGGAGAGGGCGAGGATCGCGGCCGTCACCATGACGGAGATGAATGTGCCGTACGCGATGCCCGCCGCGTCCCAGCCGTCCTTGAGGCCGCCGACCACCGCCGCCGTGATGCTCAGGGCGAACGCCGCGGGAACGAGCTGCCTGCCCCGGAGCACCGAACCCGTGGCCAGGCCGAGCAGCGGGAAGAACATCAGCCAGCTGTCGCCGTAGCCGATGGTGAGGGCGAGGGTGACCGCGGTCAGCGCGAGCAGGAGCTGCCTGGTGACGCGTGCCTCCCGCGCCCTCTTGTCGAAGGCGCGGAACACCACGCTGATGTAGAGGGAGTTGAAGACCAGCAGGCCGAGCCCGCCGAGCCAGGGATTGCCCGTCTCGCCCTGGAGGATGTTGGAGAAGGAGCCCATCCCCATCAGGAGCCAGGGCAGCATCGCGAAGCCGTTGGGCGGGCCCAGGTCCTCGGGTCTGCTCCGGCCGGACTTCTCCCGCGCCCGCGCCTCCGCCAGCTGCGCCCCGCTGATGTGTTTCCAGCGCGCGAGACGTGCGTGCCGCTGCCAGAAGCCCTTCACCGCCATCGTTTCTCCTGTCGCGCCGTGGCGCCTCGTCCCAGGCTGCCGACCCTACGGAGCCGGGGCGGAAAACCGGCAGATGTGGTTGTACGGACTCGGCCGGTACAAATGTCACGGGCGGGCGAGGGCGGCCCTCCGAGCACCTATCTGACGTGACGTCAGGAGTCTTCACAACTACCGAACCCTCGGCTATACATGGGATCGCCGGACTGGAACGCGTTCTAGAACGGGCGCTGTCCGGCCCTGTTGCGACCTCGGTGCGACCGACGGTGCGGACGGCCGCACCGAGGTCTTCAGACCGGTCAAGGAGCTGCCACCCCATGCCCATCGATGCCGCGAAAGCACTGGCCGCGGAGCCCAGGTCGGCCGAGATCGCCTGGGATCACAAGGACATCCAGCTCTACCACCTGGGCCTGGGCGCGGGCATCCCCGCCACCGACCCGGACGAGCTGCGCTACACCCTGGAGTCGAAGCTGCACGTCCTGCCCAGCTTCGCGACCGTCGCGGGCGCCGGCATGGGCGTCGTCGGCGGGCTCTCGGCCCCCGGCATCGAGGTGAACCTGGCCGCGGTCCTGCACGGCGGCCAGAGCATCACGCTGCACCGCCCGATCCCGGTCAAGGGCGAGGCCGTCACCACCTCCAAGGTGGCCGCCGTGTACGACAAGACCAAGGCCGCGATCCTCGTCCTGCGCACCGAAGTCGCCGACTCCGATGGGCCGTTGTGGACGAGCGACGCCCAGATCTTCGTACGCGGTGAGGGCGGTTTCGGCGGCGAACGCGGCCCCTCGACCCGCCTCCCGGCCCCCGAGGGCGAGCCCGACAGGATCGTCGAGCGTCCCGTCCGCGAGGAGCAGGCGCTGCTCTACCGCCTCTCCGGGGACTGGAACCCGCTGCACGCCGACCCCGAGTTCGCCAAGCTCGCCGGCTTCGACAGGCCGATCCTGCACGGCCTGTGCACCTACGGCATGACCCTCAAGGCCGTCGTCGACACGGTGCTCGGCGGAGATGTGTCGCGGGTGCGGAGCTACAGCACACGCTTCACCGGGATCGTCTTCCCCGGCGAGACCTTGCGGATCCGGATGTGGAGCCCGGAGAGCGGCCGTGTCCAGGTGGCGGTGACGGCGGCCGAGCGGGACGACGCGCCGGTCCTCGCCGACACGGTGATCGAGCACGCCTGAGGCTTCGGACACGCCTGAAGCGCCGCCGCAACGCCTGAAGCGCCGCAACGCCTGAATTCCGTACGAGAGGAGCCGCACCATGCGCGCAGCCGTACTGCACGAGATAGGCCAGGACAAGCTGGAGGTCCTCGACGACGTCGAGGCGGTGGGCTTCGGCCCCGGCAAGGTGAAGATCCGGGTCCGGGCCACCGGCCTGTGCCACTCCGACATCTCCGCGATGAACGGCGTACTGCCGCAGCCGGCGCCCTTCATCCCCGGCCACGAGGGCGCGGGCGAGATCGTCGACGTCGGCGACGGCGTGAGCGGCATCAGCCAGGGAGACCGGGTCCTGGTGTGCTGGCTGCCCGCGTGCGGCCAGTGTCCGGCGTGCAAGCGAGGCCAGAGCCAGCTGTGCCTCGCCGGGTTCATGAACGCGGGCACCCCCAACTTCAAGCGGCCCGGCGGGGACGTCTTCGGCTTCGCGGGCACGGGCACCTTCACCGAGGAGGTCGTGGTCGACGCGGGCTGCGCCGTGCCGATCCCGGACGACGTGCCCTTCGACATCGCGGCCCTGATCGGCTGTGGGGTGACGACGGGGCTGGGCGCGGCCATCAACACCGCGAAGGTGGAGGCCGGTTCGTCGGTCGCCGTCATCGGCTGCGGCGGCGTCGGCATCTCCGCGATCCAGGGCGCGCGGCTCAAGGGCGCGGCGCAGATCGTCGCCGTCGACCCGGTGGCGTCACGGCGCGAGGCCGCGCTGCGGTTCGGCGCCACGGAGGCGGTCTCCCCGGACGAACTCGCCGACGCCAAGCAGCGGATCACCGCGGGCGAGGGCTTCGACTACGTCTTCGAGGTCGTGGGCAAGTCCGCCACCGCCCGCACCGCGTACGAGACGACGCGGCGCGGCGGCACGCTCGTCGTCGTCGGTGCTGGCGCCATGGACGACAACCTTCAGCTCAACATGTTCGAGCTGTTCTTCGACGAGAAGAGGATCCTGCCGTCGATGTACGGCGGCGGCGACGTCCTGCAGTCCTACGAGCGGGCCATCGCGCTGTGGCGCGCGGGCCGGATCGACCTGGAGAGCCTGATCACCCACCGGGTGCCCCTCTCCGAGATCAACGAAGCGCTTGACCAGATGCGTACGGGCGTCGCGCTGCGTACGTGCATCGAGATCTGAGAGGACTTCGATCCCTGATGGCACAGCCATTGCCACGGCCACTGGACGGTTTGGCCGCGATCGTGACGGGCGCGGGCAGAGGGCTCGGCCGTGCGGAGGCCCTCGAACTCGCCCGGCTCGGCGCGAGCGTCGTCGTCAACGACTTCGGGCAGCCGGGCCGTGACGGCTCGGGCGAGGCGTCCGCGACGCCCGCCGAGGAGGTCGCCGCCGAGATCCGTGCGGCGGGCGGGCAGGCGGTCGCGCACCTGGGCGACGTCGCGGACCACGAACAGGCGCGCGGGCTCGTCCAGTTGGCGATCGACACGTACGGCAAGCTCGACATCCTGGTGAACAACGCGGGCATCCTGCGGGACCGGATGATCTTCTCGATGAGTGAGAGCGAGTGGGACTCGGTCATCCACGTCCACCTCAAGGGTCACTTCAACACGTCGCACTTCGCGTCCGTGCACTGGCGCGAGCGGTCCAAGGCGGCGGGCGAGCCGGTCTACGGCCGGATCGTCAACACCTCGTCCGAGGCGTTCCTCGCGGGCTCGGCGGGCCAGCCGAACTACGCGGCGGCCAAGGGCGGCATCGTCGGCCTGACGACGTCGAGCGCGCTGGCACTCGGCAAGTACGGCGTGACCGCGAACGTCATCTGCCCCCGGGCGCGGACCCGGATGACGGAGGACGTCTTCGCGGGCTACCAGGAGCCGGGAGCGGGCGAACTGGACGCGCTCGCTCCCGAGCATGTGGCGCCCCTGGTCGGCTACTTGGCGTCCCCCGCGGCGGCCGGGGTCAACGGCCAGCTGCTCGTCGTGCACGGCGGAATGGTGGCCGTGGTCGAGCGCCCCAAGGTGGCGGCGAAGTTCGACACGGCGAAGGACGTCTTCACGTACGAGGAGCTGGACGAGGCCCTGTCGCCTTATTACGCGGGCAGGCCCTCGGGGGAGACGTTCGCGGCGTCGGAGGTGCTGGGGCTGAAGCGGGGCTGATTTGTCCCCGACCCCACCCCTTCCCGAAAACCCGCTCTGGCGCGGGGGCCTTGCTTGCCGTCAATCACCGGCTCCGCCGAGTTCGTCCTCAAGCGCCGGACGGGCTGGATTTCCAGCCCGTCCGACGCTTGAGGACAAGGCCCCCGTGCCGAGCGGGTTTTCGGGAAGGGGCGGGGTTGGGGAATGAATCAGTTCTCGTCGCCCGGACGACGGTGCTTGCCCCGCGGCGCCGCCGCCGGGCCGTCACACTCGGCCACAGGCCCCCGATGCCTACCGGCACCAGAAGTACCCGCCGCCTCCCGCGGCTCGGGATTCCGCTCGGATTCCGTACGGATCTCGGTTCTGGTCAACACATTCACCCCGTAAAAGCTGTAACTCTGTAAGAAGATCGTTCGGTGCAGCCGGGCGAGTCTAACCAACACCCGTACGCCCGTTGAGAGGCGCCTGCTGCAACGGAACGGGCCGCGCGGCAACCGCCGCGGGCGCCGCCACCGGAGCGGGAGGTTCCAGCTCCGCGACCCCGCACGGAACCGCCTCCGTCACATACGGCAGACGCAGCGCACCCTCCCGTGTCCACCACCCCGAACCTGCCAACCACCCTCCGGGCGCCGCCAGTTGATGCAGGCGGCGCTCGGTGGGCCGCCACAGGCCGAGCCAGCTCCCCGCCGCCCCGTCGATCCGCAGCGCCACCGCACAGTTCTCCGGCATCAGCGTCTGGCCGGGCTGTATGGCGAACGGCGTCACCGCGAGGTCGGGCAGGCGCAGGCACTCGGGGAAACGCACCGGGCGCGTGCCGCCGAGCACCCCCCAGCCGATCCTGTCGTGGCCCGGCGCGTCCGAGCGGATCAGGAGCAGCCCGCTGTCGGGGTCCGCGAGCAGCAGCCGGTCGTCGCTCTCGTCGGCGATCTGGAGAAGGGGTGACACCTCGCCGCCCCGCTCCAGGTCCACCGCCACCGCCTTGACCCGGCCGCCCAACTCCCTGTCCAGGGCCAGCATCCGGCCCTCCCCGTCCAGCCAGACCCCGCCCGAGCAGTGCCCGGGGATCTCCGCGACGTGCTCGGGACCGAACGCGCCGCCCGCCACCAGCCACAGCGCCGTCGACCCCGCGCCGACCGCGAGCGCGTACGCGTGACCGGCCGCCGGTGAGGGCGGAAGCAGTGTCAGCCGGGACTCGCCGCACTCCACGGCGCCGAGCAGGATCTCGCCGGTCTCCGGCCCCGTCGGGTACAGGAGGGCGAAGGTGTGCCGGCCGTCGACGACGCGGTGGATCAGGACCCGGCCGTCGGCCATCGGGAGCACCTCGGTGCCGGGCTCCTCGGGCTGATGGCCGGGCAGCGGCACCGCGTACGGCTCGGGGGAGTCGAGGGTCCAGCGCTCGGGGAACCAGCTACCGCCGTCGAGGGCGAGACGGGCGGCGTACGCACCGTCGGCGGTGATCACTGGGGGCGCCGCGGGCGCCGTGGGCGCCGGGGGAGACGTCGGCGCGGTCATGGGCTCGGGCTCAAGCGTGGGCGCTGTCATGGGGGAACCTCCGGGCCACGAAGCTAGTTTTCGCACGCGCTGCCGTGGCACCTGTGGACGCCCGCTTCACACAGAAGGGTGGCGATGTACCGATTCGCCTGAGGGGGCGGGGGTGGTTGTGCTGGGTGAGGAGGGCGCGCTTAAAGTAAGGGCCACCTAAGTGATGCGGGCCCGCGGAAGCGGCAGCAGCACACCCCCTGGAGCCTGGAGCACCGATGGCACCGCTTTCCCCGTCTCCGCGGCCCGTACGACCGCGGTCCGCACGACCGCGCCGCCACCGGGCCACCGCCGCCATCGCTCTCGCCGTGGCAGGTGCGCTCTCCCTCGCGGCCTGCGGGTCCGGCGACGGCGACGGCTCCGGCAAGTCCGGCGACGGCACCGGCAGCAAGGCCGTCGCCCAGGGCGGCGAGGACTTCTCCCAGGCCGCCGAGCAGACGGCGAAGATGGGCACGACGGCGAAGCCGGGCGAGTTCCCGCGGACCATCACGCACGCACGTGGCAAGACCGAGCTGAAGGCGCAGCCCAAGCGGGTCGTGGTCCTGGACGTCGGCGAGCTCGACAACGTCGTCTCGCTGGGTGTGAAGCCCGTCGGGTACGCGCCCACCGAGGGCGACGACGGCATCCCGGGTTACCTCAAGAAGGACGCGGGCAGCCCCAAGGACGTGGGCACGATCAACGCCCTCAACCTGGAAGCGATCGCGAACCTCGAGCCGGACCTGATCCTCGGCAGCGAACTGCGCGCCGCCAAGCTCTACCCGCAGCTCTCCAAGATCGCTCCGACGGTCTTCTCCATCCGCCCCGGCTTCACGTGGAAGGAGAACTACCTCCTGAACGCTGCCGCGCTCGACAGGACCGCCAAGGCGAAGACGGAGCTGGCCGCGTACGAGGAGAAGGCGAGGTCCCTGGGCCGGGACATCGGCGACGACAAGCCGACGATCACGATGCTCCGCTACATGCCGGACCGCGTCCGCCTCTACGCGAAGGCGTCCTTCATCGGCACGATCCTCGCCGACACCGGCCTGCCCCGCCCCAAGAACCAGCAGATCGACGACCTCGCCACGGAGATCAGCACCGAGAAGATCGACGAGGCCGACGCGGACTGGATCTTCACGGGGGTCTACGGCGACGCGGAGAAGACCGGTCGCTCCGAGGCCGAGAAGAACCCTCTGTGGAAGAAGCTCGACGCGGTCAAGAACGGGCAGGCCAAGAACGTCCCGGACGAGACGTGGTACCTGGGTCTTGGTGTGACGGCGGCGAATGAGGTCCTGGGGGACCTCAGGGGCTTCCTCGCCGAGTAGTGCCCCCGTAGGGGGCGCGGGGAACTGCGCGAGCAACCAGGGAAAAGCCGCAGACGCGTCTGCCGAGCAACTGAGCAGACGCGTCTGCGGCTTTTCATCGGCTGAGCGCGCCCCGCGGCGGAGCCGCAAATCGATACAGCCCCGCGCCCCCTACGGGGCGCTCAGTAGCAGACCGTAGCGGTGCGTAACGCACGCCATGCCGAGCGCAGCGGGAAGGTAGCCTTTCTCCGTGCCCCGTCTGTCTGAAGTCATCGCCGCCCTCGACGTCCTGTGGCCCGCCGAACTCGCCGAGGGCTGGGATGCGGTCGGCACGGTCTGCGGCGACCCCGACGCGGAAGTCTCCCGGGTCCTGTTCGCCGTCGACCCCGTCCAGGAAATCGTCGACGAAGCGGTGAAGCTGGGCGCCCAGCTCCTGGTCACGCACCACCCGCTCTACCTGCGCGGCACGACGACGGTCTCGGCCGGCACCTTCAAGGGCCGCGTCGTCCACGACCTCATCAAGAACGACGTGGCGCTGCACGTCGCGCACACCAATGCGGACCGCGCCGACCCCGGCGTCTCCGACGCCCTCGCGGGCGCGCTCGACCTCCGGATCGTCCGTCCCCTCGTACCGGACCCGGCCGACACCCACGGCCGTCGCGGCCTCGGCCGGATCTGCGAGCTCGAACACCCGCTGACGCTCCGCGAACTCGCCGAACGCGCGGCCCGGCGGCTGCCCGCCACCGCGCAGGGCATCCGCGTCGCGGGCGACCCCGAGCAGCTCATCCGCACGATCGCGGTCAGCGGCGGCTCGGGCGACAGCCTCTTCGACGACGTACGCGCGTCGGGCGTGGACGCCTTCCTGACCGCGGACCTGCGCCACCACCCGGTGTCGGAGGCCCGCGCACAGACTCCGCTCGCGCTGCTCGACGCCGCGCACTGGGCCACCGAGTGGCCGTGGTGCGAACTGGCGGCGGCGCAGCTCGATCAGATCTCCGACCGTCACGGATGGGGACTTCGCGTCCACGTCTCCAAGACGGTCACCGACCCCTGGACCGCCCACGCGGCCTCGAATACCCACACCACAGGAGCCCCCAACTGAACGCCGCGCCCGCCGACCAGATCCGACTCCTCGACGTCCAGGCACTCGACGTACGCCTCCAGCAGCTGGCGCACCGGAAGAAGTCCCTGCCCGAGCACGCCGAGATCGAGTCGCTGAACAAGGACATCGCGCAGCTGCGCGATCTGCACGTCGCCTCGACGACCGAGGAGAGCGACTGCGCCCGCGAGCAGACCAAGGCGGAGCAGGACGTCGACCAGGTGCGCCAGCGCGCCAACCGCGACCAGCAGCGCCTGGACTCGGGCGCTGTGACGTCCCCCAAGGACCTGGAGAACCTCCAGCGCGAGATCGCGTCCCTCGCCAAGCGCCAGGGTGACCTGGAGGACGTCGTCCTCGAGGTCATGGAGCGCCGCGAGTCCGCCCAGGAGCGGGTCTCCGAGCTGGCGGAACGTGTCTCCTCGGTCCAGTCGAAGATCGACGACGCGACGGCCCGCCGTGACGCGGCCTTCGAGGAGATCGACGGCGAGGCCGCCACGGTCACCAAGGAGCGCGAGGTCGTGGCGGGTTCGGTCCCGGCCGACCTGCTCAAGCTGTACGACAAGCTGCGCGTCAAGGAGGGCGGTATCGGCGCGGCCAAGCTCTACCAGCGGCGCTGCGAGGGCTGCCGCATCGAGCTGGACATCACCGGGGTCAACGAGGTGAAGGCGGCGTCCCCCGACACGGTCGTGCGCTGCGAGAACTGCAGCCGCATCCTGGTCCGCACGTCCGAGTCGGGTCTGTAAGGGACCGTGGCCGTGCAGGAGTTCATCGTCGAGGCCGACGGCGGGTCGCGGGGCAACCCGGGGCCCGCGGGCTACGGCTCGGTGGTCATCGACGCGGCCACGGGCGAGACGCTGCGGGAGGCCGCGGAGTACATCGGGGTCGCGACGAACAACGTCGCCGAGTACAAGGGGCTGGTGGCCGGCCTGAAGGCGGCGCACGACCTGGACCCGGCCGCCTCGATCCATGTCCGGATGGACTCCAAGCTCGTCGTCGAGCAGATGTCGGGCCGCTGGAAGATCAAGCACCCGGACATGAAGCCGCTCGCCGCCGAGGCCGCGGCGGTCTTCCCGCCCGCCCAGGTGACGTACGAGTGGATCCCACGCGCGCAGAACAAGCACGCGGACCGGCTCGCCAACGAGGCGATGGATGCGGGCAAGCGGGGCGAGCGGTGGTCGGCGTCGGATTCGACGGCGGAGCTCGACGCGCGGGCCGCGCGGCAGGCTTCCGTCCCGTCTGCCCCTTCGGGCCCTCCGGGGGACGCGGTCGCCGGTGCGGCTAGGGCGAGGGCTGCGCTGGTGGGGGCGGGGGCGGAGGCAGGGGCGGTGACGGCCGACGCGCGTGCCGCGGGCAACGTGGCGGCGCAGGAAGCCCCCCCCGTCGGCTGGGCGGCGCCTGCCGACCTGGGTGCCCCCGCGACCTTCGTGCTGCTGCGGCACGGGGAGACCGCGCTGACGCCCCAGAAACGCTTCTCCGGCAGTGGGGGCACCGACCCCTCCCTCTCCGAGGTGGGCCGGGAGCAGGCGGCGCGCGCGGCGACCGCTTTCGCGACCCGCGGCACGATCCAGGCGATCGTGACCTCGCCGCTGAAGCGGTGCCAGGAGACCGCGCGGGCGGTCGCCGCCCGCCTCGGCCTCGACGTACGCGTCGACGAGGGGCTGCGCGAGACGGACTTCGGTTCCTGGGAGGGCCTTACGTTCGGCGAGGTGCGGTCGCGTCAGCCCGACGAGCTGAACGCGTGGCTGGCCTCACCCGAGGCGGCGCCTCCGGGTGGCGAGTCCTTCGCGGTGGTGGCCGACAGGGTCTCGGCGGCACGGGACCGCCTGGCCGCGGAGTACGCGGGCCGTACGCTCCTTCTGGTCACACACGTAACCCCGATCAAAACCCTGATCCGCCTGGCCTTGGGCGCCCCGCCGGAGTCCCTGTTCCGCATGGAACTCTCGGCGGCGTCGGTCTCGGCGGTGGCGTACTACACCGACGGCAACGCATCGGTACGCCTCCTGAACGACACGTCGCACTTGCGTTAGGCCTTTGGCGGGGGGCGGCGGGGGCTGAACGCGGAGTCCCCCTTGCGGCTGAGCGGGGGCTGGCCGCGCAGTTCCCCGCGCCCCTGGGGACATGCCGTCGTGTTCCCTCTGCGGGTCGGTGGGGGGCTGAGCGCGCAGTTCCCCGCGCCCCTCCGGGCGCGGTGCACGGGGCCCGTCAGGGGCGCGAGGAACGGCGCGCCAAGCCACAGAGCACCCGCAGGTACGAGCGCAGGTCTGAGGGCCCCGTAAGGGGCGCGGGGAACTGCGCGCGCAACCACGAAGCACCCGCAGGGATCAGCGCGGAGCTGAGGGCCCCGCCAGGGGCGCGGGGAACGGCGCGATCGGCCACGAAGCACCCGCAGGGATCAGCGCGGGGGCTGGAGCCGGTAAGGGGCGCGGGGAACTGCGCGATTGCCCCCACCGGCCCGCAGGCGTGTACACGCACAAGGACCCGGCGGTTCAGCGAAGGGACGCCGCCTCGCGGGCCAAGGCCTCGACGCGAGGCCAGTCCTTCGCCAAGACCGCGTCAGCGGGAAGCATCCAACTACCGCCCACGCAACCGACGTTCGGCAACGCGAGATACGACGGCGCGGAGGCGAGACCGATCCCCCCCGTCGGGCAGAAGCGGGCCTGCGGCAGCGGACCACCGAGCGACTTGAGGTAAGCCGTACCGCCGGCAGCCTCCGCCGGGAAGAACTTCATCTCGTGCACCCCCCGCTCCAGCAGAGCCACCACCTCGGAAGTCGTCGAGACCCCCGGCAGGAACGGCACCCCGGACGCCTTCATCGCGGCGAGCAGCGTGTCGGTCCACCCCGGACTGACCAGGAAGCGGGCCCCGGCGTCCACGGACTCCGCGACGCCCTGGGGAGAGATGACGGTGCCCGCACCGACCACCGCGTCCGGCACCTCCGCCGCGATGGCCCGGATCGCGTCGAGCGCGGCAGGCGTCCGCAACGTCACCTCGATCGCGGGCAGCCCGCCCGCGACCAGCGCACGCGCCAGCGGCACGGCGTCGGCGAGGTCCTCCACGACGACGACGGGGACGACGGGGGCGAGATCGAGCACGGAGCCGGAGGCCGCGGCGGAGGAGGCGGAGGAGGGGGAAGTCATGGCTGCATCCTGCCTCGGCACACGCAGCATGCGCAAAGGGCGTTGCGCATGCTGCAACCGGCGCTGCGAGGGGGATCAGTGAATCTCCCGCACCACCACGTCCAGGGCCCACGCCTTACCCGCCTTGCCCGGCGCCTCCGCCTCCACCACGTGCCCAAGATCCCGCAGCGCCTCCACCAGCTCGGCCGGATTCTTGGGCTGCGTGCCGGTCTCCAGGAGTGACCGGACGATCCGCCCCTTCGTCGCCTTGTTGAAGTGCGAGACGACGGACCGCTTCTCGACGCCGTCGACCATCTGCGCGTGCAGCACCCGCACGGTCGCCGTCCGGTCAGCGACGTCCCCCTTCGGCTTCCACGCGGCCGCGTACGCCGACGACCGCAGGTCCAGTACGAGCCCGTCGCCCGCGGCGTCAGGCATCGCCGAGGCCATCGGCGTACGCCAGTAGGCGCCGAGCGCGCCGAGGCCGGGCAGCTTCACGCCCATCGAGCAGCGGTAGGAGGGGATGCGGTCGGTGACACTGACGGCGCCCCACAGCCCGGAGAAGACCAGAAGGGAGCGGGCCGCACGGCGCTTGGCGGCGGCGTCGAGCGTGGCGAGGCCCAGGGCGTCGTACAGAACGCCCGTGTAGATCTCGCCCGCGGGACGCGCGCCCGCCGTACGCAGCTCGGCGTTCTTCGCGACCTCGCCGCGCAGGCCCTCGCTCAGACCGAGTACGTCGCGGGCCTTCTCCTCGTCCGCCACGCAGAGGTCGACCAACTCGTCGAACACTGCCTGCCGCGCGTCCGCGAGCGCCGGCAGGGAGAGCGACTCCGGCTTCAGGGGGGCACCACGGCCGGAGGACGCCTTGCCTTCGGAGGGCGGCAGCAGGACGAGCATGGGTCTGGGTCTCCTTCAGAGGGCGACGGGTGGGGGGTGCGGGCCCTGCGCCAGGGTAATCGTCACCGGCAGCGACGAGCGCCTGCGCCTGCGACGGCCGTGGCGTTGCCGCCGCACCCGGCGGTGGTGCTGGTCTCGGCCGCTTCGCACCCGGTGGTGGTGCTGGCCCCCACCGCCTCGCACCCGGCGGGGGCGCCGACCTCGGCCGCTTCGCACCCGGCGGTGGTGCTGGCCTCCGCCGCCTCGCGGCCGGTCTCCCACCCCCCATCCGAATACCCGGCAGCGGGCGGATGCCGTGCCAGGCGTTCCACGCCCCCGGCAGCGAGGACCGCGCCTCGCCCCTCTCACAACGCCTCGCGCCGCACCCCCTCCCCGCCTACGCTCGACCCATGCCCCGTCGTCATCTCCGCGTGACCGGCGCAGCCGAGGCTCCCCTGTGGGGTGTGCTGCGTGAGCTGCGTACGAAGTTGGACGTGCCCGAGGGATTTCCCGCGGGCGTTCTGGCCGATGCCGAGCAGGCCCTCGCCGCTCCACGGCTTCCCGCGCACGACGCGACCGACCTCCCCCTGTTCACCATCGATCCGCCCACCTCCGTCGACCTGGACCAGGCGATGCATCTCTCCCGGCGGAACGGCGGCGGCTTCCGGGTGCGGTACGCCATCGCGGACGTCGCCGCGTACGTCACGCCCGGCGGGCCGCTCGACGCGGAGGCCCACCGGCGCGTCACCACCCTCTACTTCCCCGACGAGAAGGTGCCGCTGCACCCCACCGCCCTGAGCGAGGGCGCGGCCAGCCTGCTGCCGGGCCAGGACTGCCCGGCGGTGCTGTGGACCATCGACCTCGACGGAGAGGGGCGCGCCGTCTCCACCGACGTGCGCCGCGCCCTCGTACGCAGCCGCGCCAAGCTCGACTACGACGGCGTGCAGCAGGCCATCGACGGCGGCACCGCCGAGGAACCGCTCGCGCTGCTCGCCGACATCGGGCGGCTGCGCGAAGGGCTGGAGGTCGAGCGCGGCGGCATCTCCCTCAACGTGCCCGAACAGGAGATCGTCGAGCGCAACGGCACGTACGAGCTGGAATTCCGGGCTCCGCTTCCCGCCGACGGCTGGAACGCCCAGATCTCCCTCCTCACCGGCATGGCCGCCGCCGAGCTGATGATCCAGTCGGGGGCGGGGATTCTGCGGACTCTCCCCACCGCCCCGGACGGCGCCGTCGGCCGCCTGCGCCGCACCGCGAAGGCCCTGGACGTCGACTGGCCGCACCACGTCCCGTACGCCGAGCTGGTCCGCGCCCTGGACCCGCGCCTGCCCCACCATGCCGCGTTCCTCCAGGAGTGCACCACGCTGCTGCGAGGCGCCGGATACACCGCGTTCAGCGGCGGCGACGTCCCGGAGCTGATCACCCACGCCGCCGTCGCCGCCCCCTACGCCCACTGCACCGCCCCACTGCGCCGCCTCGTCGACCGCTACGCCTCTGAGCTGTGCCTGGCCGCGATCGCCGGGGACGAACCGCCCGAGTGGGTGCTCGCCGCGCTCCCCGAGCTGCCCAAGGAGATGGCGGACGGGACGCGGCGCGCGAACACCGTGGAGCGCGAGTGCGTGGACCTCGTCGAGGCCGCGCTGCTCAAGGAGCGGGTCGGCGAGCTCTTCGACGGGGTGGTGGTGGACGTGCAGGAGCGTGAACCCGCCGCCGGGACCGTCCAGTTGACCGATCCCGCGATCGTCGCCCGCATCGAGGGCGGCACCGGCGCGCTGCCGCTTGGGGAGCGGCTGCGGGTGCGGCTCACGCAGGCCGACCCGGGGGTGGCGAAGGTGCAGTTCGCGCCCGCGTGAGTTCCTGCGCGCGTTCCTGAGTGAGTTCCCGCGCGCACCCCTCCCTGCGTTCCAGGGCCCGCACCAGCGCGGCTCGCAGCTCCGCCGGCTCGTCGGAGTGCAGCCGTACGGTCGTCACGGGCCGGCGCCCACCAAGAAAACCGGCCGCCATGACGGGCTCCGCCAGCTCCAGCGTGAGGGACGTCTGCGCGGCGACCGGAATGTCGAGCACCCCGTCGGCGGCCTCGTGTGTGAAGCGCCGCTCACCGCGCACGGCGGCGATCCGCTCCAGCGGTATCGTCACGTCCCGGTGGGCGCCGTGACGTACGCGGAGTGCGTCGGCGGACAGCACGTGCGGGCGGGTCACGGAGGCGGCGTGTATACCGAGCATCAGGACCACGCCGTAGACGTCGATGACGAGGGTGATCGCGTGGAGCGTGGGCCAGTTCCGCAGCAGTAGGGCGAGCCCGATGGTCTCCACGACGCAGACGAACACGAAGCCGTAGAGCATCGCGGCCTGATCGCGGGCGTGCCCGAAGGCGAGATCCCCCTCTCGCACCCCGTGCCGCCGCCGCGCCACCCACAGCACCAGGCTCGACAGCGCCCGCGCCTCATGCCCGACGATCCGCCGCACCGGCTCCGGCACGACGTCCCTGAGCGCCGCGCGCCCGCCCCGCCGGTACACGATCAGGAGCCCGGCGCACTCGACGAGGAGCAGCGCCAGGGCGACGGCCTCCACGCCGAGGAGCACGCGCACGGGGAGTACGTCCCCCGCCAACAGGCATACGACAAGGACGACTTCGACGGGTACGACCACCCAGGCGAGGCCCCGCACAAGCCCGGTCATCGCGCACTCCGTTCGATGAGGAGCCGCATCCCGCGGCGTACGGCCTCCGCCTGGGCGGGGGAGAAGTCGGAGAAGAAGGCTTCGAGGAACCGGTCGTCGCCGCGCGCCCATCCGTCGCCGCGACCCCGCCCGTCGGCCACCGCCTGTACGCCCTCGATGCCCAGCTGCTCCAGGAGCGAGTCGGGCAGCGCCGCGGCGAGCGCCCGTGCGGCCTCGTCGACGGCAGCCTCCGTACGCGGATCGGCGAGGTCGGCTTCCGCGAGCGCGTCGAGCAGCGCGTACACCTCGTGCGCGCGCTCCACGGCGTCCGGGGTGGACAGTGCGGGGTGCAGCGCGGCCATGAACCTGTCGCGTTCCTCCGGGGGCGCCGTCGTGTCGATCAGGGCGAGCAGCTCCCGGTCCTTCGCGGCCATAGCGGACTTGGGGACCTCGCGGTCGGCGCCCGAGCGGGCCATCTCGGCGAAGAACTCCCCCAGTTGAGGCGATACGGGCCCCTCGGCGGACAACCGCCCGTGCTCCGCGTCGTCCAACAGCACCCGCAGCCGCTCCCGCCGCGCGCGGATCGCGGTCTCCTGCCGGGCGAGGTCCGCGTCCAGCTCGGCGAGCACCTCGGCCAGCTCGCGCCCCGCGTCGTCCGCGAGCACGTCCCGCACCTCGGCGAGCCCGAGCCCCAGCTCGGTCAGCCGCCGGATCCGCGCCAGCGCGACGGCGTGCCGCAGCCCGTACTCCCGGTAACCATTGGCCCGCCGCTCGGCCTCGGGCAGCAGCCCGAGGTGGTGATAGTGCCTGATGGCCCGCGTCGTGACACCGACGATCCCGGCGAGCTCGCCGATCCGCATCCCGTTTCCGCTCTCGCTCATGAGGTCAGTAGAAACGTTGACGCTGCGGCAAGGTCAAGCAGCGCGGAGCGCCCATGTTCCTTGGCACGATCGAGGGAACAAGTCCCGATCGTTCGGACCGCTGATCAAGCGATGTCCCAGGCTGGCGGGCAACAGAGGAAGGGACGCGACATGCTTGCCAGGCCACGTGAGTCACACACGCGGACAGAGATCCTGCTGGAGGGCTTCCTCGAACTGGGCACGCCGGATGGTTTCCGGGCGGAGCTGATCGAAGGGGAGATCGTCGTGACGCCGCCGCCGGACGGGGACCACGAGCACTTGCTCGGATTGGTCGTGAGCCAGGTCTGCAAACGTTCCGGGACCGATATGTGCTTCTCGGGAAACAAGGGCCTGAAGCTGAGGGGCGGGGATGCGTGCCCGACCAATCACGCCATCCCGGACGCCACGTTCGCCCCCGCGGAGCTGCGGCTCTTCCGCGGCGCGGACTCCTGGATGCCGTGCGACGGCGTCGCCATGGTGGCCGAGGTCACGGGCACCAAACCGCAATCGGACCGCGAGGCCAAGCGTCGCTGCTATGCCCGCGGCGGCATCCCCCTCTACCTCCTCATCGACCGTGAGGGCTCCTCGGTGACACTGTTCAGCGACCCGGAGGGTGACGACTACCGCCAGCAATGCACGCTCCCCTTCGGCAAGGCGGTCGCGCTCCCTGAACCGTTCGGCTTCGAACTGGAGACCGTGGAGTTCGGCTGACGGCGGCTGCGGCCTGAGCTCCGGCGGCCGCCGGGTAGCATGGTCGGCACGGCAGACGAGCCGGGCGGACGGCCGCGTGGAGGTTCCCTCACCAGGGGGTCTTCCCGAGGAACGTCCGGGCTCCACAGGGCAAGGTGGTGGCTAACGGCCACCCGGGGTGACCCGCGGGACAGTGCCACAGAAAACAGACCGCCGGAGGCTTCGGTCTCCGGTAAGGGTGAAACGGTGGTGTAAGAGACCACCAGCGCCTGAGGTGACTCAGGCGGCTAGGTAAACCCCACTTGGAGCAAGGTCAAAAGGAGACACTTCGGTGTTTCTGCGCGGATGATCGAGGGCTGCCCGCCCGAGTCCGCGGGTAGACCGCACGAGGTCCGCAGCAATGCGGATCCTAGATGGATGGCCGTCTCCCCGGCCGCCGCGAGGCGACCGGGCGACAAAACCCGGCGTACAGCCCGACTCGTCTGCCCTCACGGCCCTGACCTGGGTTTATACCCGGGGAGGGGTCGTTTGGCGTTGCGCAGCTCGGCCCAGATCGTCTTGCCGGGGGCGGACGGGCGAGGGGTGATGCCCCAGTCGTCCGCGAGGGCGGTGACCAGGTGGAGGCCGCGGCCGGACTCTGACGTGGAGTCGAGGGGCGGGGCAGTGGATGGGGGTTGTCTCTCGGCGCGGGTGTCTGTCACCTCGATACGGAAAGTGTGCTCATCCAGGGCGAGTTTCAGGTGAAAGTCCCGGCCGGGGACGTGGCCGTGCTGTACGGCGTTGGCGGTCAGTTCTGCCGTGATGAGGGTCAGTGTCTCGTTGATCGGGGTCGTGTACGGGTGGCCCCAGTCGTTCAGGCGGTGTGAGACGAGGCGGCGGGCGAGGCGGGCGCCTCGCGGGGTCGAGGTGAAGCGCATGGTGAACTCGCGTTCAGGGGCGGTGCGCTGTGGCATATGCCCGTTCGGGGGAGATGCTGACTTCATGCGGCCAACGGTCGTGCACTCTGCGTAGCGTTGAACAGGAGCGATGCGCTGACGGGTACGGGTTGTACGCGTGGACGGTGCGCTTGTACGCGGTGTCGGGCGTGACCGGTTTCCGAGCTGTGCGTTGGCTCGGCGAAGTCCGCTGACCGTGCTGGTCGAACGGGAGGAGCTGCGGCGTGGACGACGAGGTTCAGCAGCCGGAGTGCGAGGTCGGGGCGGGCATTCTGTGCTTGTTCGGGCGGCAGTTGAAGCTGCTCCGGGAACGGGCGGGGATGGACCGCGCGAGACTCGGGTCGCTGACCGGGTACTCGTCCTCGACGATCGCTTCGTTCGAGCAGGGGAGACGTGTTCCGCCCCCGAAGTTCATCGACCGCTCTGATGAAGTGCTGGACGCGGGCGGGGTGTTGAGGGCGAGCAAGGAGGAGGTGGCTCGGGCTCAGTATCCGGCGTTCTTCCGGGACGCGGCCAAGTTCGAGGCCGAAGCGGTGGTACTGCACGTGTACGCCACCCAGGCTGTTCCCGGACTCCTGCAGACCGAGGACTACGCGCGGACGGTGTTCGCCATATGGAGCCCGCAGTTGGACGAAGTAATCGTCGAGCAGCGGTTGGCTGCCCGACTGGCACGACAGGAGATCCTTGACCGCCGGCCCGCTCCACACCTGAGCTTTGTGATCGAGGAGGCCGTGCTTCTGCGCCCGCTCGGTGGTGAGGCGGTTTGGCGGGGACAGCTGGAACAACTCCTGCTCATTGCGGAGAAGCGGAACGTGGAGGTTCAGGTGATGCCGCTCTCCCGTCAGCAACACGCGGGATTGGCTGGCCCGTTCACCTTGATGGAACTGAAGGATGGGCGCAGGATCGCCTATGCGGAGGTACAAGGCGATAGCCGGGTCCACACGGAGCGTCAGAAGGTTCGAGAGCTTGAACGTACCTACGGGTCCCTGCGCGCACAGGCCAGCACTCCGGCAGAATCGCGTGTGTTGATCGAGGAGCTGTTGGGAGAGGGATGAGCGGGGAAGAGGCCACGCCTGGCCCGGACGGACGGGCCTGGTTCAAGAGCAGTTACAGCGCAGGTGACGGCGGCGAATGCGTAGAGGTAGCCATCCGCCCCGCCGGCGTGCACGTGCGCGACTCCAAGGACGCAACCCGCGCCCCGCTCGCCGTAAAGCCCACGGCCTGGGCCGCGTTCGTCGAGTTCGCGGCACTCTGACCGGGGCAACTGGACTCAGGGGCTCCGGCTGCCGATGCCGGTGAAGGGGGTGCGCTGGATCTTCGCGATCAGTCGGCCCTTTCCCGTGCCACGGCTTCGGGCCTCGCCGGCGCTTATCGCCATTTACTGCACCCCTTCTCGCGGGAAGCTGCAAGCCTTGCAGTTAAACGTCACCTTTAGTGCGTATTTTGCGGGTGATGCGCGTGATGACCGTTACATCACCTATGGGGTTCTTTGATGTGAGATCCGTAACTTCGTAGATGTCGCCGCGACCGAGCGGACGACGCACATCCTGGAACCGTCCCGGAAGGGTCCCCTTCATCATGCGTACCGCCCGCACCCTGCGCACCACCGCCATCGCCGTCGTCGCCACCGCCGGCATCAGTCTCGGCGCCGCCTCCGGGGCCATCGCCGCCACCGGGCCCCAGGCGCCGGCCTCGCACGTGAGTGCCGAGGCCGCGGTGTCCGTCAAGGGCAGCAAGGCCAAGACGGTCAAGCTGCGCGACGGCTCCGTCGCCAAGGTCTACAAGCTCGGCAAGAAGAAGGCCAAGGCCGTCATATCCGGCCCCAAGGGCGGCACCCTCGTCGCCAACGGCAAGAACGCCTACGCCAACCACAACGGCCTGCACATCAAGCTCACCCCGAGCGGCTCGCTCACCTCCTGGATGGACAAGGCCAAGCCGAAGCCGACCCCGAAGCCGACCCCGAACAAGCGTGTCCTGGTCGCCTCGCCAACCCTCGCCGACGGCTCCGGCGCCAAGGTCTACAAGCTGTCCGCCAACCACTACCAGGCCGACTTCTTCGGCGCCGGTGCCAAGCTCGGCTCCCTCGACGCGAACGGACGCGCCGCCTACGGCGAGAACAACGGTCTGCATGTCGCGCTCCAGCCCGACGGTCAGCTCAAGTCGTGGCTCGACGACGCCGGACAGGTCGCGCCGGACCCGCAGCCCCAGCCGGACGACGACGTGCGGCCCGACCCCGAGCCGACCCCGGACACCGACGACGTGAAGCCGGCCCCGCAGCCCCAGCCCGACGGCGCCGGGCAGACCAACCCCGGCAGTGCAAGCGGGCCCGCCGCCCTTCCCGCCGCCTGACCCAGGCCGGGCGACCCCGAGGAACAGATCATGCCCACCCGCGTCCGCCTGAAGGCCCTCGCGATCGTGGTCGCGGCGCTCGCCGCCGTCGCTCTGCCGACGGCGGCGGCGTTCGCCGACACGGCCGAACTCCCGCAACGGCCCCTCGACGCCCCGCACCTCACGCCGCGCGAGTCGATCCAGCCCGCGGCCCACATCGTCGGCGAGATCGCCCTGAAGGGCGCCGAGCGCACATCGGGCCAGTCGGTTCAGAACACGGACAGGCCCGTCAGTGTCGTGAAGCGGTCCAGCGCCACCACCCCCGACACCGAGTTGCCCCGCTCGTCCAGGCCGGGGCTCCAGACGCAGAGCGTGCAGTGGCCGGGGACGACGGCGATGATGCCGCCGCCCACGCCGCTCTTGCCGGGCAGCCCCACGCGGTAGGCGAAGTCGCCCGCCGCGTCGTACGTCCCGCACGTCAGCATGATCGCGTTGACCTGCTTGGCCTGGCTGCGGCTCAGCAGGCGGGTGCCGTCGGCGCGGATGCCGTAACGGGCGAGGAAGCCGGTGGCCAGGGCGAGGTCGGCGCAGGACGCCTCGACGGAGCACTGGCGGAAGTACTGGTTCAGGAGGACAGGGACCGGGTTGCCGATGTTGCCGTACGACGCCATGAAGTGGCCGAGTGCGGCGTTGCGGTCCCCGTGCGCCGACTCGGAAGCGGCGACGCTCTCGTTGATGGCGAGCCCGGCGTTGCCGCTCTCCGCCCGCAGGAAATCGAGGAGGGCGACCGACGCGTCGCCCGTCTGGGTCTGGAGGCGGTCGGTGACGACGAGCGCGCCCGCGTTGATGAAGGGATTGCGCGGGATGCCGTTCTCGTACTCCAGCTGCACGAGCGAGTTGAAGGGGTTGCCGGAGGGCTCGCGGCCCACGTGGTCCCACAGGGCGTCGCCCTCGCGCGCCAGGTCGAGCGCGAGGGTGAACACCTTGGTGATGGACTGCGCGGAGAACGGCTGCTGCCAGTCGCCCACCCCGTACACCGTGCCGTCGGGCTCCGCGACGGCCATGCCGAACCGGCGCGGGTCGCAGGCCGCGAGCGCCGGGATGTAGTCGGCGGGCCTGCCGCGCCCCGGTGTCTCCTCGATCTCGGCCGCGATGCGGTCGAGGACCGGCTGGTAGGTCTGGGGCGTCCGGGGCGAGGTCATGATCGCCATTTTGCACCCGTGCGGCCGGGCTGGCGGTGGCGCTCAGTTCTGGGCGGCGCTGCCCCTCTCGCCCGCTTCCCCTGCCAGCGGTCGCCAGTACTGGTCCTTGCCCTCGTCCCGTACGACGTACCCCAGACCCTGCATCGTCTCCGCGAGGTCCCGGACGTCCTCCGCGGCCTTGTTCTTCAGGGCGGCCTTGCGCGCCGCGAGGACCGCGTGCGCCTCGGCGGGCAGGCCGGGGACGCCGGGAATCCAGCGGTGGAACAGGGCCGCGTGCGGGTCGGCGTCCTGCCAGGGGTAGCCGTGCGAGCGGAAAGCCTTGGCCAGGGCCGCAGCCGGCGTCTTGTGGACGCCACGCGTGAACTCGCACGACGACTGGTCGAGGACCACCAACTCCTTGCCGTCCAGGAACACCGCCGAGACGCGGGCGCGTTCGATGGTCCGCTTCGTTTCGTGCAGGTCGGCCACCAACTCCCGGTCGGTCAGCGTCAGTTTGAGGGTCTCGTCGAAGTCCGTGGCGGCGATGAGGAGTCCGGCGACGAGGCCGAGGCCCGCCGCGATCGCCGTCTGCCACGGCCTGTCCAGCGAGCCGACGAACGTGATGCCGTCCCGCCAGGGCAGCACCGGCAGGTCACTCAGCCACCTGGCCAGGGGCGGCAGGGCGATGCCCAGGAGGAGTCCGAGGATCGGCATGCCGATGAGTACGGTCAGCAGGTCGGCGCGCGGGTAACCGAGGACCGTCGTCCGGTCCTTGCGGAGTGGGACGGGGCGGCCGAGGCTCTCTTCGCTGGTCATGCCCTTGACGCTAGGCGGGCAGGCACCCGCGGGGGAGCGGCCGAAAGTCGATGGGCGACAGACTTCGGTCGGTGTTTGTGGGGGTGCGGGCCGCGGATCGGGCCGTCCATAAATGCGTTGCCGTGGCCGGGCTCCCCCTCCTACCGTGCCGATCATGCTGCCCACCGTGGACACCGACGAGCAATGGGACATCGTCGTCCCCGACGAGGCTGTCATGCGGCCCGGGGTCGAGGACCTCTGCCGCAGGCTCGGCCTCGCCGGAGCGCCCCTCGACCGGTTCACGGAGGGGACACAGCCCGTCTACGCCGTCGGGGACGACCTCGTCCTGAAGCTCTTCCCCGGCGCCGTCGCCCACGACGGTCTCGTCGAGGAGCGGGTGTTGAGTCATCTTCAGGGCCGGCTGCCCGTCCCCACACCGCGGGTGCACGCGTCGGGGGCGTACGAGAACGGCTGGCGGTACGTGCTGATGTCCCGGCTGCCCGGCGAAGAGCTCGCCGAAGCCTGGCCGCGCATCCCGCGCGCCGACCGGGAGCGGCTGGTCACCGAGGCCGGTGAGGCGCTCGCCGCGCTGCACGCCCTGGACCCCGAGCCGCTCGCCGACGTGCTCGGGCCCGGCGACTGGGGAGCCTTCCTCGGCAGACAGCGCGCCGGGGCCGTCGCACGGCAGCGGGAGCGCGGGCTGCCGGAGAGCTGGCTGGAGCAGATCCCCGGCTTCCTGGACGCGGTGCCGCTGCGGGCCGACGCGCCACGGGTCCTCCTGCACACCGAGTTCATGCGGCAGCATCTGCTGGTCGGCTCCGTCGGCGGGACCGGGCAGCCAAGGCTCACCGGGCTCTTCGACTTCGAACCCGCCATGATCGGGGACAGGGTGTACGACTTCGTGGGCGTCGGTCTCTTCGTCACGCGCGCGGAGCCGGGTCTCCTCGGCCGCTTCATGCGGGCGTACGGCCACACCTTCGAGCCGCGCGAACTCCTCGCCCACACCCTGCTCCACGTCTACAGCAGCCTGCCCTGGTACCTGCGGGAGCTGCCCGCCCCGCCCGAGCCGACGCTCGACGCGCTGGCCCGGACGTGGTTCGACGGCGGAACCGGCTGAGCCCCGGTGGCCTGCCCTCAGGCCGCCGGCATCAGCGTCAGGTACGCGAGACCGAGCACCTGGCGGTAGCCCCGCAGCCAGGTGGAGCGCTGGCGGTCGGCCTTCTCGCGGGTCTCGGCGGCCAGGGGGTGGCCGGGGTTCGTGGCCAGCCATTCCTCCACGTCCGTGCGGTAACCGGACTCGAACTCCTCCCACTCCTCCGCGCTCGCCGTCTCCACCCACAGGGGGCGGAAGCCCGCGGTGATCGCCGCGTCCACGAGGTCGCCGAGGAAGAGGTGTTCGCCGGTGTGCGCCCCCGGCCACATCCCGGCGAGTTCGTCGGCGGTCGGCGTGCGCTGCCAGAAGCCCTCGCCGAGCACGACGCGGCCGCCGGGAGTGACCAGGCGGCGCAGGGCGCGCAGCGCCGCCTCGGTGTGGCCGGGCGGTTCGGCGGAGCTGAGCGCGTGGCTGGAGCCCAGGCACAGCACCAGGTCGGCGGGGCCGCGGGTGGTGTCCGTCGCGGACTCCTCGACGAAGGAGACGCGCTCGGCCAGACCGCGCTCCTTGGCGGCGGCGCGGCCTCTGGCCAGGTCATCGGCCGACAGGTCGACGCCCACGCCGGTGGCTTCCGGGGCGGACTCAAGAACGCGGAGCAGCAACTCGCCCCAGCCGCAGCCGAGATCGAGGACGGAGCGGGCGCCCGGCGCGACACGCTCGACGAGGCGAGCGGCGCGCGCCTCGGAGAGCGGGCCGTGAAAGGTCAGGCCGGTCAGGCGTGGCGGCAGGTTCTGGAGGGTGGTGTCGGTCATGGGCGAGGACGCTATCCGGTCAACTACCCTCCCCACCAGCGACTTTCGCCGCGATGCGCCGTACGACCTCATCAGGCGGCGTGCCGGTCGTGTCGATCACCTCACCCGCGCGCCGCAACCACGGCAGCGGCCGTCAGACCTCGTCCGGGCCCGACGTGCTCTCCTGCTCCCGTACCTCCTGCTCCCGTACGTTCTTCGCTCGCGAGCCCACCGAGACGAGCACGCCGAGCGCCGTTCCCGCCAGGGCCGCCGGCACCATCCAGTTGCGGTTGAAGGAGTGGCCGAGCGCGTCGTCGAGGGAGTAGGCGCCGGGGCCCGTGACGGCGAGGGTGGCGGCGACCATGCCGAGGAACGCCGGGTACTCGTAGCCGCCGGACTGGCTGAAGAAGCCGTTGGGGGCGTGCACCGCGGTCGCCCCGGCCATCGCGCCGGCCGCCGCGGAACCGGCGGCGGGGGTCGCGAGGCCCAGTGCGAGCAGCGTGCCGCCGCCCGCCTCGGCGAGCCCGGCGACGACGGCGTTCGCCTTGCCGGGCGCGAAGCCGATGGACTCCATGAAGGCGCCGGTGCCCTTGATGCCGTGGCCGCCGAACCAGCCGAAGAGCTTCTGGGCGCCGTGGGCGGCGAGGACACCGCCGGTACCGACGCGGAGCAGCAGAAGGCCCAGGTCACGTCGGTCGAAGCAGGAACGGGTCATGGCGCTGTCTCCTGGGGTGGGGGCCGGCGGGACCGATGAGTGGTCGGTGCCGGTGCGTGCCGGGTGCTCGTCACCCCACCGTCCGTCAGAGCCTCGCCGCGCACCCCGCTCAAGCAGCCGTACGGGTGACCCCGTCCGGTGGCGGGGCGGGGCGGCCGGTGTGACCGTGGGCGCATGAGCATTCAGGTAGACCGGCTCTCCGACCCGACGGTCCAGGCCTTCGTCACCGCCGTGAACTCCCACGACGAGGCCGCCTTCCAAGCGGTCCTCACGCCCGACGCGACCATGTCCGACGACGGTTCCGACAGGGACGTCGCCGACTGGGCGGGCCGCGAGATCTTCTCCTCGCACGGCCACATGGACGTGGAGAACGAGTCGGACGGCGGGCGCACGCTGATCGTCTCGTACCGCAACGACACGTGGGGGGAGATGCGGACGAAGTGGCGGTTCACCGTCGACGGCGGGAAGGTCTCCCGGTTCGAGACGGGACAGGCGTGACGGTCTGAAGCAGCACACCGCGTGAAGGATTCCGCGTCAGGCCTTGCCTTCGCGTGCTCTTCAACTCCTAGCGTTCCTCGGCATGGAGACAACACGTGGGACAGCGGAGACGACACGCAGGACCTTGGGGCGCAGCGGCATCGAGGTGAGCGCGCTCGGCCTCGGCTGCTGGGCCATCGGCGGCGAGTGGTCGGGCCCCGACGGGCAACCGTACGGCTGGGGAGCCGTCGACGACGAGGAGTCGGTGCGGGCGATCCGGCGGGCCGTCGATCTCGGCGTGAACTTCTTCGACACCGCCGACAACTACGGGACCGGGCACAGCGAGCGCGTCCTCGGGCGTGCTCTGGGCGCCCGCCGGGACGACGTCGTCATCGCCACGAAGTGGGGGAACCTCTTCGACGAGGAGACCCGGACCGCGGTCGGGGGCGCGGACGACTCGGTGGCGTACGCACGCCGTGCGCTGACCGCCTCGCTGAAGCGGCTCGGCACGGATCACGTCGACCTCTACCAACTGCACATCGGCGACGCGGACCCGGAGCGTGCGGAGCAACTGCGCGACGCCTGCGAGGAGTTCGTGCGGGAGGGACTGATCCGGGCCTACGGCTGGAGTACGGACGACCCGGCGCGGGTGGCGCTGTTCGCCGAGGGCCCGCACTGCACGGCGATCCAGCACCGCTGCAATGTGCTGCAGGACGCCCCCGAGATGCTGGCGCTGTGCTCGGAGCTCGGTCTGGCGAGCGTGCTGCGCAGTCCCCTGGCCATGGGGCTGCTCACGGGGAAGTTCGGCGGCGGGCGCGTGCCGGCGGCCGGGGACATCCGCAGCGCACCGCCCTCGTGGCTGCCGGGCTTCGGGACGGGCGGGGGCGCGGATCCCGAATGGCTGGGACGGGTCGACGCGGTGCGGTCGGTGCTGACAGGCGGCGGACGGACGCTCGCGCAGGGCGCGCTCGCCTGGCTCTGGGCCCGGAGCCCGCTGGCCGTGCCCGTCCCGGGCTTCCGGACCGTGGCGCAGGTCGAGGAGAACGCGGGCGCGCTGGCATACGGGCCGCTGACCGCGGGGGAGTCGGAGGAGGTCGAGCGGATCCTGCGCGGGGGAGGGGAGGAGTGAGTCTCGCTCCCCTCCGGATGCGGCAGGTGTGGCAGCTGTGTCAGATGCGCCGTCAGTGGCAGTTCTTGTAACCGGGGTTGCTGTTCGTCCAGGAGCAGGAGTCCTTGAGCGAACCGCTCGGCTTGATGAGGCGGGCCTTGTCGCTGGTGTTGTTCCAGACGTACGAGCCGCGGCCCCAGTAGCGGACGCCGGAGGCGTTGGTGCCCTTGCCGGTGCGGACCTTGACCGTCTTGCCCGCGCCGATCTTGTAGCTGCCGAAGGTGTACGTGTAGCCCGTGTTGTCCTTCAGCTTGTAGCCCTTGAGCTGGATCGCCGAGCCGGAGTTGTTGTGGATGTTCACCCACTCCGCGTTCAGCGAGGAGTTGGAACGGGAGTCGCTGCCCGGGCTGTCGAACTGGATGTACCCGAGGTGCAGTCCGCTCTGGTGCGCGGCAGCGGCCGCGGTCGCAGGGGACGCGGCGAGCAGAGGGGCCGCGAGTGCGGCCGCGGCGAGGACGGCCGGGGCCGCGGAACGTATGCGCAAGGTGTGCTCCGAGTGTGCTCTGAATGTGCAGTTCTCGTGGAGGGCACGCTGAGCATACGAGGGTTGATGCGCGTAATTTACGCGGTATTTCCCATTCCGCTTGTGGAGATGTGGGCCGACCGTGAACGGGGGGTCACGGTCGGCCACGACAGGGCCGGTGGGGCTAGCCCCGCCCGATGAACGGCATGTTCGTCGCCAGCACCGTGGCGAACTGGACGTTCGCCTCCAGCGGCAGTTCCGCCATGTGACGCACCGTCCGGGCCACGTCCGACACGTCCATCACCGGCTCGGGCGCCAGCTCTCCGTTGGCCTGGAGGATCCCGGCCTGCATCCGCTCGGTCATGTCCGTCGCCGCGTTGCCGATGTCGATCTGGCCGCAGGCGATCCGGTAGGGGCGGCCGTCCAGGGAGAGGGACTTCGTCAGGCCGGTCAGCGCGTGCTTCGTCGCCGTGTACGCGATGGAGCGCGGACGCGGCACGTGCGCGGAGATCGAGCCGTTGTTGATGATCCGGCCGCCCTGCGGGTCCTGCTCCTTCATCTGCCGGAAGGCCGCCTGCGCGCACAGGAACGCGCCGTTGAGGTTCGTGTCGACGACGTGCCGCCACGCGTCGTACTCCAGCTCGTCCACGGGTACGCCGCCGGGGCCGAACGTGCCGGCGTTGTTGAAGAGGAGGTCGAGCCGGCCGAAGCGGTCGCGTACGGCCGCGAACAGCGCGGCCACGTCCTCGGGCCGTGAGACGTCGGTGCGCACGCACAGGGCGTCTGTCTCGGCCGGGGCGTTCACCTCGGCGGATCCCTCGGCGTGCGGGACGGGCCGCACCGCGGCGCCCTCCGACACCCCCGCGGCGATCGCCGCCGTCTCCTCGAGTGTCTCCTTGCGGCGCCCCGCGAGCGCCACGGACCATCCGGCCCGCAGCAGTTCCACCGCCACGGACCGGCCGATCCCGGATCCCGCGCCGGTCACCACGGCGGTCCTCGTCTGTCCGGTCCGATGTCCGGTCCGGTCTCCGTTCGGGTGCCCAGTTGGCTCAGCGTTCATGGCCCCGCAGCGTACGGGAGGTGTGTCTATAGGGTCATCATCCGCCCGCCATTTGGGTGTTGTGTACGCGACAGTCGCGCGTCTTCCCCCGCCACTTGCATGCCCAGGACACCAATCGTCAGGGGAGGGCCATATGACATCCACAGGCCAGCAGGACACAGCCGAGCTTCGAGCCGCCGCGCGCCACCTGGGCCGCCGGCGTTTCCTGACCGTCACCGGCGCCGCGGCAGCGCTCGCGTTCGCCACCAATCTGCCGACAGCGGGCGCGGCGGGCGCCGCCGAGATGGACGCGCGGAAGATCGCCGACGATCCGTTCACCCTCGGCGTCGCGTCCGGCGACCCGCAGCCCGACTCGGTCCTGCTCTGGACCCGCCTCGCCCCGTCCCCGTACGAACCGGGCGGCGGGCTGCCGAACCAACGCGTCCTCGTGGAGTGGGAGCTTGCCCACGACGCCGGTTTCCAGCGGGTCGCCAGACGCGGCTTCGAGATGACCCACCCCGAGTACAACCACACGCTGCACGTCGAGGTGGCGTTCCTGGACCCGGGGCGGACCTACTACTTCCGGTTCAAGACGGGGAAGTGGATCAGCGAGACGGGCCGGACCCGCACCGCGCCCGCGGCCGGCAGCACGGTGAGCTCCCTGAAGTTCGCCGCGGTGTCCTGCCAGGCGTACCACGACGGCTACTTCACCGCGCACAAACACCTGGCGAAGGACGACGTCGACGTCGTCTTCCACCTCGGCGACTACCTCTACGAGTACGCGGTGAACTCGGCCGGCGGCCACCGCAACTACACCGACCGCGTGCTGCCCGCCGTCTTCAACCGCGAGACGAAGACCCTGGAGGACTACCGCCTGCGGTACGCCCTCTACAAGAGCGACCCGGATCTGCGGGCCTCGCACGCGGCCCACCCCTTCGTCGTCACCTGGGACGACCACGAGACCGAGAACAACTACGCGGACGACCTCGACGAGAACGGCAGCCCGTCCGCCGAGTTCCTGGTGCGCCGCGCCGCCGCCTACCGCGCGTACTGGGAGAACCTGCCGCTGCGCAGCCCCCAGCAGCCCGTCGGCCCAGACCTGCAGCTCTACCGCCGGGTGCAGTGGGGCCTGCTCGCGCAGTTCGACATCCTGGACACCCGGCAGTACCGCTCCAACCAGGCCTACGGCGACGGCGCGGACATCCCGGGGCCGGAGTCGACCGACCCGAAGCGCAGCATCACCGGGGCCACCCAGGAGCGCTGGCTCATCGACGGCTGGCGCAGCTCGAAGGCGGTGTGGAACGTCATGCCGCAGCAGGTCAACTTCTCGCAGCGGAAGATGGACCTCAACGCGGTGGCGAAGCTCAGCATGGACGCCTGGGACGGCTACCCGGCCTCCCGCGACCGCGTCCTCGCGGGCGCCGCGTCGGCCGGGATCGAGAACCTGATGGTGCTCACCGGCGACGTGCACGTCGGGTACGCCTACGACATCAAGGCCGACTTCGACGACCAGGCGTCCAAGACGGTCGGCACCGAGATCGTCGCCACGTCGATCGCGAGCGGCAGGGACGGCGCCGACAAGCCCGCGACCTGGGACACCTACACCAAGGCCAACCCGCACATGAAGTTCTACAACGGGCGGCGCGGCTATGTGACCGTGGACCTCGGCCAGACCTCCGCGCGCGCCGACTTCAAGACGGTGTCGGCGGTGACCACGCCGGGAGCCCCCGTCACGACGGCGGCCTCCTTCGTGACGGAGGCGGGAAACCCGGGCCTGAAGCCCGTCTAACCTCCACCGGGGGTGCGCTCACTCACCCGGGTAGCGCACCCCGATCCGCTCCCGCACCGTGTCCAGGGTCCGCATCACCGCGAGGGTGCCGTCCAGCGGGACGAGAGGCGACTCGGTGTCGCCCGCGCGCAGGCGGTGCATGACCTCGGCGGCCTCGTGCTTGAGGCTGTCGCGGGGGCCGTACTCGGGGGAGGCGGCGAACTCCTCCGGGTCACGGCCGTCGCGGTGCAGCACGAAGCTCTCCGGGAAGAAGAAGCCGTTCGGGATGTCGATGCGGCCCCGCGAACCGGTGACGGACGCGGTGACCGGGGTGCCCGCGTTGATGGAGCAGTGCAACAAAGCGTGAGCACCGCTCTCGTACGAGAGCAGCATTCCCGTCTGGAGATCGACGCCCTCATCCGAGAGCGTCGCTCTCGCACTCACCCCCGAGGGCTCCCCGAGCAGCAGCTGCGCGAACGACACCGGATACACCCCGAGATCGAGCAGCGAACCGCCGCCCTGCGCCGGGTCACGGAGCCGGTGCGCGGGCGGGAAGGGACCCGCGAGGCCGAAGTCGGCCTGCACGGTCCGCACCTCGCCGATCGCCCCGTCGTCGACCAGCGCCTTCATCCGCCGGATCAGGGGATGGCAGTACATCCACATGGCCTCCATCAGGAAGAGGCCGCGCCGCCGGGCGAGCGTCACCAGCTCGTCCGCCTCGCGCGCGTTCAGCGTGAACGCCTTCTCGCAGAGCACCGAGCGGCCCGACTCCAGGCAGAGCCCCGCCGCCGCCCGGTGCGAGGCGTGCGGCGTCGCCACGTACACGACGTCGATGTCCTTGTCCTCGGCGAGCGCGCCCCACTCGCCGTACGCCCGCGGTATGCCGAACCGCTCGGCGAACGCCTTCGCCGACGCCTCGGTCCGCGAGGCGACCGCGACGACCTCCGCGTCCGGCATGTCGAGGAGGTTCGCCGTGAACGATGCGGCGATCCCGCCCGTGGCGAGGATGCCCCAACGCACGGGCTCACGGTTGTCTTCCACTGCTGGACCCCTGTTCGTACAGCCGGAGTGCCGCGGAGTACCGCGCAGTAGCACGGAAATGGTCTCAACCAGCACAGCTGAGCTGAGAGCATAGGTAATCGCACGCCTAATCGGGAGGGAATCCGCATGCCGGAGCAGGGCAGCCGCACCACGAGCGGGCCGCAAGGCCCCCTCATACGGCAGTCAAGGACGGTGGAAGGGACGGTGGAGAAGGGGCCGGCACCCGACGCCGTGGCCCTCACCGCGCAGCGCCGCACCGGCCTTCTCGTCACCCTCGTGCTCGGCGGCCTCACCGCGGTGCCGCCGCTCTCCATGGACATGTACCTCCCCGCGCTCCCGGAGGTCACCCGCTCGCTGCACACGTCCGCCGCGACCGCGCAGCTCACCCTCACCGCCTGCCTCACCGGCATGGCGCTCGGGCAGCTCGTCGTCGGGCCGATGAGCGACAAGTGGGGGCGGCGCAGGCCGCTGCTCATCGGGCTCTTCGTCTACATCCTGGCCACCGCGATCTGCGCGTTCGCGCCCACCGCCGAACTCCTCATCGCCTTCCGCCTGTTGCAGGGCCTCGCGGGCGCGGCAGGCATAGTCATCGCCCGCGCCGTCGTCCGTGATCTCTACGACGGCGTGGAGATGGCCCGCTTCTTCTCCACCCTCATGCTGATCTCCGGGGTCGCCCCGGTCGTCGCGCCCCTCATCGGCGGTCAGGTCCTGCGCTTCACCGACTGGCACGGGATCTTCGCCGTGCTCACCGTGGTCGGCATCGCCCTGACGGCGCTCGTGTGGCGGTGCCTGCCCGAGACGCTCGCGCCCGAGAAGCGGCACAGCGGCGGCACCGTCGAGGCGCTGCGCACCATGAAGGCGCTGCTCGCCGACCGCGTCTTCACCGGGTACATGATCGCGGGCGGGTTCGCGTTCGCCGCGCTCTTCGCGTACATCTCCGCCTCGCCGTTCGTCATCCAGGAGATCTACGGGGCGTCCCCGCAGACCTTCAGCCTGCTCTTCGGCGTGAACTCCATCGGCCTGATCGCCGTCGGCCAGATCAACGGCAAGCTGCTCGTCGGCCGGGTCAGCCTCGACAAGGCGCTCGCCTTCGGCCTGACGGTCATCGTGCTCGCCGCCACCGCGCTGCTCCTCATGACCTCGGGCGTCTTCGGTGAGGTGGGCCTGTTCCCCGTCGCGGCCGGGCTCTTCGTCCTGATGTCGGCGATGGGCCTCGCGATGCCCAACACGAACGCCCTCGCCCTGATGCGCACCCCGCACGCCGCGGGGTCCGCGTCGGCGCTGCTCGGCACGTCCTCGTTCCTCGTCGGCGCGATCGCGTCCCCGCTGGTCGGCATCGCGGGCGAGGCCACGGCCGTGCCGATGGCGGTGGTCCAGCTCGTCTGCGGCCTTGCGGCCATCGGCTGCTTCTTGGGACTGTGCCGACCCTGGCAGAACTCGCACGCGAACTCGAACTCGCACGCGTTCTCGGCGAGACCGACTCAGGAGGGGATGGACCACTGACCGCGCCACGCCTGCTGCGCGCCGGGACGCCGGATCGCGCGGGGCTCGACACGGACGAGATGGCCCACCTCGTACGCGAGGTGCGTGCGCTGACGCGCGGCGAGCGGCCCTGGTGCTCCGGTGCCGTCGTGCTCGCCGGGCGCGGGCCGGTGATCGCCGTGCATGAGGCGGTGGGCCGTGCGGTGCGGTACGCCGCGTACGACCCGGAGAAGGACGTGGGCGTCGAACTGCCGCCCGCGGAGCAGGTGCTGACCCGCACGGGCACCCCCTTCGACCTGGCCTCGCTCACCAAGCTGTTCACGACCGTCGCGGCGATGCAGCAGCTGGAGCGGGGCACGCTCGGCATCGACGCGCTGGTCTCCGCGTACGTTCCCGAGTTCACGGCGGCCGCTGAGCACGGGGTCACGGTGCGGCAGTTGCTCACGCACACCTCGGGTCTGCGGCCCGAACTCCCGCTGTACGACTTGCCGGACGGGGCGGCGCGTCTTGCCGCGCTGCGGGCGGAGGCTCCGTCGAGTCCGCCGGGGGATCACCTCTACTCCGACCTGAACATGCTGCTCCTCCAGCACGTCCTGGAGCGCCTTACGCGGCGCTCGCTGGACGTCCTCATCCGTGAGGGCATCACCCGGCCGCTCGGCATGGCGGCCACCGGCTTCGGGCCGCGTCCCGACGCCGCGGCCACCGAGGACCAGCGCAGGCCCTGGGCGAAGGTTTCCCGGGGGATGCTGCGGGGTGAGGTGCACGACGAGAACGCCTGGGCGCTGGGGGGTGTCGCGGGCCACGCGGGGCTCTTCTCCACGGCACGCGACCTCGCGGTCTTCTGCCGTGCGCTGCTGTGCGGCGGCTCGTACGGTACGGCGCGGATCCTCGGCCCCGACTTCGTCGAGCTGATGCTGACGCCGCCGGGCCTTGGCTTCGGGCTCGACCAGGCGTGGTTCATGGGGGAGCTGGCGGGGCGGGGGGCGGCGGGGCATACGGGGTTCACCGGGACGTCGCTGGTGATCGACCCGGCCACGGACACGTATCTGATCCTTCTGGCGAACACGGTTCACCCGCGGCGGGAGTCTGCCGACAGCGGACCCCGGGCACGGGCGGCTACCCGGCTGTCCCGCGCGGCTTGGCTTTGACTCGGCGGGACATCACCTGCGGGCCCGGCGGGGGCTTGTCGCGCAGTTCCCCGCGCCCCTGGCAGGGGCCTCGTGTACTGGCTGCGTTGGCTGTGCTGGGTGCGGTGCGCAGTATCTCGCCTGCGGTCCGGTGGGGGCTTGTCGCGCAGTTCCCCGCGCCCCTTACGGGGCCTCGTCGCGCCCCGCGGCGGAGCCGTAATGTGTCACAGTCCCGCGCCCCTGACGGAGCCCGTCGTGCCCCGCGGCGGAGCCGCAATGTGTTGCAGCCCCGCGCCCCTTACGGGGCCCGGTTCTTTGCGCCTTAGGATTGCTGGGTGAACGTCCCGATTTCCCCGGCATCTCCGGCCGAGACCCTGCGTACCGCCCTCGCGGGGCTTCTTGATGGGCTTCCGCCCAAGCAGGCCGTGCAGGCCGTCGAGCGGCTGATTGCCAGTTACCGGGGGCTCACCCCGACCGACGCGCCGATTCTGCGGGACCGGGCGGATGTCGCCGCGTATGCCGCGTACCGCATGCCCGCGACCTTCGAGGCGGTGCGTTCCGCGCTCGGGGCCCTCGCGGACGCGGCGCCCTCCGGATGGGCGCCCGGCAGTCATGTGGACGTCGGCGGCGGGACCGGTGCGGCTACCTGGGCGGTGAGCGCGATCTGGGAGGGCGAGCGGCCCGTCACGGTCCTCGACTGGGCAGAGCCCGCCCTCGCCCTGGGGCGTGAACTGGCCGCCGCGAACCCGTGGTTGAAGTCCGCGCAGTGGCAGCGCTCACGTATCGGATCGGCGCTCAGCATCGAGAGCACTGATCTCGTCACCGTGTCCTATGTCTTGAAGGAGCTGACCGAAGGCGACCGGCGGTCCCTCGTCGACGCGGCCGCGGCCGCCGCGCGGCAGGCCGTCGTCATCGTCGAGCCCGGCACCCCCGACGGCTACGCACGCGTCATCGAGGCCAGGGACCGCCTCATCGAGGCCGGCTACCGCGTGGCAGCGCCCTGCCCGCACAGCTCCGCCTGCCCGATCGTGCCCGGCGACGACTGGTGCCACTTCTCCGCCCGCGTCAGCCGCTCCTCCCTGCACCGGCAGGTCAAGGGCGGATCGTTGGCGTACGAGGACGAGAAGTTCAGCTACGTGGCCGCCGTGCGGTTCGACGCCGAGCCCGCGCCCGAACGCGTCGTCCGCAAGCCGCAGATCCGCAAGGGGCAGGTCCTGCTCGACCTGTGCGCGCCGGACGAGACCCTGCACCGCGAGACGGTGACCAAGCGCCACGGACCGCTGTACCGCGCGGCCCGCGACGCGGAGTGGGGCGACCCCTGGCCGCCCCACCAGGAGAGCTAGCGGCGCAGCTCCTGTGTGCAGCACTTCACGCTGCCGCCGCCCTTGAGCAGCTCGCTCAGATCCATCGCGACGGGTTCGTAGCCACGTTCCCGCAGGGGTGCGAAGAGACCGGCCGCGGCCTGCGGGATCAGCACGTGCAGACCGTCCGAGACCGCGTTGAGCCCGAGGGCCACCGCGTCCGGCTCATCGGCGATCAGCGCGTCGGGGAAGAGGCGCCGCAGCACCGCCTGGCTGCCCGCCGAGAACGCGGGCGGGTAGTACATGACGTCGTCCGTCGCGTCGTCGAGCACCGCGAGCGCCGTGTCGAGGTGGTAGTAGCGGGGGTCGACGAGATCGAGCCCGAGGACCGGGCGGCCGAAGAACTCCTGCGCCTCCCCGTGTGACAGGGGGCTCGCCCGGAAGCCGCGCCCCGCAAGGACGTACGAGGAGGTGACGGCGAAGTCGCCCTCGCCCTCGTTGATGTGCGTCGGTTCGTGCAGGTCCGTGAAGCCGTGCTGCCGGAACCACTCCAGGTGGGCGACGGCCTCGGGGCCGCGCTCCGGGTGGGCGAACCGCGCGCCGAGCACGCGGCCCTCGATGACGGTGGCGCCGTTCGCCGCGAAGACCATGTCCGGCAGGCCGGGACGCGGGGTGAGCTCCTCGACGGTGTGGCCGAGCGAGCGGTAGCGGTCGCGCAGGTCCTCCCACTGGGCGATGGCCAGGGGGACGTCGACCGGTTTCGAGGGATCCATCCAGGGGTTGATGGAGTACGTGACCTTGAAGTGTGCGGGTGAGCACATCAGATAGCGCCGGGGTGTGGCGCGACGAGGAAAACGACTCAACGAGGGCTCCTCACGTACCGCTGTGGTCAGTTGCTGCCCGGGGTGGGGCAGTTGCTGTTCATGGTGCGGTCTGAGGAGCCCTCGCGCTGTGATCTGAACGGGTGGTTCATCGGATGGTCATGACCTGCCGTCCGCCGAGCGGTCCTCCCGCAGCTTGCGCAGCAGCTCACGCTTCTGCGCCTGCGGGCTGAGCCCGCCGCCGACCTGGCCGCCGCGGCCGTCGCCGCGCAGCGCCTTGCGGGAGAGGTTGGTGCGCGTACCGCCCACACCCAGCATGTTTCCTGCTCCGCCTCGCGTCATCTGTGTACCTCCGGATCGAGAACCGCTCACCAGCGAGACGGACCGTCTCGCTTCGATGTCCCTACTTTGAGCGAGACGGTTCGTCTTGTCAAGCGTTTGTGAGACGGGACGTCTCGGTTCGTTCGCTGCTACATTCGAGGGCATGGCCACGAAACCCGCCCCTGACTCCAAGCGCCGCAGCGAACGCTCGCGCCGCGCGATCTATGACGCCGCCCTCGACCTGGTCTCCGAGGTCGGCTACGGCAAGCTCACGATCGAGGCGATCGCCGCCCGCGCGGGCGTGGGCAAGCAGACGATCTACCGCTGGTGGCCCTCGAAGGGTGCCGTCCTGCTGGACGCCTTCCTGGACCTCGGCGAACAGGCCCACCAAGAGGCGAGCGACAACGCGGGGCGGGACCTGCCCCCGGCCGAGATCCCGGACACCGGGGACCTGGAGGCGGACCTCAAGCTCGTCATGCGGGCCACCATCGACGAGTTCAAGAACCCCAAGTACGACGCTCCTTGGCGCGCGCTCGCCGCCGAGGGCATGCTCAACTCGGAGCTCGGCGCCGAGTACGTGGAGAAGCTCCTGGAGCCCGGCCTCCGGATGTACGTGCGGCGCATCGAGATCGCCCAGGAGGCCGGCCAGGTCGCGCCCGACGTGGACCCCCGGATCGCCCTGGAGCTGTGGACGGGCCCGCTCGCCCAGCGCTGGATGCAGCGCACCGGCCCGCTCACACACGAGTACGGCGACAAGCTCGTCGAATATGCCCTCTACGGAATCGCGCCCCGCTGACAGCGCCCCGCTGACAGCGTCCCGCCGCCCGCGCGCCGCCGGTCACGCGGAGTTGACCGGCCACTTCCGTCGCAGACCGGCCGCGCTCACGGCTTTGGCCCCCTTCACCGGCGTACGCGCGAGTAGCCCAGGCGCGTCCGTGATCACGCCGTTGCACCCGAGCCGCAGTGCCCGGTCGCGCTGGCGCGGCGTGGTCACCGTGTGCGCCCACACCCGGGGGACCCCGGAGTAGACCGCGCGCAGCAGATCCGCGTCCCGCGCCCTGTGGTCCACGTCGAGGACGTCCACGAACCCGGCCCACCCCGCCGGGCGGTCCGTGCGCATCTGCGCCTTGGAACGCCACAGCTGCGCGAGCAGTCCCATCTTGTGGGCGCGCGCGGCGACGAGGGGGTCGTTGGAGTTCACGAACACCGAGCGCGTCAGGCCGCGGGCGCGGATCAGCGAGCCGAGCCGCCGCAGGCTGCGCGGATCCTTCGCCTCCAGCATCAGCACGATCCGCCCACCGAAGCGGTCGAGGACCTCGGCGACCGTCGGCGGCCGCTCGGAGCGCCAGCTGCCGGGCAGACCGGAGCCTGGGCGCAGCCTCACCCGGCGCCACTCGCTCAGGGTGAGCGAACTCACCGGCCCCGTGGACGTCGTCGTACGGTCCAGGGTCGCGTCGTGCATGGCCACCAGGGTGCCGTCGCGCAGTATCCGCGTATCCACGTCGATGACCTGCGACGTTCCGCGTTCGTACGCCGCCACCAGGCCGGACATGCTGTTCTCCGGCACTTCCAGGGCGCCGCCGCGGTGCGCGGTGTACGTGACGCGGGGGAGGGCCTCGACCGTCAACGGGCCGCCTCCCCATTCGAGCGGGGCCAGTGGCCTGGCGGGCGCGGCGAGGGCCAGTGTGGTGAGGCTCATGAGCCCCGAGAGTCCCGTGAGCACAGTCCTGGTGACCATGGCGAACACGGTAGGGGGGTAAATCGCCGGTTAGTACGCAATGACGCGCAATGTCACCCTGCGCCTTGCATCACCCCAGCTACCCCGGATGTGGGCTCTGGCCCCCCGAGGAGCAGGATGGTGCGACCATGGGAGATGCTTCTCGGCACACATGCGAGGTGAGGGGATTGATGGGCGCGGAGTTCGGCCGCCGGTCCGGCGGACAGAGCAAGATTTCCCAGTGGCTTCGCCGGCGTCCCCGACCGGAGGACACGGCAGGCGACGAGGCGAGCCGCGAGGCCCTGCTGGTCGCCGCCGCGGCAGCGGGTCTGCCGCTCTCACCGGCCGCGCATCCCTCCGCGTACCGATGTTCCTGTGACCGCATCGGCTGTCCCACCCCCGCCAGACACCCCATCTCCTTCGCCTGGCAGACGCAGTCCACCACCGACCGCGGGCAGATCGAGCGCTGGGCGAGGCATCAGCCTCAGGCCAACTTCATCACCGCGACCGGCATGGTCCACGACGTCCTGGACGTGCCGCTGGCCGCCGGGCGCGAGGCTCTGGCCAGGCTGCTTGCCGACGGCATCGAGGTGGGCCCCGTCGCCGAGTCCGAGGGCACCATGGACGAGGGGCGGATGCTCTTCTTCACGCTCACCCGCGGTACCCCCGAGGACGAGGACGAGTGGTGGCCCTGCGAGCTGGACTGCCACCCCGAGACGACGAACGAACACCCCGGCCTGCGCTGGCACTGCCGCGGTTCGTACGTCCTCGTGCCGCCCGCGCGGCTGCCCGGTGACCTGACGGTCCACTGGATCCGGGGCCCCGAGCACGCGCTGCCGGAACCGCTGACGCTCCTGGAGACGCTCACCGACGAGTGCGCACGCGTCGCGGGCGAGCCCCAGCACGACGTCGCCGCCTGGCCGATGAGGGGCTGACGCCCGCGCGTCGGCCCCCCCGGCTACTCGCCCTTCGCGCCCGTCAGTCCCTGGATGCGGCTCAGGAACGTCACCTTGCCCGACCCCGCCGGGTCGAGGACGACCTGGTTGGAGACGCGCTCCAGCGTCACCGACTGCCTGACCTCGCCCTTCATGAGGGGCTTCACCTCGGGCTCGACGGTGAGGTTCACGCCCTTCGCGGCGGTCTGCTTCTCGTAGTGGTGCGTCGAGAAGAAGACCATCGCCCCGCCGTCCTCGGTACGCAGGCCCACCGGCGCGAACGTTCCGTCGTTCTTGGGCTCGTCGATGTACTGCACGGCGATGCCGCGGCGCTTGGTGTTCTTGTCGCGGAACGCCTTCCACGTCGAGGTGTGGTCACCCGGCGCGAACGTGTCACCGCCCGACTTCAGATACGTCGTGTACTGCTCGCCGAGATTCTTCGGCGCCACCGCGAGGGCCTTGGAGTTCACCCCGACCGGCTCGGCCCAGCCGTCCTTGTCCTTCTTCAGCTCGGGCATCTTGGCGGGCGACACCAGATTCAGGTAGGACGCCTCCCACAGCTGGTCCTTGCTGCCCTTGGTGAACACGAGCAGCCAGCGCAGGTCACCCCTGCGGTTGGACTTCGTGTCGGCCACGAACCACCGGGGCCAGCCGGCCTTCTTGGGGATCGAGAAATTCGCGTCCGACAACTCCAGGGGCACCTGGTTGGGGTTGCCGCCCGGATTCCGAGCGCCCTTCGACTTCAGGCCCGCCTGGTTGATGGCGCTCAGCGGACCCGTGACCCGGGCCGCGTCCAGGGCCGGGTCGTACGCCTTCTCGGCCTTGTTGTACGCGGTGAGGAAGTCCTTCAGCGCACGGTCGGCCTCAGCCTTCGTCGCCGACGGGACGACTTCCCGCTCCCCGTGCACCGTCACGCAGCCGCTCGCCGTCACCGTCAGTACGGTCACCGTCGACGCCGCCATCGCGAACCGGACCGGCCGTCGCGACCGACTGCCCCGCATCGGAGTGCGCTGCCTTGGAAGCCTGCTCATGCGTTGCGTTCACCTTCCCCTTCCCGGGCCCGAACCCTACCGGGGCGAAGAAGAGCGCGAGCGTCGGGATCAGGTACAGCAGCCACACCGTGACCTGGACAACCGTCGGGTCGGGCTGGAAGTTGAAGATGCCCTTCAGGAGTGTGCCGTACCAACTGTCCGGCGGGATCGTCGCGCTGATGTCGAACGCCTTGTTCCGCAGCCCGCCGAGGAACTCCGCCTCCTGCAGGTCATGGACGCCGTACGCGAGCACGCCCGCCGCCACGACCACCAGCATCGCGCCGGTCCAGGTGAAGAACTTCGCCAGGTTGATGCGGACCGTGCCCTTGTAGAACAGCCAGCCGAGCGCGATCGCCGTGAGCAGGCCGAGGAGCACGCCGATCAGCGGCCCCGGCGTCCCGTCGTTCGACGCGCGCACCGAAGCCCACACGAACAGCGCGGTCTCCAGGCCCTCCCGGCCCACGGCGAGGAACGCGGTGGCGACCAGGGCGCCCGTGCCCATCTGCAGCGCCGCGTCCAGCCTGCCGTGCAGCTCCGCCTTGAGATGGCGTGCCGTACGCCGCATCCAGAAGACCATCCACGTCACAAGCGCGACGGCGACGATGGACAGCGAACCGCCCAGCGCCTCCTGCGCCTTGAACGTCAGCTCCTGCGAACCGAAGGTGAGCGCGCAGCCGAAGCCCAGCGCGAGACCGCACGCGACGCCGATGCCGATCCAGATGGGCTTGAGGGCGTCGCGCCGCTCCGTCTTCACCAGATAGGCGATGAGGATGCAGACGACCAGGCTGGCCTCAAGACCTTCGCGCAGGCCGATCAGGTAATTGCCGAACATGTCTGTCAGATCCCCTCAGGCCTCAGCCGAACAGTGCCCGGCCCCACCAGTCGTCCTTGTTCCGGACGCCCGGCGGGATCGCGAAGACCGCTGAACCCACGTGCTGGATGTATTCGTTGAGAACGTCGGCGCGCGCCAGACTGCGCTGCACCGGGATGAAACCCGTGCGCACGTCCCGCTGGTACGCGAGGAAGAAGAGCCCCGCGTCCAGGCGGCCCAGGCCGTCGGTGCCGTCCGTGAAGGAGTAGCCGCGGCGCAGGATCGTCGCACCGCCGTTGGTGTCCGGGTGCGCGAGCCGGACGTGCGAGTCCGGCTTCATCGCCTTCAGGAACGGCTCGTCGTGCTCCTTGGCCTTGCCGACCGGGGCGCCCTCGCCCTTGTCGCGCCCGAAGATGTCCTCCTGCTCGCCGAGCGGAGTCCGGTCCCAGGTCTCGACGTTCATGCGGATACGGCGCGCGACGAGATACGAACCTCCGGCCATCCAGCCGGGCCCGTCCTTCTCGCCGACCCACACGTGCTTCGCGAGCGCGGAGCCGTCCTCGCCCGAGATGTTGCGGGTGCCGTCCTTGAACCCGAAGAGGTTGCGAGGCGTCTGCGCGCCCGGCGTGGTCGACGAGGTCTTGCCGAAGCCGAGCTGCGACCAGCGCACCGCGACCTTGCCGAAGCCGATGCGGGCGAGATTGCGGATGGCGTGCACGGCGACCTGCGGGTCGTCCGCGCAGGCCTGCACGCACAGGTCGCCGCCGCCGCGGGACTTGTCGAGGTTGTCACCCGGGAACTTAGGGAGATCGACGAGGGCTTCGGGACGCCGGTCCTCGAGCCCGAACTTCTCGAAGAGGCTGGGCCCGAAGCCGATGGTGAGGGTGAGCCGGGAGGGCTTGAGGCCGAGCGCCTCGCCGGTGTCGTCCGGCGGCGCCTCGGTGAGACCGCCGAAGGCTCCCTCACCGACCTCGTGCCCCGCGGTCATCCGCGCGGCGGCCTTCGTCCAGTCCTTGAGGAGCTGCACGAACTGCTCGCGGTCGTCCGTCCTCACGTCGAAGGCGGCGAAGTGCAGCCGGTCCTGGACGGGGGTCGCGATGCCCGCCTGATGCCTGCCGAGGAAGGCGACCGCGCCGCCCGCGGACGCGGCGGGCACGGTCTCGTCCCCGGACCGGGACACCGCCACCGCGCCCCCGGTGACGGCGGCGCCGAGCGCGAGCCCGGCGCCACCCCAGCCGAGAAGTGAACGCCGGGAAGGGGAACCGGAGTTGGCGTCTACCTCACCGACATTCGCGTCGGCGTGCGCGTCGTCGGGCGCGGTGTCGTGCGTGATCTCAGCCATGATTCCGGCCCCCTTGCCGCTACTTGCTGCTCACGACCGCGGCGGCCAGCTTCGACAGCGGCTCCGCGAGCGCGTTGACGCCGTCCGACAGCTCCTTGGTGTCCGCCTTGTCGAGCTTGTCGTACGACGTGAACGTGTACGAGTCCTTGCCGCCACCCTGGCGGTACTCGCCGAGCAGCTTGTCCAGCGCCGCGAACTGCTTGTCGAGCTCCTTGGCGAGCGCCGGATCGTTCTCCGAGGCGACGGCCTTCAACAGCCCGTACGCCTTCTCCGCGCCCTCGACGTTCGCCTTGAAGTCGACGAGGTCGGTGTGCGAGTAGCGCTCCTCCTCGCCGGTGACCTTGCCGGTGGCGACCTCGTCGAGGAGCTCCTTGGCGCCGTTGGCCATGGAGGTCGGGGTGATCTCCGCCTTGCCGACGCGGTTCTGCCAGTCCTTGAGGTCCTTGTCCAGCTGGGTGGCGAGCTCCTTCTCGCGCTCACCGATCTTCTTGTCCTTCCACAGGGCCCGCTCCAGACGGTGCCAGCCCGTCCAGTCCTTCTCCAGGTCCTGGTCCTCCTCCAGGCCGTCCTCGCGGAGGTCGACCTTCGGGTCGATGTCACCGAAGGACTCGGCGACGGGCTCGGTGCGCTCCCAGCCGATGCGGGAGTTGGAGTACGCCTTCTTGGCGGCCTCGATGTCGCCGTCGCGGACGGCGTCGGTGAAGAGCTTCGTCCTGGGCAGCGTCGCGTCGGCCTGCTCCTGCGCGTAGGCGCGGTAGTCGGCGACGGCCTTGTCCAGGCGCGGGTCGCGCTTGGCGGTCTTGCCGCCGCTGACGGTGACCTTCTGGCGGATGCCGTCGCCCTTCATGCCGGGCTTGCAGGCGATCTGGTACGAGCCGGACTTCACCTCGGCGGTGAGCTTCTGCTTCGTGCCGGGGCCGATGTTCTCGCGCTCGCTGACGATGCGGTCGTCGGGGAAGAGGAGATACACCTCGGTGACCTTGGAGCCCTTGTTCTCGATGGCGAGCTCGACGTGCCCGGAGCTGAGCTTGGTCTTGGAGACCTCGCACTTGTCGTCGGTGGCGGTCACCTCGATGGTGTTGCCGCCGCCCTTCGCGTCGCTCTTCTCGGTGCAGCCCGTGACGGCGGTGAGGGTCGCTGCTGCGGCTATGGCGGTGGCGACGGAGAGGCGGGCGGGGTGCATGGTGGCTCCAAGGCGGTTCACGGACGGGACGCGGACGACTCCGACATGCCGGTGAGGCGGACCTAACTTAACTGAGCCTTACCTGGTCGATACCCGGCCGTTCCGTGATTCACCTCTCACCGTTCGGCCCTGCTCACGGGGGCATCACGGTGGAGTGATGGGGGGTTCATGGGGTGGCAAAGTACGGGTCAAGGGGGTGGGTTTTTCCCCCAACCCCGCCCCTTCCCGAAAACCCGCTCTGGCGCGGGGGCCCTCCTCGATCGCCGGAGGGGCTGAATTTCAGCCCCTCCGGCGATTGAGGGGCGGGGTCTGGGGCGGAGCCCCGGTTTCGGGAAGGGGCGGGATTGGGGAAGGCCCGCAGGGATCGCCGTCAGCCTCGCACCGGGGCCACCAGCGGAGCCCCCGTCCGCGGATGCGGAAACACCTCGACCGGTTGCCGATAGACCTCGGTGAGCAGGTCGCCGGTGAAGACCCCCGCCGGAGGCCCCTCCGCGGCGATGCCCCCGCCCCTCAACACCGCCACCCGATCCGCATACGCCGCCGCAAGCCCAAGATCGTGCAGAACCACCACCACCGCGTCCCCGGCCGCAGCCCGCTCCCGGCAGAGACGGAGCACCATCTCCTGGTGGCGCAGATCGAGCGCGGCGGTCGGCTCGTCCAGGAGGAGGAGGGGGGTCCGCTGGGCGAGGACCCGGGCCAGCGCGACCCGCGCCCGCTCTCCACCGCTCAGCGCGGAGAAGGGACGTGAGGCGAACGCACCGACCTCCGTCGCGCCCATCGCCTCCCGCACGGCAAGGTCGTCCTCGTCCTCACGCGCCGTACCCGCCCAGGGCGCACGCCCCATCCGTACGACGTCCTCGACCACGAAGGGGAAGGAGAGCGCGGCGGCCTGCGGCAACACCGCACGCCGCAGGGCGAGTTCACGCGCGGGCCAGTCCGCGGTGGGCCGCCCGAAGACGCGTACGACCCCCTCGTCGGCCGGAAGATCGGCGGCCAGCGCGGCAAGCAGCGTCGACTTGCCCGCCCCGTTCGGCCCGACCAGGGCGAGCACCTCGCCCGCGCGGGCGGAGAGGGACACCCCGGCGAGCACCTCGCGCCCCCCGAGCCGCACCACGAGCCCCGACGCCTCGGCGAGCGGGTCGCCGGGAGCGACGGCCTCCGGGAGCGCGAGCCCACGGCCGGACGAGAACAGCCGCTCGGCGATCCGCGTGATCATGCCCAACCCCCTTGCCTGCGACGGGTCCTGCGCAGCAGCCAGAAGAAGAACGGACTCCCGACGAACGCGGTCAGCACCCCCAGCGGCAGCTCCGCCGGAGCCGCCACCGTCCGCGCCGCGAGATCCGCGCCGACCAGGACGACCGCCCCGCCCAGCGCACTGCCCGGCAGGAGGAAGCGGTGGCCGGGCCCCGCCGCCATCCGCAGCAGGTGCGGGACGAGAAGACCGACGAACGTGATGATGCCGGCGACGGCCACGGCGGCGGCGGTCAGCAGCGCCACCACGAGGACAAGCACCAGCCGCAGCCGCTCGACGTCGACCCCGAGGTGCCGCGCGGGCCGCTCGCCGAGGGCCAACAGATCCAGTTTCCGTCCGTACAACGGCGCCACGGCCAGGCCCGCCACCGCGCACGGCAGCACGGCAAGCACCTTCGGCCAGGTCGCCTGGGCGAGCGAGCCGAGCTGCCAGAACGTGATCTGGGTGATCTGCGCGTTGTCCGCGAAGAAGATGCAGAGCCCGATCAGGGCACCCGCGAACGCGTTCGCGGCGATCCCGGTGAGGATCAGCGTGACGACCTCCGTGCGCCCGCCGTCGCGCGAAAGGACGTACACGAGAAGGACGGTGGCGAGGCCGGTGACGAACGCGCAGACCGTCACCGTCCAGTTGCCGAAGAAGCTGAGGCCCAGCGCGATCGACGCCACCGCGCCGACGGCCGCGCCCGCCGAGATCCCGATGACGCCGGGCTCGGCCAGCGGATTGCCGAACACGCCCTGCATGAGCGCGCCCGCGCACCCGAGCGACGCCCCGACGAGCAGCGCGAGCACCACGCGCGGCAACCGCACGTTCCACAGGACGCTCTCGCCGACCCGGTCGAGCGCGCTCCCGCCGAGACCGATCCGGTGCTGGACGGAGCCGACGACGTCCCCGAGGGGGATGTCGTACGCGCCGATGCCCGCGGAGAGGAGACAGAGCAGGACGAGGGCGGCCGTGAGCCCGAAGGTCAGGGTGGCCGCCGTGCCCCGCCGGCGGCTCCGGGGATCCGACGGCTCCTCCGTCCCGGGCTGCCCGGCTTCGGCCGTCTTGGTCAGGACGGTCACTTCTTGCCCCCGTACAACTGCTCCACCAGGGACTTCAGGACCTGGTCCGTACGCGGCCCGTAGTTCAGGAGCACCCCGTCGTCGATCGAGACGATGCGCCGGTCGAGCCCGGCCGGGGTCTCGGCGACACCCGGCACCTTCAGGAGACCGTCCACGCCGTCGACCGATTCGAGCCCCTTGGACATCACCAGGATCGCGTCCGGTGCCGCCTTGGCGAGCGCCTCGCTGGTGATCGCCGTGAAGTCCTTCTTGAGCCCCGACGCCTTGCCCGCGTCGACCGCGCCCGCCGCCTCCAGGAGCGAACTCGCCCCGGACTCGCGGCCGCCGAGCAGATAGACGGAGGCGGAGCCGCGCAGGTAGAGGAAGGCGACGCGGGGCTTCTCGGTGCGGGCGGACGCCGGGATGGACTCGCGCACCTTCGCGATGCGGTCCCGCGTACGGGACGTGAGCTCGTCGCCCGACTTCTCGACCCCGAGCGCCTCGGCCACCGCGTCGATCCGGGGGCCCACGTCGTCGAGGCCCTTGGCCGCATCGAACACGATCAGCGGGATGCCCGCGTCCCGGATCTGGCCGATGGCCTCCGCGGGCCCCGTCGTGGTGTCCGCGAGGACGACCGTCGGCTTCAGGGACAGGACGCTCTCCGCCGAGACGTCGTGCGCACGTGTCACCACCGGCAGCTTCTTCGCCTGTTCGAAGGTGGCGGTGATGTCGCGGGCCACGACGTTCTTGCCGAGGCCGAGCGTGAAGACGATCTCGTTCAGGCTGCCGGTGAGCGGCACGATGCGGCTGGTGTCCTCGACGGTGACCTTCTTGCCGTCGGCCGACGTGACGGTGGCGGGGAGCACGGGGGTGGGGCGGGCCTTCAGCGGCTCGACCCGGTCGGGTGCGGAGGCCGCCGCCTTCGCCTTCGGGGACGTCTCACCACCATCGTCCGACGATGATCCACAGCCCGTGAGGGCCAGGGCGAGAACGGCGGTCCACGCGCCGGCGATACGGAGTGAGCGCGGCATACGCACCGAAGTCCACCGTCCTGTCGTGCTGTTGAGGGCCTGCTGTCGAAGGTGCTGTGAGCTACCTGGTGCCCGGGTGGCCGGGATGGGGGTTCCAGCCGGAGTGATCGTAGTTTAGGTTAGCCTTACCTCATTAGCCACACCTGGAGGGGTCCCATGTCGTCGTCAAGACAGGCGCGAGCCATCGCCCGCGCCGGAGCCGTGGCCGTGCTCACCGCACTCGTCGGAGCTCTGCTCCCGGCGGCCACGGCGCACGCGGAGGACCGCACGGTCCAGGGCGGGCGGCTCGACTGGGGCATCAAATCCTCGTTCCAGAGCTACGTCACCGGGCCCATCGCCCAAGGGAGTTCGACGCTCCAGGGCGGGGCCGCCACGGTCGGCGGCAGCCAGTTCCGCTTCCACTCGGCGCAGGGCTCATACGACCCGGGCAGCGGGGCCTTCAGCGCCGGGTTCTCCGGCGGGGTGCACTTCCTCGGGCACAAGAAGGGCGGCTCGTACGAGCTCGACCTGACCATCAGCCGCCCCACCGTCAAGATCTCCGGCGGTTCCGGCACGCTCTACGCCGACATGGTCAGCAAGGAGAAGGGCACGGGCAAGGTCACGACCAACGCCCAGGTGCCGCTCGCGACCCTCGGCATGTCCGGCATCGACATGAAGGGCGGGTCGGGACCGATCGCCCTCAACAATCTCCCGGCGACGCTCACTTCCCAGGGCGCGAAAGCCTTCGCCGGGTACTACACGGCGGGCACCGCGCTCGACCGGGTGAGCCTCTCCACCGACCTCGCGGCGAAGCCGTCCGGCTCCGACAAGCAGTCGAAGAAGCCCGCGCCGAAGCCCGCGAAGTCCGCGAAGTCCGCGAAGTCCTCGGAGTCCGGGAAGGTGCGATCGAAGGCGGGCCGGATCGAGGACGCCGCCGTCGACTGGGGCGTGCGCCGCACCTTCCGCGAGTACGTCACCGGCTCCATCGCCAAGGGCGAATGGAAACTGACCGCGGGAGCCCAGGACGGCGGCGCGCTCTTCCGCTTCCCGCAGGGCGAGGGGACGTACGACAAGAAGAAGCAGGCCCTCGACGCGGACTTCGCCGGCACCGTGCGCTTCACCGGTGAGCACGGCCTCGACCTCGCGCTGAGCGAGGTCACCGTGAAGGTGAAGGACGGCAAGGGCACTCTCTTCGCGGACGTCGAGAGGAAGGGCGACAAGAGCGACGGGGGCAACAAGGGCGTCACGTTGAAGAAAGCCCCGCTGATCACCTTCGCGGCGAAGGAACTGAAGCCGAAGGACGGGCTCGTCGCCCTGACCGAGGTGCCCTCGAAGCTCACCGCCGATGGTTCCAAGGCGTTCGGCGGCATGTACAAGGCGGGCTCCGCGATGGACCCGCTCTCCCTGGCCGTCGCCCTCGACTCCGACGCGAAGCTGCCCGCGCTGCCGGACCTCGGCTCGTCCGCGAGCCCCACTCCGCAGGCGAAGAAGGCCGCCGAGCCGAAGACCGAGCACGCCGCCGACTCGTCCGACTCCTCGTCGCCCGCCGTGCCGATCGGCGTCGGCGCGGGCGTGGCGGTGCTGCTCGCCGCGGCGGTCACGTTCGGGGTCCTGCGCAAACGGCGCGGCGCCGACCGGACGTGACGCCGCCACACTGCCCTGCCGGGCGCCCCTACGGCCTGCCCGGTGCCCCACTTCACCACGCCTCATCTCAAGGAGACCACTGACCATGGCAGCCATTCGCCGCCCGATAGCCCTCGCCGCAGCAGCCGGCACCGCCGTGGCGCTCGGCGCCACCGTCCTGGCGGCCGCACCCGTGTCCGCGGCCGAAGTGCCGCTGAAGGACTACCGGCTGACGTGGGGCGTCAAGGAGAGCTACCGCAGCTACGTCACCGGCATGGCGGCGGGAAAGATCACTGTCGCTGACGGAGCCGAACAGGCCGCGGGCAACGGGCCGTTGAGCTTCGTCGACGGAGCGGGATCCTACGATTCCGAGAAGCACACCGTGGACCTGGCCTTCAAGGGCAGCGTCAGCTTCACCTCCAAGCTGCACGGCTTCGACGTCAAGCTCGCGGACGTCCGCTTCGACAGCGCGAAGGCGAAGATCACCGCCGACGTCACCAGAGACGGCGGTACGCCCCAGGACGACGTGCCCCTCGCCGACGTCACCGTCACGCGCAGCATGGCCGACATGAAGACCAAGCTGACCAAGGAGGCCGACGCGGCGCTCGGCGGCGGTGGCCGGTACACGGGCGCGGACGGCGACCCGCTGACGGTCGCGCAGAAGACGCCTCCGACCGGCACCCCGACGCCCACCCCGACGCCCACGGGCGAGCCGACCTCGACGCCGAAGCCGACGGCCACCCCCACGCCGTCCGGCACGACGACGTCCTCGCCCAGCCCCGCCCCCACGTCGTCCACCTCGAAGCCCGCGCCCTCAGAGGAGGCGGGCAAGGTCCACGACGGCTCGCTCGCCTGGGGCGTGAAGGAGAGTTTCCGCCGCTACATCGAGTCCGGCGGCGGCGCCACACTCTCCGGCGGCGCCGAGAAGAACGACAACGGCTACGACTTCCCGTACGCCGATGGCGACGTGGACAGCGAAGCGAAGAAGCTGAACGCGTCCTTCGGCGGCGCAGTCCGTTTCGCCTACAAGGCGCACGGCATCGACATGAAGTTCAGCGACATCAAGGTGGCCGCGAACGGCACCAAGGGCACGCTGACCTTGGACGTCACCACGCCCAAGGGCACCGCCGACGACGTGAGGTTCGCGACGCTCGACCTCTCCAAGGCGTCGTACGCGGCGAAGGACGACGTCGTCGTCCTCGACAAGGTGCCCGCGGCGTTCACCGCGGCGGGCGCGAAGCAGTTCGCGAGCGAGGACGCGCCGTCCAGCTACAAGGAGGGTGACGCGATCGACCCCGTGACGGTGGCGCTCTCCGTCGCCGAGGGCGCAGAACTGCCGGGCGGCAGCGGCGGCTCGACGGGCGGTTCGACCGACTCCGGTTCCACGGGCGGAGGTTCGTCCGACCTCGGTGGCACGGTCGGTGGAGGCACGGTCGGCGGCGGTACGGGGGGCTCGCTGGCGTCCACCGGTGCGTCGGTGCCGACGGGTGCGCTGCTCGGGGCCGCCGGGGCGATCGCCGCCGCGGGCGCCGGGGCGGTGTACGTGGCTCGCCGCCGGGCCTCTTGACAGCCCGGGATGCTTGAATGCCCGGATGACGCAACTGCCTGACGGTCTCGACGTACTCCGGGTGTTCTGCGGGCCCGACGGTCTGCACGGCAATGAGCTGGGTGTCGTGCGTGACGGGGCCCGTGTTCCGGGGCAGGGGGAGCGGCAGGAGGTTGCCGGGAAGCTCGGCTTCAGCGAGACGGTGTTCGTCGATGACCCCGAGCGCGGGGTCATCGACATCTATACGCCCACGCTGCGGCTGCCTTTCGCCGGGCACCCCTGCGTCGGTACGTCCTGGCTCCTCGACGTCCCCGAACTGGTCACAGCCGCGGGGGTCGTGGAGGCCCGCCAGGACGGGGAGTTCAGCTGGATCGTGGCGCGACCTGAGTGGGCGCCGCCGCGGACGCTGCGTGCTTACGGGTCCCCCTCCGAGGTGGACGCCCTCGCTGTGCCCCCGCCTGGGGAGTGGATCTACGCGTGGGCCTGGGAGGACGAGGCGGCGGGTCGGATCCGGGCCCGTGCCTTCCCTGGCCGGGACGACGGCATCCGGGAGGACGAGGCCACGGGGGCGGCGGCGTTGCTCCTGACGGAGCGGCTTGGCCGGGCCCTCAACATCACGCAAGGGCGTGGCTCACAGATCCTCACGGCGCCGGCGCCGGGCGGGTTGATCGAGGTGGGGGGACGAGTGCGATTTTCCCCCACCCCGCCCCTTCCCGAAACTGGGGCTCCGCCCCAGACCCCGCTCCTCAATCGCCGGAGAGGCTGAATCTTTCAGCCTCTCCGGCGATTGAGGAGGCCCCCGCGCAGCGGGTTTCGGGAAGGGGCGGGATTGGGGAAGGTCCCGCAGGGAACGCCCCTACGCCGACAGCGGGAACTCCTCCCCCAGCTCGCGGAACACCCCGGTATTCAAAGCGAAAGCGCGCTTGCACTCGTCCACGATCCGCTGCCTCTCCAGCTCGTCGGGGACGACCTCGCCCAGCCCGTCGAGCAGCTCCCGATAGCCCCGCTTGAACGCCGCCGGGTTCGATATCCCCTCGAAGACGTAGAAGCGGACGCCGTCACCCTTGCGGGCGAAGCCCCACGTCTGCTCCGCCTTGCCGCGGATGATCTGACCACCGGAGAGATCCCCGAGGTAGCGGGTGTAGTGGTGGGCGACGTAACCGCCGGGCCACTCCTCGGCGCACTCGGCGACCCGCGCCGCGTACGCAGCCGTGGCGGGCAGCGGGGCGGCGGCGGACTTCCAGCCCGCGCCCCGCAGATGCGCGAGGTCCCGCTCCAGCTCCGCCACCCGCAGCAGCTCGGGCTGTATGAACGGGCCCGCGACCGGATCGTCCTTCAGCGCGGCGGCGCCCTCCTCCAGGGCGCGGTACACGAACCACAGCTGCTCGGTGTAGCGCGCGTACGCGTCGACGCCGAGCCTGCCGCCGAGGAGGTCGCTCATGAACGTCGAGGTCTCCGCCTCCGTGTGCTGCTCGTGCGACGCGGTGCGGATGACCGTCGAGAACGCATCCATGAGGGACCTCCGAAGCCGGGGAAAGCGAGGAACGCCGAAGAAGGGCAGGAACCAGTGACGAAGAACGAATGAACCGGTGACCTCCACCGATCATCCAAGTTAGGCTTACCTAAGTCAACTGGTTCCCGACGTCCTGTCGGTAAAACGCTTCGGTAAGACGCTACCCGCCCTGAGTTCAGGGAAGCGTAAGGATCTCCGCCCCGCTGTCCGTCACCACGAGGGTCTCCTCGAACTGCGCGGTCCGCTTGCGGTCCTTCGTGACGACCGTCCAGCCGTCCTCCCACATGTCGTACTCGTGCGTGCCGAGGGTCAGCATCGGCTCGATGGTGAACGTCATGCCGGGCTTGATCACGGTCGTGGCGTGCGGGCTGTCGTAGTGCGGGACGATCAGGCCGGAGTGGAAGGACGTGTTGATGCCGTGGCCGGTGAAGTCACGGACGACGCCGTAGCCGAAGCGCTTGGCGTACGACTCGATGACGCGGCCGATGATGTTGATCTGGCGGCCGGGCTTGACCGCCTTGATGGCGCGGTCGAGGGACTCCCGGGTCCGCTCCACGAGCAGCCTGGACTCCTCGTCGACGTCCCCGACCAGGTACGTGGCGTTGTTGTCGCCGTGCACGCCGCCGATGTAGGCGGTCACGTCGAGGTTGATGATGTCGCCGTCGTTCAGGACGGTGGAGTCCGGGATGCCGTGGCAGATGACCTCGTTGACGGAGGTGCACAGCGACTTCTTGAAGCCGCGGTAGCCGAGCGTGGAGGGGTAGGCGCCGTAGTCGCACATGTACTCGTGGGCGACACGGTCCAGCTCATCGGTGGTCACCCCGGGCGCGATGTGCTTGGCGGCCTCGGCCATCGCGCGCGCGGCGATACGGCCCGCGGTGCGCATCAGGTCGATGGTCTCGGGGGTCTGCACCTCGGGCCCGGTGTACGGGGTGGGCGCGGGTTTCCCCACGTACTCCGGGCGCCTGATGTTTCCCGGAACGGGGCGGATGGGGGAGAGCTCCCCTGGGACGAGCAGTGACTGGCCAGACATGCCAGCGAGTCTAACCAGCGGTCTCGGGGCAGCATGGCTGAAGAGAGAGGAGCAGATCACATGCCACTGTTCAAGAAGCGGACCGTCGGTAAACCGGGCGAGTGGTTCTACTGCCTGGAGCACAAGAAGGTCGAGGAGGGCCCCGACTGTCCGGGCAAGGACCGCTTCGGGCCCTACGCCTCCCGCGAGGAGGCCCAGCGGGCGATGGAGACCGCCGCCGACCGGAACCTGGAGTGGGAGACCGACCCGAAGTGGCACGACAAGGACCCCGGCAGCGCCTGATCCGCCGCCGGGGCGCAGCCGGCTACCGGGTGGCGGACACCTCCCGGCGCCGGACCGCGTCCTCGTCCGTGCTCGCGTCGTACGAGAGCAGCTTCGGCAGTACCGCCGTCAGGGCGGCGACCGAGGCCACGCAGGCGAGGCCGCCGGACCAGATGGCGCTGCGGGTGCCCGTCCAGCCGGCGGCCGCTCCCGCGCGGACCTGGCCGAGCTGCGGGCCGACGCTGTAGGACAGCACCTCGATGCCCGCGAGCCGGCCCCGCAGCTCGTCCGGGATCGTCTGGTTCCAGATCGTGGAGCGGCCGAGCCCGCTGAGCATGTCGCCCGCGCCGGCCAGGGCCAGGCACACGAGGACCAGCCAGACGTTGCCGAACCATCCGGCGGCCGTGATCGCGAGACCCCATCCCGCCGCCCCGAACACGACGAGCAGCCCGTGCCGCCGCACCCGTGACGTCCACCCGCTGGTCAGGCTCAGCAGCAGCGAGCCGACCGCCCCGGCCGCGTACATCAGGCCGAGCGACCACTCCGCGTCAAGATCCTCCGCGAGGAACGGGAAGATCGTGTTCGGGAAGGCGAAGAACATCGCCGCCATGTCGATGGCGTACGTGCCGAGCAGCACCGGCCGCGACCACGCGTACCGCGCGCCTTCCGCGAGGCCCCGCAGGGACGGCTTCTCCGCGTCGTGTGCGGGAGGCGCGGGCGCGATGCGGGCGCACAGCGCCACGGAGACGGCGAAGGAGAGCACCGTCACCGCGTACGCGGGTGCGTGCCCGGCGTAGGCGACGACCAGGCCCGCCAGGGCGGGGGCCGCGATCGCGCCGACGTTCCAGCGCAGGGAGTTGAGCGCCGCGGCGGCGGTGAGCTGGTCGTGCGGCACGATGCGGGCCATCAGGGAGTCGAGCGCGGGGCGTTGCAGCCCCGCGAGCGCCGAGACGCCCGCCGCCACCACGTACAGCGGCCACAGCATCGGCTCCGGGAGCAGCGCGTTCACCAGGAGCACGGCGGCCAGCAGGCCGAGCCCCGCCTCGGTCAGGAGAATCACCCGGCGCCGGTCCACCGCGTCGGCCAGCGCGCCCCCGTAGAGCCCGAAGACGATCAGCGGCACCAGCTCGACCGCGCCCATCGCGCCGACGGCGAGCGGTGAGTCCGTGAGGTCCTTGATCTGCAACGGCAGCGCGACCAGGGCCATGAAGCTGCCGAAGGTCGTGACGAGCCCCTGCACCCAGAGCAACCGGAAGTCGCGCGTGGAACGCCAGGGAGAGAGATCGGGCAATATCGAGGAAAGGGACACGAACAGTCATGGTCGGGGCTGCTCATGGGGCGGGGCAACCGAATTGTGCGGCGCAGTTGGTGCGCCCCTCTTACCACCGCGCCGGTGGCGGCGCCGTCAGTTGGTCCGCCAGGCGGGAGAGGCGGTCGCGCAGGCGCCTGCGGCCGCGCGCCGCGGGCAGTGAGTTCTCGCCCGTCGCCGCGCTCACCAGGTGCTGCACCATGTCCAGGTCGAGGTCAGGGGACTCCGGCACCGCCAGGGCCTCGTGCGCCATGGCGCGGAGGTCACCGTGCCCCGAACCCAGGGACAGCACCGTCGCCCCCGCCGTGCGGGCGTCGTGGACCCGTTCGAGGAGGTCCGCCCCCGGGGGCGGGGCGGGCGTGTCCGGCGCCACCACCAGGAGGGTCTCGCCGCGCCGCGCCGCCTCGATCCGGCCGAGCCCGGTCGACAGATGCGCGGGATCACCCTCCCGCACCCGGTGGCGTACGAGCGTCGGCGTCAGTTCCGGCATGCCCGACCAGGCCGCCTCGTCCACGAGATGCGCGGCCAGATGCCACGGCTCGTACTCCCGCGTGCCCACCAGGAGCAGCCCGCCCCCGTGCGGCACCACGGAGGACCGCAGTGTTCCCGCGAAGTGGCGCGTCGCGCCCACCCACTCGGTTCCCGCGAGCACTTCGCGCAGCAGCGCGACCCGTACGGCGTCCATGGGGCCGCATCCTGCCGCAACCGACGAGTCGTCAGGCGGAGTTCACCGGGAATTCGTCCGGGGTGGGGACGGACCGGGGATGGCTGATGAGACAACTGTTCCCTTCCGGGCCGGGCGCGAGGGCTACGCGAGCTTCCGTATCCCCGCCGTCGTGCTCACCAACTCCGGCACCCTGCTGGCCTTCTGCGAGGGGAGGGTCGGTTCGCAGGAGGACTTCGGCAACATCGACGTGGTGCTGAAGCGCTCCAGCGACGGCGGCCGCACCTGGGGCCCCCTCCAGGTCGTCGCCCAGAACGGCACCGGCCTCGCGGGCAACCCCGCCCCCGTCGTCCTCGACACCGGCCGGATCCTCCTCGTCCACGTCCGCAACGCCGCCGCCGCGACCGAGGACGCCATCCGGCGCGGCAAGGTCTCCGCCGCGAACGGGCGGCGGATCTGGGTGACGCACAGCGACGACGACGGGCTGACCTGGTCGGCGGCCCGGGAGATCACCGGGCAGGTGAAGAAGGCGAACTGGCGGTGGTACGCCACCACGCCGGGCCACGCGGTGCAGATCAGTACGGGCCGCGTCGTCGTGCCCGCCAACCACTCCCTGCCCCCCACCGGCACCGACAACGGCACCGAGGGCAAGTACAACGGCGGCCACTGCCTGCTCAGCGACGACCTCGGCCAGACCTGGCGCATCGGCTACGTCGACGACAACACCGACGGCTACGTGAACGTGAACGAGACCACCGCCGCCGAACTCCCCGACGGGCGGCTCTACTTCAACACCCGCAACGACTCCCCGTCCCCCGGCACCCGCGCCGACGCCCACTCCCTCGACGGCGGCCAGAGCCTCGTCAAGCCCTTCCGTCCGCAGGCGGGCCTCGTCGGCCCCGTCGTCGAGTGCAGCGTGCTGCACCTGCGTACACCGGACGTGCTGCTGTTCTCCGGGCCCGCCGACCCCGGCTTCCGTGCCCTGATGACGGTGCGCCGCAGCCGCGACGGCGGCACCACGTGGCAGGACGCGTACACGGTGGACGGGCTGCCCGCCGCGTACTCCGACCTCGTCCGCGTCGACGACGAGACCGTCGGACTCCTCTACGAGACGGGAGACTTCAGCGCCTACGAGACCATCACCTTCCGGCGGATACCGGTGGGCGCGCTGGTCTGACGGCGGCGGCGCCGAACCGGTGAGTAAGGTCGGCGGCATGACCTCTAACGACAATGCGCAGAAGCCCCCGGCCAAGGACCCCTGGGAGCTGCCCGACGTCTCCGGGCTCGTCGTCGGCGTGCTCGGCGGTACCGGCGACCAGGGCCGCGGCCTCGCCTACCGCCTGGCCCGCGCGGGCCAGAAGGTGATCATCGGCTCCCGCGCGGCCGAGCGGGCGCAGACCGCGGCCGACGAGCTGGGTCTCGGCGTCGAGGGCGCCGAGAACGCGGAGTGCGCGCGGCGCAGCGACATCGTGATCGTCGCCGTGCCGTGGGACGGGCACGGCAAGACGCTCGAGGCGCTGCGCGAGGAGCTGAACGGCAAGCTCGTCATCGACTGCGTGAACCCGCTGGGCTTCGACAAGAAGGGCGCCTACGCCCTGAAGCCCGAGGAGGGCAGCGCCGCCGAGCAGGCCGCCGCCCTGCTTCCGGACTCCCGGGTCACGGCCGCCTTCCACCACCTGTCGGCGGTCCTGCTCCAGGACCCGGCCGTCGAGGAGATCGACACCGACGTGATGGTCCTCGGCGAGGTCCGCGCCGACACGGACATCGTGCAGGCGCTCGCCGCGCGGATCCCCGGGATGCGGGGCGTCTTCGCGGGGCGCCTGCGCAACGCCCACCAGGTCGAGTCCCTGGTGGCCAACCTGATCTCCGTGAACCGCCGCTACAAGGCCCACGCGGGCCTGCGCGTGACCGACGTCTAGGACGTAGCGGGCATGGGGGACACTGGTCCGGTACGCGTCCCGCCTCAGCGCGACTCGATCACCGACCCCGACAGGAGCCGACCCCCATGCCCCGCCTCGCTCTCTACGCCCTCACGGTCTGCGCCCTCGCCGTCGTCGCGGCCGTGGTCTCCTTCGTCCAGGGCTACTGGATCGGTGTCGTCTGGGTGCTGCTCGCCGGGCTCTCCTCGAACATGGCGTGGTACTACCTGCGCCGCGCGAAGGCCGAGCGGGACGCCGCGCGCGCCGCTACGGGTTGAGCGTGCAGTACTGGCTCGGGTCGCCGTCCCAGAAGCGGTAGAAGTCCTGCCCGCAGTACGTCTCCAGATCATTGACGCCGAGACCGCGCAGGATCGCGTCGATCGCGTCGAAGAAGGCGCCGTTGACCTCGGGGATCCACAGGATGCCGAAGACGGCGAGCAGGCCGAACGGCGCGAACGGCTCAACCTGGCGGCGGATCTTGTGCGAGAGCCAGGGCTCGATGACGCCGTAGCCGTCCAGGCCCGGGATGGGCAGCGAGTTCAGGATCGCGGCCGTCACCTGGAGCAGGGCGAGGAAGGCGAGCGCGAAGCGGAAGGTGTCGGGGACACCGGAGAGCGCGTCCAGCCAGAAGGGCGCGGTACAGACGACCGCGAACAGTACGTTCGTCAGCGGCCCGGCGGCCGAGATCAGCGAGTGCTTCCACTTCCCCCGGATCCGCCCGCGCTCGATGAAGACGGCGCCGCCGGGCAGACCGATGCCGCCCATGATCACGAAGAGCACCGGAAGAACGATGCTGAGCAGGGCGTGCGTGTACTTCAACGGGTTGAGGGTCAGATAGCCCTTCGCGCCGATGGAGATGTCGCCGCTGTGCAGGGCGGTGCGCGCGTGCGCGTACTCGTGCAGACAGAGCGAGACGATCCAGGCCGCCGTCACGAAGAGGAAGACCGCGAGCCCGGCGTTGTCCGCGAACCCGGTCCACGCGGCCCAGCCGGAGACCGCGGTGACGGCGGCGATCCCGAGAAAGACGGGGCTGATCCGCCGGTCGCTCGGTCGGGTGGGAGCGGTGGTCATGGGGCGAGGCTCCTGGAGATGGCTGACCGGTTGTCGTACGGGACCGTACCCCGGCGTACGACGAAAACGTCTCGCCCTCGGTGGGGAGTTCCAGGGAGGGTGGGGGCATGGCGCTGTGGAACGTGAGTGAGGTGGGGGTGCTGGTCTCCTTGGAGGTGGCAGAGGACACCGCCTGACCGCCGACCGCGCTCACCGCCGCGGCTCGGCGGGCTTCGAGACGTAATTGAGCCGCCATCCCCTTGCGACGTGACCGACCATGTGTTCGACCTGGCGTGGCACCCGACGTCGCTCCGCAGCTCCACCAGAGACAATGGACCCCGTGCGCTATCGCATTCTCGGCACCACCCAGGCATTTCGCACCGACGGCACCCCGATCGCCGTGGGTGGCTCACGGCTGCGTGCTCTGCTGACGATCCTCGCTCTGCGCGCGCCCCGGGCCGTTCCTGCGTCCGTGCTCGTCGACGAGGTGTGGCACGGTGATCCGCCCGCCGACGCGACCGGTGCGCTGCAGGCCCTGGTGGGGCGGCTGCGCCGGGCCGTCGGAGCCGGGGCCGTGGTCTCCACCGATGGCGGCTATCGGCTGTGCGCCGCCCCGGACGAGATCGACCTGTTCCGTTTCGACCGCCTCGCGGCCGAGGGCGCCGACGCCCTCGCCGACGGCGACGCGGCCAAGGCGGCGGCGATCCTGGACGACGCGCTGGCCCTCTGGCAGGGCCCCGTGCTCGCCGACCTGCCGGAGCGCACGGCGGAGGCCGCCCGGTGGGAGGCCCGCCGCCTCGAAGCCCGCCGCGCCAGGCTGGCCGCTTCCCTCGCGCTGGGCCGGTCCGAGCAGGCGCTGCCCGAGCTGGCCGCCCTGTGCGACGACCACCCCCTCGACGAGCCGCTCCAGGCCCTGCGGCTGCGGGCGCTGCGCGACGCGGGCCGCCCGGCGCAGGCTCTGGCCGCGTACGACGAAGTACGCCGCCTCATCGCGGACCGCCTCGGCACCGACCCCGGGCCCGAACTCCGCGCGCTGCACGAGGAGTTGCTGCACGCTGACGCCCCGCGGCCGCCCGCGGGCCAGTCCCGCCCGCCCCAGAGACCGCAGGGCAACCTGCGGGCCAGGCTCACCTCCTTCGTCGGCCGCGAGGGCGACATCGAGGCCATCCGGGGCGACCTGGCCAGGGCCCGCCTCGTCACGCTGCTCGGGCCCGGCGGCGCCGGCAAGACGCGCCTCTCGCAGGAGGCCGCGGAGGCTCACGCGGACGGCGTGCCCGACGGCGTATGGCTGGCCGAGCTTGCGCCCGTCGAGGACCCGGACGCGGTGCCGGAGGCGGTCCTCACCGCGCTCGGCGCCCGCGAGACGGTGCTGCGCGCCGCGGGCGCCGAAGAGCTGCGGGCGGTCTCGGAGTGGCACGGCGACGACCCCGTAGTCCGCCTCACGGAACACTGCGCCTCGCGCCGCATGCTCCTCATCCTCGACAACTGCGAGCACGTCATCGACGCCGCGGCCCGCCTCGCGGACCGGCTGCTCGCGCACTGCCCCGGCCTCACGGTCCTCGCCACCAGCCGTGAACCCCTCGGCGTACCAGGGGAGTTGCTGCGCCCCGTGGAGCCGCTGCCGGAACCCACCGCGCTGCGCCTGCTCGCGGACCGCGGCGCGGCGGCCCGCCCCGGCTTCCGTATCGAGGACGACAGGGCCGCGGCGGCGGAGATCTGCCACCGCCTGGACGGCCTGCCCCTGGCCATCGAACTGGCCGCGGCCCGCCTGCGCATGCTCACCCCCCGGCAGATCGCGGACCGCCTCGACGACCGTTTCCGCCTCCTGACGAACGGCGCCCGCACGGTCCTGCCCCGCCAGCAGACGCTGCGCGCGGTCGTCGACTGGTCCTGGGACCTCCTCGACAGCCCCGAACGCACCGTCCTGCGCCGCCTCTCCGTCTTCGCGGGCGGCTGTGACCTGGCCGCGGCGGAGGCGGTGTGCGGGGCCCCCGGCGAGTCGCCCGACGTCGCCGACGTGCTCGGCTCGCTCGTCGACAAGTCCCTGGTCGTCGCTGCCCCTTCGCCCCAAGGCGTCATGCGCTACCGGCTCCTGGAGACCGTGGGCGAGTACGCGGCGGAGCGGCTCGACGAGGCCGGTGACCGCGGCGCCGCCGAGCGGGCCCACCTGGTGTACTTCCGCGAGCTGGCCCGGACGACCGAGTCGCGTCTGCGGGGCGGCGGCCAGCGGGAGGCCGTCGAACGCCTTGAGGTCGAGTACGAGAACCTGCGCACCGCGCTGCGGCACGCCGTCGCCGCCCGGGACGAGCAGGAGGCGCTCTGCCTGGTCCTCTCCCTCTCCTGGTACTGGACGATCCGCGACCTGCGCATCGAGACCCGCAACTGGTCCCGCGATGTCGTCGCCCTCGGCCCCGACCCCTTCGCGCGGCCCGTCACCCCGGTGGAACCCCTCTACGAACGCTGCACGGACAACCCGCCGCCCATGCGCCCCGAGGTGCTCCAGGAGGCGCGGCGCGGCGTGCACCTCATCCAGCTGTCCTGCATGGACATGAACCTGGAGTCCTGGCACACGCCTGAGGCCGTGGAGAAACTCGCGGGCATCAGGGAGGCCTACCGGCCGGGGCTTCCGCAGACCTGCTGGTCGCCGGGGAGTCTGTGGTTCTTCGCGGTCCTGCTCGACGGCGACATCGACAAACTGCACGTCATCATCGACGCGACCATCGCCACCTGCCGCGAGCGCGGGTACGACTGGGAGCTCGCCGCGTCCTTGCAGCAGCGCGCCAACGTCCTCGCCAACCGCGCAGACCGGGCGGGCGACGCGCGTCGTGACGCCGACGAGTCCCTGGAGATCTTCACCCGGCTCGGCGATGTGTGGGGCATGGCCGAGGCGCTGTCCTCGCGCGGTGAGGCCCATGAGCGGCGGGGCCGCTTCACCCTGGCCGCCGAGGACTTCGCGGCCGCCATCGGGCACGCGGAGCGGCTCGGTGCCCCCGCGCAGGTGAGCGTGCTCACGGCGCGGCTCGGGGCGGTGCTCGCGGAGGCCGGAGAACTGGCCCGGGGCGAGGAGCTGCTCTGGTCGGTCCTCGAGCATGACGGTCAGGCCGCCGCGAACTCCGGCGAGTCGCTGCCGGCCGCCCGCTTCTTCCTCGTGGACCTGCTGGTCCGTACCGGCCGCACCGCGGCGGCGCGGGAACAACTCCGGCTGCTCACGGAGGAGTTCAAGGCCGTCGAGTTCGTCATCTTCGAGGGCTTCATGCTGGGTGCCGAGGCCTGGATCGACACCGTGGAGGGCCGCCACGCGGATGGCCTGTCCACGGCGCGCTCCGCGCTCGGCAAGTCCCTCGACCCGCTGGTCAAGATGATGGCGCCGCAGATGACGTCCGTGCACCTCACCACCGCCGCACGTGCCCTGGCCGCCCTCGACGACGGCCGGTACGCCCACGACGCGGCCCGGCTGATCGCGGTCGCCGACCGTGAGCTGCCGCCCGGTCACTTCGCGCCCGCCGCGGAGCGCGACATCCGCGACACCGCCGTGGAGTTGGCCCGCGGGGCCCTGGGCGACACCGCGTACGAGGCCGCGTACGCGGAAGGCGGCAGCCTCTCCGTGGAGGAGGCCGCCGCCCTCTGCGACAGGCACATCGGTTAGCGCTTCCGCGCTCAGTTCTTCGTGCGGAACTTGTGGATCGCGATGGGCGCCATCGTCAGGGTGAGCACCGCCGACCAGCCGACCGTCACCCAGATGTCGTGCGCGACCGGGCCGCCCACCATCAGGCCGCGCGCGGAGTCCGCGAGCGAGGACAGCGGGTTGTAGTCGGTGAAGCCCTGCAGCCAGCCCGGCATCGACTGCGTCGGCGCGAAGATCGACGAACCGAACTGCAGCGGCATCAGGACCAGGAAGCCCATCGCCTGCACGGACTGGGCGCTCTTCATCGAGACGCCGAGGACCAGGAAGATCCACATGATGGACGTGCCGAACAGCGCGGAGAGGCCCACGGCGCCGAGCAGTCCGCCCCAGTTCGTGATGTCGAAGCCGACCAGGACACCGACGATCATCATGATCGTCGTCGCGATGAGCAGACGCATCAGCTCCACCACGATCTTGGCGAAGAGGACCGAGCCCTGGCCGATCGGCAGGGTGCGGAAACGGTCCATGATGCCGTTCTGGAAGTCCTGGTTGAAGCCCGTGCCGACGGCCATGGCGATGTTCATGCTCATCATCGCCATCATGCCCGGGACGACGTACTGGACGTACTGGTCCTGACCGCCGCCGAGGGCCTGGCCGATGGAGCCGCCGAAGACGTACACGAACAGGAGCGTGAAGACGATCGGCATCAGGACCGCGTCGAACATCGACTCCGGGTCCTGGCGGATCCACAGCAGGTTGCGGCGGACCAGGGCGCTGGTGTGCCGGACGTGGTCGCGAAGACCGATGCGGGCGTCGGCCTCTCCCTGGTGGAGGGGCGGCGCGAGAGTGGTGCTGCTCATACGGCAACCTCCTCGAGTTCGGGGCGGACGTCCTGCGGGGCGCTGGCCTTCTGGCCGGTGATGGAGAGGAACACCTCGTCCAGGCTGGGCAGTTCGGTGCCGATCGAGCCGATCGTGATGCCGCGCGCGGTGACGGCGCCGACCACGGCGGTCAGCTGCTCGTCGCTGAGGATCGGCACCAGGACCGTGCCGGACTCGACGTCCACGGTGGAGGTGGCGAGGCCGGTCAGGCCCATGTCGTCGAGCGCGCCGGCCAGCGGGCGCAGTTCCAGCGGGTCGGCCGGGCGGATGCGCAGGGTGCGGCCGCCGACCTTCGCCTTCAGCTCGTCGATGCCGCCGTTGGCGATGACCTTGCCGCGGTCTATGACGGTCAGTTCGGAGGCGAGCTGCTCGGCCTCCTCCATGTACTGCGTGGTCAGCAGCACGGTGACGCCCTCGGTGACCATGCGCTTGACCTCGGCCCACACCTCGTTGCGGGTACGGGGGTCGAGGCCGGTGGTCGGCTCGTCCAGGTAGAGGACGGAGGGGCTGCCGATCATCGACGCCGCGAGGTCGAGTCGGCGGCGCATGCCGCCGGAGTACGTCTTGGCCGGGCGGTTCGCCGCCTCGGTGAGCGAGAACCGCTCCAGGAGGCCGTCCGCCCTCGCCCTGGCCTCCTTGCGGGAGAGGTCGAGGAGGCGCCCGATCATGTAGAGGTTCTCGCGCCCGGAGAGCTTCTCGTCCACGGAGGCGTACTGGCCGGTGAGACCTATGACCCGGCGGAGCTGGCGGGGCTGCTTGGCGACGTCGTACCCGGCCACGTAGGCCGTGCCCGCGTCGGGGGTGATGAGGGTGGAGAGGCAGCGCACGAGGGTGGTCTTGCCGGCGCCGTTCGGGCCGAGCACGCCGAGGACGGTGCCTTCGCGTACGTCGAGGTCCACGCCGTCCAGTGCTTTGGTCTCGCCGTAGTGCTTGACCAGTCCCCTCACGGTGACGGCGCTTCCTGTGCCGCCGGGGATGTTGTCGATTCGCGTCATGCCGCAAGGCTGTCAGCCGCCACCGACAAACCACCGACAAGCCACCGACACGACGCCTGTACCCGGGAAAACGGACAGCCCGTCGACGGGGGAAGTTCGACGGGCTGCCGGTGGTGCCGCTATGGCTCAGGGATGGGCGGGGATGAGACGCCCGGGGGAGGAGCTAGTGGACCGCGTGCTCGGCGGCGGGGAACGCCCCGCCCACGACATCCTCCGCGAACGCCTTGGCCGCGCCACTCATCACGCCCCGCAGATCCGCGTACTGCTTCACGAAGCGCGGCATCTTGCCGCCGGTCAGGCCCAGCATGTCCGTCCAGACAAGGACCTGCGCGTCGCACGCGGCCCCCGCGCCGATCCCGACCGTCGGGATGTGCAGGGAGCGGGTGACCTCGGCCGCCAGCTCCTCGGGGACCAGTTCGAGGACGACGGCGAACGCGCCCGCGTCCTGCGCGGCCTTCGCGTCGCTCAAGAGCCGGTGCGCCGCCTCGTCGCCGCGGCCCTGGACGCGGTAGCCCATGGTGTTCACGGACTGCGGCGTCAGGCCGAGGTGGGACATGACGGGGATCCCGGAGGAGACGATGAGCTCGGTCTGGGGGAGCGAGCGTTCGCCGCCCTCCAGCTTCACCGCGCCGACCCCGGCCTCCTTCACCAGGCGCGTCGCCGAGCGAAGAGCCTGGACCGGCCCTTCCTGGTAGGACCCGAAGGGCAGGTCGCCGACGATCAGGGCACGCGACGTGCCCCGTACGACGGCCGCGGACAGCATGGTCATCTCGTCAAGGGTGACGGGCACGGTCGTCTCGTACCCGAGGTGGCAGTTGCCCGCCGAGTCGCCGACCAGCATCACGGGGATGCCGGCCTCGTCGAAGACGGACGCGGTCATCGCGTCGTACGCGGTGAGCATGGGCCACTTCTCACCGCGCTCCTTGGCGGCGGCGATGTCCCGGACGGTGATGCGGCGGGTGCTCTTGCCTCCGTACAGCGCCTTGCTGCTGTCGGTGGACTGGCTCGCGGCGGGAGCGGCGGGCCCCGCGGGCTGGTTCTGGGCAGCCGAAAGTTGCGTCATCGCAACGGCTCCTTCTGTTATCTCGAGGCGCCCTGACGGCGTCCCCGGATCACCTCCATGGTGGCACCACGCGGCGCCCGTCGGCTAGGGGACCCTTCGGTAAAGTCTTTACAATACGAGACGGTCTCGTATCGAAATGGCTTTACCGTGGGAGCCATGACTACTCCCGCCGTCTCCACCCCACGCATACCGGAAGCCGTTCACCGGCGCCGGTGGGCGATCCTCGGCGTTCTGATGCTGAGCCTGCTGATCGTGGTGCTCGACAACTCGATCCTGAACGTCGCCATCAAGACGATCTCGACCCCGGAGCCCACGGGCCTCGGCGCCACCCAGGGCGACCTGGAGTGGGCCATCAACTCCTACACCCTGGTCTTCGCGGGGCTCCTCTTCACCGCGGGCCTGCTCGGCGACCGGCTCGGCCGCAAGAAGATGCTGCTCGCGGGCCTCGCCGTCTTCGGCATCGGCTCCGCGCTCGCCGCCGAGTCCGGCTCACCCGTACAACTCATCCTGTTCCGCGCGGTGATGGGCCTCGGCGCGGCCTTCGTGATGCCCGCCACCCTCGCCGTCCTGATGAACGTCTTCGAGCGCGACGAGCAGCCCAAGGCCATCGGCATCTGGGCGGGCGGCGTCGGTCTCGCCATCGCGATCGGGCCCATCACCGGCGGCGTCCTTCTCGACCACTTCTGGTGGGGCTCGGTCTTCCTGGTGAACGTGCCGATCGTGATCGTCGCCATCGGGCTGATGATCTGGCTCGTGCCCGAGTCGCGCGACCCGAAGCCGGGCCGGATCGACCTGGTGGGCGTGGGCCTGTCCGTCGTCGGCCTCGTCCTGCTCGTCTACGGCATCATCAAGGGCGGCCAACTCGCCGACTTCACCGACCTCGCCGTCCTCGGGACCGTCGTCGCGGGCATCGCCGTACTCGTCGGATTCGTGCTGTACGAGAAGCGCAGCGACCACCCGTCCATCGACATCTCGTATTTCAAGAACCGTGTGTTCTCGGCGGCGATCAGCAGCCTCGCCCTCGTCTTCTTCGCACTGATGGGCGTGACGTTCTTCGCGGTCTTCTACACGCAGAGCGTGCGCGGCTACTCGCCGCTGCAGACCGGCCTGTTGATGCTGCCGCTCGCCGCGGCCCAGCTCATCTTCGCGCCGCGCGCCCGCCTCGTCGTCGACCGCTTCGGCGTCCGTGCCGTGTGCTCGGGCGGGCTGCTGCTCCTGGCCGCGATGCTCGCCGCCTTCACGACCCTGGAGGCCGATACGCCGATCTGGATCCTGGAGGTCATCTTCTTCCTGATGGGCACCGGCATGGCGCACATCATGACGCCCGCCAGCGTCGTCATCATGCAGGCGCTGCCCCGCGAGAAGGCGGGCTCCGCCTCCGCGCTGAGCAACACCTTCCGGCAGGTCGGCGGCGCCCTCGGCATCGCGGTGCTCGGCTCCGTGCTCTCCGCGGCCTACCGCAGCGGCGTCGAGGACAAGCTCACGCTGCTGCCCGCCGACGCGCGGCACGCGGCGGGCGAGTCCATCGAGGCCACCCTCGGCGTCGCCGCCAAGCTCGGCCCGCGCGGTGAACCGCTGGTGACAGTGGCCCACGACTCCTTCCTGCACGCCATGCACATCACGGCACTCTGCGGCGCGGGCGTCGCCCTCATCGGCGTCGTGGTCGTCGCCCTGTTCCTGCCCGGCCGCACGCCCAAGGAGCCGGAGGCGGAACGTCCGGAGGCCGACCCCGTGGGCGCCGGGCGCTGATCGGGAATCGGGACAGGGGCGCTGATCGGGGCAAGGGAGAATCGCCACGGCAGAGCGCCGGACGACGAGAAGCGGAGTTGACGTGGGCCACATCGCCAAAGGCGCCCGGGGGCGCCCCCGGAGTGAGGCCGTGGAGCGGTCGATCATCGAGGGCGTCCTGAAGCTGATCGAGGACGGCGTGCCCCTGGCCGATCTCTCCGTCGAGCGGATCGCGCGCACGGCGGGTGTCGGCAAGGCGACCATCTACCGTCGCTGGAGCGGCAAGGAGGAACTCTTCGTCGACATCCTGCGCGGCATCGACGACCCGCCGCCCGAGCTGACCGGCGATTCGATGCGCGGCGACATCATCACCCTCCTCGACCATCTGCGCAGGCGCGGCGTGAACATGCGGTCCTCCGCACTGCTGCACAACGTGTTCGCGCAGATGAAGAGCCTGCCGAAGCTGTGGGAGGCGTACCACGCGACCGTCGTCGAACCCCAGCGCCGCGTCATGCTCGGGGTGCTGCGCCGGGGCGCGGAGAACGGTGAACTGCCCGCCGACGTCGACATCGTCCTCGCCAACGATCTCTTCGTCGGCCCCATGCTCGTCCGCACCGTCCTGCGCTCCGACGCGCCGCTGGAGGAGGACCTCGCCGAGCGGATCGTGGACACCGTGCTCGCGGGGCTGCGGCCCACGGGGTGAATGTGCGCGTTTCGTCACAGCGGCCCGTTGTGCGGGGAGATGCGGAACCCGCCGCGCCGCGCCGCTCGTCCTCGTCCCGTACGGCCGTCACGGACGGCGGGGAGGACACCCGATCATCGCCTAGGGTTTCAGGGGCGAGGACGGTTGCACGGCACCAGTGAGGCGACGAGCGTATGGCGCAGGCGTATGTGACGGAGACAGGCAGCGGCGGCTCGGAACCCGGCCGCCAGGGGTCTCGGTTCCGGCGCCTGGCCGACGGCTGGCGGGGCGACCGGGGCATCTGGCGGCGCGGGCTCGTCACGGCCGGGATCGCGGTGCTGCTCGCCCTGGTGATGCTCTTCCACGCACAGATCCCGAACGGTGTGGGCAACCTCGGCAGCCTCATCGAGACGTTCCTGCCCTGGCTCGGCGTCCTGATCCCGGTGCTGCTTGTCGTCGGCTTCGTGCGCAGGTCCGCCACCGCGCTGATCGCGGTGCTGCTGCCCTCGGTCATCTGGGTCAGCTCCTTCGGCGGTCTGATCAGCGACAAGTCGGGCGCCGGCGGTGACCTGACGGTCGCCACCCACAACGTGAACGCGGAGAATGCCGACCCGTCGGGCACCGCCCGTGACGTCGCCGCTTCCGGCGCCGACGTCGTGGCCCTGGAGGAACTCACGGCGGGCGCCGTCCCGACGTACGAGAAGGCGCTCGCCGGCACGTACAAGTACCACTCGGTGCAGGGCACCGTCGGCCTGTGGAGCAAGTACCCCCTGACCGGCACCGAGCCCGTCGACATCAAGCTGGGCTGGACACGCGCGATGCGCACGACCGTCAACAGCCCCAAGGGCGAGGTCGCCGTCTACGTCGCCCACCTGCCGTCGGTGCGGGTCAAGCTGGACGCGGGCTTCACCGCCAACCAGCGTGACGACAGCGCGGACGCCCTTGGTGAGGCGATCGCCGACGAGCAGGTCTCCAAGGTCGTGCTGCTCGGCGACCTGAACGGCACGATGAACGACCGCGCCCTGAACGCGGTCACCTCCCAGATGCGCTCCACGCAGGGCGCGGCGGGCGACGGCTTCGGCTTCAGCTGGCCCGCGTCGTTCCCGATGGCGCGGATCGACCAGATCATGGTGAAGGGCGTCGAGCCGCTGTCGTCGTGGACGCTGCCGGAGACGGGCAGCGATCATCTGCCGATCGCGGCGCGGGTCGAGCTCTAGCCTCTGGCCGACCGGGGGAGCGGTCGTCCGGCGGGCCGGTCGTGGCTGGTCGCGCGGTTCCCCGCACCCCTTCGGGCGTCACGCGGTGCACATCTGCTCTTCACCTCACGGAATACTGGGGCCGAGAGACTTTGTTCCGTACGTAAACTTATGGAACACCACTCCCTCACGCGCTCCACCGGAAGGTTCTTCATGCCCCTGGCCCTGCTCGCCCTAGCCGTGGGCGCCTTCGGCATCGGCACGACCGAGTTCGTGATGATGGGCCTGCTGCCCAACGTCGCGGACGACCTGCACATATCCATCCCCACCGCAGGACACCTGGTCTCCGCGTACGCCCTCGGCGTCGTCATCGGCGCCCCGCTGCTCGCCGCGGTCACCGCGCGCATGCCGCGCCGCCGGGTCCTCATCGGCCTGATGGTGCTCTTCGTCGCGGGCAACGCGCTCTCGGCCGCCGCCCCCGACTACCACTGGCTGATGGCCGCCCGCTTCCTGAGCGGCCTGCCGCACGGCGCGTTCTTCGGCGTCGGCGCCGTGGTCGCCACCGGCCTCGTGGCCCCCGAGCGCAAGGCGCGCTCCGTCTCGCTCATGTTCCTCGGCCTGACCGTCGCCAACATCGTGGGCGTGCCCGTCGCCACGGCGATGGGCCAGCAGCTCGGCTGGCGCGCGACGTTCCTCGCGGTCAGCGCCATCGGCCTCGCCGCCATCGCCGCGCTCGCCCTCCTCGTCCCCGCCGACCACGGGCACGGCGAGAGCGGCGGCCTGCGCGGGGAGATGCGGGCGCTCGGCAGCGTTCCGGTGTGGCTCGCGCTCGGCACGACCGTGGCGGGCTTCGGCGCGCTGTTCTCCGCGTACAGCTATGTGACGCCGATGCTCACCGACGCCGCGGGCTACGCCGAATCCAGCGTCACGTTGCTCCTGGCGCTGTTCGGTGTCGGTGCGACGGCGGGCAACCTGCTCGGCGGCCGGCTCGCCGACCATTCCCTGCGGGGCACGCTCTTCGGCGGCCTCACGGCGCTGGTCGTGGTCCTTGCCCTCTTCCCAGTCCTGATGGGGACGGCGTGGAGCGCGGCGCTCGCGGTGACGCTGCTCGGCATGGCGGCGTTCACGACGGGCTCGCCCCTGCAGCTGATGGTGATGGAGAAGGCGTCGGCGGCCCCGTCCCTGGCCTCCTCCGCCAACCAGGCCGCGTTCAACCTCGCCAACGCGGGAGGTGCCTGGGTCGGCGGCCTCGCGCTTGCCGCGGGCTTCGGGGTGACGTCACCGGCCGTGGTGGGCGCTTTCCTCGCAGTGCTCGGGCTCGCGGTGGCGGGGCTCGCCTATGTGGTGGACCTGCGGTCGCCCGCACCGACGACCGCGAGGACCGCGACGACCGCGATGAGCAGCGAGCGCCTGGTGGCTTCGGGCGAGCCGCAGCGGGAGCCGGCCGGCCGCTAGTGATCCGTGCTCCCGGGTGACGGGTGGGCGGGCGGCTGAACCGCCGCTTCGCGGCGGATCTGCCCCGCCCGCCCGACCGGCACCGTCAGACGGACTTCTCCCGCCACCGATTGGTGATCGGAAGGCGGCGGTCCTTGCCGAAGCCCTTCGCGGAGATCTTCGTGCCCGGCGGATACTGCCGCCGCTTGTACTCGGCGGTGTCCACCATCCGCAGCGTCTTCACGACCAGCTCCCGGTCATACCCGGCGGCGACGATCGTGTCCGCGCCCATGTCCCGGTCGACGTACATCTCCAGGATCGCGTCGAGGACGGGGTAGTCCGGCAGCGAGTCCGTGTCCACCTGGTCGGGGCGCAGCTCCGCGCTCGGCGGCTTGGTGATGGAGTTCTCCGGGATCGGCGGCGTCTGGCCGCGGTCGAGCGCCGCGCGGTTGCGCCACTCGGCGAGCCGGAAGATCAGGGACTTGTAGACGTCCTTGATCGGTCCGTACGCCCCGACCGAGTCGCCGTAGAGCGTCGAATAGCCCACCGCCAGCTCGGACTTGTTGCCCGGGGCGAGGACGATGTGGCCCTCCTGGTTGGAGAGGGCCATCAGCATCGTGCCGCGCAGCCGCGACTGGAGGTTCTCCTCGGCGAGCCCGGTCAGACCCAGCGACCCCATGTAGGCGTCGAACATCGGGGCGATCGGCACGGTGCGGAAGTTCAGCCCCGTACGCCGGGCCAGGTCCTCCGCGTCACTGATGGAGTGTTCCGAGGAGTAACGGGAGGGCATGGCGACGCCGTACACGTTCTGCGCGCCGAGCGCGTCGCAGGCGATCGCGGCGGTGAGCGCGGAGTCGATGCCTCCGGAGAGCCCGATCAGGACGCTGCTGAAACCGTTCTTCGCGGTGTAGGCACGCAGCCCGACGACCAGCGCCGAGTACACCTCTTCCTCGTCGTCGAGCCGCTCGGCGTACCCGCCCGTGAGTTCCGGCTCGTACGCGGCGAGGGGCTCGTCCGAGACGGTGACGTGCTCGATGCGCAGCCCGTCGTCCACGACGCCCGACGGCGGCTCGGGAGCGGCGGCCGGAAGGTCCAGGTCGAGGACGACACACCCCTCGGCGAACTGCGGGGCCCGCGCGATGACTTCGCCGTCCCGGTCCACGACGACCGAGTCACCGTCGAAGACGATGTCGTCCTGGCCGCCGATCATGGCGAGGTAGGCGGTGGTGCAGCCGGCCTCCTGCGCACGCTTGCGCACGAGCTCAAGGCGTACGTCGTCCTTGTTCTGCTCGTACGGCGACGCGTTGATGGACAGCAGCAGCCCCGCGCCCGCGGTGCGCGTGGCGGGGACACGGCCGCCGTCCTGCCAGAGGTCCTCGCAGATGGCGAGCGCGACATCGACGCCGTGCACGCGCAGGATCGGCAGGGTCTCGCCCGGCACGAAGTAGCGGAACTCGTCGAAGACGCCGTAGTTCGGCAGGTGGTGCTTGGAGTACGTCAGGATGGCCTCGCCGCGGTGCAGTACGGCGGCGGCGTCGCGCGGGGCGCCCGCGGGCTGGCCGTACTTCGGCTTGGCCTCCTCGGTGCGGTCGAGATAGCCGACGACGACCGGCAGTTCGCCGTACCCCTCGTCGTTCAGCCGCGCGGCGAGCGCGCGCAGCGCCTCCCGGGAGGCGTCGACGAAGGACGACCGCAGGGCGAGGTCCTCGACGGGATAGCCGGTCAGCGCCATCTCGGGGAACGCGACGAGGTGCGCTCCCTGCTCGGCGGAGTGCCGGGTCCAATGGACGATCGCCTCGACGTTCCCGGCGAGATCGCCGACGGTCGAGTCGATCTGATTCAGGGCGAGGCGTAGTTGAGGCACGCACCCCAGTGTAATCGTCAGAGCGACGCGATGCCTTGCGGGGCGGGGCGGGGGTGGGGGCGGGGCGCCCCACCGGTGAGCCGGGGGCGCCCCACCCACGCGCCGCCGGGCGAGAGCGGTGGCTCAGGGCGTCAGGCGTAGCCGCGTAGCCCAGACCGTCAGCGGCGATAGCCGGGGCTGTCAGTTGCGGTAGCCGGGGGCCGTCAGTTGCGGTAGCCGAGGATCGTCATCATTCCTGCCTCCGAGTGATAGACGTTGTGGCAGTGGATCATCCACAGGCCCGGGTTGTCGGCCTCGAAGTCCACCGTCAGGGTGCCGTTCGGCAAGATGACCGCGGTGTCCTTGCGAGGGCCGTTCGGCGTGTTGGCCAGGGTGAACGTGTGGCCGTGCAGATGGATCGGGTGCCACATCGTCGTCGAGTTGGCGAAGACCAGGCGGACCCGTTCGCCCGCGCGGACCGGGTGGCGGCGGTCGGGGGAGTACGGAGTCTTGTCGAAGGCCCAGTCGTACTTCGCCATTCCGCCGGTCAGCCGCAGCCTGATCGTGCGGTCCGGCTTGCGGGACGGGATGGCCACCGACCGTGCCGCCCGGAGCTTGTCCGCCGTGAGGAGGCGGCCCTTCAGTTCCTTGGGTCGTGTCGAGGGGGCGGGTGCCCGGCCGCCGCCCGTGCGCAGGACGGCGAGGGCCGCCGCCTTCTTGCCCTCGGCCGCCGCGGTCAGCGGGAAGACCCCGTCCTTGGCGGTGACCAGGACGTCATAGCGCTCGCCCATGCCGAGCAGCAGTGCGTCCGTCCTCGCGTGCTCCACCGGGAAGCCGTCCGTGTGCGTCACGGTCATCTCGTGGCCGCCGAGCGCCACCCGGAAGGCCGTGTCCCCGCCCGCGTTGATGATGCGCAGGCGGATGCGGTCGCCGGGGCGGGCCTTGAAGGAGGACGGGGCGTCCGGCGTACGGCCGTTGATCAAGTAGTGCGGGTAGGCGACGTCGCCCGCGTCGCCGCCCAGCAGGTCGCTCTTGGCGCCCATCATCATGCGGGAAGGGGGAGGCGATGCAGAGGCACCCGACGTAGGGGCACTCGGCGTCGCGGAGGGGCTCGGCGATGCGGAGGGATTCGGCGTCGCGGCCATGCGCAGCGCCATGCCGGACATGTCGTGGCCGCCGTGGTCCATGCCGTCCCCGCCGGAGCCGCCTCCCTCCTCGCTGTCGCCTTCCATGTCGTGGCCGCCCATGCCCTTGCTGAGCTCGGCGAGCACGGCGTCCGGGGTGGAGCCGTCCACGCCGTCGACCCAGTCGTCCAGGACGACGACCCACTCCTTGTCGTACCGCAAAGGCTCCTTGGGGTCCTCGACGATCAGTGGTGCGTACAGACCGCGGTCCTGCTGGGTGCCCGAGTGGGGGTGAAACCAGTACGTCCCCGGGTGCGGCACCGCGAAGCGGTAGGTGAACTCGGCGCCGGGCTTCACGGCCTTCTGGGTCAGGCCGGGGACGCCGTCCATGTCGTTGCGCAGCGCCAGGCCGTGCCAGTGCAGGGACGTGGCCTCGGGGAGGTGGTTGGCGAGCGTCAGGGCGAGGGTGTCACCCGCGGTGAGGCGGACTTCCTTGCCGGGGAGCCGGTCGCCGTACGCCCACGTCTTGACCGTGCGGCCGCCGAGGTCGAGCTTGGCCGCCATCGCCGTCAGCTTCACCTCGTGGACCGTGCCGCCACCGGTCCGCTTCTTCTCCGCGGCGGCGACCTCCTTGCCCGCGGGATCGACATAACCCTCGGGCTCGGAGCCGCCGCCGTGTCCGGCGTGGGCGGAGTCCGCACCGGAGCCGGACCCGGACCCGGAGCAGGCCGTCAGGATGCCCGGACCGGCGACGGCCGTCGCGGCGCCGAGCAGGGCGCGGCGCGAAGGGGCGCGGCGCGAAGGGGTGCGCGGGGGTTGAGTGCGCATGGCTGAGTACACCTCGTCGTGATGGTGGTGCGTGCAGATGGGCGCATCTGCTGCTTCTGATACACCGCTCGACGCCCGGAGGTCCCCATACACGGACGCACCAGGACGCGGGCAGCGCGAAGCAGCCGGTGCGTCGGCCTAAATGCGCAGCACCGAGAGGTGGGAGAGGAGTATGCGGGGCGGCGGCGGATTGGGCCGCAGTCCGTCGAGCAGCCGGGCGAGCGGACGTGCGGGGACGGCGAAGCCGCCGGGCCGCAGCAGGCCCGCCTTGAGCAGCAGTACGAGGGTGAGCGCGGCAAGAACGGCGAGGCAGACGGACAGCGGGTCCATCCCGCCCATCCCGGCAGGGGCGCCCACGACTGTCGCCGCGCCCGCGTGGCCGGTGACTTCGGCGATGCCCGGTGGTGCTGCGTCGCTCGCGCTCATTTCGTGCTGCGTGGCGGCTTGTTCGGGTCCGCTCGGGTGGTGGCTCGGGTGGTGCCTCGGGTCGGTCGGGCGGTTCTGGTGGTTTTGGTGGTTCGGAGAGTGGCCCGTCGCGGGGCTCGCGGGGCTCGTGGAGTGGCCCGTCGTGGGGCTCGACGCGTGGCCGGTCGGGTGGCCCAGCGTATGCATCGTCACGATGCCGAAGAGCAGGGCGGCGAGCAGCAGGAGCTGCCTGCCGTTCGCTGGTCTCCTCGTGGCCGCCATGGGCGGAACCTTACCCCCACCGGGTATGCGGCGACATGCGGCCCCCCAGTATGCCGCCGATCATGACCCCATGACGATTACGGACAAAGTGGGGCATAAAGCGCTATTCGCGGGCGGAGTGGACGGGGCGGACGGAGTGGATGGCGGGGACGGAGCGACGGTGGGGGCGCACGTGTTGTCGCCGACTAGCGCCGCCCGCCGCCCCGCCGTGCCGGTCACGCCGACCAAGTCCTGCCGCGCTCGCGCCCTCACCGTCTCGGCCCTCCTGGTATTTGGCGCGGTCGCCTACAGCACCTGGCTCCTCGAAGCCTTCCTCGGTACGGGACTCTCGCCGCTGAGTTCGTACGTCAGTGAACTCGGGGCGCAGGACCAGCCGTACGGCACGTTGTTCCGCACGACCGACCTGACCGCGGGGCTACTGGTCCTCGCGGGCGCGGTGGGTGCGCTGCTGTGGCTGCCGCGGCGGTGGAGCGGGGTCGTGGGGTGGGCGGGGCTCGCCCTGTTCGGAGCGGCCACCGCGGTCGATTCGCGGCTGCCGCTGAGCTGCGCGCCGACCGCCGACGCGGTCTGCGGGGCCAGGGAGCGGGCGGGGCTCGTGCCCGCGGCGCACTCGGCGCACGTGGTGAGCAGCAGTGTCGCGGTGACGGGGGCGCTGGTGGGGATGGTGGCGCTGACGTTCGCGGCGCGCAGGCACGGGCTCCTGCCCTCCCTCGCGGGGGGCCTCGGTCTCCTCCTCGTGGGCCTCGAACTGGCCGCCACCGCCTGGACGTTGGCCGCGATCGCCGCCTTCGACTCGGGGTACGGAACGTGGGCGCTGGGGGCGGGGCAGCGGCTCCAGGTGCTGCTGATCGCGGTCTGGCTGGGGTTCCTCGCGCGTGCGGTGGTGCGGCGCGCGTGAGTTTCGTACGGATCGGGGGAGTGCCGCATCACGTGCGGGTGGCGGGGAGCGGGCCGGTGTGCGTGCTGAGCGCGGGGCTCGGGCTCGCGTGGTTCGACTGGGACGCGGTGGTGGAACGCCTCGTCCCGTGGCGGACCGTCGTCCGCTTCGACCGGCCGGGGTCGGGGCTGAGCGGGCACGCGCGCGTGGCGCCCACGCTGGCCGGCGAGGCCGAGCGGATCGCGGGGGTCCTGCACGCGGTGGGCCTCGCCGGCCCGGCCACCGTGGTCGGACACTCCCTGGCGGGCTTCCACTGCGAGGCGTTCGCCCGTCTCTTCCCGGAGCGTACGGCGGGCCTGGTCCTCGTCGACTCCAGCGTCGAGGAACGGCCGAGGGTACGGGTTCCGCGCGGGGTGCGGGTGAGGGCCGCCCGGGTGGGCGGGGCTGTCTTGGCTGGAACGGGGTTGCCGTGGGCGGTGGGGCCCGCGGTGCGGAGGGTGGCGGTGCGGGGTGAAGGGCCGTTGCGGCGGGTCTATGGGGGGAGTCGGGTGTGGCGGGGGGCGTTGCTGGAGTACGCGACGTATGGCGACGTGGCGCTGCAGCTCGACGCGCTTCGGCGGGCTTTCCCTCTGCCGGGTGGGCTTCCGGTGACGGTGCTCGCGGCGTACGGGGGTGGCGGGGTGGGGTGGCTCGCCCGGCAGCGTGCCCTCGCCGTCTCCCTCGGCGGGGCCTTCCGCGTCGCGGAGCCTTCGGGGCACTTGCCTATGTGGGATGTGCCGGGGGTTGTGGCGGAGGCGGTACTGGCCCCTGGGCCTTGACCCGCCCCGACCCGCCGCTGCGCGGCGGAGCAGCCCCACCCACCCGATCGCCCGGCAGCGGTCGTTCCCTCCGTCCGGGGGTGGTTGTGTTCCTGGGTGCGCGTGCCTCGTCGGGTGGTCTGGTTCGCCGCTGCGCGGCGGCGTTTCCCCGCCCACCCACCCGATCACCCGGCAGTGGGCGTTTCCCCGGTCCGGGGGTGGGTGGTGCGCCGTGGGTGTGCGCGCCTCGTCCGTGGTCTTTTACAACCCACCCCCCTCCCGAACCCCCCGCACACTCTCCCGAATCACGATATGCGTGCCCAGGAGGTGGCGTTCTTGGCCTGTTCGGGGGGAGCCCGACAAGGCGAGGCGGACCGCCGTGCGGCCCATTTCCTCCGCGGGGATGTGCACGGTCGTCAGGCCGGGAGTGATGTCCGCCGCCACCGGATCGTCGTTGTAGCCGACCACCGAGATGTCCTCCGGCACCCGCAGCCCATGCTCCCGCAGGGCGATCACCGTGGCCGCCGCCACCCTGTCGTCGCCCGCGAACACCGCCGTGAAGTCCGGTCGGCCGTCCGCCTTCTTGAGGAGGTCCTTGATCGCCTCGTACCCGTGATTCTGACCGAAGCCGATGCCGTGCAGGATCGCCTCCCCGCGCGGCACCCCGTGGTCAGCCAGCGCGCGGAGGTAGCCCGCGACGCGGTCCTCGCCCGTGGTGTGGCCGGGCTGGTAGCCGATCAGGGCTATCTTGCGGTGCCCGGCGCCCAGCAGGTGGCTCGTGATGGCGTACGCGCCCGCCTCGTTGTCGTACTCGACGACCAGCGCGGGGACATCCGGCGCCGGCGCCGGACGCCCGCACAGGACAAGGCGGGAGCCCGCCGCGGCGAGGGCCTCCGCGTACCGCGCCATCCGTTCGCGGTACTCGTCGTCCTCGACGACCCCGCCCACGAGCACCACCGCCTCCGCGGCCTGCTCGCGCATCATCTGCACCAGCGCCAGCTCGCGGGCCGGATCGCTGTTCGTCGACGAGATCAGCGTGAGCCGGCCCCGCTGGGCCGCCTCCATCTCCACACCCTGCGCCACATGCGCGTAGAAGGAGCTCACCACGTCGAACATCAGCACCGCGATCGTCTTGCGACCGGCGCCCGCCAACGCGCGCGCGTGCGCGTTGGCGACGTAGTCGAGGTCCTTGACGGCCCGCAGCACCTTCCCCCGTGACGCCGTCGACGTCGGGTAGTTGCCCGCGAGAACCCGCGAGACGGTCGCGACCGAGACGCCCGCCCGCGCCGCCACGTCACGGATGGTGACCCGCTCACCCACTGTGTCTCCTCAAGTCCTCAAGTAGCAGCGTCCGGGGCGGTGTTGTCCCCCACGGCGCTCCGCGCCCCACAACAGCCCGCCCCGGACCATCATCCCGCTCCCGCGCCGGATCAGTGCGCGGCTTCGTACTCCTTCGCGAACTCCTCGCGTGCCTTCTCGCCGCCCTGGGTCTGCCACTTCTTGTAGACGGCGTCCCAGTCGGACAGTTTCCTGCGGCCCGAGACGATCGCCGTCACCCCGTCCTCGATGACCTGCTGCATGGAAGCGCCCTGCCGGTTGTACGTGTCCGACATCAGGCCCCAGTGGTCGTCCCGGACGAGGTTCGGCACGACCGCCTTCTCCCAGGTGTGCAGCCGCTCGGTCAGGTCGGCGAAGCCGGGGAAGTACAGCGGCTGCGGCGCGTCCATGAGGTAGGCGAAGGGGAGGTTCGTGCGGTTCTCGACCAGGCCGAGCGAGGTGGGGATCGGGTCGCCGCTCTTGTCGTACTCGAAGTGCGTGCCCTCGACTCCGGAGTGCATCAACTCGTACTCCTTGGAGCCGAACGGCGACGCCAGCCAGTCCAGGACCCGCAGCATCAGCTTGACGCGGTCCTTGGAGGCCTTCTTGATGACGGTGTAGCCGAAACAGCCGCGGTTCTGCTGGTAGACGGGCGTAACGCCGTCCACGACGTACGGAACGGCGGCGTCCAGCGTGAACTCGTCCTTGATGCCCTGCGCGTTGGAGATGGCGGCGCCCCAGCCGTCCGTCATGGAGCGGACCGTGCCGTTGTAGAACTGCGTCTTGAGGTCGACCTGGGAGATCGAGGTGGCGTCGGAGTTGTACGAGCCGGCTTTGCGCATCTTGGACATGAACTCAAGGGCTGCCTTGAACTCGTCGGTCCCGTACATGTCGGTGACCTTGCCGTTCTTGATCTGCCACTGGTTCGGCGCCCCGTGCCACATCGCGTGGTAGAGGTAGCCGAAGAAGCCGACCGACGAGCCGCCGAGCATGTACTTCTTGTTCCGCGAGCCCTCCCTGGCCATGGCCTGGAAGTCGGCCGCCGCCATGCCCGGCTTGTAACCCGCCTTGTCGAAGGCGTCCCGGTTGATGAACATCGCGCCCTGCACCTTGGCCCGTTCGACCGGCAGGCCGTAGATGCGTCCGGAGACGCGGCCCATGCCTTCCCACGCGTACGTGGGGATGTTGGCGAGGTTCGGGTAGTCCTTGACCGCGTCTCCGGAGAGGTGCTCCGAGAGGTCCTCACACCGCGACTTCACGAACTGCGACTCGCGCGGAAGGACGTATCCGCCACCGAAGTTGATCATGTCGGGCAGGTCGTCGCCGGACATCAGGGTGGACATCTTGGAGCGGAAGTCCGCGTCCGGCACGACCGAGAACTCGACCTCCACGCCGAGGGCCTCGTTCATCGCCTGCCAGAACTTGTTCGATCCGACCGGCTTCGGCGGGGTGCCGTAGGTGATGGTCATGACCTTGATCTTCTGCTTGCCGTTGCCCGGCTTCTCGGCCGTCGCGGCGACCAGCTGCTGCGGGTACTTCGTGAAGCCGGGCTGCACGCCCTCGGACGTGGGTGCGAGGTCGGGCTTCGGGCCCTTGGCGGGGGCGTACGTCGGCCAGGGCGCCGCCTTCTTGTTGGCGTTGCTGACCGAACCGCCGCCGCCCGAGCCGGTGGAGCAGGCGGTGAGCAGGGAAGGGGCCGCGACCGCGGCCCCGCCGACGGCTATGGAGCGCAGCAGCGTACGGCGCGACATTGAGGAACCAGAGGAACCCGATGAACCGGACACAGTGTCAACCTTTCGAGGTTTCAAGCGAGTTGGCTCAGCTCTTGATGGCGCCCGTGAGCACGCCCTTGGTGAAGTACTTCTGCAGGAAGGGGTAGACGATCAAAATCGGCACGGTGGCGATCACCAGGACGGCCATCTGCATCGTCTGCGGGGCCGACACGTTCGCGGCGTCGCTCAGGCCGGTGTCCGCGATCTGCGAGCCGCCCATCACGTACGTGCGAAGGACCTGCTGGAGCGGCCAGTGGTCGGACTCCAGATAGATCGAGGCATGGAACCAGGCGTTCCAGTAGCTCACCGCGTAGAAGAGGCCGACCACCGCGAGGGCCGCCTTGGAGAGCGGAAGCACGACCCGCCACAGGATCTGCCAGTCGTTCGCGCCGTCGAGCCGCGCCGCCTCGTACAGCTCCTCGGGCACGCCCTGGAAGAAGCCGCGCAGGACGACCAGGTTGAAGACGTTGATGAGGACGGGGACGACCAAGGCGCTGTAGCTCTCCAGCATCCCCATGCCCTTGACAAGGAGGAACGCGGGGATCATGCCGGGCGGGAAGAGGAACGTGAACAGAACGATCAGCAGGATCGGCTTGCCGCCGTACACCTTGGGGCGGCTCAGCGCGTACGCGAGGAACGTCGTGCACGCGAGTGAGGCCAGGGTGCCGATGATCGTGACGCCGGCGCTCACGCCGAGCGCCTTGGTGACGATGCCGCCCGCGAAGACCTGCTCGTAGGCGCGCAGGGTGGGGTGCGTGGGCCACAGGACCCAGCCGCCGTTGGCGATGACCTCGCGGTTCGAGGCGAACGACGTCGAGATGATCACGAGGAACGGCACGAAGACCATGACCAGGATGGTGACGATCGCCAGCGCCTTGGCCACCTGGGTGACCGGCTTCGGCTTCTCCATCCAGGAGGGGCGTACGGGGCGTCCCGCTCGCACGGGACTCGGCCGCCCGGCGCGTATCGCCGTGGATTTCGTGCTCACTTGTAGACCCCCTGCTCGCCGAGGCGATGGGCGACCTTGTTGGCCGCGAAGACGAGAATCGCGCCGACCACGCCCTTGAACAGGCCCGCCGCCGCGGCGTATCCGGTGTCGCCGCCGACGATGCCCTGCCAGAAGACGAAGGTGTCGAGCACCTCACCGGCCTCTGGTCCCACCGACTGCCGTTGCAGCAGCATCTGTTCGAAGCCGACGGAGAGGATGTCGCCGAGCCGCATGATCAGCAGCAGGATGACGACCGGCCGGATCGACGGCAGCGTCACGTGCCAGAAGCGGCGCCAGGGGCCCGCCCCGTCGATGGCGGCGGCCTCGTACTGCTGCTCGTCCACCTGCATCAGCGCGGCGAGGAAGATGATCGTGCCCCAGCCCGCGTCCTTCCATACGACCTGCGCGACGACGAGCGCCGGGTACGCGTCCGGGTTGCCGATGATGTCGACGGAGTGCAGACCCGCCTGCCCGAGCACGGAGTTGAGCAGGCCGGTGTCGGCGAGTACCTGCTGGAACAGGGCTACGACGATGACCCACGACAGGAAGTGCGGCAGATAGACCACCGACTGCACGAAGCGCCGTGTCAGGTCCGAGGTCAGGCTGTGCAGCAGCAGGGCCAGGCCGAGCGGGACCGGGAAGAAGAAGACCAGCTGGAGCACCGCGAGGAAGAGCGTGTTCCAGGTCGCGTGCCAGAAGTCCGGGTCGCCCAACATCCGGTCGAAGTTCTCGAAGCCGACCCAGGGGCTGGCCCAGAGGCCGTCGAAGGGGACGTACTCCTTGAAGGCGACGGCGTTCCCGATGAACGCGCCGTAGTGGAACACCAGGAAGTACGCGACTCCCGGGGCCATGAGCAGCAGCAGGACTCGCGAGGAGCGAAACCGTTTCCATCGCTCATCACGCCTTATTTTGTTGCCATTTGGCCGATTGCTGCGCTTGCCGGGCGGCTTCACCGCCTCGGTTTCCGTCCGGTCCTTCAACACCGCTGACACGGCAGCCCCTCCGTTGTCGGAACAAGGTGACCGGAATCTAAAGCGGTTACTAAGCCCGGTCAACCCCCTTGGCCCCGCGATCTCTTGACCCCCGTCCTGACTTCGGCCTAGCCTCCAGGCGATGTTGGGTAACCGGTTACTACGAGGGATGGTCACGCGTGGCAGACCAGGCAGAGTTGAAGGGCCGACCGAACGCGGTGCTCGCGATGAGCGCGGACGTGGCGGAGCGGGTCTTCACCCCCGACATCCGTGAACGGCTGGGCCGTAGCGTCGAGTTGGCGCCCGCCCTGCTCACCGGCTCACTCACCGGAGCCGGGGCGCTCGCGGCGCTGGCCGACGCGGAGATCCTGGTCACCGGCTGGAACTGCCCGCCCGTCACGGCCGAGGTCCTCGCCCACGCCCCTCGGCTCCGGGCCCTCGTGCACGCCGCCGGATCGGTGAAGCCCGTGGTGACGGACGCCCTGTGGGACCGGGGCGTGGTGGTCTCGTCGGCGGCCGACGCGAACGCGGGGCCCGTCGTGGCCTACACGCTCGCCGCGATCACCTTCGCGGCGAAGGGCGCGCTGCCGACCGCGGCGGGGTACGCGGCCGGGTGGCCGCCCTTCACCGAGCGGACCGGCGCCGACGCGCGCACCATCGGCATCATCGGCGCCTCCCGCATCGGCCGCGGAGTCATCGCGGCGCTGCGCGCGTCCGACGTGGGGTGGCGCGTGCTGCTCAGCGATCCGTACGTCACGCGGGAGGAGGCGGCCGGCCTCGGCGTGGAGCTGGTGGACCTCTCGGAGCTGTGCCGGCGCAGTTCGATCGTCAGCGTCCACGCGCCCCAACTGCCCGAGACGCGGGGCATGGTGAGCGAGGACATGCTGAAGCTGATCCCCGACGGGGGCACGCTCATCAACACGGCACGCGGCGCGCTGATCGACACGGAGGCGCTGGCCAGGGAGTGCGGGGCGGGGCGCCTGGACGCCTTCCTGGACGTGACGGACCCGGAGCCGCTGCCGGCCGGGCACCCTCTGCTGACGCTGCCGAACGTTCTTGTCACCCCGCATGTCGCGGGGGCGCAGGGCAGTGAGGTGCGCAGGTTGGGGGAGTTCGCGGTGGGGGAGGTCGAGCGGTTCGTGCGGGGGGAGGTGTTGCGGGGGCGGTTGTTGCGGGAGGAGTTGCTGCGGGTGGCGTAGGGGCGGTTATTTTTCCCCAACCCCGCCCCTTCCCGAGAACCCGCTCGGCGCGGGGGCCCTCCTCAATCGCCGGAGGCGGAGAGGCTGAAAATTCAGCCTCTCCGCCTCCGGCGATTGAGCGAGCGGGGCCGGGAAAAATTACGGCTTAGCGCCCCGCGCGCTCAGCAGGTCCGTCATCAGCTCGATCTCCGACTCCTGCGACTCCACCATGCCCCGCGCGAGCCGCACCTCCGCCCCCACCTCGCACCGGTCCACACACCCGTCGGCCATATGGACCCCGCCCTTGTGATGCTTGATCATCAGCTGCAGATAGCGCACCTCGGCGGCCCGCCCGTTCAGCTTGCCGAGCTTCTTCAGCTCCGTGTTCGTCGCCATCCCGGGCATCAGAGCGCCGTCTTCGCCCGGCGGCATGTCCCCCATCCCCATCCACTCCATCGGAGCCTTCTCGGGCACCTTCGGCAGCTCCCACAGGTCGAGCCAGCCGAGCAGCATGCCCCGCTGGTTCGCCTGGGTCTGGGCGATGTCGTACGCGAGGCGGCGGATCTCCTCGTCCTTCGTGCGGTCGCGCACGATGTACGACATCTCCACCGCCTGCTGGTGATGCGTGGCCATGTCCCTGGCGAAGCCCGCGTCGGCCGACTCCGTGGAGGGGGCCGACGCGGCGGACGAACCGTCCGACGCCGCGACGGCGACCGTGATCCCGCCGCCGGCCACGGCCACCGCGGCGACCGCCCCCACCACCCAGCAGGTGCGCCGCCTCACTGGGCCTTGCCACCCGTGCACGCGGCGCCCGGCTCAGGGGTCTGCTTGCCCTGGACGTACGTGGAGAGGAAGGAGGCGACGTTCGGGTCGGACGCGCCGGTCACTGTGCGCTGGTGGCCCCAGGCCGTCAGCATGATCGGGTCCTTCTGGTCCTTGACCGGACTCATCAGCGTGTACGGCGTCTGCTTGACCTTCGCCTCGAGCTTCTTGAGGTCCGCCGCCTTGGCCTTGTCGTTGTACGTCACCCACACTGCGCCGTGCTCCAGGGAGTGCACGGCATGGCGCTCGGGAAGTTCGTCCTGGTAGACGTCGCCGTTGCAGTTCATCCACACCTGGTCGTGATCGCCGCCCACCGGCGGGGTCATCGCGTAACTGACGTCCTTGGTGACATGCGTACGGCCCAGCTTCTTCGCGTCCCAGACCTTCTCGCCGTCCGCCGTCGTCTTGAACCTCGGCGCGGACTTCCCGTCGGAGGCCGCCGAGTCGGAATCGTCGGCCTTCTGGAAGAGGACGACACCGCCCACGGCGAGCGCGGCGACCACCACCGCGCTCAGGGTGATCGCGATGACGCGGCCCCGGCGGTCGCGTGCGCGCTCTGCCCGGCGCATCTCCTCTATCCGGGTCTTGCGTGACGAGCTGCTCGTGTTCTTGGCGGAACCCATGATGTGTCCTTCGGCGATGCGATACGACGGAAAGGGCGGGACGCGCGTTGCGGAACATGGTGGAGCGGTTCGCTGATCGTAATGGGCGATCCCGGCGGGCTGTAGGGGCAGTCCGAGCCGCCCGCTGTTACGGGCGCGCCGATCAGCAGGCACTATGGGCACAGGGCGGCACATGGCCCGCAACGCGCTCGAAACGGTGTGGTGGGATGCTCATGTGCCCCGCGGTGTCCCCGGACGAGAGCTCAGCGCGAGAACAGCGCGGACGCAGGTGGCCTGACCAGCAAGGATGGGTGGAAGCGGAAGATGGACAAGCAGCAGGAATTCGTGCTCCGGACACTGGAGGAGCGCGACATCCGGTTCGTACGCCTGTGGTTCACGGATGTCCTCGGCTTCCTGAAATCGGTCGCGGTGGCTCCCGCCGAGCTGGAGCAGGCCTTCGACGAAGGCATCGGCTTCGACGGCTCGGCGATCGAGGGATTCGCCCGGGTGTACGAGTCGGACATGATCGCCAAGCCGGACCCGTCGACGTTCCAGGTCCTGCCCTGGCGCGCGGAGGCCCCCGGCACCGCCCGCATGTTCTGCGACATCCTCATGCCGGACGGCTCCCCGTCCTTCGCGGACCCGCGGTACGTCCTCAAGCGCGCCCTGGCGAAGACCTCCGACCTCGGGTTCACCTTCTACACCCACCCCGAGATCGAGTTCTTCCTCCTGAAGGACAAGCCGCTGGACGGCTCGCGCCCCACCCCCGCCGACAACTCCGGCTACTTCGACCACACCCCGCAGAACGTCGGGATGGACTTCCGCCGCCAGGCGATCACGATGCTCGAATCGATGGGCATCTCGGTCGAGTTCAGCCACCACGAGGGCGCCCCCGGCCAGCAGGAGATCGACCTCCGTTACGCGGACGCGCTCTCCACGGCCGACAACATCATGACGTTCCGCCTGGTCATGAAGCAGGTCGCGCTGGAGCAGGGGGTCAACGCGACCTTCATGCCCAAGCCCTTCTCCGAGCACCCGGGCTCGGGCATGCACACGCACCTCTCCCTCTTCGAGGGCGACCGCAACGCGTTCTACGAGTCCGGCTCCGAGTACCAGCTCTCCAAGGTCGGCCGCTCCTTCATCGCGGGCCTCCTGAAGCACGCCGCGGAGATCTCCGCGGTCACCAACCAGTGGGTGAACTCCTACAAGCGCATCTGGGGCGGCTCGGAGCGCACGGCGGGCGCGGGCGGCGAGGCCCCCTCGTACATCTGCTGGGGCCACAACAACCGCAGCGCGCTCATCCGCGTCCCGATGTACAAGCCCGGCAAGACCGGCTCCGCCCGGGTGGAGGTCCGCTCGATCGACTCGGGCGCGAATCCCTACCTGACGTACGCGGTGCTGCTGGCCGCCGGCCTCAAGGGCATCGAGGAGGGCTACGAACTCCCGCCGGGCGCCGACGACGACGTCTGGGCCCTGAGCGACGCGGAACGCCGCGCGATGGGCATCGAGCCGCTCCCGCAGAACCTGGGCGAGGCGATCGCCCTGATGGAACGCAGCGAACTCGTCGCCGAAACCCTGGGCGAGCACGTGTACGACTTCTTCCTGCGCAACAAGAAGCAGGAGTGGGAGGAGTACCGCAGCGAGGTCACGGCCTTCGAGCTGAGGAAGAACCTGCCGGTGCTGTAAGGGCAGGTCAGGGCGCTTTCCGCTCACTTCCCCCGAGAGGGCCCGCGGTCGTCGGCTGCGGGCCCTCTCGGTTGTCAGCCTGCGGCTGGGCCGTCTGTGGGCCGTCTTACGCTGGACCGGGGTACCAGACTGGACCTCACCGTCACAGGGCTTGGACAGGTGCACGCCTCTGCCACGCCACGGGAATTGAGCAACAGAGACGACGGCCGGGGATGTTTGCCCCATCGCGGTGGTATCAGTCATGAGCAGAGCATGCTCACCACCGTCGATCAGCGGGGGCTTACATGGCGACGCAACCGAGTCCAGACGATCGCCTAGTCATGTATCAAGTGGTCGCGGCTCGGCATGTGGGCCTCGACCAGATGGTCTGGCAGGTACCGGGCATCGCCCTTACTGCCCAGGCGTTCCTGATGACGATTGGCCTCGGCCCCGGATCTGGCCAACTCGCTCGCCTTGGGTCGGGGTTTCTGTCCGTAGTGGTCGCGATCCTGTCTGTTGAGCTGCTGATGCGGCACCGGCTCAGTGCGATTGCGGATGCAGTTTGGCTTGAGAGGTTCGAGCGAGACCAGGGGTGGGAGGTGCTTCACCGACCGTTGAACGACCGGTGTGGTCAGCTCGGCGTGCCTGTACCGCTTTTGGCTCGTCTTCGCGCCTACTCCGTATGGATCGCCGGGCTCTCAACCTTCGGCCTCGTCGGTGCCGGCATCGCGGTCAACGCGATCGTTGGTTAGCCAGAATGCCTGAGCATCGACACAGGGCCGCGACGCCATAACACGTCCGGGGTTTCACCGATCATGTGCGCAGCCTTGCAGGCGCTACTGACAGTCGGCCTCCCCTTTACCTGCTGAGCTCCTCCCAAGTTCAAGGCTCTCCGACCAACCTGTCACGGGTCCGCCAACTCGACCTACTTGCGATGTAGTTGGCCCCAGCTGTTGTCAGTGGTGCCCAATACAATCGGAGTTGACCGACATAGGTCTGATGCGAATGAGGTGCATCATGGCTAAGAAGGGAAGCGGTGGTAGCTCCGGGAGCAAGGCCCGGAGCGCCGTAACCGGCCGGTGCGTGACGAAGAGCTTTGCGAAGGCTCATCCACGTACCACGGTGGTAGAGGCTCCGAAGAGGCGTTCTGGCAAGAAGTGACCTCTTGAAATCCGATCAAGGAGGGGTGCTGCTCATGCGGCGCCCCTCCGCCCGTCCCACCCTATCGGCCAGTCCGCGTACGACCAGCTGCCAGGGCGTCCGATCAGGACAATCCTGAAAAGCGGCACGCCTGTTCGTCTCAGGCAGAGCAGGAAATGCGGAGCGGGCTCAAGGACATCTGAGGCAGGCTAACGAGCATGACCGAGTCCCCCAGTCTGACCTACGGGTTCGAGGAGTTGTATCCGGCTCTAGGCCAGCTCGTCGTGGCGAGCGCTGACATGGAGTCACGCCTCCGGTACGTCGTATCTGAGCTCGCAGGCAACGATGACGCTGGTTGGATCGTCTTTGAGGGGCAGTCTGTGGACTGGCTCGTATCGAACGGCATCGCCGTCATGGGGCAGCTTGAGGCGATGAAGCGCTGGCCGGAAGCAAACTCCCAGCGAATACGTCGGGTGCTCCTTGCTGCGCAGGAGGTGAACCGCCTCCGCAACTTGATGGTTCACGGCGAGTGGCGCGCTGTATGTGTCCTCCGAGAAGATGGATGTGTTGGTCGGCCTGCCAATAGCCCACCAGATCATCGCGTGTTTCACGTCTGCCGGAGCCGCTACCGGAAGGGCTTCGAAGAGCGTCAGTTCGCTGTTAGCGACATCGAAGCCTTGGCGGAGAAGATGTGGGATCTTGAGACGGAGCTAAAAGACGCACGTAAGGCGGCGGTCGACGCCTGGTTGGGGAGAAGCTGACGCCTGCCGGTTCGCGCTGTTGGCCGAGCCTCTCCAGTACCTCATGGCCTCGTGGTCGGCTCCTCGAAGGCTCGGTGTGAGGTCGGCAGCATGACCAGCAACGATGCACTTCATGGGTCGTGACTCCTCTGAGTAGCGGATGCCCTCGCGGTCGCCAAGCAACTCGATGCGGCGATTGGCTCACGTCCTCCCGTCGTCTACTAGAAACCGTTAACGGGCACCCCGAAGCACTAGCAGTACAGCTGAGAATTGCCGAACGTCCCTGACCATCAGTGCTCCGTACAGTTGGTTTGATCAGGAGCGGAGACTTCAGCGACCACCACGCCGTTAGTTCGCACCGTGGGGAAGCAAGTCGCAGGCGCCAGTCCGGTCGATAGCTTGGATGAAGTCAGTTCCGTACGTATCCCTGGCCCCTTTAATCATTTCGCAGAGACGGGGATCCCGAAAGTAGGCGACCAAGTACTCACTCCAAGCCAGCCAATCATCACACGTGTGTGCAGCCTCGTTGTCTACTCTCAAGACAAAATGCCTGTCATCGGGTACACAGTCTTGTCCGATTAAGTCCGGAAGGACTGCATAGGCATAGTCCGCAAAAAGCAGATCCCACGACAGGACAGTTTCCACCCGCTCCCGCTCTGCACGATCAGGGATATCCTCCAGCGGAGTCGTACCCCAGACATGTTGAGCGAGTTCAGAGTTGTCCTTTTCCGCCAGAAATTCGCGCCTCTGCAGCAGGTGCTGGTACAGGCCGTCTAGGCGCTGCCCTGCGCTTTGCTTCTCAGCCTCGAAGGCCTGTTGCCTGGCAGCCTCTGTTTGCCAGGATAAGAACAGGAGCGTTAGGAGCGCTGCAACACAGAGGGCGATTTCCACTACAAAGCGCCACACCTCGAATCTCGTGAGGAGTGCTCCAGGCGGTATAGGTGTCGGTGTGGGGCTTGGGCTTGGTAATGGTGCGGGAGTTGGTGCTGGTGCGGGACTGGGTGTCGGTTCAGGATCCGGGTTCGGCGCCTGCCCCTGGCTCGGAACTGACATATCCCCCCTCAGGATGTATCGCGCCCACCCTAAAGGCATGGAACAGTCTCGGAAATAATAGCCCCGTCACCAACGAAAGACATGTGTCAATTGATGACTTAATTAGTCAGTGAAAGTCGACTTTTGAGCGACGCGGAAACTGTGCCGGCGTGTTCCTCTGAGGCTCTGTTCGATGGACCAGTCGGCGTGGGAGTCGCCACCCTGCTCCACCTCCTCACGCGGCATGAGGTGAGTGGGGTGCGCGGGGCCATGCTGGGTGGGCTTCGGGCTGCATGCGACCGAGGATCGTTGGCGGAGGGGATGGCAAAGGGTCCGAGCCGGAACCTCTGGGGCCGTGGTCGCAGCTCAGCCAGTGCAGCGCCGGGCCGTCTGTGGGCCGTCAAAGGGTGACCCGCAGCGGCCGACAACGACCAACGACGACTGTGAAATCCCTACTCGTCTGGGGTCCCACTTGAATCTTCCGAGGCCGTTCTGAGAGCACGCCAGTTCCTGCGCAACAAGAAGCAGGAGTGGGAGGAGTACAGGTCAGAGGTCACGGCCTTCGAGCTGAGGAAGAACCTGCCGGTGCTGTAGCAGGGCCCCGTAAGGGGCGCGGGGAACTGCGCGAGCGGCCACGAAAGAGCCGCAGATCGATACAGCCCCGCGCCCCTAAAGGGCGCTGACGATCGCCGCCCGCAAGGACGTCTCCGCCCGCACCCGGTACTCCTGGATCGCCCAGCCGTTGCCGTCCGGGTCCTTGAAGTACATGAACGTGCCGCCGTCCTGCGGCGCGTGTGCGACCGGCTCCGAGATGTCCAGGCCGCGCGCGGTCAGCTCGGCGTGCGCCGCCTTCGCGTCGGCGACGCACAGCTGGAGGCCCTGGTAGGTACCGGGGGCCGGGGTAGGGCCGTCCATCGTGTCCCAGAGGGTGTCCGCCAGGGCGATGGAACAGCCGGACCCCGGCGGGGTCAGCTGGACGATGCGCATGCCCGGCATGACCTCCTGGTCGATGTCCACGTGGAAGCCCAGCTTGTCGCGGTAGAACTCCATGGCCCGGTCGACGTCACTGACGGGGAGCGGGATCACCTCGAGTGTGTATTCCATGGTCCGAGTACATCAAGGCTCCGGGGTCCTGTCAGCGTGAACGGCCGCGTCCGCTCCGGGGACGTCAGCCGAAGCTCCACCGCGTCTGGCTGAACGGTTCGCCCTTGCCGAAGCCGAAAGCGGTGCGGGGGGCCAGCTCGAAGACGTACGCGTGGCCCGGCCCGTGGTGGAAGCAGCCGTCCCGCACCTCGTAGTGCCAGAAGCTGCCGTACTTCTCCTCCCAGGCCGCCGCGAGGCGCCGCAGTCTCTCCTCGTCGGTGATCCGGACCGCGGAGCCCTCGACGACCAGGTCATGGCCCTTGTCCCAGAGGTTGACGCCCGTGGTCAGGACCGTCTCGGGGTTGGCCGCGAGGTTCCGTGCCTTGCGCTCCTCGGGGCCCGTGCAGAAGTGCAGGGCGCCGTCCAGCCAGACCGCGGGCAGCGGGGTGACGTGCGGGCGCCCGTCCGGGCGTACGGTCGAGATCCAGAAGAGTTCGGCCGTCCTGAGCTGCCGCACGGCCTCGGACCAGGGGGTCGCGGCGGCCCCCGCGCTGCTGTAGCGGGAATCCAGTTCCGTACGGGGTTCCTTGCTCGGCATGGTCCGCCTCCCTGACGCTGCTATTGATGCTTCCGTCCAAGTACGGACTCCGCTCGCGGGCAGAACTCATCGGTCAGGCCGTAGGCTCGGGCCAGGATGATCGAACGGAGGCGCGGGGATGACGGTGCCGCAAGGGCGCAGAAGCAGTACGTTTACGCGGCTGCTGCGGCATGGCTTCACCGATCCGTCCGCGGCCGAGCGGCTGCTCGGCGCCCCCGAGCTGTCCGCGGTGCGGTCCGACCCGGTGCTCCTGGACGCGCTCGGCGCCGCCGCGGACCCCGACCTGGCGCTCCTGGGCCTCGTACGCCTGGTCGAGGGCCAGCCCGACGACACCAGCCGCCAGGAGCTGCTCGACACCCTGGTCAGCGCCAAGCCGCTGCGGGACCGGCTGCTCGGCGTGCTCGGCGCCTCCGAGGCCCTCGCCGACCACCTGGCCCGCCACCCCAGGGACTGGCAGGCCCTGGTCACGTACGAACTGGCCGATCTGCACCCCGGCGTCGAGGAGTTCGAGCGCGGCCTCGCCGATGCCACCGACCCGGTGTCGTTGCGTGTCTCCTACCGCCGCTGCCTGCTCGCCATAGCGGCCCGTGACGTCTGCGGCACGACGGACCTGCCCGAGGCGGCCGCCGAGCTCGCGGACCTGGCGACGGCGACCCTGCGCGCCGCGCTCTCCATGGCCGAGCAGGCGGCCCCCGCGGACGCCGCCCTGTGCAGGCTCGCGGTCATCGCGATGGGCAAGTGCGGTGGCCACGAGCTGAATTACGTGTCGGACGTCGACGTCATCTTCGTCGGTGAGCCCGCAGAAAGCCCAGGGGGCGTGGACGCCGCCGACGAGGCCAAGGCGCTGCAGGCCGCCACCCGGCTCGCCTCGCACATGATGCGGATCTGCTCGGAGACCACGGTCGAGGGCACCATCTGGCCGGTCGACGCCAACCTCCGCCCGGAGGGCCGCAACGGCCCCCTCGTGCGCACCCTCAGCAGCCACCTCGCCTACTACCAGCGCTGGGCCAAGACCTGGGAGTTCCAGGCGCTGCTCAAGGCCCGTCCGGTGGCCGGTGACCTGGCTCTCGGCGCGGAGTACGTCGAGACCCTCGCGCCCCTGGTCTGGCACGCGGCCGAGCGCGACAACTTCGTGCCCGACGTGCAGAAGATGCGCCGCCGGGTCGTGGAGAACATCCCGGCGGGCGAGGTCGACCGCGAGCTGAAGCTGGGCCCCGGCGGACTGCGAGACGTCGAATTCGCCGTACAGCTCCTGCAGTTGGTGCACGGCCGCGGCGACACCTCGATCCGCAGCGGCTCGACCCTGGTGGCCCTGGAGGCACTCGCGGCCGGCGGCTACGTGGGGCGGGTGGACGCGGTCCAGCTCGACGACGCCTACCGCTTCCTGCGGTCCCTTGAGCACCGCATCCAGCTCTTCAAGCTGCGGCGCACCCATCTGATCCCGGAGGACGACGCGGACCTGCGGCGCATCGGCCGCTCCCTGGGCATGCGCACGGAGCCGATCACCGAGCTGAACCGCGCCTGGAAACGGCACACTTCAGTCGTACGCCGCCTGCACGAGAAGCTCTTCTACCGCCCGCTCCTGGACGCCGTGGCGCAACTCGCCCCCGTAGAGACCAGGTTGAGTACGGAAGCCGCCCGCGAACGTCTGGTGGCCCTCGGCTACCACGACCCCGCCGCCGCCCTGCGCCACCTGGAGGCCCTGGCATCGGGCGTCACCCGCAAGGCGGCCATCCAGCGCACCCTGCTCCCCGTGCTCCTCGGCTGGTTCGCGGACTCGGCGGATCCTGACGCCGGCCTCCTGAACTTCCGCAAGGTGTCCGACGCGCTCGGCAAGACCCCCTGGTACCTGCGGCTCCTGCGCGACGAGGGAGCGGCGGCCGAGAACCTGGCCCGCGTCCTGTCCGCGGGCCGCCTGGCCCCCGACCTGCTGATGCGCGCCCCCGAAGCGGTGGCCCTGCTCGGCGACCAGCGCGGCCTCGAACCGCGCGACCACGCCCACCTGGAGCAGGAGGTCCTGGCCGCGGTGGGCCGCGCGGACGGCGCCGAGCAGGCCGTGACGGCGGCGCGCGGCGTCCGGCGCCGCGAACTGTTCCGTACGACGGCGGCGGACATCATCGGCTCGTACGGCACGGAGGAGAGCCCCGTGGCGGCGGATCCCGGCGCCCTTCTGGACCGGGTGGGCGACGGGGTCTCCGACCTCACGGCTGCCACGATCGCGGGGACCTTGCGTGCGGTGGTCCGCGAGGGCTGGGGCGACACGCTGCCGGTGCGTTTCGCCGTGATCGGCATGGGCCGCTTCGGCGGCCACGAACTGGGCTACGGCTCGGACGCCGACGTCCTGTTCGTCCACGAGCCGCGCGAGGGCGTCAGCGACCACGAGGCGGCGAAGGCGGCCTCGCAGGTGGTCTCCGAGATGCGCAGACTGCTCCAACTTCCCAGCTCCGACCCGCCGTTGCTGATCGACGCGGATCTGCGCCCGGAGGGCAAGAGCGGCCCCCTGGTGCGGACCCTCGCCTCGTACGAGGCCTACTACCGCCGCTGGTCACTGGTCTGGGAGTCACAGGCGCTGCTGCGGGCCGAGCCGGTCGCGGGCGACGCCGATCTTGGCCGGGCCTTCATCGAGCTCGTGGACCCGCTGCGCTATCCCGCGGAGGGCCTCGGTGACGACGCCGTACGCGAGATCCGCCGTCTGAAGGCCCGCATGGAGGCGGAACGCATGCCGCGCGGCGCCGACCCCACCCTGCACACGAAGCTGGGCCGCGGCGGGCTCTCCGACGTCGAGTGGACCGTCCAGCTCATGCAGCTGACCCACGGCTGGGTCGAACCGGGCCTGCGCACGACCCGCACCCGCGAGGCCCTCGCCGCGGCCTGCGCGGCCGAGCTGATCCCGACCGAGGAGGCGGCGATCCTGGATGAGGCGTGGGTCCTGGCCGCCCGGGTGCGCAACGCGGTGATGCTGGTGCGCGGCCGGGCCGGGGACACGTTCCCCTCGGACGGGCGGGAGCTGGCGGCGGTCGGCCGGTACCTGGGGTACGACCCCGGCCATGTGGGAGACATGCTCGACGACTACCGAAGGACCACCCGCAGGGCACGGGCCGTGATGGAGGAGAGGTTCTACGGGGCGTAGGGGTTCCGCTGGGCTGAGGTGCCACAAACTGTGGAAACCCCGGATCAGGACTTGAAACGGGCCCTGATCTTGGCCGGCAGGAGCGGCGAGGGTTCCCGCGGTGCCACCTCACGCGGCAGCCTGTGCGGCATCGCCCCGTACCACGCCCAGGCCACCGCGATGCCGAACGCCAGGCAGATCATGCCGCCCACCGCGTCCAGCCAGAAGTGGTTCGCGGTGGCCACGATCACGATCAGGGTCGCCGTGGGGTAGAGCAGGCCGAGGATCTTCGCCCACGGCGCCGAGGCCAGGGCGAAGATCGTCAGGCCGCACCACAGGGACCAGCCGATGTGCATCGACGGCATTGCCGCGTACTGGTTCGACATGTGCTTGAGGTCGCCGGAGGCCATCGAGCCCCAGGTCTGATGGACGAGCACCGTGTCGATGAAGTCCTGGCCGTTCATCAGGCGCGGGGGAGCCAGGGGATACAGGTAGTAACCGAGCAGGGCCACTGCCGTGGTCGCGAAGAGCACCGTGCGCGTGGCCGCGTAGCGTCCCGGATGGCTGCGGAACAGCCAGACGAGGACACCGAGCGTCACCACGAAGTGCAGCGTCGCGTAGTAGTAGTTCATGCCGACGATGAGCCATGTCGCGGAGTTCACCGCGTGGTTGACGCTCTGCTCCACGGCGATCCCGAGGTGCTGCTCCGCCCGCCAGATCCAGTCGGCGTTGCGCAGGGCCTGGGACTTCTGTTCCGGCACCGCGTTGCGGATCAGGGAGTACGTCCAGTAACTCACCGCGATCAGCAGGATCTCGAACCAGAGCCGGGGGCGCCGCGGAGTGCGAAGACGGCGCAGGAAAGTCCGCCCATTGCGGTCCTCCTGCTCGCCCGCGATGGGTGATGTGGTGGGCCGCTGCTGGCCTTCCAGTGTCGTCACAGTCATCTCACCCATAGGCACAGAGTCTGCCAGATACCCACCCTCCGACCGATCATCCCAAGGTCTGGTTCGGGCCGCATTCTCTACGCCCTACGGACGAGTGCGTCCCCGAGGGGCCGAAGCGGTTGAACCTCGAACCACCAGCTCCGGCATGAAGACGAATTCGCTGTGTGGAGCGGGAGTGCCGCCGATCTCCTCCAGGAGTGTACGGACCGCGGCCTGCCCCATCGACGGGACGGGCTTGCGCACCGTGGTCAGGGGCGGGTCGGTGAACGCGATCAGCGGGGAGTCGTCGAATCCCACCACCGATATGTCGTCCGGGACCTCGAAGCCGCGCTGCCGTGCCGTGCGTATCGCTCCCAGGGCCATCATGTCGCTCGCGCACACCACGGCCGTACAGCCGCGGTCGAGGAGGGCGGACGCCGCGGCCTGGCCGCCCTCCAGCGTGTACAGCGAGTGCTGGACCAGCTCCGTCTCGATCTCCTCGGGGGTCAGTGCCAGCTGGTCCTGCACCGTGCGTACGAAGCCCTCGATCTTCCGCTGTACGGGCACGAACCGCTTGGGGCCGAGGGCCAGCCCGATGCGTGTATGACCCAGGGAGACGAGGTGGGTGACCGCGAGGCGCATCGCCGCCCGGTCGTCCGGCGAGATGAAGGGAGCCTGCACCTTGGGGGAGAAGCCGTCCACGAGCACGAACGGCACGCCCTGCGCGCGCAGCTGCTCGTAGCGCTGCATGTCGGCGGAGGTGTCCGCGTGCAGGCCCGAGACGAAGATGATGCCGGAGACGCCGCGGTCCACGAGCATCTCCGTCAGCTCGTCCTCCGTGGAGCCGCCCGGCGTCTGGGTGGCGAGCACGGGCGTGTAACCCTGCCGGGTCAGGGCCTGGCCGATGACCTGGGCGAGCGCGGGGAATATCGGGTTCTCCAGCTCCGGCGTGATCAGCCCGATGAGGCCGGCGCTGCGTTGGCGAAGCCGCACCGGGCGTTCGTAGCCCAGCACGTCGAGTGCGGCAAGCACTGACTGACGGGTGGCCCCGGCGACGCCGGGCTTGCCGTTGAGCACCCGGCTGACCGTCGCCTCGCTGACCCCCGCCTGCGCTGCGATGTCGGCCAGTCGCGCGGTCACAGGATTGGACTGTACCGGTCACATCTCAGGCTGCCCACCAGACCGTTGAATCCGCGGGCAGGATCGTCGCGTCGGCGCCGGGGTCCGTGTCCGCGCTCGACAGGAGCAGGGTGCCGGGGGTGGGGACGGTGACGGGGCCGTCCGTGAGGTTCACCGTGCAGACCACCGAACCGCGCGCGGACGTACGGCGGAAGGAAAGGACGCCCTCGGGGGCTTCGAGCCACTCCACGTCGAGGCCCGCGCCGAGCGCCGGGTGTTCGCGGCGCGCGGCGAGCGCCCGGCGGTAGAACTCCAGGGTCGACGCGGGGTCGCCCTCCTGCGCCTCGACCGAGAGGTCCTTCCAGCTCGCGGGCTGGGGCAGCCAGCTCGGGCCGCCCTCGACGGGACCGAAGCCGAACGGCGCCCGCTCGCCTGACCAGGGCAGCGGCACCCGGCAGCCGTCGCGCGTGCCGTCCTGCCCCGTGCTGCGGAAGAACGCCGGGTCCTGGCGCACCTCGTCCGGCAGTTCGGTCACCTCGGGCAGGCCCAGCTCCTCGCCCTGGTAGATGTACGCCGAGCCGGGCAGGGCCAGCATCAGGAGCGTGGCGGCCCGCGCCCGGCGCAGGCCCCGCGCCGCGTCACCGTCCGCGAGGCGGGTGGAGTGGCGTACGACGTCGTGGTTGGACAGCACCCAGGTGGCGGGCGCCCCCACGGCGTTCATCGCGACGAGGGAGCGGTCGATGACGGAACGCAGCGCGTCCGCGTCCCAACCAGTCGTCAGATACTCGAAGTTGAACGCCTGGTGCAGCTCACCCGGGCGCAGGTACCGCGCGCTGCGCTCCACCGTCGGCGTCCACGCCTCGGCGACGGCGATCCGTTCGCCCGTCGCCCGCCCCCGCCCTTCCAGGGAATGCCCTTCGGGCCCAGACCCGATTTCCGCGTACTCGTCGAGAATGCGCCGCCAGTCGCGGTAGATCTCGTGCACGCCGTCCTGGTCGAAGTAGGGGACGGTCTGCTTGCCCAGGAGTTTCACCTGCTGCTCGTGGCCGATGTCGGGCAGGCCCTCGGCCTTGACCAGGCCGTGCGCCACGTCGATGCGGAAACCGTCGATGCCGAGGTCGAGCCAGTAGCGCAGGATGGAGCGGAACTCCTCGCGCACCGCGGGGTGGTCCCAGTTGAAGTCGGGCTGCTCGGGCGCGAAGAGGTGGAGGTACCACTCGCCGTCCGCGACCCGCGTCCAGGCGGGCCCGCCGAACACGGACTCCCAGTCGTTGGGCGGCAGTTGCCCCTCGTCGCCCTTCCCGGGCCTGAAGTGGAAACGCTCGCGCAGTGCCGACCCGCTGCCCTCGCGCAGCGCCTGCCTGAACCACTCGTGCTGGTCCGAGCAGTGGTTGGGCACCAGGTCGACGATCACCCGCAGCCCGAGCGCGTGCGCTTCCCTGACGAGGAGGTCGGCGTCCGGCAGGGCCCCGAACATGGGGTCCACCGCGCGGTAGTCGGCGACGTCGTACCCCGCGTCGGCCTGCGGCGAGGCGTAGAAGGGGGAGAGCCAGACGGCGTCCACGCCGAGCCGGTGCAGGTGGGGGAGGCGGGCCGTGACGCCCGGCAGGTCGCCCATGCCGTCGCCGTTCCCGTCGGCGAAGCTGCGCGGGTACACCTGGTAGATGACGGCGTCGCGCCACCACTCGTGGCGCGCGGTGCCGTCGGCCGAGGCGTCTGCGGGAAGGGCGGCGGTGACGTGCTGGGTCATGAAGTCCTCGGGGGTAAGGGGGCGGGCGGCGCTTTGTTGAACGCCGCGCGGAAGGCGAAGGTCACGAGGATGTCCTCCTCACCGGGGGTGCGCTGTCCGGGCGGCGCGCGGATCGCCCCGTCGAAAAGGCGCAGGACCGCTACCGCGAACGGCTGAGGACGCGTGCGACCCCTCCCGCCATCAGTCTCCGTACGACGCGGGACGCGCGGTGGACGCCACCCCGCCCGCTGCCGGGCGTCGCGAAGGGAGGCAAGAACGCCGGCACGCCCTTCCCGCAGGCCGAAGCCAGAAATTCTACTGTCAGGCACGCCGCGCGTGCGGCCGGTTCGCCCACCTCCACCGGTCCGGGTCGTACTGCCGCTATCTTCTCCCGGCGCGTGCGGCAGCGCGCTAACTTGATGGGGCAGGCATCGGCCTGCGCCGTTTTGCGCCGAGGGGCTGTCCCGCGTGAGCGTCAAGGGCAAGGCAGTGAACACAGTCAGCACGGTCCTGGTGGTCGACGACGCACCCGCCAGCAGGTACGCGCTGAGCGCCGTCCTGCGCAGGGACGGCCACCGTGTGCTGCTCGCCGCGAGCGCGAGCGAGGCGCTGATCGAACTCGACGTGCGGATGCGGGCCGGGGATCTGCCGGACGTCGCGCTCGTCGACGTGGGCCTGCCCGACATGAGCGGCTACGAACTGTGCCGCCGCATCAAGCAGCTGCCGCCCATCGCGAGCCTGCCCGTCGTGCACTTCTCGGCGGCGGCCCGCCCGCCGGCCGACCGGTGCCGGGGGCTCGACGCGGGCGGCGAGTCCTATCTGACGGTGCCCGCCGAACCCGAGGAGATCCAGGCGGTCGTACGGGCCGCCGCGCGCGGGGCCCGCTCTCGCAGCGACGCCCAACTCCGGGCCGGACGCCTCGCGCTGCTCGCCGGGACGATCCTGTCCGTGCAGTCCGCCCGCTGCCTGGGCGAGCTGGCGGACGCGGCGGCCACCGGCACGGAGCGGCTGACCGAGACTCCCGCGACGGTGTTCGTGCTCGGCGGGGACGGGGAGATCCACCGGGGGCTCTCCCGGCGCAGAGCCGCCGCTCTGCTGCCGGACCCCGGGGCGCACGAGGCGGTGGCCCGGCTGATGCGGCGTGTCATGTCGGGGCGTACGGGCGTGCGGCACACGGTCGTGCCGGCGCCGCTGTGGCCCGCGGGTTTCTTCCGCTCGGTGGGAGGCGTCGGGCAGTGGGGCGACGGGGCGCCGGAGGAGGCCTCGCTCGTCCTGGCCCGGCTGAGCGAGGGGCGCACGCTGGTGTGCCTCGCGACGCCCGCGTACCGCGAAGGGCTCTCCGACGAGACGGAGCACCTCGTCGAACGGCTCGCCCACGCCACCGCGCTGGCCGCGGAACCCCTGGTGATGTACGAGGAGGAGCGCCACGTCGCGCTGACCCTGCAGCGCAGCTTCCTGCCGTCGAAGCTGCCGGAGCTGCCCGGCACGGATGTCGTCGTCCGCTATGAACCCGCCTCGCGCCAGGCGGAGATCGGCGGCGACTTCTACGCGGCGCTCCCGACGCCAGGCGGCGTCCTGACCGGCATCGGTGACGTCGTCGGACACTCGCTCGAGGCGGCCACCGTGATGGTCGAGATCCGGCACGCGCTGCGCGCCTACTGCGTCGAGGACCCCGACCCCGGCGTGCTCGCCGGACGCCTCGACCGGATGCTGCAGCACTACCACCCGGGCGTGACGGCCACCATGTGCCTGAGCCTGATCGAACCGGCCACCGGACGCGTCCGGATCGCCAACGCGGGGCACATCCCGCCGCTCGTGGTGCGGGACGAGGGCACGGCCGGGTACGTCGACGTGCGGGGGCCGCTGCTCGGCCTCGGCCTCGACCGGCCGGAGCCGAGCGAGCTGATCCTGCGAAGGAGCGAGCGCCTGCTGATGGTCACGGACGGGCTCATCGAGACGCGGGGCATGGATCTCGCCGTGTCGATGGAGCAGTTGCGGATCGCGGCGGCGGGCGCGCCGCGGGGCGTCGCCGACCTGTGCGACACGCTCCTCACGTGCTTCGGCCGCGAACGCGAGGACGACATCGCGCTCCTCGCGCTGCGCAGGACGAACTGACCGCGCGCCGCGCACCGTCCCGAGGCGAACCGCCGGACCGACCGTCCGAATTGACCGCCGCAAGGATCTGTACCCGCACGCCTACCCGTCAGTACATTGACGCCATGTCTAATACGCAGAGCCGGGAGCCGCGGCCCCAAGCGGCCGAGCACATACCGCTCAAGGCACGCAAGGTCTCCTTCTCCTGGGAGGACACCCCGCTGCACTGGGTGCCGGGCGACCCCTTCGCCACGCACACGATCAACGTGCTGCATCTGCTTCTCCCGGCGGGCGAACGCTGGTTCGTCCACGTCTACAAGCAGGTCCTGCCGTACATCAGGGACGACCGGCTGCGCGAGGACGTGATCGGCTTCATCGGCCAGGAGGCCATGCACGCCCAGGCCCACGACGAGGTCCTGCCGCACCTCAAGGAGCAGGGCCTGGACCCCACGCCCTACACCGCCCAGGTCGACTGGCTCTTCGAGAAGATGCTCGGCGACCGGACGCTGCCGCCCGGCAAGGCCCGCAAGTGGTGGCTGATGGAGCGCGTCGCGATGATCGCCGCCATCGAGCACTACACCGCCTTCCTCGGCAACTGGGTCCTGAACGCGGACGAGCTGGACCGCAGGGGCGCCGACCCGACCATGCTGGACCTGCTGCGCTGGCACGGCGCCGAAGAGGTCGAGCACCGCTCGGTCGCCTTCGAGCTCTTCATGCACGTCGACGGCAGCTACCGTCGCCGCGCCCGCACCTGGGCCACCGCCTTCACCGCCCTGGTCTTCCTCTGGCAGCGCGGCGCGCGCTTCTTCATGGAGAACGACCCGACCCTCATCGGCGGCAAGGCCTCGTTCAAGGACTTCTACCAGGGCGGCAAGCAGGGCACGCTGCCCACGACGCCGGACATGATCCGCTCCATCCCCCGCTACCTGAGCCGCGCCTACCACCCCTCCCACGAGGGCAGCACCGCCCAGGCCGTCGCCTATCTCGCCTCGTCCCCGGCCGCCACCGCCGCCGAAGCCGCGACGGAATCGCTGCCCGCGCCGAAGGGAGCGCGCTGACATGCCCCGCATCAGCACCGTCCTGCTCGTCACGGGCGCCGCCCTGCTCGCCAAGCGGGCCATGCGGCGCCGCATCGACGCCTCCCCGCTGTGGCCGCTGCCCGCCCTGGAGGAGCCGGTCTCGGGCCGCCCGCGCTCCCGCGCGCTGCGCCTGGTCGTCACCCGGCACGAGACGGTCGCCGACGGCGTCGTACAACTGCGCCTGGAAGGCGGCCCCTTGCCCGCCTGGAAGCCGGGCGCCCACCTGGACCTGGTCCTGCCCTCGGGGCTCGTCCGCCAGTACTCGCTGTGCGGCGACCCCGAGGACACCTCCTCGTACACCGTCGCGACCCGCCTCATCGACGAGGAGCAGGGCGGCCGCGGCGGTTCGCGCGAGGTGCACGAGCAGCTGCGGGAGGGTACGGAGGTCGAGGTGCGCGGCCCGCGCAACCGCTTCCCGCTCGCCGACGCCGAGGCGTACGTCTTCGTGGCGGGCGGCATCGGCATCACCCCGATCCTCCCCATGCTGCGCGAGGTCGAGGCCGCGGGCCGCGCGTGGCGGCTGCTGTACGGGGGCCGCTCCCGGGCCTCGATGCCGTTCCTGGAGGACGTGGCGAAACTGGCCGGCGCCACGCCGGGCCGGGTCACGGTCGTTGCGGAGGACGAGGGCGGCCGACCGGACCTGTCCGCCTTCCTCGCGGACCTGGCGCCCGCCACCGCGGTGCACGTCTGCGGCCCCGAGGGCCTGATGGAGGCGGTGGCCGCGACGCTGCCGGACGGTGCCGAGCTGCACCTGGAGCGTTTTACGCCGCACAGCTCCACGGAGGGCAACGCCGCCTTCGAGGTGGAACTGCGCCGAAGCCGGCGGACCCTCACCGTGGCCGCCGACTCCACGGTCCTGACCGCGGTGCGCGCCGAGCTGCCCAACACCGCGTACTCCTGCGAGCAGGGCTTCTGCGGAACCTGCCAACAGCGGGTCCTCGAAGGGGAGATCGACCACCGGGACGAACTGCTCACGGACGCCGAGCGCGCCGACTCGATGCTGATCTGCGTGTCGAGGGCGGGCGGCGACCGGATCGTGCTCGACATGTGAGACATGGGGTGCGAGATGTGAACGGTCGGGGTGGACCGACCCCTTGGACGGCTGGATCTGCTCGGTAAGGTGTTCGCATGACTACCGGGGTGCGCCGCAGAATGGGTGTCGAGGAGCGGCGGCAGCAGTTGATCGGGGTCGCGCTCGACCTGTTCAGCCACCGCTCGCCCGACGACGTGTCCATCGACGAGATAGCGGCGGCCGCGGGCATCTCGCGTCCGCTCGTCTACCACTACTTCCCGGGCAAACTCAGCCTGTACGAAGCGGCGTTGCAGCGGGCGGCCGATGACCTCGCCGACCGCTTCGTGGAGCCGATGGAAGGCCCGCTCGGCGCGCGCCTGCTGCGGGTGATGGGCCGCTTCCTGGACTTCGTGGACGGCCACGGGCCCGGATTCTCCGCACTGATGCGGGGCGGTCCCGCCGTCGGCTCGTCCACCACCAACGCGCTCATCGACTCGGTGCGGCAGGCGGCGTACGTCCAGATCCTCGCGCACCTCGGCGTCACGGACCCTCCCGCCAGGCTCGAGCTGGTGATCCGCTCCTGGATCTCCCTCGCCGAGTCCACGGCACTCATCTGGCTCGACGGCCGCCGCATACCGCGCGCCGAGCTGGAGCTGCAACTGGTGCACGACTTCGCCGCGCTCGCCGCCGTGAGCGCCGCGTACGACGAGGAGATGGCCGCGATCCTGCGCCGCATCCTCACCGAGGAGCCACCGGACGGCCCGTTCGCCACGCTGATCACCCGCCTGATCGGCCTTGTCCCGCAGGAGCAGGGCAGTTGACCCACCGCCTGGCCGACGAGAACGACATCCCCACCCTCGTCGCCCTCTATGACGGTGCAGCGCACTGGATGCGGGCCCGGGGGATCGACCAGTGGAAGCCGGGCGAGAAGGGCGCGGAGCATTTCCGCGGGCGCATCGCATCGGACGAGGTCTGGCTCGCGTACGACGGCGAGATGGTCACCGGGGCCTACGAGGTGTGGTGGGCGGACGTGCCCGCCTGGGGTGAACAGCCGCCCGTCGCGGGCTACGTGCACCGCCTGATGACACGGCGCGGCGCCCCCGCGGGCACGGGCCGCGCGATGCTGGCCCGCGCGGAACGCCGGATTGCCGAGGCAGGCCGGGACCGCTGCCGCCTGGACTGTGTGTCGTCCAACCCGCGGCTGCGGGAGTACTACGAGGCGGCGGGCTATGTCGTGGCGGGGGAGCTGCCGGGGAAGGTGGCGGCGGACGGGAGCACGTACGGCGTGCTGCTCCTGGAGAAGGATCTGCGGGGCCGGATCCCGTCCGCCTGAAGGATCAACGCAGCGTCGACACCTTCGAGCCGTCCGCGAGCCGCCCGGTGAGCCCGGCGCGAGCGCCCCGCTTCGTGGGTGCGGCCACGGTGTTGCCGGGGGTCCGGGACCCGCCGGAAGCCTGGACCGAGACGACGTCCCTGCTGCCGGCCCCCAGCAGATACCAGTTCCCGCCCTGCGACTTCCACCGCACGCCCGCGAGCACCGAAGGCTGCCGCGCCCCGCACGCCGCGGAGTCCTCCGCCTTCGCCGCGACCGCGGCCGTCCCCGCCGCCTGGAACTGCGCGAGGGCCCGGCCTCCTTCGCCCCGCCAGGTGTCCGCGCGGGTGCAGAGCCAGGCCGCGGCGCCGTTCGCCTCGGGCAGCGCCTGGCGTGCGTACTGCCAGGAGTTCACGGACCGCACGCCGTTCGAGCGCGCGTCTGCGAGGGAGCAGGCGGCCGACGACCAGTTCGCGGCCGTGGCCTCGCGCGGGGCCTGCGGGCGGCCCGCGGTGAGGTGGGCGGGGACGAGCTCGCCGAGGTCGGAGGAGAGTCGATTCACCCCGGCGTCGTCCCGCAGCTGCAGGGCGTTCCAGGAAGTGCACGCGCGGGCCTGCGCCGGGCTGGCGAACGGCTCCGTGACACCCTCGCCGTCCCGCTTCAGGGCGTCGGCGTTCCGTTGCGGCTTCAGCAGGTCGCGTACGCCGACACCGGTCACCCAAGGCGCGGTCAGATAACGGACGTTGCCGTCGACGCGGCTCGCCACCAGGGCTCCGGACTCGGCGCTGGTCGCGCCGTCCACGCGGGCGAGGTCGAGCGCGGCTCCGCTGGTGCCGTCCTTGGGCTCGGCGTAGCGCACGATGCGCAGTCCGTCGTAGAGGAGCACGACCCGGGCCGCGTCGACCTCGCCGGCGAAGAGCAGCTGGGCGGGGCCGGGAGGTGCGCCGGCGGCCGTGCCGGGCGTGGCGGAGACCTGCACCGATTCTCCGGGGCGTGCCCAGACGGCCAGGGCGCGCCGCAGCAGGGCGTCGTCGTCGACGAGCGCGCCCCTGGCGGGCCACACGGAGAAGTCGGCGCGCGCGGACTTCTTCCACGCACTGGCCGCGACCTTCGTCACCTGGTCCGGGTCCAGGGCGGCCTGGCCCGCCGGGTTCCGCGCGTACGCGGGCGCGGCGGCCCCGTCAGGACCCCATCCGTCGCCCGGAAGTCCGAGCAGCGCGCCGCAGACCAGGGCGGCCGCCAGCGCGACACCGGCGGCCTTCATGTGCTGCCTGCGGCGCATCAGGTCGGTGGGCCGCGCCTGCAGCGAGCAGGGGTCGAACTCGGGTGACCTGAGCAGTTCGTACGCCGCGTCCACGCCGTCGGCCTCGGCGAGCGCCGGTGCCGGCTCGTCGACTCCGGCGGCGGCGAGCACCTTGCGTACGTCGGCGTCGGGGAGGCGCTCAAGGCCGCGCAGGACGTACGCGGCCCGCGCGGGGCCGGAGAGTGCCGAGAGGCGCTGGTCCAGGGCGAGTTCGTCGGCGCCGCCCGACCGCGGGAAGAGCCGCAGGCCCCAGACCTGCGGCAGCAGCGGCGGCAGCTGCGCGCGCTTGGGCCAGGCCCTGCGGCGCAGCGGAAGCCCCGCGTCGAGCGCGGCGGCGACAATCCGCAGCCGCACGTACGCGTACCCGGGGTCGCCGCCCCGTCCGTCGCCCGAGCGCTGTTCCGGGATGACCTCGGGGTCAGCCGGCCTGCGGGGCAGCGCGCGCTGGGTCAGGGCGTGGGCGGTCAGGACCCGCCGATTGCGCCCGAGGCTGGGCGGCAGGACCAGATAGGCGAGCCGCACCAGACGCGGGTAGTGCTCGACGAGGGCGGCCTCGGCCTGCTCGACATCGACGACGCCGGAGAGATCCTGGGGCGGGGAGGGGGACTTCACATTCGACGACACGTTCAGCAAAACGAGCGAATCGTCGGATGGTCACCTCTCCGTGAGCTTTCGAGCATAGTTGCCCATTGACCGCTGGTAGCGCGGGAGGTGGGGCGCGAGGGCGCCGAGCACCAGCGCCAGGCCTTCCCGTTCACGCCCGAGGCTGGCGAGGCAGAGGGCGAGGGTGGCGCGCACGGCGTCATCCAACTCGTCGCTTGGCGCGTCGAGTTCGGCTTCGAGCAGCGCCACGCCCTCCTCGGCCCGTCCGATGTTCCGCAGGGAGCTGCTGAGTTGGATGACGGTGCGGCGTCGCCGGTAACCGTCCAGGCCCTTCTCCAGGGCCTCCCGGTACAAGGGAACGGCGCGGTCCGAGTGGCCGGTGGAGTCGAAGGCGCAGGCCCGCTCGAAGGGGGCGACGGGGCTGCCCTCCGGCAGCTCATCCACCAAGGCGTCGATGATCTTCCGGAACTCCTCGCCCCGGTCGTCGTACTCCTCGATCGAGGCCCACGCCTCGGCCACCCGCTGCTCCCACGCGATATCCATGGCCACACCTTTGCACGGGGTGCCGGACGCCGGGAGGAATTTGTGCCGCACTCCCTCCGGCGGCCGGGGTCACTCGCCTCAGTCGACCCCCCACTCGCTGAACTCCACCGTCCCTCGCGCCCCGTCACCCCCGTTGGTCGCGCTCATGAACAGCCCCACGTCCTGCGCCGCCGCGGCCCCCGGCAGCGGCACACTCGCCACCTCCTGCCACGTGCTACCGCCGTCCGTCGAGCACGAGCCCGTCACCGCGTCGCCCGCCCGCGCCAGGCGCAACAGCACCGGCGCCTTGATGCCCGTGATGCGCTTGTACGTGTCCACGGTTCCGTCGCCGTTCGTGTCGTACGACAGGACCACCCCGTTCGACGGCGTGACCGCGAGGTCGACGAAGCCCCGGGACCCCGCGACCCCCATCTCGTTGCGGGCGATCAGGCCCGCCCTGGCCCAGGGGCCCGTCACCGCCTGGGTGTCGACCCGGACCGTCACCGAAACGCCGTCGCGCAGCGCCCCCTCCCGGTACAGCGTGCCGAACTCCGTCGTGCCCTTCCACAGGTCCGCGCCCCCGCCGTTGATCGCGTACCGGCCGTCCAGCTCACCGAATACCGCGGCGTTGTTGGTGTACTTCTTCCAGCCCGCCCCCACCGGGCCCGCCTCGAACAGCACACCCTCGTGGACCGCCTCCACCCTCCGCTCTCCCGCGGGGCCGTACCGAACGGCGATCTCGTACGGAAGCGGTCGCAGCGGACGGTCGAGCGGTGTTCCCGGCGCGCTCACCCGCCACGCCACCGTGCCCGTGCCCGCGGGAGCGACCCGGGGCAGCGACACCGGGCCGGAAGGCTCCGCGTCGATCCCGGTCAGCCGGAAGTCGACACGGCCGGTGGCCCGCAGTCCGTTGACGTTGCGGAAGACCGCCTCGACACGTGCGTGGCCGCCGGGCGGCAGCGACGGCGGGTCGGCGACGACCTCCAGGGACCCCTGGTAGGGCGCCCGTGCCAGCACGTCCCGGACCCGTGAAGCGGTCCGGTACGGGTCGCCGTGCGCCCGCAGGGGATAGTCCTTGCGCTCCCGGGTCCACGGCTCCTCCACCGCGAACCAGTCCACCGCCCGCGGCTCGCGCCCCGCGGCCAGCGCGTCGGCCAGCTCGTCGAGCCACTTCTGCCAGCGGGGCACGTAGAAGTCGGCCATGAGCCCGGACCATTCGCGGTTCCCGTACTCGTGCAGCTTCCCGCCGTCGGACGTCGCCCGGTCGCCCCACACCGTGATCAGCACCTTGGCGGTCCGTTCGAACTCCGCCCGCTCCGTCTCGGACGTGCCCATCCTGCGCGCCGACTCGACCCAAGGGCCAAGGAGGAACGCCGAGTTGGTGGCCGTCAGCTCGTCCGAGAGCCGCATCAGCCGCAGCCACAGCGTCGACAGCGCACGGAAGGTGGCCGCGTCCTCACGCCGGTACGCGGAGCGCAGCTGCGGCAGCAGCTGCCGGCTCCGGTGAGCGAGCGCCTGCCGGGCCACGTCCACCAGGTCATGGCGGTAGGCGGCACTGCCCCGCAGCCCGCCACGGACCCCGAGCAGCCCGGCGAACGCCGCGTCGAAGCGGCCCGGGTCGTAGGTCAGCGCGCGCGGCGCGTACTCGGCGGCGCGGTTCGCCGCCAGGTCGGGGCGGGCCGCGAACAGCGAGTCGTGCGGGTCGCTGCGCTCGACGGCGGTGTGCCGGTAGGCGGTGTCGTGCAGGGCCCGCCACGCGCGCCGGGCGTCGGAGTCGCGGCCGCCGTAGCGGAAGCCCGCGTAGCCGTCGAACCAGGACTTCAGGTCGAGTTTGTCCTTGGACCAGGCCAGTTCGGAGAAGAGCTCGAAGGCGGCCGGGTCCCGGTCCGTCGCCTCCGGCATGAACGCCGTGCCCACGAGCGCGCTGCCGCCCTTGTCCCGCCACGCGAAGAACTTCTCGTTCCAGATGTGGGCGCGGGCCCCGATCGTCGTGCGGCCCCCGAAGTTCGGGATGGTGCCGAACGCGTACGGCGTGCCACCCCAGTCCTTCTCGCGGTCGGTGACGCCGGTGAACCGGTCGGAGACGCCGTCCACGATCAGCATGCGGCGCCGGTCGATCGCGTCGAGCAACTCGGGCAGCGGGTTGGCCTCCCAGCCGAGGATCACCCAGGTCGCGCCCGGACGGGCCTTGCGCAGGGCCGCCTCCACGCCGCGTGCCGCGTCCGGCACGGGGACGTCCCCCGGGGTGCCGCCCTCGTGGAGGAGGTCCATCTTGAAGTTGTCGGCGGCCCCGAAGAGCTGCTCCTGGTGCCGGTAGAAGGAAGCGGCGACCTTCCCGAAGGACGCGGTCCGGGGGTCGAGCCAGTCGGGCCGCTTGAACCCATGCCAGATGCCCTGGGGAATCACCCGCGCGTCTCCGCCGTTGCGCGCGACGAAGCCGTCGGGGACGTGGCCGTAGTAGCCGGGGAGCACCGGCGCCATCCCCAGCGAGCGCAGCCGGTCCACGATCTTGCGCCCCAGCTCGGCCCGGTCGGCGATGACCTCGGGCGACAGCGGCCCTCCGTACCCGGACAGGTTCTGCAGCAGCCACCACGCCTGGTGCGAAGGCGCGGGCAGCCACGCGCGCGCTTCCGCTTCGCTGTAGCCGAAGTCCTGGAGAACCCGGTGGTAGACGGCCTCCGCCCCCGCGATCACCAGGACCTCGTTGCAGCCGTGCAGGGCGAGGATGTCGATCATCCGCTCCCAGTACGCCCAGTCGGCGTAGGGCGCGGTGTACCCGTCGTTCGTGTCGTTCAGGGCGAACCGGTGCGCGAGGCCGGTGGACCGCTCCAAGGGGCGGACGGGCGCGGGGAGTTTGCGCGGCAGGTCCAACTGGCTGCCGTTCCAGGCGACATGGGCGCCGCAGACGTACTTCAGATACCAGTGGACCCCGGTGAGCAGCACGGCGGGCGTCGTGCCGGACACATCGATGCGCCCGGTCGTGCCCGAAACGCGGAAACGGTCCGTGCCGCCCTTCGCGGGGACGAGTCTGAGACGGAACTGTTCCGCGTGATGCGGCAGGAGTCTGTTGAGTGCTGAGCGCGCGGAATCCGTATCGAGGGCGACAGCAGGGGCCCGGACGGGCCCCTCGGCGGCGTGGGACGGAACCGCCACCCCGCCGACGGCGGCACCGAGGCCGATGGCCCCGGCGGTGCCGAGCACGGAACGTCGGGACGGATCGGTCATGTGTACCCCCTGGGTCGAATGGTGCGGCGCACGGTATCCGTGCGGCGCCCTGCGCTCAACGGTGCATACGGACATGGCGAGTTCACCTCGCCCGAAGGGACTGGTGGGGCGATGAAGGCAGCGCGAAAGACGCTTGCGGGCGCGAGTGGGGGCATGCGAGGGCGCATGTGGTCGGGCATGGCTGTGGGGATGGGAGCGGGACTGCTGATGGTGCTCGTGGCGTGCGGCTCTGACGGCGACGACGCGCCACCGGACACGGCGAGCGGCAGCCTGGAGCAGCTTGCGGCCAAGGCGCGCTGTAAGCCCGACATCCAGACGGACGCCGCAGAACTGCGGCAGGCCACCTGTGACAAAGGTGCCCGCCGCTACGTCCTAGTAACCTTTACAAATGCCCGTGGCCAGGCCGAATGGTTCGACGAGGCGACCGATTACGGCGGTACGTACCTCGTCGGCAAGAAGTGGATCGCGGTCGGCGACGAGAAAGTGGTCATGCGGCTGCGCGGCCGGCTCGGTGGGACCGTGGAGAAGTCCTCGCACCACTCGGGGAGTAGCGGTGGTGGGGATCACGAGGACTCAGGCCCGGGGCACTCGGGCCACTCCGGTCACCACACGGGCTGACCGCGCAGCGGTATGGGGGCGTGGGGGTACGGGGGTCGGCCCGCGGTACTGAGCCGAGGGGCTCGGCTCAGTACCGCCGAGGGCGGGTCACTTGCAGCGCTGACCGCTGTTGATGCATTTGGCCATGCGGTTCATCAGCCTCTCGTCGAAGACGTTGATGAAGTCGCCGTGATCGGTGATCGGCTTGTGCAACTGCTCGGGGAACGAGTCGACGGCGAATCCCGGACCCGGCGGCACGTCGTACACAATGCGCTGCACCAGCTGCGGGATGGCCTTGAAGCCCTGCGGGCACGCGCCGGTCTGCTCGTCGGCGAAGGCCACGTGCGTGCGGTGGTTGGCGCTGTCGGTGTTCTGGCCGTCCCAGCAGCTCTGGAAGTTGAACGTCCGGACGACCTGGCTGCCCTCGGGGCAGATCGGGTACTTGTCCTTCAGCTGCCGGTCCTCGAACCCGGTGCAGCTCCACGACGCGTTGGCGTTCGCGTCTCCGTTGGTCAGCGATTTGGCGTCACCGGTGATGATGCGCAGGAAGCGCGGCATCGCGACGACCTTGTCCGTCGGATTTCCGGCGAATTTCAGCGTGACCGACGTCGGGGTCTGGATCTCGCCGACGTTCTGGTCCTTTCCGCCGCCGTCCGCGTCGGCGTCGTTCTCGTCCTGCCCGTTCTGCAGCCTCAGGACCGGCCAGTAATAGGTCGACTTGTCCCCTTGGTTGCGGCAGGTGGTGTCGCCGTTCGCGAGATCGTCGTCACCCGAGAAAGCGTCCGTGGCCTGGTTGCCGACGTAATCGTGCATGTGGTGGGCGCCATTGCTCACGCCGGGCGCGGCGATGACATTGTCCGGATTGAACTTGCCGTTCTCGTTCGTCCCGCATTTCGTGGTGAAGGTGCCGCGTGACGCGCCGCGCTGTTTGCCGGGCCGGTTGACGTTGGGCTGGACGGAGTTGATGTCGACGAAGTCGGCGGCCTCGGGGCCGTTGCCGTTCTGGCCGGGCGGCTGCTCCTGGTCGCCGCCGTCACCGGGCGGCTGCTCCTGCCCGTTGTCACCGTTACCGTCCTGCGGAGGCTGCTCCTGCCCGTCGCCCCCGCCGTCCTGCGGAGGCTGCTGTTGCCTCGCCGAGTCGTCCGCCCGCATGGTGCACGGCGCCATGCCGTCGATCCCCTGCGGAGGCTGCCCGCCCGCCTGGTCGATCGAGGACCCGATGCCTTCGATGGTCGGCCGCCGCTGCTCCTCAAGGGGTTCGAGCACGGCCTCGGCCTGCTCGGTGTTCTCGGCGGCGGCGAACTTCTCGTACGCGGCGGTGATCTGGGTGTCCAGCTCCGCGAGCCGCCGGTCCACGTCCTCGCGGGCCCCGTCCGGTACGTCCGAGAGCTGGGTGCCCACGTCCGGGCAGCTGATGGTCGCCATCCCCACCCCCGGTCCGCCGCCCTGCTCGCCGGACCGGGTGGAGGCGGACGGCGAGCCATTGCTCTCGCCGGCGTTCGCGTAGACATTCACCGCGACCATTCCGCCGCCACCCAGGATGAGCGCAGCCGAGGCGGCGATCGCGCGCCCGGCGAGTTTTGATCGTTTTCGTGATGTGCGTCGTGGAGTGCGTCCCATGGGACTACGTACGCAACAGGAGTCGGCCCCGTTCAATCCTGCGCGGAATTCACCCGGCAATCTCCTGGGCGATCTTCGGTGTTCCGCTCAGCGCCCTTGATCCAGATAGGCGAGTACGGCGAGAACCCGCCGGTTGTCGTCGTCCGACACCGAAAGGTCCAGCTTTCCGAAGATGTTGGACGTGTGTTTGGCGATCGCCCGTTCCGTCACGACGAGCTCCGCGGCGATCGCCGCGTTGGACCGTCCCTGCGCCATGAGTTCGAGCACCTCACGCTCGCGCGGCGTCAGCTTGCCGAGCGGCTGGTCCGCCGACCGACGGGACAGGAGCTGCTGGATCACCTGCGGGTCCATCGCGGTGCCCCCCGACGCGACCCGGTGTACGGCGTCGATGAACTGGTCGGCGTCGAAGACCCGGTCCTTCAGGAGATAGCCGACCCCGCCGTTCCCGTCGGCGAGCAGCTCGCGCGCGTACAGCTGCTCCACGTGCTGGGAGAGCACGAGCACGGGAAGCCCCGGCCGTGCCTTGCGCGCGGCGAGCGCGCACTGCAGTCCCTCGTCCGTGTGGGACGGCGGAAGCCGGACGTCCACGACGGCGACGTCCGGCTGCAACTCGGCCAGAGCCTTGGTGAGTTCGGGCCCGGTCTCGACCGCGGCGGCGATCTCGAAGCCGAATGCCTCCAGCATCCGCACCAGGCCGTCACGCAGCAGGAAGAGATCTTCGGCTAGGACAACTCGCAAGGGATCTCCATGGTCACCATCGTCGGGCCGCCCGCGGGACTGCTGACGGCCAGTACGCCGTCGAATGTACCGAGTCGGCGTTCGATCCCGCTCAGCCCGGACCCCGTGCCGATGGACGCGCCGCCCTTGCCGTTGTCGGTGACCGCGACGCGCAGCATGCCCTGCGCGTGGTGGACGTCCACCCAGATGCGGTCCGCCCCCGAGTGCTTGATGGCGTTGGTCAGGGCCTCGCTCACCGCGAAGTACGCCGCCGACTCCACCGGCTCCTCGGCCCGGCCGAACAGCTCCACGTCCACGTCCGTCTCCACCGGAAGGCGCAGCGCGAGGGCCTTCACCGCGTCACCGAGGCCACGCTCGGCGAGCACCGGCGGGTGGATGCCGCGGACCAGGTCACGCAGCTCGGTCAGCGCCTCACCGGAGTTCTGCCGCGCCTTGGCGATCATTTCCTTGGCCTTCGCCGGGTTCTTCTCGACCATCGCCTCGATGGTGCCGAGGTCCATGCCCATCGCGACCAGGCGGGCCTGCGCCCCGTCGTGCAGGTCCCGCTCGATGCGGCGCAGTTCGGCGGCGGAGGTGTCCACGGCGTCGTGCCGGGTCTCAGTCAACCGGTCGACGCGCTGGGCCAGTTCACGCTCCCGCATGGAGGTGGTGGGCGCGAGGAGGGTGCGGGCCAGGAGGAAGTGGGCGCGGAGGATGGCGGGGCTGGTGAAGATTCCGACCACGGCCAGCGCGGTGCCGAGCAGGGCCGCCATGTTGGCGTCGGCCTGCGAGGTGACGTGGATGAAGCCGTACCAGTCGCCGCCGCCCGCGTTGTAGATCGGCCGCCAGACGCCCAGTGCCAGGACGTAGCCGTACAGCGGGTAGAGCAACAGCGCCGGCGCGAAGATCACCGTCACGTAGCCGGCGGTCATGTCGACGAGCAGCCACTGGAGGTCACGCCAGGTCGCCGGGTCCTTCAGGAGCAGAGACGTGCGCTCCACCTGGCCGGTGACGCCGGTGCGCAGATCCGGGGGAAAGGCACGGTAGGGGCGCGGGATCCGTACACCCGACCAGGCGTCGGCCTGGGCCCGGCGCAGGTCGGCCCACTTGCGTACGCCCATGAGCACCACGGGAGTCGTGAAGACCCCGATCCCCAGCGGGATGAAGGCGATGGACAGGACCGCAAGCACGAAGAGTGTGATCGATCCGGCGAGCATGATCACCGACAGGAAGAACCCCCGGGCTCCCGCGACCACGGATTCACGGACCCTCGTCATTTTCTGTTCCCCATCTCTCCCAGTGGCATGAACACATTCTCGCGGCTGGACCGCGCGCCGGTCATGGGGTCCGGCACCCGGGCCGGGGGTGTACCTGAGGACACCCCCTGACCTCGCCCTGTGCTTCGGACAGTGGGGGCTTCGGCGGCTGGGTGGGCGGGCCCCGGATTTCTAGCGTTGTCCTCGTCAACAACCGGCTTATCCACTGCTTACTTATGGGGGCGAAACGCCATGAGGCCAAACCTCGCGGCACGACTTGGGGTGTGGAGCGCACACCACCGCAAGACGGCCATCTTCGGCTGGCTGCTGTTCGTCGTGCTCGCCACGACCATCGGCGGGGCCTCGGGCATGGTCACCGCCTCCGACGACGAGATGGGGGTCGGCGAATCGGGCCGGGCCGCGACGATCCTCAAGGACGCGGGCGTCGAGGAGCCCGCGGGCGAGCTCGTCATGGTCAGTGCGAAGACGGCGGACGGCTGGCGGGACGCGGCGAGCGACCTCTCCAAGGCGCTGACCGCGACCGGCGATACACGCGAGATGCAGGCGCCGCTGCCCTCCGAGGACGGCAAGGACGCGCTGCTCCGCTTCGAGATGAAGGGCGCGCCCGACGACGCGGCCGACCGCATAAAGACCGTGCTCGACGCGGTGCAGAAGGCCAAGGACGACGGAGCCCAACAGGGCGTCTCCGTCTACCAGTTCGGCGACGCCAGCTCCGAGAAGCAGCTCAGCGACCTGCTCGCGGACGACCTCACCAGGGCCGAGTTCACCGCGGTGCCGCTGGCCCTCGGCATTCTCCTGGTCGCCTTCGGCGCGGTGGTCGCCGCGCTGCTTCCGGTCGGGCTCGCGCTGACCGCGTGCGTGGCGGCCTTCGGCCTGCTCTCGCTCGCCAGCCACCAGCTGCACCTGTTCGAGACGACGTACTCGGTGATGTTCCTGATGGGGCTCGCCGTCGGCGTCGACTACTGCCTGTTCTACCTGCGGCGCGAGCGGGACGAGCGCGCCGCGGGACATGACGCCGAGACCGCGCTGCGGATCGCGGCGGCCACCAGCGGGCGGGCCGTGCTCGTCTCGGGCCTGACGGTGATGGTCGCGATGGCCGGCATGTTCCTGTCCGGACTGCTGCTCTTCAAGGGCTTCGCGGTCGCCACGATCCTGGTGGTGTGCGTGGCGATGCTGGGCTCGGTGACGGTGCTTCCCGCGCTGCTCTCCGCGCTCGGCGACCGGATCAACGCGGGGCGCATCCCGTTCCTGAACCGCAGGAACAAGAAGGGCGCGCACGCCAGCGGCGGCATCGCGGGCAAGCTCCTTCGGCCGGTCCTGGCCAAGCCGAAGTTCTTCGCCGTCGGTTCGGCGGTCCTGCTGCTCGCCCTGGCCGCTCCCGCGCTCGGCATGAAGACCGAACAGCTGGGCCTGGAGAAGCAGTTCGGTTCGGACGCGCCGCTCTCGGTCTCCTTCCGGGAGATCACCCAGGAGTTCCCGGGCGGCCCCGCGCCGGCCCAGATCGTCGTCAAGGCGGACGACATCGGGTCGAAGGAGATGCGGGACGCGCTGGCCGCGGTGGTGCGGGACGCGGGCAAGGGCGCCGAACTCACCGTCCACAAGAACGCGGGCGTGGCCGAGATCGACGTACCGCTGCCCGGTGACGGCAGTGACGCGAAGTCCAAGGAGGCGCTGGGCGAGCTGCGGGACGACGTGGTCCCCGCCGCCTTCGACGGCCTGGACGCGGAGGCGTACGTCGGCGGTGACCTCGCCGACTCCGAGGACTTCAGCGATCAGCTGAGCAAGGGCATCGTGCCGGTGTTCGCCTTCATCGCGGCGGTGACGTTCCTGCTGATGCTCTTCAGCTTCCGCTCGGTGGTCATCGCGGTGACGTCCATCGGCCTCAACCTGATCTCGGTGGGTGCCGCCTACGGCGTGATGACCGCGGTCTTCCAGCACGGCTGGGGTGCGGAGCTGATCGGCTCGGAGCAGGTGGGGGCGATCGAGAACTGGATGCCGCTGTTCGTCCTCGTGGTCCTCTTCGGCCTGTCGATGGACTACCACGTGTTCGTGGTCTCGCGGATCAGCGAGGCGCGGGAACGGGGCCTGGACAACCGCGCGGCCATCCGTGAGGGCATCACGCGGACCGCGGGCGCGGTGACCGGCGCGGCCGTGATCATGGTGGCGGTCTTCGCGGTCTTCGGCACCCTGTCCATGCAGGACATGCAGCAGATGGGCGTGGGCCTCGGCGTGGCGGTCCTGCTGGACGCGACGGTCGTGCGGATGGTGCTCCTGCCGTCCCTGATGACGCTCCTCGGCGAGCGGAACTGGCACACGCCGCGGTACCTGTCGTGGCTGCCGAGGATCTCGCACGGGGAGGAGCCTGTGGCACCTGAGAAGCCTGCCGCCCGGCCGGTTCCGTCGGCCACGGTGTAGCTGCTCCGCCGGGAAGTGCCGTGATGCAGCTGCGGGCCGGTGGGGGCTTGTCGCGCGGTTCCCCGCACCCCTGAAGGGGCGGTGGCCTGGCCGGATCCACCGGTCAGGCCACCGCCCCGTTTTCTTGCTACAGCCCCAGCGCCTTCGCCTCCACCTCGGGGTCGACGCCCTTCGCCCCGCGTTCGGGGAGCTGCGGGGCCACCCCGCCCAGGGACTGGATCCAGGCCCAGGTGTCCGCGACCGTCTGGGCCACGGGCCGCGCCCGCAGCCCCGCGGCCACCGCCTTCTCGGTCGACGTGCGGTGCATGGTGTCGTGCAGCTCGCCCGGCGGGAGCCACACCGGAAGCTGCGACCACGGCTCGATGCCGTGCTCGGCGATCACCGCGGGGTCGGTCCAGCGCAGCTCCACGTCAGGCGCGCCCGCCACGGCCACGCACGCCTCCAGGAACTCCTCCGTCGTGGTGTGCGCGATGGGGGAGATGATGTTGTACGGGCCGTGGAGACCCGCGGAGGCGGCGTCCAGAACCCACTCCGCGAGGTCCCGCACGTCGATGTACTGAAGGTCCAACTCCCGTGGCCCCGGCGCCAGTACGGGCCCGCCCCGCGCGACCCGGTTCAGCCACCACGGCAGCCGCCCGACGTTCTCGTACGGACCGAGGATCAGCCCGGCGCGGGCGAGCACCGTGCGCTCCGCCCCGAACTCCGCGACGACAGCGAGCTCGGCGCCCCGCTTGTCCTCCGCGTACGCCACCGAGTCCGCGTCGGGGTCCCCCTCGACCAGTGGGTAGCTCTCGTCCGAACCCGCCACTCCCGGATACCGGTACACGGACGCGCTCGACACATACACATAGCGCCCGGCCCGCCCCGCGAGCAACCGCGCCGTCTCCCGCACGGCACGCGGCGCCCCCGACCAGGTGTCGACGACGACGTCCCACTCCCCGTCGGAGGCGGCGAGCGCGTCGAGGCCGCCCTCCGCCGTACGGTCACCGAGCAGCGACACCGCGCCGGCGGGCGCCTCGTGCCGCCCGCGGTGGAAGACCGTCACCTCCCAGCCGCGCGCGAGCGCCGCCTCGACGACACCCCGTCCCACGAACTGCGTACCGCCCAGCATCAGAAGTCTCATGCCGCAGACTCTGCCCGCTCCCAGCCGTCGGGGGAACCGGTTTCTGCTGGCGGCAGAGACCGGCCCACCCCGAGAAACAGGAGGTCAGCGGGATGCCGGAGGTGCGTACTTGTAGCCGACCCGGCGCACGGTCTGGATCGTCCTGCGGTGCTCGGCACCCAGCTTGCGCCGTAGCCGCGCGATGTGGACGTCCACGGTCCGCCCGTCGCCCACGTGCCCGTAGCCCCACACCGTGGTGACCAACTGGTCGCGCGTGTGCACCCGGTGGGGATGGGCGACGAGATGCGCGAGCAGCTCGAACTCCAGGTACGTGAGGTCGAGCGGACGGTCGTCGACCCGCGCCGCACGCTGCACGGCGTCGATCCACACGGGCCCGCCGGACGTCTGCGGGGGCTCGGGCGCGACGGTGGTAGTGGCGGTGGCAGCGGCCACCGGCTCCTGCCCCGCCGGTACGAGGACCAGGTAGCCGATCATCGGCGGCTGTCCCGGCAGCGTGGGCAACGTGTGCTGGGGCGCGGGCAGCCAGGTCGCGCCCGGCGGCAGGAACTCGGTGATCTGCGCCACCTCGTCCGGGGCGACGGCGCGCAGCCGCCCGCGGCCGGGGCCGGCCTGCGGCGGGGCCGTAGGCGTGAGGGTGGCGGTCGAAGCGGTGGAGGCCGGGAAGGAACGGGAGTTCGCCATGGAAGTCAGCTCTTTCGCGCGAAGGAGTCGTCAGTCGTCGAGGACGTACGTACGTCGTGCGCGTCAGGCGAAGGCCGGGTGAACGGCGTTAGAGGGCCTGCGCGTTCATCGCGCGGCAACACACCCGGTCGAAGTCGTGATGCTGACGGGAAGGCCAGAACGGCTCCAGGTCGTGATCACGACCCGTCGCGTTGTTCCCGTGGCTGCCCATGAGTCCATTGAAGCAGATGAGGGGGGCCGGGGTCGCTCCCTCTCGCACGCTGCCATGCCGAAGGGGGCGCCCACCGGTACGGCGGACGCCCCCTTCGGGAACGTGCGAGGCACGTGCGGACACCGCGATCAGACCTGGCCGGCCTTCTCCAGGGCGGTGCAGCACGTGTCGACGATCAGACGCGTGACGACGTACGGGTCGACGTTCGCGTTCGGGCGGCGGTCCTCGATGTAGCCCTTCTGCTCCACCTCGACCTGCCACGGGATGCGGACCGAGGCGCCACGGTCCGAGACGCCGTAGCTGTACTCGTTCCATGGTGCGGTCTCGTGCAGGCCGGTGAGGCGGTCGTCGATGCCCGCGCCGTAGTTCTTGACGTGGTCCATCGGCTTGGAGCCCTCACCGAGGGACTCGGCGGCGGTGATGATCGCGTCGTAGCCCTCGCGCATCGCCTTCGTCGAGAAGTTGGTGTGCGCGCCCGCGCCGTTCCAGTCGCCCTTCACCGGCTTCGGGTCGAGCGTGGCCGACACCTTGAAGTCCTCGGCGGTGCGGTAGAGCAGCCAACGGGCGATCCACAGCTGGTCGGAGACCTCGAGCGGCGCGAGCGGGCCGACCTGGAACTCCCACTGGCCGGGCATGACCTCGGCGTTGATGCCGGAGATCCCGAGGCCCGCCTTGAGGCAGTTCTCCAGGTGAGCCTCGACGATGTCACGGCCGAAGATCTCGTCGGCGCCGACACCGCAGTAGTAGCCGCCCTGCGCGGCGGGGAAGCCGCCGACGGGGAAGCCGAGCGGGCGGTCGCCCTCGAAGAAGGTGTACTCCTGCTCGATGCCGAAGATGGGCGCCTGCGAGCCGAACCGCTCCTCGATCTCGACGAGCGCGGCACGGGTGTTGGACTCGTGCGGCGTCATGTCCGTGTTGAGGACCTCGCACAGCACGAGTACGTCGTCGCCGCCGCGGATCGGGTCCGGGCAGGTGAAGACGGGCTTGAGCACGCGGTCGGATGCGTGACCCTTGGCCTGGTTCGTGCTGGATCCGTCGAAGCCCCAGTTCGGGAGCTCGGCGCCGTCCGTCATGATCTTCGTCTTCGAACGGAGCTTGGCGGTCGGCTCGGTGCCGTCGATCCAGATGTACTCAGCCTTGAAGGTCACGGGGCCATCCTTTAAATGCTCGGTACGGCGCAGAACGTGCGGGTGCTGCGGTGCCGTGGTGATGTCGCGCAGCCTGCCAACGCGCGATTTCCCGTCCATTGCTCGAATGTGAACCCCGTGTTACCTGCGGTGGATGTGGCCCACTTCACGCCAGGGCACTCATTGATCCAGGGCTCTCACTTGATGACGGCGTTGGCCGCCGCGATCAACAGTCCGATCGTCGCGTCCGCCATGCCGAGCAGCACGGCCGAGCGGCGCCGGTAGCCCGCCCGACGCGCTGCGAAGGTGCCCCAGCCGAGCAGGAGCGCCGCGTTCAGGAGAAGTGCGGAGTACGTGACGGGCGCCTCTGGCCAGCCGAAGGTTCCGGCGAGGACGAGCAGCGACACGGTGGGCCAGCAGGCGACGATCACCGGCCACTCGTCCAGGAGCTCCCGCACCAGCTGCCGCCACCGGTGTATACCCGACCCGGGCCGGTGCGTGGACATGTGATGCGCGTAGCCGTGCGCGAGGGCGGCCGTGCCCGCGGTGACCATGATCCAGGCCGCGTCGTAGAAGGGGGTGTAGGCCTGCTTCTCCGAGTGCAGGGCCGCGACGAGAGCGCTCGCCAGGATGGTCCCGTACACACCTCCGGACGTCAGCTTTCGCACGGTTGCACTCCTTTCAGGGAGTGTCCAACCGTATGGGGGTGTATGTAACGAAATGCCGAAGGTGGCGCATCGGTCGGCCGTCATCTGCCGCCCCGCGGCAGGCCGTCGCGGCTACCGGGACAGCGCGTCCCGTACCGCCTCCTCCGTCCGTCCCACCACCGCGGTGCCGTCGTCGGCGGTGATGATGGGCCGCTGGATGAGCTTGGGGTGTTCGGCGAGCGCCGTGATCCAGCGGTCGCGGCCCGAAGCGTCACGCGGCCAGGCCTCGCGGTCCTTCAGGTTCAGCTCCTTGGCGGCGTCCTCCTGGGTGCGCGTGATGTCCCACGGCTCAAGTCCGAGCCGCTCCAGGACGGCGCGGATCTCGTCCTCGGTGGGGACGTCGTCCAGGTAGCGGCGAACGGTGTAGTCGGCGCCCTCCGCATCGAGCAGCGCCAGCGCGCCACGGCACTTCGAGCAGGCGGGATTGATCCAGATCTCCATGCCCCACACGCTACCCGCGCCCCACCCACGACCCACCCGTCACACGGTCCCAAAGGCCGTCTGGCCAGCGGCGATTGTCAGTGCCGGGCAGTAGAATTGAAGCAATGTTCGAGGGTTCCCGACGGGGGTTCCTGATCGCGACAGGAGGATGCCTGTGCCCGCTGCCGCACTCACATCTAAGTCGAAGCGCAACGCTTCCCGGCCCGTGTTCATCGACCCGACGTACGCACCACTGGAGAAGCGACCGCTCCCGGCCGGACGGCCGCGCGAGTGGTACATCACGCACAACCGGCGCCTGAAGGCCATGCGCCTGGCGATAGCCCTGCTCGACTCCGGCGTCTATCTGGCGAACCAAGCGAACAACACCAGGATCCGGAGCATGGCGGAGGACGTGGGAATCCACCCGCCGTCGGACATCACCTGCCACATGGTGCGCGCCCTGATGCGGTACAGCCGCTGAACGGACGCGCGCGCGGGCGTACGGGCGGGGGCCCAAGGGCCGCCGCCCGTGGGCGTGGTTCATGCTGTCCGCATGACTCAGCCGGAATCCGCCCCCGCCCAGCAGGAGCCCGCGGACGAGCTGCCGCTGCTCGTCACCGCCCAACTCCCGGACGGGGCACGGTTTCCCGTCCGCGGCCTGCGCGGGAGCGAGGCATCGACCCGCCCCGCGCCGGCCGTCCTGATCCTGCCCGCCATGGGCACCCCCGCCCGCTACTACCGCGCGTTCGCACGCCAGTTGAACGCCGAGGGCCTCACCGCCCTGACCGTCGACATGCGGGGGCAGGGGGAGAGCACCCCGCGCGTGACGGACTCCGGCGCCCTCGACCACGGATACGGCACGATCGTGGAGCAGGACCTCGTCGCGGTCCTCGAAGCGATACGCGCCGAACTGGGCCCGGAGTCACCGCTGTACCTCCTCGGCCACAGCATGGGCGGGCAACTGGGACTGGTGCACGCCGCGTTGGGGATCGGGCCCGGCGTCGACGGAGTCGCCCTCGTCGCCTCGGGCTCCGTCTGGTTCCGGGCGTACGGCCCCCTGCGCGGACCCCTGCTGCTCATCGGTGAACTGCTCACCGCGGCCACGTCGACGCTGCTCGGCCGGTGGCCGGGAGCCCGGCTCGGCTTCGGCGGCAACCAGCCCAAGGGCGTCATGCGTGACTGGGCACGTCAGGGGCGTACGGGCCGCTACTCGTCCCCCGGCTCCCCGCACGACTACGAGGCGGCCCTGCGCACCCTCACGCTGCCCGTCCTCGCGGTCTCCGTCGAGGGCGACACCTGGGCACCCGTGGCCGCCCTCGACCACCTCGTCGGCAAGGTGCCCGCGGCCCGCGTCACCCGCCTGCGGTACTCCGTGGCCGAGGCGGGCGCCCGCCTCGACCACTTCGTGTGGACGCGGGCCGGAGAAGCGCTGGCCAAGAGGGTGGCGGCATGGGCGGTGGCGGGCGGAAGCTGAGGTCCCGGCACCACCGGCACACCACGGGCGCGGTCACCCGTTCGGCGTACCCGGCATGCGTACCCGCCGGAGGCGGCATTGGCTGCTCCTGAGGGGAGGCTGTTGCCGGGTGCCGCCGACGGAGAGGGGCGAGGGGCGATGACCACTCCGCAAGAGCGTGCGCGCCAGGGCAAGGCAGCCCGCAAGCGTGCCTCGCGCTCCTCGCACGGGGCGTGGATACCCTCCGCCGACCGCGCCGACCCGGTGGCCGTCCTGGAGCGGCAGGGCGCGGACCGCGTCCAGGACCTGCTGCCCATCCGGTACGCCCGCATGGCGGCCTCCCCGTTCTCCTTCCTGCGGGGCGCCGCCGCCGTCATGGCGGGAGACCTCGCCGTCCAGTGGGACACCGGGCTCAAGGTCCAACTCTGCGGCGACGCACACCTGTTGAACTTCGGCCTGTTCGCCTCGCCGGAGCGCGCCCTGCTCTTCGACCTGAACGACTTCGACGAGACCTGCCCCGGCCCCTTCGAGTGGGACGTCAAACGCCTGGCCGCGAGCATCGCCGTGGCCTCCCGCGACAACGGCCACCCGCGGGGCGCGGCACGCGCGGCCTGCCTCGCGGCGGTGGCGGCGTACCGCACCGCCATGAGGCGTCTGGCCGGGCTCGGCGAACTCGCGGTCTGGTACGAACGGACCGACGCACACGACCTGTTGCCGCTCATCCGCTCCGCAGGGCACCGCAAGCGCGCCGCGACCGCCATGGACCGCGCCCGCCGCCGCACGAACCTGCAGGCGCTCGGCAAGCTGACCGAGAAGGTCGACGGAGCTCCCGGCGTCCGCCGCATCATCCACGACCCACCGCTCATCGAACCCGCGAGCGCCCCGGACCTCGCCGCGCTCCGCAAGATCTTCGGCGACTACCGCTCCACGCTCTCCGAGGAACGCCGACTCCTCCTGGACCGCTACCACTTCGTGGACGCCGCGCGGAAAGTCGTCGGAGTGGGCAGCGTCGGCACCCGCTGCTACATCGTGCTCCTCGCCGGGCGCGACGCCGGTGACCCGCTCTTCCTCCAGATCAAGGAAGCGGTCCGCTCGGTCGTCGAGGAACACCTCCCGGCGGGCCCGTACATCCACCCAGGCCACCGGGTGGTCGCGGGCCAGCGCCTCCTCCAGGCGGCCGGCGACATCTTCCTCGGCTGGATGACGGGCCCCCAGGGCCGTGCCTTCTACTGGCGCCAGCTGCGCGACATGAAGGGCTCCGCGGACGTCGAGTCCATGTCCCCCGCGGAACTGAGCTCCTACGCCCGCCTCTGCGGCACGGCCCTGGCCCGCGCCCACGCCCGCTCCGGCGACCGCATCGCCATCGCCGCCTACCTTGGCGGCGCCGACACCTTCGACCGCGCGATAGCGGACTTCGCGCTGCTCTACACCGCGCAGAACGCCCGCGACCACGCGGCGCTGACCGAGGCGATCTCCTCGGGCCTGGTGAAGGCCGACAGTGGGGCCGACAGCGGGGCCGACTAGCGGATCTCGTCCGGGACCACCGTCAGCCACCGCTTGTCCGCGGTGACCTTCTGGCCGAGCTCCCGCTGCCGGTCGGCGTTCTCGCGCTTCATCCCGTCGAGTTCCTTCATGTACGAGTCCTTGCGGTTGACCCAGACCCGTGCACCGCCGTGCGTCACGTCCGCCGAGTGAAACAGCATCGGACCGTCGCTCTTGGGGGTGTCGCCCGCCACCAGGACGGGCTTCTTCCACTCGTCGATGTACGTGTTGATGGCCGCGGGCTTGCCCTGGTACCAGGTCAGGGGCGCCCACAAGTTCGGCGTCAGCTCATGCCCCGCGAGCTTCTTCTGGTCGAAGCGGCCCTCCGCGATCTCCTTGCGGGAGCTGGTGATCTCGCCGGTCTTGCGGTTCTTGAGCTGCAGGCCGACGCCGATGACGTTCTCGGGCTTCACGTCGTAGCCGTAGCGGGGGTCGGAGAGGACCATGCGCACCAGATCCTCGCTGGCCGCGCTGACGACGTAGACCTCGATGCCGTGCCTGCGCAGCGACTTGTGCAGCTCCTGCATGCCGGTGAAGAACTCGGGCGGCTTCACCTCGGTCTTCGTCAGCTTCCCGTCCTCGTAGTACTCGGCGGGGATCGGCTCGTCACGGGCGAGGAGTTCGTCGACGTACCCCTTGAGCTCCTTCAGCGTGAAGCCGGAGAAGATCTGCGCGACCCACGGGTAGCAGACCTGGTCGTCGACCTCGCAGAGCCGGTTGTAGTAGCTGTAGAGGCTCTCCTTGTGCTTCGCCGTGTCCTTGAACGGGATGAGCTTCAGCGACGGGTCCATCGACTTGCGGGTCAGCACCCCCTTCATCTCCAGGAAGGGCAGGAGGGACTCCTCCAGGTCGTTGCGGTACGTCGTGTTGTCCGCGTCGAAGACGGCGTACGCGCCCTTGTCCTCGTTCTTCGCGATGAGCTTGCCCAGCTTCTTCGCGACCGGCTTCGGCCAGTGCTTCAGCTCGGACGTGGCGGCCTTCGCCGTCCTCGCCGTCTTCGCGGAGGCGTCCGCGGCCGTCGCGTCCTTGCTCGGCCAGAGCGCCGTCCCCGCGAGAACGGCCGCGGTGAGCGCGCCCGCCGTGCCGATGACGGCCAGCTTGCCCTTTGCCTTTGATGCCATGGTTCGGTGCCCCCTGAGAGCGGTCTGCGCCCCGTCCGGAGCGGCGGGTCATCGTATGAGGTCACACCACGGATTCCCATGATCGACATCACCGGACGGAACGGGCATGGGACCTCCGTACGGGGGTAGGGGAGACGGACGCCCGGCGCGCTTTCGGGCCTGCTCCGGAGCGGCCCCCATCGCATACTGGAAGACATGGAGACCGTCTCCCGGGAGTTTGTGCGGGCCGCCCCGCGCCTCGACGGCATGGTGGTGTCCGCCGTCGGCTACCGCACGGAGGGCGAGCACCCCGGCCTGCACCGCGGCCTGCCGTCCCCGTACCTGACGCTGATCTTCTCGCTGGACGGTCCCGTCGTCACCGGCGCCACCCCCGAGCAGGCCGGCACCCGCGACGCCCTCCGCACGGACATCGTCCTCGGCGGCCTCCACCAGTCCCCGGCATACGTCGTACGGCCCGAGCACGAGGCGGGCATCCAGCTCGCCGTGCACCCGCTGGCCGCCCGCGCCCTGTTCGGCGTACCGGCGGCGGAACTCGCCGGTGAGCTGGTGACGCCCGGCGCGGAGGTGATGGGGCGCCGCGCCGCCGAGCTGCGGGAGCTGCTGTGCGAGCAGGGCAGCTGGGAGGAGCGGTTCGCCTCCCTGTCCGCCTACTTGAGGCAACGCGCGGCCACGGACACCTCCGGTGGCTCCGTACGGCCCGAGGTCGGCGAGGCGTGGGCCTGGCTGGCCCGGCACCAGGGCGTGGGCACCCTGCGCGGGCTCTCCCGGCACGTCGCGCTCAGCGAACGCCGCCTCACCACCCTCTTCCGCGCCGAGACGGGCCTGAGCCCCAAGCAGGCAGGGCGCCTGATGCGCTTCCAGCGCGCACGGAACGCCGTCGTACGCCCCGTCGCGGCGGGCGCGGCCCCCGACCTGGCCCGTGTCGCCGCAGACTGCGGTTACTACGACCATTCCCACCTGGTGCGGGACTTCCGGCAGTACACCGGCGCGAGCCCCACCGCCTGGCTGGCCGAAGAGTGCCGGAATATCCAAGCCGGGAGCTATGGCGGGGGCGAAGAGTAGGACTCATGAACACGACCGAGAAGCAGAACCAGCAGCCACAGTCCGCTACTGCTCCCGCATCCGGCGGCCGCGCTCCCAGCGTCTGGCCGACCCTCCAGGCGCACGACGCCCCCGCCCTGATCGACTTCCTGGTCGGCACGGTCGGCTTCCTGCGCACCGCCGTCTACCAGGACGGCGACAGCGTGGCGCACGCCGAGCTCGACTGGCCCGAGGGCGGCGCCATCATGCTCGGCTCGTACGACGAGAAGTCCCAGGACTGGTGCCTGAAGCCCGGCACCTTCGGCGCGTACGTAGTCACAGACCGCGTGGACGACCTTTACCAGCGGCTCAGCGCCGCGGGCGTCGAGATCATCCGCGAGATCGAGGACCAGCCGTACGGCAGCCGGGAGTTCGCGATCGCCGACCCCGAGGGCAACAAGTGGTCCTTCGGCACCTACCGCGGCGCACCGAGGCCCCAGCAGCCGTCCTGACCTCGCGTGATAGCTTGCGCACGCCAGTCAACCCACACCAGGGCCAGGGAATCCGGTGCGAATCCGGAACTGACGCGCAGCGGTGAGGGGGAACGGGCGGGGCCACGGCCACTGGGCGTCCACGGACGCCTGGGAAGGCGCCCCGCCCGGCCGATCCCCGAGTCCGAAGACCTGCTGGCACCTTCGTCCGCACACCGGGCGGCGGAGGTGACGAAGCAGGCCAGGCTCCGCGTATGAGCCGTGAGACTCAAGGGATCTCGTGTCCTCCATTGCCCGTCGTGTACGTACGTCTGTTCTTCTCGCCACGGCCCTGGCCGTCACCCTGACCTCCTGCGGAGGCGGCTCCACGGCCACCTCCACCACGGACGACAAGGCCGCCGGCTACCCGCTGACCCTCACCTCCTGCGGCAAGAAGGCGGAGATCAAGGCGCCACCGCAGCGAGCGGTCTCCCTCGACCAGGGCTCCACGGAGATCCTGCTCTCCCTCGGCCTCGCGGACCGCATGGCCGGCACCGGAACCTGGACGGACCCGGTGCTCAACGGCCTGGAGAAGGACAACGCCAAGGTCGACCGGCTCGCCGACAGCTACCCCTCCTTCGAGAAGGTCCTCGCCAAGGAACCGGACTTCGTCACCGCCTCCTTCGTGGCGACGGTCAGCAAGGGCGGCGTCGCCGACCGCGCCAAGTTCGCCGAACTCGGCGTACCCGCGTACGTCTCGCCCTCCGACTGCGCGGGCAAGGACAACAGCGGCGACGGCGACGGCAGCCGCGTAAAGACCCTCACCATGGACACCGTCTACGGCGAAGTGCGGGACCTGGCCAAGGCGTTCGGGGTCGAGAAGCGCGGCGAACGCCTGATCGCGGACCTCAAGGGCCGGGTGGCGAAAGCCACGGAGACCATCAAGGACACCAAGGCGTCCGGCACGTCGCTCCTCTACTGGTTCGCCAACTCCGACGCGCCCTACATCGCCGGCTGCTGCGGGGCGCCGGGCATCATCACCCGCGAACTCGGCGTGCAGAACGTCTTCGACGACACCCGCGACGAGTGGCCCCAGATCAACTGGGAGACGGTGGCCGACCGCGACCCGGACGTCCTGGTCATCGGCGACCTCACCCGCAAGTCGCAGACGGCCGAGAGCGCGAAGAAGAAGATCGAGTTCCTGGAGTCCAACCCGGTCACCAAGAACCTGACCGCCGTGAAGAAGAAGCGGTACGTGCTGCTGAGCGGCCAGGCCATGAACCCGACGATCCGCACGGTGGACGGCATCGAACAAGTCGCCGCCGCATTGCGCGAGTTCGGCCTCGACAAGTGAGGCTCGACAAGTGAGGAAGGCCGCCACGGGCGGCATACGTTCCGCCCTGCTCTGGACGGCGGGCCTCGCCGCCCTCGCCTTCTCCGTCGCGGTGGCCGTCACCATCGGCCCCGCGGACATCTCCGTACCCGACGTGTGGTCGGCGGTCGCGGCGCACCTCGGCTGGGGGGAGGCGAGGCTGACGCCCATCCGGGACGGCATCGTCTGGAACCTGCGCATGCCGCGCACGCTCCTCGCGGCGGTCTGCGGCGCTGGCCTCGCGGTCTGCGGAACCGTCCTCCAGTCCCTCCTGCGCAACCCGCTCGCCGACCCCTTCGTGCTCGGCGTCTCCTCGGGGGCCTCCACGGGCGCGGTCGCGATCGTCGTCCTGGGGGTCGGCGGGGGAGCGGTGTCGGTGTCGGCGGGCGCCTTCGTCGGAGCCGTCGTCTCCTTCGCGCTCGTACTGCTGCTCAGCCACAGCCTGGGCGGGAGCGCCGACCGGGTGGTGCTCTCCGGGGTCGCGGCGATGCAGCTCTTCTCCTCGCTCACCTCGTTCGTGATCCTGACGTCGGGCGACGCGGAGACGACGCGGAGTGTCCTGTTCTGGCTGCTCGGCTCGTTGAGCGGGGTGGGCTGGACGGACGTCTCGCTGTGCGCGGCGGTGCTCCTCGTGGCCCTCGCCGTCTGCCTGACGCAGGCCCGCACCCTGGACGCGTTCGCGTTCGGCCAGGACGCGGCGGCGGCACTCGGCGTCCACGTGACCCGGGTCCGCCTGCTGCTGCTCTCCGTGACGGCCCTGCTGACGGCGGCCCTGGTCAGCAGCGCGGGAGCCATCGGGTTCGTGGGCCTGGTCCTGCCGCACGCGGCCCGCGCCCTGGTCGGCTCCGGGCACGCACGCCTGCTCCCGGTCACGGCGCTCGCGGGCGCGGTGTTCCTGGTGTGGGTGGACACGCTGGCGCGCACGGTCCTCGACCCCCAGGAGGTCCCCGTGGGGGTGGTGACGTCCCTGATCGGCGTCCCGGCGTTCGTCCTGGTCCTCTACCGCACGAGGAAGACGACATGAGCCCGCACACCGACTCAGGCCTGCGGGCTGACCGAGTGACCCGGGAGGCAGGCGGCCGGCTCATCGTCGACGGAGTGACCCTGGCCCCGCCCCCCGGAGCCACGGTCGGACTCCTCGGCCCGAACGGCTCGGGCAAGTCCACCCTCCTGCGCATCCTGGCGGGCGTCCTCGCCCCGACGGCAGGAGTGGCCACGCTGGACGGCGATCCGCTGCGGGACGTGGGCCGCCGCACGGTGGCACGCAGGGTGGCGGTGGTGGACCAGGACGCCACGACGCAGGTCGAGCTGTCGGTGGAGGAGGTCGTACGCCTGGGCCGCATCCCGCACCGCAGGGCCTGGTCCGCCCCAACAGCCCAGGACGACGAGGCGGTACGGGAGGCCCTGGCCCGCACGGCTCTGTCCGACCGGGCAACCCAGTCTTGGCACACACTCTCCGGCGGCGAACGCCAACGCGTCCAGATAGCACGGGCGTTGGCCCAGACCCCCAGGGAACTCCTCCTGGACGAACCGACCAACCACCTGGACATCCACCACCAACTCGACCTCCTGGCCCTGGTCTCGGACCTCCCCCTGACCAGCGTGATCGCCCTCCACGACCTCAACCTGGCGGCCATGTTCTGCGACCACGTACTGGTCCTGTGCGAGGGAGTGGCCCACGCGTCGGGCACACCGTCCGAGGTGATCACGGAGGAACTGATCGCGAAGGTGTACGGGGTCCGGGCGGAGGTCACCCACCACCCGACGGAAACCCACCCGACGATCCGCTTCCTGCGGCCCTGAGCCCTCAGCCGCTGGTGTCAGCACCCCCGGACGATCTGCTCGGCCCGGAGCCGGAGCTTGAGGAGCCGGAGCTTGAGGTCGGCATCCTCCAGCAGGGCCACTCGGTCCCGGCGCCCCACCCGCAGCAACACGGGCGCGAGCGCGGCCAGCTCCCCGGCACCGAGCCGGGGCAGCGCCTCACGCACCAAGCCGCGCGCCTTCTCCCGTACGGGAGCGGCCCAGTCGGCACAGCGAATGACGACCAGCGGCAGGAGCACCGGATACGCCGCGACCCGCCGCAACGCGGCCTCGCGCACCCGGCCGTCGCCGGCGCACAGATCGAGGGCGGTCCGAGTCTCACCGGGTTCCAACCCGTCCCACCGCGTATACGTTCCGCGCACGTCGACATCGAACGCGATCCAGGCGGAGGGCTCCGAAACATCCAGCACTTCCCGCAAGGGAGCCCCGCGGACAACCCGCCGAAGCTCGGCCTCCCTGCCCCCGTCGAACCAGCTCATCGTGCCCCCGCCTCCACTCGCCCCGCCCACCGAGACGGCGATCGTAGAGTGCGGCACCCGCCCCGGTCGCCCGAATTACACGGACCCTGGCTGCCCTAGGGCCGCGGCTCGTCGAGGTACTGGTCGGCCCAGGCGCTGATGATGTGAGCGGCCCGTTGCGCCTGCCCTCGCGCGGTCAGCAGATGGTCCGCGCCTTCGAGCGAGATGAAGCTGCGCGGGTGCCGTGCCTCCTGGAAGATCTCCGCGGCATTGGAGATGTCGACGGTGGAGTCGGTGGGTGAGTGCGCCACGAGGAGCGGAACGTCCACCTCGCTGATCCGGTCGCGCAGGTGAGCCCGGCGCACGTCCTCGACGAAGGCGCGCTTGAGGACCAGAGTCCTCCCGCCGACGAACCACTCGTGCGCGCCGTCACTGAGGACGCGATCCAGGACGGAGTCGTACTGCCGCTCGACATGACTGGGGTCGACGGGCGCCGCGATCGTGGCAAGCGCGCGGAGGCCTGCGATCTCGCTCGCGGCCGCGATGGCGGCGGCGCCTCCCCACGAGTGCCCCACCAGCAGATCCACCGGAGTCCCTCGCTCCGCCATGAAAGCCGCGGCACGGACGGTGTCCTGCACCTTGACCGTGAAGGAACCGTCCCCCCAGTCGCCCTCGGAGTCCCCGATCCCGAGATTGTCGAAGCGCAGCGTGCCGATCCCCTCGCGCGCCAGCTGCTTGCTGACGCGCGCGGCGGCCGGCGACTCCTTGCCCAGGGTGAATCCATGCGCGAAGAGCCCCCAGCCCCGGACCTCGCCCTCCGGCAGGTCGATCACCCCGGCCAGCGCGGGGCCGACGACGCTCGGGAAGGTCACTTTTTCGTTCATGTGGGGTGTTCACCTAGGCAGGGGAGGAGGGGGACGGGAGTGACACTAGCCCGTGTCAGCGCGAGAACGACCGAACGGACAGCACAGCGGGCCGCCTCCCCGTTCCGGGAGACGGCCCACCGTCCATGCTGACGCGGCGTGGGGCTCACGCGGCCCCGGCCGTTCTAGATGTCGAAATACAGCTCGAACTCGTGCGGGTGCGGGCGCAGCTGGATCGGGGCGATCTCGTTCGTCCGCTTGTAGTCGATCCACGTCTCGATCAGGTCGGGGGTGAAGACACCGCCGGCCAGGAGGTACTCGTGGTCCGCCTCGAGGGCGTCGAGGACCGCCGGGAGGGAGGTCGGGACCTGGGCGACGTTCGCGTGCTCCTCGGGAGCCAGCTCGTACAGGTCCTTGTCGATCGGCTCCGGCGGCTCGATCTTGTTCTTGACGCCGTCCAGGCCGGCCATCAGGAGCGCCGAGAACGCCAGGTACGGGTTCGAGGACGGGTCAGGCGCGCGGAACTCGACACGCTTGGCCTTCGGGTTCGAGCCCGTGATCGGGATACGCATGGCAGCCGAGCGGTTGCGCTGCGAGTACACCATGTTGACCGGCGCCTCGAAGCCCGGGACCAGGCGGTGGTACGAGTTCACCGTCGGGTTCGTGAAGGCGAGCAGCGACGGGGCGTGCTTGAGGATGCCGCCGATGTAGTAACGGGCGGTGTCCGACAGGCCCGCGTAACCCTGCTCGTCGTAGAACAGCGGGTCGCCGTTGGCCCACAGCGACTGGTGGACGTGCATGCCCGAGCCGTTGTCACCGAAGATCGGCTTCGGCATGAAGGTCGCGGTCTTCTGGTTGCGCCAGGCGACGTTCTTCACGATGTACTTGAAGAGCATCAGGTCGTCGGCCGCGGCGAGCAGCGTGTTGAACTTGTAGTTGATCTCCGCCTGTCCTGCGGTGCCGACCTCGTGGTGCTGGCGCTCGACCTGGAGGCCGTTCTTGTCCAGCTCCAGGGAGATCTCGGCACGCAGGTCGGCGAAGTGGTCCACCGGCGGGGCCGGGAAGTAGCCGCCCTTGTAGCGGACCTTGTAGCCACGGTTGTTCTCGACCGCACCGGTGTTCCAGGCGCCGGCCTCGGAGTCGATGTGGTAGAAGCTCTCGTTCGCCGACGTCTGGAAGCGGACGTTGTCGAAGACGTAGAACTCGGCCTCGGGACCGAAGTACGCGGTGTCCGCGATGCCGGTCGACGCGAGGTAGGCCTCGGCCTTCTTGGCGATGTTCCGCGGGTCACGGCTGTACTGCTCGCCCGTGATCGGGTCGTGGATGAAGAAGTTGATGTTGATGGTCTTGTCGCGGCGGAAGGGGTCGACCCGGGCGGTCGACAGGTCCGCGCGCAGCGCCATGTCGGACTCGTGGATGGCCTGGAAGCCGCGGATCGACGATCCGTCGAACGCCAGCTCCTCGTTCGGGTCGAACGCCGCTGCCGGGATCGTGAAGTGCTGCATCACTCCGGGCAGGTCGCAGAACCGGACATCTACGAACTTCACGTCCTCGTCCGCGATGAACTTCTTTGCGTCGTCGGCGTTCTGGAACATCCAACTCCTCCTACTCCCGACCCCCAGGCGGGGACGGGGTTGCAGCTCGTTGTGCGGCCAGTGCGGTGGCACACGCTGGGACCCGACCATAGGGACGGGGGATTTCTCAAGCATGACCCATTTGTTTCGCGGAAGTTAACCGAGGCGGGTTCGCGTCAGGTGTCATTCGCCCTACCCCGCCCGTCCTCGTACGAAATCGGGCGCAGTACCGTGGACGGGTGGACAACAGGCAAGCAATCGGATCGTGGCTCTCCGGCCCTCGTGCGGCGGCAGAGGAAGCGGGCGTCGACTTCGGGTACCGCGGCGAGCAGCTCGGCCTGCCGGAGGAGGGGCCGGGATCGATCGCGCGGCCCGGACGGCGCATGGGCGCCGTCGTCGTCGACTGGGCGCTGTGCATGCTCATCGCATACGGCCTGTTCGCTCGCGGTGACCAGCAGGCGATGGGCAACTGGGCCCTCGGCATCTTCTTCGTCATGACCGTCCTGACGGTCGGCACGGTCGGCTGCACCCCCGGCAAGGCCCTCTTCAGGCTGCGCGTCATCGCCGAGGGCGGCGGCCGGCTCGGCGTCACCCGCGTCCTCATCCGCAGCCTGCTGCTCTGCGTCGCCGTCCCGGCCCTGATCTGGGACCGCGACGGCCGCGGCCTCCACGACCGCCTCGGCCGCGCCGTCCAGGTGCGTATCTGAGATCTCCGACGCACGTACGACGAAGGCCCCGGAACCGATCGGTTCCGGGGCCTTCGTCCATGTAGGAGTTCGCCGGCGCTGGAAGGTTCGCTCAGCCTCGCGGCATTTTCGGCGGGCGACCGCGTCCCGCACCCTTCGGCATCGGCCCCTTCGGCAACGGCATGTTGCTCATCAGGTCGCCCATCGCGCGCAGCCGGTCGTTCGTCGCCGTGACCTGCGGGCCCTGGAGAACGCGGGGCAGCTTCAGAAGCGTCGTACGCAGCTTCTTCAGCGGGACCTGGCCCTCGCCGGTGCCGACGATGACGTCGTGGACCGGGACGTCCGAGACGACCCGCGCCATCCGCCTCTTCTCGGCGGCCAGCAGGCTCTTCACGCGGTTCGGGTTGCCCTCGGCGACGAGCACGATGCCCGCCTTGCCGACCGTGCGGTGCACGACGTCCTGGCTGCGGTTCATCGCCACCGCCGGAGTCGTCGTCCAGCCGCGGCCGATCTTGTCGAGCACCGCGGCCGCCGCACCGGGCTGGCCCTCCATCTGCCCGAAGGCCGCACGCTCGGCCCTGCGCCCGAAGACGATCGCCATCGCGAGGAAGGCGAGCACGAAGCCGAGAATGCCGAGATAGATCGGGTGACCGATCAAGAAGCCGATTCCGAGGAAGACACCAAAGGTGACGATTCCCACAGCCGCGATGATGAGACCGATCCGCGGATCGGCCCTGCGGGTCATCTTGTAGGTCTGAGCGATCTGCTTGAGTCGCCCGGGGTTCGCGGCGTCCGCCGCGGTTTCCTTCCTCGCCATGCCGTGAAGTCTACGTGTCCCTGGAGGTGACTACGACGTGCGGGTTGTCATCGCCTCTTCGAGCACACGCAGCGCCTCGGCCCGGTCCTTGGCGCGGCGCCGGTCGTCGAGCACGGACGTCCAGGCGTTGCGGCGAGCGGTGCGCTGACCGCTGCTCATGAGAATCGACTCGACGGCACGCAGTGCGTCGGTGACGGACGGGATGGCGGTGGCGCGTACGGGCGCGGCCTGCATGGTGGGGCCCTCCTGGGCGGCTATGGGTAGGGCTGTACGTGGGGTGATTCCAGGGTCACTGATTGGTGTTACCAGGGCGTGACCGACCGGTCAAACACGGATGAAGCCTTGACGCCGGGCCGCAAAACACTGACGCGGCCGCTACGGTCCCCTCACCTGCGGGGACCGTGACAGCCGCGTCATCTCGGCCACTACTCGTCAGTAGTCGCTTGTGCGCCGATTCACACAGTCGGCTGCCGCCTGAGGGGGTGCGGGGCTCACACCGCCTGCGAGGCCACGTACGCCCCGCGCTTCTCGATCGCCATCTGGTAGAGGCGCCCCGCGCGGTACGAGGAGCGGACCAGCGGTCCTGACATGACACCGGAGAAGCCGATCTCCTCGGCCTCCTCCTTCAGCTCCACGAACTCCTGCGGCTTGGCCCAGCGCTCCACGGGGTGGTGACGCGGCGTCGGACGGAGGTACTGCGTGATCGTGATGAGCTCGCAGCCCGCGTCGTGCAGCGCGTGCAGCGCCTCGCTGATCTCCTCGCGCTCCTCGCCCATGCCCAGGATGAGGTTCGACTTGGTGACCAGGCCGGCCTCACGGGCGCGGGTGATGACCTCGAGCGAGCGCTCGAAGCGGAAGCCGGGGCGGATCCGCTTGAAGATGCGCGGCACCGTCTCCACGTTGTGCCCGAGGACCTCGGGGCGCGAGGAGAACACCTCGGCCAGCTGGTCGGGGTCGGCGTTGAAGTCGGGGATGAGCAGCTCGACCTTGGTCTTGCCCTCGGCGCGCTCCGCCGTCATCGCGTGGATCTGCCGCACGGTCTCCGCGTACAGCCAGGCGCCGCCGTCGTCCAGGTCGTCGCGGGCGACGCCGGTGATCGTGGCGTAGTTCAGGTCCATCGTGACGACGGACTCACCGACGCGGCGCGGCTCGTCGCGGTCGAGGGCCTGCGGCTTGCCCGTGTCGATCTGGCAGAAGTCGCAGCGCCGGGTGCACTGGTCGCCGCCGATGAGGAAGGTGGCCTCACGGTCTTCCCAGCACTCGTAGATGTTGGGACAGCCCGCCTCCTGGCAGACCGTGTGCAAGCCCTCGCTCTTCACGAGGTTCTGCATCTTCGTGTACTCGGGGCCCATTTTCGCCCGGGTCTTGATCCACTCGGGCTTGCGCTCGATCGGGGTCTGGGCGTTCCGGACCTCGAGGCGCAGCATCTTGCGTCCGTCCGGTGCGACTGCGGACACATCGGCTCCCTGTAGCTTCGATTCTTCGGCGCACACCAGGGTACGCCCGTGATGTCATTGGGCTGACGTCCGGCCAACCTCCGGCCGACGGGGTGCATTCCCCGAGGCTCCCGGCAGGCCTGGCCGTACCGGCTTTCTAGGCGGTCGCCTTCTCGGTTTCCGGGCTCTCAACCGTCTGCCCGGCGGTCTCTCCGGCGGTCTGCCCGGCGGTCTTCTCCACGGTCCGCGGCTTGAGCTCCGCGTTCTCCAGGACGTCCCGCAGGTGCTTCTCGGCGACGGGCAGGATCTCGGCGATCGTGACCTCGCGGCCCAGCTCGTACGAGAGGGACGTCACGCCCGCATCGCGGATGCCACACGGGATGATCTTGTCGAACCAGGTGTTGTCCGGGTTCACGTTCAGCGCGAAGCCGTGCATCGTCACGCCCTTGGCGACCCGGATGCCGATGGCCGCGATCTTGCGGTCCTCGCGGCGCTGGCCCGCGTTGGAGGGGGCGTACTCCGGGCCGTTGAACCGGGCGTCGAACTCGTCGTCCTGCGTCCGGGGGTCGAGGTCCAGCGTCAGGCCGCCCAGCGCCGGACGCTCGTCCACGGGGTCACCGAGGACCCATACGCCACTGCGCCCCTCCACGCGGGACGTCTCCAGGCCGAACTCCGCACACGTACGGATAAGCGCCTCTTCCAGACGGCGCACGTGTGCTACGACGTCCACCGGGCGCGGCAGCTTCTGGATCGGGTAGCCCACGAGCTGTCCGGGGCCGTGCCAGGTGATCTTGCCGCCGCGGTCCACGTCGATGACGGGGGTGCCGTCCAGCGGGCGCTCGCTGTCCTGCGTGCGGCGGCCCGCGGTGTAGACCGGCAGGTGCTCGAGCAGCAGACACGTGTCGGGCAGTTCGTCGGCGAAGCGGGCGGCGTGCACGCGGCGCTGCTCGTCCCAGGCCTCTTGGTACTCGACCGAATCCGGGCCGAAGCCAAGACGGACGAACCGAAACTCACTCACGGCAAGTGCCTCCCTAGAACCTGCACCGTGCACATATCGCGCCCCCAGCCACTGTACGGGCAGCGGATTCTCGTCAGTCGTCCGGTCAATCCTCACACGATCGGATGAATGCGGGTCGAAGGTCGCGATGAGGGCAGTGGGGGCCGCTACATTCACGCCGTTCACAGAGCCATAAGGGCTGCTCACGGCCACGCCCGAAAGGCAGGAGACCGCACAGCTGATGACGGAACGACCTCCGCAGCGCACCCCAAACCGCCAGCTAGCCGCGCTCATCTCAGAAGCCGGGTTCTCCAATGCGGGGCTCGCGCGCCGCGTCGATCAGCTGGGCCTCGAGCACGGTCTCGACCTGCGGTACGACAAGACCTCGGTGACCCGCTGGCTGCGCGGGCAGCAGCCGCGCGGCACCACCCCCGCCCTGATCGCCGAGGTCTTCACCCGGCGGTTAGGACGCCGGCTCTCAGCGCAGGATCTCGGGCTCGACGCCTGTGCGCCGGTGTACGCCGGTCTTGAGTTCGCGGCGAGCCCTGAAGAAGCGATCGACATCGTCGGCGGACTCTGGCGCAAGGACTCCGGAAGCCATGCCGAACTGCGGAAGATCGCGTTCACCCCGGCGGGCCTCGTCGTCCCCAGCCGGGACTGGCTGATCGGCCGCGCCGACGACCGGGTGAGCCGAGGCGACTACGCGCCGAGCGCCACCCGCGTCCCCACCCAGGGCCGGCCCGCCATACCGCGCCAGCGCAAGGAGCCCGAGCGTGGCGCCGGGGCCAAGGTGACCAGCGGCGACATCTCGGCCCTGCGCTCCGTCGGCGAACTCTTCAGGGCGCTCGACCACGCGTACGGCGGCGGGCACGCCCGGCAGGCGCTCGTGCGCTACCTGGAGCACGAGGCCGAGCCGATGCTGCGCGGCACGTACGGCGAACAGGCCGGGCGGCGGCTCTTCGCGGCCGCCGCCGACCTCACCCGCCTCGCGGGCTGGACCTCGTACGACATCGCGGCGCACGGCCTCGCCCAGCGCTACTACGTCCAGGCGCTGCGCCTCTCACAGGCGGCGGGCGACCGCGCGTACGGCTCGTACGTCCTGGTCACCATGAGCCGCCAGGCCGTCTACCTCGGGCACGGCAGAGAGGCCGTACAACTGGCGCGGGTGGCCCAGCAGGGCGTCGGGTCATCGGCGCCGCCCGTCGTGCAGGCCCTGCTGCACTCGGTCGAGGCGCGTGGCCACGGGGTGCTCGGCGAGGTGCGGGCGTGCACGGCGTCGATGGTGCGGGCCGAGCGCGCCCTGGAGACGTCGCGGCCGGGCGACGAGGTCCCCTACTGGGCGCGGTTCTTCGACGAGGCGCAGCTCGCGGATGAGTTCGGGCACTGCCACCGGGACCTCCAGCAGTACCGCGTGGCAGCCCAGCACGCGGAGCGCTCGCTCCAACTGCGCGCTCCTGGGTACGCCCGCAGCCGCCTGTTCTGCCGGGTCGTGCTCGCTTCCTCGCGCCTTGCCCTGGGCGAGCTGGAGCAGGCCTGCCAGCTGGGAGCGGAGGCGGCGCAGGCGGCGGGCGAGATGCGCTCGGTGCGGGCCGTCGAGTACGTACGCGACTTCGAGCGGCGGCTGGAGCCGTACCGCGACGCTGCGGCGGTACGCGGGTATCGCGACCGGGTGTCGGCGCTGGGCTGACCTCCGGGGGCGATGTGTAAGGGGCGGGCCTGCGAGGGCCCGCCCCTTACACATGTGCGGGACCGGGGCTCAGCGCAGGCGCGCGACATCCTTGGCGGACAACGCCTCATCCCACGTGGTGAGTTGGTCGAGGTCGCCCCGCAGGCTCGCCTTCTCCGTCCCGATGGAGCGCAGCGGCAGCGGGATCGACGCGTCGACGGACCCGACCCGCTGCCCGTCGGCGTACAGGGTGGTGTGTCCCGGAGTCGTCACCCACGTCAGCCGCGTCCAGCGGTCGAGCGGCAGCGTGTGGTCGAAGCTGAAGTCGGCCGCGCCGTACCGCGTGAAGCCGACCTTTCCGGTGCCGTGCTGCATCAGCTTCAGTGCGCCCGCCTTCGAGCTGAGAAGGACCTGGTCCCCGGTCCGGGCCGTCGGGCGGACCTGCACGGACACGGTCCACGGCTCGGCTACGTCGAGACCGCCGAAGCCGACGCCGTCGCGGTCGGAGTCGAAGCGCCAGGCCTGGCCGCGCACGCCCTGCACGGGGGTGGGGTTGTTGATGATGTACGAGGTGCCGGGGAGGGAGCCCGCCGCGTCCTCGGCGAGGATCGTGTTGCCGGGGCTGCCCGCGTAGGTCCAGCCGCTGGGGTAGGTGGCGTCGTCGAACGTCCAGTGGTGGCTCGGCCGGCCCTCCACCCTCGGCGGTACCGGCGCGGGCGTGGTGCCCGGGGGGTCGCCTATGCGGGCGGCGCGGGCCCGGAAGCCGGCGAGTGTGTCCGGCGTCGCGGACTTGTTCCAGGCGCGGTCGGCGAGGATCGCGCGGGCGCCCGCCATGCTCTGCTCGAAGTAGCCGTCGTCGGCCCAGAAGTTGTAGTCGGCCCAGTTGGTGACGCCGGAGCCGAGCATGTCGGGGTCGGTGTTCGGCGCCCAGCTGTCGTACATCCAGGGCTCGTCCGGATACAGGTGGTGGTAGTTGTTCGGGGTGTCGTAGAACGGGCCGATGGCGATCTCGTCGTGGCCTGGGATCGCGGGCTCGGCGTCCGTGCCCTCCCAGGTGAGGAAGACGACCGGGGCGTGCACCTGCTGCCGGGGCGCGTCGAGATGCTCGGAGCCGTTGTACACGGCCGTGCGCTTGCCGTGCGAAGTGACGACGTCGTCAAGGGTGTTGATGTAGCGGTTCAGAAGGTCGCCGAGCGTGTCCACGTCCGGGCTCTGGGCCAGGTGATTCTTCACGCGCGGGCACTGGGCGAGCTGTCCGGGGACCTCCTCGGCGCCGATCGAGAACAGCGGGGCGTCGAACCAGCCCGCGAACTCGTCCACGATCTCCTTGGACTTCGCGACCGCCTTGTCGCTGGTCATGTCGATGATCCAGTCGGGCGTGAGGTGTGAGTGCGTGTGGGCGCCGGTGCACGCGCCGGCGCCGGACCCGAAGCCGATGCCGAAGGCCTCACTGATCACGGTGGCGTGGCCGGGGAGTTCGAGGCCGGGCATCAACTGGACGTGGTGGCGGGCCGCGAAGGCCTTCAGGTGTTCGATGTCGGCGCGGCTGTAGCTGTGGTCGGGGTCGGCGAGACCCGGGAACTTCGGGCTGTGGAGGCGGAACCCCTCGGACTCGGAGAGGTGCAGGAAGAGGGTGTTGAGCTTCTGGTCGCCCATCCTGCGGATCAGGTTCTCCAGGTAGGAGATCTTCCAGTACTTGCGTCCCGCGTCGAGGTGGACCATGCGGATGGCCTGCGCGGGGCGGTCGGTGGAGCGGGCGCGGGGGACGGCGCGGTGGTCGTCGGCCGTGGAGCGCAGGAGCTGGAGGAGCGTGCGGGTGCCGTAGTAGAGGCCGTGGGTGGACGCGGCCTTGATGCGGATCGGGCCCGCGCTGTCGAAGCCGTAGCCCTCGGCTCCGAGGTTCCCCTTGGCGGTGAGGCCGAGCGTGATGTCACCGGCGGCCGGTCGGCCTGTGTAAGCGATCCGGGGCGTGATGCCGGTGACCTGCTTGATCTCCGTACGGAGCTGGTCGGCGAGCTTGCGTACGGACTGGTGTGCGGGGCCCGGGAATTCGGCGCGGCCCGAGGGGAGCGCGGTGGTGGATCCGGCGCGCGGGTCGATCAGGATGCGGGTGCGTTCGGTGAGCTTCGTACGGCCGTCGAGCGCGGTCCAGTCGGTGGGGCGGGGGACCACGGAGGGCACGTCGGTTTCTGCGGTCTCTGCGATCCCTGCGGTGGCTGCTGTGGCGGTCGGCAACGATAGACCTCCCATGAATAGGCCGAGGATGAGTGATATCACCGGGATGGTGCGACGCACGTGGGTCCTCCCGCGGCTTGGCGATCCGGTGGGACCGTAGCCGTGGGGTTCCGGTGTGGCAAGGGAAGTTGCAGGGGTGGGTGAGGTTCGGTGGGGTGTACGGGGGGAGGGCGTCCGGGAAAGGGGGAAGCCCCCGCGTGGGAACGCGAGGGCTTCCAGGGATGACGCAGAGGTCGGATGGCTGTCAGGCCGCCATGGGTAGGTGTCCCGTGTCTTGGGCGGGGTCCACGCCGAGGTCCACGAGTGCGGCCCGCGCCGCGCGGCGGCCCGAGTGCAGGGCGCCCTGCACCGTGCTGGTGTCCCGGTGGTCGCCGCACACGTAGAGCCCCGAGAGCAGCCGCACCGGGCGGCGCAGATCGTGTGGCGGCGGCATCGCGGGCACCGCCTCGCGGGTGTGGTGGACGGCGAGGGTTTCCCAGCGGGCGGTCGACGTGCCGTACAGCTCGGCGAGATGGGCGAGGACGGCGCGCTCGTCCGGCGGCGGGCCGAGGACCGTCGAGGAGACGAGCGACCTGCCGGCGGGCGCGCGCGAGGGGTCGACGTGGCTGACGACGGCCGTGTGCGCGACCGGGCCCGAACGGTCGGCGTCGAGCAGCAGCGCGGGCTCGGCGAGCGGCGGCTCGGGCGCCGCGTGGTGCAGCACCGTCACCTGGTGGAAGGACGGCACGCGCAGGCCGGGCAGCAGGGCGGCGGCGGCCCGGGCGTCGGTGGCCAACAGGACCGCGCGGCAGCGCACCTCACCGTGTTCGGCGGTGGTGACGGAGGTCGTGGAGACGCCCGTGACACGTACGCCGGTGCGGACCGTCCCCGGTGGCAGCGCGGCCGCCAGGAGCTCGGGCAGCACCTCTGCGCCGCCCTCGGGCAGGCACAGGCGGCCGCGTGCGAAGGAGTGCAGGGCGAGGTCGGCGCAGCGGCTCGATGTCGTCAGGTCCGGGTCGCAGAGGAGCGCGGAGAGCAGCGGGCGCAGGAAGCCGGTGACGGTGCGCGCGGGCAGGCCCCGGGCGAAGAGAGCCTGCGAGGCGGGGAGTTCGGGGCGGGTGAGCAGACGCTTCGGGTCGGTCGCCGCGAGCCTGGCGAGTGCGGCGCCGAGCCGGGCCTGGTCGAGCGCACCGCCGAGGGGGGCGGCGCGGGGCGTGGTCCGTGCGATGCGCGGACCCCTGGGGGCGCTTGCGAGGGCGCGTGCGGCGGTGAGTGCGCCCCTTGCGCGCCGGGGGCTCGTGGGCTCGACGGCGCGGTGGTGCCGGCCGTCGCTGTGCACGAGGACGCCGGGCACGAAGGGCCGCAGTACGAGGGCGTCGAGCCCCGGCGTGTGTCGCAACTCGGGGTAGGACGTGGTGAGCAACTGCCCGATCCTGTCGAGCCGGAACCCGTCGACCTTCTCCGTCGACATGCGCCCGCCGACGTAAGGGGCGGCTTCCAGGACGACGGTCGTTACACCAGCACTGGTCAGCTGGCGGGCGGCCGACAGCCCCGCGACCCCAGCTCCCACGATGACGACATCCGCATGGTCCGCAGGCTCTAGCACGTGCCCCTCCCCGAGGTTGCGCGGCTGCTGGGGACGTCATGCCCTCAACAGGGCTTCGGAATCACCGAGTTCCGCACGAGGGTAGGAGTACGCACGGTCGAGGGCAGTCGCGCATCGACCGGGCACGGTCGCACGCCGGGCGCGCGGCGGTAGCGCGATGGCCGGGTGAAGCCTGTGGTGGGGCAGGCCCTTTACCGCAGCGCCGCGCGGAGCGTCTCCTCGATGCCCGGGAACGCGAACGAGAAGCCCGACTCCAGGAGCCGGGTCGGCAGCACCCGCTGGCTGCCGAGGACGTCACCGGCCATCTCGCCGAGCACGACGCGCAGCGCGGGCGCGGGCGCCGCGAAGAGCGTGGGCCGGTGCAGCACCCGTCCCATCGCGGCCGTCACCTCGCGGTTGGTCAGCGGGTCGGGCGCGGTCAGATTGACCGGACCCGCCAGGGTCTCCGTGTCGATCAGGTGCCGCAGCGCGGCCACCGCGTCGTGCAGCGAGATGTAGCTCCAGTACTGCCTGCCGTCGCCGAGCCGCCCGCCGAGCCCCGCCTTGAAGAGCGGGAACATTCGCTGCCAGGCCCCGCCCTCGCGCGCCACCACCAGGCCGTTGCGCGCGAAGACCGTGCGGATGCCCGCCGTGTGCGCCGCGGCGGCCGCGCCCTCCCACTCCACGCACAGGGACGGCAGGAAGCCCTCTCCGGAGGGGGCACTTTCGTCCACCGCCCGCTGACCGGTGTCTCCGTAGTAGCCGATCGCACTCGCGCACAGGAACACCCGGGGCGGCTCGTCGAGGGCGGCTGCCGCCTCGGCGAGTGCCGCGGTGCCGAGCACCCTGCTGTCGCGCAGCTCCTGCTTGTAGGCGTCCGTCCAGCGGCGGTCACCGATCCCGGCTCCCGCCAGGTTGACCAGCGCGTCGCAGCCCGCGAGCCCCGCCGTGTCCACGTATCCCTTCTTGGGGTCCCAGCGCACCTCCTGCTTCGTGCGAGGCTCCCGGCGCACCAGCCGCACCACCTCGTGGCCGTCGTCGGCGAGGGCGCGTGTCAGCGCCGTTCCGATGAGGCCGGACGCACCGGCCACGGCGATACGGGACCGCCGCGACGAAGGGGACGACTGCTCGGGATCGGTGGGTGCCATGAACTCATCCTGCCCCGGAAACACCCCAAGAGGCGTCAGGCAGTCGTCGTACAGTGACGCTCATGCAGGACACGCTCATACGTACCGCTCTGCCGGACGACGAAGAAGCCCTCGGCCGCATCGACCGCGTCACCTGGTCCACCCTGCACGCGGTACAGCCTGCTCCGCAGCTTCCGTACCCGCCGTTCTTCAGTGAACGCTTCGGGCCGCACGACCACTTGGTCGCCGAGCTGGACGGCGTGGTCGTCGGCTACATACGGCTCGGATATCCCACCTCCGTCCTGGCCAACGCCCACGTGCGCCAGATCCTGGGCTTCGCCGTCGCGGACGAGGTGCGCGGCAAGGGAGTGGGCCGCCGTCTGGTCAGGGCCGCGGTGGAGGAGGCCCGGCGCCAGGGCGCGCGGCGCATCACGCTGCGAGTGCTCGGCCACAACATCCCGGCCCGGACGCTCTACGCCTCCGAGGGCTTCGTGATCGAGGGGGTGCTTCCGGGTGAGTTCTTCCTCGACGGCGTGTACGTGGACGACGTGCTGATGGGGCGCGTGCTCTGAGACTCCCCCGGGGGCTGCCACCCGACGGACCGGCCCGGCGTGCGGCGGGCACGCGCGCGTAGGAGCGTGGAATGGCCGACCGGAAGGAGCGAACCGATGTTCAGGGTCGCTGCTGCCAGCCGGCGGGACCGGGACGAGCCCGGCTGGCTGCGCGGCGCGCCACCGCCCACCTGGGTGCGCTGGCCTCCGCCCGTGCTCCTGGTCGTGACCTGCGTCATCCAGCTCTCCACCCCGGAGACGGTCGACCTCAGCTTCCTGCTCGCCGCCGTGCCGCCGCTGGCCGCGCTGTCGTACGGCGCCTTTGTCACGGCCCTCTTCGGCGGCACCGTGGTGCTGCTGCTCTACCTGCCGGGCTTCGGGCTCGGCCGCCCCGGGGACAGCGATGTGCTGACGGTGGCCTTCGTGGCGCTGCTGAGCATCGTGTTCGCCTGGGTACGCAGCCGCCGCGACACCCAGCTCGTCACCGTGCGCACCGTCGCCGAAGCCGCCCAGTTCGCCGTCCTGCCGCCGCTGCCGGAGCGCGTGGGCCCGGTGCGCTGCGCGGGCCTCTACCGCGCGGCCCAGGGCGGCACGCTGGTCGGCGGTGACCTCTTCGACGTGCGCAAGGGGCCCAGCGGCGTACGGGCGCTGGTGGGGGATGTGCAGGGGCACGGCCTCGCGGCCGTCGGCACGGTCGCCGCGCTGCTCGGCGCCTTCCGGGAGGCGGTGCTCGACCAGCCCGACCTGGAGGGGGTCGCCGGCCGGCTCGACCGGCGGCTCGTGGTCGACTCCGAGGAGGCCGAGCACGCCGAACTCTTCGCCACCGCCGTGCTCCTGGAGTTCCGGGGCGACGCGGCCGAGCTGCGGGTCGTCTCCTGCGGCCACCCGCCCCCGCTGCTGCTGCGGGGCGGGTCCGTCGAGGAGCTCGCCGTGGCGCCGGGCGCTCCGCTGGGCCTGGGGATCGCGGGAGTCGCCCCGCCCGAAGAGGTGACCGTGGGCCTGCGGCCCGGCGACCGGCTGCTCGTGGTGACCGACGGGGTGACCGAGGCGCGCGACGGGTCCGGCGCCTTCTATCCGCTGACCGAACGCCTTCCGGTGCTCTGCGCCGACCTGCGGGACGACCCGGCGGCGATGACGTCCGCGGTCTGGAAGGACCTGGTGCGGTTCTCCGGCGGGGTCGGGGACGACGTGGCCCTGCTGGCGTTCTCCATGGACCTCGGGCCGGACGGGCGGCCGAGCCCGCGGGTGGTCCCGGAGCCGTAAGCCCTAGGGCCCTTCCGACCGGGAAGCCGCTTCAGGGCCCGGGTCTAGGCGTCCGCCTGCCGTGCGGCCAGGAGCCGCAGCCCGCCGGTCAGTTCGCGCAGGCAGCGCACCGCGAGGACGGCGGGGGAGCCGGGCCCCTCGGCCGGTGCGTCCCCCGCGGCCCAGGTCTCCAGGGCCAGGCGGATGGCGTCGGTGGCGGCCGCGGCGGCCAGGCGTACGTCCAGCTCGTCGGCGTCGTCCCCGGCCAGCCGCGCCAGTACGGGCACGAGCTGCTCCTCGGACTCCTGGTTCACGCGGTACCAGACGGCGCGCAGCGCCGGGTCGTCCTGCGCGGCGCGCAGCAGGCCGCGGGTCCACTCCAGGGCCTCGGCCGCGTGGTCGTCCGCCGCGGTCAGCGCGTCCGCGATCGATTGCTCCAGGGCCGTCGGCACGCCGGCGGCCGGGTCGAGGGCCGCCAGATGGGCCCGCCACTCATCGGCGCCGCCCGCGAGGAGCGGGCCGACCGCGTCCTGTTTGTTGCGGAAGTACCGGTAGAAGGTGCGCAGCGCCACTCCTGCCCGGCCCGCGATCTCCTCGGCCGTGGTGCCGTCCGGGCCGCGCTCGGCGAAGAGCTCGGCCGCCGCGCGGGCGATGTCGAGCTGCGTGGCGGCCTTGCGGCGCTCGGTCAGCGACGGCTGGGCCGACGGCGGGGGCTGCGGTGACTGCGACGGGTGGATGCTCACCCCCGCAGCCTACGCGCGAACCTCACCCTGATACATGAATTGTCGGCATGGCAAAACGTGCCAGCTAGGCGTACATTGAAATCAGATCGGGAAAGCCGGATCCATGGAAGGACCCGGGAGCCCGTAGTTGATCGGAGGCATCTCATGAACCGTTACGCAGGCCGTCGTGCACTCATCACCGGCGGTGGCTCGGGGATCGGGCAGGCCTCCGTCCTGCGGATCCTGGAGGAAGGCGGCAGGGTCGTGGCCGCCGATGTCAGCGAGGCGGGCCTGAAGGACACCGCCGAGAAGGCGGGCGCAGCGGCTGACCGCCTCACCACCCTCGTGGTCGACATCGCGGACGAGACCTCGGTGCGCGAAGGCGTCGCCGCCGCGGTCGCCGCGCTCGGCGGCCTGGACGTGCTGGTGAACGCGGCGGGCGTGCTCCGCTCCTCGCACACGCACGAGACCAGCCTTGATTCCTTCGACCAGGTCATCCGGATCAACCTGGTGGGCACGTTCCTGGTGATCCGCGAGGCGATCCCGGCGCTCCTGTCGGGCGAGGACGCCGCCGTCATCAACTTCAGCTCCACCTCGGCGGTGTTCGCCCACCCGTACATGGCGGCGTATGCGGCGAGCAAGGGCGGCATCCAGTCCATGACACACGCGCTGGCCAGTGAGTACGGCAAGCGGGGAATTCGCTTCAACTCCGTCCAGCCCGGCTCCATATCCAGCGGCATGACCGACGGCAGCGGTGCCAGCAGGCAGAGCGTGGGCCCCGGTCTGCCCGAGGACGCCGACATGAGCCTGTTCGTGAAGCTCGCGCCGGCCATCGGTCAGGGCTTCGCGGGGCCGGAGTCGGTGGCATCGGTCGTCGCGCTGCTCGGCTCGCGGGACGGCAAGTTCATCACCGGCACCGAGGTCCGGGTGGACGGCGGCACCCACTTCTGAGCCCCCTTCCCGGTTCACCCGATTGGCCGAGCGCGGATCGCGGGTGGAGGGGGTGGGCCGGACAGTCGGAGCATGCGTGTCTTCCGTGGGTCGTCCGCGGCGCGCGTGCCGAAGGTGGTGCGTGTGGTGCTGGGCTGTGTGCCCGGAGCCGCGGCCGTTGCACTCCTGCTGTTGTGTGCGTGGTTCGTGGGGCCGGGGGTGTCAGGGGCGTCGGTGCGGGCGGGTGACGGTGCGGTGGCGTTCGCCGGGCTCGGGGAGCGGGCGGGCGTGACCGGGCGGCACTCGGTGATGCCGGCGGCCGCGGCTCCGGTGCGGCGGGAGGGGGGCCATCCCGCGGCGCGGCCACGCGTGGTGCCGCGCGCCGACTGGCTGGCCGATCCGACGGGTGAGACGCCGCCCGCCCGGTACGCAGGCCGGGTCCAGGCGGTGTTCATCCACCACACGGACACCCCGAACAGCTACGACTGCGGCGACGCCGCGCGCACCATCCGCTATCTGCACACCGGTCAGACCGAGGGGAGACAGTGGGACGACATCGGCTACAACTTCCTCGTCGACCGGTGCGGGACCGTCTACGAAGGGCGTGCGGGCGGCATCGAGAGGGCCGTCGTAGGGGCGCACACGCAGGGTTACAACAAGGGGTCGGTGGGGATCGCGGCGATCGGGACGTTCACGGAGGGGACGCCTGTTCCCAAGGCCATGACCGACGCCATGGCGGGGCTGATCGCCTGGAAGCTCGGTCTCTCGGACGTGGACCCGCGCGCCACGGTGCGGCTGGTCTCCACGAACAGCCTCAGCAGGTATCCGGCGGGGGCGGTCGAGGCGTTCGGCGCGGTGTCCGGGCACCGCGATGGCTACACCACCTCCTGCCCGGGTGCGGCGCTGACGGCCGCGCTCCCCGCGATCAGGGAGAAGGCCGCACAGCTTCAGGGCCGGTGAGCTTCAGGGCCGGTGAGAGGCGGTACGGGCCAGTCAGGGCGGGGCAGGTGCGGGGTTCCGGCTCAGTCGACCTCGGCGAAGCGTTCCCACAGCCTCGGGTAGCGCTGGGCCATCGCCGCCTCGTTCTCGAAGTCGAGCGGTGTTCCCTGCGGCTCCGTGGGGGCGGGGGCGATGCCGAGATCGGGGGTGACCACGCCGGTGAGCTGCTCGTAGGCCTCGTCCGCCGCGTAGCCGAGCTCCTCGCCGTCGCCGTCGATGTCCTCGTCGAAGTCGTCGAGGAGATCCGCGAGCGAGTCCGGGTCGTGCAGGGCTCCCTCGAAGACCTCGCGCCCCTGACCGATCAGCCAGCAGCGGAAGTAGTCGAAGGCGTCATCGCTCGCACCACCGAGGAGGACCCAGGAAGCGCCCCGCAGATCCCAGCGGTAGGCACGGTTGTAGCGCGCCTCGAAGTGACGGGCGAAGTCGAGCACCATGTCCGGCTCGAGTTCGAGGAGCTTCTCGGTGAGCAGGTCGGCGTGGTCCTCGGGGTCGCCCTCGGCGGCCACGCGGGTACGGTCCACGATCTCCCAGAACTCCGTCTCGTCCATCACGGGACAAGCATCGGTCCTGAGGGGTGGGTACGCACGCGGAGTGCGGCGGATGCGACTGTCTCGTTATGCGTGCACATGCCCATGGAAAACCCGACAGCAGGTGTCGGCATTGGATGGCAGCCTCGACGTCATGGAGAGCGAAGAGATGAACACCACGCACGCACCCGCGCACCCCCTGACCGGAAAGATCGCCCTCGTCGCCGGTGCCACCCGCGGCGCGGGCCGGGCCATGGCCGTGGAGCTCGGCCGCGCCGGAGCCACCGTGTACGCGACGGGCCGTACGACCCGGGCGCACACCAGCGAGGTCGGGCGCACCAAGGAGACCATCGAGGAGACCGCGGAGCTGATCACCGCGGCGGGCCGGGAGGCGGGCGGACCGGGCACCGGCATCGCCGTACCCACCGATCACCTGGAGCCCGAGCAGGTCGAGGCGCTCGTCGACCGGATCGACCGTGAGCAGGGCCGCCTGGACATCCTGGTCAACGACATCTGGGGCGGTGACGTCCACGTCGAGTGGGACAAGAAGATGTGGGAGCACGACCTCGACAAGGGGCTGCGCCTGATGCGCCTCGGCATCGAGACCCACATCGTCACCAGCCGGTACGCGCTGCCGCTGCTCATCAAGAACCCCGGCGGCCTGATCGTCGAGGTCACCGACGGGACCGAGGAGTACAACGGCCCCAACTACCGCAAGCCCTTCTACTACGACCTCGCCAAGTCGGCCCCGCTGCGGATGACGAAGGGTCTGGCCGAGGAGCTCAAGGAGTACGGGTGCACGGCGCTTTGTCTGACCCCCGGCTGGCTGCGCTCCGAGGCGATGCTCGACACGCACTTCAAGGTGACCGAGGAGAACTGGCTCGACGGCCGCGCGCAGAACCCGCACTTCGCGATCTCCGAGACCCCGACTTTCGTGGGCCGGGCCCTGGTCGCGCTGGCCGCCGACCCCGAAGTGGCCCGCTGGAACGGCGAGTCGCTCTCCAGCGGCGGTCTCGCCAAGGAGTACGGCTTCACGGACGTCGACGGTTCGGCGCCGGATGCCTGGCGCTACATCGCGGAGGTCGAGCAGAAGGGCAAGCCCGCGGACGTCACCGGCTACCGCTAGCCGCCTCCCGCCCACCGGCTGACGGCATCATGGGGGCATGCGCGCTGCACGCCTCATCAAGATGGTGCTTCTGCTCCAGGCCCGCCCCTCCATGACCGCCGCCGAGCTCGCGGGTGAGCTCGACGTGTCCGAGCGGACCATCACGCGGGACGCCCAGGCCCTTTCGGAGGCGGGCGTCCCGGTCTACGCGGACCGGGGGCGGGCCGGCGGCTACCGGCTCATCGGCGGCTACCGCACCCGGCTCACCGGCCTCGGGCGCAGCGAGGCGGAGGCACTCTTCCTCTCCGGAGTGCCGGGTGCGCTGCGCGAGATGGGTCTGGAGGACGCGGCGTCGGCGGCCCGCCTGAAGGTGTCGGCGGCGCTGATGCCTTCGCTGCGGGACGCCTCGCAGAACGCGTCGCAGCGGTTCCACCTGGACGCGCCGGGCTGGTTCAAGGAGACGCCCGCGCCCGAACTGCTGCCCGCGCTGGCGGACGCGGTGTGGGACGACCGGCGCGTCACCGCCCGCTACCGGCGCCAGGACGCCGAGGTGGAAAGGGAGTTGGAGCCCTACGGCCTCGTGCTCAAGGCCGGGGTCTGGTATCTGTGCGCGCGGGTTCCCGACACGGGTTCGTTCAGGGTGTACCGCATCGACCGCTTCACCGCGATCGCAGCGGGCGACGACCGCTTCGTACGCGACGAGGAGTTCGACCTGCCGGGCTTCTGGGAGGAACGGGCCGCGCAGTTCGCACGGGCGATCCTGCGCTCGGAGGTCGTGCTCCGGCTCTCCGAGGCGGGCGTACGGCAGCTTCCGTACGCCACGGATTCCGCGTCCACGCGTGAAGCACTGGGGGCCGCGGGCCCCGTGGATGAGGAGGGCTGGGTGACGCTGACCCTTCGGGTCGAGAACGAGGATGTCGCGTACACCCAGCTCATGGCGCTGGGGCCGGAGGCGGAGGTGCTCGAGCCGACGGCCCTGCGGGAGCGTTTCGCCGAGGCGGCCCGCCAAATGGCCGACCGCTACCGGTAGTTCAGACGCCGCTTCGCGGCGATCTTCCCCGCCCACCCACCCCGGACCCGCAACCGAAAGCGGGCCCCCATCCCCAGAAGGGGACAGGGACCCGCATCAAGCGAAGGCCACAAACCGCTACAGACCGTACTTGGCCCGAGCTTCCTTCACCGCGGAAGCGGGAACCTCGCCACGGCGTGCAAGCTGCGCCAGCGAGGCCACGACGATCGACTCCGCGTCGATGCCGAAGTGGCGACGGGCCGCGTCACGCGTGTCGGAGAGGCCGAAGCCGTCCGCACCCAGGGACGAGTAGTCCTGCTCGACCCACTGCGCGATCTGGTCCGGCACCTGCCGCATGTAGTCGGAGACCGCAAGGACGGGACCCTGCGCACCGTCGAGCGCCGTACGCACGTAAGGAATCCGCTCCTCGCCGCGGAGGATCGCCTCGTCCGCCTCCAGGGCGTCGCGGCGCAGCTCGGTCCACGAGGTCGCGGACCACACGTCGGCGGCCACACCCCACTCCTCGGCAAGCATCTTCTGGGCCGCGAGGGTCCAGTGGATGGCCGTGCCCGAACCGATCAGCTGGATGCGCGCGGCGTTGGCGGCGGCCGAAAGACCAGCCGTCTCAGCCGTGTTGAAGCGGTACAGGCCCTTCACGATGCCCTCGTCCACACCCGCGGGCTTCGCGGGCTGCGGCATCGGCTCGTTGTAGACGGTGAGGTAGTAGAAGACGTTCTGGTCCTCACCGGGGGCGGCCTCGCCGTACATCCGGCGCAGACCGTCCTTGACGATCGCCGCGACCTCGTAGGCGAACGCCGGGTCGTACGACATGGCGGCGGGGTTCGTCGCGGCGATCACCGGCGAGTGACCGTCCGCGTGCTGCAGACCCTCACCCGTCAGCGTCGTACGCCCTGCGGTGGCGCCGACGAGGAAGCCGCGGCCGAGCTGGTCGCCGAGCTGCCACATCTGGTCGGCCGTGCGCTGCCAGCCGAACATCGAGTAGAAGATGTAGAACGGGATCATGGCTTCGCCGTGCGTCGCGTACGACGTCGACGCGGCGATGAAGTCCGCCATCGACCCGGCCTCGGTGATCCCCTCGTTGAGGATCTGGCCGTCCTTCGCCTCGCGGTAGTACATGAGCTGGTCGCGGTCGACCGGCTCGTACGTCTGGCCCTTGGGCGAGTAGATGCCGAGCGACGGGAAGAGCGACTCCATGCCGAAGGTGCGCGCCTCGTCGGGGACGATCGGCACCCAGCGCTTGCCGGACTCCTTGTCGCGGATCAGGTCCTTGACGAGGCGTACGAAGGCCATGGTCGTCGCGATCGACTGCGAGCCGGAGCCCTTGTCGAACGAGGCGAACGCCTTGTCGGCCGGGGCGGGCAGCGGGGAGAGGGGCTGCGTGCGGCGGGCCGGGGCCGGACCGCCGAGGGCGGCACGGCGCTCCTGGAGGTAGCGGACCTCGGGGGAATCGGCGCCCGGGTGGCCGTAAGGCACCACGCCGTCGACGAACTGGCTGTCGGAGATCGGCAGCTCAAGGAGGTCGCGCATGTCCTTGAACTCGTCCACCGTGAGCTTCTTCATCTGGTGGTTGGCGTTCTTGGACTCGAAGCCCTTGCCCAGCGTGAAGCCCTTGACCGTCTGCGCGAGGATTACGGTCGGCGCGCCCTTGTGGGTGAGCGCCGCACGGTAGGCCGCGTAGACCTTGCGGGCCTCGTGGCCGCCGCGCGAGAGGTGGAAGCACTCGCTGATCTTGTCGTCGCTGAGCAGCTTGCCCAGCTCGACGAGGGCGGGCTCGGCACCGAAGAAGTGCTCGCGGATGTAGGCGGCGTCGCGGGTCGCGTACGTCTGGAACTGCGCGTCCGGCACCTCGCGCAGGCGGCGTACGAGCGCGCCGTTGGTGTCGAGCTGGAACAGCTCGTCCCAGGCGTTGCCCCACAGCACCTTGATGACGTTCCAGCCCGCACCGCGGAACTGGGCCTCCAGCTCCTGGACCACGCGGAAGTTGGCGCGGACCGGGCCGTCGAGGCGCTGCAGGTTGCAGTTGATGACGTACGTGAGGTTGTCGAGACCCTCACGCGCGGCCAGGGCGAGGGCAGCCGTCGACTCGGGCTCGTCCATCTCGCCGTCACCGAGGAACGCCCACACGTGCGAGGCGGAGACGTCCTTGATGCCGCGGTTGGAGAGGTACCGGTTGAAGCGCGCCTGGTAGATCGCGGAGAGCGGACCCAGACCCATCGACACGGTCGGGAACTCCCACAGCCAGGGCAGGCGGCGCGGGTGCGGGTAGGACGGCAGGCCGTTGCCACCCGCCTCCTGGCGGAAGTTGTCGAGCTGCGCCTCGTTCAGGCGGCCGTCGAGGAAGGCGCGGGCGTAGATGCCGGGGGATGCGTGGCCCTGGATGTAGAGCTGGTCGCCGGAGCCGTCCCCCTCCTTGCCCTGGAAGAAGTGGTTGAAGCCCGTCTCGTACAGCCAGGCGGCGGAGGCGAAGGTGGCGATGTGGCCGCCGACGCCGTGTTTGCTGCCCCTGGTCACCATCGCGGCCGCGTTCCAGCGGTTCCACGCGGCTATGCGCTGCTCCAGCGCCTCGTCGCCCTCGATCGCCGGCTCGGCGGAGGTGGGGATGGTGTTGACGTAGTCGGTCTCAAGGAGCTTGGGCAGCGCCAGGCCCGCGCCCTCGGCGCGCTCCAGCGTGCGGCGCATCAGGTATGCAGCACGGTGCGGCCCGGCCGCCTGGGTAACGGCGTCCAGGGAGGCCTGCCATTCGGCGGTCTCCTCGGGGTCGCGGTCCGGGAGCTGGTCGAGCTCGCTCGGCTGGATTGCGGAGGGGTCGGTCATGTCGCCGCCTTCCTGAGTCGGAGGGGGTCCCCTGTTCGGTAAGGGGTGGGGTGCCCTAGGTCTTTGGCAGGACAGGGCGTAAGGCTCGGGTGGGAGCCCGTCGGAGACTCTAACTCCGTGATCGATGATCGATCAAAGGGTTGAAGGCGAAAATTCCTTCATATTCAGAAAGTAGGCATCCGGTGCCATTAATGCGGGCACGCGGTGCCTTCGAATGCAAGGATCGTCGCAGGTGGGAGCACGTATGAGCGGGCATGTCACGGATGAGCGCGAGCCCGCGGGGAGCGTCAAGGACGCGGCGCGCAGCCCAGTACGTGGGCCTTCACCAGCTCGGCGATGGCGGGGTCCCGCTGCCGGAAGGCCGTGACGAGGGCCTCGTGCTCCTCGGCGTACGACTGCTGCACCGTCCCGAGCCATCGGATCGAAAGGGCGGTGAAGACCTCGATGCCGAGCCCCTCCCAGGTGTGCAGCAGGACGGAGTTGTCCGCCGCCCGCACCAACTCCCGGTGGAAACCGACCGTGTGCCGCACCTGCGCGGTGCCGTCGGCGGCCCGGTCCGCCTCGTACAGTGCGGCGACATGGGGTTCGAGGGCCGAGCAGTCCGCGGCCAGGCTCTCCGCCGCGAGTTCGGCCGCGATGGCCTCAAGACCCGCGCGGACGGGGTAGCTCTCCTCCAGGTCCGCGGCGGTCAAGTTCCGTACGCGGACGCCCTTGTTGGGCGCCGACTCGATGAGCCGCAGCGTCTCAAGCTCGCGCAGGGCTTCCCGTACGGGAGTCTGCGAGACCTCCAGCTCGACGGCGATCCGCCGCTCCACGATCCGCTCGCCCGGCTGCCAGCGCCCGCTGACGATCCCCTCCACGATGTGCTCGCGGATCTGTTCGCGCAGCGAGTGAACGACGGGCGCGGTCATGTGGGCTCCTCCGGCGGGGGCAGCGCCCCAGGGCGTGGTGACCCCTAGACAATACGGCGACGCCCCCGCTCGGAAACCTCCGAACGGGGGCGTACGTGCTGATGAGACGAGTCTTACAGCCCTGGCGCCGTATGACTACGGGCCGTGGAACTACAGGCCGAGCTCGACCTCGAACTCGCCGGCCTCAAGGATCGCCTTGACCGTGGTCAGGTAGCGGGCGGCGTCAGCGCCGTCCACCAGACGGTGGTCGTAGGAGAGCGAGAGGTACGTCATGTCCCGCACGGCGATGGTCTCGCCGAGGTCCGGGTGGTTGATGACGACCGGACGCTTCACCGTGGCACCGATGCCGAGGATCGCGGCCTGGTTCGGCGGCACGATGACCGTGTCGAACAGGGCACCGCGCGAACCGGTGTTGGAGACCGTGAAGGTGGCGCCGGACATGTCGTCCGGGGTGAGGCCACCGCCACGGGCCTTGCCGGCCAGCTCGGCGGTCTTCTTGGAGATACCGGCGATGTTCAGGTCGCCCGCACCCTTGATGACCGGCGTCATCAGACCCTTCTCGGCGTCAACGGCGATGCCGATGTTCTCCGAGTCGAAGTACGTGATGGTGCCCTCGTCGTCGTTGATCCGGGCGTTGACGACCGGGTGGGCCTTCAGCGCCTGGGCGGCGGCCTTGACGAAGAACGGCATCGGGGAGAGCTTGACGCCCTCACGGGCCGCGAACGCGTCCTTCGCCTTGGCGCGCAGCTTCATCAGCTTCGTGATGTCGACCTCGACGACCGAGGTCAGCTGGGCCTGCGAGTGCAGCGCCTTCATCATGTTGTCGCCGATGACCTTGCGCATGCGGGTCATCTTGACGGTCTGGCCGCGCAGCGGGGACGCCTCGATGGACGGAGCCTTCGCACCGGCCGGGGCAGCGGCGGCGGCCGGAGCCGGAGCCGACTTCTTGGCCTCGGCGGCCGCGATGACGTCCTGCTTGCGGATACGGCCACCGACGCCGGTGCCCTTGACGTCCCCGAGGCTCACGCCGTGCTCACCCGCGAGCTTGCGGACCAGCGGCGTGACGTACGCGCCCTCATCGGCCGGGGAGGCCGGAGCGGCGGGGGCGGCGGGGGCAGCCGGAGCGGCCGCGGCGGGCTGAGCCGGAGCCGCGGGCTGCGCCGGGGCGGCGGGCTGCGCCGGGGCCGGGGCGGGAGCCGGGGCGGCCTCCTGCTTCGGGGCCTCCTGCTTGGGGGCCTCCTGCTGCGCGGGGGCGGCCGGGGCCTCCTCCTTGGCCGGAGCCGGAGCGGCACCGGGAGCACCGATGACGGCGAGCTTGGCGCCGACCTCAGCGGTCTCGTCCTCGCCCACGACGATCTCGAGCAGCACGCCCGCGGCCGGGGAGGGGATCTCGGTGTCGACCTTGTCCGTGGAGACCTCGAGCAGGGGCTCGTCCTCCGCGACCTCCTCGCCGACCTCCTTCAGCCAACGGGTGACGGTGCCCTCGGTGACCGACTCGCCCAGTGCGGGCAGCGTGACGTCGGTGCCCTCGGCGGAACCGCCGGACGGAGCGGGGGCGGCGGGCGCCTCGGCCTGGGCCGGGGCCTCCTGCTGCTGGGGGGCCTCCTCCTGGGCGGGGGCGGCCGGGGCCTCGGCCTGCGCCGGGGCGGCCGAGCCACCCGCGTCGCCGGAGCCGTCGTCGATGACGGCCAGCTCGGCGCCGACCTCGACGGTCTCGTCCTCGGCGACCTTGATGGAGGCCAGGATGCCTGCGGCCGGGGAGGGGATCTCGGTGTCGACCTTGTCGGTCGAGACCTCGAGCAACGGCTCGTCGGCCTCGACGCGCTCGCCCTCGGCCTTCAGCCAACGGGTGACAGTGCCCTCGGTGACGCTCTCGCCGAGCGCCGGAAGGGATACGGAAACCGCCATGGTTTCAGTTGCTCCTTACGAAAATTGCGGAAGTCTGGTCGTCGCGCCCGAGTGACCGAAGGTCAGTCGTGGGAGTGCAGCGGCTTGCCCGCGAGGGCCAGGTGGGCCTCGCCCATGGCCTCGTTCTGCGTCGGGTGGGCGTGGATGAGCTGGGCGACCTCGGCCGGCAGCGCCTCCCAGTTGTAGATCAGCTGGGCTTCGCCCACCTGCTCGCCCATGCGGTCGCCGACCATGTGGACGCCGACCACGGCACCGTCCTTGACCTGGACGAGCTTGATCTCGCCCGCGGTCTTGAGGATCTTGCTCTTGCCGTTGCCCGCCAGGCTGTACTTGAGGGCGACGACCTTGTCCGCGCCGTAGATCTCCTTGGCCTTGGCCTCGGTGATGCCCACGGAGGCGACCTCGGGGTGGCAGTACGTCACCTTCGGCACGCCGTCGTAGTCGATCGGGACGGTCTTGAGACCGGCCAGGCGCTCCGCCACCAGGATGCCCTCGGCGAAGCCGACGTGCGCGAGCTGGAGCGTCGGGACCAGGTCGCCCACGGCCGAGACGGTCGGGACGTTGGTCTGCATGTACTCGTCGACGAGGACGAAGCCGCGGTCCATCGCGACGCCCTGCTCCTCGTAGCCGAGACCGGCGGAGACGGGGCCACGGCCGATGGCGACGAGCAGCACCTCGGCGTCGAAGGTCTTGCCGTCGGCGAGGGTCACGCGGACGCCGTCCTGCGTGTACTCGGCCTTCTCGAAGAAGGTGCCGAGGTTGAACTTGATGCCGCGCTTGCGGAACGCGCGCTCAAGAAGCTTCGAGGAGTTCTCGTCCTCGACCGGCACGAGGTGCTTGAGGCCCTCGACGACGGTGACCTCGGAACCGAAGGACTTCCACGCCGAGGCGAACTCGACGCCGATGACGCCGCCGCCCAGGATGATCGCGGACTTCGGCACGCGGTCCAGGGTCAGCGCGTGGTCCGAGGAGATGATGCGGTTGCCGTCGATCTCCAGGCCCGGCAGCGACTTCGGCACGGAGCCGGTCGCGAGGAGCACGTGGCGGCCCTGGATGCGCTGGCCGTTCACGTCCACCGAGGTCGGGGACGAGAGCTTGCCCTCACCCTCGATGTACGTCAGCTTGCGCGAGGCGATGAGTCCCTGCAGGCCCTTGTAGAGCCCGGAGATCACGTCGTCCTTGTACTTGTGGACGGCCGCCATGTCGATGCCCTCGAAGGTGGCCTTCACGCCGAACTGGCCGGCCTCGCGAGCCTGGTCGGCGATCTCACCGGCGTGCAGCAGCGCCTTCGTCGGGATGCAGCCGTTGTGCAGGCAGGTGCCGCCGACCTTGCCCTTCTCGATCAGGGCGACGTCCAGGCCCAGCTGCGACGCGCGCAGTGCCGCGGCGTAACCGCCGCTACCGCCGCCGAGGATCACTAGGTCGAAAACGGTGCTGGCGTCGTTCGCCACGTCACGTCCTCCATGCATGTGCGCCGTACGCCGGACCCCTTTTTCGCGGGGGACGACCGGTCGGTCGGCTGGTATCGGCCGCTCTTGTTTCGGCCCTGTGGTGGGGGCCCTGTCCTGCCGAGAACCCATCTTCGCACTTGTCGGCGAGAGGTGGGACGGCGGGCCGGGCTGTGAGATGTCTGATTCGCCACGTGAGGGCGTTACTCAGGCGTATGAACGTACGGATTTCGTTGAGGGCGAAATCAGGCAGGGCCCGGACATCTGGACGTCCGGGCCCTGCCTGCGTACGACAGATCAGCCGGTCAGCCGAGGTCGCCCGCGGCCGTGCGCTCCGCGAGACGGACCAGGGTGCGGACCGCGGTGCCGGTGCCGCCCTTGGGCGTGTAGCCGAACGGGCCGCCCTCGTTGAAGGCCGGGCCCGCGATGTCCAGGTGCGCCCAGGTGATGCCCTCGCCGATGAACTCCTGCAGGAAGAGACCGGCCACCAGACCGCCGCCCATGCGCTCGCCCATGTTGGCGATGTCGGCGGTGGGGGAGTCCATGCCCTTGCGCAGGTGGTCGGGCAGCGGCATCGGCCAGGAGGGCTCGCCCGCCTCCTCGGAGGCGTCGTGGATCGCGGCGCGGAACGCGTCGTCGTTGGCCATGATGCCGAAGGTGCGGCTGCCGAGCGCCATCATCATCGCGCCGGTCAGCGTGGCCACGTCGACGATCGCGTCGGGCTTGTCCTCGGAGGCCTTGGCGAGCGCGTCGGCCAGGACCAGACGGCCCTCGGCGTCGGTGTTCAGGACCTCGACGGTCTTGCCGCTGTACATCCGCAGGACGTCGCCGGGGCGGGTCGCGGAGCCGGACGGCATGTTCTCGGCCAGCGCCAGCCAGCCGGTGACGTTCACCTCGAGGCCCAGGCGCGCGGCAGTGACGACGGCCGCGAAGACGGCGGCGGCACCGGCCATGTCGCACTTCATGGTCTCGTTGTGACCGGCGGGCTTCAGCGAGATGCCGCCCGAGTCGTACGTGATGCCCTTGCCGACGAAGGCGAGGTGCTTCTTCGCCTTGGACGAGGTGTACGAGAGCTTCACCAGGCGCGGCGGGGCGTCCGAGCCGACACCGACGCCGAGGATGCCGCCGAAGCCGCCCTTGGTGAGCGCCTTCTCGTCCAGGACCTGGATCTTGATGCCGTGCTCCTTGGCGGCCGCGGTGGCGACCGCGGCGAAGGCCTCGGGGTTCAGGTCGTTCGGCGGGGTGTTGACGAGGTCGCGGGCGCGGTTGAGCTCCTCGGTCAGGGCGGTGGCGCGCTCGACGGCGGCCTTGTACGCCTTGTCGCGCGGCTTGCCGCCCAGCAGGGCGATCTCAGCGAGCGGACCCTTGGCGTCCTTGCTGTTCTTGCCGTTCGAGGAACCGTTTTCCTTGTACGCGTCGAAGGCGTACGCGCCGAGCAGCGCGCCCTCGGCGATCGCGCCGGTGTCCTCGGCGTCCTCGGAGGGCAGCGCGAACGCGGCCTTCTTCGAGCCGGACAGGGCGCGCGCGGCGGTACCGGCGGCGCGGCGCAGGGCGTCGGTGCCGTACGTCTCGTCCTTCTCCGGCACCGTGCCGAGGCCGACCGCGACGACGACCGGGGCCTTGAAGCCGGACGGGGCGGGCAACTTGGTCACCTCGCCCTCGGCGCCCGAGGCACCGAGGGTCTCCAGGACGGAGGCGAGCTTGCCGTCGTACGCCTTGTCCACGGCCTCGGCGCCCGGTGCGACGACCGGACCCTTGGCGCCCTTCGCGACGCCGACGACGATCGCGTCGGCACGGAGGCCGGACGCGGCGGCAGTGCTGAGAGTCAGAGCAGTCACGGTGGTGAATTCTCGCTTCCGTTGAGTTCCTTGGCCGATGGGGTGGGTCGACCCGCCCGGCGCCAGCCTAGAACGGGCCGGAAAGGCGCCGGACATGAGCCTACGCGCGTCGCGCCCGTTCGATCGTGTCGGCGCAGATTCATCCGTTCGTGTCGGCGCATTTATGTTTCAGCCGAGGGCGAGGACGACCAGAGCCGTCGTGGCCGCGGTCTCGGCGAGTGCGCCGAAGACATCTCCGGTGATGCCACCGAAACGGCGGACGCAGTGCCGCAGGAGGAGTTCGGCGGCGCAGACGGCGAGGAGGACGGCCGCCGCGTACTGCACCGCGTCCTGCGCCCCGAAGGGCACGGCGGCGAGGGCGGATACGGCGGTGACCAGTGCCGTCGCGAGCAGAGCCGCACCCCGGGGGACCGTTCCCGCCACCGCGGCCCCGAGCCCCTCCGGGCGGGCCGGCGGGACACCCTTGCGGGCGGCCAGGGTGAGGGCGAGGCGGGCCGCGGCCGCCGAGACGACCGCGGCGAGCGCGCCCCGGGTCCAGGAGGCCTCGTAGAGCTGGAAGAGGACGGCCACTTGGGCGAGCAGGACGAAGAGCAGCGTGATGACGCCGAAGGGGCCGACGTCGGACTGCTTCATGATGCGGAGCGCCTCGTCGGCCGGCTTGGCGCTGCCGAGCCCGTCGGCGGTGTCGGCGAGGCCGTCGAGGTGGAGGCCGCGGGTGAGTGCCGCCGGTACGGCGGCGGTGGCCACGGCTGCCGGCAGCGGGCCCGCCCCGAGGGCCAGGAGCGAGGCGCCGAGCGCGGCTGCGCAGCCCCCGACGACCAGCCCGGCCAGCGGCGCGCAGAGCATGCCGCTGCGGGCGGCGTCACGATCCCACTTGGCGACGCGGACCGGAAGCGCGGTGAGGGTCCCGAAGGCAAAGCGAAGGCCGTCGGCGGGGGAGGTTCGGGGCACGGCCGGAACAGTACCGGGGGCTGCGCCGGGCCTGAACGGAGCGCCCCCGCATCCGCCCCTGACCGAACAGCCTCTCCCACCCACCCACCCGTTCACCCCGCACCCGCACTGGCCGAACAGCCTCTCCCGCCCACCCGCCCGTTCACCCGCATCCGTCCCTGGTCGAACAGGCTCTCCCGCCCACCCGCCCGTTTACCCCGCATCCGCCCCTGGCCGAACAGGCTCTCCCGCCCACCCGCCTATCGCCCCGGGGCAATCGGGTGGGTGGGTGGGAAAGATTCGCCGCGAAGCGGCGACGCAGGGCAGCAGCGACGCAGGGAAGCGGCCGGTACGGAAAGCGGCGACGCAGGGCAGCAGCGACGCGCAGCAGTGCAGGGCAGCAGCAGCGACGCAGGGCAGCGGCCGGTACGGGGCAGCAGCGACGCAGAGAAGCGGCCGGTACGGGGAAGCGGTGACGCAGGGGAGCACCCACAGCACCCACCCGCCTGCGGCGAAATGCGGCAACCAGGCCCCCGGCCCAGGATGGGCCCATGGCCGACTGGTGGTACCGGAACATCACGGAGCCGGGAAAGCTCCCGCTGCTCCTGGCCCTGCTCTCCTTCGTGGGCTGCTTCCTCGTCACGCGGACCATCACGCGCCTCATCCGCGCGGGCAAGGGCCCCTTCCGGAACATCAGCTCGGGAGACGTCCACATCCACCACGTCGTACCGGGCATCTTCCTCATGCTCGTCGGCGGTTTCTGGGCGGTCGCCGCGGGCCGGCACAGCCTCGCCTCGATGTTCGCGGCGGTCATCTTCGGCATCGGCGCCGGTCTCGTGCTCGACGAGTTCGCCCTGATCCTCTACCTGGACGACGTCTACTGGGGCGAACAGGGCCGTAAGAGCGTCGAGGTCGTGATGCTCACCGCGGCCTTGGTGGTCCTCATCCTCACCGGCTTCACGCCGTTCGGCGTGAACGACCTGACGCCCGAGGAACGCGGCAACCGCGCGGGCTTCGCCCTGAACATCGCCGTCAACTGCTGCTTCGCCCTGGTCGCCCTGGCCAAGGGAAAGCTGCGGACGGCCCTCATCGGCGTGGTGATCCCGCTGGTCGCGCTGGTGGGAGCGATCCGCCTCGCCCGCCCCGGATCGGCATGGGCCAGGCGCTTCTACCGCAACCGGCCCCGTGCCCGCGCCCGATCGGGCCTGCGCGCCTTCCACCACGACCGCCGCTGGGCCGGACCGCGCCGCAGGATTCAGGACGTGATCGGCGGCAGACCCGACCCGGAACTGCCCCGCAGCCACCCGCCACGCCACTGAAGCACCTCCGAGCAGGCGCACAGCACCAGCACGGCCGCGATCGCCGCCAGATGCTCTCTGCCCGCGAGGTTGTCCTTGACGATCACTTCCACGACCATCGCGGCGATGACGAGCCCGGCCGTGCACCAGGCCCGGTACCGCCAGCACACGTACACCGCGAGGCCGACCACGGCGGCGGACGGCCCGGTGTCGACGACCTGCGCGTCGGACGCGGGGAGCCCCAGCGGGTGGCCCGGCCCCCACGCGATGCCCACGCGCGCGTAGAGCGTGCCCGCGAGGGTGGCCGCGTAGCCGACGACGAGCGTGCGCCACCAGCCGACGCAGATCTCCGCGATGCCGAACACCAGCAGGATCTGCGCGAGCGCACCCCAGACGGGCAGGTCGAGCGCGGGCACGAAGAGGGAGAGCGGGGTGCGAAGGAGGGCGAGCCAGAGCGGGTCGTCGGCCCGTACGGAGCCGATGTTCTGTACGAACTGATAGCCCCAGGACTGGTTCTGTGTGAACTGGAGCAGGGCGGTGAGGCAGACCGCGGCCAGTGTCATGGGCGCCGCCCGCCACCACCGCCCGGCGACGCCCTCCCGTATGGCGGCGTACAGCGGCCCCCACTCGGCCCTGGCCAGGCGGGCCAGTCGGCCGGACCGGGCCGGCCGGGCGGGGGCCGGGGCGGGGGCGTTCATCGTCGGGACTCCAGGTGCTTGCGGTGCAGCCACTTCGGCAGGCCCGGCGCTTCCAGGAAGCCCTCCGCGCGGGCCGACGCGAGACCGATGCGCGGCAGGTCACCGCTCTTCTCGAAGAGAAGGAAGCGGGGCTCCCAGATCGGGCGGTACTTCGCGTTGGCGCGGTACAGCGACTCGATCTGCCACCACCGCGAGAAGAAGGTGAGCAGTGAGCGCCACAGCCGCAGGACCGGGCCCGCGCCGAGCCGCGAGCCACGTTCGAAGACCGACCTGAACATCGCGAAGTTGAGGGAGACCTGAGTGATCTTGATCTCGCCGGCGCGCTGGAGCAGTTCGATGACCATGAACTCCATCAGGCCGTTCTCGGAGTCGCGGTCACGCCGCATCAGGTCGAGCGAGAGCCCGTTCGGCCCCCACGGCACGAAGGAGAGGACGGCCCGCAACTCGCCGTCGCCATCGGTGCATTCGAGCATCACGCACCGCCCGTCCGTGGGATCGCCGAGCCGCCCGAGCGCCATGGAGAAGCCCCGCTCGGTGGCCCCGTCACGCCAGTCGTCGGCCCGCGCGAGCAGGTACGTCATCTCGTCGGCGGGGATGTCCTCGTGGCGCCGGATGCGCACCTCGTAACCGGCCCTCTTGACCCGGTTGTACGCCTGACGGACCGACCGCATGGCCCGCCCCTCCAGCGTGAACTCAGCAGTCTCGACGATGGCTTCGTCCCCCAGTTCGAGCGCGTCCAGGCCATGCCGGGCGTAGATCGTGCCCGCCTCCTCGCTCGCACCCATCACGGCCGGGATCCAGCCGTGCTCACGGGCGTCGGCGAGCCAGGGTTCGATGGCGCCGGGCCAGGCCTCCGGGTCCCCGATGGGATCGCCGGAGGCCAGGGACACACCGCCGACGACCCGGTAGGCGACCGCGGCCTTGCCGCTCTGCGACCACACGACGCTCTTCTCGCGGCGCAGCGCGAAGTAGCCGAGCGAGTCGCGTTCGCCGTACTTGTCGAGCAGTTCGTGCAGTTTGCGCTCGTCGTCCTCGGTGAGCGGGTCGACCGCCTTGCGCGAGCGGAACGCCGCGTACAGGACGGCCAGGAGGAGGAGGGTGCTGAGCACGTTGATGGTGACGTTGACCCAGCCGGGCGTGGTGACGCCCTCGAAGCGCCGGTCGTCGGCGGCCAGCGAGACCAGGCGCATCGCGCCGTAGCGCCAGCGGTCGAGGAAGGTCGAACGGCCCTCGTCGTGCGCGTTGTTGGTGACGGTGACCAGGAGCGCGGCGATCAGCGAGGTCACGAGCAGCCCGCCGACGGCGACGGCCGCGGCGAGTTTCGGGTTGGAGCGGTCGCCCTTGGCGTAGAACTCGCGCCGCCCGACGATCAGCGCGGCGACGAAAGCGGCGGTCAGGACGAGGGAGATCCAGTTCTGCGCGTGCCGGCGGATCTCCGGGAAGACCATCGCGAACGCGAAGAGGAGCAGAAAGAGCCCGCTGAGCACGAGGTTGAGGATCCAGGCGGCCCGTTTGCGGCGGCGCATCGTGATCGCCAGGAACATCGTGAACGCGCCGGAGGCGAAGCCCGCGGTGAGCAGATAGGGCGTGAAGTAGTTCTCGGTGTTGTGCCGCCGCAGATCCTGCCCGAGGGAGACCCAGACCGCGCTCAGGAAGTTGATGAAGGTGACGGCGCGGAGGTACCAGACGCTGAAGGCCGCGGCGAGGCGCTGACGGCGCCCGGCAGTAGTTTGCTCATCTCCCATGAAAAGGGATCATATGGGGCACGCCGGGCCGTCACCGGCTGCGCGGGGACGCGCCGCTCAACCGGCTTCGGACGCGCCGCTCACTCCGCGTCGGATGTGCCGCCTACTCCGCTTCGGATTGTGCCGCCTACTCCGCTTCGGGGTCCCCGGCTCTGGGCGGCACCTCGGGGGCGGCTTCGGCGCGGGGCTCGGCCTCCGGCTCGGCGGTGGCCTCCGGCTCCGGCTCCGGCTTGTGTTCCGGCAGCTCGGCCGAGAGCGCCGCCGCGGCCCGCACCAGCGGCAGCGCGAGCAGCGCGCCCACACCCTCGCCGATCTGTACGCCCTGTTCGAGCACCGGGTCGAGTGCCATCCGGTCCAGGGCCTTGGCCTGCGCGGGCTCCCCGCTGTTGTGCCCCGCGAGCCACCAGTCCGGCGCCCGGAAGGCGACCCGCTGGGCCACGAGTGCCGCGGCCGAGGCCACCACGCCGTCCAGGACGACCGGCGTGCGCCGAACCGCGCACTGCAGCAGGAACCCGGTCATGGCGGCGATGTCCGCACCGCCCACCGTCGCGAGCAGCTCCAGCTGATCCCCGAGTACGGGCCGCGCCCGCCGCAGTGAATCCCGTACCGCCGCGCACTTGCGCATCCACGCGAGGTCGTCGATCGGCGAGCCGCCCCGCCCGGTGACCACGGAAGCGTCGGTTCCGCACAGCGCGGCGACCAGCGTCGCCGCGGGCGTCGTGCCGCCGACGCTCACATCGCCGAGCACGACCAGGTCCGTCCCGGAGTCGGCCTCCTCGTCGGCGACGGCCATCCCGGCCCGCACCGCGGCCTCGGCCTCCTCCGTCGTCAGCGCGTCCTCGATGTCGACGCGACCCGAGCCGCGCCGCACCCGATGCCCCGCGACCTCCGCGGGAAGCTCGGCCGGGTCGCAGTCCAGGGCCATGTCGACGACCCGGACGGGCACATCGAGACGGCGCGCGAGAACGGACACGGGGCTGGCGCCGGAGAGTACGGCGCGCACGAGTTCGGCCGCGCTGCCCGCGGGCCTCGCGGACACATCGAGGCCCGCGACCCCGTGGTCACCGGCGAAGAGGATCACGCGCGGTCGCTCGATCGGCTTGACCGGCACCGATGACTGGGCCGCGGAGAGCCACTCGGCCAGCTCGTCCAGGCGGCCGAGCGCTCCGGGCGGCACGCTCTGCCGTTCCCTGCGCTCCTCGGCGTCGCGGCGGATCCCGCCGTCGGGCCGCTCGATCAGGTCGGTGAAGTCGTCGAGATTCAGCGAGCTCATTCGCCGAACAGTACCGGCAGGGCTTGGCGGCGAGTCAGACGGCCCGGCCCTCCCCGGTGTCGTTGCGTCGGCATGAATAATCCCTTACGTACCGTTTGGTGCGCATTGTCGAGCCACATGCATCCGCGCCGCCCGACGAAGGAGCCCGCCACGCCCATGGACGCCGCCCAGGCCGCCGCCGCCCAGGCAGAGAAGATCTTCGCCGTCCCGTGCTCCACCCGCCGCCACCGGGCTCGGGCCCGCGCGATGGGCCGGTTCATCGAGCCCGAGAGCTGGCTGGACGTCGAGACCGGGCTCGGTCACTTCCCTGCCGTCGCGCAGGAAGTGCATCCGTACACCTCCTTCGACGGCCTCGACCTCACCGGGCGCGTGGAGGAAGGCCGCAGGGCCGGCCGTGTCGAGGAGGCCCACCGCGGGCTGCTCGCCGACCTGGCGCCGAAGCTCGCGGGGCGTTACGACGCGCTGAGCATGTTCCACTACCTGGAGCGCAGCGCCGATCCGCGCATCGAACTCATCGCAGCCCGCACGGTGTTGCGGCCCGGCGGCCATCTGATGATCGAGGTCCCCGTGCCGCGCAGCCGGTACGCCAGGATCCTCGACACGGGATGGATCAGGCCCCAGCCCTACCACCGCATCCCGCCCGATGCCCTGCACGCCGAGCTGGAGAGCCTCGGCTACACCGTCGTGGCCACCGACCGGCGCGAGCCGCACATCCCCTTCGACCTGACCGCGCGGCTCGCCGTCACCCTCGGCCGTATCCGTGCGGCCGCCCGTGTCGCGGTGCCGCTCCTGGCCGCGGCGGCCCTGGCCGACCGGATCCTCGCCCCCTTGGTGAGCCGCACCCGCTTCTCCAACGCCTACCGGATCATCGCCCGCCGCAACCCCACCGCCTGAACGGCCGGTTCAGCCGCGCAGGGTGAGCGCCTGGCCCGCCACGACCATCAGGACGTGCTCGCACTCCGAGGCGAACGCCGCGTTCAGACGGCCCAGTTCATCGCGGTAGCGGCGGCCCGACGCGGTCGCGGGGACGATGCCGGAGCCGACCTCGTTCGACACGGCGACGACCGTGCGCCGGGTCGCCCGCACCGCGTCCGTGAGCTCGGCGACCCGCTTGCGCAGCGCCCGCTCGCCACCGCCCGCCCATTCGTCGTCGTCCCACGCGTTCACCTCGTCCATGGCGTACGTCAGCCACAGCGACAGGCAGTCGATGAGCAGGGGAGGGCCGCTCTCCGCGAGCAACGGCACGAGGTCGCAGGTCTCGGCCGTGCTCCACGACCCGGGCCGCCGTTCCCGGTGGGCGCTCACCCGGTGCGCCCACTCGGAGTCGCCGTTCCTGGTGCCGCCCGTGGCCACGTACAGCACCTCGGGGAAGGCCTCGAGGCGCCGCTCGGCCTCCACCGACTTCCCGGACCGCGCACCGCCGAGGACCAGCGTCCGGCGCGGCACGTCCGGTACGTCCTCATAGGCGCCGACCACCAGCGTCGCCCCGTCCGGCACCGCCCGCGCACCGGCGGCGGCCAGCCTGCGGGTCAGTTCCGCGCCCGGCGGCGCCTCGTGGCCCAGATGGACGGCGACGACATCCGTGGTCGGCCCGATCGCCCCGGCGGCCCGCAGCCGCGCGAGACCGTCGGGGCGCCCCACCACATCGGCGAGGACCATCTCGTACGCGGGTTGCTCCTCCGGCAGCCCGGCCGGCGCACCGCCCGGCGGCAGATACAGCAGCCGCTCCCCGTCGGGACCCACGACTTCGTACCCCGTGCCGGGGTGGTCCATCGCCACCGCGCGCACCCGGTGCCCGGTGAGCAGCGCGAGCTCCCGCCCGTCGGGCACCCGGCCCGGCTGCGGCAGGCCCGCGGGCACCTCCACCGAGGGGCCGTCGTGCGGATGGGAGAGGAGCACCTGGCGTACACCGCTGAGCGAGTGCCCGGAGCGGGCGGCCGCGAAGGCGGCGCCAGGAGTGAGGTCGAGCAGCAGGACGCCGTCCACCAGGAGCGCGGTGGCGGCGCGCGCCGCGCTGCCGAGCGCGGTCGCGCAGGCCGCGCAGGGGCAGCCGGGGCGGGGCAGGCCTTCGGGGGCACCGGTGCCGAGCAGAGTCAGTTCCACAGGAAGATCCTCCCGCGTCACCGCGAGCGCCGCTCGCCCGGCTAGGCTGCGAAGGGCTTCATACAGCTGTCGGACCATCGGGAGGCTGGCATGGCGGCATGGACGTGGCGGTTCGAGAAGGCGGACGGGACGGAGGTCCAGCCCGCTCTGACGCCCGAGGAGTTCACGACTCAGGGGGACGCGGAGTCGTGGCTCGGCGAGTTCTGGAAGGAACTCGTGGAAGGCGGCGCCGACCAGGTGTCGCTCTTCGAGGACGCGAACAAGATCTATGGGCCGATGAGCCTGCACGCGGAGGACGCGGCGCAGGGATGACTGACGCCTGAACGTGAGGGGGCGCCCGCTTCGAGCGGGCGCCCCCTCACGCGTTCCCGCGTCGCGGGCCCCTACATCTCGCCCAGCGTGACGTCGGCGGTCTTCTCGGAGCCGTCCCGTACGTACGTCACCTGCGCCTTTTCGCCCGGCTTCTCACCGGCGAGTGCCTCGGAGAGCGAGGTGATGGTGGTGATCGCGGAGTTGCCGAGCTTGGTGATGATGTCGCCGTTCCGAAGGCCGGCCTTGGCCGCCCCACCGTTCTTCTGCGCGTCGACGACGGCGACGCCCGCGGGCTTGTAGTCGTCGCCGAGGACCGTGCGCCCGGTGATGCCGAGCGCGGCCCGGCCCGAGTCGGTGACCTTGCCGTCCTTGATGATCTGGTCGGCGATGGACTTCACCATCGAGGACGGGATCGCGAACCCGATGCCGGGCGCCGCGCTGTCACCCATCTGCGGATCGGACGCGGCGAGCGTCGGGATGCCGATGACCTCGCTGTCGAGGGTGACCAGGGCACCGCCGCTGTTGCCCGGGTTGATCGCGGCGGACGTCTGCACCATGTTCGCGATGGTGGCCCCGGCGGCCGCGCCCTCCGTACGGGGCTCGCTCACGGTCCGTCCGGTGGCGGAGATGATGCCCTGCGTGACGCTGGACGACAGGCCGAGCGGCGAGCCCATGGCGAGCACGATCTGCCCGACCTCGGCCTTCGTCGAGTCCGCGAACTTCGCGGGCTTGAGCTTGCTCGGCGGGTTGTCGATCTTGATCACGGCGAGGTCCTGCTCGGGATAGGTGGCGACGAGCTTCGCGGTGAGGGCCTGCTCCCCGGTGGCCGTCGTGACCTTGAAGGTCTCCTCCTTGCCCACGACATGGGCGTTGGTGACGACATGGCCCTCGTCGTCGTGGACGACGCCGGAGCCGAGGCTGTCGGAGGCGTCGATCTGGACGACCGACGGCAGGACGTCCTTGATCACCTGCTGATAGGCGTCCTGCAGATCGCTCTCCGCCATGGGCGCGGCCTGAGTGGTGGACTCACCGGAGTCCCCGGAACCGGTTCCGGAGCAGCCGCTCACGAGAAGCCCGGAGGCGACGACAACGGCGGCGGTGACGGTACGGATACGCGAGACAGTCATGCCCCGAGTGTTCCGTTTGCCCCAGTATGTCGCCCTGAATTAGAGGGCCGATCAGGGCCTTCGGCCCTCCCTCATCCCTACCGCCGCGGGGTGCTCGGGTGGGTGGGCGGGAAACATCCGCCGCGAAGCGGCGGACTCAGTCAGTCCCGCACGCCGCAGACATGCAACAGAGCCGCGACCCGGCGATACGGGTCGGTCCGCCCCGCCCGCTCCTCGGCGGCAAGCAGCGCCGCCAACTCCGCATCCTCCGACGGCGGAACCGCATCATCCGCCGCGCCGTCGGTGAAGACCCGCACCCCGTACCAGGCATGCAGCGGCGCCGCGATCCCCGCGAGCGAAGCCGAGACGGCGTCGAGCCGGTCGGCCCGCGCCTCCAGGCCGAGCCGATTGCGGTACACGGTGGAGTCGAAGGCGCCCATCGCCCCCGCCCAGTCCCCGGCGAGCCCCGGCCGCATGGCCAGCGCGTCCGCGTTCCGTACGAGGAGGGAGAGCAGCCCGCCGTGGGCCAGCATCCGGGCGAGCCCCGCAAGGAGCGCGTCGGGCTCCTCGACGTACATCAGGACGCCGTGGCACAGCACGACGTCGAAGCTGCCCGGCAGGAAATGCACCCCGGTCTCGCGCCCGTCGCCCTCGACGATCCGCACCCGGCCCTGGATCCCCTCGGGCTCGGCGGCGAGCGCGGCACGCGCCGCGGCCACCATCGCCGGATCCTGCTCGACGCCGGTCACCTTGTGCCCGGCGCGGGCGAGCCGCAAGGCCTGTGTGCCCTGGCCCATGCCCACATCGAGCACCCGCAGCCGCTGCCCCACGGGGAAGCGCTTGGCTATCTGCTCGTCGAGCTGCCGGGTCACCAGTTCCTGGCGTACGGCGTTACGCAGGCCGCCGAGCTTCTGAAGCCACGCGGCGGCCCCGCCGGCGAATCCGCTCAGGGCCGCTCTCCGCGCTTGACCTGCGGCTTCGGCAGTCGCAGACGGCGCATCTGGAGCGTACGCATCAGGGCGTAGGCGACCGCGCCCTTCTTGCTCTCGCTCGGGAAGCGCTCGTTCAGGCGCTTCTTCAGGCGCACCGCCGTCGTCACCGAGTCCACGATGATCAGGACGATCACGAAGAGCCAGAGAAGCAGCGCGATGTTCTGCAGCTGCGGGACGCGGACCATGCTCAGCACGAGGATGATCACCGCGAGCGGGAGGAAGAACTCCGCGATGCAGAAGCGCGAGTCGACGAAGTCACGCGCGAACTTGCGCACGGGCCCCTTGTCGCGGGCGGGCAGATAACGCTCGTCACCGCTGGCGAGCGCCTGCCGCTGCTTGTCCATCTGGACGCGGCGTTCACTGCGCTGCCGCTTGGCCGCCTCCTTGCGCGTCACAGGCGTGTTGGCCACGCTGCGGCGCTGGGTCTGGGCCTCACTGCGCTTGGGCGTGGGGCGGCCCTTGGGGGCCTCGGGGTCACGGGGCTGCTGGGAGTCGGTCACCGGGGCCTTGGCTACCGGGGCCTTCTCGTCCTTGGATCGGCTACGGAACACAAAACCCAAGGGTACGGGGTGCGGACGTGTGGACCCCAGTCCCACGGGGAACGATCCGGCAACACCGGGCGTCTTGATTGTGTGGCTAAGGGGACGTTCCGTGTGGTTTACAAGCGGTTTTCGGGCGGTTCCCGGGGGTGCACCTACTCCCTACGCCTGAGCCCGGCCGGACACAGTCGTCCTTGGGGATGAGCGCATCGGCACGCGAACAGTGCGGTAATGGATGCAGGGCCCGTACTGTGGGTTCTGAGCAGTACCTGGAGCTGGAAGTCCGTCAGAAGGGGGCGCGCGAAGCCCATGAGCGGTGTCATGAAGCGTATGGGGATGATCTTCCGCGCGAAGGCGAACAAGGCCCTTGACCGGGCCGAGGACCCGCGCGAAACCCTCGATTACTCGTATCAGAAGCAGCTCGAGCTGCTGCAGAAGGTGCGCCGTGGTGTCGCCGACGTGGCGACGTCACGCAAGCGCCTGGAGCTGCAGCTGAGCCAGCTCCAGAAGCAGTCCTCCACCCTTGAGGACCAGGGCCGCAAGGCCCTCGCCCTCGGCCGTGAGGACCTGGCCCGCGAGGCGCTCTCGCGCCGTGCGGCCCTGCAGCAGCAGGTGACCGACCTGGAGACGCAGCACCAGACGCTCCAGGGCGAGGAGGAGAAGCTCACCCTTGCGGCGCAGCGCCTCCAGGCCAAGGTCGACGCCTTCCGCACGAAGAAGGAGACGATCAAGGCCACGTACACCGCCGCCCAGGCGCAGACCCGGATCGGCGAGGCCTTCTCCGGCATCTCCGAGGAGATGGGCGACGTCGGCATGGCGATCCAGCGCGCCGAGGACAAGACCGCTCAGCTCCAGGCGCGGGCGGGCGCGATCGACGAACTGCTCGCTTCCGGTGCTCTCGACGACTCCTCCGGGCTCGCCAAGGACGACATCCAGTCCGAGCTGGATCGCCTCTCCGGTGGTACTGATGTAGAGCTGGAACTGCAGCGCATGAAGGCGGAACTGGCCGGGGGCTCGACGTCGAAGCAGGCCATCGAGCCGGGTCAGGGGCAGCCCCAGGCCAAGGAGCCGCAGGACACCCCGCGCTTCGACAAGCAGTAGTTCACCGCTCACGTCCGAGGAGGGCGACATGATCGTACGGATCATGGGGGAGGGGCAGGTGAAGCTGGCCGACAGCCACTTCACCGAACTGAACAAGCTGGACGACGAGTTGCTCGCCGAAATGGAGAGCGGCGACGAGTCCGGCTTCCGCCGGACGTTGAACGCGTTGCTGGACAAGGTCCGGGAGCTGGGCGAACCCCTCCCGGACGACGCGCTCGAACCCTCGGAGCTGATCCTCCCCGGACCGGACGCGACGCTGGACGAGGTCCGGGAAATGCTGAGCGACGACGGCTTGATCCCTGGTTAGACACTGGATGCGGGGCAATCAGGTGGGTGGGCGGGGAAGGTCCGGCGCGAAGTGGCGGGCCAGGACGCCCAGGGAGTCGGAGCTCGGCCATGACAAAGGGCAGGGCAAGGCGTGACCACTCTCGTGCGAGGCCGCTGCTGGGCCAAGGCGCACCCCCTGGCCGTGGACGGAACCCTCGCGGCAGCCGTCCTCGTGTGCATGGTCATCGGTTCCTTCGTCGAGCCGTACGGCCATGACGGCGGCCCTTCCTGGGGCACCCGCACCCCGGGCACCCTCAGCCTCGTCCTGATGCTGCTCGGCGCCTCCGCGCTGATCTTCCGCCGCCGGGCCCCCTGGATCGTGCTCGCGGCGACCTGCACCTGCACCGTCGCCGACCTGATCACCGGCGAATACCGCGGAAGCGTCGTCATGAGCGCGGTCATCGCCCTCTACACCGTCGCGGCCACCACCAACCGCCCCACCACCTGGCGCGTCGGCCTGATCACCATGACCGGGCTCACCGCGGTGGCGATGCTGGCGGGCCCCCTGCCCTGGTACGCGCAGGAGAACCTCGGCATCTTCGCCTGGACCGGTATGGCCGCGGCCGCCGGGGACGCCGTCCGCAGCCGCCGCGCCTTCGTGGACGCCATACGCGAGCGCGCCGAACGCGCGGAACGCACCCGCGAGGAGGAGGCCCGGCGCCGCGTCGCCGAGGAACGGCTGCGCATCGCCCGCGACCTGCACGACGTGGTCGCCCACCACATCGCCCTCGTCAACGTCCAGGCGGGAGTCGCCGCCCACGTCATGGACAAGCGGCCCGACCAGGCCAAGGAAGCCCTCTCCCACGTACGCGACGCCAGCCGCTCCGCGCTCAACGAACTGCGCGCCACCGTCGGCCTGTTGCGGCAGACCGGCGACCCCGAGGCCCCCACCGAGCCGGCCCCGGGCCTGGCCCGCCTCGACGACCTCGTCGAGACCTTCCGCCACGCGGGCCTCCCCGTGGAGGTGACCTGCGACGACACGGTGGCCGACCTGCCCGCCGGGGTCGACCTGGCCGCGTACCGCATCATCCAGGAAGCCCTCACGAACGTGCAGAAGCACGCGGGCGTGGGCGCCAAGGCCGAGGTCAGCGTCATCCGCGTGGGGCCGAACGCCGAGGTCACGATCCTGGACGACGGCGGGGGCGAGAAGAAGGAACCGGCCGGCGAGGGTGATGGCGGCGGGCACGGCCTGCTCGGCATGCGCGAGCGCGTCAGCGCCCTGAACGGCCGCTGCACCGCCGGACCCCGCTACGGCGGCGGCTTCCGCGTCCATGCGATCCTGCCGGTCACGGCAACGCCGGTCACCCCGGCAGAGGGAGGGACCGCGTGACGATCCGGGTGCTGCTCGCCGACGACCAGGCCTTGCTGCGCAGCGCGTTCAAGGTGCTCGTCGACTCCGAGCCCGACATGGAGGTCGTCGCCGAGGCGTCGGACGGCGCGGAGGCCGTCGAGCTCGCCAGATCCGAGGCCGCGGACGTCGTCCTGATGGACATCCGCATGCCCGGCACGGACGGCCTCGCCGCCACCCGGCTGATCAGCGCCGACCCCGAGCTCGCCCACGTACGCGTGGTCATGCTGACCACCTTCGAGGTCGACGAGTACGTGGTGCAGTCGCTGCGCGCCGGTGCCTCCGGCTTCCTCGGCAAGGGCGCGGAGCCGGACGAACTGCTCGGCGCGATCCGGATCGCGGCCGCGGGCGACGCCCTGCTCTCCCCGGTGGCGACGAAGGGCCTGATCGCCAAGTTCCTCGCGCAGGGCGACAGTTCGGACGAGGAGAACGGGGCGCGCGGCGAGCGGCTCGACGCGCTCACCGGGCGTGAGCGCGAGGTGCTCGTCCAGGTCGCGGGCGGCCACTCGAACGACGAGATCGCCGAGCGCCTGGAGGTCAGCCCGCTCACCGTGAAGACGCACGTGAACCGTGCGATGGCGAAGCTGGGCGCCCGTGACCGGGCACAACTCGTCGTGATTGCCTACGAATCGGGCCTGGTACGCCCAAGGGTGGAGTGATTGCGGGTGCGACGTACTGCACTCGCAGTATGCGCCGCGTTAGAACGGGTCCTCGGAGGGACGATTCCTGCTCTGGACATGGCAGATCGTGTAGGGGGCACCGGCTGGCCGGTGCCCGTTCCTGCGCAGTACGCCACAGAGAGAGACCACCATGTCCTGGCTGTCCCGGTTCAGCCTCGCCCAACGGGCCCTTGTCGGGCTGATATCGATCATCGCCCTCGTCTTCGGCGCGATCGCGATCCCTCAGCTCAAGCAGCAGCTGCTGCCCTCCATCGAACTGCCGATGGTGTCCGTCCTGGCCCCGTATCAGGGCGCGTCCCCCGATGTGGTGGAAAAGCAGGTCGTCGAACCCCTTGAGTCCTCGATCGACGCGGTTGACGGCATCACCGGCATCACCTCCACGGCGAGCGAGGGCAACGCCGTGATCATGGCCCAGTTCGACTACGGCAGCGGCTCCAAGCAGCTCGTCGCCGATGTCCAGCAGGCCGTGAACCGCGCCGGGGCCCAGCTCCCCGACGACGTGGACCCGCAGGTCATCGCGGGCTCCACGGACGACATCCCGACCGTGGTCCTCTCCGTCACCTCCGACAAGGACCAGCAGGCGCTCTCCGACCAGCTCGACCGCACCGTCGTGCCCTCCCTCAAGGACATCGACGGCGTCGCCCAGGTCACCGTCGACGGCGTGCGCGACCTCCAGGTCGACGTCACCCCGGACGACAGGAAGCTGGCCAAGGCGGGCCTGACCCCGGCCGCGCTCGGCCAGGCGCTCCAGGCCGGCGGCGCCACGCTGCCCGCGGGCTCCTTCGACGAGGGCGGCAAGAACCGCACCGTCCAGGTCGGCGGCGGCTACACCTCCCTGAAGCAGATCCAGGACCTGATGGTCGCCGCCGAGGCCAAGCCGGGGGAGCGCCCTGCCAAGCCGGTGCGCCTCAGTGATGTCGCCACGGTGAAGCAGGCGCCCTCCGAGGCCACCTCCATCACGCGGACCAACGGCAAGCCCAGCCTCGCCCTCGCGATCACGATGGACCAGGACGGCAGCGCCGTCGCCATCTCCGACGCGGTCAAGGACAAGCTGCCCGACCTGCGCAAGGACCTCGGCGCGGGCTCCGACCTGACGGTCGCGAGCGACCAGGGCCCCGCGGTCTCCAAGTCCATCGACGGCCTCACCACCGAGGGCGCCCTCGGCCTGGTCTTCGCGGTCCTGGTCATCCTGGTCTTCCTGGCGTCGATCCGCTCGACGCTGGTCACCGCGGTCTCCATCCCGCTCTCGGTCGTCCTCGCCCTGATCGTGCTGTGGACGCGGGACCTCTCCCTCAACATGCTCACGCTCGGCGCGCTGACCATCGCCATCGGCCGCGTCGTCGACGACTCGATCGTGGTCCTGGAGAACATCAAGCGTCACCTCGGCTACGGCGAGGAGCGCGAGGCCGCGATCATCACGGCCGTCAAGGAGGTCGCGGGCGCCGTGACGTCCTCGACGCTGACGACCGTCGCGGTGTTCCTGCCGATCGGCCTGGTCGGCGGCATGGTGGGCGAGCTCTTCGGCTCCTTCTCGCTGACGGTCACGGCGGCGCTCCTGGCCTCCCTGCTCGTCTCGCTCACGGTTGTGCCGGTCCTCTCGTACTGGTTCCTGCGTCCCCCCAAGGACGTCCGCGGCGCCGACCCGGAGGAAGCCCGCCGCAAGGCCGAGGAGAAGGAGGCGAAGAGCAGGCTCCAGCGCTTCTACGTCCCCGTGCTCCGCTTCGCGACGCGGCGCCGTTTCACCAGCCTCGTCATCGCGGTCGTGGTCCTCGTGGGCACGTTCGGCATGGCACCGCTCCTGAAGACCAACTTCTTCGACCAGGGCGAGCAGGAAGTCCTGACCATCAAGCAGGAGCTGAAGCCGGGCACCAGCCTGGCGGCGTCCGACGCCTCGGCCAAGAAGGTCGAGAAGATGCTGGACGGTCTCGACGAGATCAAGGACTACCAGGTCACGGTCGGCTCCTCCGGTTTCATGGCGGCCTTCGGCGGCTCCACGGACACCAACCAGGCCTCGTACACCCTGACGCTCAAGGACAAGTCCTCGTACGACAAGACGCAGGACAAGGTCGAGGAGGAGCTCGGCAAGCTCTCCGGCATCGGCCAGACGTCCATCGCGGCCGGTGACGGCTTCGGCAGCCAGGACCTGAGCGTGGTCGTCAAGGCCGCCGACGGCGATGTGCTGCGCGAGGCGTCCGACGAGGTGCGGGACGAGGTCGCGAAGCTCGACGACGTCACGGACGTGCAGAGCGACCTGTCGCAGAGCATCCCGCGGATCTCGGTCAAGGCGAACTCCAAGGCCGCCGCGGCCGGGTTCAACGACACCACCCTCGGCCAGGCCGTCGCCCAGGCGGTCCGCGGCACCGAGAGCGGCAAGGCGATCCTGGACGACACCGAGCGCGACGTCGTGGTGAAGTCGAAGCAGCCGGCGAAGACTCTCGCGGAACTGCGGAAGCTGAACCTCGGCTCCGTGAAGCTCGGTGAGATCGCGGACGTCAAGCTGGTCGACGGCCCGGTCTCGATGACCCGCATCGACGGCGCCCGCGCCGCGACGATCACCGCGAAGCCGACCGGCGAGAACACCGGCGCCGTCAGCGCCGACCTCACCAAGAAGCTCGACGCGCTGAAGCTGCCGGACGGCGCCACGGCGTCCATCGGCGGCGTCTCCGAGGACCAGGACGAGGCGTTCGCCTCGCTCGGCCTCGCGATGCTCGCGGCGATCGCGATCGTCTTCATGCTGCTCGTGGCGACGTTCCGCTCGCTCGTGCAGCCGCTGATCCTGCTGGTCTCGATCCCGTTCGCGGCCACGGGCGCGATCGGCCTGCTGATCGCCACCGACACCCCGATGGGCGTCCCGGCGATGATCGGCATGCTGATGCTGATCGGCATCGTGGTGACGAACGCGATCGTCCTGATCGACCTGATCAACCAGTACCGCGGGCAGGGTCACGGCGTGGTCGAGGCGGTCATCGAGGGTGGCAGGCACCGCCTCCGCCCGATCCTGATGACGGCCCTCGCGACCATCTTCGCCCTGCTCCCGATGGCCCTCGGCATCACGGGCGAGGGCGGCTTCATCGCCCAGCCGCTCGCGGTGGTGGTCATCGGCGGCCTGATCACGTCGACGCTCCTCACCCTCCTCCTCGTCCCGACGCTGTACGCGATGGTGGAGCTCCGCAAGGAGAAGAGGCGCACGAAGCGCGAGGCGAAGCGGGCGAAGAAGGCGGGCGTCCCCGCCCAGGCATCCGAGGACACGGAGCCCGCCCAGGTCTAGGAGCGGCTCCCGTCAACCAGGACGCCCGGCACGATCAGCGACGGGGCGCCCCTCATCCAGAGGGGCGCCCCGTCCGCGTACGCCCACCGCAAGTGCCAGCACGGCAGCCCCGCTGCACAGCGTCATCCCCACGAACAGGGGCACCGCGGTGTGCTCACCGCCGAGCCCCACCAGCGGCGCGACCACCGCGCCCAGTGCGCTCTGGGCAGTACCCAGCAAGGCGGACCCCACGCCGGAGGCGAACGGTACCCGTGCCAGCGCGAGCGCCGCAGCGTTGGCCACGACGAGCCCGAGCCCACCGCACACCAGAGCCATCAGTACCAGGCACACCACCACCCCCAACAGCCCCGCCAGCGTGAGGGCAAGCAGCAGCGTCGTACCCGTGAGCATCGCGAGGAGCCCGGCCCGCAGCAGCGCTTCGGGAGCGACCCGCGCCACGAGGCGGGAGCCCACCGCACTGGAGAGCGTCGCGACCACGGCCCCGCCCGAGAACGCGAGGGACGACGCCCCCACCCCCATGCCCAGCACGTTCTGCAGCAGGAACGGTGACCCGGCGATGTAGCAGAACAGCATCCCGAACCCGAAGGTGAAGGCGAGCGTGTAGCCCACGTACGCCCGGTCGCCCACGACCTCGCGGGCCGAGGCCACCACCTGCCGTACCCCGCCCTCGTGCCGCCGCTCCCTCGGCAGGCTCTCCGGTACGCCGACCACCACTGCCAGGGTCACGAGTAGGGACACCCCGGCGAGCACCCAGAAGACGCCACGCCACCCTGCGGCCCCGATCACCGCGCCGCCGGCCAGCGGGGCGATGATCGGCGCGATCCCGGCCAGCGTCATGAGCACCCCGAACAGCCGTGCGGCCGCGGCGCCTTGGACCCGGTCGGCGACCACGGCCCGGCTGATCACGACCCCCGCGGCCCCGCTGAACCCGGTCACGAACCGCAGCGCGACCAGCCACCCCAGTGACGGCGCCATGGCACACAGCGCGGTCCCCGCGGTGCACACGGCCGCGCCCGCGAGCAGCGGCGCGCGTCTGCCGTACCGGTCGGAGAGCGGCCCGAAGACGAGATGCCCGAGCGTCATCCCGACGAGGAACGCGGTCAGCGTGAGCTGCACGCCGGAGGCGTCGGTGTGCAGTTCGTCGGCCATCCGCGGGAAGGCGGGGAGGTACATGTCGGTCGAGAGCGGACCGATGAACGAGAGCAACGCGAGCGCGGCGGTGAGCAAGGGCATGGCGGAGAACCCCCCGGCGAGTTAGGGATAGTTATATATCTATAGGTGACGCTAGCATGGGGGCGTGACAGAGCAGAGGGACGTGGAGAACGACGAGGCCGACCGCAGGCTCCTGCGGCACGCCAGGGAGCTGACCCCCGCGTTGTACGCGCTCTCGCGCGTGCTGCGCTTCCAGGGCATGGAGGAGGCGGGGCTGTGGCGGCTTCCGCCGTCGGAGCTGGAGCTGATGCGCTACGTCCACGCGGAACCCGGCGTGACAGTGAGCGTCCTGGCCCGTGAACTCGGCCTGCACGCCAGCAATGTGAGCGCCACGGTCCGCGGCCTGGTCAACGCCGGACACCTGGAGCGCGAGAAGGACCCGAACGACGGCCGGGTGGTGCGCCTGAAGCCGACCCTCAAGGCGGAGCAGGGCATGGCCCTGATCGAGAACGCCTGGGCGGAGATCTTCGCCGACGCGCTCGCCACGCTCTCCGAGGAGCAACTGGTGGCGCTGATCGCGTCCGTACCGGCCCTGGAGGCGCTGGGCGGCGCGCTCAAGGAGCGTAGATCGCGGCTGGAAGAGCGTAGAACGCGCTAAGGGGCACCCGCAATGGCGGGCACCCCTTACGCGACGGACAAGCGGCAGCCCTACGGCAGCGCCAGCATCCGCTCCAAGGCCAGCTTCGCGAACTGCTCGGTCTCGCGGTCGACCTCGATCTGGTTGACCAGCTTGCCCTCGGCCAGGGACTCCAGGGCCCAGACCAGGTGCGGCAGGTCGATCCGGTTCATGGTCGAGCAGAAGCAGACCGTCTTGTCGAGGAAGACGATCTCCTTGTCCTCGGCGGCGAAACGGTTCGCCAGGCGGCGTACGAGGTTCAGCTCGGTCCCGATCGCCCACTTGGAACCGGCGGGGGCCGCCTCCAGGGTCTGGATGATGTGCTCCGTGGAGCCCACGTAGTCCGCCGCGGCCACGACCTCGTGCTTGCACTCGGGGTGCACCAGGACGTTCACGCCGGGAATCCGCGCGCGCACGTCCTCCACGGACTCCAGCGAGAAGCGCCCGTGCACCGAGCAGTGCCCGCGCCACAGGATCATCTTCGCGTCCCGCAGCTGCTGGACGGTCAGGCCGCCGTTCGGCTTGTGCGGGTTGTAGAGGACGCAGTCGTCGAGCGAGAGGCCCATGTCGCGGACCGCGGTGTTCCGGCCGAGGTGCTGGTCCGGCAGGAAGAGGATCTTCTCGCCCTGCTCGAAGGCCCACTCCAGGGCCCGCTTGGCGTTGGACGAGGTGCAGATCGTCCCGCCGTGCTTACCGGTGAAGGCCTTGATGTCGGCAGAGGAGTTCATGTACGAGACGGGCACGACCTGCTCGGATATCCCGGCCTCGGCCAGCACGTCCCAGCACTCCGCGACCTGCTCGGCGGTGGCCATGTCGGCCATCGAGCAGCCGGCGGCCAGATCGGGCAGGACAACCTTCTGGTCGTCGGTGGTCAGGATGTCCGCGGACTCGGCCATGAAGTGCACGCCGCAGAAGACGATGTACTCCGCCTCCGGCCTGGCGGCCGCGTCCTTGGCCAGCTTGAAGGAGTCGCCGGTGACATCCGCGAACTGGATGACCTCGTCGCGCTGGTAGTGGTGGCCGAGCACGAAGACCTTGTCGCCGAGCTTCTCCTTGGCGGCACGGGCGCGTTCCACCAGGTCGGGGTCGGAGGGCGACGGCAGATCGCCGGGGCAGTCCACGCCACGCTCGCTCTTGGGGTCAGCCTCGCGGCCGAGCAGCAGCAGAGCGAGCGGTGTGGGCTGAACATCGAGTTCCACGAGGTCCACGGGGGACTGGGCGGTGGTCACGACACGCACCCTTTCTGAATGTGATGAGCGCGGCGGCAGCCGCTCCGGTGGAGCCGGTGCTTGCACCGGGGAGCCTTTTCGTCTAATTGACGTTATCTATCATAACCGCTTCACGTCAGTTTGACGATGGCCATTGTGTCGATGTGACGCGTTCGCCTCCGACGGGTCGATGCCCCGCCGGGCGGCATGTGCGAGCATGAAGGGACAGACAGCCGAGAGACACAGCACTCGGCCCGGAATGAATCCGCGGCCCCGACGGTTGCAACCGTCGGCAAGCAGTCTCCGTACAACCCGGGAGAGAAGCAGATGTCCGTATCGGACGAGACCACCACCGTGAGCGACGGCATCCTCCTGTCCGACGCCGCCGCGGCCAAGGTCAAGGGCCTTCTTGAGCAGGAGGGCCGGGACGACCTGGCGCTGCGCGTCGCCGTTCAGCCCGGCGGCTGCTCCGGCCTTCGCTACCAGCTGTTCTTCGACGAGCGCTCGCTCGACGGCGACGTGCTCAAGGACTTCGACGGCGTGAAGGTCGTCACCGACCGGATGAGCGCTCCTTACCTGGGCGGCGCCTCCATCGACTTCGTCGACACCATCGAGAAGCAGGGCTTCACGATCGACAACCCGAACGCCACGGGCTCCTGCGCCTGCGGCGACTCGTTCAGCTAAAGGCTCATACGAAGGCGGCCCCCGAGAACTTCGGGGGCCGCCTTCGTGCGTGATGTGACGCCGTACGGGACTACTTCCGCGGCACCGTCCCGCCGCCCGTCTCGTCCACGACCTTGCGGTCGCCGAGCGGCTGGTCGAGGGTCACGGTCTTGGTGAACTTCTTGGCCATCGAGACGCAGACCTGGCCCTTCTTGTGGGTCTCGGTCACCTCCACGCGCACGCTGCCCTTGCTCTCGTCGGCCGAAGCCGAGTAGTCGCTGCAGACGCCGCCCCAGAAGGACAGGGTCAGGGACTTGCCGTCCGCGCGGTAGGACTCGACGCGCGTACCCGAGTCCTGCTTGCCCGTGCCCGGCTTCTCGGTGGGCGTCGGGGCGGCGGACGGCGTGCTCGGCGAGGTGAGGAACTTCGGCTCCACGGCCGTGTGCGTCACCGTGAACGTGTCCTGCGCACCCTGCGGCTTCACGTCGAACAGCCAGGAGGGTACGAGCGCCTGGCGCCCGTCCACGAACTGCACCGCGAGCCCGAAGGTGGCGCCCTTCACCGTGACCGGCTGCGGCTTCGGAGGCGCGGAGGAAGGCTCCTCGCACGGCGCCTTCGTCCCCTTCTCGACCGCGGGGCCGTCACCCTCCGAGCTGTCCGCGGTGTCGCCCGCGGGGTTCGGAACCGCCGACGCGCAGCCGCCGATGCCGACCCGGCCGCCACTGTCGCCCGACGCGTTGAGCTGGTCCAGGGTCTCCTGGGCGCTGATCACCGGGTAGGTGGCGCCCTTCTCCGGCGCCTTCAACTGGCCGCTGCCGCCGACCACTTGGCCGTCCGATCCGACCTGGATGCCGGTCGACCAGCCGTACGTCGGCAGGCCGCCCACCTTCGGGTCGGCGTTCACCACCCGTACGCCGCCCATGAGTTGGCCCGCGTCCACCTTCGCGTCGTCCTGGCCCACGGCCTTCAGGACCGGTGCCGCGGCCTTCTTCGCCGCGCTCTCGCCGACCGCGTCACCCTCGCCGTTCGGCGCGGTGGACGTCCCCGAACCCTCCGAACAGGGCTTGCCCTTCTGGCAGTTGTCGCTGCCACCGGTGGCGTACTTCGTGAAGGTCCAGGTGCCGGGCGCCTGCTTGCTCACCTGGAGCGAGGGGCCGGAACCGTCCTTCGTGGGGCCGATCTTCCAGGCGCCGTCCTGCGACGTGGGCTTGCCCGTGACGCCGAGGGCCTTGGCCAGCTCGGTGACCTGGTCCTGGCTGACGGTGCCCCGCGGGTGGAACACGGCCGCCTCGTCGGGGCCGCCGGGCAGCTTGCCCTCGGCGCGGTAGGTGGCGCCGCTCGGGTCGGGCTCTCCGGGGGCGATGCCGTTCGTGTCGCCCGAGCCGTCGGTGCCGCCTTCCTGCCGGTCGCCGTCCGTGTGGCCGTCGAGGGCAAGGGGTGGGGGCGTGCCGCCGTCGGCGGCGGGAGAACTGCCGTTGCCGTCGCTGCCGCCTGAGGCGGTGGCGGCGAAGTACGCGCCGCCGCCACCGACGAGCAGCACCGTGGCCGCCACCGACGCGACGGCAAGGCGGGAACGCCGCCGGTGCTGCTCGGCCACGTCATGGTCGGGTCGCTCGGTGCTCACCGCATCGCTCCTTCGACTGCACTGCTGTCCCAGGAGGCCCGCGCGGGGGCCTCGTTCGTATTCCGCGTCCCCTTTACGGGGGACAGCGGTGGGACGCAGCGGGGGAGCGCGCGGTTCCCTCGGCGCGCGCCGATGCCCCCGAGCCGGTCGAGGACCGGCTGTCGTCTCAGTCGCCGTACTCGGACATGCCGTCGAGCAGCCGCGCGGAGGCGGACGGCACGCTGACGCCATGGATCAGCGTGGGTGAGACCGGGGCGGTCGCGGCGGCCGCGGGGGTCACCCAGTGCGGGGCCATGCGGGCGCAGTCGCCGCGCAACGTCTCCAGGGACTCGGCGGGCAGCTCTACGGGACGGGCGTTCACGACATGCTTCGAGATAACGGCCATAACCGCACCGTACGCATCGCACACCTCGCGAAAAAAGACCTACTAACGGGTAGTTTGGCCTCTTCAGTGACGGTGGCCCCACCCGGTAGCGTGAGGTGTCAACCCCTCTCCTCTCCTCCACAGGAGCATGCCGTCGTGCGTATCGCAGTCACCGGCTCCATCGCCACCGACCACCTGATGACCTTCCCCGGCCGCTTCGCCGACCAACTGGTCGCGGATCAGTTGCACACGGTTTCTCTCTCTTTCCTGGTCGACGCCCTAGACGTACGCAGGGGAGGAGTGGCCGCCAACATCTGCTTCGGCATGGGCCAGCTCGGCACGAGCCCGATCCTGGCCGGTGCCGCGGGCTCGGACTTCGGCGAGTACCGCGCCTGGCTCGACCGGCACGGCGTCGACACGGCATCGGTCCGCATCTCCGAGACGCTGCACACGGCCCGCTTCGTGTGCACCACGGACGCCGACCACAACCAGATCGGCTCGTTCTACACGGGCGCGATGAGCGAGGCCCGCCTCATCGAACTGAAGACCGTGGCCGACCGCGTGGGCGGCCTCGACCTGGTCCTCATCGGTGCGGACGACCCCGAGGCGATGATGCGCCACACCGAGGAGTGCCGGACGCGGAAGATCCCCTTCGCGGCCGACTTCTCCCAGCAGATCGCGCGCATGGAGGGCGAGGAGATCCGGACCCTCCTCGACGGCGCCACGTACCTCTTCTCGAACGAGTACGAGAAGGGACTCATCGAGTCCAAGACCGGCTGGACCGACGCCGAGATCCTCTCCAAGGTCGGCCACCGCGTGACGACCCTCGGCTCGCGCGGCGTGCGCATCGAGGCGACGGGCCAGGACCCGATCGAGGTCGGCGTCCCGGAGGAGGAGGCGAAGGTCGAGCCGACCGGCGTCGGCGACGCTTTCCGCGCCGGCTTCCTCTCGGGTCTCGCCTGGGGCGTCTCCCACGAGCGCGCGGCGCAGGTCGGCTGCATGCTCGCCACCCTGGTCATCGAGACCGTCGGCACCCAGGAGTACGAGCTGCAGCGCAGCAACTTCATGGACCGCTTCACCAAGGCGTACGGCCATGAGGCGGCGTCCGAGGTCCAGACCCACCTGGTCTAGTCAGGAGCTCCGGCGGACCACATAGGCAGCTCCGTGGTCCGCCGGCTCCTCGCCCACGTACTCCTGCCCCCGCATCTCGCACCACGCCGGGATGTCGAGCCGGGCCGCCTCGTCGTCGGCGAGGACCGTGACCGTGCCGCCCACCGGCACGTCCCCGATGACCTTCGCGAGCTCGATGACGGGGAGCGGGCAGCGCTTGCCGAGCGCGTCGACGACGAGCGAGCCGGACTCCGCACGCGGGGCGGCCGGGACCACCGGTGCGCCCAGTTGCTCCCGGACGCCGGCCACCACGCCCGGCAAAACCCCCAGAAAACGCTCGACGTCAGCTTCCTGGGTCCCTCGTGGGAGTGACACCCGGACGTTGCCCTCGCTCAGTACGCCCATCGCCTTCAGGACATGGCTCGGGGTCAGCGTCGAGCTGGTGCAGGACGAGCCGGAGGAGACCGAGAAGCCCGCCCGGTCCAGCTCGTGCAGCACTGTCTCCCCGTCGACATAGAGACACGAGAAGGTCACCAGGTGGGGAAGCCGCCGCTCCGGATCGCCCACCACCTCCACGTCCGGCACCAGACCCGGCACCCGCGCCCTGATCCGCTCGGTCAACTCCCGCAGCCGGGCGCCCTCCTCGGCGGCCTCGGCCTGCACGGCACGCAGCGAGGCCGCGGCGGCGACCACCGCCGGGATGTTCTCGAAGCCCGGGGCGCGCCCCGACTCGCGCTCGTCGGCCGGGCCTTGCGGGGCGAACCGCACCCCCTTGCGCACCACGAGGAGCCCCACACCCGCGGGCCCGCCCCACTTGTGGGCACTGGCGGCGAGCAGCGACCACTCCCCGCCCACCGGGCCCCACGGCAGCGACTGCGCGGCGTCCACCAGGAGCGGCACCCCGGCGGCCCGACACGCCGAAGCGACATCGGCCACCGGCTGCTCGGTGCCCACCTCGTGGTTGGCGGACTGAAGGCAGGCGAGCGCCGTGTCGGGGCGCAGACCGGCGGTGTACGCGGCCGTGGACACCGACCCCGACCGGTCGACGGGGATCTCCGTCACCGTCCCGCCGTCGGCTTCGAGCGCCGCCGCCGCATGGAGCACCGAAGAGTGTTCGACCGCCGACACCACCAGATGCCGCCCGACACGCCGACGTCCGGCGAGGGCCCCGGCGATCCCGGAGTGCACGGCCCGCGTACCGGAAGAGGCGAAGGAGAGCTCGTCCGGACGGCAGCCCACCGCATCGGCGGCGGCCTCCCGCGCGGCATCGAGCAACAGCCTGGCCCGCCGCCCCTCGCGATAGAGCCGCGCGGGATCGGCCCACCCCTCGTCCAGCGAAGCTTGCAGAGCCTGCCGGGCCACGGGGTGCAGGGGAGCGGAGGAAGCGGCATCGAAGTAGGACACAGGGCAACGCTAAGCGCCCCGAAGGGGCGCGGGGCTGTGACATATGCGGCTCCGCCGCGTGGGCGCGATCAACCACGACGCACCCCGCAGCCGCGGACCGACGGATTCCACCTACCCGGTGGGCGCCCCGACCCCCCGTCAGAAAGGGGTGGACGGCAGGGGGTCCCACCCTCCCGGGTGACCCGCGGCGCGTTAGGCACCCTCCCCGCGCGACCCCAAATAGCGTCCAGTAAGGTTTGGCCCGCATAAACATCCAAACCCCTGCCCGCCGCAGGGCGGCGACCGACGACCGAGAAGGCCGCACCCGACCGCGCGGGCCGAGACTCTCGGGAAGGCGCTACGTGAGTCCCAACGGCTCCGACCGCTCGTCGCGGCGCCCGATGCGGCGGAAGCTGCCGCAGGTGCTGACTGCGGGCCTGATCTTGGCAACCGCGACCGGTTGCACATACAAGGATTTTCCCCGCCTTGGTATGCCCACCCCCGTAACGGAGGAGGCTCCCCGGATCCTCTCCCTCTGGCAGGGCTCGTGGGCGGCAGCGCTCGCCACGGGCGTGCTGGTCTGGGGTCTGATCCTGTGGAGTGTCATCTTCCACCGGCGCAGCCGCACCAAGGTCGAGGTACCTCCGCAGACGCGTTACAACATGCCCATCGAAGCGCTCTACACGGTGGTGCCCCTCATCATCGTCTCGGTGCTCTTCTACTTCACGGCACGTGATGAGACGAAGCTCCTCGCTCTCGAGGACAAGCCCGCTCACACGGTCAATGTGGTCGGCTACCAGTGGAGCTGGGGCTTCAACTACATCGAGGACGTGCCGGGTTCCGACAAGGGAGACGCCAAGTCCGCCAAGGAGCTTGAGGCCATCCCGGACAAGTTCCGGAAGGCGTTCCCGTCCAACGCCGGTGGCGTCTACGACGTCGGTACGCCCGGCCAGCGGAACCCGCAGAACGGCAACCCCGGCCCGACCCTCTGGCTCCCCAAGGGCGAGAAGGTCCGGTTCGTGCTGACTTCGCGTGACGTCATCCACTCCTTCTGGGTGGTGCCGTTCCTCATGAAGCAGGACGTCATCCCGGGCCACACGAACGCCTTCGAGGTGACTCCGAACAAGGAGGGCACCTTCATGGGCAAGTGCGCCGAGCTCTGCGGTGTCGACCACTCCCGGATGCTCTTCAACGTCAAGGTCGTTTCCCCCGAGCGCTACCAGAAGCACCTCGAGGACCTGGCGAAGAAGAACCAGACCGGTTACATCCCGGCCGGCATCGAGCAGACGAAGCACGAGAAGAACCGGGAGACGAACAACCTGTGAGCATCCTCAACGAACCTCAGGGTGCCGCGGCAGCAGAAGACTCATTCGAGAACGAGCTGCCGGTACGGCGCGCACAGCCGGGCGCTGTGGTCATCAAGTGGCTGACGACCACCGACCACAAGACGATCGGCACGCTCTACCTGGTCACGTCGTTCGCGTTCTTCTGCATCGGCGGCGTCATGGCGCTCTTCATGCGCGCCGAACTCGCTCGTCCCGGCTCGCAGATCATGTCGAACGAGCAGTTCAACCAGGCGTTCACGATGCACGGCACGATCATGCTGCTGATGTTCGCGACGCCGCTGTTCGCCGGATTCGCGAACTGGATCATGCCGCTGCAGATCGGCGCGCCCGACGTGGCGTTCCCACGGCTGAACATGTTCGCGTACTGGCTGTACCTCTTCGGCTCGCTCATCGCGGTGGCCGGCTTCCTCACCCCGCAGGGTGCGGCCGACTTCGGCTGGTTCGCCTACTCCCCGCTGTCGGACGCCGTCCGGTCGCCGGGCATCGGCGCCGACATGTGGATCATGGGTCTGGCCTTCTCCGGCTTCGGCACGATCCTCGGTTCGGTCAACTTCATCACCACGATCATCTGCATGCGCGCACCCGGCATGACGATGTTCCGGATGCCGATCTTCGTGTGGAACGTCCTGCTGACCGCGGTTCTGGTCCTGCTGGCCTTCCCCGTTCTGGCCGCCGCGCTGTTCGCCCTGGAGGCGGACCGTAAATTCGGCGCCCATATCTTCGACGCGTCCAACGGCGGCGCGCTGCTGTGGCAACACCTCTTCTGGTTCTTCGGCCATCCAGAGGTGTACATCATCGCGTTGCCATTCTTCGGAATCATTTCCGAGGTCATCCCGGTCTTCTCCCGTAAGCCGATGTTCGGCTACATGGGCCTGATCGGCGCGACGATCGCCATCGCGGGTCTCTCCGTGACCGTGTGGGCGCACCACATGTACGTCACCGGAGGCGTGCTCCTACCGTTCTTCTCCTTCATGACGTTCTTGATCGCCGTGCCAACGGGCGTGAAGTTCTTCAACTGGATCGGAACGATGTGGAAGGGCTCACTGAGTTTCGAGACACCGATGCTCTGGGCCGTCGGCTTCCTGATCACCTTCACCTTCGGTGGTCTGACCGGCGTCATCCTGGCCTCGCCGCCGATGGACTTCCACGTCTCCGACTCGTACTTCGTCGTCGCGCACTTCCACTACGTCGTCTTCGGCACCGTGGTCTTCGCGATGTTCTCCGGCTTCCACTTCTGGTGGCCGAAGTTCACCGGCAAGATGCTGGACGAGCGGCTCGGCAAGATCACCTTCTGGACGCTGTTCATCGGCTTCCACGGCACGTTCCTGGTGCAGCACTGGCTGGGCGCCGAGGGCATGCCGCGTCGTTACGCGGACTACCTCGCGGCCGACGGTTTCACCGCCCTGAACACGATCTCGACGATCTCCTCGTTCCTGCTCGGCCTGTCGATCCTGCCGTTCTTCTACAACATCTGGAAGACGGCCAAGTACGGCAAGAAGATCGAGGTCGACGACCCGTGGGGCTACGGCCGTTCGCTCGAGTGGGCGACGTCCTGCCCGCCGCCGCGGCACAACTTCCTCACCCTGCCGCGGATCCGTTCCGAATCCCCGGCGTTCGACCTGCATCACCCTGAGATCGCGGCTCTCGACCAGCTCGAGAACGCCGGGCAGAAGGACACCGCACTGTTCGGCGGCGACAAGGAGGCCGCGAAGTGAAGATCCAGGGCAAGATGTTCATCTGGCTGAGCGTCTTCGTGCTCGTCATGGCGATCGTCTACGGCTGGTGGTCCAAGGAGCCGGCGGGTACGACCGCACTGTTCCTGGCGTTCGGCCTGTGCATCATGATCGGCTACTACCTGGCCTTCACGGCCCGGCGTGTCGACGCGGCCGCACAGGACAACAAGGAGGCCGACGTAGCGGACGAGGCCGGCGAGGTGGGCTTCTTCAGCCCGCACAGCTGGCAGCCGCTCTCGCTGGCCATCGGTGGCGCGCTCGCCTTCATGGGCGTCGTCTTCGGCTGGTGGCTGCTGTACTTCTCGGCCCCCATCCTGATGGTCGGCCTCTTCGGCTGGGTCTTCGAGTACTACCGGGGCGAGAACCAGACCCAGTGAGTCTGTGACCTCCCGCTCCACCGAAGGGCCCGGACACTCCGTCAGGAGAGTCCGGGCCCTTCGGCGTGTCACGCTTGACACTCGTACGGGTCACCCGACGCGCCGGAGCCGATGAACCTTCATACCGTGTGTTCATGAGCCACTCACCGCGAATCCGCACGGTACTGAGCTGCACCACGCTGGTGGCCGCCCTCGGGGTGGGAACCACGGCGTGCGGCAGCTCCGACGGCCATCCGCTCTCGGCGAAGCCGTACGACGCGGCGGGCCAGATCGCCTTCAACGGCCCGGTGGGCAGCCAGAAGGCGGATCCGGACAAGCCCTTGGAGGTCACCGCCCAGGGCGAGGACGGGCGCATCACCGATGTGACGGCCACCGACGCGCAGGGGCGGTACGTGGCGGGTGAACTCGCCGCCGACGGCGCCCGTTGGCACAGCACGGAGCCTCTCGCGGCGGGCGCGCACTACACGGTGCGGGTCAGCACGGAGGACGAGGAGGGCTCACCGGGGCGCAAGGTCCTGACGTTCGACACGAACGGGGCGGCCAAGAAGAAGCGGCTCGACGTCACCTTCGGCCCCGAATCGGGCAAGTACGGGGTGGGGCAGCCGGTCACGGCCAAGCTCAGCGCCAAGGTGAAGGACAAGAAGGCAAGGGCCATCGTGGAGCGCTCGCTGAAGGTCGAGACGCAGCCCGCCACGAAGGGCGTGTGGCACTGGGTGGACAGCACGACGCTGCACTACCGGCCCAAGGAGTACTGGCCCGTGGGCGCCACCATCAACGTCCGGAGCAACCTCGCGGGCATCAAGGTCCGCGACAAGCTCTGGGGCGGTGAGGCCAAGCCGCTGCGGATGACCATCGGCGACCGCATCGAGGCCGTCACGGACGCCGGTTCGCACTGGATGACGGTCTACCGCAACGGCGAGGAGATCAACTCCATGCCGGTGACGACGGGCAAGCCCGGCTACTCCACGCGCAACGGCGTCAAGGTGGTGCTGGGCAAGGAGTACTCCGTACGTATGACCAGTGCCAGCATCGGCGCATCGGACTTCTACGACAAGATGGTCTACTACGCGACACGGGTCACCAATTCCGGTGAGTACGTGCACGCCGCCCCGTGGTCGGTCGGCTCGCAGGGGAACGCGAACACCAGCCACGGCTGCACGGGCATGAGCACCGGCGACGCCGCCTGGTTCTACGAGACCGTCCGGCAGGGCGACCTCGTGCGGGTCGTCAACAGCCTGGGCGCGGACATGGACCCGTTCGGCAACGGCTTCGGCGACTGGAACGTCGGCTGGAAGAACTGGCGGGACGGCAGCGCGCTGCTCGGCGGGGCCAAGGAAGGCCCCACGGCGCTCGACGCGGCCCGGCTGCGGCCGCAGGTCTAGCGGCTCCGCAGAACAGCACAGAAGGCCCCGTGCCGAGGCGCGGGGCCTTCTGTCGTGGCGTCAGGCCTGGACGGCCAGCTTCTCGCGCAGGAGGGAGGCCAGGGAGTTCGCGAACTCGACCGGATCGACCGGAAGGGTCACCGCCGCCTCCGCGCGGCTCCAGGTGGCCAGCCAGGCGTCCTGCGGGCGCCCCATGAGCAGGAGCACGGGCGGGCACCGGAAGATCTCGTCCTTGAGCTGACGGCAGACCCCCATGCCGCCGACGGGGGTGGCCTCGCCGTCCAGGACGCAGACGTCGATGCCGCCCCGGTCGAGTTCCTTCAGCACGGCGGGCAGCGTCGCGCACTCGATGAACTCGACCGCGGGAACATCCGCCGCCGGCCTGCGTCCGGTGGCCAACCGGACCTGCTCGCGGGTGCTCGCGTTGTCGCTGTAGACCAGCACCGTGGCGGTCGGCTGCATTGTTCCTCCGCTTCGTTGAGGGGCTCTCGGCCGGGGGCCGATGCGCGGATGCTACTCCTCCGGACACCCCGTCAACAGCGGTTCGGACAGCCCTTCGATGGGCCATACGGGCAGGACACACCCCGCAGACACTCCGAACGGCACCCCCCGGGGTGAGGGCGGGATAAGCGACCGACATAATGTCGGTCGTGGCGACAGCAACGACAGTAGATACCGGGCACGCGCACCCGCCGGTCAATCGGCCGAACCTCACCAGCGTCGGAACCATCATTTGGCTGAGTTCCGAGCTGATGTTCTTCGCGGCCCTCTTCGCGATGTACTTCACCCTGCGATCGGTGACAGGACCTGAGCACTGGAAGGAAATGGCGTCCGCGCTGAACTTCCCGTTCTCGGCGACGAACACCACGATCCTGGTGCTCTCCTCTCTCACGTGTCAGCTAGGCGTGTTCGCCGCTGAGCGCGGTGACGTGAAGAAGCTCCGGATGTGGTTCATCGTCACCTTCATCATGGGTGCGGTCTTCATCGGCGGTCAGGTCTTCGAGTACACCGAGCTGGTCAAGCACGAGGGTCTTTCGCTCTCGTCCGACCCGTACGGATCGGTGTTCTACCTGACCACCGGCTTCCATGGCATGCATGTGACAGGCGGTCTCATCGCCTTCCTGCTGGTCCTCGGCAGGACGTACGCGGCCAAGAGGTTCACCCATGAGCAGGCGACCGCAGCCATCGTCGTGTCCTACTACTGGCACTTCGTCGATGTTGTCTGGATCGGTCTCTTTGCCACGATCTACATGATCAAGTAAACGGGGCCGGGCTCACGACGGGCCCGACGTTCCGACTCATTCCAGAAGCATCGACGCAGAAGATCCTGACACCGGGGTAATCCGTGAAAAAGCTCTCCGCACGACGACGCCACCCGCTGGCGGCGGTCGTCGTCCTACTCCTCGCGCTGGCGGCCACCGGGGGGCTGTACGCCGCGTTCGCACCCGCGGACAAGGCGCAGGCCGACGAAACCGCCCAGTCCCTCGCCATCGACGAGGGCAAGAAGCTGTACTCCGTGGGCTGCTCCAGCTGCCACGGAACCGGCGGTCAGGGGTCCACCGACGGTCCTAGCCTGGTGGGCGTCGGCGCAGCCGCCGTCGACTTCCAGGTCAGCACCGGCCGTATGCCGCTCCAGCAGCCGGGCGCCCAGGCGCCGAAGAAGAAGGCCATCTACAACCAGGCCCAGATCGACCAGCTCGCGGCGTACATCGCCTCGCTGGGCGCGGGCCCGACCATCCCCACCGAGAAGCAGTACAGCCCGGACGGGGCGGACATCGCCAAGGGTGGCGAGCTGTTCCGCACCAACTGTGCGCAGTGCCACAACTTCACCGGTGAGGGTGGCGCGTTGACGAAGGGCAAGTTCGCCCCTTCGTTGGAGGATGTCTCCCCGAAGCACATCTACGAGGCCATGCAGACCGGCCCGCAGAACATGCCGTCCTTCCCCGACACGATCATGCCGGAGAAGAACAAGCAGGACATCATCGCGTACCTCGACGCGGTCAACGGCGAACAGACCGAGAGCCCTGGCGGTCTCAAGCTGGGCGGCCTGGGTCCCGTCAGTGAAGGCCTGTTCGGCTGGATCTTCGGTCTCGGCTCGCTGATCGCGGTCGCCGTGTGGGTCGCCGCTCGGACCGCAAAGGCCAAGAAGTCATGAGTAGCCAAGAGAAATCAGAAGAGAACCTGCCCAGCGTGCAGGAGACCGAGCACGGCTCGGTGGCCGTCGCGGACGAGAACCCGTTCGCCGACCCGGGGCTTCCGCCCCATGAGCACCGTGTCCAGGACATCGACGAGCGGGCCGCCAAGCGGTCCGAGCGTGCGGTCGCCTTCCTGTTCACGCTCTCGATGCTCGCCACGATCGGCTTCATCGCCTCGTACGTGGCGTTCCCGGTCGACAAGCGCGTCTACATCTGGCCGATCGGTCACATCAGCGCGCTGAACTTCTCCCTGGGCATGACCCTGGGCGTGGCGCTCTTCTGCATCGGCGCGGGCGCGGTCCACTGGGCCCGCACCCTGATGTCCGACGTGGAGGTCGCCGACGAGCGGCACCCCATCGAGGCCGAGCCCGAGGTCAAGGCCAAGGTCATGGCCGACTTCAAGGCCGGTGCCGCGGAGTCGCAGTTCGGCCGGCGCAAGCTGATCCGCAACACGATGTTCGGCGCGCTTGCCATGGTGCCGCTCTCCGGCGTCGTCCTGCTGCGCGACCTCGGTCCGCTGCCGGAGGACAAGCTGCGGCACACCCTGTGGGCCAAGGGCAAGCTGCTCGTGAACATGAACACGAACGAGCCGCTCCGTCCGTCGGACGTCCAGGTCGGTTCGCTGACCTTCGCCAAGCCCGAGGGCCTGGAGGAGCACGACCACGACTTCCAGAAGGAGATCGCCAAGGCGGCCCTGATGATCGTCCGGATCCAGCCGGACAACATCAAGGACAAGCAGGAGCTCGAGTGGTCGCACGACGGTGTCGTCGCGTACTCCAAGATCTGCACCCACGTCGGCTGCCCGATCTCCCTGTACGAGCAGCAGACGCACCACGTCCTCTGCCCGTGTCACCAGTCCACCTTCGACCTCTCCGACGGTGCCCGAGTGATCTTCGGCCCGGCCGGTCACGCGCTGCCGCAGCTGCGCATCGGCGTGAACGAAGAGGGCTACCTCGAGGCGCTCGGCGACTTCGCTGAGCCCGTCGGTCCTGCTTTCTGGGAGCGCGGATGAGCACTAAGACGACTGAGACGCGCAAGAAGGAGGCGCCCGCCGGAGAGCGGGTCGCCGACTGGGCCGACGGACGTCTGGGGATCTACTCCCTGGCCAAGGCCAACATGCGCAAGATCTTCCCGGACCACTGGTCCTTCATGCTCGGTGAGATCTGCCTCTACAGCTTCATCATCATCATCCTCACGGGTGTGTACCTGACCCTGTTCTTCCACCCGTCGATGAACGAGGTGGAGTACCACGGCAGCTACATCCCGCTGCAGGGCCAGCTGATGTCCGAGGCGTTCAACTCGACCATGCACATCAGCTTCGATGTGCGCGGTGGTCTGCTGATCCGGCAGATCCACCACTGGGCGGCGCTGATCTTCCTCGCGGCGATGTTCGTGCACATGATGCGCGTCTTCTTCACGGGTGCCTTCCGCAAGCCCCGCGAGGTCAACTGGGTCTTCGGGTTCCTGCTGTTCGTCCTCGGCATGTTCACCGGCTTCACCGGTTACTCGCTCCCGGACGACCTGCTCTCCGGTACCGGTGTGCGCTTCATGCAGGGCGCCGTCCTGTCCGTCCCGGTCGTCGGCACGTATCTGTCGATGTTCCTGTTCGGCGGGGAGTTCCCCGGCGGCGACTTCGTGGCCCGGTTCTACTCGGTGCACATCCTGCTGCTGCCGGGCATCATGCTCGGGCTCGTGGTGGCGCACCTGATCCTGGTCTTCTACCACAAGCACACGCAGTTCGCGGGTCCCGGCAAGACGAACAAGAACGTCGTCGGCATGCCGCTGCTTCCCGTGTACATGGCGAAGGCCGGAGGCTTCTTCTTCCTGGTCTTCGGTGTGATCGCGGCCATCTCGGCGATCGCCACGATCAACCCGATCTGGGCGCTCGGTCCCTACCGTCCGGACCAGGTCTCCACCGGAGCCCAGCCCGACTGGTACATGGGCTTCTCCGAGGGCCTGATCCGTGTCATGCCGGGCTGGGAGATCAACGCCTGGGGTCACACGCTCGTCCTGGGCGTGTTCATCCCGCTGATCATCTTCCCGCTGGTCCTGGTCGCGATCGCGGTCTACCCGTTCATCGAGTCCTGGGTCACCGGCGACAAGCGCGAGCACCACATCCTGGACCGCCCGCGCAACGTCCCGACCCGTACGGGCTTCGGCGTCGCGTGGATCACCTGGTACATGGTGCTGCTCGTCGGTGGTGGTAACGACCTCTGGGCCACGCACTTCCATCTGTCGATCAACTCGATCACCTGGTTCGTGCGCATCGCCTTCTTCGTGGCACCGGTCCTCGCCTTCGTCGTCACCAAGCGGATCTGCCTGGGTCTGCAGCGGCGCGACAAGGACAAGGTCCTGCACGGACGCGAGTCGGGCATCATCAAGCGCCTGCCGCACGGTGAGTTCATCGAGGTCCACGAGCCGCTGGGCCAGGAGCAGCTGCACACGCTCACCGCGCACGAGCAGTACGCGCCGGTCGAGATCGGCCCCTCGGTCGACGAGAACGGCGTCGAGCGCAAGGTGACCGGTTCGCAGAAGCTCCGGGCCAAGCTCTCCAAGGGCTACTACGGGGAGGACAACCAGATCCCCAAGCCCACCACCGAGGAGTACAAGGAGATCACCAGCGGCCACGGCCACCACTGATCACCTGAGACTCTGACAAGGTCGCCACGGCGAGAGCCCTGTCCATGCGTTCCACTGCATGGACGGGGCTCTTTGCCGTCCCCCGGGCTGGATAAGGTGTTCCTGTCCCATGCCTAGACGAACCCAGGAGCGGCAGATGAGCGCTGTGACCCCCGCAGGAGGCAACACCGCGGCGGCCCGTTCCTGGCCGGGTGTGCTGAACGGACTGCTCGAGGGACGCGACCAGAGCACCGAGGACACGGCCTGGGCCATGGACCGCATCATGCGCGGCGAGGCGACCGACGCGCAGATCGCGGGCTTCGTCGTCGCCCTGCGGGCCAAGGGCGAGACCGTGGAGGAGATCTCCGGCCTCGTCCGCACGATGTACGAGCACGCCAACGTGATCGAGGTGCCGGGGCGGACCGTCGACATCGTCGGCACCGGCGGTGACGGCGCCAAGACCGTCAACATCTCCACGATGTCCGCGATCGTGGCCGCCGGCGCGGGCGCGAAGGTCGTCAAGCACGGCAACCGCGCGGCCTCCAGCGCCTCGGGAGCCTCCGACGTCCTGGAGAAGCTCGGGGTGAACCTGGAGCTGCCGCTGAAGCGGGTCGTCGAGGTGGCCGAGGAAGCCGGGATCACCTTCTGCTTCGCCGTGAAGTTCCACCCGGCGCTGCGGCACGCGGGCGGGGCGCGCAGCCAGTTGGGCATCCGGACCGTCTTCAACGCCCTCGGTCCGCTCACCAACCCGGCCAAGGTGCGGGCCCAGGCCGTCGGGGTCGCCGACCCGAGGATGGCACCGATCGTGGCCGGGGTCTTCGCCGAACGCGGGAACTCCTCCCTGGTCTTCCGTGGCGACGACGGTCTCGACGAGCTGACGACCACGTCGACGTCCCGGGTCTGGGTGGTGCGCGACGGAGCCGTGCGCGAGGAGGCCTTCGACCCGCGGGACGTGGGCATCGACCTCGTCCCCGTCGAGGCGCTGCGGGGCGCCGACGCCTCGTACAACGCCGAGGTGGCGCTGCGCCTCCTGGACGGCGAGCAGGGCCCGGTGCGGGACGCCGTGCTGCTCAACACGGCGGCTGCCCTGGTGGCCCTCTCGCCCGGCGAGGGGACCCTGGTGGAGCAGATCGGCGCCGGCATCGCGAAGGCCGCGGAGGCGATCGACTCCGGGTCGGCCAAGAAGGCCCTTGAGCTGTGGGTGGCGGCCAGCAACAGGTGAGTGTGGCGCCCACCGCAGTCCGGCATCCGGACTGCGGTGGGCACCGGGAAGATCGTGTGGCAAGATGCTGCGCAGGTCATGAGTGACAGCGATTAGGCCCCGGCTCGCTGTCCGGCAACCCTCCGTCCGTGGCGGGGTGCCCCGGGTGAAGACCAGGCCGTGGACAGCAAGGTCCATGGCAAGCGCGGACCCCTGCGAACAACCCTGGGGTCCTGGTCCTCAAGGGAGCAGTCTCGTGAGCAAGCGAATGCGATAGGGCTTTCCGGCCCCTTTTCCGCACCCCCCTTTCTCTTCGTCACTGCGGCGCCGTACGCGCGCTTCCGCAGTGAACTCGCCTGCCTTCCCACGGGAGTTCGCCATGTCTGTCACCACCGCTGCCGCCGACCAGACCCTCTGTGCCGCCCCGCTGCCCGTCCTCGGCCGCGACGTCACCGTGCCGCTCGTCACCGGCGGCGAGGTGACCTACGCGGCGCTCGACTACGCGGCCAGCGCCCCCGCCCTGCAGCGGGTGTGGGACGACGTGGCCGCCTACGCGCCGTACTACGGCAGCGTGCACCGCGGCGCCGGGTACCTCTCGCAGCTCTCCACCGACCTCTTCGAGAACAGCCGGGTCACCGTCGCCGAGTTCCTCGGCTGCCGCGAGGACGACCAGGTCGTCTTCACCCGGTCGACCACCGACTCGCTCAACCTGCTCGCCGCCGCGCTGCCCGCCGACTGCCAGGTGTTCGTCTTCGAGACCGAGCACCACGCCTCGCTGCTGCCCTGGCGCGACGCCCGCGTGACGTACCTGAACGCCCCGCGCACCGCCGACCAGGCCGTCGCCACCCTGGAGCGCGCCCTCGCCGACCGTGATCCCTACGGGCCCGCCCTGGTCTGCGTGACCGGCGCATCGAACGTCACCGGTGAGCTGTGGCCGGTCAAGGAGCTCGCCGCCGCCGCCCACGCGCACGGCGCCCGCATCGTCCTGGACGCCGCGCAGCTCGCGCCCCACCACCCGGTCTCCATCAGCGAGCTCGACGTCGACTGGGTCGCCTTCTCCGGCCACAAGCTGTACGCGCCCTTCGGCTCGGGCGTCCTCGCCGGCCGCTCCGACTGGCTCCGGGCGGCCGAGCCCTACCTCGCCGGCGGCGGCGCCTCGCGCAAGGTCGCACGGCGTACGGACGGCGGCGTTGACGTCGAGTGGCACGACACCGCGGCGCGGCACGAGGCCGGCTCGCCGAACGTCATCGGCGTGTACTCCATCGCCTCCGCCTGCAAGGCGCTGACCGAGGCGGGCTTCGACGAGCTCGTCGCCCGGGAGCGTCACCTCATCGCGAAGGTGCGCGAGGGCCTCGCCGACGTACCCGCGGTGAAGGTGCTCTCGCTCTTCGGTGACGACGCGCCCCGCGTAGGCGTCATCTCCTTCGTCGTCGACGGCTGGAACAGCTCGCACTTCGCCGCCGCGCTCTCCGCCGAGTACGGCATCGGCGTACGCGACGGCCTCTTCTGCGCCCACCCGCTGGTGCGCACCCTCCTCGGCAGCGACCCGCAGACCCAGGGCGAGTGCGGTGCCCCCGAGGCCGCGCCCGGCGAGAAGTCGCTGAACGCGATCCGCGTGAGCTTCGGCGCGGGCACCCCGGACGAGCACGTGGAGCGCTTCGTGCGCGCAGTCAAGGAGCTCGTGGCGGACGGTGCGCGCTGGAACTACCGCACGGAGGACGGGCGTTGCGTGCCGGACAGCAACACTGCCTGAGCCTTGGCCCGTCCCTTCAGGCGTGACCCCAGGACGATCATCCGCAGGGCGCGCTCGGTCGCGTCGGTGAGGAACTCAGCCCCACGGCCGAGCGCCTCGGTGAGCGAGACCGGCGCGGGCAGGATCGCGCTGTAGGCGTCCACACCCTCCGCCCGTACGTGGTGGGCGCCCTGACCGATGGTGCCCGCGAGCACCAGGACCGGCCGGCCGAACCGTTTGGCGCGGCGCGCCACTTCGGCCGGGACCTTGCCGCGGGGCGTCTGGTGGTCGAGGGCGCCCTCGGCGGTGACGACGAGGTCGGCGCGGGCCAGGCGCGCGTTCAGGTCCAGGTGGTCCAGGAGGACGTCGAAGCGGGGGAGCAGCTGGGCGCCGAGTGCCGCCAGGCCGGCTCCCAGGCCGCCGGACGCGCCTGTGCCGGGGCCGAGGGCGAGGTCTCCCGTGGCGTGCAGGTCGCGGGTCAGGACGTGCGCCCAGTGTTCGAGGCCCGCCGCCAGCTGTTCGACCTGCGTGGGCGTCGCGCCCTTCTGGGGGCCGAAGACGCGGGCGACGCCGCGCTCACCGGTCAGGACGTTGAAGGGGTTGCAGGCGACGCGGATCTCGGTGTCCCGCAGGCGGGGGTCGAGGCCCGCGGGGTCGATGCGGCTCAGCCGGGTCAACTCCCGCCCGCCACGCGGCAGTTCCCAGCCGTCCGCGTCCAGGAGCCGGGCCCCGAGCGCCTGGAGCGCCCCCGCGCCCCCGTCCGACGTGCCGGAGTCGCCGCAGCCCACCAGGATGCGGCGGGCGCCCGCGTCGAGGGCGGCGCCGATCAGTTCGCCGACGCCGTACGTCGTCGTGGCGCCCGGGTCGCGCAGGTCGCGGGGGACGAGCGAGAGCCCGGCCACGGCCGCCATCTCGACGACCGCCGTGCCGTCCGGGAGCAGCGCGAAGTGCGTGCCGATCCGCTGGCCGACGGGACCGGTGGCGGGCAGCGCGACCAGGCGCCCGCCGCCCGAGGTGGCCAGGGCGCGCGCGGTTCCCTCGCCGCCGTCCACCAGGGGGATCAGATCGGTCTCGGCGTGCGGGACGACACGGCGTACTCCTTCGGCGATGGCCTCGGCCGCGGACTGCGCGGACAGGGACTCCTTGAAACCGCTGGGGGCGATGGCGAAGTGGGTCAGCACGTGGGTCTCCAGAGTGGGTTCAAGGGTGGGATCAGCGGAGGGGTACGCCGAGCAGCGGCCAGAGCGCCACGGCGAAGAGCAGGACGAGGGCGGCGGTCAGCGGTGCCAGGACCGCGGAGAGACGCAGCAGGTCGCGCGGGGTGTAGGTGGGGGTGCCCGGGATGTCGGCGAAGAGCGTGACGGGCTTCGCGGAGGCGGGCAGGGTGTGGCAGAAGCCGGCGGCCGCCGTGGAGGCGAGCGCGGCGGCGACCGGGTTGACGCCCGCGCCGACGGCCGCCGCGACGACCAGTGGGACAAGCACGGACGAGCGCGCCGAACGGGACTGCAGGATCAGGTGCGCGGCCGTGCTGACCGCCACCACGAGGGCCAGGAAGAGCCAGGGCGGCACATCGAGGGGGACCCCGCCGACCAGCCACTTCGCCGCCCCCGACTCGGCGAGCGCGACGCCCATCGCCATCGTCGCCGCCATGAAGAGCAACAGCGCCCAGGGCACGGTCTTCAGCGCGTCCTTGAGACGTACGGTGCCCAGCGCCGGGGAGGAGGCGACAACCGCGCCGATCAACGCGACGACGGCGGGCGGGACTTGGTGCAGCAGCTCGCTGCACCACAGGGCGACGACCGTGGCGAGGAGCAGCGCGCAGCGGGTCTCCGCGGGCTCCCAGGCCCCGGCGACCGGCTGCTCGCTGTGCTCCTGGAGCTGCTCGACGGTGATGTGTACCGGCCCTTTGCGGTCCTCCCGCCGCGTCGTCGTCAACAGGACGGCCTCCGCCGCCAGATGGGACGAGGCGACGGCGAGCGGAAGACCGAGCAGCATCCACTGCGTGAAGCCGATCCGCTCCCCGGTGGCCTCCCACAGCACGGACACCGTGATCAGATGCGCGCCCGCGCCGATCAGGGTCGCGACCGCGGACAGCAGGATCACCGTCGGGAACAGCAGCGCGAGCATCACCACCAGGCGTCTGCGGTCGGCGAGGACCTTCGCGAGCGCCAGGAAGACCGGCAGCGCGAGCGCGGCACGGCCCGACGTGGCGGGCACCGCGAAGGCCGTCACGACCAGGGCGGCCGTCGTCAGATGCGTCAACTGCCGTACGGTGCGCGCCCCGCTGACCAGGAAGGCCGCCGCCCGGCCCGCCAGGCCGCTGCGGGCGACCGCGGCCGCCAGCACGAAGGCGCAGATCAGCAGCCAGACCGTCTCGTCACCGAGGGTGCCGAAGAGCGTGTCGCTGCTGATCACCCCGGTCGCGGTGAGCGCGAGCCCGGCGCCCAGCGCGATGTACGTGTCGTCGATCGGGGTGCTGATCCACGCGCAGGTCGCCAGGGCGAACACGCCGAGGGTGAGGCGTGCGTCGCCGCTCAGACCGGGGAAGTTGCCCGGCACCAGGAGCAGCGCGCACAGGCTCAGCGCGACGCAGAGGGTGAGGGCTTGGCGGGGATTCAGGGTCACGCACTGAGCCTCCGGCCCGGCCGTGAGTCCTCAATGAGCCGTGGATGAAAGGAAATTCACCCGCAGGCCGACATGTCACCCCGGAAGGCGGTACCCCATCCCGCGTACCGTCTCCACCCGCTCGGCACCCAGCTTCTTGCGCAGCGCCCGGACGTACACGTCCACGATGTTGGACCCGGGGTCGAAGTCGTACCCCCACACGTGCGACAGGATCTGCTCCCGCGAGAGCACCTGCCCCGGATGGCGCAGGAAGAGTTCGAGCAGCACGAACTCACGTGCCGTCAGGTCCACCGTCCGCTCGCCCGAACGCGCCCTGCGCGTGCGCAGATCCAGTGACAGGTCCCCGCCCCGCAGCACCGTCACCTCCGGGGCCCCCGCCGCCGTACGCAGCCTCAGGCGCACCCGCGCGAGCAGTTCCTCGAAGCGGAACGGCTTGGTCATCCAGTCGTCCGCGCCGCCTTCGAGGCCCGCCACGGTGTCGCGGACCGAGTCGCGCGCGGTCAGCACGATGACCGGGGTGGTCACGCGGGCCTCGCGCAGCTGCCGCAGGACCGTGAAGCCGTCCTTGCCGGGCAGGCCGATGTCCAGGACGACCAGGTCGAAGCCGCCGGTCAGGGCGTAGTCGTAGGCCGCGTCGCCGTCGCCGACGACGCTGGTGGTGAAGCCGTTGGCGCGCAGGCCCTTCTCGACGAAGGAGGCGATGCGCTCCTCGTCCTCGACGATGAGAATCCGGTTCATGGCAGTCCTGCTTCCTGTTCTCGCAGGTCGAGTACGAAGGTGGCGCCGCCGCCTTCCGTGGGTCGCAGCTCGACCTGACCGCCGTGTCCTTCGGCGATCGCCCGCACGATGGCGAGGCCGAGTCCGGCGCCGGTGGCGCGGGCACCACGGCGGGCGGTGCCGCGCCGGAAGCGCTCGAAGATCACCGCGGCGTCCTGCGCCTGGACGCCGGGCCCGCTGTCGGCGACGTACAACTCGATCCGGCCCGCCGTGCTGCGTGAGCCGATGCCGATGCGCTGGCCGGGGACGGTGTGCTGGACGGCGTTCTGGGCGAGCTGCACCATCGCCTGGGTGATGCGCTGCGGGTCGAGATGCGTTTCTCCGTCGGCCACTTCGGCCAGCTGCCAGTCCCGGTCGCCGAGCGCCCGTGCCTTGACGAAGACGTCCGCGGTCAGCTCGGCGAGCTGCACCGGCCGCGGGGTGACGAAGTCGGGCCGCTCGGCCTTGGCGAGGAGGAGGAGGTCCTCGACGATGCGGCTCATCCGGTCGAGCTCCTCCATGACGATCCGGACCGTCTCCTCCCGCTCACCCGGGTCGTCGCCCATCAGCTCCAGGTGGCCGCGCACGATGGTGATGGGCGTGCGCAGCTCGTGCCCCGCGTCGTCGACGAACTCGCGCTGCGCGGCGAACGCGCGCTCCAGGCGGTCGAGCATGCCGTTGAAGGTCTCGGCGAGTGCCGCGATGTCGTCCCTGCCCTGCACCGGGATGCGCTGGGTCAGGTCCTGTTCGGTGAGCTGCGCGGCGGTCGTACGCACCAGGCGGACGGGCTTGAGGATGCGGCCGGCGACCGCCCAGCCGATGCCGGTCGTCATCAGGAGCGCGACGCCGGAGATGGCGAGCAGCATCGTGAACACGTCGCCCGCCTTGGCCTGTTCGCCCTCCGGGTGGAAGGCGACGACGAACGCGGCCGCCGGATGTCCGGCGCTCGCCGCGATCTCCACCTTGGCCCAGCGGACCTCGCCCCGGTCGCGGTGCAGCGTGCCGGTCGCGTCGGGGGAGTCGAAGACCGTGCGCAGCGCGGCGGGGTCCTCGGCGAGCGGATGATCTATCCGCTGCTCGCGTGCCTGCTCCTTCTTGGCGGGCGGCTTGCCGGAGCGGCCGACCAGACCGAGCAGCTCCTCGTCGGGGTCGGCGTACTGCCGGGAGAGGAAGAGCCGCAGGAGAGGATCGGGAGCGGTGAACTTCCGGCCCGTGTGCGGGTCGACGCCTTCCCGGGCGAGGTTGGTGAACTCCCCGGTCTCCTGGGCGAGCAGCCGGTCGATGCGGTGGTCGACGTCGCGCAGCAGTACGGAACGCGTGGTGGCCGCGACCGCGGTGAGCGCGACGGCCATCACCACGAGCAGCCAGAGCAGGATGCGGACACGGGCGGATATCCAGCGGTGCGGGCGCTCAGCCGTCGTCACCGGGACCGTCGTCGTCGTTGTCGCCCTGTCCGGTGCCTTCGTTGCCGTCGTCGTCGTCATCGCCCGTGGAATTCTCGCTCACCGGCGGCGGGGACACCGTCTCGTCGCTCGGCGTCGGCCGGGGCGTGGTGGGTTTCGCGGACGGCGACGGCGAAGAGGAGGAAGAGGACGAAGAGGGGGCCGAGGACGGTGAACCGCTCTCCAGTTCCACCTTGGGCGGGGCCTTGGGCGGCTCGGGGCTGTCGGTCAGGGCGTAGCTGGTCGCGGCGATGCCGAGGGGGATCGCCACGACGGCGGCCAGCGCGGCCATGCGGTGGGAGAAGACCATGACGGTGAGCGTGCAGGGCGAAGCACGTCACAAGCATGAGCCGCAGATGAAGAAACCCTCATCCGGCACGCGCGGCGGACGACGGGCGGCCAGGACCGGACGACTCGGGACCGGACGCCTCAGGAGTCGAGGCCGATCGCGAACGCCGCCTCCAGGTCGTGCTGCGAGTACGTGCGGAACGCGACGTGCGTGTCTGTCCCCTCCACGCCGGGGATCTTGCTGATCTTGCCGGGAATGACGTCGGCCAGGTCGTCGTGGCGCGAGACGCGCACCATGGCGATCAGGTCGTACGTGCCGGTCACGGAGAAGACCTCACTGACGCAGTCGAGGGCGGCGATCGACTCGGCGATCTCCGGGATCCGGTCCACGCTGGTCTTGATGAGCACGATCGCGGTGATCACGGCTGACTGTCTCCCTCGGTAACCGGTGCTGGCTTCTTCACTCTAGCTGTCCTCCTGTAGCGCCCCCATGCGTACAGAAAGCCCAGCGAGAACCCGACCAGGTGCGCCAGATACGCCACCCCGGGACCCGCCGCGCCCTGCCAGGCCGCGAGCCACTGCAGCACCACCCAGAACGGCAGCACCACCCACGCAGGGAACCGCAGCGGCAGGAAGAAGAGGAACGGGAAGAGACTGGTGACGCGTGCCTTCGGGAAGAGGCTGAGGAAGGCGCCGAGCACGGCGGAGATCGCCCCCGACGCGCCCACCAGGGTCTGGTCGGAGCCCGCGTGCGCGACCGCGTAGGCGAACAGGGCGAGATAGCCGCAGCCGACGTAGAAGAGCGCGAACTGGACGTGCCCCATCCGTTCCTCGGCCATCGCCCCGAAGACGAAGAGGAAGAGCATGTTGCCCAGCAGATGCAGCCAGCTGCCGTGCACGAAGAGCGCGGTGGCGGGGGCGAGCAGGGGCCGCGCCGCGCCGCTGAACAGCTCGGAGGGAATCACGCCCCAGCGCTCGAAGTAGGCCTGCATGGCGGCGAGCACGTCGTCGCCTGTGCCGTACGCGGGATTGAGCCCGGAGACCGGCGAGATCACGAAGACCAGACAACAGGCGGCGATCAGGCCGTACGTCACCGGGGCGGACTGCCCCTTGAGCATTCGGCCCGCCGTCGTACCCCAAGTCCTGATCATGAACAGAGCATGACGTAAGGGCGGTAAACCGTACAGAGCGCCCCGCCGCGTGGGAGGCCGCCGCATGGAGACCCTTACAGGCCTTAGGGTTACGGGCACCACGCACCATGGAATTCCGAAGGAAAGCGAACAGCCACGATGACGGTTCCTCTGCCGACCGACACCACCAGGTGGCGCTGCCAGCTCTGCGGCAACCTCACGCGCTTCGACGTGACCCGCAGTTCGAAGGTCGTCGAATATGTGCACCTCGACCTGGCCGGTGAGTCGAACATCGAGGAACGCGAGGTGGTCAGTGAGACCATCGAGTCGGTGCGCTGCCGCTGGTGCAACGCGGTGGACCAGGTGGAACTCGTGGACAGGCCGGGTGCCGGCTCCTGACGGAGCGGGCCCCGCACAGCTAGTGGGGTGACGGATGGTGGAGAGCGCGAGCGGGGAGCCGGACGACGGCGCCGCTGAGGTGCTCGACCGCCCGCTGCCCGACGGAGTGCGCCGGAGGGTCGTCCAGATCGTCTCGGACGGCTTCGGCGGCCTCACGGTCAGCGAACTGCCCGCACAGCTGCGGCAGTACGCCCGCTTCACGCCGACCCGGCGCACGAAGTTCGCGGGCAACGCCATGGCGGCGGCCCTGGAGGGCGACGCGCTCTTCCGGCAGCGCATCGGCGAACGTCTCAGAGAGGCGCAGCCCGAGCTCACCGGCGCCCTGGGCGCGGGCTCACCGCCCCCGGCCGCGGACCCCCTCGATGTGGCGGCCGCGGCCTATGTGCTGCGTCCCACCGGCTGGGTGAAGCTGGTGACCGCCGCGGGCGAGGAGGCCCTGCGGGCGGACGCCGAGCGCGTCGACGACGAGACCCGGGCCGAGCTCGAACGGCTGCGCGAGGAACTCGCGGCGGCCCGCGGCCAGACGAAGGCCGAGACCGAGCGGCTGCGCACGGAGCTTGAGTCGGCGAAGAAGGAAGCCGAATCGATGCATCGCAAGCTGCGCGGCGCTCTCAGCGACGTCAAGCGCGGCGAGGCGGCCCTGCGCAAGGCCGCCGCCGAGTACGACGCCGCGCGGGCCGACGGCCAGGCACAGCTGTCCGCCGCCGAGAGCGAGGGCCGGCGGCTCAAGGCCCGGCTCAGCGAGACCGAGGCCGCCCTGGAGGCCAGCCGCAGGGCGGCGCGCGAGGGCCGCAGCGTCGAGGACATGCGGGTGCGGCTGCTGCTCGACACGGTGCTCGAGTCCGCCCAGGGGCTGCGCCGCGAACTGGCCCTGCCGCCCGTCTCCGTGCGGCCCGCCGAGACCGTCGACGCCGTCGAGCCGGGGCGGATGACGCCGAAGGACATCGCCGCACGCGCCCTCTCCGAGAACGACCCGGCGATCATCGACCAACTGCTCGCGCTGCCGCAGGCGCACATGGTCGTGGACGGCTACAACGTCACCAAGACCGGCTATCCGACGATGCCCCTGGAGAAGCAGCGGCTGCGCCTTCTCGGTTCGCTCTCGCAGCTTGCCGCGCAGACCGGCGCCGAGATGACCTGCGTCTTCGACGGGGCCGAACTCGCCGCGCCCGTGCTGCTCGCGCCGCCGCGCGGGGTGCGGGTGCTGTTCTCCAAGCCGGGCGTCACCGCGGACGAACTGATCCGCCAGCTGGTGCGCGCCGAGCCTCCCGGGCGCCCCGTGGTCGTCGTCTCGACCGACCGCGAAGTGGCGGACGGGATCGCGAAGGCGGGGGCGCGGCCCGTCGCTTCGGCCGTTCTTCTGAAGCGGCTCTCGCGCGGCTGACGCGCGCCGTTTGCTCACGCCCGGCGCGCGCCGGTTTCGCACTCCTAAAGGGGTGCAAGTAACTCCTGCGCCCTATGCCCGAATTGGGGAGCCGACTGCGCGACGTAGCGTCAAGAGATCATCACCGGCTGTGCGTTATCGGTAAAATATGCCTCCCGCACCCCACTTTTTGCCGGTCAGGATTTGAACTGATCACAAGAAGGTCACTAGGGTCTCGCCTCGAACCTCCGCTCGGTTGATCACCCATCCGGGGTGACAGCGGTGGTACCCGCCGACCGGGTCTCGGTAGGCGGCTGGAGGAAGAAGGAGCCGCCTTCGTGGCGTCCCACCGTCGACCCAAGCAGCCGAGCCGCGCGCGCGTGACCGTGCTCACCGCCACTGCCGCCGCTGCCGTCGCACTCACCTCCCAGGCGGCCAACGCGACGCCGAGCGAGAAGCCGAGCAAGGACGAGGTCAAGTCCAAGGTCGACAAGCTCTACGAGGACGCGGCCCTTTCAACCGACCGCTACAACGGCGCCAAGGAGAAGCAGGAGAAGCTCGAGAAGGAGATCGGCGAGCTTCAGGACAAGGTGGCCCGCGGCCAGGAGGACCTCAACGACCTCCGCGGCGGCCTCGGTTCGATGGCCAGCGCGCAGTACCGCTCCGGTGGCATCGACCCCTCCGTCCAGCTGTTCCTCTCCTCGGACCCCGACGACTACCTCGACAAGGCGTCCGCCATGGACCAGTTGAGCGGTAAGCAGGTCGAGGCGCTCAAGAAGGTCCAGGAGAAGCAGCGGACCCTCGCGCAGGAGCGCAAGGAGGCTTCCGACAAGCTCAAGGACCTCGCCGACACGCGCAAGGAACTGGGCAAGAAGAAGAAGGAAGTCCAGAGCAAGCTCGGCGCCGCCCAGAAGCTGCTCAACACGCTGACCGCCAAGGAGAAGCAGGAGCTCGCCGCCAAGGAGCAGCGCGCGAGCCGCGACGCCGGCGACCGCGTGGACCTCGGCAAGGAGGCCCCGGCCTCGCAGCGCGGCCAGGCCGCCCTGAGCGCCGCCGCGACCCAGATCGGCAAGCCGTACGTCTCCGGCGGCAGCGGCCCCAACTCCTACGACTGCTCCGGCCTCACGCAGTGGGCGTACAACCAGGCCGGTGTGCAGATCACCCGGACCACCTACACCCAGCAGAACGACGGCCCGAAGATCGGCCGTGGCGAGCTGAAGCCCGGCGACCTGGTGTTCTTCAACAGCCTCGCGCACGTCGGTCTGTACGCGGGCAACGGCCAGGTGCTGCACGCCCCGAAGCCGGGCGCCGTGGTGCGCTACGAGTCGATGTCGACCATCGGCTCCTTCCAGTTCGGCGTCCGCATCTGAAACGACCGGAGTGCCGCCCAAACGGGCGAATTCCGGCAACTCACGCTGACCCCACGCCCCGTCGGTGACCTGCGTCTCCGGCGGGGCGTCACGTTGTGTGCACGGCAGGGTCTTTGGCCGTGACGTGATCCCACGGCTACTCTCGCGCCCATTCCCCCGACGCATCGGGGGACTTTCCCCCGGTTCGCCCGGGGGTCCGTCATGCGGAGGGAGAGCGGCTTCCCGTGGGGTCCCATCGTCGTCCCGCGCTGTCCGGTCTGGACCGGAGCACGCGCGTAACCGTCCTGTCAGCCGCCGCGGCGACCGCCGCGGCCGCCTTCGCCGCACCGGCGGGCGCCGCACCGCAGGACACCCCGGCGACCACCAAGGCCAAGGTGGACCGCCTCTTCGAGCAGGCCGAGAAGGCCACCGAGGCGTACAACAAGGCCGACGAGCGCGCGGACACCCTGCGCGAGCAGGTCGAGCGGGCCAAGGACAGCGTCGCCCGCGGCCAGGAGCGCATCAACACGATGCGCGGCGCGCTCGGTTCGCTCGCCGGGGCGCAGTACCGCTCGGGCGGCATCGACCCCTCCCTGGCCCTGATGCTCTCCTCCGACCCGGACGGCTACCTGGACAGGGCGGCCACGCTCGACCGCATCAGCGCCCGGCAGGCCGGTGAGCTGACCGATCTGCAGCAGGCCCAGCGCAGCCTCGCCCAGGAGCGTACGGAGGCCGGACACAAGCTCGCCGAGCTGGAGGAGAGCCGCACCGCCGTCGCCCGCCAGAAGCGGGCCGTCGAACACAAGCTCGCCAAGGCCCGCCGGCTCCTGAACTCGCTGTCCTCGCAGGACCGTGAGGAGTACGACAGGTCGTCGCGCTCGGGACGTGACGAGATGCCGGACCTCGGGAGCGCGGGGCCGGCCTCGTCGCGGGCCGCGGCAGCGATCGCGGCGGCCAGGTCGGCCATCGGCAAGCCCTACGTGTGGGGCGCCAACGGCCCCTCCGGCTTCGACTGCTCGGGCCTCACCCAGTGGTCGTACGCACAGGCGGGCGTCGGCCTGCCGCGCACCTCGCAGGCCCAGCGGTACGCGGGGCGGCAGGTGCCCCTGGCCCAGGCGCAGCCCGGTGACCTGGTCGCCTACCGCGACGACGCCAGCCACATCGGGATGTACATGGGCAACGGCCAGGTCGTGCACGCGCCCTACCCCGGCGCTCCCGTGCGCTACGACCCGGTCGGCATGATGCCGGTGTCATCGGTGACGCGGATCTGACCGGCCGCCCGCGGCCCGCTGCCCGTACGATCTGAAACGTGGCTGGTCGCGGGCGTGGGTCGTGGGTCCTTGGGATGTGTGTCGCCCTGCTCGTCGGGTGCGGCGGTCCCTCGGCGTCCGATGCCGCGCCCGGCGACGTGCGCAGGCTGCTCGACCGGCGGGCGGACGCGGTGCTCGACCGGGACGCGAAGGCGTACCGCGCGACGAGCCGCGAGGCCGGGACCGCCGCCTACGACAACCTCCGCGAGGTCCCGCTGGAGTCCTGGCAGTACCACCTGACCGCGTTCCGGCGCAGCGGCGCGCGCGCCACGGCCACCGCCGACCTGCGCTACCGCATCAAGGGCTACGACAGCGAGCCGCTCACCACCTCGCGCTCGCTCACGCTCCAGGAGCGCGACGGGCGGTGGTACGTCGTCGCTGAGCGGCCCGCGAAGAAGGCCACGCAGCAACTCTGGGACCAGGGGCCCGTGACGTCCGTACGGGGCGCTCACAGCCTCGTGCTCGGCGTGGGGCGCGGCGAGCGGGAGAAGACGACGCTGCGCGAGTACGCGGCCCTCGCCGACCGGGCGGTTCCCCTTGTGACGGACGCCTGGCAGGACAAGTGGCCGCGGCGGGTCGTCGTCATGGTGCCCAGGTCCCTCGACGGCATGGCGGGCCTTCTCGGCGCGCCCGCTTCCGGCTACCAGGGGATCGCGGCGGTGACCACGGGGGAGACGGGCGGCTCCGGCGAGGCGCCCGCGGACCGGATCATTGTCAACCCCGAGGCGTACGGCATGCTCGGCGACTTCGGCAAGCAGGTCGTGCTCACCCACGAGACGACCCATGTCGCGACCCGCGCGCACACCTCGCAGGCGACACCCTTGTGGCTCTCCGAGGGCTTCGCCGACTGGGTGGGCTACCGCGGCACGGGCCGCACCGCCGCACAGGCCGCCCCCGAACTGCGCCGCGCCGTCCAGGGGGAGCGACTGCCCGGCGCGCTCGCCGAGGACGACGACTTCGGCTTCAGCGGGGACGCGGGCAAGCTCGCGCAGGCGTACGAGGGGTCGTGGCTGGCCTGCCGGATGATCGCGGACGAATGGGGCGAGGAACGCCTGACGGACTTCTACGAAGCCGTCGGCGAGCACAAGAAGAGGCCCGGCGCGGTGGAGGACGCGCTGCGGGACGTCCTGGACCTCTCCCTGGAGGAGTTCACGGCGCAGTGGCGTACGTATCTGCGGGCCGAGCTCGGCTGACCTCCCCGGTCGTCGACGCCCGCGCACGGGCCCGCGGTTCGGACACCGTCTGCCGCCACAGGTTCCGGCAGGCGAGCAGCGCCGCCGTGACGAGCAGGCCGTTGCGCACGAGGAGCAGGGTGATGCCCAGCGGGTCGCTCGCCACCACGTGCGAGAACCAGACGGGGAACTCCAGGAACGTGACGAACGTGGCCGCGAGGACCAGACACGCGGGCAGCGCCATCCGGCTCGCGCGAAACGCCATGCACACGGCGGCGACCCCGACCAGCCACAGCAGGTACTGCGGGCTGATCACCCGGCTCGTCGTCGTGAACAGCAGTACGGCGACGAAGGCCGCGTCCGCGACCGTGCTCGCCGACCACGCACGGGCCCGCAGCCGCCACGCCAGGAGCCAGCAGAAGGCGGCCACGGAGAGCCCCTGCGCCACCGTGCTGACCAGCGTGACGTAGGGGCCGAGGAACTCCACCGAGCCGTAGTTGAGCTGCACTTCGCCCTGCCAGCCGAGGTGGCGCGCGACGTGGAAGACGAGTGCGCCGAGCGACTCGACCTCGGTGCCGCGATCGCGCTGGAAGGTCAGGAAAGCGAGCGCGCCGGGCATCGTCACCAGGAAGGCGAGGGTCAGGCCGAGGGCGGTGGCGGCCGCCGCGCCCCAGGAACTCCGGGTGGCACGCGCGCGTGGCATGCCGACGAGCAGCAGGGCGGGCCACACCTTGAGCAGTGCGCCGAACCCCGCAAGGGCCCCCATCGTGCGGGGGTGCCGTGCCCCGGCGAGCAGGGCGGCGACCGCGACGGCCGTCACCATCACGTCGTAACGGGCGTAGACGGTCGGCCCGAGCAGCGCCACGCCGAGGACCCACACCCAGGCTCCGCGGAGGGACTTGCCGGGCCGCCGGCCCGCGTACAGGAGCAGTCCGCAGACGAGCGCGTCGGCGAGGAAGGCGAGCACGAAGAACGCCGACGTGTAGTCCACGAAGGGCAGCAGGGCGGGGGAGAGGACCGCGAGGGCGGCGGCGGGCGGGTACTGCCAGGTCACGTCGTCGAGGGGGAAGGTGCCGGTGCGCAGGACCTCGTACCAGCCCTGGTAGATGACGGCGACGTCGCTGGTCACGTCGGGGCCGGGGGCGGTGAGCACCTTGAAGACGCAGAGCAGCAGCACTGTCCTGGTCAGGACCCAGACGGTCAGGATCCGCGCCACGCACACCACGCCCCTTTTCGGCTACTTCATTGTGGTTCGTGGAGCCATGATGCCGGGCGCGGCCGTGGATGGGCCGAGAGGCACGCTCTGCCGGGCTTTCGGTACTGTCGGCGACGATGCACAAGACCCTGATCGTCACGAACGATTTCCCGCCCAGGCCCGGCGGCATCCAGGCGTTCCTGCACAACATGGCGCTGCGCCTGGACCCCGATCAGCTCGTCGTCTACGCCTCCACGTGGAAGCGGGGGCGCGAGGGCGCCGAGGCGACGGCCGCCTTCGACGCGGAGCAGCCCTTCAAGGTCGTACGCGACCCCACGACGATGCTGCTCCCGACCCCGCGCGTCACGCGGCGCGCGGTCTCGCTGCTGCGGGAACACGGCTGCGAGTCGGTGTGGTTCGGGGCCGCGGCGCCGCTGGGGCTGATGGCGCCGGCGCTGCGCAAGGCGGGTGCGCGGCGGCTCGTCGCCACGACGCACGGGCACGAGGCGGGGTGGGCGCAGCTGCCCGCGTCACGCCAACTGCTTCGCCGTATCGGCGACTCGACGGACACGATCACTTATCTGGGCGAGTACACGCGCTCGCGCATCGCCGCCGCGCTTACGCCTGCGGCGGCGGGGCGGATGGTGCAACTGCCGCCGGGCGTCGACGAGAAGACGTTCCACCCGGGCTCGGGCGGGGACGCGGTGCGGGCGCGGCTCGGCCTGACGGACCGGCCGGTCGTGGTGTGCGTCTCGCGTCTTGTGCCGCGCAAGGGGCAGGACACGCTGATCCTGGCCATGCCGCGGATTCTGGCTCGGGAGCCTGAGGCGGTGCTGCTGATCGTGGGGGGCGGCCCTTACGAGGACGACCTGCGGAAGCTGGTCGCCGAGACCGGGGTCTCGGACTCCGTGCGGTTCACGGGGGCCGTGCCCTGGGGGGAACTTCCCGCGCACTACGGCGCGGGCGATGTCTTCGCGATGCCGTGCAGGACCCGGCGGGGCGGGCTCGACGTGGAGGGCCTCGGCATCGTCTACCTGGAGGCTTCGGCGACGGGCCTCCCGGTCGTGGCCGGGGACTCCGGCGGGGCGCCGGACGCGGTGCTTGACGGTGAGACCGGCTGGGTCGTCCGGGGCGGCTCCCCGGAGGCGGCCGCGGACCGGATCGTCGCCCTGCTCGGCGACGGGGAGTTGCGGCGGCGCATGGGGGAGCGGGGCCGGGAGTGGGTGGAGGAGCGGTGGCGCTGGGATCTCCTGGCGGAGAGGCTCAGGGAGCTGCTCTAGCGCCTGCCGGCTGCCGCCGGGGGCTGTCGCGCGACTGACGGCCGCCCGGGGCTGGCCGCGCAGTTCCCCGCGCCCCTTGAGCGCCTACTGGGGTGCCGCTGGCTGTTGATGCGCGTCTGACCGCCGTCGTGGGTTGCTCGCGCAGTTCCCCGCGCCCTTCAAGTCCGCCTGATGGGGTGCCGCCGGGGGGTGTTGCGCGGCTGACCGTCGTCGTGGGCTTGTCGCGCAGTTCCCCGCGCCCCTTCAGGGGCGCGGGGAATGGCGCGAGCAACCACGCACGACCGCGAGTCGCCAAGGAAGCGGGCCCCCCACGGCGAGTGGGCGGAACCGGCAACGCTACCCGCGGTAAAGCGCCTCGATTTCGTCCGCGTAATCCTTCGCCACCACATTCCGCTTCAGCTTCAGCGACGGCGTCAGATGGCCCGACTCCTCCGTGAACTGCGAGGCGAGGACACGGAACTTGCGCACGGACTCCGCCTTGGAGACCGCCGCGTTGCCGTCGTCCACCGCGGTCTGGATCGCGGCGAGAAGGTCCGGGTCCTCCCGGAGCGACGCGGCCGTGGAGTCCGCGGGCTTCCCGTGGTCCGCGGCCCAGCGGCCCACGAACTCGTCGTCCACCGTGACCAGCGCGCCCACGAAGGGCCGCCCGTCGCCCACGACCATGCACTCCGCGACGAGCGCGTGCGCGCGGATACGGTCCTCGATCACCGCGGGAGCGACATTCTTGCCGCCCGCCGTCACGATGATCTCCTTCTTGCGGCCGGTGATCCGGAGGTAGCCGTCCTCGTCGAGGGTGCCGATGTCACCGGTGTGGAACCAGCCGTCGGCCAGCGCCTCTTCGGTCGCGCCCTCGTTGTTCCAGTACCCCGTGAACAGGTGCTCGCCGTGCAGCAGCACCTCGCCGTCGTCGGCGATCCGGACGACCGAGCCGGGCAGCGGCTGGCCGACCGTACCGATCTTCTGGCGGTCCCACGGGTTGAAGGCGGTGGCCGCGCACGACTCCGTCAGGCCGTAGCCCTCGAGGACCGTGAAGCCGATGCCGCGGAAGAAGTGGCCCAGGCGCTCGCCGAGCGGCGCGCCGCCCGAGATCGCGTACTCGCCGCGTCCGCCGAGTACGGCCCGCAGCTTGCTGTAGACCAGCTTGTCGAACGTCTTGTACTTGATCTTCAGGCCGAGGGAGGGACCGCTCGGGGTGTCGAGCGCGCGGCTGTACGCGATCGCCGTGTCCGCGGCCTTGTCGAAGATCTTGCCCTTGCCGTCGGCCTGCGCCTTGGCGCGCGCCGAGTTGTAGACCTTCTCGAAGACGCGCGGGACGCCCAGGATCATGGTCGGCCGGAACGAGGCCAGCTCGTCCGTGAGGTTCTTGACGTCGGGCGCGTGGCCCAGCTTGATCGGCGCCATCAGCGCGGCGACCTCGACCAGGCGGCCGAAGACGTGCGCGACGGGCAGGAAGAGGAGCACCGAGCACTCGCCGGTGCGGAAGAGGGGTTTGAGGCGCTCCACCACGTTGCCGCACTCCGCGAAGAAGCTGCGGTGGGTGAGCACACAGCCCTTGGGACGGCCCGTGGTGCCCGAGGTGTAGACGATGGTGGCCGGGTCGTCGGCGCCCGCGACCGCGCCGCGCTCGTCGACGGTCTCCTCAGGGACGTCGGCGCCCGCGCGGTTCAGCTCGTCGACGCCACCGCGGTCGATCTGCCAGACGTTGACCAGATCGGGGAGCCGGTCGCGCACCGACTCGACGGCGGCGCTGTGGGCGTCGAGCTCGATGATGATGCCCACGGCGCCGGAGTCGCCCAGGATCCACTGGATCTGCTCGGCCGAGCTCGTCTCGTACACGGGCACGGTGACCGCGCCCGCGCTCCAGATGGCGAAGTCGAGGAGCGTCCACTCGTAACGGGTGCGGGACATCAGGGCGACGCGGTCGCCGGGGCGCACCCCGGAGGCGATGAGCCCCTTGGCGGCGGCGCGCACCTCGGCGAGGAAGGTCTTGGCGTTGACGTCCTGCCAGGTGCCGTCCACCTTGCGGCCGATGACGGCGACATCCGGGTGCTGTGCGGCATTTCTGCGGACGATGTCGGTCAGATTGCCGTCCGCAGGGACCTCGTACAGGGCCGGAAGGCTGAACTCGCGCAAGACTGCTGCTCCTACATAGGGCGCCGGCGCCACGACGTTGTGCGATGCGACGGTGCGGTCCAAGATCGGGCAGGTGCTCCGGGGGGAATGGGGGGAAAGACAGCTGGAGCACTACTGGACTGCCCGGACGTTACCCATGGGTATGGCTTGTTCGGTAGGGGGTCCGGGCCAGATGTTCGGTGCGTCACACGACGTTGTGGTCTGAACCGCACAGTACGCCACGCCATTCCTGACTCGGAAGTAACCGCAGGTCCGCCCCCTTCTCACCCCTTCTCCGGTCCTCTACCCACGGTTGCCCGCTCGTTCTAGGGTGATCGACATGCCAGCTTTCCGGGTCAATGTGGTCAGTGACGTGCACGGCAACACGAAGGACCTCGCCCGCGCGGGCGACGGAGCCGACGCGCTCGTCTGTCTCGGTGACCTGGTCCTCTTCCTCGACTACGCCGACCACTCGCGCGGTATCTTCCCCGACCTCTTCGGCAAGGAGAACGCCGACCGCCTCGTCGAACTGCGCACCGCCCGCCGCTTCGAGGAGGCCAGGGAGTTCGGATCCCGGCTGTGGGCGGGGATAGACCGGGGGTCCGCCATCGAGAAAGCGGTGCGCAAGCAGTACGCCGAGATGTTCGCCGCCCTTCCCGCACCGACGTACGCCACCTACGGCAATGTCGACATACCGACCCTCTGGGCGGAGTACGCGGGCCCCGGCACCACCGTCATCGACGGTGGCCGGGCCGAGATCGGCGGCCGGGTCTTCGGCTTCGTCGGCGGCGGCCTGCGCACACCCATGCGCACGCCGTACGAGATCAGCGACGAGGAGTACGCGGCCAAGATCGAGGCCGTCGGCGAGGTCGACGTGCTCTGCACGCACATCCCGCCGGACGTCCCCGAGCTGGTGTACGACACCGTCGCGCGCCGCTTCGAGCGCGGCAGCCGAGCCCTTCTCGCGGCCATTCACAAGACCCGCCCGCGGTACGCACTTTTCGGCCACGTTCACCAGCCGTTGACCCGGCGGATGCGGATCGGGGCGACGGAGTGTGTGAACGTGGGGCACTTCGCGAGCTCGGGCAGGCCGTGGGCCCTGGAGTGGTGATGGTGGGCCACTTCGTGCGCGGTAGCCTTCACGCGTCACACACGTACACACCACCCCCGTACCGGACCGCATCTGGAGGAGCCACAGCGATGGCGGAACACACCAGCTCGAGCATCACGATCGAGGCGGCACCGGCCGAGGTGATGGGGGTGATCGCCGACTTCGCTCGTTACCCGGACTGGACGGGTGAGGTGAAGGAGGCGGAGGTGCTCGACACCGACGACCAGGGCCGCGCCAAGCAGGTCCGCCTCGTCATGGACGCGGGCGCGATCAAGGACGACCAGACGCTCGGGTACACCTGGACCGGCGCGAACGAGGTCAGCTGGACCCTCGTCAAGTCGCAGATGCTGCGCTCGCTCGACGGCTCGTACCTCCTGAAGCCCGTGGGGACCGGCACGGAGGTCACGTACAAGCTGACCGTCGACGTCAAGATCCCCATGCTCGGGATGATCAAGCGCAAGGCGGAGAAGGTCATCACGGACCGGGCGCTCGCGGGCCTGAAGAAGCGCGTGGAGTCCGGCGCGAAGTAGCACCGGAGGGGGAGATCCGCCGCGCGGCGGCGGGACTCACCTCACGTACCGTTCACTCCTATGCGCACCCTCCTCGTCACCGGCCCCGGCGGCTCGGGCCGGACCACTGTCGCCGCGGCCACCGCGCTGTCCGCGGCCCGCGAGGGGCACCGGACCCTTCTGGTCTCCGCCGACCCCCTCGGCACCCTCGGCGCGGACCACGCGAACCTCACCCTGCGCGCACTGACCCCCGGCGACGAGTTCCGGGACGACCTCCTGGCCCTGCAGAACCGCGCGGGCTCCGCGCTCGACCTGCTCGGCGCCGGACGCCTCGACGGCGAGGAGCTCACCCCGCTGCCCGGCAGCGACGAACTGGCCCTGCTGCGCGCCCTGCGCGACGCCGGACAGAGCGCGTACGACACCGTGGTGGTGGACCTGCCCCCGGTGCCCCGCGCCCTCGCGGTCCTCGCCCTCCCCGAGCAGCTGCGCCGCTATCTCCGCAGGCTGCTCCCACCCGAGCGGCAGGCGGCCCGCGCCCTGCGGCCCATGCTCGGCCGCCTCGCGGGCGTCCCGATGCCCGCCTCCTGGCTGTACGAGACCGCGGCCCGCTGGGACAGCGAACTCGCCGCCGCGCAAGCCGTGATCGAGCACCCCGGCACGACGGTCCGCCTGGTCGCCGAGCCCGGCCCCGCGGGCGCCGACGCCGTGCGCGCCGCCGCCACCGGCCTCGCCCTGCAGGGCCTGCGCACCGACGCCCTGCACGCCAACCGGGTCCTCCCGGACGACACCGCCGACATCTGGCTCTCCGGGCTCGTCGCCCAGCAGCGCAAGACGCTGGTCGAGTGGGCACAGACGTACGGCGACATCCTCGGCACGCTCCCGCACCTGGGCCGCGACCCGCGAGGCGCCGACGACCTGGCCGCCCTGGGGGTGCCCGCCCCCGCCGCGCCCCCGGCCCCCGTCGCGTGGCACGTCGTGGACGCCCTCGCCGACGACGGCGTACTGATCTGGCACATCCCGCTCCCCGGCGCCGTACGCGAAGAACTCGGCCTCATCCGGCGCGGGGACGAACTGGTCATCACCGCCGGCACCTTCCGGCGCATCGTGTCCCTGCCGTCCGCCCTGCGCCGCTGCTCCGTCGCCGGCGCCGGACTGCGCGACGGCGAGCTGCGGGTCAGGTTCGCGCCGGACCCCGATCTGTGGCCGCGGACAACGTGAACGCACAACCGCCGTTCGGGTAACGTCGAGAGTACGAATCCGCCCGGATCGCCCTCCGCCCTCCGCAGGAGTCTTCCGTCATGAGTGATGCCAACGAGCGCGAAGTGCCCGAACCCGAAGCGGCCAGCGCCGACGCCGACGCGTGGGCGAAGGCGTGCGCCGAGGATCTCGCGGCGGAGAAGGCCCGGCGCCGCGCCCAGTACGGGACGCCGCCCGCCTCGGCCGGCGAGGAGCTGCGCAAGCTCGTCGACGCCGTCTCGGAGAAGCTGTCCGGACTCCAGGGTCCGCTGTTCGGCGCGGTCGCGCAGGGCGCCGTCGAGCAGACCGTGCGGCAGGTCGTCCAGCAGGCGAAGGCAGCCGTCGAGCCCGTCATCGAGCGCAACCCCGACGTCTTCGACCACCTCGCATCCGCCGGCAGCGAACTGCTCGCCGCCTACCGCTCCGCGGTCGAGGGCCAGGAGGGCCGCTGGACCCGTGGCGGCGACGCCGCGAAGGGCCCCGACCCGCGCGACGAGGGCCCCGGTCCCGCCGAACACATCGACCTGGACTGACTACCCCTCGGGTACGGTTGCCCATAGCGGGGCTCGACCGAAACTGAGGGACACATGGGACTCACCATCGGCGTCGATATCGGCGGCACCAAGATCGCGGCCGGAGTGGTCGACGAAGAGGGCACCATTCTCGACACCCACAAGGTGCCCACGCCGCCGACCGCCGAAGGCATCGTGGACGCGATCTGTGCCGCCGTGTCCGGGGCCGGCAAGGGGAACGACGTGGAGGCCGTCGGCATCGGCGCCGCCGGATACGTCGACGACAAGCGCGCCACCGTTCTCTTCGCACCGAACATCGACTGGCGCCACGAGCCGCTCAAGGACAAGGTCGAGCAGCGGGTCGGCCTGCCGGTCGTCGTGGAGAACGACGCGAACGCCGCGGCCTGGGGCGAGTACCGCTTCGGCGCGGGACAGGGCCACGAGGACGTCATCGTCATCACCCTCGGCACGGGCCTGGGCGGCGGCATCATCATCGGCAACAAGCTGCGGCGTGGGCGCTTCGGCGTGGCCGCCGAGTTCGGACACATCCGGGTGGTTCCCGACGGGCTGCTGTGCGGCTGCGGGAGTCAGGGCTGCTGGGAGCAGTACGCATCCGGGCGCGCCCTCCTGCGGTACGGACGGCAGCGAGCCAACGCGACGCCGGAGAACGCGGAGATCCTGCTCGGTCTCGGCGACGGCACCGTGGAAGGCATCGAGGGCAAGCACATCAGCGAGGCGGCCAGGCACGGCGACCCCGTCGCCGTCGACTCGTACCGCGAGCTGGCCCGCTGGGTCGGCGCGGGCCTCGCCGACCTGGCCTCGCTCTTCGACCCCTCCGCGTTCATCGTGGGCGGCGGCCTCTCCGACGAGGGCGAGCTGGTGCTCGACCCGATCCGCAAGTCGTTCCGCCGGTGGCTCATCGGCGGGCAGTGGCGTCCGCACGCGCAGGTGCTCGCCGCGCAGCTGGGCAACAAGGCGGGGCTCGTGGGCGCCGCCGACCTGGCGCGCCAGGGGTGACCTCCGGCTGACGCCGAACGAGGCCCGCTGTTCCCTTCCGGGGACGGCGGGCCTCGTCGTGGCGGCACCACGCGGCGCGTATCTTGATCCCCATGGTGACGCTGCCCAACTCCCGCACCGAAGACGACGGTTCAGCCGTGATCCGGGTGCTCAGCTACAACATCCGGTCCATGCGGGACGACACCGACGCGCTGGCCCGGGTGATCGCCGCCTGCGCGCCCGACCTCGTGCTCGTCCAGGAGGCGCCCCGGTTCTTCCGGTGGCGCAAGAAGCTGGCGCGGCTGGCGCGCGCCGCCGATCTGGTGGTGCTCTCGGGCGGCGCCACCGCGTCGGGGCCCGCGCTGCTCTGCTCGCTGCGGGCCACCGTCGAGCGGACCGAGGACGTGCTGCTCCCGCTGACGCCGGGACTGCACCGGCGCGGCTTCGCCACCGCCGTCGTGCGCTTCGGCAGGGCCCGGCTCGGCGTGCTGAGCTGCCATCTGAGCCTGCAGACCGACGAGCGGTACGAGCAGGGCGGGATGCTGCTCGACCGGCTCGCCGGGATGGGCGTGGAACACGCCGTCGCGGGCGGTGACCTCAACGACCGGCCCAAGGGGCGTACGTTCCGCAGGCTCGCCTCGGAGCTGCGGGACTGCTGGGCGACCGCGCCCTGGGGCGGCGAGAACACCTCGACGCCCACGGACCCGCATCAGCGCATCGACGCGATCTTCGCCACGTCGGGCGTCGAAGTCCTCGGCTGTGGCGTGCCGTTGGACCTCGACGGGGTGAGCGAGGCGGATCTGCGGGCGGCCACCGACCATCTGCCGGTGCTTGCCGCCCTCAGGATTCCCGCCGCGAAAGGCTCATAGGCCCCTCAGACCACCGCGCCGCGGCCCGGGTCCTCGTTCTCCTCGTCGTCGTCGCCCTTCATCCGCGACACCAGCGTGGCGAAGCCGCCGAGGAAGCCGCCGATGCTGAGGGTCGCGAGCCACCACGTCATCTGCCAGCCGAGCAGCACGGTGAGCAGGAGCAGCAGCGGGCCGCCGAGCACCGCGAGCCAGGCGAACTTCGCCGTCACGTCCGCGGCGGGCAGCGGCGGCGGCTCCGGCGGGACGAAGTGGCCCTCGCCGTCCGCGCCGAGGTCGTCGTCCGACGCCTCGGGCGCGTCATAGTCACGCGGGCCGCCGCCGCCCACGCCGGGGGCGAAGGCGACGGAGCCGCCCAGCGTCTTCTTGGACCCGGAGTCGTCCGGGTCCTCGGGAGCCGTGGGGTTCTTGGTGCTCTTGCCGCCCTTGTCGCTGTCGTCGCTCTTGTCGCCGGCCGGGGTGTCGTTCGTCTCCGGCTCCAGCAGGGCCAGGTCCTCGATGGACTTGAACGGCTTGGCGCCCGGCGGGTCCGCCGGCTCCTGGCCGTACCCCGCGACGATCGCCTGCCAGGCTGCGTCCTCGTCGAGCGGCAGCCCCTCGGAGGGCTCCTGCCGCTTCTCGGGCTCGCGGCTCTCGCCGTCGGGTTCGATTCGGTCCTGCTCAGCCACCGGTGGCCGTCCCTTCCTTACCGACACTGGGGGCGAGCCGGCCGATGAACGCGTAGCTCTCCTCGAAGATCCGGTCCGCATCATGGTCCAACGTCGCGACGTGGTAGCTCTGTTCCAGGATGGTCTCGGTGACGTCCGTGGACGAGACGCGGCCGAGGATCCTGGCCGAGTCGGCCGGCGGCACCACATGGTCCTGCGGGCTGTGCAGCAGCAGCAACGGCTGCGTCACCTGCGGCAGTTCCCGGTCGAGCCGCTGGAAGAACCGGCGCAACGAGTGGGCGGCATGCAGGGGCACGCGGGTGTATGCGAGTTCCTTCGAGCCCTCCAGGGCGATGTCGCTGGCGATGCCCGGCGTCGTGGGCACCAGATGCCGGGCGACCGGCAGGGCGTACGCCGCCAGGCCGTGCACCTTGTTCGCCGGGTTCACCAGGACGAGCCCCCGCACCTCGTCGCCGTGCCTCGATGCGAGCCGCAGGGCCAGCGCACCTCCCATGGACAGGCCGAAGACGAAGACCTCCGTGCACCGCTCGAGGAGGGCGCGCAGCTCACGCTCCACCTCCGCGTACCAGTCCTGCCAGCCGGTGACCTGGAGGTCTTCCCAGCGTGTGCCGTGCCCCGGCAGCAGCGGGAGCGAGACGGTCAGGCCGCGGTCCGCGAGGAACTCCGCCCATGGGCGCAGGGACTGCGGGGTTCCGGTGAAGCCGTGACAGAGGAGGACGCCGACCTCGCCGCCCTCGTGGCGGTACGGCTCGGCTCCGGGGAGGACCGGCACTTCGGTCTCCTTCGTGAGATGTGGCTGCGGGGTGGGAGTACTTCACCGTACGCGACCGGACTGACACCGACCAGGGCCGTCGGGCCCTTTGGCCTTACTGCGGGTTAAGGTCTGATCCACACTTAACAGGAGGCACTCGGTTTGATCTACGGCGCAATGAAGGTCGCCATCGGAGGGCCGCTGAAGCTCGGCTTCAGGCCCTGGGTGGAGGGCCTTGAGCACGTACCCGCCGATGGACCGGCCATCCTGGCGAGCAACCATCTGTCCTTCTCGGACTCCTTCTTCCTGCCCGCGGTCATCGACCGCAAGGTCACCTTCATCGCGAAGGCGGAGTACTTCACGTCCCCGGGCGTGAAGGGCAAGCTCACGGCGGCCTTCTTCAAGGGCGTGGGCCAGCTGCCGGTGGACCGCTCCGGCGGCCGGGGCGCGGGCGAGGCGGCCATCAAGAGCGGCATCGAGGTCCTGGAGCGCGGTGAGCTCTTCGGCATCTACCCGGAAGGCACCCGTTCGCCCGACGGCAGGCTCTACCGTGGCAAGCCCGGCGGCCTCGCGCGCGTGGCCCTCGCCACCGGGGCGCCGGTGCTCCCCGTGGCGATGATCGACACGGAGAAGATCCAGCCGCCGGGCAAGGTGATGCCGAAGCTGATGCGGCCCGGCATCAAGATCGGCGAGCCGCTCGACTTCAGCCGCTACCACGGCATGGAGCACGACCGGTTCGTCCTGCGGGCGGTGACCGACGAGGTCATGTACGAGATCATGAAGCTGTCCGGCCAGGAGTACGTCGACGAGTACGCGACGGCGGCCAAGCGCCGCCTCTCGGACGAGGCGAAGGCCGAGAGGGAAGCCGAGAAGAAGGCGGAGAAAGCGGCCGCGGCGGCCGAGAAGGAACGGTCCGGCGCGTAATCGCGTCGCTTCAGGGGTGAGTGGTGCAAGGGGAGCCGACCGGGTTCCCATGGGGTGGGGGACATGACCAAGCGCGTACGCGTCATGAGGATGTCGGTCGAGCAGCCGCTGTGGCGCGCGCTGACCGGCTACCGCGTGCTGACGATGCTGTACGCGATCGGCCTGTTCGTGGCGGCGCACGAGAAATTCGACCGCCCCTGGGTGGCCGTCGCGTTCTACGTGGTGCTCGCCGGCTGGACCATCGGCACGCTGCCGAAGGTCGCGAACGCGGCGAGCTGCACCAAGCGGTTCCTGATCACCGACCTGACCATCGCGCTCGTCGGCATCCTGCTCACGCCGGTCGCCGACTCGCACCAGCGGATCGTCCACGACGGTCCGACGCTGCCGTCGATATGGACGGCGGGCGCGGTGCTCGCCTTCGCGATCAAGGGCGGCTGGCGCTGGGCGGCGTTCGCGTCGGCGCTCGTCGGTGTCGCGAACATCGCCCAGCGCGGCAGGCCCACCCAGGACACGCTCCACAACGTCCTGCTCGTCTGCATCGCCTCCATCGCCATCGGTTACGTCGTCGAGGTGGCCCGCGCCTCCGAGCGCACCCTCGCCCGCGCCCTGGAGATCGAGGCCGCGACCCGCGAGCGGGAGCGTCTGGCCCGCGACATCCACGACAGCGTGCTGCAGGTCCTCGCGATGGTGCAGCGGCGCGGCACCGCGCTCGGCGGCGAGGCGGCGGAGCTCGGCAGGATGGCGGGGGAGCAGGAGGTGGCGCTCCGTACGCTGGTGGCGGGCGGCCTTGTCCGGACGTCGCACGAGTCGGAGGACGCCTCGCTCGGGGCCGTGGTCCGCGCGGTGGACGAGCCGGACGCCGACACTGCCGACACCGCTGACGGAGACAGCTGTGACCTGCGGTCGCTGCTCTTCCCGTACGCGGGCGCGAAGGTCACCGTCTCGGAGCCGGGCGCTCCGGTCGCCCTCGCGCCGAAGGCTGCTCGCGAGCTGGCCGCCGCGGTGGGCGCCGCCCTGGACAATGTCCACCGGCACGCGGGAGCGGACGCCGGGGCCTGGATCCTGGTCGAGGACGAGCCGGACGCCGTGATCGTGACGGTGCGGGACGACGGCCCCGGCATCCCCGAGGGGCGGCTCGCGGAGGCCGAGGGAGAGGGGCGGCTCGGTGTCGCCCTGTCGATCCGGGGCCGGTTGCGGGACATCGGAGGCACGGCCGAGCTGATCTCGGTGCCGGGCCAGGGCACGGAAGTCGAACTGAGAGTCCCACGGGGGAAGGCAGGCAAGGAACGATGAGCGAGCAGCAACAGCAGGACGCCACCGTCAGGGTCATGGTGGTCGACGACCACCCGATGTGGCGGGACGCGGTCGCCCGCGACCTCGCGGAGGCCGGGTTCGACGTGGTCGCCACGGCGGGCGACGGCGAGCAGGCCGTACGCCGCGCACAGGCCGCGGCGCCCGATGTACTCGTGCTCGACCTGAACCTGCCCCTGAAGCCGGGCGTCCAGGTCTGCAAGGAACTCGTCGCCGCCAACCCGGCCCTGCGCGTGCTCGTCCTCTCGGCGAGCGGCGAACACGCCGACGTCCTGGAGGCGGTCAAGTCCGGCGCCACGGGCTATCTCCTGAAGTCGGCCTCCACCGCCGAGCTGACCGACGCGGTGCGCCGCACGGCCGTCGGCGACACGGTCTTCACCCCGGGGCTCGCGGGCCTCGTCCTCGGCGAGTACCGCCGCCTGGCGTCCGACCCGGTGCCCGGCGCCCCGGACGAGCCGAAGGCCCCGCAGCTGACCGACCGTGAGACCGAGGTGCTGCGGCTCGTCGCCAAGGGCCTGAGCTACAAGCAGATCGCCGAGCGCCTGGTCATCTCGCACCGCACCGTGCAGAACCACGTGCAGAACACCCTGGGCAAGCTCCAGCTGCACAACCGCGTGGAGCTCGTGCGGTACGCGATCGAGCGAGGTCTCGACGACGCGTGACGCATCGGGAGACCCCTCATAAGGGTGAACTCGCGTGATCAACTCCCCTTGAAAGGCCAGGAATTGACCATCCGGACCGTCCCCGGGTGACCTGGATCACCATTAGCGTGACTCGCATCAGGTCACTGAGGCGAAGGGACGTTTCCATGGCGGCCAAGAAAATCGGAGTACTGACCGGAGGCGGCGACTGCCCCGGGCTCAACGCCGTCATCCGGGGCGTCGTCCGCAAGGGCGTGCAGGAGTACGGCTACGACTTCGTCGGCTTCCGGGACGGCTGGCGCGGTCCGCTGGAGGGCGACACCGTCCCGCTCGACATCCCGGCCGTGCGGGGCATCCTGCCCCGGGGCGGCACCATCCTCGGCTCCTCGCGCACCAACCCGCTCAAGGCGGAGAACGGCATCCGCCGGATCAAGGAGAACCTCGCCAAGTACGAGGTCGACTCCCTCATCGCGATCGGCGGCGAGGACACCCTCGGCGTCGCCGCGCGGCTCACCGACGAGTACGGCATCAATGTCGTCGGCGTACCGAAGACCATCGACAACGACCTCTCCGCCACGGACTACACCTTCGGCTTCGACACCGCGGTGGGCATCGCCACCGAGGCGATCGACCGGCTGCACACGACCGCCGAGTCGCACATGCGGGTCCTCGTGGTCGAGGTCATGGGGCGGCACGCGGGCTGGATCGCGCTGCACTCCGGGCTCGCGGGCGGCGCGAACGTCATCCTCATCCCCGAGCAGCGCTTCGACGTCGACCAGGTGTGCGCCTGGGTGACGTCGCGGTTCAAGGCGTCGTACGCGCCGATCGTCGTCGTCGCGGAAGGGGCCATGCCCAAGGACGGCGAGATGGTCCTCAAGGACGGCACGCAGGACTCCTTCGGGCATGTGCGGCTCTCGGGCGTGGGGGAGTGGCTGGCCAAGGAGATCGAGGGACGGACGGGCAAGGAGGCGCGGACGACCGTCCTCGGGCACGTCCAGCGCGGCGGTACGCCCAGCGCCTTCGACCGGTGGCTGGCCACGCGCTTCGGGCTGCACGCGATCGAGGCCGTGCGGGACGGCGACTTCGGGAAGATGGTCGCGTTGCAGGGGACGGACATCGTGCGGGTGCCTATCGCTGACGCCACGTCGAAGCTGAAGACTGTTGACCCGGAGCTCTACTCCGAGGTGGGGGTCTTCTTCGGTTGATCTTCGGCTGATCCCGGTGGGCGGGTGCCCCTGTGCGCCGCTTCGCGGCGGATTTCCCCCACCCGCCCACCCGTTTCCCCGCAGTGCCGTCACGCCCCGGAATACCTACACTCGGCCCATGGAGATCCTCGCCTTCGGCGTGCAGGCCGACGAGAAGCCGCTGATCGAGAAGGCCTTCGCCGCGCACCACGACGTGCGCTGTCTCGACGTCTTCCTCACCGAGGACACCGCCCCCATCGCCGCCGGCTACGAGATCGTCTCGACCAGCGTCAACGCCGATCTCGGCAACCGTGTCCTGCAGACCCTCGCGGCGGGCGGGACGCAGATGATCGCCCAGCGTTCGACCGGCTTCAACAACATCGATCTCCTGGTCGCCGAGCGCCTCGGACTCACCATCGCCCGCGTCTCGTACTACTCGCCGTACTCCGTCGCCGAGTTCGCCTGGACCCTGGCGATGGCCGTCAACCGCCGCATCGTCCGCGCCAGCAACCGCACCCGCGACTTCGACTTCAGGCTCGACGGTCTGATGGGCAGGGACCTGCGGGGCCGCACGGTCGGCGTGCTCGGCACCGGGAAGATCGGCGAGGCGTTCACGCGGATCGCGCACGGCTTCGGGATGAAGCTGCTCGGCTGGGACGTCGCCGAGAACCCCGCGTGCGTCGAGCTCGGCATAAAGTACGTCGCGAAGGAGGAACTCTTCGCGCAGGCCGACCTGATCAGCCTGCACGTCCCGCTGCTCCCCGCGACGCAGCACATCATCGGCGCCGACGCGCTGCGGATGATGAAGGACGACGCGATCCTCGTGAACTCCAGCCGCGGCGGCCTGATCGACACGGACGCTCTTGTTTCGGAGCTGCGGATGGGGCGCTTTGCGGGAGTCGGACTCGACGTGTACGAGGCGGAGGCGGGGCTCTTCTTCCTCGACAAGTCCCTCGAAGCCATCGAGGACGACACCCTGGCCCGCCTGGTGACGTTCCCGAACGTCGTGGTCACCTCGCACCAAGCGTACTACACCGTGGACGCGGTCGGCCAGATCATCGAGACCACGGTGCAGAACGTCCTGGACTACAAGGAGGGCCGCCGCAGCGAGAACGTGCTGGTCCCGGCGGCCCCCAAGCCCTAGACAAGGACCCCCGAGAGCAGCTCCCGCACGATCGCCGTCCCGCGCAGCGAGAGCACCGACTCCGGGTGGAACTGGACGCCGGCAAAGCCGGGCCCCCGCAGCGCGTGCACCTCCCCGGTGGCCGTGTCCCTGCTGACCTCGATGCCGTGCGCGGCCAGTTCCTGCGCCGTCTCCTCGTCGCAGTGGGCCGCGAAGCTGTTGTAGAAGCCGACCGTCTCCGGCCGCCCGAACAGGTCGATCCGCGTCTGGGCGCCCTGGTAGGGGATCACCTTGCGGACGATCTCCAGGCCCAGTTCCGCGGCCAGGAGCTCATGGCCGAGGCAGACGCCGAGGATGCCGTGGCGGTGCTCCCGGATCACCTCGGCGGCCAGTGAGCGCAGGAAGGTCATCTTCGGGTCGTCGGGGTCCGAGGGGTTGCCCGGACCGGGGCCGAGGACCAGCGGGCCCTCGTGCGCGCGGACCATCTCCCGCAGCCCCGGCTCGTCGTAGCGGCGTACGGACACCGTGAGGCCCGAGGAGCGGAGCAGATGCGCCAGCATCGCCGTGAACGTGTCCTCGCCGTCGATGACCAGGGCGTGCCCGGTCAGCTCCGCTGTCTGCTCCTGCATCCGCAGCCAGAACGGCGCGAGCCCGGCCCGGCGGCTGTCGAGGGCCGCCCGCACCCGCGGGTCGTCGGTCAGGGCTGGGCGTACGCGCTCGTCGCGGGGCCGCCCGGGACGCACCCCGAGCGCGGTGAGCACGCCGGCCGCCTTGGCGTGCGTCTCGGCCACCTCGCTCGCGGGGTCGGAGCCCCGCACCAGCGTCGCGCCGACCGGGACCCGCAGCTTTCCGTCCGTGGAGATGTCGGCGGTGCGGATCAGGATGGGGGAGTCCAGGGTCTGCGCGCCGCCCGCGTCACGGCCGATGAGGGCGAGGGCACCCGCGTAGTAGCCGCGCCCGCCCGTCTCGTGGCGCTCGATGACGCGGCAGGCGTTCTGCACGGGCGAGCCGGTGACGGTCGCCGCGAACATCGTCTCCTTCAGGACCTCGCGCACGTCCAGGGACGACCTGCCGCGCAGCTCGTACTCGGTGTGCGCGAGGTGAGCCATCTCCTTGAGCCGCGGCCCGACGACGACACCGCCCATGTCGCCGACGGTGCACATCATCTTGAGTTCCTCGTCGACGACCATCGACAGCTCCTCGGTCTCCTTGCCGTCCGCGAGGAAGCCGAGCAGATCGTCCGCCGTGGGACCTTCGGCCGGGTAGCGGTAGGTCCCGCTGATCGGATTCATGACGACCGTCCCGCCGGACATCCGCACATGCACCTCGGGGCTCGCCCCGACCAGCGTCCGGTCCCCGGTGTGCACGACGTACGTCCAGTAGGCGCCCCGCTCGCCCACGAGCAGCCTGCGGAAGAGGGCCAGGGCGTCCGCCCTGGAGAAGCCGGGGATCTCGCCCTCGTACGTACGCCGGATGACGAAGTTCGCGCCCTCGCCCCGCCCGATCTCCTCGCGCAGGACCCGCCCGACGATCTCCCCGTAGGCGGCGTCGTCGACGTCGAAGGACCCGTCCTCGACGCGCACGTCATGGGTGGGCAGCGTCGACAGGGCTTCGGAGAGCGGGAGTTCGTACGTCTCGTCGGGGGTCAGGACCGTGAGCGGCGTGCCGTCGTCGCGTACGTCGAATCCGCGCTCCCTGATCTGCCGGAAGGGGATGAGGGCGAGGCCCTCGTCGGGGATGTCGGCGAGGCGGTCGTACGTGCCGACCGCGCCGATCAGGACCTCGACCGTGTCGTGGTCGTGGCCGGGTGTGCGGCGGCGGAGCACGGCGAACGGGCGGTCGTCCGTCAGCAGTCCCGCGAGCTGGTTCGGGATGTCCATCGGGTCTTGTTCCTTCTCACTCGGAGAGGAACGGCCGCGGTCCGGGGATCCTGGAGATCCTGGTCCGGAAAACACTGAAGGCCGCCCCTCGGGCGGCCTTCGCGAGTCTCGAAACGCGCAGAGTCAGTGGGCCGCCGGATGAGCGGGCCACCACCAGTTTCGGATCGTCTGCGCGTGCATGCCACGCACCCTAGCGCATCATCAGGACGTCCAGAGCTTCGTCCAGATACGCGCCGAACTCGTCGGGGCCGGGCAGCGCCGACGGCACCGCGTGCCAGAGCTGCGCGTGCCCCAGAAAGACCGTGTACGCCAGCAGTCCGCGACGCCGCGCCTCCGGCTCGGGGAAACCGAGCCCGGTGAAGAGCTCGGCGACGTACGCCACCCGGCGCTCGGTCACGCGGCGCATGACCTCGGCGACCTGGGGGTGCGAGGCGGTCGCGAGGAGGGCCACCTCCAGGGGGTCGGAGATGGTCGACGCGATGGCCTCGCCGAAGAGCAGGCGGATGCGCCGCCGGGGGTCGGGCTCGGCCTCGACCTCCTGGATCGTCGCTTCGGTGTGGATCTCGGCCCAGCGGTTCAGGGCGGCCTCGATCAGCGCGTCACGGTTGGCGAAGTGCCAGTAGAAGCTCCCCTTCGTGGTGCCCAGGCGGACGGCCAGGGGTTCCACGGCGACGGCAGCGAGACCGCCCTCGCCGATCGCGGTGAGGGCGGCGTCCGCCCAGTCCTGAGCGGTGAGCCGGGGCTTGGCCGTGGGGTTCTTCTGCTGCCGTTGCGCCATGGCCATACGGTACCGTATGGTCGTCCATACGCCAGCGTATGGAGGTACGTGATGGGCATGGTGCGCAATGAACACGAGCGTGTGATCGAGGCCCCGGCAGGGGAGGTCGGAGCCCTGCTCGACCGGCTCTCCGCCGAGGACGACCCGGTCTTCCCGACGCCGGCCTGGGTGGCGATGATCTTCGACCGTCCGCTCGGCGTGGGCGCGACCGGCGGCCACGGCCCGGTCCGCTACAGCGTCGCGGAGTACGAGCCGGGGAGGCGCGTGCGCTTCGCCTTCACCCCGCCGGACAACGGCTTCCACGAGATGTCCGTCGAACCGGCGGGGGAGGGACGCTGCCGCGTCCGCCACGTCCTGGAGACCGACCTGCTCGGCAGGAACCGCCTGCTGTGGCCCGCCGTCGTCCGGCCCCTGCACGACACGGTCATCGAAGAGGTCTTCGACAACATCGAGCGGGTGACGACCGGCGGCTGCGCCCGCCCCGTCCGGTGGTCGCCCCAGGTGCGGCTCTACAACCGGCTCCTGTGGGACCGCCCGAAGACGGTCGGTACACCCGAGTCCGCCCGCTTGATCCACACCGCCGTCGACCGCCCCGGCTACGAGGACGCGTACCGAATGAGGCTGCTCCCCGGGCAGCCGCGCGACCCGGAGGCCTGGACCGGCATCCTGCGCGACGCCTTCCCCGTCCTCGCCCGCGAGAACGGGGAACTGCTCCTGGAGGTGGACATCGCGGGTCTGACCGCCCGCGCCTCGATCCTGGTCGACGGCCGGCACGTCACGCTCAGCACCGCCGTCCGGGCCGACACCCTGCGCGGCAAGATCTACTGGGGCGTGGTCAGGCGCGTCCACCCGTTCATGGCCCGCACCATGCTGCGCCGCACGCACCGCAGGCTCGCCCTGGCGGCGCCGAGCGCGGGCGAGCGGGAGCTGGAGCGCCGGCGCTCGGCTGTGTCGGGTCCGTCTCACTTGGTGAGCGGGTGAATGGACGGCGGACATCACCCCGTAATGTTGTGGGGGTGACCGTGAACGCTAAGACCACCACTACCGGTGGCAACACCTGGCGAGACCTTCCCGCGGCGCAGCAGCCTGAGTACCCCGATGCCGAGGCTCTGCGCGATGTGATCGCGGACCTCGAGTCGTATCCGCCGCTCGTCTTCGCGGGCGAGTGCGACCAGCTGCGCGCCCGACTGGCCTCCGTCGCCAAGGGAGAGGCGTTCCTGCTTCAGGGCGGCGACTGCGCCGAGGCCTTCGACGCCGTGTCGGCCGACCACATCCGCAACAAGCTGAAGACGCTGCTCCAGATGGGCGCCGTCCTGACGTACGCGGCCTCCGTGCCCGTCGTGAAGGTCGGCCGCATCGCCGGGCAGTACTCGAAGCCGCGCTCCAAGGGCACCGAGACCCGCGACGGCGTGACCCTGCCGACGTACCGCGGCGACTCGGTCAACGGCTTCGACTTCGACGAGAAGTCACGCGTCCCGGACCCCGAGCGCCTGAAGCGGATGTACAACGCATCCGCCTCCACGCTCAACCTGGTGCGCGCCTTCACCACCGGCGGTTACGCCGACCTGCGCCAGGTGCACGCCTGGAACCAGGACTTCGTCAAGTCGTCCCCCTCCGGTCAGCGGTACGAGCAGCTGGCGCGCGAGATCGACAACGCGCTCAACTTCATGCGCGCCTGCGGGACGGACCCGGAGGAGTTCAAGACCGTCGAGTTCTACGCCTCGCACGAGGCGCTGCTCCTCGACTACGAGTCGGCCCTCACCCGCGTGGACTCGCGCACCGGCCGGCTGTACGACACCTCGGGCCACATGGTCTGGATCGGTGAGCGCACCCGGCAACTGGACGGCGCGCACATCGAGTTCGCCTCCAAGGTGCGCAACCCGATCGGCATCAAGCTCGGCCCGACGACGACCCCGGAGGAGGCGCTGCAGTACATCGAGCGCCTCGACCCGGACCGCGAGCCCGGCCGTCTGACCTTCATCGTCCGCATGGGCGCCGACAAGGTCCGCGACAGGCTCCCGGAGCTGGTCGAGAAGGTCACCGCCTCCGGCGCGACCGTCGCCTGGATCACCGACCCGATGCACGGCAACACGTACGAGGCGGCCTCCGGTCACAAGACCCGCCGCTTCGACGACGTGCTCGACGAGGTCAAGGGCTTCTTCGAGGTCCACAAGGCCCTGGGCACGCACCCGGGCGGCATCCACGTCGAGCTCACCGGTGACGACGTCACCGAGTGCGTGGGCGGCGGCGACGAGATCTTCGTCGACGACCTGCACCAGCGCTACGAGACGGCCTGCGACCCGCGCCTGAACCGCAGCCAGTCCCTGGACCTGGCGTTCCTGGTGGCGGAGATGTACCGCGACCAGTAGGTATCAGCAGGTATTCCCGCACGACGCGACGGTGGGGCACGGATCCATGTGATCCGTGCCCCACCGGCGTATCGGGGCTTTTGTGGACCTCGGGGCGTGGGTAAGGTTAGGTTAGCCTCACCGATTAATCGGGACGGCGCCGCCGATGAATCCTGCCCGGGAGGTGAACCGCGTGTACGTCTGCAACTGCTTCGGAGTCACCGAGGCGCAGGTGAAGCAGCACGCGGCGGACGGTGCCTGCACACCCCGCCAGATAGCGTCCGCCAGCAAGGCGGGCACCGACTGCGGTTCCTGTGTGCGGAGCATCCAGGCGATCCTGGGCCGGGGCACGTGCCCCCGCAGGGAGCTGGCCGACCAGGGGCAGCCCGTGCTCACCGGTGTGGATGCAGGCATGGACACCAGCCTGGACCCCGGCCTGGACGAGGCCGCCTAGCCCGCGTCAGCTCTCCGGCTGCTCGATGAGCTGCGCGATGTAGAGCGGCTCGCCGAGCTTCTCGACCAGTTCGAGCTGGGTGTCGAGATAGTCGATGTGGTGCTCCTCGTCCTCCAGGATCGACTCGAAGATGTTCGCGGAAGTGATGTCCCCCTTGCCGCGCATCACCTCGATCCCGCGCTTGAGGCGGTCGATCGCCTCCGCCTCGATCTGCCGGTCGGCCTGGAACATCTCCGTGACGGTCTGACCCACACGTACGTGGAAGAGCCGCTGGTAGTTGGGCAGGCCGTCGAGGAAGAGGATCCGGTCGGTCAGGATCTCCGCGTGCTTCATCTCGTCGATCGACTCGGACCGGGTGTACTTCGCGAGCTTGGGCCAGCCGAAGTTCTCCTGCATCTTGGCGTGGAGAAAGTACTGGTTGATCGCCGTGAGCTCGGCGGTCAGCTGCTCGTTGAGAAATTCGATGACCTCGGGGTCGCCCTGCATCGCAGAGGCTCCTTCCACGTGGTAACTGGGCAGGTTCCGCGCATCCTTGCACCGGTACGGGAGGCCGTCCAGTAAGTGCATGCTTAGTAGGAGTTGCCCCAATCAGCCTCCGACCGGCGCCTGTCGGAGGCCTCCTGGTCACGTCCACCTACCCGGGTCTGTCAGGATGGACTCATGGGTCAGTCGGCGGATCGCGCATCTCGGGGAGCAGTGGAGCCGGAGCTCCCACCGGGGCAGCGACTGCAGAGGGGCTGGCCGGTCACCCACTACGGTCCGGTGCCGAAGTTCCGCCCGGAGCGCTGGGAGTTCAGGGTCTTCGGGGCCACCGCCGACGGGGACAAACACTGCTGGACGCATGAGGAGTTCTCGGCTCTTCCGTACGCCACCGTGGTCGGCGATCTGCACTGCGTCACGAAGTTCAGCATGCTCGGCGCCGAATGGGGCGGGGTGCCCGCGCGGGCCCTGCTGGAGATCGCACCGCCGGCGCCGGACGCCACGCATGTGATGGTCTGGGCCGAGTACGGCTTCAGCTCCAACCTGCGGATGGCCGACTTCATGGACGAGCGCACGATTTTCGCCACCCACAAAGGGGGCGAGCTGCTGACCGCGGAGCACGGGTTCCCGCTGCGGCTCGTGGTGCCTCATCTGTACGCCTGGAAGGGGCCCAAGTGGGTCCGTGGCGTCGAGTACATGACCGCCGACCGCCGCGGCTTCTGGGAGGAGCGCGGCTATCACAACGTCGGCGACCCCTGGACCGAGCAGCGCTACTCGTACCAGGAAGAGCCCGGGGACGGCCCCGAGCTCTAGTCCTGGCTGCCGTCAGTGGTGGTACTGGTGCACCACCGCGTGGCCCTTGCCGCGGCCGATCATCCACTTGTTGACCGGGACGGTGATCACGAAGGCGGCGGCCAGCGCGATCGCGAGGATGTACCAGAACATCGGGTCCGCCAGGTGGGCGTCCATCGCTCCGGGCCAGAGCGCGATCACGCCGTTGTCGATGAGCTCCATCACCGCGATGGAGAGGGTGTCCGCGGCGAGCGCGACCCGGAAGGCCGTCCTGAAATCGACGCCCGCCTTGAGGATGCCGCGCAGGGTCAGGGCGTATCCGAAGAAGAAGGCCAGGGTGATCGCGAGGATCATCGTCTGCACGTTCCCCCAGCCCAGCGCGGTGCCGATGACCATGCCGAGGATCTCGCCGATGGCGCACCCGGTGAGGCAGTGGAGGGTGGCCTGCGCCGCCATGCGCCAGCTGACCTTGCCCATGCCGTGCTGCGCCTCGTGCTGGTGCCCGTGCTGCCCCGCGTGCTGGTGCTCGTGGTGCGCGTGCTCGGCGTGCGTGTCGTGATCGTGCTGCATGCGAATCCCCCAACGTCGGACAACGGTTCCTGCCGCCTGGCAAGAACCGTATACCCCCAGGGGGTATTCCTCAAGGGATCTCTGAGAGTGCTGAGGTCGCTAGATGCTCCTGAGTTCCTTCAGGCGCGCCACGTCCGCCGCGTGCCCCTCCTTGCCGCCGGGCGTCTCGATGATCAACGGCACGTTCTCGGTCGCGGGGTGGGTCATCAGCTCGCGGAAGGGCTCCTCGCCGATGTGGCCGGTGCCGATGTTCTCGTGACGGTCCTTGTGGGCGCCGACCACGTCCTTGGAGTCATTGGCGTGCACCAGCTTCAGGCGGCCCTCGCCGACGGTGTCGACCAACAGGTCCAGCGTCTCCTTCATGCCGCCGGGACCTGCCAGGTCGTGGCCCGCCGCGAAGATGTGGCAGGTGTCCAGGCAGACGCCCAGCTTCGGGTGGGCGTCCAGCGCCTCGAAGTACGGGCCGAAGTCCCAGGTGCGTGAGCAGAGCGAGAAGCCCTGGCCCGCGGTCGACTCCAGGAGGAGGAAGGGGTCGTCGTCGTGTGTCAGCTCGTCGAGCAGCGGCAGCATCCGCTCGCGTACCTGCCGCAGGGCGACGGCGCGGTCCCGGCCACCGGTCGCGGAACCGGTGTGCACGACGACCCCGAGTGCGCCGATCGCGCGGGCCCTGCGCAGCGAGTGGCGCAGGGAGTCCACGGATTTATCCACGGTCGCCTCGGTGTGCGAGCCGAAGTTGATGAGGTAGGGCGCGTGGACGTACGCGGGAATCCCCTCGGCGGCACAGGCCGCGCGGAACTCCTCGTCCTGCCTCGGATTGCCGGGCGGCGTGGCCCACCCCCGCGGATTGGCCACGAACACCTGGACGGCCTCGGCGCCCAGGTCACGGGCGTACGACAGACCGACGGAGGCGAGGCCACCCGCGACGGGGACGTGGCCGCCGACGGGGTTGCGGGACAAGGGGCCGCTGGACTTGGCGCTGGGGGACTTATTGCTGCTCACGCGCTAAAGGGTGGCATGCGAGTGAGGGGGGTCCGCCAGCGGATCCCGGCCGGCCGGGCCCCGCAGGGCCGCGGGGAACTGCGCGACCAGCCACAGACGGCTCACAGATCGGAACAGGCAGGCCGGCCCGCGCACGTCCGCGGGCCTGCGCCGGGTGCCCAGACGTATGCCACGGGCCCCCGGCCAGGATCAGCGGATCTTGATGGTGATCGTGGAACCCTTGGGCGCCTTGTCGCCACCGTCCACGGACTGGTCCTCCACCTTGTCCCCGAAGAGGCCCAGAAGTCCGCGGTCCTTCTCCACGTCGAAGCCGACGGCCTCCAGCTCCTGTGTGGCCTCGTCGACGCTCATGCCCTCGACGTCCGGGACCTCGATCATCTCCGGGCCCTTGGACAGCGTCAGCGTGACCGTGTCGCCCTCGGCGAGCCGCCTCTGGCCCTCCCTGGGGGACTGGTCGACGACTGTGCCCTTGTCCTCGTCGGAGTGGATCCGCTTCGTCTCGACCTCGACCTTCAGGCCGAGGTCCTCCAGCTCGGAGGTCGCGTCGGCCTGGGAGTCGCCCGTCACGTCGGGGACATCGACCTCGGGTCCCTTGCTGACGGTGATCGCGATGGCCGAGCCCGCCTTGCGCTTGGCGCCCGCCTTCGGGTCCGTGCCGATCACGGAGCCCTTGCGGACCTCCTCGCTGAAGGCCTTGTTCGTCATCCCGGGAGCGAACCCGGCGTCCTTGAGTTCTTCCTTCGCCTTGGCCACGGGGGTGCCCCTGAGGCTCGGGACCTTCACGATCTCGGGGCCCATCGAGATGGTCAGCGTCACCCGGTCGTTGTCACGGATGCGCTCGCCCGCCTCGGGGTCGGTGGCCATCACCGTGCCGCGCTTGTCGGTGTCGCTGTACGCCCGCTTGACGTCGTTGACCCCGAGTCCCGCTTCGCCGAGGCGCTTCTTGGCCGCCGACTCGGTCTTCGCCAGGAGCGGCGGGACCTTCGTGAACTGGCCGGAGTTGATGTACCAGACGCCCGCGCCGAGGCCGAGGGCGAGCAGGACGGCGGCGACCACGGTGAGCGTGCGGCGGCGCGGGTCGAGGCGCCTGCGGGTGGGCGCGACCGGTGGAGCGGGCGGCGGCGACGCCAGGATGCTCGTGCGGTTGAGCTGGTCCTGCCGGTCCTGCTGGCTCGGCCGGTCCTGGTCGCCGTCCGTGGGGAGCGGCATCTGTACGGGACGTACCGCGCGCGGAATCACGTTCGTACGGTCGTCGGAGTTGTCGTGCCGCGCGTCCTCGTGGTCCGCCGCGTGGGCCTGCGGCGGCACCGCGTCCAGCTGCTCGACGGAGAGCGCGGCGCGCGCCGCCCTGGCCTGCCCGAGGAGCGCCACCGCGTCGTACGGGCGGACGTCGGGCGTGCGGGCGGTGGCGGAGGCCACCAGCTCGTCGAGCTCGACGGCGAGCCCCGGGACGACAGCCGACGGGGGCGGTACGTCCTCGTGGAGGTGCTGGTAGAGCACCTGGGCGGGCGACTCACCGGAGTGCGGCTTGGCGCCGGTCAGCATCTCGTAGAGCACGACCCCGCACGCGTACACGTCCACACGGGTGTCGGCGGTGCCGTGCTCTATCTGCTCGGGGGCGAGATAGGAGACGGTGCCGAGGACCGTGCCGGTCGTGTTCGTGACGGTGTCCACCGCACGCACGAGCCCGAAGTCGGCGACCTTGACCCGGCCGTCGTCCCCTATGAGGACGTTCTCCGGTTTCATGTCGCGGTGCACGAAGCCCGCGCGGTGCGCGGCGCCGAGCGCGGCGAGGACCGGCTCCAGGATGTCCAGGGCCGCGCGCGGCTGCAGGGCGCCGCGCTCGCGGAGCACGTCACGCAGGGTGCAGCCGGCGACGTACTCCATCGCGAGATAGACGTACGCGCCGTCGGCGCCCTGGTCGTACACCCCCACCACGTTCGGGTGCGAGAGCCGGGCGATCGACTTGGCCTCACGGATGAAGCGCTCGACGAACGAGACGTCGGCGGCCAGTGTCGGGTGCATCACCTTGAGCGCGAGCACGCGGTCGAGGCGGGTGTCCACGGCCCGGTAGACCGTGGCCATCCCGCCGACCGCGATCCGCCCGTCCACGCGGTAGCGGCCGTCGAGCACCTGCCCGACGAGCGGGTCCTGAAGGGTCGTGTCCACGCAGGGAGTCTACGAGCCACGGCTGACAGGGTTGCCCGCCCGGGTTGGCTCGGGCCCCGACTGCAGCCGAGCTGTGACAGGCACGCGACGCTCAGAAGGCGGGCCGCTCCGGGTCGAGCCGGGCCATCCCCTCCGCGGGCGACGACGCCTCGGCGAAGTGCCGCCGGGGAATGCGCCCGGCCCGGTACGCGAGCCGCCCCGCCTCGACCCCGTGCCGCATGCCCTCGGCCATCAGGACCGGCTCCTGGGCCCGCGTCACGGCCGAGGCGAGCATCACACCCGCGCAGCCGAGTTCCATGGCGAGCGCCGCGTCGGACGCCGTCCCCGCGCCCGCGTCCAGGATCACCGGCACGCCCGCGCGCTCGACGATCAGCTGGAAGTTGTGCGGGTTGCGGATGCCGAGCCCGGAGCCGATGGGGGAGCCGAGCGGCATGATCGCCGCACAGCCCACGTCCTCCAGTTTCCGGGCGAGCACCGGGTCGTCGTTCGTGTACGGGAGGACCGTGAAGCCGTCGTCGACGAGGGTCTCGGCGGCGTCGATGAGCTCGATCGGGTCGGGCAGCAGGGTGCGCTCGTCCGCGATGACCTCCAGCTTGACCAGGTCGGTGCCGAGCGCCTCCCGCGCGAGCCGGGCGGTCAGGACGGCCTCGCCCGCGGTGAAGCAGCCCGCCGTGTTCGGCAGGACGCGGATGCCGAGCCGGTCGAGGACGGAGAGCACCGAGCCCTGCACCCCGGGGTCCAGGCGGCGCATCGCGACCGTCGTCAGCTCCGTACCGGAGGCGACGAGGGAGCGTTCGAGCACGTCCAGGCTCGGCGCACCGCCCGTACCCATGATCAGGCGGGAGGAAAGGGTGAGCCCGCCGATGACGAAGGGGTCGTCTGCCATGTCGGTTCAGCCTCCTTGGACGGCGGTGAGGACCTCGACGCGGTCACCGTCGGTGAGCGGCGTCGTGGACCACCGCGCGCGCGGGACGACGGTTTCGTTGAGCGCGGCGGCGACCCCGGCCGGGGCCGCGGTCAGGGTGGCGACGAGGGTTTCGAGCGTGGTGCCCGCGGCCACGTCGCGTGCTTCTCCGTTGACGGAGACGGCGGTGACGGCTGAGTCGGACGGGAGAGTCATGCGGGCTGCTCCAGGAAACGCTGCGTGAGGGAATCGCGGACGAAACGCAGGGGGGTGAACCCTCGTGCCTCGTCGGGCAGTTCACCGGTGGTCAGGGCGTGCGCCATCACGTCACCGGTGACGGGCGTCAGGAGGACGCCGTTGCGGTAGTGCCCGGTGGCCAGCTGGAGGCCGGGGAGCGCGGTCGGGCCGAGCAGCGGCGCGTTGTCGGGGGAGCCGGGGCGCAGGCCCGCGCGGGTCTCCGTCAGCGGCAGTTCCGTGATGCCGGGTACGAGCTCGTGGGCGTCCCGAAGCAGCTCGTACACGCCGCCGGCGGTGACCGTCGTGTCCCAGCCGAGCTCCTCGCTGGTGGCGCCGACGACCAGCTCGCCGTTCTCGCGCGGCACCAGGTAGACGTGGCTGCCGCGCACCACGGCGCGCACGGTGCGGCTCAGGAACGGTGCGAGACGCTGCGGCACCGTGAGTCGCAGCACCTGGCCCTTCACCGGGCGCACGGGCGGCAGGACGCCCTCCGGAACCCCGGCGAGGCGCCCGCTGAGGCTGCCGGCGGCGAGCACGGTCTGGCCGGCCTCCAGGGCGGTGCCGTCGGCCAGGACGACTCCGGCGGCCCGGTCGCCCGCCACCGAGAGGCGCTCCGCCCACGCGTGGTGGAAGATCACGCCGGCCCGCTCGCAGGCCACCATGAGCGCCGCGGCGAGCCTGCGCGGATCGATCTGGTGGTCGCCGTCGACCCGAAGGCCGCCCCGGACGCCCGGCGCGAGCATCGGCTCCAGACGGCGGCACTCGCGCCCGCTCAGCCACTCCGACGCGAGCCCCGACCGCTGCTGAAGGGCGTGCAGCTCACGCAGGTGGGCACGGTCGTCGGAGTCGAGCGCGACGGCGAGCGTGCCGCACGCGCGGTAGCCGAGATCGCGGCCGCTCGCCTCCGTCAGCTCGGCCGCGAAGTCGGGATAGCGCTGCGCGGAGGCCACGTTCAGGGCGAGCAGCGTCTGCTCCCCGTAGTGCAGCTCGGTGACGGCGGCCAGCATGCCCGCCGCGACCTGCGCCGCGCCGCCGCCGGGCTCGGGGTCCACGACCGCGACGGTCAGGCCACGCTGTGCCGCCCGCCAGGCCGTGACCAGGCCGATGATGCCGCCCCCGACGACCAGGACGTCGGTCGTGGTCGTGCTCGTCGTGCGGAGTGGTGTTCGTGGATGCATGGGTGTCCAGCCCCTCCCTTCGCCGGCATGACCCGGATCAGGTTCGTACGGTCGGAGGCCGTCCAGCCTCCCTCTCAGCCCGGTGCGTCCGGGCTCCCGCGAGTGCTCTGCACGGCAACCCTAGCCCTTGGTGCCCCGGGGTAGGTAGGGCGGCTCTGCGGTCAGGAGCGGTGACGGTGTGTCAGAGATCTCGCCGTCGCGCCCTGAGGCGCGCCTCGTCCGCCGTCCTAGAGTGATCGGGTGAGTGAGCAGCGGAGGCAGGAAGAGCGCCGGGTCGTCATCGTCGGCGCGGGGATGGCCGGGGTGCAGACCGCCGTGGCCCTGCGTGAGCAGGGATTCGCCGGTGCGGTCACGCTGATCGGCGCGGAGCCCCACCAGCCGTACGACAGACCGCCGTTGTCCAAGGCCGTGCTGCTCGGCAAGGCGGAGGGCTCCGCCTTCGACATCGACTTCGAGGCGCTCGGCATCGAGCTGAGCCTGGGCCACGAGGTCACGGGGGTCCGCACCGCGGACCATGCCCTGGACACCGAGCGGGGCCCGGTCCCGTACGACGCCCTGGTCATCGCCACCGGCGCCGAGCCGATCCTGCTGCCCGGCGCCTTCGGGGTCCCCGGCGTCCACCTGCTGCGCACGCTGGACGACGCCGAGCGGCTTCGGCCCGTGCTCGCCGAGCAGCACCGCATCGTCGTCGTCGGCGCGGGCTGGATCGGCGCCGAGTTCGCGACCGCGGCGCGTGAGGCGGGCTGCCAGGTCACCGTCGTCGAGGCCGCGGAGCGACCGCTCGCCGGGGCGCTGCCCGCGGAGGTCGCCGCCCCGATGACGTCCTGGTACGCCGACTCCGGGACCGACCTGCGCACCCACGCGCGCGTGGACCGCGTCGAACCCGGCAGCGTCCACCTGGCCGACGGCACCCGGCTGCCCGCGGACGCGGTCGTCGTCGGCATCGGCGCGCGCCCCGCCACGGGATGGCTCGCGGACTCCGGCATCACCCTCGGCGCCTACCGGGAGATCCTCGCCGACGACCACCTGAGGACGTCGGAACCCGATGTGTACGCGGTCGGCGACTGCTCCTCCTTCCCTTCGGGAAGGTATGGCGAGCGCCTTCTCGTCCACCACTGGGACAACGCGCTCCAGGGCCCGCGCACGGTGGCCGCGAACATCATCGGCGATACCCCTTCGGCGTACGACCCCGTCCCGTACTTCTGGTCGGAGCAGTTCGGCCGCTTCGTCCAGTACGCGGGCCATCACGCCTCCGCCGACGAGCTGGTGTGGCGCGGAGATCCGGCGGGCGCGGCCTGGAGCGTGTGCTGGCTGCGGCAGGGGGCACTGGTGGCCCTCCTCGCGGTGGGCCGCCCCCGGGACCTGGCCCAGGGTCGCAAGCTGATCGAGGCGGGCGCCCGGCTCTCCGCCGAGCTGGCCTCGGATCCCGCGATTCCGCTGAAGAAGGCACTGCTGGCGTAGCGCTGCCGCCGTGACCGGGGCCTCTGACCGGCCGCTGTCGGTGCCCGGAGATACCCTTGTTCCCGTGACCGAGATTGACGCAAAGACTGATGCTCTCGTCCCCGAGTGGCTGCACCTTCCCGACATCGCAGAAATGCTCGACGTCGAGGTGACGCGTGTGCGCCAGCTGGTCAAGGAGGGCCAGCTGATCGCCGTACGCCGTGGTGAGAACCGCGCGCTCCAGGTGCCGGCCGCCTTCATCGACGGCGACAAGATCGTCAAGGGCCTCACCGGCACCCTGACGCTCCTGAGGGACGACGGCTTCAACGACGAAGAGATGCTGGAGTGGCTCTTCACTCCCGACCCCACCCTGCCCGGCACCCCCGCGCAGGCCCTGAGCGAGAATCGCGGCACGGAGGTGAAGCGCCGCGCCCAGGCGCTCGCCGTCTGACCGAAACGGAAAACCGTTGCGTACGGGCCGCGGATCCTTCGGGGACACGCGGCCCGTAGGCCACCGACGACCGGGGGGACCTTTCCATGGCCACCAAGCCTGCCCGCGAGCAGCTCGCCGACGCCCGCCTCTACCTGTGTGTGGACGCCCGCAAGCGCCAGGGAGACCTCCCGGAGTTCCTCGATGCCGTCCTCGCCGGCGGCGTCGACATCGTGCAGCTGCGCGACAAGGGCATGGAGGCGGCCGAGGAGCTCGACCACCTCCAGGTCTTCGCCGACGCGGCCCGCCGGCACGGCAAGCTCCTCGCGGTGAACGACCGCGCGGACGTCGCGCACGCCATCGGCGCCGACGTCCTGCACCTGGGCCAGGGCGACCTGCCCGTCCCCGCCGCCCGCGCCGTCCTCGGCCAGGACGTCCTCATCGGCCGCTCCACGCACGCCGGCACGGAAGCCGCCGCCGCGGCGACGCAGGACGGCGTGGACTACTTCTGCACGGGCCCCTGCTGGCCGACCCCCACCAAGCCGGGCCGGCACGCCCCCGGACTCGACCTCGTCCGGTACACCGCCTCGCTGGGCACCGACCGCCCGTGGTTCGCCATCGGCGGCATCGACGCGGGCAACCTCGACGAGGTGCTCGAAGCGGGCGCCCGCCGTGTCGTCGTCGTACGGGCGATCACGGAGGCGGACGATCCGGGCGCCGCGGCCGCCGACTTCGCGAAGCGGCTGCGTACGGCCTGATCGGCGATCTTCGGCCAACCTTCGGCGACGCTGTCCGCAGGGTGGACGGGGATTGGCCGGTAGCCGTGCCCCCTGGCTAACCTGCCCGTATGGCCCTAGGCACTGCTTCCACCAGAACTGATCGCGCACGCACCGTGCGCGACATGCTCGCGACCGGCAAGACGACGTACTCCTTCGAGTTCTCGGCGCCGAAGACCCCGAAGGGCGAGCGCAACCTGTGGAACGCCCTGCGCCGGGTCGAGGCGGTGGCCCCCAGCTTCGTCTCCGTGACGTACGGAGCGGGCGGGTCCACGCGCGCGGGCACGGTCAAGGAGACGCAGCAGATCGTCGCCGACTCGACGCTCACGCCGGTCGCCCACCTCACCGCGGTCGACCACTCCGTGGCGGAGCTGCGCAACATCATCGGGCAGTACGCCGACGCCGGCATCAGGAACATGCTCGCGGTCCGCGGCGACCCGCCCGGCGACCCTCTCGCGGACTGGGTCAAGCACCCCGAGGGCCTGACGTACGCCGCCGAACTGGTCCAGCTGATCAAGGAGTCCGGTGACTTCTGCGTGGGCGTCGCGGCCTTCCCCGCGATGCACCCGCGCTCGGCGGAATGGGACACCGACGTCCGGCACTTCGTCGACAAGTGCCGCGCCGGCGCGGACTATGCGATCACACAGATGTTCTTCTACCCGGAGGAATATCTGCGCCTGCGCGACCGGGTCGAGGCAGCGGGCTGTTCGACGCCGATCATCCCGGAGATCATGCCGGTGACGAACGTGCGCATGCTGGAGCGGCTGCCCCAGCTCAGCAACGCTTCCTTCCCCCCGGCGCTCAAAGAGCGCATCCTCACAGCCAAAGACGATCCGGCGGCTGTACGCTCCATTGGCATCGAGTTCGCGACGGAGTTCTGCGCGCGGCTCCTTGCCGAGGGTGTGCCGGGGCTGCACTTCATCACGCTGAACAACTCCACGGCGACGCTGGAAATCTACGAGAATCTGGGTCTGCATCACCCGCAGACCTGACCGGTCGTACCCCTGGGGCGGCGGCCGCGGGGAGAGGGGCGTACATGGGCTGGACGGTCCTCTACATCGCGTTCGGATGCGTCGCGCTGTGGCTGCTCGGCGAAGTGCTGCTGCAGTACAAGGCGCGGCTGCGCTGGCGGCTGCTGGCCTTCGGTGGCTTCCTCGGCGTGGTCATCGGCGTGCTGCTGCCGTCGGTGATCGTCATCGGTGCGGGCGCGATCGCCTTCGCCACGGGACAGACGTACGTGACGCTGTCCTTCCGGCGCGGCTTCTCCACCGGCTGGGCGCTCGGCGGCCAGCCGGGCCTGAGCAAGCGCCGCAAGACGACGCCGCGGGGCGCGGAGGCCCATCAGGAACCGACGCTCCAGGTCTCCGACCTGGAGTACGAGGCGGCGGGCCCGGCGGGGCCGCCGCCCGAGGCCCCTCCCGGCGGCGGGGTCTACGCGCCGGAGCCGCTGCCCGACGACACCGGGCAGTACGGCGTCTACAGCGACGACGCGTACGCACAGCAGCAGGCCCAGCAGTCCGCCCAGCAGGACGGCGCCTACGGCTACGACACGTACGCCACCGCGGGCTATGACCCCCAGCAGCCCTACGCGTACGGCGAGACGGGGCAGCAGCAGTACGCCGCGTACTCCGACCCGTACATCGGGACGCAGTCGTACGGCGGCCAGCAGAGCTACGACGCGTACGGCGACCAGCAGCAGTACGCGCCCTATCCCACCGCCGATCCCTACGGCAGTGGGTCCGGGACGTACAACGAGACGCCGCCCGGCGGGGTCTGGGTGCCCCAGCAGCGCAGCGTCGAGGACCCCTACGGGCAGTACGGCGGCGAACTCCCGCCCGAGCAGCCCTACCCCTACCAGGGCGAGCAGGCCCAGGGGAACGGATACGACGCGGGCTACGACGAGCAGTACCGCTACTGAGTTCGCGGGCCCGCGGTCCTGCTCACTGTCCTGGTCACTGCGAGCCCCGGAACTCCGGTCCCTCCACGATCAGTCCGGCGACCAGCGTGCCGGACATGCCCGCGTGCGGAAGACCGCCGCCGGGATGGGCCCAGCCGCCGGCCACGAAGAGCCCCGGCAGCCGCGTGCTGTTGGCCGGGTGGAGCAGCCGGCCCTCACCCGCCGCGAGGGACGGGGGCGGGACCGCGCCGCCGTCGGCGCCGGTGGCCTCCGCGATGTCGGCGGGGGTGCGGACCTCGTGCCACAGCAGGCGGCCCCGGAGTCCGGGCAGCACGGCCTCGGCACGGTCGAGCAACCCCTCCACGTCCGCTTCGGTGACCTCCGTGTGCGCGGGCACCGTGACCGTCAAGGTGACCGCCTCGTGTCCGGCGTCGGGCGTGAGCGCCGGGTCGGCCGGGCGCAGCACCGTGAGGGTGGGGGCGGCGGGCAGTCCGGGGCGGTCCCCGAAGAGCCGGTTGAGCTCGTCCCGGCGGTCGGGGGTGTGCAGCACCGTGCGGTGGGGCGTGCCGTCCGGCCGCGCGCCGGTCAGCGCCAGGAAGATCATCAGGCGGCTGGGGAGACCGGAGCGGGCCTGGATCTCACCCTCCGCCCGTATGTTCACACCGGAACCGCCGGGCATGTCGGATACACCGGACAACAAGCCGTCCAGTGCGCCGGGCGCGACACCGGCGACCACGAAGTCCGCCTCGTGCGCCGTCCCGTCGGCGAGCTCGACGCCCGCCGCGCGGCCGTCCTTCTCGATGATCCGGGTGACGGGGGAGTCGAACACGAACTCGACGCGCCGGGCGAGACACCGCTCGTGCACGGCCCGTGCGAGCGCGCGCATCCCGCCGCCCACGGACCACGCGCCGAAGGTGTGCTCCAGATAGGGCAGGACGGCCGCGCTCGCCGGGGTCACGCGGGGGTCGAGGCCGCACGCGAGGGCGTACTGCTCGAGGAGCGCCAGGAGGCGTTCGTCGCCGCCCAGTTCGAGTTCACCGACCTCGGTGAGGGTCTTCGCGCGCCGCTCGCGCCGCAGGAGGCGCTTCTGCGGCACCGAGGGGTAGGGCTCGCGCTCGGCGAGCACCTGCCAGTTCGGCCAGAGGGGCTCTTCCAGGAGGGGGCGCCGGGTGCGGTCCCACGCCTCACGGGCGCGGTTCATGTACGCCGACCAGCGGGCGCCCGCGCCGCTGCCGAGGGCCGCGTCGAGGGCCTCACCGACGCCCGCGCGCGAGGCGTTCGGCAGATCGGCCGTCGTGCCGTCCGCGAAGACGTGCCGCACGGCGGGCTCCACCTGGGACAGCTCGACGCACTTCTCCAGCGGTTCCTTGCCCGTCTTGACGAACAGGTCGCGGTAGACGGCGGGGAGTTGCAGGAGGCCAGGGCCCGTGTCGAAGGCGAAGCCGTCCCGCTCGAGGCTGCCGAGCGCGCCGCCGTACGTCCCCGACCGCTCGTGGACCACCACCCGGTGGCCCGCGACGGCCAGCCGGGCGGCCGCCGTCATCGCGCCCATCCCGGCGCCGATCACCACAATCCGTGCCATGCCAGGGACTTTATCGGCCACCACTGACAGTCACGCCGGGAGCCCTCAGTCCGGCGGCCTGCCCGCGTGCGCCGCCAGCAGCTTCTCCTCGCGTCGCTGCGCCCTGCGCCGTAGGAACCGCCGGATACGCGAGATCAGGAAGTACAGCAGGATCAGGCCGAGCACCAGAAGGACGGCCGCGATGATCGCCGCCGCCTCCGGATGGAACATCGCGAAGGTGACGATCCCGGCCACCCCGAGATCCTCCGCCGTGCTCACGATGACGTTGCTGAACGGCTCCGGCGAGGTGTTGATGGCCATCCGTGTCCCGGCCTTCACGCAGTGGCTCGCCAGCGCCGTCGAACCGCCCACCGCGCCCGCGGCCAGGTCGGGGAGCGAACCGCTCTGCCCGGCGAGCAGCGCGCCCACCACGGCGCCGGACACCGGCCGGATCACGGTGTGCGCCGTGTCCCACACCGAGTCGAGGTAGGGGATCTTGTCGGCGACGGCCTCGCAGGCGAAGAGGACCCCGGCGACGATCAGCACATCAGGACGTTGCAGCGACTCCGGGACCTCGTCGGTGATCCCGGTCGCGCCGAAGACACCGAGCAGCAGGACCACGGCGTACGCGTTGATCCCGCTTGCCCAGCCGCTGGTGAAGACCAGGGGGAGTACGGACACGGACGCGATCGTAACCAGTCGGGAACGACCCGGCCTGGGGATGAGTGCCCAGGTCTGAGTATCCGTACCTAGTGATGGAGATGAGTATCAGCGCGGATGGGTCCCGACCTGCGCAGACGGAAGAGTGAGGGACACGGAGAAGGGCGCAGCGTCCGTACCGCCGACACGGGGCGGCGGAACGGCGCGGCGCCCTTGGCCGCTCCTCCCACCCCACCGAAGGTGGGAGTGAGACGCGGGGAGACGGACGGCGGCTCGGGAATGACCGCCCGAGAGGCCGAACGGGGGACTGCGGGGGAACACGAGAGCGCCGGTCCGGTGCCGCCTGGAGAACAGGCGGCACCGGACCGGCGCCTTGTCGTGCGGGTCCGGAGGGCGGTTCAGCGGCCGCCGCTCACCCGGCCCTGGAGCAGCCGCGAGAGCGCCGAGTGCACGTCGTCGAGGGAGCGCTCCGGCTGGAAGGCCTGCCAGTCCAGGGCCGCCACCAGGACCATCCCGACGAGCGCGGCGGCCGTCAGGGGGATGTCGATCTCCTCGCTGAGCTCGCCGTTCTCCACGCCCGCGCGCAGCACGTCCTCCACGACGGCGACCGCCTGCTGCCTGACCACCATCAGGGTGGACTGCCAGGCCCGGTTGGTGCGCCACAGCTCGGCGACGTACAGCTGGGTGAAGGCCGGGTAGCGGTCGATGAAGACCAGGCCGGCCCGGATCATCGCGTCCAGCGCGTCGACCTTGCTGCCGCCGCGCTCCGCCGCCTTCTCGGACGCTTCCTTCAGGGAGGCGGTGAGCAGGCCGACGCCGTGCCGCAGCAGCTCTTCGAAGAGGACCGACTTGCTCGCGAAGTTGTAGTAGACCGTGCCCTTCGCGACCCCGGCCCGCTCGGCGATCTCGTCGACCGTCGTGGCCGAGAAGCCCTGCTCCGCGATGAGGGTGACGGCCGCTTCGTAGAGCTTCTGCCGGGTGGCCTCACGCCGGGTGCTGGTTGCGCTGCTGTCCATGGGCCCGATTCTCACAGGTCTCGGCGCTCCGGCAGGCGCACTTGCGGGTCTCACAGGGTCAGCTCCGGGTGCAGGCGGTCCAGGGTCCACACCTGCTTCTGGCGCGCGGAGAGCGCGGTCAGCGCGAGGGCGCCCGCGGTGAAGGCCGTGAGGACCACGCACGCCTGCCAGACGGGGCCGAGCCCGCCGCCCGTGATGAGCCTCCTCAGGGCGTCGACCACGTAACTCATCGGCAGGAAGGGGTGGATCGCGCCGAAGAAGGACGGACTCGTCTGGACGGGGTACGTGCCGCCGGCCGAGGTCAGCTGGAGCATCAGGACCGCGAGGACGAGGATGCGCCCGGCCGCCCCGAAGCGCGCGTTCAGCCACTGCACGATCGCCGCGAAGCAGCATGTCACCAGGCAGAGGAAGCCCACGGTCCCGGCGGCCCGCGCCATCTGCAGGCCGAGCCCCCAGTGCAGGACCGACATCAGGGCCGCCGTCTGGAGCACCCCGAGGGCGGCTACCGGCAGCCAGCCCGCGAACGCGATCCGCCAGGCGGAGGCGCCCGCGGCGAGCGCGCGCCGGTTGAGCGGCTGGATCAGCATGTACGCCACCATCGCGCCGACCCACAGGGACAGCGGGATGAAGTACGGGGCGAAACCCGTGCCGTAGTTGGGCGCCTTGTGCATCGACTGGGAGGCGAGCTGCACTGGGTCGGCCATGACGTCGGTGCGCTGGTCGCGGTCCTTCTTGTCGTAGTCGGGGATCTTCTTGACGCCGTCGTGCAGCCCGCCGGACAGCTTCTCGGAGCCGTCGGCCAGTTTGAACAGGCCGCCCTTGAGGTCGGTCGCGCCCGTCTTCAGCTTGCCGATGCCCGTGTCGAGGTCCGTGGCTCCGGTCTTGGCGGTGCCGAGGCCCGTGTGCAGTTTCTTGGCGCCCTTGGCGACCTTGCCCGCGCCCGTGTTGAGGTCGTTGATCTGGGTGACGGCCTTGTTCAGGTCCTCGTCCAGGTGCGGCGCGCGCTCGGCGAGCGCCTTCGACTTCTTCTCCAGCGTGGCCAGGTGCTTCTTGAGCTTCGTGACGTCGCTGTTCTGGTCCTTGATCACGGTGTTCATGTCGTCCGCGATGGTCGACACGTTCTCGGCGGCCGTCTTGGCCTTCTTGATCTGCGGGCACGCCGGGTCGGGTACCGGGAGGTTCTCGCAGCGCTCCGTGTAGAGGCCGTCGATGATGTCGGACCCCTCCTTGGCGCCCTTGGCCGCCCCGGGCGCGAGCTTGACCCAGGTGTCCAGGTTGTTCCGCAGGGCCTTGGAGGAGTCGGCGACGAGCTTGGCCGTGTCGCCGATGGTCTTGCCGTTGTCCTTCAGGAAGGGTCGCACCTTGTCCGCTGTGCCGTTCACCTTGTCGGCCAGCTTCTGGGTGCCGTCCGAGACTTTCTTCGACCCGGTCTCCAGTTCGCCGGCGCCCTTGTCGAGCTTCTTGATGCCCCCGGCCAGGTCCCCGCTGCCCTTCTTGGCGTCCTTGAGGCCGGTCGCGAGCTTCTTCGAGCCCTTCTTGGCCTCACCGATGCCGCTGTCGAGCTTGTCGGCGCCCTTGGCGGCCTTCTCCGTCGCCCCGTGGATGTCGGAGAACGAGATGAAGATCTTGTCGAGGAAGGAGCGCGAGGCCTTCGTGGAGGCCGCCGTGCGCACCTCGGAGAAGACCGTCCGGGAGATCTGCCCGACGATGTAGTTGTTGGCGTCGTTCGTGCGGACCTGGAGGGCGCTCGTCTCCGGGGCGTCGCCCGAACTCGACGCGACGCGCTTGCTGAAGTCGGAGGGCATCGTCAGCGACAGGTAGTACGTCCCGTCCTCGACCCCTTCACGCGCCTCGGCGGAACTCACCTCGTGCCAGTCGAAGGTCTTGCTGTCCCGGAGCCCGTCGACGATGCCGTCGCCCACCGCGAGCTTCTTGCCCGAGGCGGTGGCGCCCTTGTCGTCGTTGACGAGCGCCACGGGGATGCGGTCGAGGCGGCCGTACGGGTCCCAGAACGAGCAGAGGTACAGCGCGCCGTACAGCAGGGGCAGCAGCAGGAGCGCGACGAGCGCGGCGCGCGGCAGTTTCCCCCTGCCGAAGCGCCTGAGCTCAAGCGAGGCCAGCTTCGGCGAGCGCATCCGCCGTCTCCTTGTCGTCGTTGTCGCGGCCGTCGTTGTCGTCGTTGTCGTCGGCGCGGTCCGTGGAAACGGCGATCGCGTCGTCGGGGGCTTCGTTGCACACGGCCACGACGGTGGTGCCGCTCTGCGTGAGGGACCTCAACAGGTCCCAGGCCTCGCGCCGTTCGGCGTCCGAAAGCTTGAGGTCGACGTCGTCGACGCCAAGCAGTCGGGGCCGCCCGATCAGCGCCAGGGCCACGGAGAGCCGCAGGATCTCCAGGCGCTCCAGATCGCGTACGGAGGTCCGCCGCCCCTTGGGCAGCGACTCCATGTCGAGCCCCGCGGCGGTCAGCGCGGCGTCGACCCGCAGCCGCGCCTCGGCCTTCCGCTCGGCGCGCGGCCTCAGCAGGCCCCGCAGGGAGCCGCCGAACCGCCGCTGCAGCAGCGCCCGTTCGTGCAGATGCTCGGCGACGGTCAGTGCCGGATCCAGGTCCGTCACGCCGGGCACGGGCCCGAGCGCGCTGATCCGGCGGACCGCCGCGAGCTGCTTGGGCAGCCGGAAGCCCCCCACCGAGGCCTCACCCTCGGTGGGGCGCATCCGCCCGGTGAGCGCGAGCAGCAGACAGGTGCGGCCCGACCCCGAAGCCCCCTCGATCGCGATCAGCGACCCCGGTCCGGCCTCGACGCCGACCCCGCGGAACGCCCAGCCCCGCGGCCCTTTGAGCCCGAACTCCCGCGCTGTGACGGCGGCTCCCCGCTCGCCGTCGTTCGGCCCGTCCACAGTTCCCCCTCGCGCCCTCTTTTTTGAACTGACTGGTCAGTGCAAAAACTAACGCGAACCGTCGATCGTGGCAAAAGCGCAGGTCAGGGCCGATTGTCAGTGGCGTACTACACGATGTGCACATACGGCCACATAGCCGTTACGCGACGACAGGAGGTTCGTCATGGCCAGCACTTCCGCAGCAGCCGCACGTCGGCACCGCCCCGTCGGCCCTGCTCCCTCACTGACCGGCCCCGCGAGCGACGTGCACCCCGTCCTGCGCCGGGCCACGGCCCCGCCCGCCGCACTCGAACTGCTCGCCCAGGCCCGCGCCGGCATCGACGAGGCCGCGCACCTGGAGCCTCCGAACGAGCGCTATGCCACGGCGCACCTCGCGGCCCTGCGCACCGCCGCCGCCGTCCTCGCCGCCCGCGGCCGGCCCGAGGCGACCCCGCGCCGCAGGCAGCGCATCCGGAGCGCCTGGGAAGTGCTCCCCGAGATAGCCCCCGAACTGACCGAGTGGAGCGCCCTGTTCGCCTCCGGCGCGCCACGCAGGGCCCGCGCGGAGGCCGGCATACAGGGCGCGGCCACCGTCCGGGACGCGGACGATCTGCTGCGTGACGTGGGGATGTTCTTACGCCTCGTCGAGCGGATGCTCGGCCTGCAGCCCGTGCTGCCCCAGCCCAGGCGGGAGCCTCCGGACGCGACCCGGGACGGGTGACGGGGCAGTCGTCCGAAGGCAATAGGGTGGGAGCGCCCGCACCCTCCTGACTGCCGCAAGAGCAGGCGGAGGGAACCCCCTAGCTCCGCCGCGGACGTGCGGTGGACGCGCCGAGGAGTCAACTGCCGTGTCGGACCCGATGCGCCCCCGCGCTTCTCTCCGTACCGCCGTGGTCTGGGAGGTCCTCAAGGACGCCCTCGACCGCCGGGTCAAGGCCACGGGCCGGGAGTCACACTCCCTCGACGTGCTCGACACCGGAGGCGGCAGCGGAAACTTCGCCGTGCCCGTCGCCCGCCTCGGCCACCGTGTCACCGTCGTCGACCCCAGCCCGAACGCCCTCTTCGCGCTCGAGCGCCGGGCCGCCGAGGCGGGTGTCGCCGATCGCGTGCGCGGAGTCCAGGGCGACGTGCACGGCCTCTTCGACGTCGTGGAGCCGGCCGGGTTCGACGCCGTCCTGTGCCACGGCGTCCTGGAGTACGTGGACGACCCCGCCGAGGGCGTGCGCAACGCGGTCGGCGCGCTGCGGCCCTCCGGCACCCTCAGCCTGCTCGCCGCCGGTCTCGGCGGAGCCGTGCTCGCCAGGGCGCTCGCCGGGCACTTCACCGAGGCCAGGCAGGCGCTCGACGACCCGGCGGGCCGCTGGGGCGAGGGTGACCCCGTGCCGCGGCGATTCACCGCCGAACAGCTCACCGATCTGGTCGAGGGTGCGGGCGTCAGGGTCGACGCCGTGCACGGCGTACGGGTCTTCGCCGACCTGGTTCCCGGCGTCCTCGTGGACACCGAACCCGGCGCCCTCGAGGCCCTGCTCAAGCTGGAGGAGGCCGCCGCCGAGCTCGCCGCCTTCCACTCCGTGGCCACCCAGTTGCATGTGCTCGGTGAGACCCGGGATGCCGACGAGGCCTGACGTCCGGCACGGCTGCCCCGCTGATCAGCGGCGCAGCCGCACATGGAGTACGGCACACACCCCCCGAACGGGCTATGGGCGCCGTATGATCGAGGCAGACCGTCCGGCATGCCGGATCGGCCGCTGGGGAATGAACGCTTCAGCGAGCCGGAGCGGCAGGGTGGTCCGGTTTGGCGAAGTTGGCGCAGAGGGGCGGGTTTCACGGGGGCGATTCCCTGCCTATCCTGAAGGGGACCCCCGGTCGCCCCGGCGACTGCACGATGAGGAGGACTCCGTGCCGCTCTCGGAGCACGAGCAGCGCATGCTCGAGCAGATGGAGCGAGCGCTGTACGCCGAAGATCCCAAGTTCGCGACAGCGCTCGAGGGAAGCGGGCTGCGTACGTACACCCGGCGACGGGTCTACCAAGCGGTCGCGGGCTTCCTTGTGGGTATTGCCCTTCTCATGGCGGGAATGGTCGCCCAGCAGATCTGGGTGAGCGTGGTCGGTTTCCTCGTCATGCTGGGCTGTGCGGTGCTCGCCGTCACCGGATGGCGCAAAGCGCCCAAGCCAGGTGAACAGCCGGCCGCCGGCACACCCACGGCCCCGGGCAGCACACCGGCCCGTCGGCAGACCCGGCAGAAAAAGTCGATGATGGACCGGATCGAGCAGCGTTGGCAGCGCCGCCGCGACGAACAGGGCCAATGAATTCTTAGCTTTTTCAGCAGTACGTAAGGGGTGACCGCCAAGGCGGTCACCCCTTACGCATGCTCTCTAGCTCTCCTGCTGCGACGGCTTCCGCAGGGCCGTCCACCGCTTGGCGATCCGCTCGGACCCTCGTGTCTTGACCGCCGTCCAGCGGTCCGAGACCGCCCACACCACCCGTGCGGCCGAACGCGGGGCGAATGTCGCCCGCAGCCGTGCCGTGCGGTTCGACGTGGCCCGCAGACCGTCCGACACGCGGTGCACGTCATCGGCGAGACCCGCCGTCGGCTGCGGCCGTGGCGCGTAGAGCACCTGCTCGACCGCCGCGGCCAGCCGGTGGACGGAATCCGCGGGTGCCGCGGTGAGCTGACCGATCCGTACGATCCGGGCTGCCGCCTTGCGCGGGGTCTGTGACTCGTCCGGCGTGATCCCGTGGTCCCAGGCCGTATCGGTCACCTCGAGCCAGGCGGCGAGGGTCCGCGCGGCCGCGTCCGCCTCCGTACGACCCGTAGAGCCCAGGCGCACCGCACGGATGCGCCGACGCCACAGCATCGGCAGCAAGGGCAGGCCGAGGACCACCAGGGCCCCCAGGGTCACCGCCACGATCGTGTCGACCGGCGGTCCATCGTCGCCCGAACCGCCCGCGATCGCCGGGGCCGTGCTCGCGCAGCCGCCCTGCTTCTGCTGGTCGGGCGGGCAGCTCGCGGAGGCGGAGGGCTCGTCGGACGGCGCCGAGGACGAGGTCGGCTCCGGCGCCGCCGGGTCGCTCGCACCGTCGGACGGGGTGTCCGGGCGCGTGTACTCCGGCACCGTGCCGCGGTTCGGGGTGGGCTCGAAGCGGGTCCAGCCCACGCCCTCGAAGTACAGCTCGGGCCAGGCGTGCGCGTCCCGCAGACCGACCGACATCGAGCCGTCCGCCTGCGCGGCGCCGGGCGTGAAGCCCACCGCCACGCGCGCCGGGATGTCCAGGGTCCGCGCCATCGAGGCCATCGCGAACGAGAAGTGGACGCAGAAGCCTTCCTTCTGCTCCAGGAAGCGGGCGATCGCCGCCGGACCGCTGCCCGCGCGCACCTGGGTGTTGTAGGTGAAGCCGCCCTCCGAGGCGAAGTAGTCCTGGAGCTTGACCGCTTTCTCGTAGTCGTTCGACGAGCCCTTGGTGATCTTGCGGGCCTCGGACGCCACCACTGACGGCAAGGTCTCGGGCACCTTGGTGAACTCCCGCGCGATCTGCCGCGGCGGCTCGGCGGCGTTGGCCAGCTGCTCGGCCGTGGGCTCCACGATGAGGCTCTTGACCTCGTACTGCGCGCCGCGTGTCGTCTGCCCGCGGTCACCCACCAGGGCGCGGCCCACCGGCTCGTACCGCCAGCGGCCGTTGATCTTCACTTCGCTCGCCGGGTAGGGCATCGGCAGCCAGTTCTGCGCGTAGCTGTCGGCGGCCGAGATGTTCGTCTGGATCTCGCTCCTGCGGACGTCGGGATAGAGCCCCGGCGGGTCCTCCAGGCGCGGGGGCACGTCCTCGATGCCGCGGACGGTGGTCTTCCAGGTCGTGCCGTCGAACTGGTCGAGGGAGACGATTCGCAGGTAGAGGTTCTCCGTCTCCTTGGCGTTCGTCTTGTACGAGATGACCTCGCGGTCGTCGGGTTCGTTCAGGCTGTCCTGGAGCGCGACCAGCGGATTCACCGCGGAGATCGTGCCGCCACCACCGGAACCGGAGCCCGCGCCGCCGCCGGTACCGTCCAGGAGCCCGCCGTCCAGGGCGGGCAGCGCGAGCGGCACCACCAGGGCGATGCCCAGAGCCACCGCGCCGATGCGCCGGCCCGTGCGGACCGGTGCGATCGCGCCGCTGTCGGACTCCAGGCCCCCGGAGATCCGTCCCGGCGCGCGCGCCGCGCCCCCGAAGACCCGCCCCCACTGGGAGAGCCGGTCCCGGCCCTCCGCCAGGAGCAGCAGCAGATATCCGGCGGCCGCGAGCAGGAACCACAGCCACCCGGCCCCGTCCCCGGAGAGCCCCGCCGCGACCGAGTACAGCGCGAGCAGCGGAAGACCCGCGGGCGCAGCCGTACGGAACGTCACCGCGAGGGCGTCCACCGCCAGGCCGATCACCAGGACGCCGCCGACCAGCATCAGCCGGATGCCGTCACTGAGCGGCGCCGGGATCGCGTACTGCCCGACGTCGTTGCCGCCCGCCTCCAGGAGCAGCCCGAACTCCCGGAACACGTCGGGACCCGGGATCACCCCGCCGATCGCCTGGCCGCGGGCGAACACCAGCGTCAGCATCAGCAGCGTCACCAGGGCCTGCACCGCGACCGTGACAGGCCGGGCCAGCGGGACCCGCCGGGTGAGCGCCCCCACCCCGCTCTGCAGCGCGAGCAGGATCGCGGCCTGGACGAACCACGTCGCCGGATCGACGAGCGGCAGCAGCGCCCCCGAGGCCATCAGCGTGGCCGCCGTGGCACAGAGCGCGAGTCGCGCGCGCCCACTCATGAACGTCCCCCTGTTGTCGTGCCCCTGGTCCCGGCTGCCGGGCCGCCGTCGGTCCCCGGCCCCCGCCTCATCCCCAGCCCCCGGTCGTCGTGCCCGCCGCGGGCGCCGGGCCCGCGCCCGCCCGCAGATGGTCCGCCTGGCGCCACAGGTCCACCAGGGCGGCCCCGGGAGGCACCGCCACAGCCGTCCAGCCCGCCTCGCGCAGCATCCGGACCCGTTCGTCGCCGTGTCCCACGGGAGCGCCGCCGGAGCCCTGCGCCCAGACCGTGGCGTCCAGGACGAAGGCGACCGCGGCGCCGCTGCGCTGGCGCATCTTGGCGGCCACCGTCGCCTGTTCCTCGTCGAGGTCGCCGAAGAAGGCGATCAGAAGGCCTTCGTTGCCCCCGCGCAGCACGTCGTACGCGGGTGAGAGCCCTGTGCCGTCCGAGTGGTCGATCACCGCGAGGGTGTCCATCATCAAGCCTGCCGCGTCGGCCGACTCCTGGCTCGCGCCCGCGAAACCGTCCGAGCCCTCGCCGGGCACGGAATTCCCGGTGTCCGTCAACAGCCGTACGGAGAAGCCCCGTTCGAGCATGTGGACCAGGGTGGACGCCGTGCCCGACACCGCCCACTCGAAGGCCGAGTCGGGCCCCGCGCCCCGGAAGGCCCGCGCCCGGGTGTCGAGCAGCACCGTGCAGCGGGCCCGCTGCGGCTGCTCCTCGCGGCGCACCATGAGCTCGCCATAGCGGGCCGTGGAGCGCCAGTGCACCCGGCGCAGGTCGTCGCCGTGGCGGTAGCCCCGCGGGATCACGTCGTCCTCGCCCGCGAGGGCCAGCGAGCGGTGGCGCCCGTCGCCGTACCCCTTGGCCTCGCCGGTGAGCCGCACCGGAGGCAGCGCCTCCACCCGCGGGATGACCGTCAGGGTGTCGTACGTGGAGAAGGAGCGGGTCAGTTCACACATCCCGAAGGGGTCCGTCAGACGCAGCTGCAGCGGGCCCAGCGGGTAGCGCCCCCGCAGGTCCGAGCGGACGCGGTAGGACACCTCACGGCGGCCCCCCGCCTCCACCCGGTCGAGCACGAACCGGGGCCGCGGCCCCAAGACGTAGGGCACCCGGTCCTGGAGCATGAGCAGCCCCGTGGGCAGCCGCGAGACGTTGTCCATCCGCAGGTGGACCCGCGCCTCCGAACTGGCGGGCACGCGCGCGGGGGAGAGCCTGCGGCTGCCCGCGACGCGGTAGCGGGTGCGATAGAGCACCGTCGCGCACACCAGCGGTAGCACGGCGAGCAGCAGCCCGACCCGGAGCAGATCGCTCTGCCCCAGGACGTACGCGCAGATGGCCGCGGCGACCCCGGCCGCGAGGAACGAACGCCCGCGCGTGGTTAGCCCCGCGAGCGCGGTCCGCAGTCCGCCCTTGCCCTCCTCGTCCTGCGCCGGCTGCGGCCCCCCGGCCGCCATCACAGCCTCCGTGTGCCGGGCGGCTGCTGGTTGAAGTAGCCGCTGTTCGGCTGAACGGCGGCGGGCACGGGCGTGCGCTGGAGGATCTCCAGGACGACGGATTCGGCCGTACGACGGTTCAACTGGGCCTGGGCCGTGGGCAGCAGCCGGTGCGCGAGCACCGCCACGGCGAGGGCCTGGACGTCGTCCGGCAGAGCGAAGTCGCGGCCGCTGAGCGCCGCGGAGGCCTTGGCCGCCCGCAGCAGGTGCAGCGTCGCGCGCGGCGATGCCCCGAGTCTCAGGTCCGGGTGGTTGCGGGTCGCCCCCACCAGGTCCACCGCGTACCGCCGTACGGCCTCGGCGACGTGGACCGTGCGGACCGCGTCGATGAGCTTCACGATGTCGTGCGCGTGCGCCACCGGCTGGAGGTCGTCGAGCGGCGAGACACCGCCGTGCACGTCCAGCATCTGGAGTTCGGCCTCCGCGTTCGGATAGCCGATCGAGACGCGCGCCATGAAGCGGTCGCGCTGCGCCTCGGGGAGGGGATAGGTCCCCTCCATCTCGACGGGGTTCTGCGTCGCCACCACCATGAAGGGGCTCGGCAGTTCGTAGGTCTGCCCGTCGATGGTGACCTGGCGCTCCTCCATGGACTCCAGGAGCGCCGACTGCGTCTTGGGCGACGCACGGTTGATCTCGTCGCCGATCACGATCTGCGCGAAGATCGCACCGGGCTTGAACTCGAAGTCCCGGCGGTGCTGGTCGAAGATGGACACACCAGTGATGTCCGACGGCAGCAGGTCAGGCGTGAACTGGATGCGCCGCACGGAGCAGTCGATGGACCGCGCCAGCGCCTTGGCGAGCATGGTCTTGCCCACGCCCGGCACATCCTCGATCAGCAGATGCCCCTCGGCGAGGAGCACGGTCAGCGAAAGCCGTACGACCTCCGGCTTGCCCTCGATCACACCCTCCACCGAACCGCGGACACGCTCCGCTGTGGCGGTCAGATCTGTGAGGCTCGCTCGATCGTCATAGGTCGTCACCCGGCCCTCCTCGGACACGTTCTCCCGGGCCGACGCATGTGTGTGCGGCCCGGCCCACCCCGAATCACGGACACCACGCACGAATCGTTCAGCGTGGTGCCCACCCCGCATTCTTGTTGGGCATACCGGGTTGTGTCACTCGCCCGCGGATAACTGGCGGCGATATGTCAGCTCTTACGGCCTTTTGCCTGCCGAGGTGCTCCGGAAAGATCCGCTCCGGACCCGGTCACGCAGGGTCGATCTCCCGCAGCAGACCGGTGGTCACATCGAAGACGAATCCCCGCACATCGTCGGTGTGCAGAAGGAACGGCGAGGTCCGCACCCGCTGCATCGACTGGCGTACGTCCTGATCGACGTCCCGGAAGGACTCCACCGCCCAGGCGGGCCGCTGGCCGACCTCGAGCTCAAGCTCGTGCCGGAATTCCTCGGTCAGACTCTCCAGGCCGCAGCTGGTGTGGTGGATCAGCACGACGCTGCGCGTGCCGAGCGCGCGCTGGCTGATCGTCAGGGAACGCATGACGTCGTCGGTGACCACGCCGCCCGCGTTGCGGATGGTGTGGCAGTCACCCAGATCGAGGCCGAGCGCGGCGTGCAGGTCGATACGGGCGTCCATGCAGGAGACGACGGCCACGCCGAGGACGGGGCGCGCGTCCATGCCCGGGTCCGTGAAGGCGGACGCGTACCGCTTGTTCGCCTCGACGAGGCGGTCCGTGACGGTGTCGCCGGCGGCTATGCCGGTCGGCTCTGCGGGGAAGCCCGTGGGCGATGCGGAAGTCGACATGACTAAGACGGTAGTCGGCGCTGATCGCCGGGGCCCGCTGTGGGAAGGGACAAAGAACGTCAATGAGTCTTGTTGTGAGCTAACCCACAGGGGTGCGGCGCCTACGCCCGAACGGGTGACGAGGCGTCTTTCACGCGCCGTCGACGACCCGTCCGCGACGCGCAGGCCAGTTGATTGACCGGGCGACACGGTGGACTAAAGTGACGCGAAGTGGGAGCCGTGACCCTGCTCCCCGCTGGACTGTTCACCCGGAGATTCCCTGAATCCCCCCACGTGCGCCGCGCGTACGTACGGCTCGGCCTCCTCCCGCTCCCGGTCGGCTGACGCCACTTCCCCGGCGCCAGCAGGCCATTCCCCTTCTGGAGCGGGCGGGGACCCGGTCGTGCGCACCGCGCTGCGCGCCGGACCTGAGAGGGCCCTTTGAGCCACACCCGACACGTCCCGGTGATGCTCCAGCGATGCCTGGACCTGTTGGCCCCCGCGCTCGCCGAGCCGGGCGCGGTCGTCGTCGACTGCACCCTCGGACTCGGCGGCCACAGCGAGGCGCTGCTTTCCACCTTCCCGTCGGCCCGCCTCATCGGCCTGGACCGGGACAAGGAAGCGCTGCGGCTCTCCGGAGAGCGGCTCGCCCCCTTCGGCGACCGGGCCGAACTCGTGCACGCGGTCTACGACGAACTGCCCGAGGTGCTCGACCGGCTCGGCATCGCGAAGGTCCAGGGCGTCCTGTTCGACCTCGGCGTCTCCTCGATGCAACTCGACGAGGCCGACCGGGGCTTCGCGTACGCCCAGGACGCGCCCCTGGACATGCGCATGGACCAGACGACCGGCATGAGCGCCGCCGAGGTCCTCAACACGTACGCACCCGGCGAACTGGTGCGGATCCTGCGCCAGTACGGCGAGGAGAAGCAGGCCAAGCGGATCGTGAGCGCGGTCGTCCGCGAGCGCGAGAAGGAGCCGTTCAGCAACAGCGCGCGGCTCGTCGAGCTGATCCGCGACTCCCTGCCGCAGGCCGCCAAGCGCACCGGCGGCAACCCCGCCAAGCGCACCTTCCAGGCCCTGCGCATCGAGGTCAACGGCGAGCTGAGCGTCCTGGAGGCGGCCATCCCGGCGGCCGTGAAGGCGCTCGCAGTCGGCGGCCGCATTGCCGTCCTGTCGTACCACTCGCTGGAGGACCGGCTGGTCAAGCAGGTCTTCGCGGCCGGCGCCGCGACGACCGCGCCGGCAGGGCTGCCCGTCGTCCCCGAGCGCTACCAGCCCCGGCTAAAGCTGCTCACGCGCGGCGCCGAACTCCCCACCGAGGAAGAGGTCGCCGAGAACCGCCGGGCGGCCCCGGCACGGCTGCGGGGTGCGCAGCGCATCCGCGAGGAGGCCCCGTGAAGCGCGCCCGCCGGGAGGACCCGTGAACGGCGCCCCTGAGGAGGCCCCATGAGCAAGAAGCCCGAGCTGCGGGGGAGGGCCGCCCGCCTCGCGCGGCTGCTGCCCTCGGGGCCGAGCCAGGCCGCGCGCACGCCGTTCGTGCTGCTCGTCGTGCTGCTGCTCGGCGGCGGTCTGATCACGCTGCTGATCCTGAACTCCTCGCTCAACGAAGGCTCGTTCCAGCTGAGCGAGCTCAAGAAGGAGACGACGGAGCTCACCGACCAGGAGCAGGAGCTCCAGCGGGACGTGGACGCCTACGCCGCCCCTGAGGCCCTCCAGCGCCGCGCCCGTGACCTCGGCATGGTGCCGGGCGGGGACCCGGCCTTCCTGAACCCGGACGGCTCCGTGCGCGGTGTTCCCGGAGCCGCCGAGCAGTCCTCCGCGCTGAGCCCGGACCCGCGCCCGCAGGAGGTGGCGTCCCCGGCGCCCTCGGTCTCGATCCCGGTGGCACCGTCGCCCTCACCCCTCCAGGCGTCCCCGGCGCCCTCCGCCCCGGCCCCGGGCGCCTCGCCCACGCCCCACCCCTCCGCGACGCCCGGCCCCACGACCTCCGGCAGGTGACGTAAGTGACGGACCGCCAACCCCCGCGACGCAGGGTCCCGGGACCCGCGCGGCCCTCGCGCCCCGCCCGCCCCGGTGAACAGCGCCGCCAGGGATCGGGGCCCCGCCCCGCCGCCCGCCGCCCGCGCCCCGCCACCCCCAGGCAGCAGCCCCGCACCATCCGCCTCGGCAGCCCGCGGCCCCGCCTTCGCATGGTGAGCCTCGGACTGACCCTGGTGATGCTGGCCTTCGTCGTACGCCTCCTGCAGGTGCAGGCGGTCGACGCGAGCGTCTACACCGCCAAGGCCGAGAAGAACCGCTACTTCAGCCATGTCCTGACCGCCGAGCGCGGCGGCATCACCGACCGCCGCGGCGTCGAACTGGCCGCCAGCGTGGACGCGTACGACATCACGGCCGACCCCACGATGTTCACCGCCAAGGAGATGGGCATCAAGGACGCGCCCGAGCAGGCCGCAGCGCTCCTCGCCCCGATCCTCGACAAGGACGCCGACCGGCTCACCGAACAGCTGAAGACCCCCAAGACGCGCTACGTCCTGCTCGCCCGCAGGCAGACCCCGCAGGTCTGGAAGCAGATCAAGGACCTGCGCAGCGCGCTCGCCGACAAGGCAGGCACCGACAAGAAGAGCGCCAACATCCTGGCGGGCGTCTTCCAGGACCCCAGCAGCAAGCGCGTGTACCCGAACGACGACCTGGGCGCCGGGATACTGGGCTGGGTCAACGCCGAGGGCAAGGGCGCGGGCGGCCTGGAGCAGCAGCTCAACAAGGAGCTCGCGGGCAAGGACGGCAAGATCAGGTACGCCCAGTCCGGCGGCCACCAGGTGCCCACCGCGGGCAGCACCGAGACGCCCGCCGTGCCCGGCTCGGACGTCGAGCTCACCATCGACCGCGACATCCAGTGGGCCGCGCAGAGCGCCATCACCCGGCAGGTGGAGAAGTCCGCGGCCGACCGCGGCTACGTGATAGTGCAGGACAACAAGACCGGCGAGATCCTCGCGATGGCCAACTCCCCGGGCTTCGACCCCAACGACCTCTCGCAGGCCGACGGGGCGGCCATGGGCAACGCGTCGCTCCAGGACGCCTTCGAGCCGGGTTCCACCGCCAAGGTCATGTCGATGGCCGCCGTCCTGGAGGAGAACGCGGCCACGCCCGCCACCCGTGTGACGGTCCCCAACCGGCTGCACCGCGGCGACCGGCTCTTCCAGGACGACATCGACCACCCGACCTGGCACCTCACGCTCAACGGCGTGCTCGCCAAGTCCAGCAACATCGGCACGATCCTGGCCACCGGCGAGCTGGGCAAGACCCAGAAGGAAGCCAACCGGTCGCTCTACTCGTACCTGCGCAAGTTCGGCATCGGCAGGGAGACCGGGCTCGGCTTCCCCGGCGAGACGTCCGGCATCTTCGCGCCCGCCGACAAGTGGTCCACCTCGCAGCAGTACACGATCCCGTTTGGCCAGGGCTTCTCCATCAACGCGATGCAGGCGACCTCCGTCTACTCGACCATCGCCAACGACGGCGTACGCGTCGAACCCACGCTGGTGCGCGGCACGAAGGGGCCCGACGGCCGCTTCACGCCCGCGCCCAAGCCCAAGAAGACCCGGGTGGTGAGCGAGAAGACCGCCAAGACGGTGTCGCGGATGCTCGAATCCGTCGTCGACGACGAAGAGGGCACGGGCACCAAGGCCCGCATCCCCGGCTACCGGGTCGCGGGCAAGACGGGTACGGCCAACCGGGTCGACCCGGAGACCGGCAAGTACAAGGGCTACACCTCGTCGTTCGCCGGGTTCGCGCCCGCCGACAAGCCGCGCGTCACCGTCTACTGCGCGATCCAGAACGCCACCAAGGGCAGCTACTTCGGCGGCCAGATCTGCGGTCCCATCTACAAGGAAGTCATGCAGTTCGCCCTCAAGACGCTCCAGGTCCCGCCCACCGGCAAGGGCGCGGCCCGGCTCCCCGTCACTTTCGAACCCTGAGCCCCCTACCAGGACATTCCCGTGACAACGATCACTCCGGGGCCGGGGAACCAGCCCTCGCCACACCGCCCGCTTGGCTCTGAGCCCGGTGCGCCCGGTACGCTCACCGCCGTGCCACACGCTGATCAGTCCCAAACCACCCAGAAGGGCGTTCCCGTGACATATCCGGGACCGCCGCGGCCGGTCCAGGTCTCCGCGACGCCGCTCGCCAGGATCGCCGATCAGCTGGGCGTCGCCGCCCCGGGCACCGGGGAGGTCAGCGGCATCACGCACGACTCCCGCGCGGTCCGCCCCGGCGACATCTACGCCGCGCTGCCCGGCGCCCGGCTGCACGGCGCGGACTTCGTCGCCCAGGCGGCCGACCTCGGCGCCGCCGCGATCCTCACCGACCCGACGGGCGCCGAACGCGGCGCCGTCACGGGCCTGCCGGTCCTGGTCGTCGACGATCCGCGCGGCTCCATGGGGGAGCTGGCGGCCACGGTCTACGGCCATCCGGGCCGCGATCTGCTGCAGATCGGCATCACCGGCACGTCCGGCAAGACCACCACGGCGTACCTCGTCGAGGGCGGTCTCAAGGGCGTGAAGTCGACCGGCCTCATCGGCACGGTCGAGATGCGCATCGGCGACGAGCGGATCAAGTCCGAACGCACGACCCCTGAGGCGACCGACCTCCAGGCGCTGTTCGCGGTGATGCGCGAGCGCGGCGTCGAGGCCGTCGCCATGGAGGTCTCATCGCACGCCCTCGTGCTCGGCCGGGTGGACGGCTGCGTCTTCGACGTCGCCGTCTTCAACAACCTGAGCCCGGAACACATGGAATTCCACTCCGACATGGAGGACTACTTCCAGGCCAAGGCGCAGCTGTTCAGCAAACAGCGCTCCAAGGTCGGAGTGGTCAACTTCGACGACGAGTACGGGCGCCGGCTCATCGACGAGTCCGAGGTGCCCGTCACCACGTTCTCCGCCGAGGGCCACCCCGACGCCGACTGGCGCGCGGAGGACGTGGACGTCCGGCTCTTCGACTCCACGTTCGTCGCGGTCGGCCCGAAGGGGGAGCGGATCACCGCGAAGTCCCCGCTGGCCGGTCCGTTCAACGTCGCCAACACGCTCGCCGCGATCGTCTCGCTGGCCGTCGCCGGGATCGACCCGCAGCAGGCCGCCGACGGCGTCGCGGCGGTGCCGGGCGTTCCCGGCCGCCTGGAGCGCATCGACGAGGGCCAGCCCTACCTCGCGGTCGTCGACTACGCCCACAAGACGGACGCCGTCGAATCGGTCCTGCGCGCCCTGCGCAAGGTCACCGAGAACAAGCTGCACATCGTCCTCGGCTGCGGCGGCGACCGGGACAAGACCAAGCGGATGCCGATGGGCGCCGCGGCGGCCCGGCTCGCCGACACCGCCGTACTCACCGCGGACAACCCCCGTGGCGAGGACCCCCTCGCGATCCTCGCCACGATGCTCGCCGGCGCCGCCGACGTACCGTCCCACGAGCGCGGTGACGTCGCCGTCTTCGAGGACCGTGCCGCTGCCATCCGCGCGGCCGTCGCACGGGCCGAGCCGGGCGACACGGTGCTCGTCGCGGGCAAGGGCCACGAGCAGGGACAGGACATCGCCGGGGTGGTGCGTCCCTTCGACGACCGCCAGGTACTTCGCGAAGCTATCCAGCAAACCCAGGGATGAATCTGTGATCGCCCTCTCCCTCGCCGAGATCGCACATGTCGTCGGCGGGCAGACGTACGACATACCGGATCCGTCCGTCCAGGTCACCGGACCGGTCGTCAGGGACTCCCGTGAAGTGGAGCCCGGCAGCCTCTTCGTCGCCTTCGCCGGCGAACGCGTCGACGGCCACGACTACGCGTCCGCGGTGATCGAGGCGGGCGCCGCCGCCGTCCTGGCCGCGCGCCCCGTCGGCGTACCCGCCATCGTCGTCGACGACGTGCAGGTGGCGATCGGCGCCCTCGCGCGGCACGTCGTGGAGCGGCTGGGCGCCACGCTCGTGGCGCTCACCGGCTCCGTCGGCAAGACGAGTTCCAAGGACCTGCTCGCCCAGGTGCTGCGGAGCAAGGCGCCCACGGTCTTCACGCCGGGCTCGCTCAACAACGAGATCGGCCTGCCGCTCACCGCCCTCAGCGCCACCGACGAGACGCGGTTCCTCGTCCTGGAGATGGGCGCCCGCGGCATCGGCCACATCCGCTACCTCACCGGCCTCACCCCGCCGAAGATCGGCCTCGTGCTCAACGTCGGCACCGCCCACATCGGCGAGTTCGGCGGACGCGAGCAGATCGCAGTGGCGAAGGGTGAACTCGTCGAGAGCCTGCCCGCCGACGGCACCGCCGTCCTCAACGCCGACGACCCCCTCGTCCGCGCCATGGCTTCACGCACGAAGGCGCGCGTCCTGCTCTTCGGAGAGTCCGCCGACGCCGACGTACGTGCCGAGAATGTCCGGCTCACAGACGTCGGACAGCCTGCCTTTACGCTGCACACACCCTCCGGGTGCAGCGACGTGACCTTGCGGCTGTACGGTGAGCACCACGTGTCGAACGCGCTTGCCGCGGCCGCCGTCGCCCATGAGCTGGGCATGTCCGCAGACGAGATCGCCCGCGCGCTCTCCGAGGCGGGCACGCTGTCCCGCTGGCGGATGGAGGTCACCGAGCGCCCGGACGGTGTGACGGTCGTCAACGACGCCTACAACGCGAACCCCGAGTCCATGCGAGCCGCCCTGCGCGCGCTCGCGTCCATGGCCAAGGGACGTCGTACGTGGGCGGTGCTCGGTCATATGGCCGAGCTCGGTGACGAGGGGCTCGCCGAACACGACGCGGTCGGACGGCTCGCTGTCCGACTGAACGTGAGCAAGCTCGTGGCAGTCGGGGGCAGGGAAGCGTCCTGGCTCCAACTGGGCGCATACAACGAGGGTTCGTGGGGTGAGGAGTCGGTGCACGTGTCCGACGCACAGGCGGCGATCGACCTGCTGCGCAGCGAGCTGCGCCCGGGAGACGTCGTGCTGGTGAAGGCTTCCAGATCGGTCGGTCTCGAGCGGGTCGCCACGGCGCTGCTCGATGACTCCGCGTCTCCCGAGGGGCAGGTCGCCGGCCGATGAGGCAGATCCTCTTCGCGGGTGTGATCGGGCTCTTCCTGACCCTGGTCGGAACCCCGCTCCTTATCAAGTTCCTTGCCCGTAAGGGCTATGGGCAGTTCATCCGGGACGACGGCCCGCGCGAGCACCACAGCAAGCGCGGTACGCCGACCATGGGTGGCATCGCCTTCATCCTCGCCACGCTCATCGCGTACTTCCTCACGAAGATCATCACGGGGACGGAGACCACGCTCTCCGGTCTCCTCGTGCTCTTCCTGATGGCGGGCATGGGCCTCGTCGGCTTCCTCGACGACTACATCAAGATCGTGAAGCAGCGCTCGCTCGGTCTGCGCGCCAAGGCGAAGATGGCCGGACAGCTGATCGTCGGCATCGGCTTCGCCGTGCTCGCGCTGAACTGGCCGGACAACCGCAACCAGACCCCGGCATCCACCAAGCTGTCGTTCGTCACGGACTTCGGCTGGTCGATCGGCCCGGTGCTCTTCGTGGTCTGGGCGCTGTTCATGATCCTCGCGATGTCGAACGGCGTGAACCTCACCGACGGCCTCGACGGCCTCGCCACCGGCGCCTCGGTGATGGTCTTCGGCGCGTACACCTTCATCGGTGTCTGGCAGTACCAGGAGTCCTGCGCCAACGCGGTCACGCTGACCAACCCACAGGCGTGTTTCGAGGTCAGGGACCCACTCGACCTCGCGGTGGTGGCCTCCGCGCTGATGGGTGCCTGCTTCGGCTTCCTGTGGTGGAACACCTCGCCCGCCAAGATCTTCATGGGTGACACCGGCTCGCTCGCCCTCGGTGGCGCGCTCGCAGGACTCGCGATCTGCTCGCGCACCGAGATGCTCCTCGCCCTGCTCGGCGGCCTCTTCGTCCTCATCACGATGTCGGTCGTCATCCAGGTCGGCTCCTTCCGCATGACCGGCAAGCGCGTCTTCCGCATGGCGCCACTGCAGCACCACTTCGAACTCAAGGGGTGGTCCGAGGTCCTTGTGGTGGTCCGCTTCTGGATCATCCAGGGCATGTGCGTGATCGTCGGACTCGGCCTCTTCTACGCAGGATGGGCAGCCAAGAAGTGACCAGCTGGCAGGGGAAGAACGTCACCGTCGCCGGGCTCGGCGTCTCGGGGATCCCGGCGGCCCGCGTGCTGCACGGCCTGGGCGCCGTCGTCACGGTCGTCAACGACGGCGACGACGAGCGCTCCCGTACGCAGGCCGAGGAGCTGAGGTCGGAGGGCATCAGCGTCCGCCTCGGCGACGGGGCCACCCTGCCCGAAGGCACCGATCTCATCGTCACCACACCCGGCTGGCAGCCGGACAAGCCGCTCTTCGCGGCAGCCGCCGCTGCCGGCGTCGAGGTGTGGGGCGACGTCGAGCTCGCCTGGCGCCTGCGCGGCCCCGACGCCGCGCCCTGGCTCGCGGTCACCGGCACGAACGGCAAGACCACGACCGTGCGCATGCTCGCCTCGATCCTGGAGGCGGCCGGTCTGCGCACCGCCGCCGTCGGCAACATCGGGGTCTCGCTGCTCGACGTCGTCACCGGCGACGAGCCATACGACGTACTCGCCGTGGAGCTGTCCTCGTACCAGCTGCACTGGGCGCCCTCGCTGCGCGCCCACTCCGCGACCGTCCTGAACCTCGCGCCCGACCACCTGGACTGGCACGGCTCCATGGAGGCGTACGCCGCCGACAAGGGCCGTGTGTACGAGGGCAATCAGGTCGCCTGCGTCTACAACCTCGCCGACAAGGCGACGGAGGACCTCGTCCGCGAGGCCGACGTCGAAGAAGGCTGCCGCGCCATCGGTTTCACGCTGAACGCGCCCGCGCCCTCGCAACTGGGCGTCGTGGACGGCATTCTGGTCGACCGTGCGTTCGTGCCGGACCGTCAGAAGCAGGCGCAGGAGCTCGCCGAGATCTCCGACGTGCAGCCGCCCGCGCCGCACAACATCGCCAACGCGCTGGCCGCGGCCGCTCTCGCGCGCGCCTACGGGGTGCCCGCGACGGCCGTACGCGACGGGCTGCGCGCCTTCCGTCCGGACGCCCACCGCATCGAACACGTCGCCGACGTGGCCGAGGTGGCGTACGTCGACGACTCCAAGGCCACCAACACCCACGCCGCGGAAGCCTCGTTGGCGGCGTACGAATCGATCGTCTGGATCGCGGGCGGGCTCGCCAAGGGCGCCACCTTCGACGAGCTGGTCACCAAGTCGGCCAAGCGGCTGCGGGGTGTTGTCCTGATCGGCGCCGACCGCGCGCTGATCCGCGAAGCCCTCGCGCGACACGCCCCCGAGGTCCCGGTCGTCGACCTCGACCGGACCGACACTGGGGCGATGTCCGAGGCGGTACGGCAGGCGGCACGGCTCGCCGAGCCGGGGGACACCGTACTGATGGCTCCGGCCTGTGCGTCGATGGACATGTTCACCAACTACAACAAGCGTGGTGACGCGTTCGCGGACGCGGTCCGCGAACTCGGCGCGAGCGCCTGACGCGGGCCCAGTGGTCCGGGGCGCCCGGCACCCTTAGGAGGGCACGTGGCAGCGTCTTGGCGGCTGGGCGGGGGTCCTGATGGCCGGCAGTAGCGGGCGCGCGCCCACGCGCCTTGCCAAGCGGCCCGCGCCGGTCCGCTCCCCGCGGGCCCCGCGCCCGCCGAGCGAGAACGCGGTGCGGCGATTCGTCACCCGGGTCAAGCGCGCCTGGGACCGGCCGCTGACGGCCTACTACCTCATCTTCGGCAGCAGCCTGCTGATCACCGTGCTCGGCCTGGTGATGGTCTACTCGGCGTCGATGATCCAGGCGCTGCAGCTCGACCTGCCCGCCGCGTACTTCTTCCGCAAGCAGTTCGTCGCCGCCGTACTCGGCTCGGTCCTGCTGCTCGTGGCCATGCGCATGCCCATCAAGCTGCACCGGGCGCTCGCCTATCCCATCCTCGCCGTGACCGTCTTCCTGATGGTGCTCGTGCAGGTCCCCGGGATAGGGCGCAGCGTCAACGGAAACCAGAACTGGATCTATCTGGGCGGCCCCTTCCAGCTCCAGCCCAGTGAGTTCGCCAAGCTCGCCCTCGTCCTGTGGGGCGCCGACCTGCTCGCCCGCAAGCACGACAAGCGCCTCCTCACCCAGTGGAAGCACATGCTGGTGCCGCTCGTCCCGGTCGCCTTCATGCTGCTCGGTCTGATCATGCTGGGCGGCGACATGGGCACGGCGATCATCCTCACGGCGATCCTTTTCGGCCTGCTCTGGCTCGCGGGGGCGCCCACGCGGCTCTTCGCGGGAGTGCTCTCGATCGCGGCCCTGCTCGGCGTGATTCTCATCAAGACCAGCCCCAACCGCATGGCGAGGCTCGCCTGCATCGGCGCCACCGATCCGGGCCCCGGCGACCAGTGCTGGCAGGCCGTGCACGGGATCTACGCCCTGGCCTCCGGCGGATTCTTCGGTTCCGGCCTCGGCGCGAGTGTGGAAAAATGGGGTCAACTGCCGGAACCGCACACCGACTTCATCTTCGCCATCACCGGGGAGGAACTCGGCCTTGCGGGGACGCTGTCGGTGCTCGCCCTGTTCGCGGCTCTAGGCTATGCGGGTATCCGCGTGGCCGGACGCACGGAGGACCCCTTCGTACGGTATGCCGCGGGAGGCGTGACCACCTGGATCACGGCGCAGGCCGTGATCAACGTCGGTGCGGTGCTCGGTCTGCTGCCGATCGCCGGTGTCCCGCTCCCGCTGTTCTCCTACGGGGGTTCGGCCCTGCTGCCGACCATGTTCGCCATCGGACTCCTCATCGCCTTCGCGCGGGAGGATCCGGCGGCAAAGGCGGCCCTGGCCATGCGGCAACCTCGGGTGAGATGGAACACGATGAGACGGCGCGTCAAGGCGCGTTCGTCCGGAGAGCGGTGAATTTCGGTGCATGTCGTACTCGCCGGTGGGGGGACCGCCGGCCACATCGAGCCCGCGCTCGCCCTCGCGGACGCCCTGCGGAGGCAGGACCCGACCGTGGGCATCACGGCCCTGGGCACGGAGCGTGGACTCGAGACCCGACTCGTACCCGAGCGGGGCTACGAACTCGCGCTGATCCCGGCCGTTCCGCTGCCGCGCAAGCCCACCCCTGAGCTGATCACCGTCCCGGGACGGCTGCGCGGCACGATCAAGGCGGCCGAGCAGATCCTGGAGCGTACGAAGGCGGACTGCGTGGTCGGCTTCGGCGGCTACGTCGCGCTGCCGGGGTACCTCGCGGCCAAGCGGACCGGCACGCCGATCGTCGTGCACGAGGCCAACGCGCGCCCCGGGCTCGCCAACAAGATCGGTTCGCGGTACGCCCACGGGGTGGCCGTCGCCACGCCCGACAGCAAGCTGCGCAACTCCCGCTACATCGGCATCCCGCTGCGCCACACCATCGCCACGCTCGACAGGGCCCGGGTCCGCCCGGAGGCGCGCGCCGCCTTCGGCCTCGACCCGAACCTCCCGACGCTCCTGGTCTCCGGTGGCTCGCAGGGCGCACGGCGGCTCAACGAGGTCGTCCAGCAGGTCGCTCCGGTCCTCCAGCGCGCCGGGATCCAGATCCTGCACGCGGTCGGCCCGAAGAACGAAATGCCGTACGTCGAGAACATGCCCGGTATGCCGCCCTACATCCCGGTACCGTACGTGGACCGGATGGACCTCGCGTACGCCGCGGCGGACATGATGCTCTGCCGTGCGGGCGCGATGACCGTCGCTGAACTCTCCGCCGTCGGGCTTCCGGCCGCGTACGTTCCGCTGCCCATCGGCAACGGCGAACAGCGGCTGAACGCCCAGCCGGTGGTCAAGGCCGGCGGTGGACTCCTCGTGGACGACGCCGAACTGACGCCCGAGTGGGTGCAGGGCAACGTGCTCCCGGTGCTCGCCGACCCGCACCGGTTGTACGAGATGTCCCGTGCGGCCTCGGAGTTCGGCCGCAGGGACGCCGACGACCTCCTCGTCGGCATGGTGTACGAGGCGATCGCCTCACGCCGCAACGGGTGAGACGGCACTAGAAGCACGAGAAGGCAGGGGACCGTGGCCGGACCGACCACCGCCGAACGGCAGAAGCCCGCTTCTGGTGGGTCCCGCCCGCCCCGCCCTCGGCGTCCCCGGGGGCCCCGCGTACGCATGCCGCGGCCGCGCACCCTGATCCTCTCGCTGATCGCACTCGTGCTGGTCGGCGCGGGAGGAACCTGGCTGTTCTACGGCTCGCAGTGGCTGCGCGTGGAGCGCGTGACGACGTCGGGGACCCGGATCCTGACGCCCGAAGACGTGCGTGAGGCGGCCGCGGCACCGGTCGGGGAACCCCTGATCTCGGTCGACACCGATGCCCTTGAGGACCGGCTGCGCAAGAGACTTCCGCGGATCGACTCGGTCGAGGTCGACCGGTCATGGCCGCACTCGATCGGTCTGAAAGTGACCGAACGCAAGCCGGTCCTGCTGATGGAAAAGGGCGGAAAGTTCGTCGAAGTCGACGCCAAGGGAGTGCGATTCGCCACGAGCGGTCAAGCGCCCAAGGGCGTCCCGCTGCTGGAATTGAGGCCGGATCAGGAGAAGGCGGAGGCGAGTCTGCGCCGTTTCGACTCGCACCGGCTGCGGCGCGAGGCGGTACAGGTCGCGGGCGCGTTGCCCGCGGCGGTGGCCCGCGACACTCGGGCCGTCAAGGTCCGTTCGTACGACTCCATCTCGCTGGAGTTGAGCGGCGGACGCACCGTGGAGTGGGGCAGCAGCGAGAAGGGCCGAACGAAGGCAAGCACACTCATCGCCCTGATGAAAGCCGCCCCCAAGGCACGGCACTTCGATGTGAGTGTCCCCACCGCCCCCGCGTCGTCGGCGAGTTGACGCATATCGTCGCAGGCCAGCACCCTGGTTCGGCAGCGCTACGGCTGATCACATAGGGTGAAAAGAAAAACGGGAGGTTCGGCGTGTTCGTTGAACGTGCGCCACTTGTCGACTTAGTGTCCTGTTCGGAGAGTCCAAGGAACAGACACACTGGTAACCCTAAACTTCAACGTTAGGGTTCGGGTCGGCGTTCGGACCGTCCCATTCGGCATCAGTCGTCGCGGCGCTTGACCGCGAGGCGGCGACACGTAACTCGAGGCGAGAGGCCTTCGACGTGGCAGCACCGCAGAACTACCTCGCAGTCATCAAAGTCATCGGTGTCGGCGGCGGTGGTGTCAATGCCATCAACCGGATGATCGAGGTCGGTCTCAAGGGCGTCGAGTTCATCGCCATCAACACCGACGCGCAAGCCCTGTTGATGAGCGACGCCGACGTCAAGCTCGACGTCGGCCGTGAACTCACCCGTGGCCTCGGCGCCGGAGCCAACCCGGCAGTCGGCCGCAAGGCGGCAGAAGACCACCGCGAGGAGATCGAGGAGGTCCTCAAGGGGGCCGACATGGTCTTCGTCACCGCCGGCGAAGGCGGTGGCACCGGCACCGGCGGCGCACCTGTCGTCGCCAACATCGCTCGCTCCCTGGGCGCCCTGACCATCGGCGTCGTCACCCGGCCGTTCACCTTCGAGGGCCGTCGTCGCGCCAACCAGGCCGAGGACGGGATCGCGGAGCTGCGCGAAGAGGTCGACACCCTCATCGTCATCCCCAACGACCGGCTCCTGTCCATCTCGGACCGCCAGGTCAGCGTTCTGGACGCCTTCAAGTCGGCGGACCAGGTCCTGCTCTCCGGTGTCCAGGGCATCACCGACCTCATCACGACCCCGGGTCTGATCAACCTCGACTTCGCCGACGTCAAGTCGGTCATGTCCGAGGCCGGTTCGGCACTCATGGGCATCGGCTCGGCCCGCGGCGACGACCGCGCGGTGGCCGCCGCCGAGATGGCGATCTCCTCGCCACTCCTGGAGGCGTCCATCGACGGAGCGCGGGGAGTCCTGCTCTCCATCTCCGGCGGCTCCGACCTCGGCCTCTTCGAGATCAACGAAGCGGCCCAACTGGTCAGCGAGGCGGCCCACCCCGAGGCCAACATCATCTTCGGCGCCGTCATCGACGACGCCCTGGGCGACGAGGTCCGGGTCACCGTCATCGCGGCGGGCTTCGACGGCGGGCAGCCGCCGTCCAAGCGCGACACCGTCCTCAGTTCGGCGTCGTCGGGCAAGCAGCGTGACGAGCAGCCGGCGGCCCCGAGCCGTCCGGCCGAGTCCCGTTCGCCTTACGGCGGCCTCGGCAGCGTCACGTCGCACGAGGAGCCCTCGGCCCCGGAGCCCGTCGAGACGACCCCGGTCAACGAGACCCCGTCCGCGCCCGTGGCCCCGCCGCAGGTGCCGCCGGCCCGTCCCTACTCGGACAGCCAGGCCGAAGAGCTGGACGTGCCGGACTTCCTGAAGTGATAGGCGGGCACAGCACCGTGAGCGGCGCGCACTTCGCCTTCACCGACAGGTGGGGCGGGGTGAGCGCCGTTCCGTACGAAGAGCTCAATCTCGGCGGCGCGGTCGGCGACGACCCCGAGGCCGTGCGCACGAACCGTGCGCTGGCCGCCACGTCGCTGGGCATCGAGCCGGGGCGCGTGGTCTGGATGAACCAGGTCCACGGCCCCGACGTCGTCGTGGTCGACGGGCCCTGGGGCTCCGACGCCGAGATCCCGGCGGTCGACGCCGTGGTGACCGCCCGCCGCGGCCTCGCCCTGGCGGTCCTCACCGCGGACTGCACGCCTGTCCTGCTCGCCGACCCGGTGGCCAAGGTGGCCGCCGCGGCGCACGCGGGCAGGCCCGGCATGATCGCCGGGGTCGTGCCCGCGGCCGTCGAGGCGATGACGAAGCTCGGCGCGGACCCGGCCCGCATGGTCGCCCGCACCGGCCCTGCCGTCTGCGGCCGCTGCTACGAGGTGCCGGAGGCGATGCGCGCCGACGTCGCCGCGATCGAGCCCGTGGCGTACGCCGAGACGAGCTGGGGCACTCCGGCGGTCGACGTGACCGCGGGGGTGCACGCACAGCTGGAGCGGCTCGGGGTGCGCGACCGGGAGCAGTCGCCGGTGTGCACCCTGGAATCCGGTGACCACTTCTCGTACCGCCGCGACCGGACCACCGGTCGTCTCGCGGGCTATGTCTGGCTGGACTGATAGGGCATGACGGACCGTAAGTCTCAACTCGCCGCGAATCTGGCGCAGGTCGAAGAGCGCATCGCCGCGGCGTGCGCGGCGGCGGGGCGCAAGCGGGAGGAGGTGACCCTGATCGTGGTCACCAAGACCTATCCCGCGAGCGATGTGCGCATCCTCTCCGAACTCGGCGTGCGTCATGTCGCCGAGAACCGCGACCAGGACGCGGCCCCCAAGGCAGCCGACTGCTCGGATCTGCCCCTCGACTGGCACTTTGTCGGTCAATTGCAGACCAACAAGGTCCGTTCTGTGGTCAGTTATGCCGATGTGGTCCAGTCTGTGGACCGCCCCAAGCTCGTCACCGCCTTGTCGGCCGGTGCCGTGCGCGCGGAGCGGGAACTCGGCTGCCTGATCCAGGTCGCCCTCGACGCCGAGGAGAACGGCCGGGGCGAGCGCGGGGGCGTGGGCCCCGGCGGAATCGAAGAGTTGGCCGGACGTGTGGCCGAAGCTCCGGGGCTGCGGCTCGACGGTCTGATGACCGTGGCGCCGCTCACCGGTCCGTACGCGGGACGGCAACAGGCGGCGTTCGAGCGGCTGATGGAATTCTCAACCCTCATGCGCGCGACTCATCCGGCTGCGAACATGGTGTCGGCAGGGATGAGTGCGGACCTCGAACAGGCCGTGGCGGCCGGAGCGACACATGTGCGCGTCGGTACGGCGGTACTCGGAGTCCGACCCGGGCTCGGGTAACGTCGCCAAGAAGTCGGACCACAGCAGAAAATATGGTCATTCTCGCTGTTGGGCGGGGAGGCCTCGTGGATCGCGGGCAGTTGGTGACGACAGCCGATCCACCACAGAGCGGAGGACTCAGAGCATGGCCGGCGCGATGCGCAAGATGGCGGTCTACCTCGGCCTCGTGGAGGACGATGGGTACGACGGTCCGGGGTTCGACCCCGATGACGAGTTCGAACCCGAGCCGGAGCCCGAGCGGGACCGCAGGCGGCACGAGCCGCCGCACCAGTCCCATCAGTCTCGCCAGGCACACGTGCCCGAAAGGGACGAACCGGTACGAGTGGTGCAGCCCCCCGCACAGCGTGAGCCCGTCGCCCATTCCGCTTCGCTAGCCGCGGAATCCGGACGTCCGGCACGTATCGCCCCCGTGGCATCCATCACACCTGAACGTCAGAGCCTGGAGAAGAACGCACCGGTGATCATGCCCAAGGTCGTGTCCGAGCGGGAGCCGTACCGCATCACCACGCTGCACCCGCGGACGTACAACGAGGCCCGTACCATCGGGGAACACTTCCGCGAGGGCACTCCGGTGATCATGAATCTGACCGAGATGGACGACACGGATGCGAAGCGACTTGTCGACTTTGCCGCCGGTCTGGTGTTCGGTCTCCATGGCAGCATTGAGCGAGTGACGCAGAAGGTGTTCCTGTTGTCGCCTGCTAACGTCGATGTAACGGCGGAGGACAAGGCTCGCATCGCAGAGGGCGGGTTCTTCAACCAGAGCTGAGACGTAAGTGAAGCAGTAACGCAGAACCGGCAAACGCAGCACGGGTAACAGGGGAGAGGGAACCGCGAACATGAGCGTGGTCTGGCAGGTGCTTTACATCGCGCTGATGTGCTTCCTCATCGTGCTGATCTTCCGGTTGGTCATGGACTACGTCTTCCAGTTCGCCCGCTCATGGCAACCCGGCAAGGCGATGGTGGTCATTTTGGAGGCCACCTACACTGTCACTGATCCACCGCTCAAGCTTCTGCGGCGGTTCATTCCGCCGCTGCGTCTCGGGGGCGTGGCGCTCGACCTGTCCTTCTTCGTACTGATGATCATCGTCTACATCCTGATCACCGTCGTCAGGTCGGTGTCTGTGTGAACGATACGGTCTTGCCGAATGCCGACGACTACGTTGAGGTGAAGAGATGCCGTTGACCCCCGAGGACGTGCGGAACAAGCAGTTCACGACCGTCCGCCTCCGAGAAGGCTATGACGAGGACGAGGTCGATGCCTTCCTCGATGAGGTCGAAGCCGAACTGACTCGCTTGCTCCGCGAGAACGAGGACTTGCGCGCCAAACTGGCCGCTGCCACCCGCGCCGCTGCGCAGAACCAGCAGCAGGGCGGCATGCGCAAGCCTCCGGAACCGCAGGACCAGCGCGGTCCGGGCGCCCCGGTGCCCGCCGCAATATCAGGTCCGCAGCCGGTGCCGCCGCAGCAGCAGCACCCGCAGCACCAGCAGATGGGCGGTCCGCCGCAGCTGCCCGGTGGTGCGCCGCAGCTGCCCGCAGGCCCCAGTGGGCACGGCCCGCAGGGCGGTCCGCAGGGACCGGGCCCGATGGGTCAGGGTCCGATGGGCGGCCCCATGGGTGGTCCCATGGGCGGCCACGGTCCGCAGATGCCCCAGCCCGGCCAGGGCCCCGGCGGCGACAGTGCCGCGCGCGTGCTCTCCCTCGCCCAGCAGACCGCTGACCAGGCGATCGCGGAGGCCCGTTCCGAGGCCAACAAGATCGTCGGCGAGGCTCGTTCGCGCGCCGAGGGCCTTGAGCGGGACGCCCGAGCCAAGGCTGACGCCCTGGAGCGGGACGCGCAGGAGAAGCACCGCGTCGCGATGGGCTCCCTGGAGTCCGCCCGCGCCACGCTGGAGCGCAAGGTCGAGGACCTGCGCGGCTTCGAGCGCGAGTACCGCACGCGTCTGAAGTCCTACCTGGAGTCGCAGCTCCGTCAGCTGGAGACCCAGGCCGACGACTCGCTGGCCCCGCCGCGGACCCCGGCGACGGCTTCCCTTCCGCCGTCCCCGGCGCCTTCCATGGCACCGGCCGGCGCGGGCGCCCCGTCGTACGGCGGTCAGCAGTCCATGGGCGGCAACCAGCAGAACGCCGGTCCGTCCTACGGCGGCCAGCAGCAGATGTCGCCGGCGATGACCCAGCCGATGGCGCCGGTGCGGCCGCAGGCCCCGCAGCCCATGCAGCAGGCTCCGTCGCCGATGCGTGGCTTCCTCATCGACGAGGACGACAACTGACGGCCGTTTCCACGCCTTAGGCGTCGGCAGCGTTCAGGGCGAGGCCCCCAGTTCTTCTGGGGGCCTCGCCCTTTTGTGTGGCAGTGTGCGTACACAACGCAACGCACAAGGCCCGGTCCCGCCAGGATCTCTGGCGGTACCGGGCCTTCGCGGCTTCCCGGGCCGGCTACGCCTTGCGGAGGCGGAACGTGAGCGCCAGTGACTCGTCCGTGAACGTCTCGCCGTACGCGTCGTCCGCCTCGCCCTGCTCGAAGTCCGTGGCGAGGACCTCGTCCGCGATGAGCTCGGCATGGTCGGACAGAGCCGTGAGCACGACCGGGTCCGTGGAGGTCCAGCGCAGGGCGATCCGGTCCGCGACGTCCAGGCCGCTGTTCTTGCGAGCCTCTTGGATCAGGCGGATCGCGTCACGCGCCAGGCCGGCCCGGCGCAGCTCCTCCGTGATCTCCAGGTCCAGGGCGACCGTGGCACCGGAGTCCGACGCCACCGACCAGCCCTCGCGCGGGGTCTCCGTGATGATGACCTCGTCCGGGGCCAGCGTCACCGTCTCGCCGTCCACCTCGACCGACGCCGTGCCCTCGCGCAGGGCCAGGGACAGCGCAGCCGCGTCGGCGTCGGCGACGGCCTTGGCGACCGCCTGGACGCCCTTGCCGAAGCGCTTGCCGAGCGCGCGGAAGTTGGCCTTCGCGGTCGTGTCGACCAGTGAGCCGCCGACCTCGGAGAGCGACGCGAGGGAGGAGACATTGAGCTCCTCGGTGATCTGGGCGTGCAGCTCCGGGTTGAGCGACTCGAAGCCCGTGGCGGCGACCAGGGCGCGGGACAGCGGCTGACGGGTCTTGACGCCCGACTCCGCGCGCGTGGCGCGGCCCAGCTCCACCAGGCGGCGCACGAGGACCATCTGCTTCGACAGCTCCGGGTCGATCGCCGACAGGTCGGCCTCGGGCCAGGACGTCAGGTGGACCGACTCCGGGGCGTCCGCGGTGACCGGCACCACCAGGTCCTGCCAGACGCGCTCGGTGATGAACGGCGTCAGCGGGGCCATCAGGCGCGTGACCGTCTCCAGGACCTCGTGCAGGGTGCGCAGGGCCGCCTTGTCGCCCTGCCAGAAGCGGCGGCGGGAACGGCGTACGTACCAGTTCGAGAGGTTGTCGACGAACGTGGACAGGAGCTTGCCCGCGCGCTGGGTGTCGTAGCCCTCGAGGGCCTGCGTGACCTGGTCGGTCAGCGCGTGCAGCTCGCTGAGCAGCCAGCGGTCCAGGAGCGGGCGCTCCGCGGGCGCCGGGTCGGCGTCGCTGGGGGCCCACTTCGACGTACGGGCGTACAGGGCCTGGAAGGCGACCGTGTTCCAGTACGTGAGGAGCGTCTTGCGGACGACCTCCTGGATGGTGCCGTGGCCCACGCGGCGTGCCGCCCACGGGGAGCCGCCGGCCGCCATGAACCAGCGCACCGCGTCGGCGCCGTGCTGGTCCATGAGCGGGATCGGCTGGAGGATGTTGCCCAGGTGCTTGGACATCTTGCGGCCGTCCTCGGCGAGGATGTGGCCGAGGCAGACCACGTTCTCGTACGAGGACTTGTCGAAGACGAGCGTGCCCACCGCCATCAGCGTGTAGAACCAGCCGCGCGTCTGGTCGATGGCCTCCGAGATGAACTGCGCCGGGTACCGGCTCTCGAAGAGCTCCTTGTTCTTGTACGGGTATCCCCACTGCGCGAAGGGCATCGAACCGGAGTCGTACCAGGCGTCGATGACCTCGGGGACGCGCGTCGCCGGCTCCTGGCAGGTCGGGCAGGGGAAGGTGACCGCGTCGATGTACGGGCGGTGCGGGTCGAGCTCCGACTGGTCGGTGCCCGTCAGGTCGGAGAGCTCGGCGCGCGAGCCCACGCACGTCAAGTGGCCTTCCTCGCAGCGCCAGATGGGCAGCGGGGTGCCCCAGTAGCGGTTGCGGGACAGCGCCCAGTCGACGTTGTTGTTCAGCCAGTCACCGAAGCGGCCGTGCTTGACCGAGTCGGGGAACCAGTTGGTCTTCTCGTTCTCCTGGAGGAGACGGTCCTTGATGGCCGTGGTGCGGATGTACCAGGACGGCTGCGCGTAGTAGAGAAGCGCGGTGTGGCAGCGCCAGCAGTGCGGATAGCTGTGCTCGTACGGGATGTGCCGGAAGAGCAGACCGCGGTCCTGGAGGTCCTCGGTGAGCTTTTCGTCGGCCTTCTTGAAGAAGACGCCGCCCACGAGCGGGACGTCCTCCTCGAAGGTGCCGTCGGGGCGCACCGGGTTCACGACCGGGAGGCCGTACGCGCGGCAGACCTTGAGGTCGTCCTCGCCGAAGGCGGGGGACTGGTGGACCAGACCGGTGCCGTCCTCGGTGGTCACGTAGTCGGCGTTGACCACGTAATGCGCGGGCGCGGGGAACTCGACGAGCTCGAAGGGGCGTTGATAGGTCCAGCGCTCCATCTCGGCGCCGGTGAAGGTCTGGCCGGTGACCTCCCAGCCCTCGCCGAGGGCCTTCTCGACGAGCGGCTCGGCGACGACGAGCTTCTCCTCACCGTTCGTCGCGACGACGTACGTGACGTCCGGGTGCGCGGCGACCGCGGTGTTGGAGACGAGGGTCCACGGAGTGGTCGTCCACACCAGGAGGGCCGCCTCGCCCGCCAGCGGGCCGCCGGTGAGCGGGAAGCGGACGAAGACGGAGGGGTCGACGACCGTCTCGTACCCCTGCGCGAGCTCGTGGTCGGAGAGGCCGGTGCCGCAGCGCGGGCACCAGGGCGCGACGCGGTGGTCCTGGACCAGGAGGTCCTTGTTGAAGATCTCCTTCAGGGACCACCAGACCGAGTCGACGTACTCGGGGTTCATCGTGCGGTACGCGTCGTCGAGGTCGACCCAGTAGCCCATGCGGGTCGTGAGGTCGGCGAAGGCGTCGGTGTGCCGGGTCACGGACTCGCGGCACTTGGCGTTGAACTCGGCGATGCCGTACGCCTCGATGTCCTTCTTGCCGTTGAACCCGAGCTCCTTCTCGACCGCGAGCTCGACCGGGAGGCCGTGGCAGTCCCAGCCGGCCTTGCGGGCGACGTGGTAGCCCCGCATGGTGCGGAAGCGCGGGAAGACGTCCTTGAAGACGCGGGCCTCGATGTGGTGGGCGCCCGGCATGCCGTTGGCGGTGGGCGGACCTTCGTAGAACACCCACTCGGGGCGGCCCTCGGACTGCTCCAGGCTCTTGGCGAAGATCTTCTGCTCGCGCCAGAAGTCGAGCACGGCGTGCTCAAGGGCGGGCAGGTCGACCTGGGCGGGCACCTGACGGTACTGCGGCTGCGTATGCAACGGCTGCGTGTTCAACGCGCTTCCTCCGGCGGACGATTCCGTTCCGTCGGAGGGACGAGAGCCCTTGTCGTGCTCCCGCGGTACCACCCTCCTTGGCCTTCCCTGCGCGTGTGGCGCACGGAAAAGCCCCCTCATTGGGGTCGCGATGCCGGGTCTACTGGCCTCTGCCAAGGGCTTCGGCTTTCTTCCGGCGGCTCCGGGGTGATCTTCACGTCGCGCCTGCCCCCGGGCTCACACCGTCCCCGGGTCGCTCCTGGCCGCTTACGCCGCTACTCGTCCCCATCCACGCTTCTCGCTCCGCCCAGTGTACGGGCCAAGGGTGGACGCGGCCGACCGGTTTTCGCGGGGCGGCGGGGGCCTCAGGCGTGCTGGGGGACTTCGTCCCTGAGGGATTCGCGGACCATCTTGCGCAGCTCCGCGCTGTCGGTGTGGCCGTGGACCGACACGGCGTGCTCACTGGCCGCACGGACCACTTCCTCCTCCTCGCCTGAGATGGCGAGGGTGCAGTTGGTCTCGCTCGGGAACTCTCTGCAGTCGGCTGTCTTACGCATGGCGCACCTTCTTCGTTCGTGCACCAGTTTATTCCTGTTTGCGGCCTCGGAACGGGTGCGGGCCCGGTGCCCTCGGGGCAGCCGGGACTGACCCGAATGCCGACATGCGGGAAGTCCGGATCCTGGCCCGTCCCACCGGGCGGATTACCGGGCTGGGAGCTGGGCACAACGCATGCATGCTCGCCGCGCGACACCCGTGGGGCGGGCGCATCAGGCGGCGTGCCCCGTTGCCGCGGGCTCTGAGTCGATTTATCGTCCCAGCACGAATCGCGAGCAAGATCACAATATGTGAAGGGGCCGCGGCCATGGTGGCGAAAAAGACCGCCGTACAGCATCCGGCGTCGGGCAGATCGACGGGCGCGGCCACGAAGAAGACCGCCGCCAAGAAGACCGCCGCCGAGAAAACGGCAACCAAGAAGACCGCCGCCAAGGAAGCCGTGGCGAAGAAGGCGGCCGTCAAGAAGGCCGTCGCCAAGAAGGCGGTCGCCAAGGTCGCCGGCATCGGCAAGAAGACGGCCGCCGATGAGGGCGCGGCCAAGGAGCCCGCTTCGCAGAAGGCCGCCGCGGCGAAGAAGGCCCCCGCGGCCAAGAAGGCAGCTGCCAAGAAGACAGCTGCCAAGAAGAGCTCGGCCAAGAAGACGGCCGCGACAGCGGCCGAGGGCGCGGCTCAGGCCGCGGAGACGACGGGAGCCACGACAGTGGTCACGAAGAAGACTCCGGGCACGGCGACGGCAGCCAAGAAGCCGACGGCGGTGCCCAAGGCGCGCGTCGCCGCCGCGGAGCCCGGTGAGCTCGCGGTCCGCCCCGGCGAGGACCCCTGGACGCCGGAGGAGGTCGAGGAGGCCCGCGCGGAGCTGCAGAGCGAGGCACTGCGGCTCGGCAGCGAGATCACCTCCTCCGAGGACGCCCTGGCGGGTCTGATGCGCGACTCCGGGGACGGCGCGGGCGACGACGACGCGGACACCGGCACGAAGAACATCACCCGGGAACACGAGATGTCGCTGGCCGCCAACGCGCGCGAGATGCTCGAACAGACGGAGCGCGCCCTGGAGCGTCTTGACGCGGGGACGTACGGCATCTGCGAGAACTGCGGTAGTCCCATCGGCAAGGCGCGGATGCAGGCCTTCCCCCGCGCGACCCTGTGCATGGACTGCAAGCAGAAGCAGGAACGGCGCTACTGAACACGGCCTGACCACCTGGTGCCGTACGTGTGTGCCGTACCCTCGTCCCCAGTCAGGTACCTAGGTTGAGGGACTCACGTGGCAGAGGCGGAGCGCATCATCGGTACGCCGGATATCCCTGAGGCCGACGGGGCCGAGCCGGAGCAGTCCGCCTCGGGCTCCGGCGACGCGACGGGGCAGGACGAGCCGGACGAGCAGGGCGCCCAGAGCAAGGGGAAGCGCAAGCTCCTGGCCCTGTTCGCGGTGGCCGTGGTCGCGTACGCCCTGGATCTCGTCAGCAAGATGATCGTCGTCGCGAAGCTCGAGCATCACGAGCCGATCGAGATCATCGGGGACTGGCTCCAGTTCAACGCCATCCGGAACGCGGGCGCGGCCTTCGGTATGGGCGAGGCGTTCACCGTGATCTTCACCTTCATCGCCGCGGCGGTGATCGTGGTCATCGCCCGCCTGGCCCGCAAGCTCTACAGCCTGCCGTGGGCGATCGCGCTCGGCATGCTGCTCGGCGGCGCCCTGGGCAACCTCACCGACCGGATCTTCCGTTCCCCCGGTGTGTTCGAGGGAGCGGTGGTCGACTTCATCGCGCCCAAGGGCTTCGCGGTGTTCAACCTCGCGGACTCCGCGATCGTGTGCGGCGGCTTCCTGATCGTGATCCTTTCCTTCCGCGGCCTGGACCCGGACGGCACCGTCCACAAGGACTGAGCGCTCGGGGCGAGGGGCTCGCGGTGCGGGAGTGTCAGCGGCCTCCTGCATACTCAATGGGTGAGCACGATTCCCGAGATCCGTACCCTGCCCGTGCCGGACGGCCTGGAGGGCGAGCGCGTCGACGCCGCCATCTCCCGCATGTTCGGTTTTTCCCGCACGAAGGCCGCCGAGCTGGCGGCGGCAGGCAAGGTGATGGTCGACGGCAGCGTGGTCGGCAAGTCCGAGCGTGTGCACGGCGGCGCCTGGCTGGAGGTGGAGATGCCGCAGGCGCCCGCTCCGGTGCAGGTCGTCGCCGAGCCCGTCGAGGGCATGGAGATCATCCATGACGACGACGACATCCTCGTGATCGTCAAGCCGGTGGGCGTGGCCGCCCACCCCAGCCCCGGCTGGACCGGCACCACGGTGATCGGCGGCCTCGCGGCCGCCGGGTACCGCATCTCGACCTCCGGTGCCGCCGAGCGCCAGGGCATCGTGCACCGCCTCGATGTGGGCACCTCCGGGCTGATGGCGGTCGCCAAGTCGGAGCGCGCGTACACCTCCCTGAAGCGGCAGTTCAAGGAGCGCACGGTCGACAAGCGGTACAACGCGCTCGTGCAGGGCCACCCCGACCCGATGAGCGGCACGATCGACGCCCCCATCGGCCGCCACCCGAACCACGACTACAAGTGGGCGGTCACGGCCGAGGGCAAGCCCTCCGTCACGCACTACGACCTCATCGAGGCGTTCCGCGCGGCCTCGCTGCTCGACATCAAGCTGGAGACGGGCCGCACGCACCAGATCCGCGTGCACATGGCGGCCCACCGCCACCCGTGCGTGGGCGACCTGACGTACGGCGCCGACCCGACCCTCTCCAAGCGGCTCGGGCTCACCCGCCAGTGGCTGCACGCGGTGCGCCTCGGCTTCGAGCACCCCGGGGACGGGCAGTGGGTGGAGTTCGAGAGCACCTATCCGGACGACCTCCAGCAGGCGCTGGACCGAGTCCGGGCGGAGAGCGCATGAGCGCCGTCACCTGCCGGGTCGCGGTCGGGACCGACGACCTGGAGGCCTGCTTCGCGGTCCGCAAGGAAGTCTTCGTCGTGGAGCAGCAGGTCCCCGAGGACCTGGAGTACGACGCGTACGACGCCGACGCGGTGCACGTCATCGCGGTCCGCGAGGACGGTCTTCCGCTGGGCACGGGCCGCCTGCTCACCGGTGCGGCGGCCGCCGCGAAGAACGGCGGGGACGCCCGGGTGGGCGCGCTCGGCCGGCTCGCGGTGACCAAGGCGGCGCGCGGCCTCGGCGTGGGCGCGGCCCTGGTGCGGGCGATAGAGGACGCGGCACGCGCGCGTGACCTCACCGCCGTCGACCTGCACGCGCAGACGCACGCCCTCGGGTTCTACGAGCGCCTGGGGTACGAGGTCTACGGCCCCGAGTTCCCGGACGCGGGGATCCCGCACCGGGCGATGCGCAAGGCGCTGGACTAGCGAGCCGGGCGGGCGCCCGGAGGGGCATGGCCGGTTCGCGGGGAGCGCGTGGCAGGGTTGAGGTCTTGATCGTCTGAGCCCTGGACAGTCCCGGACAGTCCCGGACAGCCCCGGGCCGGCGAGCTGCCTCGAACCGTCTCGAACCGCCGGAGGGCGCACCGTGGACCAACTGGCGCTGCTGCTCATTCTGTTGCTCGGTGCCGTCGTGACGGTGCCGTTGGGGGAGCGGCTGGGGCTGCCCGCGCCCGTCCTCATGACGCTGGCCGGGATCGCGCTCGCCTTCGTCAGCTGGGTCCCGAACGTCGAGATCCCGCCCGACTACATCCTGCCGCTGGTCCTTCCGCCCCTGTTGTACGCGGCCGTCCAGCGCACCTCCTGGCGACAGTTCGCGGCCAACAGACGCCCCATCTTCCTGCTCGCCGTGGCCCTCGTCTTCGTGACGACCGCCGCGGTCGCCGCCATCGCCAATTCGGTGGTCCCCGGGCTTCCGATCGCCGCGGCCGTGGCCCTCGGCGCGCTCGTGGCGCCGCCCGATCCGGTCGCCGCGACCGCCGTCGCCGGGTCGCTCGGGCTGCCGCGGCGGCTCGTGTCGATCCTGGAGGGCGAGGGCCTCTTCAACGACGTCACGGCGATCGTGCTCTACCACGTGGCGATCGCGGCGGCGATCAGCGGGACCTTCTCCTGGCCGTCGGCGGTGGGGCAGTTGGTGCTCTCCGGGGTGGTCGCCGTCGCCGTGGGCGTCGCGCTCGGCTGGCTGACCAACAAACTCATGGGGGTGCTCGGCGAGGCCACCCTGCAGACCGGCCTGACGCTGCTCGTGCCCTTCGTGAGCTACGTGCTCGCGGAGGAACTCCTCGGCTCGGGCGTGCTCGCCGTGCTGACCACCGCGCTCTATCTGGCGGAGCACGGCGCCGACGCGGACGACGTGCTCGGCCGGATCACCGGGCAGACGTTCTGGCAGATCGTCGACACCTTGGTCACCGGCGTCGCCTTCGGGCTCATCGGGCTCGAACTGCACAACGTCTTCGGCACGGCGAACGGCCGTGAGCTGCAGATGATCGGTTGGGGCGCGGCGGTCGTCGCCGTCGTCATCGGCGTACGGCTGCTGTGGCTGCTGCCCGCGACCTGGCTGGCCAAGCGGCTGCACAAGCTGCGGGACTACGACGAGGACATCCCCACGACCTGGCGCGAGACCGTCGTCATGTGGTGGTCCGGGATGCGCGGCGTGGCGTCCGTGGCCCTCGCCCTGGCCATTCCGCTCAAGACGGAGAACGGCGACCCCTTCCCGGCCCGCGACGAGATCATCTTCATCGCCTTCTGTGTGATCATGGCCACGCTGGTCGTGCAGGGGCTCACCCTGCCCTGGCTGGTGAAGAAGCTCGGGGTGCGCGCGGACACGGACGCCGAGCGGGCCGTCGAGCGGGATCTCGCCGTGCGGGCGGCCAAGGCGGCCAAGCGCCGCCTGAAGGAGATCGAGGAGGTCGAGGAGCTGCCGGAGGACCTCTCGGAGCGGCTGCTGCGCGGCGCCTTCGACATCGGGGCCAGGATCAGCCCCGACATCGTCGACGACGAGCGGCGCGAGCGGTACTCCAAGCGCGCCGACCGTCTCAAGGCGGTCCAGCGCATCCAGCGCGACATGATGTCGGCCGCGCGCCACGAGATCCTCGCCGCGCGCAGTGAACCCGGCGCCGATCCGGAGATCGTCGACCGGGTCCTGCACCAGTTGGACGTACGCAGCCTGCGGTCCTGAGAGAGGCCCCGCCAGGCCCGCGGGCTCAGCCCCGGCCCGTGCGCGGCACGATCGGCGGCGGCGCATGCGGACCGTCGTCTTCCGGCGGCAGTTCGGCCCAGGCCGTGCTGACCTTGGGCAGCGCGTACGCGTGGTGTTCGGTCAGCCAGCGGACCAGGTGCTCGCGCACGGTGACCCGTACCGTCCAGATGTCGTCCGCGTCCTTGGCGGTGACCAGGGCGCGCACCTGGATCGTGTTCGGCGTGGTGTCCGTGACCGCGAGGCCCCAGTCCCTGCCGTCCCAGGCGGCGCACTCGCGCAGGATGTCCTGGAGCTTCTCGCGCATCTCGGTGATGGGTGCGGTGTGGTCCAGCTGGAAGAAGACCGTGCCGGTCATCTGGGAGCCGCCGCGCGACCAGTTCTCGAAGGGCTTCGAAACGAAGTAGGACACCGGCATCGTGATCCGGCGCTCGTCCCAGGTCCGTACGGCCAGGAAGGTCAGGGTGATCTCGTCGATCGTGCCCCACTCGCCGTCCACGACGACCGTGTCGCCGATCCGCACCATGTCGCCGAAGGCGATCTGCAGCCCCGCGAAGAGATTGGCGAGGGTGGACTGGGCGGCGACGCCCGCGACGATGCCGAGCACACCGGCCGACGCGAGCAGCGATGTCCCGGCCGCCTGCATGGCGGGGAAGGTGAGGAGCATCGCTCCGACGGCCACGACACCGACGATCGCGGTGACCACCCGCTGGATGAGTGTGACCTGCGTACGCACACGCCGGACGCGGGCCGGGTCGCGGTGCGCGTTGGCGTACTGGGCGTAGGTCGCCTCCACGATGGCGGTCGCGATACGGACGAGGAGCCAGGCCACCGACCCGATGAGCACCAGGGTCAGGATCTGCGCGATCCCCGCGGAATGGTTCTTTCCGATCTCCGCTTGTTCGAATGAACCGCGCAACAGGGCGGCACACAGGGACAGTTGTGAGGGCAGTCGGCAGCGGCGCAGCAGACCCCACAGTGGGTTGTCGGGGTGACGGTCGTCGGCCCGGCGCAGCAGCACGTCGGCCAGCCAAACCACGGCCAGCGTGAGCACGACCGAGCCGCCGACCACGATCAACGGACGCAGTACGTTCTCCATGCCCCCGAGGGTAAGTGGCACGATGGCCTCATGAACATCATGCTTTTCCACTCGACGTACGGGCTGCGGCCCGCGGTGCACGCGGCGGCCGACCGGCTGCGCGCGGAAGGCCACGAGGTGTATACGCCCGATCTGTTCGACGGGCGCACCTTCGACACGGTCGAGGAAGGCATGGCCTTCAAGGACGAGCTCGGCAAGGACGAGCTCCTGAAGAGGGCGATCCTGGCCGCCGCGCCCTACTCCGAGCGGGGTCTCGTCTACGCCGGGTTCTCCTTCGGCGCCGCCACCGCGCAGACCCTGGCCCTCGGCGACGACAAGGCGCGCGGTCTTCTGCTCCTGCACGGCACGTCCGACATCGCGGAGAACACGACGGTGGACGAGCTGCCGGTGCAGCTGCACGTCGCCGAGCCCGACCCGTTCGAGACGGACGACTGGCTGAGCGCGTGGTACCTCCAGATGGGCCGCACGGGCGCCGACGTCGAGGTCTACCGCTACGCGGGAGCGGGCCACATCTTCACCGACCCCGACCTGGACGACTACGACGCCGAGGCGGCGGAGGCGACGTGGCGGACGGCGATCGGCTTCCTGGAGACCCTGTAGCCCGTTGCCCGGATAGCCCGTCGTCCGGCGGGCCCTCACGCGCGCGTGCAGCGTCCCACCGGGGCGCTCGCGGGCGGCTTGCACTGCAGGCCGTAGTCGCCGCCGCTGGAGCTGAGATACCGCCCGACGCATTCGTTGCCGGTCGTCCTGCCGCGCTCGGCGCAGAACCGCAGGGCCGCCCGGCCGTCCGCGAAGGGCCCGGGAGCGTAGATCACCCAGAAGCCGGGCCGCAGCGACGCGTACTCGTCGCTGCGCAGGTACTCCGCTTCGGGCACGTCCTTGCGCACTGCCGTGAGCCTGCGGTCGCGGGTGTCCGCCCCCGAGCCGACGGGCTCGGAGAAGAGCTGGGCGATCCAGCTGCCCGATGCAGGCGGGACACCGGGGGAGGACGCCGGGGGTGTGGCCGGGTCGGGGCTCTCGCTCCGCGTGGGGCTCTTGGTCGCCTTCGTGGGCTCTTTCGTGGGTTTCTTCGTAGGTTCCTTCGTGGGCTCGGGCGACTCCTTGGACGGCGTCCCAGCGGCGGTGCTCCCGCCGCCCTTGCCCTCGTCCCCGCCCGTGCCGTCCCCGTCCCGCAGCGCGAGGACCAGCGCGGCACCGGCCACCAGGGCGAGCGCCACGGCGATCACCGCGACGATCACCGGCGTACGACTGCGGGGACCGGCGGCCGGAGACGGCTGCCCCACCGTGACGGCGGGCTGCTCCGCCGGGACCGGAGGCCGCTCCGCGGTCTCCGTCGGCTGCCAGGCGATGCCGTTCGCCACCGCGGCGAGCATCGCGTCCAGGCGCTCCGCGTCCGGGCGCAGCGCCGGGTCCCGCACGAGGAGGGCGCCGAGGACCGGGGCGAGCGGCCCGGAGCGCACGGGCGGTGGGACCGGTTCGTCGAGCACGGCAGCGAGCGTGGCGAGCGTCGAGGCGCGGCGCAGCGGGCTGACGCCCTCCACCGCGACGTACAGGACGAGGCCGAGCGACCAGAGGTCGGCCGCCGGGCCCTCGTCCGTGCCGCGGATGCGCTCGGGCGCGATGTACTCCGGCGAACCGATCAGGTCGCCCGTGGCGGTGAGCTGCGTGGAGCCCCGCAGCGAGGCGATGCCGAAGTCCGTGAGGACCACGGAGATGCCCGGACCACCGGGGGTCTCTGCCCGCAGCAGTACGTTGGCGGGCTTCACGTCCCGGTGCAGGATGCCCGCCGCGTGGGCGACGCGCAGCGCCGAGAGCAGCTCGCGGCCGATGCGTGCCGCCTCGTGCGGCGGCAACGTGCCCTGTTCCAGAAGGTCCTGGAGCGTGCGGCCCGGCAGCAGCTCCATCACGATCCAGGGGTGCGGGCCCGTGTCCACGATGTGATGGATCGTCACCACATGCGGGTGATTGAGCCGGGCCAGCGCCCTGGCCTCGCGCAGCACCCGCTCCCGCAGGACGCGTGACTGCTCGTCCGTCAGCTCGTGCCGCGCGGGGCGCACCTCCTTGACGGCCACCTCGCGGTGCAGCACGGTGTCGCGCGCCCGCCACACCGTGCCCATGCCCCCGCTGCCGAGCCGCTCGAGCAGCTCGAAGCGCCCGTCCACCATGTCCCCCTGGCCGCTCATGTCACCAGCGTAGAGGGCGCCGCCGACAGGCGTGACCCGGTCAGCGCACCGGCGACGACACCCGCTCGACCTTCTGGGTGCCGCTGAGGGTGCGGTATGAACGGGCCCATTTGGACGTCGCCTCGGGGTTCTTGCGGTCGGAGAGGACGTAGTAGTCCATCTGCGAGCGCTCGGCGGTGACGTCGAGGACGCCGTAGCCGTGCGAGTCCATGTCCAGCCACTTCACATGGCGGTTGGCCGCCTTCACCGCGCCGACCGCGACCAGCGAGAGGGTGTGCGGGGCGACGTGCAGCATGTCGTCCACGTTGTCGGAGGTCACGGACGTGACCACGAACTCCGTGGCGGCGGAGGGCGATCCGGGGTACGTGGCGGCCCTCACCGGTACGTCGTTGGCCCACGCCATGTGGATGTCCCCGGTAAGGAAGACCGTGTTCCGGATCGACTTGTCGACCAGGTGGGAGATGAGTTCCTTGCGGTCGTCGGTGTAGCCGTCCCACTGGTCGCCGTTGACGGCGAGGCCTTCCTTGGGCAGGCCGAGCAACTCCGCGATGGGCTCCAGGAGATGGGCCGGCACGGAGCCGAAGGCCACCGGCGAGATCATCACCGAGGTGCCGACCAGCTTCCAGGAGGCGTCGGACGAGGCGAGGCCCGCCTTCAGCCAGTCGAGCTGGGCGCGGCCCGTGATCGTACGGTCCGGGTCGTCCACATCTCCGCTGCCGAAGCCCGCCTGCTCGGAGCGGAAGGAGCGCAGGTCGAGCAGGTGCAGATCGGCCAGCTTGCCGAAGCGCAGGCGACGGTAGACGGTGCCTTCAGTGGAAGGGCGTACGGGCATCCACTCGAAGTACGCCTGCTTGGCGGCCGCCATGCGCTGTGCCCAGTCGCCCTCGGACTCCGGGGAGTGGTTCACCGCGCCGCCCGACCAGGTGTTGTCGGCGAACTCGTGGTCGTCCCAGATCGCGATCAGGGGGTGCGTGGCGTGCATCGCCTGCGCGTCCGGGTCGGTCTTGTGGACGCCGTGGCGTATGCGGTAGTCGGCGAGGCTGACGATCTCGTGCCGCGGCTCGTGCTGACGTACGCCGTACTCGGCGGCCGGGTACTCGCCGCTGGGGTACTCGTAGACGTAGTCGCCGAGGTGCAGGACCGCGTCGAGCTCCGTGCGGGCCGCGAGATGGCGGTACGCGGAGAAGTAGCCCGCCTCCCAGTTGGCGCAGGACACCACCCCGAACCGGACGCCGGGGGCCGCCGACTCGTGCGCGGCGGTGGTGCGGGTGCGGCCCACGGGGGAGTGCACCGGGGTTCCGTCAGACCCGGAGCCGCCCACGGAGAAGCGGAAGTAATAGGTGATGGCAGGGCTCAAGCCCCTTACGTCGGCCTTGACCGTGTGGTCGGCCGTGGCCTGTGCGGTCGTGCTGCCGCGGCCGACGACCTGGGTGAAGCCCTTGTCCTTGGCCATCTCCCAGCGCACTTCGGTGTCGGGGCCCTTGCCGGAGCCCGGCGTGGCCTCGGGTGTCGGAGTCACGCGGGTCCACAGCAGGACGCCGTCGGGCAGCGGGTCTCCCGACGCGACGCCGTGGTGGAACGCGGGTCCCGCGGCGGCGTGGGCGAGGGGAGCCGCGGCGAGCGGCGCGAGGGCCGCGGTGGCGGCGGCTGCCTTGACGACCGTACGGCGGCTCGGGGCAGGGGAGTTGAGCGGTCTGTGTGCGCTGTTTCGACTGGTCACGAGCGATTACCTTACTGATCGGTAATCGCCAAGAGCGGGCGAATTGTGAAACGTTCGCCCGCTCTTTTGCCAAGTGCCGCTCAGCGCACGGCTCTAGTGCCGGTTCAGGCCTTGAGCGCCGCGTCGACGGCCTTCTTGTAGTCCTCGACCGTCGAGGGAGCGTTCTTCTTGTCGGGCCCGGTCAGCTTCTTGCCGTCCATGACGAAGGAGGGCGTGCCGTCGACGCCGTCCTTGTTGTCGTCGAACTTCTTCGACATCTCCAGGGCCCAGCGGTCGTACGTGCCGTCCTTGACGTCCTTCGCGAAGGTCTTGCTCTTCTTGAGCTCGGGGACCTGGTTGGCGATCTTGGTCAGGTACGCGTCGTCCTTGAACTTGTCCTCCGTCTCGGAGGGGTGGTTCTCCTTGGAGAACAGCGCCTTCTTGTAGTCGAGGAAGGCCTGGTCGCTCACGTTCAGGGCGGCACCCATCGCACTGAGCGCGTTCTTGGAGCCCTCACCCGTGAGGTTGCGGTCGAGGAACGAGGCGCCGATGAACTGGATCTTGTACTTGCCGTCCTTCAGGTCCTTCTCGACCGTCGGGCCCACGGCCTGCTCGAAGCTGGCGCAGACCGGGCAGCGCGGGTCCTCGTAGACCTTGAGGGTCTTCTTGGCGCTGTCCTTGCCGATGACGACGGTCGTGCCGTCCGTGCCCGCGGAGTTGGCCGGCTTGACCAGCTTCTCGTCCTTGGCGGCTTCCCAGTGGTCGGGCTTGTTGGCCTGCATGACGGCGTAGCCGACGCCGCCCGCGATCGCCAGGACCGCGACGACGGAGACGCCGACGACCATCGACCGCTTCCGCTTCTGCCGCTTGCGCTCGGCTTCCTGCTGGGCGCGGATCCGCTCGCGGGCCGCCGACTTGGCCGCCTGGCTGTTGCGCTTGCTCATGATGTTGTTCTCCGTTGGGGTGACGTGCGTGGGGACGGTGGTGCTCAGGCGAAGACGGCCGAGCACGGCGGTCCACGCCGTCCCACGAAGTGCACGAGAGGCCGCGTACGCGCGGTGCGCACCCGGCGCGCGGGACGCGGGGCCCGCAGGACGGGCCGCGGGCGGATGCCCGCCGCTGCGACCGCGACGAGCAGCGGCCGGAAGGTGGAGGCGGCCACCGCGCGCAGCACTTGGGCCAGGGCGCGTTCCCCGCGCCGCAGCCAGGCCGCCGCGAGCAGACCGACCGCGACGTGCGCGCCGAGCAGCAGCCAGGCGGCGCCGGGATCGGCGTCGGCGAGCAGCACGGCGGCGCGGTGTCCGTCGCCGCCGGTCATCTGGGCCAGCGGGGTGCCGACGTCGGCGCCGCCGCACAGCACGTCGAAGCCGACGGAGCGCAGCGGGCCCGCGACGGGGCCGCCCGCCTGGCCGTAACAGACGTGCTGCCCCGCGGTGAACACCGTGTCGGCGGCCAGCTCGAGGGGGATCAGGAGGGCGGCGATGCGGCCGTAGCCACGCTCGCGCCCCGCCAGTGCGTACGCGATGACGAAGACCGCGACGGAGATCACCGCGACGGTGGTCAGCGGCAGCGGGGCGCGGGACAGCAGGACATGCGACGCGGCGGAGAGCGTCACGACGAGCGTCGTGAAGAGCGCCGCGCGCACGGCTCTGAGCTGGGTCCCGGATATGTCCATCGCGCAGCAGAGTGTGCCATGTGCTCCCGTAAGGCAGCCCTAAAGGGTGCCTATGAGTTGCACGGCGTCCTCTTCGTGCCTACAGACCCGGGATCCGGCCGTTGCGGAACAGGTCGACGAAGATCTGGTGGTCCCTGCGGGCCCGCGCGCCGTACTCGTGCGCGAAGTCCACGAGCAGGTCACCGAAGCCCTCCTCGTCCGCCGCGATGGCGGCGTCGATCGCGCGCTCCGTGGAGAACGGCACCAGGTCCGAGTGCCCGCTCTCGTCGTCCGCCGCGGAGTGCATCGTGGCGGTGGCGCGGCCCAGGTCGGCGATGACCGCGGCGATCTCCTCCCAGTCGTCGATGTCCGACCAGTCCAGGTCCACCGCGTACGGAGAGACCTCGGCGACCAGCTGTCCGGAGCCGTCCAGCTCGGTCCAGCCCAGCCACGGGTCGGCGTGCGCCTGCAGCGCGCGCTGCGAGATGACCGTGCGGTGGCCCTCGTGCTGGAAGTAGTCACGGACCGCGCCGTCGGTGATGTGCCGCGAGACGGCCGGGGTCTGCGCCTGCTTGAGGTAGATCACGACGTCGTTCTCCAACGCGTCGCTGTTGCCCTCCAGAAGGATGTTGTACGAGGGCAGTCCCGCGGAGCCGATGCCGATGCCGCGCCGGCCGACGACGTCCTTGACCCGGTAAGAGTCGGGGCGGGTGAGCGAGGACTCGGGGAGCGTCTCCAGATAGCCGTCGAAGGCGGCGAGCACCTTGTACCGCGTGGCCGCGTCGAGCTCGATGGAGCCGCCGCCCGGGGCGAAGCGGCGCTCGAAGTCGCGGATCTCCGTCATGGAGTCCAGGAGGCCGAAGCGGGTCAGCGAACGCGCGTCGCGCAGCGCGTCCAGGAGCGGGCCCTGGGCGGTGTCCAGGGTGAAGGGCGGCACCTCGTCGCTCTTGGCGCCGGTCGCCAGGTCGTGGATCCGCTCGCGGTACGCCGCCGCGTAGATCCGGACCAGGTCGGTGATCTGCTCGTCGCTGAGCGCCTTCGTGTACCCGATGAGAGCCACTGAGGCGGCGAAGCGCTTCAGGTCCCAGGTGAAGGGGCCGACGTAGGCCTCGTCGAAGTCGTTCACGTTGAAGATCAGGCGGCCCTGGGCGTCCATGTACGTGCCGAAGTTCTCCGCGTGCAGGTCACCGTGGATCCACACCCGCCCCGTGCGCTCGTCCAGGTAGGGACCGCCGTGCTGCTCGCGCTCCAGGTCCCCGTAGAAGAGGCAGGCCGTGCCGCGGTAGAACGCGAAGGCGGAACCGGCCATCCTCCGGAACTTCACCCGGAACGCGGCGGGGTCCGCGGCGAGCAGCTCGCCGAACGCGGTGTCGAAGACGGAGAGGATCTGCTCGCCGCGCTGCTCAGCGGTGGGCTGCGGTTCCGACATCGCGGGGTGCCTCCTGGTACAGGGTCGTGCGTGGCCTGTGGGACGGGTGTTCTTGAACATTTGGGACAGGTGCTCCGACCTGTCCAACGCACGACGGTACCCCCGAGTGCCCGCCGCTTGTCAGTGCTCCGGATTAGACTTCCACGCTGTCCCCCCAGACTGCCCGCAGTCCGTCATCGATCGTTCTCCGGAGGCCTCCCGCCGTGACCAAGCCGCCCTTTACGCACCTCCACGTCCACACCCAGTACTCGCTGCTGGACGGTGCCGCGCGGCTCAAGGACATGTTCGACGCCTGTAATGAGATGGGCATGACGCACGTCGCCATGTCCGACCACGGCAACCTCCACGGGGCGTACGACTTCTTCCACTCGGCGCAGAAGGCGGGCGTGACGCCGATCATCGGCATCGAGGCGTACGTGGCGCCCGAGTCCCGCCGGAACAAGCGGAAGATCAAGTGGGGCCAGCCGCACCAGAAGCGCGACGACGTGTCCGGTTCGGGTGGTTACACCCACAAGACGATCTGGGCGGCGAACAGCACCGGCCTGCACAACCTCTTCCGGCTGTCGTCGGACGCGTACGCCGAGGGCTGGCTGCAGAAGTGGCCGCGCATGGACAAGGAGACGATCTCCCAGTGGTCGGAGGGCCTGATCGCCTCCACCGGCTGCCCCTCCGGAGAGCTCCAGACCCGGCTGCGCCTCGGCCAGTTCGACGAGGCCGTGAAGGCCGCCGCCGAGTACCAGGACATCTTCGGCAAGGACCGGTACTTCCTGGAGCTGATGGACCACGGCATCGACATCGAGCGCCGCGTCCGTGACGACCTGCTCCGGGTCGGCAAGAAGCTCGGCATCCCGCCCCTGGTGACGAACGACTCGCACTACACGTACGCGCACGAGTCCGTCGCGCACGACGCCCTGCTCTGCATCCAGACCGGCAAGAACCTCTCGGACCCGGACCGCTTCCGCTTCGACGGCACCGGCTACTACCTGAAGTCCACGGACGAGATGTACGCCATCGACTCCTCGGACGCCTGGCAGGAGGGCTGCCGCAACACGCTCCTGGTGGCCGAGCAGATCGACACCACCGGCATGTTCGAGAAGCGCGACCTCATGCCGAAGTTCGACATCCCGGAGGGCTTCACCGAGGTCACCTGGTTCCAGGAGGAGGTCCGGGTCGGCATGGGCCGCCGCTACCCCGGAGGTGTCCCCGAGGACCGGCAGCAGCAGGCCGAGTACGAGATGGACATCATCATCCAGATGGGGTTCCCGGGGTACTTCCTGGTGGTCGCCGACTTCATCATGTGGGCCAAGAACAACGGCATCGCGGTGGGCCCCGGCCGAGGCTCCGCGGCCGGCTCGATCGTCGCGTACGCCATGGGCATCACCGACCTCGACCCCATCACGCACGGCCTGATCTTCGAGCGGTTCCTCAACCCCGAGCGTGTGTCCATGCCCGATGTCGACATCGACTTCGACGAGCGCAGGCGCGTCGAGGTGATCCGGTACGTGACCGAGAAGTACGGCGCCGACAAGGTCGCCATGATCGGTACGTACGGAAAGATCAAGGCGAAGAACGCCATCAAGGACTCCGCGCGCGTGCTCGGATATCCGTACGCGATGGGCGACCGCCTCACCAAGGCGATGCCCGCCGACGTCCTCGGCAAGGGCATCGACCTCTCCGGCATCACCGACCCCAAGCACCCGCGCTACAGCGAGGCGGGCGAGATCCGGGGGATGTACGAGAACGAACCGGACGTCAAGAAGGTCATCGACACCGCCAAGGGTGTGGAGGGCCTGGTCCGGCAGATGGGCGTCCACGCGGCCGGCGTGATCATGTCCAGCGAGCCGATCGTGGACCACGCGCCGATCTGGGTCAGGCACACGGACGGCGTGACGATCACGCAGTGGGACTACCCCCAGTGCGAGTCGCTCGGCCTGCTCAAGATGGACTTCCTGGGCCTGCGAAACCTCACCATCATGGACGACGCCGTCAAGATGGTGCGCAACGACAAGGGCATCGACCTGGAGATGCTCTCGCTCCCGCTCGACGACCCGAAGACCTTCGAACTGCTCTGCCGCGGTGACACGCTCGGCGTCTTCCAGTTCGACGGCGGCCCGATGCGTTCCCTGCTCCGCCAGATGCAGCCCGACAACTTCGAGGACATTTCCGCCGTCTCGGCCCTGTACCGTCCGGGCCCGATGGGCATGAACTCGCACATCAACTACGCGGAGCGCAAGAACGGCCGCCAGGAGATCACGCCGATCCACCCGGAGCTCGAAGAGCCCCTGAAGGAGACGCTCGGCCTGACCTACGGCCTCATCGTGTACCAGGAGCAGGTGCAGAAGGCCGCGCAGATCATCGCCGGCTACTCCCTCGGCGAAGCCGACATCCTGCGCCGCGTGATGGGCAAGAAGAAGCCCGACGAGCTGGCGAAGAACTTCGTCCTGTTCCAAGAGGGCGCGAAGAAGAACGGCTACTCCGACGCCGCGATCCAGGCTCTGTGGGACGTCCTGGTCCCCTTCGCCGGATACGCGTTCAACAAGGCGCACTCCTCCGCGTACGGCCTCGTCACGTACTGGACCGCCTACCTCAAGGCGAACTACCCCGCCGAGTACATGGCCGCGCTGCTCACCTCGGTGAAGGACGACAAGGACAAGTCGGCCATCTACCTGAACGAGTGCCGGCGCATGGGCATCAAGGTCCTGCCGCCCAACGTGAACGAGTCCGTGCACAACTTCGCCGCCCAGGGCGACGACGTGATCCTCTTCGGCCTGGAGGCCGTCCGTAACGTCGGCACGAACGTGGTCGAGTCGATCGTCCGCTCGCGCAAGGCCAAGGGGAAGTTCGCCTCCTTCCCCGACTACCTCGACAAGGTCGAGGCCGCCGCCTGCAACAAGCGCACCACGGAGTCACTGATCAAGGCGGGCGCCTTCGACACCATGGGGCACACCCGCAAGGGCCTCACCGCGCAGTACGAGCCGATGATCGACAACGTGGTGCAGGTCAAGCGCAAGGAGGCGGAAGGGCAGTTCGACCTCTTCGGAGGGGGCGAGGAGACCGGCGGCGAGCCGGGCTTCGGGCTCGACGTGGAGTTCTCCACCGACGAGTGGGAGAAGACGTATCTGCTCGCCCAGGAGCGGGAGATGCTCGGTCTGTACGTCTCCGACCACCCGCTGTTCGGCCTGGAGCACGTCCTTTCCGACAAGGCGGACGCGGGCATCGGCCAACTCACCGGCGGTGACTACTCGGACGGCTCGATCGTCACCATCGGCGGCATCATCTCCGGCCTTCAGCGCAAGATGACCAAGCAGGGCAACGCCTGGGCCATCGCGACCGTCGAGGACCTCGCGGGCTCCATCGAGTGCATGTTCTTCCCGGCGACCTATCAGCTGGTGTCGACCCAACTCGTCGAGGACGCCGTGGTGTTCGTCAAGGGCCGCCTCGACAAGCGCGAGGACGTGCCGCGCCTGGTCGCAATGGAGATGCAGGTCCCCGACCTGTCGAACGCGGGCACCAACGCGCCCGTCCTGATCACCATCCCGACGGTGAAGGTGACCCCGCCGATGGTCAGCCGTCTCGGCGAGATCCTCAGCCACCACCGCGGCAACAGCGAGGTGCGGATCAAGCTCCAGGGGGCCCAGAAGACGACGGTGCTGCGGCTCGACCGCCACCGGGTGCAGCCTGATCCCGCCCTTTTCGGCGACCTGAAGGTACTGCTCGGCCCGTCCTGTCTGGCCGGATAGAGGCCAGATTCATGTGAAGGGGCGCACCCAGAATTCTGGGTGCGCCCCTTCACGCTTATCCGCCCGTGTGGGCGTCAGTCAGGCGTCAGTTGTGGCCGAAGCGGCGCTGGTGCTTGCGCGCGACCTCGGACGGGCTGCCCTGTGCCTGCACGTTGGACTGCACGCGCTGCTCGGCCTGCTCCGCGGACGACTTGGCCTGCTCCTGGGCCTGCTCGGCGGCCGAGGCGCGGTTCTGGTCGCCACCCTGCTTGCGGTTCTTGTTCTTGGCCATGGTGATCTTCCTCCTGAGGGGGATCTGGGGGCCAGGATGCGACCAGATTCACATACGGCGACAAGCTGCGCATTTCAGAGAATTACCGTGCGTAATAAGCCCTGTCGGAGAGTGAAGTCGCGATACGCCACGCCGAAGATCGAGTTCCGGCCGTTAACCTCCGCCGGGTCGGGCAGACTCGAAGGAAACCCGAACCATTACTTCCAGGGAATCTCCAGGGAAAGCTCCAGGGAAAGAGGGTGGATCGCGTGGACCGCTGCATCGTCCTGGTGGACGCCGGGTATCTGCTGGGTGCCGCCGCGAGTCTCCTCGCGGGCGAGCCGTCCCGGTCCCGGATCACCGTCGATCACACCGCCCTGATCCAGGGCATCCGTGAGCGCGCCGAATCCGACACCGAGCGCCCCCTGCTCCGGATCTACTGGTTCGACGGCGCCCCCGACCGCGTGCCGCAGCCCGAGCACCGCAGGCTGCGCGTCATGCCCCGCGTGACGGTCCGGCTCGGCGCCCTGACCCGTAGCGACGGACGGTGGGCCCAGAAGGGCGTCGACGCCGCCATGCACGCCGAGCTGACGGAGCTGGCCCGCAACCGCGCCTGCTCGGACATCGTGCTCGTCACCGGCGACGGGGACCTGCTGCCCGGCATGATGGCCGCCAAGGAGCACGGCGTCGCCGTCCACCTGTGGGCCGTCCAGGCCGCCGACGGCGACTACAACCAGTCCGAGGACCTCGTGGCCGAGGCCGACGAGCGGCGAGTCCTGGACCGGGCCTGGATCACCAAGGCCGTACGCCCCAAGGAGCTCACCGGCGTCTGCGCGCCCCCTCCCGTCCCGCGCCCCGAGATCGCCGCCATCCTCTCCGCGCCCCTGCCGGAGTCCGCGCTCGCGGCAAGCGCCCAGCGGGCCGCCGACGAGGCCGCCGGGGCCCAGCACGGCGAGCAGCACCGCCGGCACGCCGAAGCCGGGGCCAACGGCGACAGCGGCGGCGCCCACCACATCCCGCCGGGCAAGGGCGTGCCCACCCCCAAGGACCTGGCCGCCCTGCGCGGCCCCGGCACCCAGGCCGCCCCGCACCCCACCAACGCCACGCTGCGCTGGTCCTCCGACAAGGGCTGGGTCGAGCGCCCCGGCGGCGCCGCGGAGAGCCCGGAGGCCGCGGCCCTGCCGACGCTCGCGCAGCTGACGACGGCCGAGCAGCGGTGGGCGGACCGCGAGGAGGACATCACCACCGTCGGCGGTGACCCCTTCGAGGTCGGGCAGGTGTTCGCGCGCCGTTGGATGGCGCGCCTGCCGGAACAGCACAACCTGCAGAAGCTCTCGACGATGTACCCGCGCATCCCGCATCGCGTGGACGGCGAGCTCCTGCGGTACGCGGCCCGCTTCGGCCTGCTCGCCCACAAGGACGACCAGATCGACGAACACGACCGGTACGCGATCCGGGCCGGCTTCTGGCGCGAGATCGACGTGCACACGGCGGTGGAGCACGCACCGGTGGGCGACCGCTCCGGCGAGTGACCGAACAGGCACGCGAACGAGTGACGGAACACGTCCGCAGATGACTGATACGGGGCGTACTGGGCGCCCCGGGCGACGTACCGGGCACGGGACCCCGTACCCTCGTCCTTCGTGAGTACGCGCTCGGCACAGGCAGTCCGACAGGGGCTCCGACAGGGTCACGGCAGTGATGCCGTCTGCGCGGTGCGCGACCTCGTCAAGACGTATCCCCCCACCCGCGGCAGGCGCGGCACACCCGCGACGCCCGAGGTGCGCGCCACCGACGGCATCAGCCTCGAGGTCAGGCGCGGCGAGATCTTCGGCCTGCTCGGGCCCAACGGCGCGGGCAAGTCCACCCTCGTACGACAGCTGACCGGCCTGATGCGGCCCGACAGCGGGAGCGTCGAGATCCTCGGGCACGACATCCTGCGCCACCCCGAGCGGGCCGCGCGGATCCTCGCGTACCTGGGGCAGGAGTCCACCGCGCTCGACGAGCTGACCGTCTCGCTCGCCGTCGAGACGACCGCGCGGCTGCGCGGCCTCGACCTCCGAGCCGCGCGCGCCGAGCGGGACGGCGTACTCGAAGAACTCTCGCTCACCCCGCTCGCCTCGCGGCCGCTGAAGAAGCTTTCCGGCGGGCAGCGCAGGCTCGCCTGCTTCGCCACCGCCCTGGTGGGACAGCGGCCGCTGCTCGTCCTCGACGAGCCGACGACCGGCATGGACCCCATCGCGCGGCGCGCCGTCTGGGGCGCGGTCGACCGGCGCAGGGCCGAGCACGGCGCCACGGTGCTGCTCGTCACCCACAACGTCATCGAGGCCGAGACGGTCCTCGACCGCGTCGCCGTCCTCGATCACGGCAAGGTCATCGCCTGCGACAGCCCCGTGGGGCTGAAGGAGCAGGTCGCAGGCGAGGTGCGGGTCGAGCTCGTCTGGCGGGAGCGGGCGCCGCTCGACGTCCCCGAGGTCGCCGCCCTGCGCTCGTCCGCGGTGGAGTCCGGCCGGCGCTGGTCGCTGCGGCTGGCCCCCGACGAGGCGCGGGCCGCCGTCGCGGCGGTCACCGGCGGGGCCGCCTTCGCCGCGCTCGACGACTTCACCTTGGCCACACCGAGTCTGGAGGACGTGTATCTCGCCCTGGGCGGGAACGGGGAAGGGCTGGTGAAGGCGTGACCTTCACCGGACGGATGAACAGCGACAGCAGGAGGACCGTTCGGTGAGTGCCGTTCCCCTGGAAGCGGCCGTACGGGCCGACGACCGAGAGTGGCAGGCCGAGGCCGCCGAGCCCCTGGGGCCCCGTGCGCGGCTGTTCCCCGCGCTCGCGGCCGTCTACCGGGCGCAGCTGTCCCGGGCCCGCGTCGCACGCATCCCGCTGCTCTTCGTGGCCACCTTCCAGTCCGTCGGGATCATGATCCTGATGCGGGGCGTCGTGGACGGGGGCGATGAGGCGCGTGCCGTCGTCGCCGGGTCCTCCGTGCTCGTCGTCGCGTTCGTCGCGCTCAACCTGCTCGCGCAGTACTTCGGGCAGCTGCGGTCCGACGGCGGCCTCGACCACTACGCCACGCTGCCCGTGCCGCCCGCCGCGGTGGTCCTCGGCGCCGCGGCCGCCTACGCCTCGTTCACCGTGCCGGGCACCCTCGTCACCGCGGTCGTCGGGTGCGGTCTCTTCGGGCTCCCGATGGCGAACCTCTGGGTCCTCGCCGCGGTGATCCCGCTGGCCGGTGCCGCGCTCGCCGGGCTGGGCGCCGCCCTCGGGCTGCTTGCGCCCCGCCCCGAACTTGCCACGCTGCTCGGCCAGTTGGGCATGTCGGCGGCGCTGCTCCTCGGTGTGCTCCCGGCCGAGCGGATGCCCGGCTTCCTGCAGTACGCGCGTGACCTGCTGCCCTCGACGTACGGGGTCGAGGCGTTCGCCCACACCTTCGGGCCGCATCCGGACTGGGCGACCGTCGTCCTCGACCTCGCCGTCTGCGCGGGGGTCGGCGTTGCCTCGCTCGCGATCGCCACCTGGGCGTACCGCCGTGCGGCCGTGCGGTGACACGGTCCTCGCCGTGCGGTGCGGCGGTCCTCAGGCAGTGGTGAAGCGGTCCTCAGGGAGTACTGGCACCATGTGTGGGTGACTGCACCGCTGACGCCCTCCCAGCCGCCCCACGACCGGCCCCCGCACGACCCCTGGCAGCAAGCCGCTCAGCCGTCCGGAGCCGTTCCCCTGTCGGCGGACGAGGAGGACGGTCCTGGCATGAAGACCGAAGTGCGGCAGGCCGCGGTGATCGCGGTCGTGGTGGCTGTCTGCGGCGTGGCGCTCGGCCTGCTGTGGCTGTGGCTCGCGCCCCGTGTGCCGTTGATCGCCGACAGCGAGACGGTGTACCTCAAGGACACCGAGGGGGAGCAGGCGATCGGCGTCGACGGAACGTTCACCCTGCTCGCGCTCGCGTTCGGCGCGGTGAGCGGCGCCGTGGTGTTCCTGCTGCACAAGCGGGGCGGCATTCCGCTGGTCGTCGGCCTGACGGCCGGAAGCCTGCTGGGGGCCGTGCTCGCCTGGCGTCTTGGCATCTTCCTCGGGCCCGAGACGGACGTCGTCGCTCATGCGAAGTCCGTGGGCAAGGGCGTGGCGTTCGACGCCCCCATGGAGCTCAAGGCCAAGGGCGCGCTCCTTGCCTGGCCCGTGGCCGCGCTGCTCGTACATCTGGGCCTTACCGGGCTCTTCGGGCCGCGGGACCCTGAGCCGTACCCCATGGCGTACGGCGACGACCCAGGGCGGACGGACGGCAACCCGGCCTGACAGATCTCAGGCGGGGCGCCTTCCGTGGTTCGCCTTGCCCTTGCGTACCCGCCACTTCCTCTTGCGCGTCTTCTTCGACATGAGGGTGGTACTAGTCGAGCCCGCGGCCCCCGTCGAGGGCCTATTCACGCCCGATCGGGGCAAGTACCGCGCCCGTGAGGCGCGCCAGGTCGCCGGGGGCCAGTTCCACTTCCAGGCCCCGGCGGCCCGCCGACACGCAGATCGTGGCGTGCGAGGGGGCCGAGTCGTCCAGGACCGTGCGGAGCTTCTTGCGCTGGCCGAGCGGCGAGATGCCGCCCCGTACGTACCCCGTGGTGCGTTCGGCGGCGGCGGGGTCCGCCATCACCGCGCGCTTGCCGGAGACCGCCGTGGCCAGGGCCTTGAGGTTCAGGGTGCCCGCCACCGGGACCACGGCCACCGTCAGCTCGCCGTCGACCTCCGCGACCAGGGTCTTGAAGACCCGGTCGGGGGAGACGCCCATCGCCTGGGCCGCCTCCTCGCCGTACGAGGGGTGCGCGGGATCGTGCTCGTAGGCGTGGAGCGTGTAGTCGGCGCCCGCCGCGGTGAGGGCCACGGTCGCCGGGGTGCCGCCCGTGCCCGACTGCTTCTGCTGCTTCTTCTGCTTCTTCGCCAAAGCGCTCGCGCCTTACGTCGGTTGAGGCTCGGGTCAGTTGAGGCTCGTGGTGCCGCGCGTGAGGTCCGTCGCGGGCAACGACGGCAGATTACGGATGATGGCGGTCTCGGCGCGAAGGACTTTCAGCTCCTCGTGCAGACGTGACGCCGTGTCCGGTGCCTCCAGGAGCCGCTGCTTCGTGGGGGTGTCGAGGACGGCGGCCGCCGCGACCAGATACGACACCACGGACGGGTCGTCCGGCAGTTCGGCGCCCGTGGACAGGGACCGCTCGCGGGCCCCGGCCAGACGCTTCTGGTAGGCGCGGAACGCCCGCAGGACGCCCTCGGCAAGGGCGCCCGCCTCCTCGCCGGGATCCTCGGGCAGCTCCTCGACCTCCGCGGTCAGGAAGGCGCCGGACGCGTCCACCGAGTGCAGGCGTACGCGGGTGGTGCCGGTGGCGAGGACCTCGAAGCCGCCGTCGGCGCGCTCCCTGATCGTCGCCGCGTCCGCGATGCAGCCCACCGCGTGGAAGGCCTTGAGCGGGTCCTCGCCGAAGCCGGCGGTCGGGCCCTGCTCGGGCTGTGCGGTGGGGTCCGGGAGACCCGGGGCGCTCGGGGCGACCTCGAGGCCGTCACGGATGGCGACGACCGCGAAGAGGCGCTGTTCCTCGTCGGGAGTCTTGAGCAGATCGCGCATCATGGCGCGATAACGCTCCTCGAACACGTTCAGCGGGAGCACGAGTCCCGGGAACAGCACCGAGTTGAGCGGGAAGAGCGGAAGCCGGACGGTGGTCACGAGCTGCAAGCCTAATGGTCGCCGGAGCCCGCTCGTCCGCCGCCGGTGCGCAGCGGGGTCCCGGAGGCCACCTCGATGCGTATGCCGTCGCGCAGTTCCAGGAACTCGCCGAGCGGATCGTCGGACATGCGGTCCCAGGGGAAGGACGTCGCGTAGGGGCCGATGAGGCGCATCTGTTCCAGGGCGTCGCTCCACCGCTCCAGGCGTACGAGGACGAACGCGAGGACGTTGCGGACCTCCGCGGGCCAGGGGTCCCCGGCCTCGTACTCCCGGGACACCGCGATCCCCAGGTCGGCCGCGGCATCCAGGCGCTCGCGCGGCACGCTCCCCGAGGCGCTGGTGAGATACGCGAAGGCGGCCCGCGCGGGCAGCGCCTGGATCAGCGAGCCGGGCAGTGCGTCGCGGGCGGCCCGCTCGGCGAAGTCGAAGCACTGGCGGTGCGAGCCGTACCAGGACGCGGAGAGGTACTGGAGCGCCGAGGCATGGCAGCCGTAGTGGTGCGAGGAGCGGTGCACCGCCTCGGCCCGGAGCTCGTCGAAGACCGAGTGCGGGGCATGGGTTCCGCGCGCGTGGTCCAGGGCGATCCGCCACGGCACGGGGTCGCGCGGGTCCGCTTCGGCGGCGGCGGTGATCAGGGGCGCCGTCTCGCGAAGCAGCTCGGCGCGGGCGGGCGACTCCCAGCCGCGGACGACCGCGAGCTCGGCCTTGACGAGCAGCGCGTCCGGGTCGTGCGGTGAGGCGGCCTGCCAGTGGTCGAACCACTCGGGGCGGGAGCGGGCGAAGGCGGCGAGACGCGTCGTGTAGCGGTCGCGGTTCTCCCATTCGTTGCCCTCGCGGGTCATGGCGAGCAGTTTCGCGGCGGGGCCGTAATCCCCCCGGCCCGCGGCCACGAGCGCGGGGCCGAGCCGGTCGTCGGGCGCGTCGAGGAGCACCTCGTCGTCGGGGGTCAGACCGGAGGCGAGGAGTGGTGTGTTCCTGACCATGCGTGCGGTGCGGATCAGGGCGCGCAGGAATGCCATCGTGTGGGTATTGAAATCCGCAGGTCGGGGCAGTACCAGAGGGTGGCCGGTGAAGCTTTGGCATCAGTCGTGAGGTTGCCTGACACATGGTCAAGGGCTGGCAAAATCTCTGCTCCCGGGCGGCCCCGCAGGCTCCTCAGTTCCTCCGCAGCAGCCTGGTCGCTCCCGCCGCGACCGTCGTCGCGAGCACCCAGCCGAGCAGGATCAGGATGGCCGCGAACCACTGCCAGCCGCCGCGCAGCTGCCAGTAGCTGTCCTGGCCGAGGTTGATGACCGGGAGCAGCAGGTCGAGGGAGAAGAGCGCGGGGTTCCAGTTCGGGTGCTCGCCCGGTTTGATCGCCGGGTGGTCGGCGCGGGTGAAGGCCACCGCGCTCACCGCCCAGAGCACCGCCATCCACAGGGCGGCACGGCCGGGCCGGTAGCCGTAGGCCACGGTCCAGTCCTGGGCGAAGCCCCAGAGCTTCGCCGCGAGCGGCAGGGTCTCGCGGCGTCGGCGCTGCTTGGCGAGCAGGACCTCGCGGGCGTCGGCGTCCTCGCCGCCGTTGCGCAGGACGGTGGCCAGCTTCTCGTACGGCTCGGGGTTGTACTCGGCGGTCGCGGCCGCCACCCAGGCCAGGCGGCGGGCGAGCGGGAAGCTGCCCAGCGGCACGAGGTTCTCGTAGCTGAAGCCGCCCATCTGGAGGCCGCCGGGGCCCGGCCAGCTGGTCGACTTGTCGATGAGGTTGACGACTTTGGCGCCGGACAGGATGATCTTGCCGCGTTGCGGGGCCTCGCCGAGGAAGCGCAGCTCGGGGGTCTGGACGCGGCGCAGCGACACCTCCTGGTCGTTCTCCAGGGTGAAGCGCGCCTGCGCCAGGTCGACGGCGTCCCCGAAGCGCCCGTCGTCGAGCCGGATGCCGCCCTGGCAGTCGAAGCGCTGGACGCGGGTGCCGCGCGGGGGAGTGGTGCCGCTGGACATGGGCGGATCGCCGAGGGCGGCGGGCGTCATGTACAGCGTGCGTTCCACGGTCATCTGCGGGGCGTTGAGCGCCCGCTGGCCGTACGGATTGGCGAGCTTGCTGCCGCGCAGGCTGAAGGAGACGCCGATCTTCGCGCCGCGCAGGCTCAGCTGGCCGTGCGACTCCATCATCTCGGCCTGCAGGTCCTGCCCGACCGAGAGCCCGTCGCCCATGATCGAGTTGCCGCGCCGGTCGCGGTAGATCACGGCCTGGTTGATCAGCAGGTCGGTGCCGATCTGGGCGTCCGTGAGCCGCATGCCGTTGTGGATCCGGCAGCGCGGCAGATGCAGGTCGCCCTCCGTGTGCAGGCGGGCCGCCTCCACGCGCGGGATCGAGCAGTTGACGAGCCGCAGGGTGGTGAACTTGGCCTCGGGGACGAGCACTTCCTTCTCGAAGCGGCAGTGCTTCAGCTCGGCGTAGGGAAGGATCTCGCCGCCCGCCAGATCGAGTACGTCCGTGATCTGGAGCCCCGAGAGCTTCAGCGACGAGACCCGGCCCGCGAGCGCGGGCGGCCCGTCGAGGAGCAGCCAGCACACGATGCGCGCGCGCACACTGCGTTCAGGTCCCCAGGGGTGGCCGCCGTGCGGATCGTCCGCCATCGCGTCCCCGGAGCGGAGGTCATAGACGCTGCCGTTGCGGAAGGCCTGCCACATGCCGATCTCGGCGGCGGTCAGGCCGTCCGGCGGATCACCGATGCCGGTGTCGTCGACCACTGCTGTTGTCCTCCCCGTACTGCGATGTACCGCGATGTGCCGCGATCCCCGTGCCGCGTTCCGTCCTGCGATGCGTCCTGGTCTCGTACACCTGTTTCATGCCCGCTCCGTGACGGGCTGAACGCTAGTGGTGAACGTTGCCTTCCGGGTTCTATATCAGCCAGTGATACGGCGTTCGGCCGGGAATCAGGGTCTGAGAGAATTGGCCATGTGATCTCCCGAATCGATCTGCGCGGCGACGCCCTCCCCGAGGGTCCCGCCCTGCGCGCCCTGCTGCCCCGTGCCGACTTCGACGTCGCGGCCGCCCTGGAGAAGGTGCGGCCCATCTGCGAGGACGTGCATCATCGTGGCGACGCGGCGCTGATCGAATACGCGGAGAAGTTCGACGGAGTACGGCTGACGCACGTCCGTGTCCCCGCGACCGCCATCGCCGAGGCCCTGGCCGGCCTCGACCCGGTCGTGCGCGAGGCACTGGAGGAGTCGATCCGCCGCGCCCGCATCGTTCACCGCGAGCAGCGCCGCGCCCCGCACACCACCCAGGTCGTGCCCGGCGGATCGGTCACCGAGAAGTGGGTGCCGGTCGAGCGCGTCGGGCTGTACGCGCCCGGTGGCCGCTCCGTCTACCCGTCGTCCGTGATCATGAACGCGGTGCCGGCGCAGGAGGCGGGCGTCGAGTCGATGGCCCTCGCGTCTCCGCCGCAGAGCGACTTCGACGGACTTCCGCACCCGACGATCCTCGCCGCCTGCGCCCTCCTCGGCATCGACGAGGTCTACGCGGTCGGCGGCGCCCAGGCCGTCGCGATGTTCGCGTACGGCACCGAGACCTGCGCCCCGGCCAACATGGTCACCGGGCCCGGCAACATCTGGGTCGCGGCCGCCAAGCGCTATTTCACCGGCCGCATCGGCATCGACACCGAGGCCGGACCGACCGAGATCGCGGTCCTCGCCGACGACACGGCCGACGCCGTGCACGTCGCGTCCGACCTGATCAGCCAGGCCGAGCACGACCCGCTCGCCGCCGCCGTCCTGGTCACCGACTCCATCGCCCTGGCCGACGCCGTCGCCAAGGAGCTGGAGCCGCAGGTCGCGGCGACCAAGCACGTCGAGGACCGGATCGTCCCCGCCCTGGCGGGCAGGCAGTCCGCGATCGTCCTGGTCGACGGCCTGGTCGAGGGCCTGCGCGTCGTCGACGCGTACGGCGCCGAGCACCTGGAGATCCAGACCGCGGACGCCGCGGCCGTCGCGGACCGCGTCAAGAACGCGGGTGCGATCTTCGTCGGCCCCTGGGCCCCCGTCTCCCTGGGCGACTACTGCGCGGGCTCCAACCACGTCCTGCCCACCGGCGGCTGCGCCTGCCACTCCTCGGGCCTGTCCGTCCAGTCGTTCCTGCGCGGCATCCACATCGTCGACTACACGCGCGACGCCCTCGCCGATGTCGCCCGGCACGTGGTGACGCTCGCCGAGGCAGAGGACCTGCCCGCGCACGGTGCGGCGATCAAGGCACGGTTCGGATGGAAGGTGCCCAGCAAGTGACGATCCGGATCGACGACCTCCCCGTACGCGACGAGCTGCGCGGCAAGTCCCCTTACGGCGCCCCCCAGCTCGACGTCCCCGTACGCCTGAACACGAACGAGAACCCGTACCCGCTCCCCGAGCCGCTCGTCGAGCGCATCGCCGAGCGGGTCCGCGAGGCGGCCCGCGACCTCAACCGCTACCCCGACCGCGACGCGGTCGAGCTGCGCACCGAGCTCGCCCGCTACCTCACGAAGACCGGCGGCCACGAGGTCACCCTCGCCAACGTGTGGGCGGCCAACGGCTCGAACGAAGTCATCCAGCAGCTCCTGCAGACCTTCGGCGGGCCAGGCCGCACCGCCATCGGCTTCGAGCCCTCGTACTCGATGCACGGCCTCATCGCGCGCGGCACCGGCACGGGCTGGATCTCGGGACCCCGCGGCGACGACTTCACGATCGACGTCGAGGCGGCGACGAAGGCCATCGCCGAGAACCAGCCCGACGTCGTCTTCATCACCACCCCCAACAACCCCACGGGCAACGCCGTCTCGGCCGACACGGTCCTCGCGCTGTACGAAGCCGCGCAGGCCGCGAAGCCGTCGATGGTGGTGATCGACGAGGCGTACGTGGAGTTCAGCCACGGCGACTCGCTGCTCCCGCTGCTAGCGGGGCGCCCGAACCTGGTCGTCTCCCGCACGATGTCGAAGGCATTCGGCGCCGCCGGGCTGCGCCTTGGCTACCTCGCCGCCGACCCCGCGGTCGTCGACGCCGTACAGCTCGTACGGCTGCCGTACCACCTGTCGGCCGTCACGCAGGCCACCGCGCTCGCCGCCCTGGAGCACACCGACACGCTCCTGAAGTACGTCGAGCAGCTCAAGCAGGAGCGCGACCGCCTGGTGAGCGAGCTGCGCGCGATCGGCTTTGAGGTGACCGACTCCGACGCCAACTTCGTCCAGTTCGGGCGGTTCGACGGCGAAGGGGCCGCCCACGCGGTCTGGCAGCGGATCCTCGACCGGGGCGTCCTGGTCCGGGACAACGGGGTGCCGGGCTGGCTGCGGGTCAGCGCGGGAACCCCCGAAGAGAACGACGCGTTCCTCGATGCGGTACGCGAACTGAAGAAGGAGCAGCAGGCATGAGCCGCGTTGGACGGGTCGAACGGACCACCAAGGAGACGTCGGTCCTCGTCGAGATCGATCTCGACGGCACCGGCAAGGTCGAGGTGTCGACGGGTGTCGGTTTCTACGACCACATGCTCGACCAGCTCGGCCGCCACGGCCTCTTCGACCTCACGGTCAAGACCGAGGGCGACCTGCACATCGACACCCACCACACCATCGAGGACACCGCCCTCGCCCTGGGCGCCGCCTTCAAGCAGGCGCTCGGCGACAAGGTGGGCATCTACCGCTTCGGCAACTGCACGGTGCCGCTCGACGAGTCGCTCGCCCAGGTGACCGTCGACCTGAGCGGCCGTCCGTACCTCGTGCACACCGAGCCCGAGACGATGGCGCCGATGATCGGCACGTACGACACGACGATGACCCGGCACATCCTGGAGTCGTTCGTCGCGCAGGCCCAGATCGCCCTGCACGTCCACGTGCCCTACGGCCGCAACGCGCACCACATCGTGGAGTGCCAGTTCAAGGCCCTGGCCCGCGCGCTGCGCTACGCCTCCGAGCGTGACCCGCGCGCCGCCGGGATCCTTCCCTCCACGAAGGGCGCGCTGTAAAGCCATGACCGGTCTGACCACCATCCTGATCGTCGTCGGTCTCTTCCTGATCGGCGGCATCATCTCCTTCGTCAAGCAGGGCATGCCCAAGGGCCTGATCACGCTGCTCTCCATCGCCGCGGTGATGTGTCTGACGGCGGGGATCATGCGGCTCGACTACTGGAACTGAGGGGCGTACGCGAGATGAGCACTCCCCAGAAGAAGGTCGTCGTCTTCGACTACGGCTTCGGGAACGTCCGTTCCGCCGAGCGCGCCCTCGCGCGCGCGGGCGCGGACGTCGAGATCACCCGTGACTACGACACTGCCATGAACGCCGACGGCCTCCTCGTTCCCGGCGTCGGCGCCTTCGCCGCCTGCATGCAGGGGCTCAAGGAGGCGCGCGGCGACTGGATCGTGGGCCGCAGGCTCGCGGGCGGCCGCCCGGTGATGGGCATCTGTGTCGGCATGCAGATCCTCTTCGCGCGCGGCATCGAGCACGACGTGGAGGCCGAGGGCCTCGACGAGTGGCCCGGCACCGTCGAGCCGCTGAAGGCCGAGATCGTCCCGCACATGGGCTGGAACACGGTCCAGGCGCCGGACGACTCCCAGCTGTTCGCGGGCCTCGACGACGAAGCCCGCTTCTACTTCGTGCACTCGTACGCCGTGCACCACTGGGACTTCGAGGCCGGCAACCCCGCCTTCCGCGCGCCCAAGGTCGCCTGGACCACGCACGGCGAGCCCTTCGTGGCCGCCGTCGAGAACGGCGCGCTGTGGGCCACGCAGTTCCACCCCGAGAAGTCCGGCGACGCCGGCGCCCAGCTCCTCACCAACTGGATCGGAACCCTCTAGGAATGTCAGGGACCTCTGTGAGCAAGCTCGAACTCCTTCCCGCCGTCGACGTCCGCGACGGCCAGGCCGTACGCCTCGTCCACGGCGAGTCCGGCTCTGAGACCTCCTACGGCTCCCCGCTGGAGGCCGCCCTCTCCTGGCAGCGGTCGGGCGCCGAGTGGCTGCACCTGGTCGACCTGGACGCCGCGTTCGGCACCGGCGACAACCGCGCGCTGATCGCCGAGGTCGCGGGCGCCATGGACATCAAGGTCGAGCTGTCCGGCGGCATCCGCGACGACGCGTCCCTGGAGGCCGCGCTCGCCACCGGCTGCACGCGCGTGAACCTCGGTACGGCCGCCCTGGAGACCCCGGAGTGGGTCGCCAAGGTCATCGCGTCGCACGGCGACAAGATCGCGGTCGGCCTCGACGTGCGGGGCACGACCCTTCGTGGCCGCGGCTGGACCCGCGACGGCGGCGACCTCTACGAGACCCTGGAGCGCCTCAACTCCGAGGGCTGCGCCCGCTACGTCGTCACCGACATCGCCAAGGACGGCACGCTGCAGGGTCCGAACCTGGAGCTCCTGAAGAACGTCTGCGCGGCCACGGACCGCCCGGTCGTCGCCTCCGGCGGCGTCTCCTCGCTCGACGACCTGCGCGCGATCGCCGAGCTCGTCCCGCAGGGCGTCGAGGGCTCCATCGTCGGCAAGGCGCTCTACGCGAAGGCCTTCACCCTCGAAGAGGCCCTCGCCGCGGTGGCGTCGTCATGAGCGACATCGTCCGCCGGGTGAGCTCGGGCGGGCCGTGGGAAGAGGCCATCGGCTACTCCCGCGCCGTCGAGCTGCCCAACGGCCTCGTCCTGGTGTCGGGCTGCACGTCGGTGGTGGACGGCGCCATAGAGGCCGGCACCCCCTACGAGCAGGCGGCCAACGCCTTCCACGTCGCCGTCGAGTCGTTGAAGCAGCTGGGCCTCGGCCGGGAGCACGTCGTACGCACCCGCATGTATCTGACCCACGCGCGGGACGTGGAGGAGGTCGGCCGGGCCCACAAGGAGCTCTTCGACGACGTCCGCCCCGCCGCTTCGATGGTCATCGTCTCCGGCTTCGTCGACCCGAGTCTGGTCGTCGAGGTCGAGGTGGAGGCGTACCGGCCCGGGGCAGGTGCGCGATGACGCTCTCCGTGCGAGTCATCCCTTGCCTGGACGTGGACAACGGCCGGGTCGTGAAGGGCGTCAACTTCCAGAACCTGCGCGACGCGGGCGACCCCGTCGAGATGGCCAAGGTGTACGACGCCGAGGGCGCCGACGAGCTGACGTTCCTGGACATCACGGCGTCGTCGGGCAACCGCGAGACGACGTACGACGTGGTCCGGCGCACCGCCGAGCAGGTCTTCATCCCGCTCACGGTGGGCGGCGGTGTCCGCACGGCCGAGGATGTCGACAAGCTCCTGCGGGCCGGCGCGGACAAGGTGGGCGTGAACACGGCCGCCATCGCCCGCCCGGAGCTGATCCGCGAGATCGCGGAGCGGTTCGGCCGCCAGGTGCTCGTCCTCTCGGTGGACGCCCGGCGCACCGCATCCGGCAGTTTCGAGGTGACGACCCACGGCGGCCGCAAGTCCGCCGGGATCGACGCCGTCGAGTGGGCGCACCAGGCCGCCGAGCTCGGCGCGGGGGAGATCCTGCTCAACTCGATGGACGCGGACGGCACCAAGGACGGCTACGACATCGAGATGATCGCGGCGGTACGCCGTCACGTCACCGTCCCCGTCATCGCGTCCGGCGGCGCGGGCCGCCTGGACCACTTCCCGCCCGCGATCGCGGCGGGAGCGGACGCGGTGCTCGCCGCTTCGGTCTTCCACTTCGGGGATCTGCGGATCGGCGAGGTGAAGGAAACGCTGCGGGGGGCCGGACATCCCGTGCGCTGAGGCGTAGCGCTGTGCGTTGAGCCCTGGTCACCGGGTGGCCAGGGCTTATCGCTGCCCAGATGCACAAGAAAACTTGCGCAATTTGTATTGCGCAAGTTTTCTTTCGTATCTACGGTCGGGACATGGACCACGACGACCAGCAGAACTCAGGCGAGTCCCGCCGCATCACCGACCTCGGCACGCTCAAGGCGCTGGGGCATCCGTTGCGTCTGAGGGTGTACGGCGCGCTGCGGGTGTCCGGCCCGTCGACGGCGTCCCAGCTCGCCTCGCAGGTCGACGAGGCGGTGTCCCTCGTCAGCTACCACTTGCGCAAGCTCGCCGAGCACGGCCTCATCGAGGAGGCCGAGGTGCAGAGCGAGGACGCGCGGGAGAGGTGGTGGCAGGCGGCTCAGGACACCCTGAGCTTCCGTCACGAGGACTTCAGGGACTCACCCGAGGGGGCAGCCACGCACGCGGCCGTCCTGCGCAGCCTGATCTCGTATCGCCGGGAGCAGTACGAGACCTACCTCGACCAGCAGGAGGCATGGGGTGCCGAGTGGCGCGTCGCGGCCGACCAGTCGGACTTCCTCGCTCGTCTGAACCCCGCCGAGCTCACCCGCCTCAACGCCGAGATCCATGCCCTGGTCAAGACGTACGAGGAGCAGGGCAAGGCCGCCGAGGCCGCGGGCGACACCGAGGGGCGCGAGAACGTCGCCGTACACCTGGCCAGCTTCCCCTTCCGGCTCTGAGAGGCCTGCCCACATGACCACCACCGGTATATGTACGGCTCCCGCCCCGCTGAGGCCCGCGCACCGGGACGGCAACGTCCTGCGCTGGCTCGGTGCGTACAGCGCCTCCGCGGTCGGCGACAACGTCTACTTCCTCGCCCTGTCCTGGGCCGCCGTCCAGTCCGGGGGCCCCGCGCAGGCAGGCCTGGTGATGGCCGTGAGCGCCGTGCCGCGGGCGCTCCTGATGCTGGGCGGGGGAGTCATCGCCGACCGATTCGGCCCGCGCAGGGTGGTCATCGGCAGCGACGCGGTTCGGTGCGCTGCGGTGTTCGCGGTGGCGGGGCTGCTGGTCGTGGCGAGCCCCGGGGTGTGGCTGCTCGGCGCGCTGGGGCTGGTCTTCGGGACGGTCGACGCGTTGTTCATGCCTGCCGTCGGCGCGCTGCCCGCCCGCATCACGGGCCGCGGCCAGCTGGCGAGGGTGCAGGGGATGCGGGGTCTGGTGGTCCGCCTCGCCCACGTCGTGGGCGCCCCGCTGGGGGGTCTTGGGGTCGCGCTCGGCGGCTCCGCGGCCGCGTTCGGCATCGCGGGGGCGCTGTTCGCGGTGTCGCTGCCGCTGCTGATCTCCCTGCGGGTGAGGGAGTTGCCGGCCGACGACACCGCGGGCGGACGGACCGCGTGGGGCGACCTCGGCGACGGGCTGCGGTACATCCGCGGGCACCGCGTGCTCGCACCCCTGACGCTGGTCGTCGCCCTGGCCGACCTGGGGTTCGTCGGGCCGTTGAACATCGGGCTCACCATGCTGGCCGACGAGCGCGGGTGGGGCGCGTCGGGGGTGGGCCTGGTACTTGCCGGGTTCGGGACGGGCGCCGGGGTGTCGGCGCTGTTCCTGACGGTGCGGGGGCGCGTGCCGAGGGCCGGTCTCGTGCTGTCGCTGACGTGCCTGACCGGAGCGGTGGGAGTGGGCGCCATCGCGTACGTGCCCGGCCTCTGGGCGGCCATAGGGGTGGCGCTACTGGTGGGGCTGCTGATCGGCCTGACAGGAGCGGTGACTGCGGCGCTTGCGCAGACGGAGGCCGCCCCGGCGTACGTGGGCCGGGTGACCTCGGTGCTCAGCGTCTTCAGCCTGGGTGTGGCCCCGCTGACGTATCCGCTGACGGGCGTGGCGGTGGGGGCGTGGGGGACGGCCCCGGTATTCACCGCGAGCGCGACAGCATGCGCCCTGGCCGGCGCCTACGGCCTCTGCTCCCGCGGCCTCCGAGCAGCGGAACTACCTCACTGAGCCGCTTGCGCGCGGCTGACGGGGGCCTTGATGCCGACGCCCGCGATCCGCGCGGCCCCCGAACGCCACTGCCCGTCGTTCGCGGCCAGTGCAACCGCGAGTGTGGCTGGCGGGCTTTCGGGCCCCAGCTCCCGCGCCCCGCGCCGGCCGGCGGTCGGCGCTGCCCCGTCGCCCGCTGCGGGCGGGTGTTCGAGAAGGGGTGGGGCAGGGCTCGCCTGCAGGGCTGACCCCGATTCCTCGCCGTGCCTCCAGTACCCCCGTGCTCGGCGGGCGTCGGGCCGGGGCGCTGCTGCGAGTGCAGGCGAGCCCGGCTGACGGGCCCCGGGCCCCAGCCCTCGCTGGGGTGAGGCGGGGGAAGCTACCGGCTCGGCTGCATCAGCTGCACCAGGTTCCCCACCGTGTCGTCGAGCACCGCGGTGATCACCGGGCCCTGCTTCTCGGGGCCGTGGGCGAACCGCACGCCCAGGCCGACGAGCCGCTCGTGCTCGGCTCGTACGTCATCGACCCCGAGGACGATGCACGGGATTCCCGCCGCGTGCAGCGCCTTGCGGTAGGGCTCGGCGATGGGCCCCTCGCCCGGCTCCAGGAGCAGCTCCACGTCGTGGTGACCGCCCGCCGCCCCGACCGTGACGAAGGGCGTCCCGCCGGTCGGCACCACGTGATTCCGGGTCTCGAAGCCCAGGACGTCCGTGTAGAACGCGTGGGCCCTGACCACGTCGTCCACGTACACCCCGGTCATCGCGACCCGGATCATCAGAGGCCCAGTTGCTTCGTCTCGTGCAGCCTGGCGATCGCGTCCTTGTCGCCGTCCAGCTCGACATTGGCCGCGTTCTGCCGGCCGTGCACGAACATCAGCAGCTCGGACGGCTCGCCGGTCACCGTCACCACGGGAGTGCCGCGGTGCGCCACCGCGGTCTGGCCGTCAGGGCGCCGCAGGACCACGCCCACCGGCGCCTTGCGGCCCACCAGGCGGGCCATCCGCTCCAGGCGGGACCACAGGGCGTCCGAGAAGACCGGGTCGATCTCGCGCGGCGTCCAGTCGGGCCGGGCGCGCCGCACGTCCTCGGTGTGGACATAGAACTCGACGGCGTTCGACGCCTCGTCGATCTGCTTGAGGGAGAAGGGGGAGAAGCGCGGCGGTCCCGTCCTGATCAGCTGGATCAGTTCCTCGTACGGCTTCGCGGCGAACTCGGCCTGCACGCGTTCGAGGCGCGAGGCCAGCTGCTTGATGAGAAGCCCGCCCGCGGCGTCCGCGCGGCGCTCGCGGACCACCACATGGGCCGCGAGATCACGGGTGTTCCAGCCGTCGCAGAGCGTGGGGGCGTCAGGGCCCTCCGCCTCCAACAGATCGGCGAGGAGAAGTCGTTCACGCTTGGCATGGGTCGACATACCGTCCAGCCTACGACTCGGCATCCGGCCCGCCCAGTGGACGCGGCCAGGCCGGTGCCCGCGGGAGCGGCACAATGGCCCCATGACCGCCACGCCCCCGCCCAGCAGCCTTGCCCCCGAGATCGCCGCCCGCCTCAAGCGCGGCGCCGACGGCCTCGTCCCCGCCATCGCCCAGCAGTACGACACCGGCGAGGTGCTGATGCTGGGCTGGATGGACGACGAGGCGCTGCACCGCACGCTCACCACGGGGCGCTGCACGTACTGGTCCCGCAGCCGTCAGGAGTACTGGGTCAAGGGCGACACGTCCGGCCACTTCCAGTACGTGAAGTCCGTGGCCCTGGACTGCGACGCGGACACCGTCCTGGTCCAGGTCGACCAGATCGGCGCCGCCTGTCACACCGGCACCCGCACGTGCTTCGACGCCGACTCCCTCCCGGTCACCTTCACCGGCACCGAAGCGTGATCGTCTCGCCGTCCCGCAGCACGATGCGGGATGGGTCGCCGGCCCAGGAGCGCCCGGCGACATCCGCGCGGCACTTCTCGCGCACGCCGCTCACGCCCCACTGGGTCATGAACTGACCCAGGGTGAAGTCGCGCCACTCCTCCGACTCCACGTGCAGGGTGCCGGTGGTGTCGTGCGTGTGCAGCGGGCTGTAGCGGGGCTTCGGGCCCGAGCGGTCGATGCCGATGTCCGCGGGGACCGTGACGGGGCTGGCGCCGGAGTACACCTTCAGGGTCGTGTGGATGTGCATGTCCATCGCCTCGGAGTCCAGCATCTCCAGGCCCGCGGCGCGGACCCGCTCGGGCACGTTCTTGGGGGCGGGCCACACCACGGGCTCGGGAGCGGCGGCGGCCGCGAACGCGGTCGAGGCGAGGAGGAGGGCGAAGGCGGGCAGCATACGGCGGTTGATCATCGTCCTGTTCTAGTGGCCCGCGTTCCGCCTGCCGGTCCGCGACACCGTCGGCCACCCGCACGGCCGTAAGCTCCTCCCATGGATCTCGAGACCTTCCGCAAGCTCGCGAGCGACCGCCGAGTGATCCCCGTCAGCCGCAGGCTTCTCGCGGACGGCGACACTCCCGTCGGGCTCTACCGCAAGCTCGCCGCAGAACGGCCCGGCACGTTCCTCCTGGAGTCCGCGGAGAACGGCCGGTCCTGGTCTCGCTACTCCTTCGTCGGAGTCCGCAGCGCCGCCACCCTCACCAGCCGTGACGGCGAGGCCCACTGGCTGGGCACCCCGCCCGTCGGCGTCCCCACCTCCGGCGACCCGCTCGACGCCCTGCGCGCCACCGTCGAGGCCCTGCACACCCCGCGCGACCTGGCGTCCGGGATGCCGCCCTTCACCGGCGGAATGGTCGGATACCTCGGCTACGACATCGTGCGGCGCCTGGAGAAGATCGGCCCCGGCGAGCGGGACGACCTCAAGCTGCCCGAGCTGACCATGCTGCTCACCAGCGACCTCGCCGTCCTGGATCACTGGGACGGTTCCGTGCTCCTGATCGCCAACGCGATCAACCACAACGACTTGGAGACGGGCGTCGACGAGGCGTACGCCGACGCCGTGGCCCGCCTCGACGCCATGGAGGCCGACCTGTCGCGGGCCGTCTCCCAGCCGCCCGCCGCCCTGCCGCCGTCCGAGCTCCCGGAGTACACCGCGCTCTGGGGCGGCGAGCAGTACCAGGAGGCCGTCGAGGACATCAAGGAGCGCATCCGCGCGGGCGAGGCCTTCCAGGTCGTCCCCTCGCAGCGCTTCGAAACCCCTTGTGACGCCAGCGCGCTGGACGTCTATCGCGTGCTGCGGGCCACCAACCCGTCGCCGTACATGTACCTCTTCCGCCTCGACGGCTTCGACGTGGTCGGGTCGTCGCCCGAGGCCCTCGTCAAGGTCGAGGACGGCCGCGCCATGGTGCACCCCATCGCGGGCACCCGGCCGCGCGGCGCCACCCCGCAGCAGGACCAGGCCCTCGCCGACGAGCTGCTCGCCGACCCCAAGGAGCGGGCCGAGCACCTGATGCTCGTCGACCTGGGCCGCAACGACCTGGGGCGCGTCTGCGAGCCCGGCTCGGTCGAGGTCGTCGACTTCATGTCCATCGAGAAGTACTCCCACGTCATGCACATCGTGTCGACGGTCACCGGCCAGGTCGCCGAGGGCCGCACCGCCTTCGACGTCCTCACCGCCTGCTTCCCCGCCGGCACCCTCTCCGGCGCCCCAAAGCCCCGCGCGATGCAGATCATCGACGAGCTGGAGCCTTCCCGGCGTGGTCTGTACGGCGGCTGTGTCGGATATCTCGACTTCGCGGGCGACTCCGACACGGCCATCGCCATCCGGACCGCGCTGCTGCGCGACGGCACGGCATACGTGCAGGCCGGAGCCGGGGTCGTCGCCGACTCGGACCCGGTGGCCGAGGACACCGAGTGCCGCAACAAGGCGGCGGCGGTCCTGCGGGCCATCCACACGGCGAACCGGCTGCGTCGTCCCGATGGACGTGAGGGATAGTGGACGGGTGACTTCTGCCGTACCTCCGCCCCGCACCCAGGCCGCCGACGCCGCCGATGCCGACGCTCAGCCCGAGACCCGGGCCCAGCGCAGCGGCCGCCGCAGCATCGCCGTCGCCCTGCTGTCCGGCGCGGTCGGCGCGGCCCTCGCATTGCTCGCGTCCCGCCAGACCTGGGCGAAGGGCACCGCTTCGGTGGCGGGCGGCGACCTGCCGCTGAGCGCCACGGGCAGCGACGTCACGGGCGTGCCCGCGGCCCTCGCGATAGTGGGCCTCGCCGCGCTCGTCGCCGTCTTCGCCGTCCGCAGGGCCGGGCGGATGCTCGTCTCGCTGCTGCTCGCGCTGAGCGGCGCGGGCATGGTGGCCGCCGCCCTCCTCGCCGCCGACGACAGCGGCGCGCTCGACGAGAAGGCCGCCGAGACCTCCGGCGACGCCGCCGCCACGATCGGTGATCTCAGCCACACGGCCTGGCCGTACGCAGCGGCCGCCGCGGGCGCGCTGATCATGATTGCCGGGCTGCTCGCCCTGACGTACGGCCGCAACTGGCCCGCGATGTCGGGGCGCTACGAACGCGACGGGGCGCCGCGCCCGCGCACGGCGCCCAAGGTGGACCCGGACCGTCCCGAGGACCTGTGGAAGGCCCTCGACCGCGGCGAGGACCCGACGCGCGAGGCATGACCCCGCGCTCAGGGCACCCGCCCGCGTACGGGACAATGGAGCGGTGAGCGTTCGGCTCACCCCACGCATCACCACCACGCATACAGCAACGAGGAGCAAGTCATGGCGGGCAGCAGCCACGGACACACCCCGGCCGCCTGGACCGGTGTCACCATCGCCTTCATCGGTTTCTGCGTATCGGGTGCCTTCATGGTGATGGCCAACCCGCTGGGCTTCTGGGCCGGCATGGTCATCATCGCCGTCGGCGGCGTCGTGGGCATGGCCATGCGTGCCGCGGGCCTCGGCGCGAAGCCCCGGCAGTCGCAGCCGCAGGGCCGGCTCGCGCACTCCGAGGGCTGAGCCCCACCGACGTACGAGGAGGCGGACCCGGCAGGCGCCGGGTCCGCCTCCTCCCGCGTTTCCCCGCCGGGCACAGGCCGCCGCCGAAGGGCACAATGCATCGGGTGAACGCTGAACCCGAGAGCGCGGCACCCTCCGCCGTCCCCGCACTGCGGCGTCTCGCCGTGCCCGTCGGCGTGCTCGGCTCGGTGATCGCCGCCTTCGCCTACGTCGGGACGGTCGACCCGAACGACCCCGGCCACTACCCCGCCTGCCCGCTGCTGCAGCTCACCGGCGTCTTCTGCCCCGGCTGCGGCGGTCTGCGCAGCGCGCACGCCTTCATCCACGGCGACCTCACCACGGCACTCGGCGCCAACGCGCTGGCCGTCGTCGGGTACGGCGTCTTCGCGGTCCTGTGGACCCTCTGGACGGCCCGAGCGGTGCGCGGACGACGCCTGCGGATCGCGTTGGGGCCCGCACAGCTGTACGGGTTCGGGGTGCTGATCGCGGTTTTCACCCTCGTGCGCAATCTGCCGTTCGGGGCATGGCTGCATCCCTGAATGCCGAGAAAGCCCAGGCAGCAGGGTCGGCGGGTGTCCAGGACGTGGGACTGGCGTCAACCGGATGCGAGGCCTTCGCCCTCCTGCGGATACCATCGCAGTGACCATCGGAATGCCGGATGAGGCAGCCGAACAGCCTGAGGTTCAACCAGCAGCTTCACCGTCAGGGAAGGGGGCCGCTCGCGTGAGTGTGCTCGACGAGATCATCGACGGAGTCCGTGCCGACCTCGCGGAACGGCAGGCGCGCGTCAGCCTCGACGAGCTCAAGGAGCGCGCGGCGAAGGCTCCTGCGGCCAAGGACGGGGTCGCCGCGCTGCGTGGCGACGGCGTCAAGGTCATCTGTGAGGTCAAGCGCTCCAGCCCGTCCAAGGGCGCGCTCGCCGCGATCGCCGACCCGGCCGGGCTCGCCGCCGACTACGAGGCGGGCGGCGCGGCCGTCATCTCCGTGCTCACCGAGGAGCGCCGCTTCGGCGGATCGCTCGCCGACCTGGAGGCCGTCCGGGCCAAGGTCGACATCCCGGTGCTCCGCAAGGACTTCATCGTCACCTCGTACCAGCTGTGGGAGGCGCGGGCGTACGGCGCCGACCTCGTCCTGCTGATCGTGGCCGCCCTGGAGCAGCCCGCCCTGGAGTCGCTCATCGAGCGCGCCCATTCGATCGGCCTCACGCCGATCGTCGAGGTGCACGACGAGGACGAGGCCGAGCGGGCCGTGGACGCGGGCGCGCGCATCATCGGCGTCAACAACCGCGACCTCAAGACCCTGAAGGTCGACCGCTCCACCTTCGAGCGCGTCGCGCCCGAGCTGCCGGACGACGTCGTCAAGATCGCCGAGTCCGGTGTGCGCGGACCGCACGACCTCATCGCGTTCGCCAACGCCGGCGCCGACGCGGTCCTGGTCGGGGAGTCCCTCGTGACCGGCCGCGACCCGAAGGGCGCGGTCTCCGACCTCGTCGCCGCGGGCGCGCACCCCGCCCTCCGTCACGGGCGGAGCTGACCACCTCCCATGTCCATCGCCGTCCGCCTCGCACCCGGTTGCCGCCCTCGCGGCTGCCGGGCGCCGGCGCGGCGTGTGCATGGCCGCAGGGTGCGGTACGTCATCGGCGATGAACCGGGTCAGGTGAACGGGATGCGATGGCCGAGCGCCCCGTCAGGGGCGCGGGGAACTGCGCGACCAGCCACGGCGTCGCGTCGGCCGGACGAATCGTCCGCCCTTCACGGCGCGTAGCCGTCCTCACCCCGGTGGGGCTTGCTCGCGCAGTTCCCCGCGCCCCTGGCGGGGGCGATCGCATCGCAGATCACCCATTCCCGCCATGTGAGGTAGAGGCATGTCCAGCGAGTACTTCCACCCAGACCCCGAGGGTCAAGTCCCCAGCGCCGAAGGCTACTTCGGTGCGTTCGGCGGCAAGTTCATCCCGGAGGCCCTCGTCGCCGCCGTGGACGAGGTCGCCGTCGAGTACGACAAGGCCAAGAACGACCCCGAGTTCGCCCGAGAGCTCGACGACCTCCTGGTCAACTACACCGGCCGCCCGAGCAGCCTCACCGAGGTCCCCCGTTTCGCCGAGCACGCCGGCGGAGCCAGGGTCTTCCTCAAGCGCGAGGACCTGAACCACACCGGCTCGCACAAGATCAACAACGTGCTCGGCCAGGCCCTGCTCACCAAGCGCATGGGCAAGACCCGCGTCATCGCGGAGACCGGCGCCGGACAGCACGGCGTCGCCACCGCCACCGCCTGTGCGCTCTTCGGCCTCGAATGCACCATCTACATGGGCGAGATCGACACCGAGCGCCAGGCCCTGAACGTGGCCCGCATGCGCATGCTCGGCGCCGAGGTCATCGCCGTGAAGTCCGGCAGCAGGACCCTCAAGGACGCCATCAACGAGGCGTTCCGCGACTGGGTCGCCAATGTCGACCGCACGCACTACCTCTTCGGGACCGTGGCGGGACCGCACCCCTTCCCCGCCATGGTGCGCGACTTCCACCGCGTCATCGGGGTGGAGGCCAGGCGCCAGATCCTGGAGCGCGCGGGCCGACTCCCCGACGCCGCCGTCGCCTGCGTGGGCGGCGGCTCGAACGCCATCGGCCTCTTCCACGCCTTCATCCCGGACGCGGACGTGCGGCTCATCGGGTGCGAGCCCGCGGGCCACGGCGTCGAGACCGGTGAGCACGCGGCCACGCTGACAGCCGGAGAGCCGGGCATCCTGCACGGCTCGCGGTCGTATGTCCTCCAGGACGAGGAAGGGCAGATCACCGAGCCCTACTCGATCTCCGCCGGACTCGACTACCCGGGCATCGGCCCCGAGCACGCCTACCTCAAGGACAGCGGCCGCGGCGAGTACCGCGCCGTCACCGACGACGCGGCCATGCAGGCCCTGCGCCTCCTGTCGCGCACCGAGGGCATCATCCCCGCCATCGAGAGCGCCCACGCGCTCGCCGGGGCCCTCGAGGTCGGCAAGGAGCTCGGCAAGGACGGGCTGATCATCATCAACCTGTCCGGCCGCGGCGACAAGGACATGGACACGGCCGCCCGCTACTTCGGCCTGTACGACACGGACGCCGCCGTCGAGGCGGACGCGGGCAACGGCGCCGCGGAGATCGAGGGGGACGCCAAGTGAGCGGCAACATCAGTCTGCTGGACGACACCCTCGCGGCCGCCAAGGCCGAGGGGCGCTCCGCCCTCATCGCCTACCTCCCGGCCGGGTTCCCGACCGTGGACGGCGGCATCGCGGCCATCAAGGCGGTCTTCGACGGCGGCGCCGACGTCGTGGAGGTCGGCCTCCCGCACAGCGACCCGGTCCTCGACGGCCCCGTCATCCAGACCGCCGACGACATCGCGCTCAAGGCGGGCCTGAAGATCGCCGACGTGATGCGCACGGTGCGCGAGGCGTACGAGGCGACCGGCAAGCCGGTGCTCGTCATGACGTACTGGAACCCCATCGACCGCTACGGCGTCGAGCGCTTCACCGCCGAACTCGCCGAGGCGGGCGGCGCGGGCTGCATCCTCCCCGACCTGCCCGTCCAGGAGTCGGGCCTGTGGAGGGAGCACGCCGAGAAGCACGGCCTCGCGACGGTCTTCGTCGTCGCGCCGAGCAGCAAGGACGAGCGGCTCGCCACCATCACCGCGGCCGGCTCGGGCTTCGTCTACGCGGCGTCCCTGATGGGCGTCACGGGCACCCGTGAGTCCGTGGGCGAGCAGGCGCAGGAACTGGTGCGGCGCACCAAGGCCACCACCGAGCTGCCGGTCTGCGTCGGCCTCGGGGTCTCCAACGCCCGCCAGGCCGCCGAGGTCGCCGGCTTCGCCGACGGCGTGATCGTCGGGTCGGCGTTCGTGCAGCGGATGCTGGACGCCGAGGACGAGGCGGCAGGACTGGACGCCGTCCGCGCGCTCGCGAGTGATCTCGCGCAAGGAGTTCGCGGCAACGCGTAACTCGTACGGGTGGACCTGGGACCGGGGAGGCTGCTCGCGCCTCCCCGGTTCGTTGGCGGGGTGTGAGCGAGAAGAACCGTGAGGAAAAGCGCGCTGCCCGCGACCGGCTGGCGGAAGAGCGAGAGCGGCAGAAGTCGCGGGACAAGCGGCGCAGGGTGTTGATCGTGAGTGCCGCCGTCGTGGGCGTGCTCGCGCTCGCCGCCGTGGCAGGTCTGGTCGCTGCCAACTCGGGCGACGACAAGGACACTTCGGGCCCCTTGTCCGTCCCCAAGGGGGCGACCGGCGAGGATCAGCTCGCGATCCCCGTCGGCAAGGCCGGCGCCAAGTCCACCCTCACCATCTGGGAGGACTTCCGCTGCCCCGCCTGCAAGCAGTTCGAGGACGTGTACCGCAAGACGATCCACGAACTCACCGACAAGGGCCAGCTCAAGGTCGAGTATCACCTGGCGTCGATCATCGACGGGAACATGGGCGGCAGCGGCTCCCTGCGCGCGGCCAACGCGGCCGCCTGCGCCCAGGACGCCGGGAAGTTCACCCCGTACCACGACGTGCTGTTCATGAACCAGCCCGCGGAGACGGACGACGCGTTCAGCAAGAACAGCAAGCTGATCGAGCTCGCGGGCAAGGTGGACGGGCTCGTGAACGACACCTTCAAGAAGTGCGTGGACGACGGCAAGCACGACAGCTGGGCCCAGAAGTCGAACAAGGCATTCCAGGAGGCGGGCCTGCAGGGCACGCCGAGTGTGCTGCTCGACGGCAAGAACATCTTCGCGGACCAGAAGAACCCGCTGACCCCGGCGAAGCTGAAGGCGAAGGTCGAGGAAGCCAACAGGGGCTGACCGCCCCTCGGGGCGGGGCTCTCCCGGAGCCCCGCCCGGCCGTCCTGTTATGGAGACGTAGCCGGGCTGGTTGCCTTGGGCACCACCCGGCACGGTAGCGTCGGACCTGCCATGGACCTTGCCTTCATTCCCAGCCCGTCGCGCGGTGTGGTCGAACTCGGACCCATTCCGCTGCGCGGCTACGCGTTCTGCATCATCATCGGCGTCTTCGTCGCCGTCTGGCTCGGCAACAAGCGGTGGATCGCTCGCGGGGGCCGCCCAGGCACCGTGGCCGACATCTCCGTCTGGGCCGTGCCGTTCGGCCTCGTCGGCGGGCGTCTCTACCACGTGATCACGGACTACCAGCTGTACTTCAGCGAGGGCCGTGACTGGGTGGACGCCTTCAAGATCTGGGAAGGCGGCCTCGGGATCTGGGGCGCGATCGCGTTCGGCGCGGTCGGTGCCTGGATCGGCTGTCGCCGGCGCGGCATCCCGCTGCCCGCCTGGGCCGACGCCCTCGCCCCCGGCATCGCCTTCGCCCAGGCGATCGGCCGCTGGGGCAACTGGTTCAACCAGGAGCTGTACGGCAAGGCCACGGATCTGCCGTGGGCCCTGGAGATCACGTCGGCGGAGGACGGCCGGGTGCCCGGCACATACCACCCGACGTTCCTCTACGAGTCCCTCTGGTGCATCGGCGTCGGCTTCCTGGTCATCTGGGCCGACCGCCGCTTCAAGCTGGGCCACGGCCGGGCGTTCGCCCTGTACGTCGCGTCGTACTGCGCCGGGCGCGGCTGGATCGAGTACATGCGGGTCGACGACGCGCACCACGTGCTCGGCCTGCGTCTGAACGTCTGGACCGCCATCGCGGTGTTCGTGCTCGCCGTCGTGTACTTCGTGCTCTCCGCGAAGAAGCACCCCGGCCGCGAGGAGATCGTCGAGCCCGTGCCTGAGGACGAGGCGTCGTCGGACGACGCGTCGCCCAAGGACAAGGCCGCGGACAAGGACAAGGACGAGGCCAAGGCCGACCTGTCCAAGGACGTGGACAAGGACAAGGGCGCGGACAAGGACGGAGCCGAGTCCGCCAAGAAGGGCTGACGCGCTGACGCTCTCCGCTTCGTACGTCGAGGGGGCCGCCGGATCACCGATCCGGCGGCCCCCTCGCTATGGACGCCGCCGCGCCAGGTCCAGGACCCGCCGCGCGCCGTCCACCACCGCCTTGTCCACGAACGTGCCGTCCGGGAGCGCCAGGGCGCCCGCCTCCGTCGTGGACGCCTTGACGATCTGCTCGGCGTGGTCGATCTCCTCCGGGGTGGGGAGGTAGGCGCGTTCGATGGCCGGGAGCTGGCGGGGGTGGATCGCGGCGCGTCCAAGGAACCCCAGGGCACGGCCGTGCGCACAGGACGCCGTCAGGCCCTCGATGTCACGGATGTCGGCGTACACCGACTGCGCGGGCGGTGCGAGGCCCGCGGCCCTGGCCGCCACCACCACGCGGGAGCGAGGCCAGTCGAGGCCCGCCTCCTCGTGTACTCCCAGGTCCGCGCGGAGGTCGGCCTCGCCGAGGGAGAGGCCGTGCAGGGCCGGGTGCGCGGTGGCGATGGCGAAGGCGTGCTCCAGGCCGAGCGCTGACTCGATCAAGGCGTGCAGGGCGGGGGCGCCGCCGTCCGCCGGAGCCGCCCGTTCCGCGACGCGCACGACATCGGCGGGGCAAGTCACCTTGGGCAGACGCAGACCGGACACCCCTGGCAGGTGCGCGATCGCCCCGAGGTCGGCCTCGGCGAGCGGGCCGTCCAGGGCGTTCACGCGGACGTGGACCGGGACGGCGGGGGTCTCGGAGAGCAGCTCGGCCGTCGCCGCCCGCGCGTATTCCTTGCGGTCGGGCGCGACCGCGTCCTCCAGGTCGACGATGACGGCGTCGGCGCCCGCCAGCAGCGCCTTCGCCACGACGGAGGGACGGTCTCCGGGTGCGTACAGCCAGGTGAGAGGCGTGTCCCTCGCCCTGTTCCTCACAAGGCGCCCTCCTTGCGAAGGCCGGCGATCTCCCCTTCCGTCAGGCCCAGTTCGGCCAGGACACCCTCGGTGTCCGCTCCGTGCGGGCGGCCCGCCCAGCCGATCGAGCCGGGGGTCTCGGAGAGCCGGAAGAGGACGTTCTGCATGCGCAGCGGGCCGAGCTCCGGGTCGTCGACCGTGGTGACGGAGTCCAGGGCCGCGTACTGGGGATCGGTCATCACGTCGCGTACGTCCTGGATGGGGGCGACCGCGGCCTCCGCCTTCTCGAAGGCCTCGATCACCTCGTCGCGGGTGTGCAGGGCGATCCAGGCGCCGACCGCCCCGTCGAGCTCGTCCGCGTGGGCCGCGCGGTCCGCGCCCGTCGCGAACCAGGGCTCGGCGATCAGTTCGGGGCGGCCCACCAGGCGCATCACGCGCTCGGCGATCGACTGGGCGGAGGTGGAGACGGCGACCCAACTGCCGTCCGCCGTACGGTAGGTGTTGCGGGGTGCGTTGTTGGTGGAGCGGTTGCCGGTGCGGGGCTGGACGTGGCCCAGTTGGTCGTACCAGGTGGGCTGCGGGCCGAGGACCGTGAGGATCGGTTCGATGATCGCCATGTCCACCACCTGGCCCTTGCCCGTCCGGTCGCGGGCCGCGAGCGCCGTCATCACCGCGTACGCCGTCGCGAGGCCCGCGATCGAGTCGGCGAGGCCGAAGGGCGGCAGGGTAGGCGGCCCGTCGGGCTCGCCGGTGATCGCGGCGAACCCGCTCATCGCCTCGGCGAGGGTGCCGAAGCCGGGGCGGCGGGAGTACGGCCCGAACTGCCCGAAGCCCGTGACGCGGGTCAGGACGAGGCGGGGGTTCACCTCGCTCAGCTCCTCCCAGCCAAGGTCCCACTTCTCCAGGGTTCCGGGACGGAAGTTCTCGACGACCACGTCCGCCGTTGCGGCCAGGCGCAGCAGGGTGTCGCGGCCACCGGGGGTGGAGAGATCGAGGGTCATCGTGCGCTTGTTGCGGCCCAGGATCTTCCACCAGAGGCCGACGCCGTCCTTGGACGGGCCGTGCCCACGGGACGGGTCGGGCTTGCTCGGGTGCTCGACCTTGATGACCTCCGCGCCGAAGTCGCCGAGCATCGTGGCGGCGAGCGGGCCCGCGAAGAGCGTCGCCAGGTCGAGGACGCGGAGACCACTGAGGGGCGCGGTCATGACGCGGTGCCGTTCGTCCGGGAGCCGTTCGCCTGGGTGTCGATCTCGGAGCGGAACGGCATGGACGCCGACGCCCCCGGCCGCTGGACGGAGAGCGCGGCGGCCGACGAAGCCCAGGTGAGCGCGTCCCGCACGGAGCCGCCCTCGGCGAGCGCCACCGCGAGGGTGCCGACGAAGGTGTCGCCCGCGCCGGTCGTGTCCACGGCGGTGACGTGCGGGGCCTCGACCATGACCGGCTCGGCGCCCCTGGCCGCGTACAGGCTGCCGCGCGAGCCGAGCGTGACGACGACTTCGGGGACCTGGGAGAGGAGCGATCGGGCGGCGTCGTGCGGATCGGTCAGGCCGGTGAGCGTGGCCGCCTCGTACTCGTTCGGCACCAACAGATCGATGGAGTCCAGGAGTTCGGGAGGCAGGGGCTGGGCGGGTGCCGGGGTGAGGATGGTGCGCACGCCGTGCCTGCGGGCGGCCTGCGCGGCGGCGAGCACTCCCTCCACGGGGATCTCCAGCTGGAGCAGGAGGGTGTCGGCGGAGGTGATCAGGCCCTCGTCGCCGGGGGCGAGCGCGGTGAGGGTTCCATTGGCGCCGGGGATGACGACGATGGCGTTGCCGCCCTCGTCGTCGACCACGATGTGCGCGGTGCCGGTGGCCGCGGTGTCCACCGTGCGCAGCAGGTCGGTGTCGACGCCGGAGTGTTCGAGCGCGCTGCGCAGCTGGGTGCCGAAGGCGTCGGCGCCGACCGCGCCGATCATCGACACGGCGTCGGCGCCCGCGCGGGCCGCTGCGACGGCCTGGTTGGCGCCCTTGCCGCCGGGGAGCGTACGGAACTCGCGCCCGGTGACGGTCTCTCCGCGCTGCGGTGCCTTTGTGACGTACGCGACGAGGTCCATGTTCGTGCTGCCGAGCACGGCGATGTGGGTCATGGATGGGGCCTCTCCTGGGCGAGTTCGGTGGTGAGGTCGGCGAGGGTGTCGAAGCCGGTGCCGTCGAAGCCGGGGACGGAGCTGGTCAGGCGGTTCTTGAGCGGGGACGTCCAGCGGTCGGGCAGCGCGTCCGGGTGGCCCGCGAGCAGGCCCGCGATCGAGCCCGCGGTGGCGCCGTTCGAGTCGGTGTCCCAGCCGCCGGACACCGCGCGCGTGATGGAGCCGGTGAAGTCGCCGTCGGCGTGGGTGAGGGCGGCGGCCAGGAGGGCGGCGTTGGGGATGACGTGTACCCAGTGGAGGTGGCCGTGGGTGGCGTGCAGGTCGTCCACGACGTGGTCGAAGTGCCGTGTCCTGCTTGCCAGTTGGATGCCGTGGTTGATCGCGCGGGACAGGCGTGAGTCCTGCGGTACGACGGTCAGCCCCGCGCGGAGGCAGTGGTGCACGTCCCCGGTGCCTGCCGCCGCCTCGGCGATGGTGGCCGCCGCGAACATCGCGCCGTACACGCCGTTGGCGGTGTGGCTGAGGCTCGCGTCGCGGCGAGCCTGGTCGGCGGCGGCCCCGGGGGCGCCGGGGTTCGTCCAGCCGTGGACGTCGGCGCGGATCAGGGCGCCGATCCACTCGCGGAACGGGTTGTGGTGGGTGGCGGTGTGCGGGGGCTCGATGCCGTTGAGGAGGTTGCGGTAGGCGATGCGTTCGGCGGTGAAGGTGCGGGCCGCGGGGAGCTCGTCCAGCCAGAGCCTTGCCACGTCCGTGGTGGTGAAGTCCTTGCCGTGGCGTTGGAGCAGGCGGAGGTTGAGGAGGGGGTAGTTGAGGTCGTCGTCCTCGGGCATGCCGTCGATGTTCTCGGCGAGGGAGGTGTTCGCGGAGCGTTTGTTCCAGGGGTGGGCTTCCCGAAGCTCCGGGGGGAGTCCTCTTTCCGTGAACCAGGTGGTCAGGGGCCAGTTGCCTGTGGCTTTGGCGAGGCTGCGGATGGCGTTGAGGGGGAGCTTCTCCACTGGTTTGCCCAGGAGGCAGCCTGCGGCTCTGCCTAGCCAGGCGGCGTGTAGGCGGTGACGTAGGGCGTTCTTTTCCCCTAGCCCGCCCCTTCCCGAAACCGCCTGCAGCGGGGCCTTGTCATCCGGTGCGGGTCGGTGGGTGGCGTTGTGCCCACCCTCCCCCACTCTCAACTCCGTTCGAGCGGGGGGACCCCCATCGCCTTGCGGAACGCCTGCCCACAACGCGGGCGGCTGGGACAGCTCGGTCAGTAGCTCTTCCGCCAAAGCCCGTAGCTGTGGGGAAGGTGGTGTCGGGGACGCGCCCGCTCTGGCTGGGGCCAAGTGGCCGCCTGCTGTCAGCCAGCGGGTGCGTGCCGACGTTACGTCCTTGCCCTCCTCCTCCGACTGGCGGAGTTCGTGGCCGATCAAGTCCTCCGGCTGGACCCAGGTGAGGCGGATCACGGGGTGGCCGTCAGGGCCGCGTATGCCATCTCGTGGGCCCGGCGGCGGCGTACGTCGCGGGTGAAGATCTCCTGGGTGACCTCCGCGAGCGTCGCCGCGGGGGCGTGCAGGTCCAGGCGGCTCGCCTCCGCGACCGTCTTCGACCACTCGGCCGGCGCCTCCGAGCCGAGCGCGCCGGCGATCGCGCCGCTCATGGTGGCGATGGAGTCGCAGTCGCGGCCGTAGTTGACCGAGCCGAGCACTGTATGGCGGTAGTCGCCGTCACCCACCAGGAGCATGCCGAGGGCGATCGGGAGTTCCTCGACGGAGTGCACGCGGGAGGGGCGGCGGGCCCCGAGGGAGGGGGCGCGGTAGTCCTGGCCGACCGTGTCGAAGGGGGTGACGGCGGTGCGGAGGGGGACCAGCGCCGACTCGAAGTCCGTGTGGTGGGCGGCCACTTCGGCCGCCGACTCGATCGCGGCCCGCGTGCCGTCCTTCGCGAGGGAGAGGGCGGTGTCGATCACCGAGGTCGGTGTCGCGCCCGGCGCGCACGCCGCCGCCACCGCCGCCGCGAAGACCGCGGCCGCCTCACGTCCGTACGACGACTGGTGGGCGCCCGCGACATCGAGGGCCTCGGCGTACGCGGCCTCCGGGTTCGCCGCGTTGACCAGGCCCACCGGGGCCATGTACATCGCGGCGCCGCAGTTGACGATGTTTCCCGTGCCCGCCTCGCGCGGGTCGACGTGCCCGTAGTGGATGCGGGCGACGATCCACTTCTCGGCGAGGAAGACGCGGTGGAGGGGGATGGCCTCCGTCTCCAGCTCCGGGATCCAGCGCGGGGTCGTCATGAGGTCGGGGACCAGGTGGTCGGCGACCGCGTAGGCGTCCAGGTGGTCGCGGACGGTGGCGTACACGCGGATGAGCGCGTGCGTCATCAAGGTGTCATCGGTGACGTGTCCGTCGCCCTTGTGGTACGGCGCGATGGGGCGGGCGGTGCGCCATTGGTCGCCGTTCCAGGGGCCGACGATGCCGTGTACGCGGCCGCCGTGCCGTTCGACGATCTGCTCGGGGGAGTAGCCCTCGACGGGGCCGCCGAGGGCGTCGCCGACCGCCGCTCCCACCAGACAGGCGGTGATGCGGTCAGGGAGATCCGGGCCCGTCGGTTCCATTGATGGAGTCATGTCGGAATTGTCCTCCCGGGGCGGTCAGTTCTGTGGCTGCGAGGTGCCCGGCGAGTTCCACCAGGTCGGTGCCCGCGAGGCGGGGGAGCGCGCAGCCGGAGAGGGTGCGGCAGGCGTCGCGCCAGGCCTCGGGGATGGCCGTCGCCGTGCCGAGCACCCCGGTCAGGGCGCCGGCCAGGGCGGGGGCGGAGTCGGCGACGCGGGAGAGGCAGGCGGCGGCGGGGACCGCGTCACGGATGCGGCCGCGGGCCGCGGTGGTCAGTGCGAGGGCGACCGGGACGGTCTCGGCGGCGGCGATGCCGTAGCTGTAGACGTGGTCGACGATCTGGTGCTCCAGGAGCGGGACGAGACCGAAGGCGCCGTCCTCGGCCTGGCTGCGGGCGAGCTTGACGGCGTGCCAGGCGTTGCGGCCGATCTCGGTGTGCTCCGGGAGCTGGGCGAGAGCGGCGTCCACGGTGGCGTCGACGTCCGCGCCGCCGAGTGCCGCGGCGATGGCCGCGGCCATGGCGCGGGCACCGTGCACGCCGTCGCCGTCCTGGGAGTAACGGGCGTCGAACTCGGCCAGGGCGGCGGCCTGTTCGGGCTCGCCGGGGTGGACGAGGGCGAGGACGCAGGCGCGTACGCAGGCGGCGTCGTCGAAGAAGTGGGGGTTGTCGTGGCCGGTGGCGGGCGGGCGCAGGCCGGTGGCGAGGTTGCCGAGGCCCGCCCGTACGGAGATGCGGGCGCGCAGGGGGAGTACAGCTGATTCGACCTCGGGGGCTCGGGCCGCCGCCGCGGCGATTTCGCTGGCGAGGGTGTTCCAGGCGAGGTCGAGGGCCGCGCGGACCCGGCGGTCCCGGGACAGCTGCGGGTCGAGGGTCCCGTCCGCCGCGCGGAGCAGTGACTCGGCGGCGAAGGCCGCCCATTCGGCGTCGTCGGAGGGGCCGAGGCGGAGGGGTTCCGGGGGCTGGTTGAGCGCGATGGGGACGGGGAGGGTGGTGGTGGCGTTCTGCTCGGCGAAGGTGTCCAGTTCGCGGGTGAGTCTTCGTGTCCACTCGGGCATGCGGGCGGCTCTGTGGCGGGCGGCCGGCCACCCCGCGGCGTCGCCCGCCGCGAGGCCCAGGAGCAAGCCCTCGATGTGGCTTGCGGACGCCTCGCTTTGCTGGACGCCTCGTTGATCCGCACTCGGCATCAAGGGCTGTGCCCACCCGTTCCGCCCTGCGGAACGCCTGCCCACAGCGAGGGCATCGGCTGCCTGCTTGTCGGCGGTCATGAGACCCCCAGGTCAGAGACAAGCAACTCCGCCACGTCCAGCACGTGGTGGCCCCGCATGGAAGGGAGACAGCTGCCCCGCACGGGACCGATCGCCGCCGCCCAGGGCGGGGGGATGGCCGAGACCCCGCAGGACGCCCCGGCCAGCGCCCCAGCCACAGCGGCAGTCGTATCCGCGTCCCGCCCCATGTTCACGGCGGTGAGCACCGCACCGGAGAACTCCCCGGAGGCCGCCGCGTACGCCCCGAAGGCGAGCCCCACCGCCTCGGGGGCGAGGTCGGTCCAGGGGTAGCCGCCGATCACCACCGCGGAGCGGACCGCGCGTTCGCCCCGGGGAGCCGCCGCCACCGCCCGCCGCAGCGAGCGGGAGGTCCAGCAGTCCTCCGGGATGACGGACAGGGCCGCGGTCACCACGGAATCCACCGGCGCCCCGCCCATCGCCGCCGCGACCCCCGCGGCCACCGCCTGCCCGCCGTAGATGCCCTCGCCGTCATGGCTGACGGAGCCGTCGATCGCCACGAGCCGGGCCGCTTCGGCGGGGTGCCCCGCGGCGAAGACCCCGAACGGGGCGGCCCGCATCGCGAGGCCGTCGCTCCAGGCGTGCCGGTGCTGCGCCGAGATGGGCGCGGCGAGGCCCCGGCGCAGGTTCTCCAGGGTGCCGCGTTCGCTGAACCCCGCGCCCCTGAAGGGCCCCTCGTCGAGGTCCGCGATCCATTCGTGCCAGGCCGCCTCGACATCCGCGACGGTCAGCGCGGAGCCGTGCCGGGCCAGGAGGAGCCCGGAGAAGATCGCGTACTCCGTGTCGTCCGTGCCGCAGGGGTGCTCGGCGACGTATCCGGTGATGCGTCCCCAACGGCGGCGGATCTCCGACGGCTTCATGTTCTCGGCGGGCGCGCCCAGCGCGTCGCCGACCGCGAGGCCGAGAAGGGCGCCGCGCGCCCGCTCTCCCAGGCCGATCGCTCCTGTCACACCGGTCGAGCTCGTCATGCCGTGCCTCCATGGTGCCGAGACGTTGCGGATATCTCTGCCACGCGGCGCCCCCGAGGCGAGCATCCGCACCCCTGACGTCACCCCTCCGACGCATGCGCTCACCGGTTCGAGGAACCCTCGTTCCAGGCGCGTTCACATGCGCACAAGCGCAGGTAAGTACGGCCTTCCTTGCTGGCGAGAGCGATTTTTCGCGCGTACTTTCGAGATCGTCCAAGCACTGAGGGGGCCCACCATGGCGATCATCGAGACCGAAGCGGCACTGCACGAGGCACACCGCGACAACCACACCCACCGCGACGTCAACGGCGGCTGGCTGCGCCCCGCCGTCTTCGGCGCGATGGACGGCCTGGTGTCCAACCTGGCCCTGATGACCGGTGTCGCCGGCGGAGCCGTCTCGCAGCAGACCATCGTCGTGACGGGGCTCGTCGGGCTCGCCGCGGGTGCCTTCTCCATGGCGGCCGGTGAGTACACCTCGGTCGCCTCGCAGCGTGAGCTCGTCCAGGCCGAACTCGACGTGGAGCGGCGGGAGTTGCGCAAGCATCCGGCGGACGAGGAGCGGGAGCTCGCCGAGCTGTACGAGTCCCGTGGCGTCGAGCCGGGCCTCGCGCGCGAGGTCGCCCGGCAGCTGTCCGAGGACCCGGAGCAGGCCCTGGAGATCCACGCGCGCGAGGAGCTGGGCATCGATCCCGGCGATCTGCCGTCGCCGACCGTCGCCGCCGTCTCCTCCTTCGGCGCCTTCGCGCTCGGCGCCCTGCTTCCCGTGCTGCCGTACCTGCTCGGCGCGAACACGTTCCTGCCCGCGTTGCTGCTCGCCCTGATCGGTCTCTTCGCCTGCGGCGCCGTCGTGGCGAAGGTGACCGCGCGCTCCTGGTGGTTCAGCGGACTGCGGCAGCTCGCGCTCGGCGGGGCGGCGGCGGGTGTGACGTACGCCCTGGGCAGCTTGTTCGGTACCGCCGTAGGATGAACCCTTGCAGTCCTATGCGGGTGGCTGCATAACTAGCCGTTACTTGGCGGTTTCGAAACCATGACCACCGGGCATGAGCCGTAAGCGCTGCGGGCAATGAGGCCTGTGCCGCTCTCGGGCCTGCGGTCATCGATCTGTCCGCAGAGGTCCCCCACCGCTCCCCACGCCTCTGGGCGGTGTCCACATGGTGGAATGAGCTATCCGCTTTTCGAGAAGCGTTCCATCATGTAACCTGCACGAAATTTTGCCTGGGCCAACGTCGTCCCTCGCTTATTGCATATGCCACGACGACGACGGGAGAGCCAATGCGTACGCACGCCTGGTCGCCCATGGACGGTCGCCCCGCCCCTCAGGGCATGTACGACCCCCGTAACGAGCACGACGCCTGTGGTGTCGGGTTCGTGGCCACCCTCACCGGTGTAGCCAGCCATGAGCTTGTCGAACAGGCGCTGACCGTACTGCGCAATCTCGAACACCGTGGCGCCACCGGTTCCGAGCCGGACTCCGGTGACGGCGCCGGAATCCTGCTCCAGGTCCCGGACGCGTTCCTGCGCGAGGTCTCCGGCTTCGCGCTCCCCGAGGCCGGCGCGTACGCCGTCGGCATCGCCTTCCTGCCCGTCGACACCGCGGGCACGACCGAAGGTGCCGTCTCACAGATCGAGACGATCGCCTCGGAGGAGGGCCTGACGGTTCTCGGCTGGCGCGACGTCCCCGTCGCCCCCGAGCTGCTCGGCTCCACCGCCCGCTCGACGATGCCGGTCTTCCGGCAGATCTTCGTGGCCGACGGCGAGAGCACCGGCGTCGCGCTCGACCGCAAGGCCTTCGTCCTTCGCAAGCGCGCCGAGCGTGAGGCCGGGACGTACTTCCCCTCGCTCTCCGCCCGGACCATCGTCTACAAGGGCATGCTGACCACCGGCCAGCTGGAGCCGTTCTTCCCCGACCTGTCCGACCGCCGTTTCGCCACGGCCGTCGCGCTCGTCCACTCGCGCTTCTCCACGAACACGTTCCCGAGCTGGCCGCTCGCACACCCGTACCGCTTCGTCGCGCACAACGGCGAGATCAACACGGTCAAGGGCAACCGGAACTGGATGCGGGCGCGTGAGTCGCAGCTCGCCTCCGGCCTGTTCGGCTCCGCCGGCGAGCACAGCACCGAGAAGCTCGACCGCGTCTTCCCGATCTGTACGCCGGACGCCTCCGACTCCGCGTCCTTCGACGAGGTGCTCGAACTCCTGCACCTCGGCGGCCGTTCGCTTCCGCACTCGGTCCTGATGATGATCCCCGAGGCGTGGGAGAACCATCGCTCGATGGACCCGGCCCGCCGTGCCTTCTACCAGTACCACTCCACGATGATGGAGCCCTGGGACGGTCCGGCCTGCGTCACCTTCACCGACGGCACCCAGGTCGGCGCCGTCCTCGACCGCAACGGTCTGCGCCCCGGCCGCTACTGGGTCACCGACGACGGCCTCGTCGTCCTCGGCTCCGAGGTCGGCGTCCTGGACATCGACCCCGCGAAGGTCGTCCGCAAGGGCCGCCTGCAGCCCGGCAAGATGTTCCTCGTCGACACCGCCGAGCACCGCATCGTCGAGGACGACGAGATCAAGGCCGCCCTCGCCGCCGAGAACCCGTACCAGGAGTGGCTGGAAGCCGGCGAGATCGAGCTCTCCGACCTGCCCGAGCGCGAGCACATCGTGCACACGCACGCCTCCGTCACGCGCCGCCAGCAGACCTTCGGCTACACCGAGGAAGAGCTGCGCATCATCCTCGCGCCGATGGCCAAGACCGGCGGCGAGCCGCTCGGCTCCATGGGCACGGACACCCCCATCGCGGCGCTCTCCGAGCGCCCGCGGCTGATCTTCGACTACTTCACACAGCTGTTCGCGCAGGTCACGAACCCGCCGCTGGACGCCATCCGTGAAGAGCTCGTCACCTCGCTGCACTCCTCGCTCGGCCCGCAGGGCAACATCCTGGAGCCGAACGCCGCGACCTGTCGCAGCGTCACGCTGCCCTTCCCGGTGATCGACAACGACGAGCTCGCCAAGCTCATCCACATCAACGCCGACGGCGACATGCCCGGCATGACGGCCGCGACCCTCTCCGGTCTCTACCGCGTCGGCGGCGGCGGCGACGCCCTCGCCGCCCGCATCGAGGAGATCTGCACCGAGGCCGACGCCGCCATAGAGGCCGGCGCCCGCCTGATCGTGCTCTCCGACCGGCACTCCGACGCCGAGCACGCGCCGATCCCCTCGCTGCTGCTCACCGCGGCCGTCCACCACCACCTCATCCGCACGAAGCAGCGCACCCAGGTGGGCCTGCTCGTCGAGGCGGGCGACGTCCGCGAGGTCCACCACGTGGCCCTCCTCATCGGCTACGGCGCCGCGGCGGTCAACCCGTACCTGGCGATGGAGTCCGTCGAGGACCTCGTCCGGGCAGGCACGTTCCTGGAGGCCGACGAGAACGACGGGGCCGAGACGGCCATCCGCAACCTGATCTACGCGCTCGGCAAGGGCGTCCTGAAGGTCATGTCCAAGATGGGCATCTCGACCGTCGCCTCCTACCGCGGCGCGCAGGTCTTCGAGGCCGTCGGCCTCCAGGAGAACTTCGTCGCGAAGTACTTCGTCGGTACGACGTCCAAGATCGGCGGGGTCGGCATCGACGTCGTCGCGAAGGAGGTCGCCGCCCGGCACGCCAAGGCGTACCCGGGTTCGGGCGTCGCCTCCGCGCACCGCGCGCTCGACATAGGCGGTGAGTACCAGTGGCGCCGCGAGGGCGAGCCGCACCTCTTCGACCCGGAGACGGTCTTCCGCCTGCAGCACTCCACGCGCAACCGCCGCTACGACATCTTCAAGAAGTACACGGACCGCGTGAACGAGCAGTCCGAGCGCCTCATGACGCTGCGCGGCCTGTTCAACCTGAAGTCGGACCGCCCCTCGATCTCCATCGACGAGGTCGAGTCGGCCGCCGACATCGTCAAGCGGTTCTCGACCGGCGCCATGTCGTACGGCTCGATCTCCCGCGAGGCGCACGAGACCCTCGCCATCGCCATGAACCAGCTGGGCGGCAAGTCCAACACCGGTGAGGGCGGCGAGGACGCGGACCGCCTCTACGACCCGGCCCGCCGGTCCAGCATCAAGCAGGTCGCCTCCGGCCGCTTCGGTGTGACCTCGGAGTACCTGGTCAACGCGGACGACATCCAGATCAAGATGGCGCAGGGCGCCAAGCCCGGCGAGGGCGGCCAGCTGCCCGGTCACAAGGTCTATCCGTGGGTCGCCAAGACGCGTCACTCGACGCCGGGCGTGGGCCTGATCTCCCCGCCGCCGCACCACGACATCTACTCCATCGAGGACCTGGCCCAGCTGATCCACGACCTGAAGAACGCGAACCCGCAGGCGCGGATTCACGTGAAGCTGGTCTCCGAGGTCGGCGTCGGCACGGTCGCTGCGGGTGTCTCCAAGGCGCACGCGGACGTCGTCCTGATCTCCGGCCACGACGGCGGCACGGGCGCGTCCCCGCTCACCTCGCTCAAGCACGCGGGCGGTCCCTGGGAGCTCGGCCTCGCCGAGACCCAGCAGACGCTGCTCCTCAACGGCCTGCGCGACCGCATCGTGGTCCAGACGGACGGTCAGCTCAAGACCGGCCGTGACGTCGTCATCGCCGCGCTGCTCGGCGCCGAGGAGTTCGGTTTCGCGACCGCGCCGCTCGTCGTCTCCGGCTGCGTCATGATGCGCGTCTGCCACCTGGACACCTGCCCGGTCGGCATCGCCACGCAGAACCCGGCGCTGCGCGAGCGGTTCTCCGGCAAGGCCGAGTACATCGTCAACTTCTTCGAGTTCATCGCCGAAGAGGTCCGCGAGATCCTCGCCGAGCTGGGCTTCCGCACCATCGAGGAGGCCGTCGGCCACGCCGAGCTCCTCGACACCGAGCGCGCCGTGAAGCACTGGAAGGCGCAGGGCCTGGACCTGGAGCCCCTCTTCCACGTGCCGTCGCTGCCCGGCGGCGCCGTGCGCCACCAGATCGCCGCCCAGGACCACGGCCTGGAGAAGGCGCTCGACAACGAGCTGATCAAGCTCGCCGCCGACGCGCTCTCCGCGGCCGGCGCGACCGACGCCCAGCCGGTCCGCGCGCAGGTCGCGATCCGCAACATCAACCGCACGGTCGGCACCATGCTCGGCCACGAGGTGACGAAGAAGTTCGGTGGCGCGGGCCTGCCCGACGACACCATCGACATCACCTTCACCGGCTCGGCGGGCCAGTCGTTCGGCGCGTTCGTGCCGCGCGGCGTGACGCTGCGCCTGGAGGGCGACGCCAACGACTACGTCGGCAAGGGCCTCTCCGGTGGCCGCATCATCGTCCGCCCGGACCGCGGCGCCGACCACCTCGCCGAGTACTCGACGATCGCGGGCAACACCATCGCGTACGGCGCGACGGGCGGCGAGCTGTTCCTCCGTGGCCGCACGGGCGAGCGGTTCTGTGTCCGCAACTCCGGTGCGACCGTCGTGTCCGAGGGCGTGGGCGACCACGGCTGCGAGTACATGACCGGCGGCCACGCGGTGGTCCTCGGCGAGACGGGCCGCAACTTCGCGGCCGGTATGTCGGGCGGCATCGCGTACGTCATCGACCTCGACCGGGACAACGTCAACGCCGGCAACCTGGGCGCCGTCGAGGCCCTGGACGACTCCGACAAGAAGTGGCTGCACGACGTCGTGCGACGCCACCAGGAGGAGACGGGCTCGACCGTCGCCGAGAAGCTGCTCGCCGAGTGGGACTCCGCCGTGGAGCGCTTCAGCAGGATCATCCCCAGCACGTACAAGGCAGTGCTCGCCGCCAAGGACGCCGCCGAGCGAGCCGGTCTCTCCGAGACCGAGATCACCGAGAAGATGATGGAGGCGGCGACCAATGGCTGATCCCAAGGGCTTTTTGAACCATGGCCGCGAGGTCGCGAAGACCCGCCCGGTCGGCGAGCGCGTCCAGGACTGGAACGAGGTCTACGTTCCCGGCTCCCTCCTCCCGATCATCTCCAAGCAGGCGTCGCGCTGCATGGACTGCGGTATCCCGTTCTGCCACCAGGGCTGTCCGCTGGGCAACCTGATCCCGGAGTGGAACGACTTCGCGTACCGCGAGGACTGGTCGGCTGCCTCCGAGCGGCTGCACGCCACGAACAACTTCCCGGAGTTCACCGGGCGCCTGTGCCCGGCGCCCTGTGAGTCGGCGTGCGTGCTCGGCATCAACCAGCCCGCCGTCACGATCAAGAACGTCGAAGTCTCCATCATCGACAAGGCGTGGGACACCGGCGACGTGCTGCCCCAGGCGCCCGACCGGCTCTCCGGCAAGACCGTCGCGGTCATCGGCTCGGGCCCGGCGGGTCTGGCCGCCGCCCAGCAGCTGACGCGGGCCGGTCACACGGTCGCCGTGTACGAGCGCGCCGACCGCATCGGCGGCCTCCTGCGCTACGGCATCCCCGAGTTCAAGATGGAGAAGCGCCACATCAACCGCCGCATCGAGCAGATGCGCGCGGAGGGCACCAAGTTCCGTACGGGCGTGGAGATCGGCCGCGACATAGACGCGGTCAAGCTGCGCAAGCGGTACGACGCGGTGGTCATCGCCGCGGGCGCCACGATGGCACGCGACCTCCCGGTCCCCGGCCGTGAGCTCAAGGGTGTCTACCAGGCGATGGAGTACCTGCCCCTGGCCAACAAGGTCCAGGAGGGCGACTACGTCACGACCCCGGTCTCGGCCGAGGGCAAGCACGTCGTCGTCATCGGCGGCGGCGACACCGGCGCGGACTGCGTGGGCACGGCGCACCGCCAGGGCGCGGCCTCGGTCACGCAGCTGGAGATCATGCCGCGGCCGGGCGAGGACCGTGCCCCGCACCAGCCGTGGCCGACCTTCCCCATGCTCTACAAGGTGACCTCCGCGCACGAGGAGGGCGGCGAGCGGGTCTACGCCGTCTCGACCACCCACTTCGAGGGCGACGAGGACGGCAACGTCCAGTTCCTGCACCTCACCGAGGTGGAGTTCATCGACGGCAAGCTGACGCCGAAGCCGGGCACGGAGCGCAAGATCCCCGCCCAGCTGGTCACCCTCGCCATGGGCTTCACGGGCACGGACCGCGAGAACGGTCTGGTGGACCAGTTCTCCCTGGACCTCGACGAGCGTGGGAACGTCGCCCGTGACGCCGAGTTCCAGACCAACGTGCCCGGCGTCTTCGTCGCCGGTGACGCGGGCCGCGGTCAGTCGCTCATCGTCTGGGCGATCGCCGAAGGCCGGTCCGCTGCGCGGGGCGTGGACCGATTCCTGACCGGGGCGAGCGACTTGCCGTCGCCGATCCGCCCGACGGACCGTTCACTGATGGTCTAGTACGCCCCCCTATACGTCCCGTACAACGGCGTACGGAACTGAGCGGCGCCCGCCTTGTCCCCGACCGGACTTGGGCGGGCGTCGTGGCGTTTCCAGACCGCCGCTTCGCCTCCGCCCCCCGGGGGGAATCCGTTGCAGCCAGTGCAACGTGCATTGCTTGCAACGCAAATCACGTTTCGGCCCCCTTAGCCGAATGGGTCTAGACCGCGCCCCGAGCCTGTGACCACAATCGCTCCCACAAACGGATCGGCGCAGTGACAGCACGTACCCATGAGGGGGCCGGTATGAAGCGACGGGTCATCGCGGCAGGTATCGCCATGACGCTCGGACTGACCGCGACGGCATGCGGCAGCGATGACGGGAGCGACAGCGGCGGCAAGGCGACGGACGGCAAGGGCAAGACGCTCACCGTCTGGATCATGGAGGGGACCAACCCCGACGCCAGGCCGTTCTTCAAGGAGGCCGAGAAGGCGTTCCAGAAGAAGACCGGCGCCAAGATCCACGTCGAGTACCAGCAGTGGGCCACCGCCCAGAAGAAGTTCACCACCGCCATCGAGGGCGGCGAGGACCAGGTCCCGGACGTGGCCGAGGTCGGCACGACCTGGGTGCCGCAGTTCGCCGAGACCGGCGCCCTCGTCGACGTGACCGACGACGTCAAGAAGTCGGGCCTGAACGACGACCTCGTCGAGGGCCTCGCGGACGCGGGCACCCTCGACGGCAAGCAGTACGGCATGCCGTGGTACGCGGGCGTACGCAGCATCGTCTACCGCAAGGACGTCTTCGAGAAGCACAAGCTGAAGGCGCCGACCACCTGGAAGGAGCTCCAGGCCGCGGCGAAGACGCTGAAGGACAAGGAGCCCGGGATGATCCCCTTCCCGGTCGCGGGCGGCGCCGAAATGTTCGCCACCCCCTTCATCTGGGGCGCCGGAGGCGAACTCGCCACCGAGCAGGGCGGCACGTGGAAGTCCGGCATCAACTCGCCCGAGGCCGTCAAGGGCATCGAGTTCTACACGGGCCTCGCCACCAAGGACAAGGTCTCCCCGGCCAAGGTGAACACCTGGACGGAGAAGGAGGTCGGCGACGCCTGGGGCAAGGGCCAGGTCGCGATGTCCGTCAACGGCAACTGGACCCCGAAGGCCATCGTCGAGGCCAACCCGGACCTCAAGGGCAAGCTGGCCGCCGTGCCGATCCCCGGCCAGACCGGCGGCATGAGCAAGTCCTTCCTCGGCGGCTCCTACCTGTCCACGTTCAACACGGACAAGAAGGACCTCGCCTGGGAGTTCGTGAAGATGCTGACCACGGGTGACTTCGCGGCCAAGTGGGCCGCCGAGACCAACTACTTCCCCGGTCAGAACTCCGAGCTGAAGAAGATCGAGGCCAAGAAGGACCCGCTCGTCGAGCCGTTCGCCAAGCAGATGCTGGAGGCCGGCGCGACCGTCCCCAAGACCAAGGCGTACGGCGAGATCCAGGCGTCGAAGGTCATCCCCGGCATGGTGCAGTCGATCCTGACCGGCAAGTCCTCCGTCCAGGAAGCGGCGGACAAGGCCGCCAAGGACATGGACGCGATCTTCGCCAAGGACAAGTAGGCAAGGGCGAGCCGGCACCGTGAAAGTGAAAGACACGCTGGTCGGGGACGGGCCGAAGGTGACCGAGGTCCGTCCCCCCGCCCCCCGCCCGGAACACGAAGCGGCCCTCCGCAAGAAGAAACTGGTCGGTCTCACCCGGCCGTGGCTGCTCCTCGCGCCCTCCCTCCTGGTCCTCGCGGGCCTGCTGCTCTGGCCGTTGATCCAGGTCGGCAAGCTCTCGATGCAGGACTACGCCGTCAAGTTCGGCGGCGGAGTGGGCACGTACACCGGATTCGACCACTACACCGACCTGCTCGGCAGCGAGCTCCTGTGGAAGACGGTCCTGCCCAACACGGCGTTCTTCGCGATCGCCTGCGTCGGCCTCACCGTCGTGCTCGGCACGCTCGTCGCGCTGCTCCTCAACCGCCTCGGCCCGACCTGGCGGCTGATCTGCTCCATCGCCATCCTCGCGGCCTGGGCGATGCCCGCCGTCACCGGGACGTACGTCTGGATCTGGCTCTTCCAGCCGCAGGACGGCATGGTCAGCCAGATCGCGGGCTCGATCGGGCTCATCGACCCCGAGACCACCAACTGGTTCACCGAGCGCGGGCCGTTCTACGCGATCGCGACCCTGAACGTCGTCCACCACGGCTTCCCGTTCGTCGCCATCACCGTCCTCGCGGGCCTGATGACGATCCCCAAGGAGCTCTACGAAGCGGGGGAGCTGGACGGCGCCAACGCCTGGCAGCGGTTCTGGAAGATCACGCTGCCGACGATCAAGCCCGTCTTCCTCGTGGTGACCATCCTCTCCACCATCTGGGACTTCAAGGTCTTCACCCAGATCTATCTGATGCCGGGCGGTGACGGCGCCAACGAAGAGGTCTACAACCTGGGCGTCTTCTCCTACATCCAGGCGTTCGCCAAGAACGACTACGGCGCGGGAGCGGCGGCCGCGGTCCTGCTCACACTCCTGCTGCTGGCCATCACGATCGTCTATATCCGCACGCTGTTCCGGCAGGGAGAGGAGGACCTGTGAGCGTCCGTCGCGCGTCACTCGCCGCACGCGTCGGCCTGCCCGTCGCGGTCGCCGCGCTGCTGCTCTTCACGCTCTTCCCCGTGTACTGGATGATCTCCACGGCACTCGACCCGAAGGCGATCACCCGCGGTTCGGACGTGCTGCCGAGCGGCCTCAGCTTCGAGCACTTCACCTACGTGTTCGAGAAGGGCAACTTCGGCACGTACCTGCTGAACTCGGCGCTCGTCGGCTTCGGCACGATCCTCGCCGCCGGGGTGCTCTCGCTCTTCGCGGCCATCGCGGTGGCCCGCTTCAAGTTCCGGTTCCGCACCTCAGTACTGATCATGGTCCTGATAGTGCAGATGGTGCCGCTGGAGGCGCTCGTCATCCCGCTCTTCATCCAGATGCGGGACTACGACATGCTCAACTCGCTGCTCGGCCTGACGATCGTCTACGTCGCGCTCTCGCTGCCCTTCGCGATCTGGACCCTGCGCGGCTTCGTGCAGACCGTCCCGAAGGAGGTCGAGGAGGCGGCGTACATCGACGGGGCGTCCTGGTTCCGGATGTTCCGGTCGGTGCTGCTTCCGCTGGTGGCGCCCGGACTCGTCGCGACCTCGATCTTCGCCTTCATCACGGCGTGGAACGAGTTCGTCTTCGCGTACACGTTCATGAAGGGCAGCGACAAGTACACGGCCGCCGTGGGCATCTACCAGTTCTTCGGTGAGAACTCCACGGCCTGGGGTCCGGTCATGGCCAGCTCCACGCTGGTCACCGTGCCGGTGATGATCTTCTTCGTGATCGTGCACCGGAAGCTCGGCTCGGGCCTGGCGGCCGGAGCGGTGAAGGGCTGAGCGACTGAGCCACTGGGGGGACGTTCAGGGTTACGGGACCTTGAACGTCTCCCCGTACACCTTCCAGGTCAGCGGCGTCTTCAGGGCCAGATTGCCGTCGTAGAGGAACTGGCGCTGGGCCGTCTCGACGCGGGTCGTGTCGCGGTGGGCCTTCTTCTCCTTCATCGCCTTGGTGCGGATGTCGAGGAAGATGTCCAGGTACGCCTTCTCCTTGCCGCCCTGGGCAGGCGTGTCCGCCTCGTTCAGCGCCTTCTCGCGCAGACCGTAGAAGCCGCTCGGGCCGGTGCCGGGGCCGTGCAGGACCATCGCGTCGTAGTAGATGAACTGGCCGAGCGTGCCGAGCCCGTCGAGCTTGGCCAGGCGCACCGCCGGATCGAAGTAGACACGGTCACGCGTCGTGTCCTGCGCCTTCCGGAACGCGGGCTTCGCGGCCTCCGCCTTCCAGGCCTCGGTGAAACCGGGGTCAAGGCCCTCGTGCGAGTCGCTGCCGTCGACCTTGCGCAGAGCGGGCAGATAGCGGGCGAGGCCGTTGTCCGGGTGGTCCTCGGTGTACTGCTCGACGAGGGTCAGCAGGTCGTTGGTGCCGGTGCAGAAGCCGATGATGCCCGCGGTGTAGCCGTTCCCGTCGCCGATGTCCTCGATGTAGCCGTACTGGCCGCGCCAGTTCAGCGTGGAGTTCTCCGCGCTCGTCACGAGCTTCTGGGCCAGCTCCTTCTTGGCGGCCGTCGCGAGGCCAGGGGGCAGGCTCGCGATCAGCTTGTCGTCGGCCTTGATCTCGGACGCCGACTTGTCCTTGTCGTACGGCCGCTGGGTGCCGGGCCCGTGCGGACCTGCGGCGGCATCGCTGTCCGAGTCCCCGCCCAGGAGATAGACGGCGACCGTGGCGACCGGGGCGACGGCGAGAAGGAGGAGGCCTGCACGTTTCATTCGCACAAGAGTACGTGCGGTTTCGCGGTAGCGCGCCTTCCGGATCTCGGAGCCCTACCCCGCCGTCGACCCCCCGTCCACCGCGAACTCCGCCCCCGTGATGTACGACGACGCCTCCGATGCGAGAAAGAGGACCAGCTCCCCGACCTCCTCAGGGTGACCCATCCGCCCCAGCGGCAGGTGGGACCAGTCCCGCCCGGCAGAGGCGGAGGAGATCATCGGAGTGTCGATCGCCCCCGGGTGAACGGAGTTGACCCGCACCCCGTACCGCGCAAGGTCCAGCGCCGAGGAACGGGTCAGACCCCGAAGTCCGAACTTCGTGGAGCCGTAGGCCGCGTGGCCGGGGATTCCCACCAGCCCCGCCGTCGACGACACGTTCACGATCGACCCGCCTCCCGCCTCGCGCAGCGCGGGCAGTACCGCCTGGATGCCCAGGAACGGCCCGAGGAGATTGACCCGGATCAGCGCGTCGAAGTTCTCGTACGTCTCCTTCTCCACGGAAGCCGTCCGCCACAGCGCCGCGTTGTTCACCAGCGCGTCCAGACGGCCGAAGGCCTCAAGACCGGCCGCCACGGCCGACGCCCAGCTCTCCGCGTCCGTGACGTCATGGCGTACGAAAAAGCCCTGCTCGCCAAGGGACCCGGCGACGTCCCGGCCCTCCTCCTCTCGTACGTCCGTGACCACGACCCGCGCCCCCGCCTCCGCGAAGAGCCGCGCCTCGGCGGCCCCCTGCCCACGGCCCGCACCGGTGATGAGTACCGTCTTGCCCTCAAGCCCGAAAGAGATCACGTCACCGCCAAGAGCGGACCGGAGCCGAGAGAATGGGGCCGCACATGGGGCCGGCGATCAGCCTGAGCAAGGTGGAAGAGGCGGCGCCCGCCCTCGTGAACCTCTACAAGAGCGCCGGGGCCAGCCTCGACAAGCACGGCCTGGGCGGCGAACGCGCCGCGGTCTACCTCGTCGTCGACTACTCCGGCTCCATGAAGCCGTACTACAAGGACGGCACCGTCCAGGCGCTCGCCGACCGCGTCCTCGGCCTGTCCGCGCACTTCGACGACGACGGCACCGTGCCCACGGTCTTCTTCTCCACGGACGTCGACGCCGTCACGGAGATCGCTCTGGACCGCCACCACGGGCGCATCGACGAGATCGTCGCCGGACTCGGTCACATGGGCAAGACGAGCTACCACCTGGCGATGGACGCCGTGATCGACCACTACGTCGACAGCGGTTCCACCGCTCCCGCTCTGGTCGTCTTCCAGACCGACGGCGGCCCCATCAACAAGCTCGCCGCCGAGCGGTATCTGTGCAAGGCGTCGAAGCTGCCGCTGTTCTGGCAGTTCATCGGCTTCGGAGACGCGAAGAGCAAGCAGTTCGACTACCTCCGCAAGCTCGACGAACTCGCCGTCCCCGCCAAGCGTGCCGTCGACAACGCGGGCTTCTTCCACGCGGGGCAGGACCCGCGCACCGTCCCGGACGACCGTCTGTACGACCAGTTGGTGGGGGAGTTCCCGGCCTGGCTCGCGGCGGCGCGGGCGCAGGGGATCGTGACCGCCTGATCCCCGCGGCGTCCGCCCGCCGATGTCTCTAGCCGACCATGCGCTGCCGCAGCGCGAGCATCGTCCGCGTATCAAGCCCCAGTCCCTTCCTCAGATAGCCGGTGAGGCTGCCGTACTCCTTCTTCACCTCGGCCAGCGCCGCCTCCAGATAGCCGGTGCGGACCTCCTGGAGCGGGATCAGCAGATCGGGGTTCTGCATCAGACCGCCCTGCTTCAGGCCCTCGCGCACCTTCGCGTCGTACGCGGCGCGGTAGGTGTTGGACGCCAGGAAGTCGCGTACGGCGGTGTGCTCGGGGACGCCGACGGCGCGCAGCAGCAGATAGCTGGTCCAGCCGGTGCGGTCCTTGCCGGCCGTGCAGTGGTAGAGCAGCGGTGATGCCTTGCCGCCGTGCGCGATGTCGCGCAGGGTCGCCGCGAACTGCGCGCGGTTGGGCCCGTCGGTGACGAACGTGCGGTAGACGTCGCGCATGAAGGCGTCCGCCTTGCCGTTGCCCAGCATCTCCTCCTGCTTGACCGGGTCCCGGGAGCCGATCACGGTCATCAGGGTCGTGAAGAGGCCGTTGTCACTGATGGGGCGGGCCGTGGGGGTGAGTCCGGCGGGCAGCCGGTCGGGTCCGTCGTACTGGACCTCGGCGGGCACCCGGAAGTCGACGACCTTCTTCAGGCGGAGTCCGGCGAGGGTGGCGACGTCGGCGTCGGTGAGCTTCGCGAGGGCATCGGCACGGAAGACCTGGCCGTAACGGACCCGCTCACCGTCGTAGGTGCGGTAGCCACCCAGGTCTCGTGCGTTGACGGCGCCCTGGAGGGGGATGTGGCGCATGCCGTCGTACGCGGGCCCGGGGTGGTGCGGGGCGTGCCGGGCCGTGCCGCGCTCGGGTGCGGTCGGTCCGGCGTGGGCCGTCCAGGCGGGCAAGGCGCTCAGGGCGAGCGCGGAGACCGCGACTCCGACTGCCGTACGGGTCCGGGAGATGCGCATCGGGCCGCCTTCCTCGGTAGCGGTCGCCATGGCCACGCGTCGCTCAACCAAGCGATTGTTTGGTAGAAGGTAGCGGGGTGCCCCGTAAGGAGGAAGGTGTGCGCGGCAGGTATCTCGCGGCCTGGGGGGCGGCGCGACGGGGGAGTCCCTCGTCCGTGTTAGGCTTATGCGTCGCAGTTTTGGTACCCATGAACTTTATGTGCGCCTGACGGGAATGCTCCGAAGGCGCACAATTGTTTTTTTCCGGTTCTCTCCGGGATGGGGGTCATTGCAGCGCTTGGAATCCACAATTCCGTGGTTTTCCTTACTCTGCCCCTGTTGAGGAGATTGACATGGCAACCGGCACCGTAAAGTGGTTCAACTCGGAAAAGGGCTTCGGCTTCATCGAGCAGGACGGCGGCGGCCCCGACGTCTTCGCCCACTACTCGAACATCGCGTCCTCGGGCTTCCGTGAGCTCCTCGAGGGCCAGAAGGTCTCCTTCGACGTCACGCAGGGCCAGAAGGGCCTGCAGGCCGAGAACATCGTTCCCGCCTGAACGTCGTAGCACGCGAACCTCATAGCCGGGGCCCGCACCAGAAAGGTGCGGGTCCCGGCTTGTGCTGTCACCAGGTCCAGGAAGGCATTTCCGTATGAATCGCTCCGAACGCCCTGCGCGTCCTGCCCGCAGGCGCTCCACGAACGCACGCGGAAAGGCCCCGGTGGCCGGCGGCGGCCAGGCGAAGGGCGCCGCGAAGAAGCCGGGCCGCGCCAAGCCGAGGCCCGTCGGCGGTGAATTCGCGCTGCCCGAGAGCATTGAGCCCGCGCTGCCCGCGGTCGAGGCGTTCGCCGACCTGGACATGCCCGAGGCCCTCCTGAAGACGCTGGCCGCGCAGGGCGTGACCGAGCCCTTCCCGATCCAGGCAGCCACGCTCCCCAATTCCCTCGCGGGCCGCGACATCCTGGGCCGTGGCCGCACCGGCTCCGGCAAGACCCTCGCCTTCGGCCTCGCGCTCCTCGCCCGCACCGCGGGCCGTCGCGCCGAGCCGCGCTCGCCCCTCGCCCTGGTCCTGGTCCCCACGCGTGAGCTCGCGCAGCAGGTGACCGACGCCCTGACCCCGTACGCGACGTCCGTGAACCTGCGCATGTCGACGGTCGTCGGTGGCCTGTCCATCACCAAGCAGGCGGGGACGCTCCGTCGCGGTGCCGAGATCATGGTGGCGACGCCCGGCCGTCTCAAGGACCTCATCGAGCGCGGCGACGCCGATCTCTCGCAGGTGCGCACGACGGTCCTCGACGAGGCCGACCAGATGGCCGACATGGGCTTCATGCCGCAGGTCACCGCGCTCCTGAAGCAGGTGGAGCAGGGCGGCCAGACCATGCTCTTCTCCGCCACGCTCGACAAGAACATCGACCGTCTGGTCCGGATGTTCCTCACCGACCCGGTGGTGCACTCGGTCGACCCGTCCGCTGGCGCGGTCACGACGATGGAGCACCACGTCCTGTACGTGCAGGACGAGACCGACAAGAAGGCCGTCGCCCTGCGGATCGCCGCCCGCGAGGGCCGGGTGATCATGTTCCTGGACACCAAGCGTGCGGTGGACCGCTTCACCAAGCGGCTGCTCGCCAACGGTGTACGGGCCTCCGGGCTGCACGGCGGCCGTTCGCAGCCGCAGCGCAACCGGACCCTGGACCAGTTCAAGACCGGGCAGGTCACCGCGCTCGTCGCCACGAACGTGGCGGCCCGTGGCATCCACGTCGACGACCTCGACCTCGTCGTGAACGTCGACCCGCCCACCGACCACAAGGACTACCTCCACCGCGGTGGGCGTACGGCGCGTGCCGGTGAGTCCGGCAGTGTCGTCACGCTCGTCCTGCCGGACGAGAAGCGGGAGATGACGCGTCTGATGTCCGACGCGGAGATCAACCCGAACACGGCGCGGGTGAAGTCCACGGACGAGGAGCTCTCCCGTATCACCGGGGCGCGTGAGCCTTCCGGGGTGCCGGTGGTGATCGAGGTTCCGCAGCAGCAGCAGGCCTCGCCGCAGCGGGCGCGGCGACGCCCTGCCGGGCAGGGGAGCGGCCAGCGGCGTTCGCGCCCCCAGGGTCAGTCGCAGTCCCAGGGCGGCGGCCAGGGTCAGCCCCGGTCCCAGTCGCAGGGCGGCAGGCCCTCCGCCGGTGGCGGAGCCGGCGGGGGTCGCGCTCGACGCGGTGGGCGCCCCTCCGGGGGTGCGGGGCGTAAGGCGGCGTAGTACTCGTGCCCGGCGGCGGGGTTTGTGCCCCGCTGCCGGGGGCGCCGAACAGGCCTTTCCCACCCACCCGCCCGTTTGCCCCGCAGCACCGGTGAGCGCCCGAGGAGGCCCCGATGGCTGAGAAGCGTGAGCGTCAACTGCTGCCCCTCGCAGAGGGCGACGACCGGCAGGATCTGCGGGCCGACTGCGGGAGTTGCTTCGGGCTCTGCTGCGTGGCCCTCACCCTCTCCAAGTCGTCGGACTTTCCCGTCGACAAGGCGGCCGGGACCCCCTGCACCAACCTCCAGCAGGACTTCCGCTGCGGCATCCACCAGAAGCTGCGCCCGAAGGGCTACTCGGGCTGCACGGTCTACGACTGCTTCGGCGCCGGGCAGAAGGTTTCCCGGACCACGTACGGCGGCGTCGACTGGCGGCAGGCCCCCGACACCGCCCGCCAGATGTTCGACGTCTTCCCGGTGATGCGCCAACTGCACGAACTGCTCTGGTACTTGACCGAGGCGATCGCCCTGCCCCAGACCCACCCCATCCGGGCGGAGCTCCGGAGCGCGCTGGAGAAGACCGAGCACCTCACCCAGGGCGCCCCGGCCGACGTGGCCGGGACGGACGTGGCCGCGCACCGTGCGGACGTCAACGTCCTGCTCCTGCGCACCAGCGACCTCGTGCGCGCGGACATCCGCCGGAAGAAGAAGGACCGCAGGGGAGCCGACCTCTTCGGCGCCCGTCTCCGAGGCGCCGACCTCCGCGGTATCACCCTCCGCGGCGCCTGCCTCATCGCCGCCGACCTCGGCGGCGCCGACCTGCGGCAGAGCGACCTGATCGGCGCCGACTTCCGGGACGCGGACCTGCGGGGCGCGGACCTCACCGGCAGCATCTTCCTGACACAGTCGCAGGTGAACGCGGCGAAGGGCGACGCGGAGACGAAGCTGCCGCCGGCCCTGGCCCGCCCCGCGCACTGGGGTTAGGCCAAACCCCGGCCTGCGCTCAGGGCTTCACGTGTCGCACTCAAGGACCGTCCGGCACAAGGTGCACCGCGCCCGCATCCGCCCCCGGGCAGGCAACCGGATGCGCTGCTGACAGGTGGGGCAGGGGAACGACACCCGCAGCGGCTCGGTGGCCCCGCCTGACCCGCGGGAGAAGGAGTACGTTCCGCCCCCGGCGGGAGACCCCGATCCACCGGAGGCGAGCGCGTACCGCCGGTCCTTCGCGTACCGCCGCCGGCCCGCCCACCCCGCGGCCGTCAGCGGGGGCTGCTGTTCGTCGCGCCGGGCCTGCTCAAGGCCCTTCGTGTAGGCGGTGTACGCCTGCGCGCTGGTGAACCATGTCTCCGGTGCCTCGCCGAAGGCGATGGCCCGCTTGGCCAGGACGTACCCGAACTCCTCCGGCGTGAGATACCCGAGCTTCTGGGACGAGGCGCCGTCCTCGCGATAGGCGTCGAGCAGGAGCCAGCCCGCCCCCAGATACGTGGTGGCGGTGTCCGTGAGGATCTCGTTGTCCCGTGTGCCGGGGAACACCAGATCAAGCCGGTGCAGATACACGTGCATGATCTCGTGGGCGAGCGCCGCGCCGATGTCCCTGCGGTGCGTGCGGAACCGGTCGTTGAGTTCGATGAAGTACTCGGGCCCCGCGGTGAGTTCGACGTTCGCCGCGTGTTCCATCCCGCGGAAGCTGACGATCACCCGGGCGTCCGGGAGCCGCAGGTGACGCACCATCTCGCGGGCCACGCGCTGCACGCCCAGATGCAGGTCGTCCTGGTCGGAGAAGGCGACGTCGGCGGGGGCGATGCTGGTGCCGAAGGTGTGGACGGTGTCGTACGACAGACGCTTGTAGAGCGCGGTGATCGCGGAGCGCACCGTGTCCAGGTGGGGGTATCCGTGCACCACCGGCCCGCCGTCCGCCATGCCGGCACCCCCTGAAGACGTCCTCAACTCGCCTCCACTGTAAGGCGGGTCCCCGTCGGCGGAACCAGGTGACGCGGAAGGCGTTGGCCGAAAACCGCCCCTTGCTCTATGCGGACACCGATCTCCATAATCCGACCCAACGCTTTGGCGGGCTCATGCCATTCGCCGTCGCGTGCAACCCCCCACGAACCCCCCACGAAGGAGCACCTGTTGAACACCAAGCTGCGTGGAGTCAAGAGAGCCGCCACCCTCGGTGCCATCGCCCTCGCCGCCGTCAGTCTCCAGCCCTTCGCCGCCTCCGCGGCCCCGCACCCCGGCCCCACCCCGGGTGAGCGCGTGGTCGGCGGTACCCCCGCCGAGCAGGGTGAATTCCCGTTCATGGTCCGTCTGTCGATGGGCTGCGGCGGCGCGCTGTACGCCCAGGACGTCGTGCTGACCGCCGCCCACTGCGTGGACGGCTCCGGTGACAACACGAGCATCACCGCCACCGGCGGTGTCGTGGACCTGGAGAGCCCGGACGCGATCAAGGTGAAGTCCACGAAGGTCCTGCAGGCGCCGGGTTATGACGGCAAGGGCAAGGACTGGGCGCTCATCAAGCTGGAGAAGCCGATCGACCAGCCCACGCTGAAGATCGCCAAGGACACCAAGTACAACGAGGGCGAGTTCGACATAGCCGGCTGGGGTGCCGACAAGGAGGGTGGCGAGCAGCAGCGTCACCTCCTCAAGGCGAAGGTCCCCTTCGTGAGCGACGCGGACTGCGAGGCCGCGTACGGGGCCGACCTCACGCCCGGTGAGGAGCTCTGCGCCGGCAAGCTGGCGGAGGGCGGCGTGGACACCTGCCAGGGTGACTCCGGCGGCCCCATGTTCCGCAAGGACGAGGCCGGTGAGTACATCCAGGTCGGCATCGTCAGCTGGGGCAACGGGTGTGCGCAGCCCAAGTTCCCCGGCGTCTACACCGAGGTGTCGACGTTCGCCGGTGACATAGAGAAGGCGGCGTCGGAGCTCTGAGGGTTGCTGGACGCTGCGCGGGGCCTGACCGGGTTACTGGTTCGGCCCCGCGTTCGCTTGGGCGGAGCTCGGTGCTGGTGCGTGTTTGGGTGCGGGGCCGCGCCGGTATGTCCGTCCTCGCTATCGTCCGGTGGCCGTGGGCTGCTGCGGCTCCGGAGTGCCGCGAGCCGTGCTCCGGGCAGACATACCGGCACGTCCCCTCGCGAGCGTCGCCGACTGCGGCCGATCGATGGCTGGTCGATGGTGCTGCGGGGCAATCGGGTGGGTGGGCGGGAAGGCTTGTTCGTCCGGGGGCGGATGCGGGGTCCCGTTAGTCCAAGTCCTGGCTCCCCTTTGTCCATGGGCCCGCACGCCCCTTCCGGCGCAGGGTGACCGCACCGAGATCCGTCCCACGGAGGGGTGCCATGCAGCAGCCGTCAGACACGTTCGGCCCGAGCCGCAGAGCCGTAGTCGCCACGGGCGCGCTGGCCGGGGTGAGCGCCGCCATCGGCCTCGGGGGCACCGCGACCGCCGCGCCGGGCGAAGCCGTCCTTCGCTCCGCCGACCTGGAGGTACGCGTCGCCACCGACTTCCCCCGCGTCGTCTCGTACACGGACCGCGCCTCCAAGGCGGTCCTGCACGCGCAGCCGGAAGCCGTCACCACGCTCCTGGTGGACGACGTGACGCACACCCCGAAGGTGACCTTCACCGACGACGGTGGCAACCGGGCCGAGTACGTCCTCACGCTCGGCGGCGGGACCACCCTGTCCGTCGAGATCGTCGTCGAGGGGCGCCAGGTGCGGTGGCGGGTGACGGAGATCGACGACACCGACGCGCTGCGCGTGGGCACGCTGCGCATCCCCGGGCTCGCCCTCCTCTCCGTACGCAGCGATCAGCCGGGCGCCACCCTCATGGCCGCCAAGGTCCAGCTCGACAAGGCCAAGAGCGGGGACACCGAGGTCAAACTTTCCTCGGGCACCGCCGCCGAAGCGGCCACCGGATGCGCGTACGCCGTCGTCGCGCACGACACGCTGGGCGGCGCCGTCGAGACCAACACCGTCTACGACAAGCCCACCTCCGAGGCCGGGACGACCTGGGACAACGGCCGCCTCTGGCGGGAGACCGTCAGGAAGAGCGGGTACGTGGAGGCCCGGCTGACCCCCGGCCAGTGGACACACCGCGCGGCCACCGCCGCCGTCGGCGACACCGAGCCCCTGCCGTACGCCACCGTCGTCATCACCGGCGACCGCAACGGCGACGGCAAGGTCGACTGGCAGGACGCCGCCATCGCGTTCCGCGACATCATGGTGAAGCCGCTCGGCGCGGACGAGCAGCATCTGCGCGTCGTCCCGCACATTCCGTTCAACTTCGCCTCGCAGGCGACGAATCCGTTCCTGACGACGCTCGACAACGTCAAGCGGATCCATCTGGCGACGGACGGGCTGCGCCAGTACACGCTCCTCAAGGGCTACCAGTCCGAGGGGCACGACTCCGCGCATCCCGATTACGCGGGCAACTACAACATGCGTGCGGGCGGCCTCGACGACCTCAACACCCTGGTCAGGGAAGGCAAGAAGTGGAACAGCGACTTCAGTGTGCACGTGAATGCCACGGAGTCCTATCCCGTCGCTAACGCCTTCTCCGAGAAGCTCGTCGACAAGGCGAACGAGCAGTGGGACTGGCTGGATCAGAGCTACCGCATCGACCAGCGCAGGGACCTGGTCTCCGGCGACATCGTCAAGCGGTTCGCCGACCTGCGGGACGAGGCCGACGGCGGGCTCAACGCCCTCTACATCGACGTGTTCCGCGAATCCGGTTGGACGTCCGACCGGCTGCAGCGGGCCCTGCGCGAGCAGAGCTGGATCGTCACCAGCGAATGGGGACACGGCTTCGAGCGCTCGTCCGTCTGGTCGCACTGGGCGACGGAACCGGATTACGGACCCGACACCTCCCGAGGCATCAATTCGCGGCTCATCCGCTTTATCCGTAACCACCAGAAGGACGTGTTCGCCGACAAATGGCCGACCCTTCTGGGCATTGCCCGCATGGGCAATTTCGAGGGGTGGGTCGGGAAGACCGACTGGTCCTACTTCTACGATCTGATCTGGACGGATTCGCTGCCCGCCAAGTATCTCCAGGCGTATCCCATCAAGTCCTGGGGCGAGCACGAGATCAGTTTCTTCGGGGAGAGCAAGACGACGGTCTCCGACACGGACGGCACCCGTCGGATCGTGACCGACGGCCGTGTCGTCTACGACGGGGGCAGCTATCTGCTGCCCTGGGAGCCCCGCAAGGCCACCGACCCCGGCAAGCTCTACCACTACAACCCCGCGGGTGGTAAGGGGAGTTGGCGGCTGCCCCGTGGATGGTCCGGGCTCTCGAAGGTCGCGCTCTACCGGCTCACCGACCAGGGGCGGGTCTTCGTCGCCGATGTTCCGGTGCGCGGCGGCAAGGTCACCCTCGACGCCAAGGCCAAGCAGCCCTACGTCCTCTACCGCCGGCGCGCCGCCGCGCTGCCCGACCCCGGCTGGGGGCAGGCCACCCCTCTGCACGACCCCGGCTTCAACTCCGGTTCCCTGCGGGGGTGGAAGGTCTCCGGGCCCGCCTCCGTGGAGCTCAGCAAGCTCGGTGACCACGAACTCGTCATCGGCGCGGGCGGCAAGGCAGCCGTCGGCCAGCGGCTGCGCCGCCTGAAGGCGGGCGCGTACGTCGCCTCCGTGCAGGTCGAGGTCGGGGAGGCGGCGGGCGACGAGCGCAAGGCCGTCCTGGAGGTGCGCACCGCCGACGGTGTCACCGCCGCCAACTGGACGCGGACCTCCACGGCGGGCAACTACGTGGCGGCCGACCGCAAGCACGGCACCCGCTTCCAGCGGATGTCCGTGCCCTTCACCGTCCCCGAGGGCGGCGGCCCCGCCGAGCTGACGCTGCGGGCAGACGCGGGCCACGCGCGCGTGCGCTTCGACAACGTACGGATCGTCTCCGCCACGCGAGGCGGCACCCCCGGAGAGGGCAGGCTCGTCTCCGAGGACTTCGAGCACGTGCCGCAGGGCTGGGGGCCGTTCGTGAAGGGCGACGCCGGGAAGGTCACCGACCCGCGCACGCACATCGCGCAACGGCACGCCCCCTACACGCAGCGCGGCTGGAACGGCAAGGTCATCGATGACGTCATCGACGGCTCGCAGTCCCTCAAGTCACGCGGCGAGAACGCCGGGCTCGTCTACCGCACAGTCCCGCACACCGTCCGCTTCGAGGCGGGCAAGCGCTACCGCGTCTCGTTCCGGTACGAGAACGAGAAGGCGGGGCAGTACGCGTGGATCACCGCCGTCGACGAACCCGCGGCCCGTGAGCTCGACCGCAAGGAGCTGCCCGTCGCGACCGGACCCACCGTCCTGAGCTACGAGTTCACGGCTCCCGCCAAGGGCGAGGCGTGGGTCGGGCTGCGCAAGAGCGGGGACGACGGGACCGCCGAGTTCGCGCTGGACGCCTTGGAGGTGCGCGAGATCTGAGGCGGGGGCCCGGAGAAGCCGGAGAGGCTGCTCGCAGCCTCTCCGGCGGTCACGGGTTCAGGAACGCTCGGGCGCGAGCGGCACGGGGGAGAGGGAGAGGGAGGCGGAGAGGTCCCCGGCGTCCGGCGCTCCCTCCAGCTCAAGCACCCACACCTCGTTCTCCCCCTCCCGGAGCACCGCTCCGGGGACGTACAGCGAGAGCTGCGGCCCCACTGCCCAGTACCGGCCCAGATTGAAGCCGTTCACCCATACGAACCCCCGTGCCCAGCCCGGCAGTTCCAGCACCGCGTCTCCGGCGCCACGGACGACCGCCGAGCCCCGGTAGAGCCCCGGGCGCCCACCCTCGGCCCCGGTGGCGGGCACCCCCCTGACGGCCTCCGCCGAGGAGAACGCGTCGAGCCGCAGCCCCCTGGCCCGCACCCCGTGCAGATACTGCCGCTCATGCAGCACCCCGCCGGTGACGCCCTTCGCCTCGCCGGTCCGCGGCCCGTAGTTGACCCTCCCCAGGGACTCCACCCACAGCTCCACGCGCGCGTGCCCCGCGACAGGCTCGGGCAGCGCCGGTTCCTCCTCGGTCAGGACCCCGGCCCGCGCCCCGTCCACGTACACCACGGCCAGGTCCCGCAGCCCCCGCACGCTCAACGGGTACGGCTGCCGCGGGCCCGGCACGGTCAGCGTGTACTGGACCAGGCCGCGGTCCACGTCCAGCTCTTCGAAGGTGGGCGGTACGGCGTATTCCGCGGACGGTCCGCCGAGCGCGTCCATGACGGCCGACAGCGGCGCCCACTCCGGCAGGCCGACCGAAGCGCGCTCCCCGAGCGAGGGAAGCGGCGCGGGCGGCTCCGGCAGCGGCCCCTCCACATACGGGGCAAGCACCTCGCGGAAGAGCCAGAACTTCTCCGTGGGGCGCCCGAACTCGTCGATGGGCGCGTCATAGTCGTACGAGGTGACGTCCGGCTCCAGGACGCCGTCGTGCAGAGCGCCGCCGCCCCGGTTCGCCCCCGCCCACCCGGCGAAGTTCGTGCCGCCGTGCGCCATGTAGAGGTTGACCGAGGCCCCGCACTCCAGGATCTCCCGCAGCGCGTCCGCGGCGTCGGCAGCGTCCCGCACGACATGCTCCGCGCCCCAGTGGTCGAACCAGCCGCACCAGAACTCCATGCACATCAACGGCCCCTTCGGGCGGTGCCCGCGCAGCGTCTCGAAGCCCGCGCGGGCCTGCGAGCCGAAGTTGGCCGTCGCCAGGACACCGGGGACGGACCCGCCGGTCAGCATGTGGTCCTCGGGGCCGTCCGAGGTGAACAGGGGTACGGTCACGCCCTCGGCCCGCAGCAGGTCGGCGAGATGGCGGAGGTAGACCTGATCCGAGCCGTAACTGCCGTACTCGTTCTCCACCTGCACCATGATCACGGGACCGCCCCGGTCGTGCTGCCGCGGGACGACCTGCGTCATGAGGCGCCCGAACCACCGGTCCACGTGCCCCAGATACTCCGCGTCGCGGGTCCGCGCGCGGGAACCCACGGCGCCCGTCAGCCAGTGCGGAAGGCCGCCGTTCTCCCACTCGGCGCAGATGTACGGACCGGGCCGGACGATCGCCCACAGGCCCGCGTCCCGGGCGGCGTCCAGGAAGCGGCCGAGCGCCCCGACGTCACTGAACTCCCCGGGGTGCGGCTCGTGCAGGTTCCACGGGACGTACGTCTCCACGCAGTTGAGCCCCATGGCGCGCAGCATCGCGAGGCGGTGGCCCCACTGCGCCTCGTGCACCCGGAAGTAGTGCAGCGCCCCGGAGAGCAGCCGTACGGGACGCCCGTCCAGTTCGAAGTCGTCCTCGCCCACCCTGAAGCCGTTCATCTTCTCCCTGTGTCCCTCTCACTGACATGCCCCTCCGCCACGATCACCTCTGGCGGGCGGCAGGGTCCATGGACAAAGATCTAGGCGGGTTGGACGCAGCGAGCGGGCCACGGCCCGAATGAAGCCGTACGAAGCCGGACCGAACCGGATGAAGGGGGCATCAGCGGATGTACCACACGTGGATGCGGTATTTCACGCCGAGCCCGGCCCACCACCGCCTCGGCCTCGCCTGCCTCGGCGTCGGCCTGCAGCACGGCCTCCTGCCGACCGTGGGCCCGCGCACCCTCGACCACCACGTCGCCGTCGTCATCAGCGCGGGCGGCGGCTGGTTCCACAACCCCGACGGCAGGCGTACGACGGTGACGGCGCCCGCGCTGATCTGGCTCACCCCCGGGGTGCGCCACCACTACGGGCCCGACCCGGAGACCGGCTGGGACGAGTGCTTCGTCGACTTCACCGGGCCCGCCACGACGACGTACACCGAACTCGGATACATCGAACCCGACCGGCCCGTGGTGCCGCTCTCCGACGCCACCGGGGCGCGCGCCGCCGTCGGGCGCATCGCGCGCGCGGCACGGCGCGGCAATCCGCTCCTGGAGGTCGAGACGGGCGCCGCCGTCCACGAACTGCTCGTCGCGCTGCGCAGGGCCCGCGCCGACATCGCCCCCGACGGCGACCCGGTCCTCCAGGCGCTGGCCCGCGACGCCTTCCAGCCACTCTCCGTCGCGGGGCACGCGGCGCGGCACGGCATGACACCCGCGGAACTGCGCACGGCGGTGCGCAGGGGCGCGGGCTGCAGCCCCAAGGACTACCTCCTCGGCATCCGTCTGGGGCGTGCCAAGGAACTCCTCGCGGCCACGGAACTGCCGGTCGCGGCCGTCGCGCGCCGCGTCGGCTACGACGACCCCGCCTATTTCTCGCGGCTCTTCACGCGCCGCGTGGGCACGGCACCCGTGCGCTTCCGCGAGCAGCAGGGACGTGCGGTCCCCGGGGGCTGGTCGCAGCAGATCCCCGACCCGGACCACCCGCCGATCCTGCGCTCTTCCGCCGTCGGCGGCGAAGGACCGGCAACGTAGGCTCGTGGACCATGACCACCAGCCACACAAGTGACGCGAACAGCGCCGACGCCGCGTCCGCCACGGACGCAGCCGTGCGCGTCGAGCTGTCCCGCCTGCGCGACAGCATCGACAACATCGACGCCGCCGTCGTCCACATGCTCGCCGAGCGCTTCAAGTGCACCCAGCAGGTCGGCCATCTGAAGGCCAACCACCACCTTCCGCCCGCCGACCCGGACCGCGAGGCCCGGCAGATCGCCCGGCTCCGCGAGCTCGCGGAGAGCGCGAAGCTGGACCCGGCGTTCGCCGAGAAGCTGCTCAACTTCATCATCGCCGAGGTCATCCGCCACCACGAGACCATCGCCAAGTCGTCGTGAAGCGGACCACCGGGACTGCTTGTCGGTGACATCAGGCAGCATGGACCCATGCCCGTACTGACGCGCGACGAAGCGCAGACCCGAGCCCGGCTCATCGACGTCCAGCGGTACACGGTCGAGCTCGACCTGACCCGGGGAGCCGACACCTTCGACTCCCGCACGGTCATCCGGTTCACGGCGCTCGGGGGTCCCGAGGCCACGGTGGACACCTTCGTCGAGCTGAAGCCCGCCGAGCTGCGCTCCGTGACCCTGGACGGGCAGCCGCTCGACCCGCAGGGTCTCGTCGAGAACCGGCTTGCGCTCACCGGCCTCACCCCGGGCGAGCACGAGCTGCGGGTCGACGCGGCCATGCGGTACTCGCACACGGGCGAGGGCATGCACCGCTTCACCGACCCCACGGACGGCGAGACGTACACGTACACGCAGCTGTTCATGGAGGACGTGCAGCGGGTCTTCGCCGCCTTCGACCAGCCCGACCTGAAGTCCGTCTTCGAGCTGACGGTCACCGCACCGGAAGGCTGGACGGTCCTCGCGAACGGCGTCACCGAGCACCTCGGCGACGGGACGTGGCGCGCGGCGGCCACCCCGCCGATCTCCACGTACCTCGTCGCGGTCGCCGCGGGCCCCTGGCACTCGGTCCGCACCGAGCACCGCGGGCTGCCCTTCGGCATCCACTGCCGCCGCTCGCTCGCGCCCTTCCTGGACGCCGACGCCGACGAGATCCTCGACGTCACGCGCGCGTGCTACGACCGCTACCACGAGAAGTTCGAGGAGCCCTACCCCTTCGACTCGTACGACCAGGCGTTCGTCCCGGAGTTCAACGCGGGCGCGATGGAGAACCCCGGACTCGTCACCTTCCGCGACGAGTTCATCTACCGCTCCGCCGTCACCGAGACCGAGCGGCAGACCCGCGCCATGGTCATCGCCCACGAGATGGCCCACATGTGGTTCGGCGACCTCGTCACCCTGCGGTGGTGGGACGACATCTGGCTGAACGAGTCCTTCGCCGAGTACATGGGCTTCCAGACCACCGCCGAGGCCACCCGCTTCACGAACACCTGGACGGACTTCGGCGTCGCCCGCAAGTCCTGGGGGTACGACGCCGACCAGCGTCCCTCCACGCACCCCGTCGCCCCCGACCCGGACGCCGTGCCCGACACCGCGTCCGCGATGCTCAACTTCGACGGCATCTCGTACGCCAAGGGTGCCTCCGCCCTGCGCCAGCTCGTCGCCTGGCTCGGCGAGAAGGACTTCCTCGCCGGCATCAACACCCACATCGCCCGGCACAAGTTCTCCAACGCCACCCTCGCCGACTTCATCGAGTCCCTCGCGCACAACACCGACCGCGACGTGCACGGCTGGGCCGACGCCTGGCTGCGCACCACCGGCGTCGACACGCTCACCTCCACGGTCACGCACGACGCCCGCGAGTGGACCCTCTCCGTCGACCGCGACGGCAGCCGCCCCCACCGCGTCGCCGTCGGCGTGTACGACCGCGACCTCACCGACCCCCAGGGCCTGGTGCTGCGCGAGCGGTACGAGCGGGACGTCCCGCACACCGGGGCCACCGCGCCGCGTGACGGCGGGCGCCCCGCCCTGATCGTCCCGAACGACCAGGACCTCACGTACGCCAAGATCCGCCTCGACGAGAACTCCATGGAGACGGCCCTGCGCAGCCTCTCCCGCGTCCCGGACGCGCTCACCCGGGCCGTCCTGTGGAACAGCCTGCGCGACATGGTCCGCGACGGCGAACTCGAGGGCATGGCCTACGTGGACACGGCCCGCGCGCATCTGCCCGACGAGACCGACCTCGCCCTCGTCCAGGGTGTCCTCGCCTTCGCCACCACCCACGTCGCGGGCCGCTTCCTGCCCCCGGAGCTGCGACCGGCCGCCCTCACGACCCTCACCGAGCTGTGCCGCGACCTGATCCGGCGCACCGAGGACGGCTCGCACGCGGGCCTGCGGCTCACCGCCGTGCGCGGCCTCATCGACGTGGCTTCGCGGCCCGACCCGCTCCAGGAGTGGCTCACCGAGGGCACCGTCCCCGGTGGCCCCGAACTCGACCCGGAGCTGCGCTGGCGCGTCCTGACCCGCCTCGCCGTCCTCGGAGCCGCCGACGAGTCCGCGATCGCCGCCGAGCTGGAGCGTGACCCCAGTGCCACCGGGCAGGAGGGCGCGGCCCGCTGCCGTGCCGCGCTGCCCGACGCGGAGGCCAAGCGCCGCGCGTGGGAGGCGATGTTCGCCTCCGACGACCTCTCCAACTACCTCCTCACCGCCACTGCCCAGGGCTTCTGGCAGCCCGAACAGGCGGATCTCGTACGGGAGTACATCCCCCGCTACTTCACGGACGCGGTCGCCGTAGCGGCCCGCCGAGGCCCCGCCATCGCCGACGTAGCGGGCCGCTGGGCCTTCCCCGCCACCTCGGTGGACGCCGAAACACTCCGCCTGGGCAAGGAATGCCTGCGAGACGCCGCCCCCATCCCCGCCCTACGCCGCAAGCTGACCGACCAACTGGACGACCTGGCAAGGGCGTTGCGGGTACGGGCGCAGGGATAGGGGGCGCGAGGAACGGCGCGCCAAGCCACTACGCGCCTGCAGGGCTAAGGCAGCATCCGTGCCCCGACAGGGGCGCGGGGAACGGCGCGACAAGCCACGACGCACCCGCGGGGCTGAGACGGCGCTGGCGCCCGGAAGGGGGCGCGAGGAACGGCGCGCCAAGCCACGACGTACCCGCAGTCGAAAGCGCACACGCCGCTCGGAGCGCCTAGCACCCCCGCCCGCGCCGACACGCTGTCTCCCCGCGGCAGTACCACTTTCGGGTTCGGATCGTTGAGCTCTTCGGGCGTGCCGTCCGCTCGGCGGACAGGCTGGATGCCCCGCCCGCGCGCACCCGAAGGACGTCGCCCATGAGCACTCCGCCGCCCCTCGCCGGAGGAGCCCGAGGTCCGGACGCGCTGCGGCCGTTGCTCAGCGCCGCCCTGGACGCCCTGCGCACCGGGGCGACCGCCCGCGGGGGCCCTATCCCTGCGGGCGGCCCCACCGCCGTGGCGGCCAGGGTGCGCGAGGCCGCGGGCGAGGTCCTGCCCGCCCGGGGCGAGGGCGAGGAAGCAGCCCTGCGCACCCTCGTCCACGCACTGGCGGAAGGCGCCGCCGACCCCGCGGACGCCCTCTGCGCCGCACACCTGCACTGCCCCCCGCTCGCGGTGGCCGTCGCCGCCGACCTGGCCGCGTCCGCGCTCAACCCCTCGATGGACTCCTGGGACCAGGCCCCCGCCGCATCGGAAATCGAAGCCCTGGTCACCCGCGCCCTCACCGCGGAGGTGTACGGCACCGGCGAGGGAGACGCCCTCGTCACCACCGGCGGCACCGAAGCCAACCAGCTCGCCCTGCTCCTGGCCCGCGAACGCACCGCCACGCACGGCCCCGTCCAACTGGTCGTCGGCGAGAACGCCCACCACTCGCTCGCCCGCGCCGCCTGGCTCCTCGGCATGCCCGAACCGGTCACCGTCCCCGCGCCCGCCGGAGTCCTCGACCCGGCCGCCCTCGACGAGGCGCTGTCCGGGCTCACCGGGTCGCCGGACTCGTTCCTCGTCGCTGCCACCGCCGGCACCACCGACGCGGGGCTCATCGACCCCCTCGACCAGATCGCCGGCCTCTGCGCCGCCCACGGCGCCCGCCTGCACATCGACGCCGCGTACGGCGGTCCGCTCCTCTTCAGCGACGTACGAAGAGGACTCCTGAACGGCATGGAGCGCGCCGACAGCATCACCTTCGACCTGCACAAACTCGGCTGGCAGCCCGTCGCAGCCGGGCTGCTCCTGGTCCGCGACCCGCGGGATCTCGCGGCGCTCGGCCACCACGCCGACTACCTCAACGCGGACGACGACACCGAAGCCGGCTACCCCGACCTCCTCGGCCGCTCCCTGCGCACCACGCGCCGGCCCGACGTCCTCAAACTCGCCGTCACCCTCAAGGCCCTAGGGCGGGAGGGGATCGGCGCGCTCGTCGACCAAGTCTGCCTTCAGGCGCAGGAGTTCGCCGGACTCGTCGCCGCGCACCCCGGCTTCGAGCTGTACGACCGGCCCGTCATCAGCACGGTCCTGTTCCGGCCCGTCGGCGCCGACGACGACCACATCGCCTACGTCCGGCGCGAACTGCTCGGCCAGGGCCGGGCCGTGCTCGGGCGGGCCCGCATCGACGGACGCCGCTGGCTCAAGGCCACCCTGCTCAACCCGCACACCCGGCCCGGCGACCTCGCCGAGCTCCTGAAGCTCGTGGAAGGAACCACCCCCCGATGACCGGCCAGAACGACAAGCCCGCCCCGCCGCTCACCACCCCCGAGGACCCCCGGGACCTGGTCGGCATCGGGATCGGCCCCTTCAACCTCTCCCTCGCCGCCCTCGCCCAGCCCCTGGCAGGACTCGACGCCGCCTTCTACGAACAGCGGCCCGGATTCCACTGGCACCCGGGGCTCCTCATCGACGGCGCCAGCCTCCAAGTGCCGTTCCTCGCTGACCTGGTGACCCTCGCCGACCCGGCCAGCCCCTGGTCCTTCCTCAGCTACCTGAAGACCCGCGAGCGGCTCTTCCCCTTCTACTTCGCCGAGCGGTTCCACATCCAGCGCGCCGAGTACGACGCGTACTGCCGCTGGGTCAGCGAGAACCTCCCCGCACTGCACTTCGGGCACCAGGTCGACGCGGTGCGCTGGAACGCCGAACGGGACCTCTTCGAGGTCGACTTCACGCAACTCGACGCCGACGGCGAGGCCGAGGCGCTCGGCCGGACGTACACGAAGAACATCGCCGTCGGCGTCGGCACCGCGCCCTACATCCCCGAGCCCCTGAAGCCGCTGGCCGACGCCCCCGCCGTCCCCGTGATCCACTCCGCGGACTACCTCCTGCACCGCGACCGGCTGCTCGCCGCCGACCACATCACCGTCATCGGCTCGGGCCAGTCCGGCGCGGAGGTCTTCCTCGACCTGCTCAAGCACCGCACGCCGGGCGCCGAGAAGATCCACTGGCTCGCCCGCACCGAGGCCTTCGCACCCATGGAGTACTCCAAGCTCGGCCTGGAACACTTCACCCCCGACTACACCCGCTACTTCCACTCCCTGCCCGAAGCCGTCCGCGACGGACTCGTCCCCCAGCAGTGGCAGCTCCACAAGGGCATCGACGCCGACACCATCGCCGCCATCCACGACGAGCTCTACCGCCGCACCCTGCACGGCGGCTGGCCCGACGCCGTGCTCACCCCGGGCGTCTCCGTGCGCACCGCGGGCCGCGTCGCCACCACCCGCGTGGAACTCCACCTGGAACACCTCCAGCAGGGCACCCGCTCCCGCCTCACCACGGACGCGGTCGTGCTCGCCACCGGCTACCGCGAGCGCCCCTTGGACCAGCTCCTCGCGGGCCTCGACCCGTACATGCGCCGGGACTCCGCCGAGCGCCCCCGCATCGACGAGCAGTACCGCCTCGTCCTCGACCCCTCCGTCACCGGCACCGGCAGCAACGTCTACGTACAGAACGCCGAACGCCACACCCACGGCGTCGGAGCCCCCGACCTGGGCCTCGCCGCCTGGCGCAGCGCCACCATCCTCAACAACCTGCTGGGGGAGCCCCCTTACCCGCTCCCGCAGCGCACCGCGTTCACCAGCTTCGGCCTCCAGGACACCCAGGCCCGCCGCGCCACCGGCCTGATCGGCGAGCAGCGCGGCAACCTCGTACCCCTCAAGAACTGACGCGGGTCAGAACACCGGAGTGCCGTCCCGGGTCAGCTTCCAGTCCACCGACGCGAACTGGGCCGGGTCGACCGTTCCCTTGGCCTGCACCCACTGGATGATCGTGTTGCGGATCTCGTCGGAGTTCGCCCACAGCTGCTTGGCGCCGGCCACGTGCGGGAAGTTGCCGCCGCCGCTGGCCCGGTAGTTGTTGACCGCGAGCACGAACTCGGCCTTCGGGTCGAGCTCCTTGCCCTCGAAGCTCAGCTTCGCAATGCGGGAACCCACCGGCTTGGCGATGTCGATCTCGTACGTCACGCCGTACAGCGCGTCGTAGTTGTAGTCCGGGGTGTTGTCCGCGTTCGTCAGCTTCGCCGGGTCCACCGGGGCGCCGGCCGCGGTCTGGACGTAGTAGCGCGCCGAGTACTCCAGGTACTCCTTGAGCTGGGCACCCGTGATGAGCCGCGCCTCCAGGGTGTTCTCGAACGGGTAGAGCCCCGCCGCGTCCTTGATCGTCACCTCGCCCGCCGGGATGCCCGCCGTACGCGAGAAGCACGAGGCCTGCGAGAGCACGGGAAGCGCCGCGTACTGACCGCCCTTGAGGGCCTCCTTGACCGTCTCCGCCTGGACATGGCTGATCAGGTCGATGATCGCGACATCCTTGTACGGGCCTTCGGCCGTGCTCATCGCCTGCGTCGACGTACCGATGACCTGGTTGACGTACGCGACGACCTTCTTGTGCTCGTCGGCGAGCAACCGGGTAATCTTCCTGTCCTCCGCCGCCGTATTGGAGTTGAGGACCTGCGCGCCGACCTTCTCCACCGTCCAGCGGCCCTTGGCCCACACCAGGTCGAAGTCGAAGAGGGTGAGGCGCTGGCCCCACTTCAACGGCTCGGACAGGACGACCTTCTTGCCGGTCTCCTTGTTCTCGACGAAGTACTCGGCGATCTCCGTGTGCGCGTGCCCGACCAGGATCGCGTCGATGCCGGGCACCTGCTCGGCCACCAGACCGGCCGCGTTCTCGATGTGCGGGAGCTGGTCCCCGTAGGAGGAGGTGCCGCTGGAGCCGGAGTGCGCCGAGACGATCACGACATCGGCGCCCATGGAACGCAGCTTCGGCACCCACTTCGCCGCCTGCTCCTCCAGACCCGGGAACGTCATCTTGCCCTGCACGTTCGCCTTGTCCCAGATCGCGATGCCGGGGTTGGTCAGGCCGAGGACCGCCACCTTCACGTCACGACCGTGCGGGGTGCGCAGGCTCCTCATGAAGTACGGCGGGAAAGCGGGCTTCTGCGTCTTCGCGTCGAGGGCGTTGGCGCCGAGCAGCGGGAAGTCGCACTGCTCCTCGAACTTCCGCAGCACGGGAATGCCGTAATTGAACTCGTGGTTTCCGAGCGCCGCGGCGTCGTAGCCGATGCTGTTCATCGCCTGCGCCATCGGGTGGACAGGGCCGTGCTTGGCCGTGATCGGGTCGATCTTGGCGTAGTAGTACGAGAGCTGCGTGCCCTGAATGGTGTCGCCCGCGTCGATGAGGAGCGTGTTGCGGCGCCCTCTCTCCTCCCGGATCTCGTTCACGAGGGTGGAGATCTTCGCCAGGCCCACGTCATTGTGGTCCTTGTCGTCGAATTCCTTGTCCGTGAAGTAGTCCCAGTTGAAGACATTGCCGTGCAGGTCCGTCGTGCCCATCACGGTGAACGAATAGCGCTTCTTCCGCTTGACGGGCTTCCCGGGCGCCTGCGCCGACGCGGAGGGGGCGGCGGCCATCCCGCCCGCGAGCGCCACCCCAGTGGCGGCGGCGGACCTGCCCAGGAACTTCCGGCGGTTCAGCGGCATTTCGTACTCTCCTTGGACCCATGGCCATCGGTGTAACGCGCGTAGATAACGCGCGTAGATTCTGACCCCGACCACACCACCGGCAACAGACCCCGCAGGTTTCGATCCGATGACTGTCCGGTGCCGTGTCCTTTCCCTGTCCGCTGCCGCCCCCCAGTGCGAGAGTGGCCGCATGGACGAGACCACCCCCGGGACCACCCCCACTCCGGCCCCCTACGGCACCCCCGGCGCCCCGCGCCTGGCCGTGAAGGGCGAGGCACACCTCGAAGTCGACCCCGAGATCGCCCGCATCGGCATCACCGTCAGCGCGCGCGGCACCGACCGGCGCGAGGCCCTGAACGACCTGACGCGCCGCAACGCAGGCGTCATCGACCTCGTGAAGACCTACGGCGACTCCGTCGAGACCCTGGAGACCGGCGCCTTCTCCATCAGCCCCGAACTGACCAAGCACGGCCGCGGCGAGCGCGTCCGCGCCTACCACGGCCGGGTGCACATCACCGCGGAACTCAGCGACTTCACCGCGCTCGGCGAGCTCACCACCCGCCTCGCCGACCTCGAACTGACCCACGTCGACGGTCCGTACTGGGCCCTGCGCCCGGACTCGCCCACCCATCGCGACGCCCGCCAGCACGCGGTCAGGGAAGCGGTGCAGCGCGGCAGGGAGTACGCGGACGCGCTGGGCACCTCGCTCGCCGCCCTCGTCGAGCTCGCCGACATCGGCGCCGAGAACGCCCAGCCGTTCGGCTACGGCGGCCCGACGCCCGCCATGCGCACCGTCGCCTACGGAGGCGCCGCCGACATGGTCCAGGAAGCGGCCCCTCTCGACCTCGAACCCCAGCGGCAACACGTCTACGCACAGGTCAACGCGCGCTTCACGATGACACCTCCGCGGCTGTAGTCACGTATAGCCACGTGTAGCCACGGAGTGGCTTTACGTCGCGGGGCGCCTGGTAAATCGCTCATCAGAGCAGCGCCCCGCACAATTCAACACTTGTCAATAACCTTTCACGCAAAGGTTGTTGAGTAGTCATGCCCAGCCAATTCTCTACCGGCCGGTAAGCCCTAGGCTCGAAGCATGCGCCGAGCGAAAATCGTCTGCACCCTGGGCCCCGCCACCGACTCGTACGACCAGATCAAGGCACTGGTCGAAGCCGGAATGGACGTGGCCCGCTTCAACCTCAGCCACGGCACGTACGCCGAGCACGAGGAGCGCTATCAGCGCGTACGGAAGGCATCCGACGAGACGGGCCGCAGCGTCGGCGTCCTCGCCGACCTTCAAGGCCCGAAGATCCGCCTCGGCCGCTTCAGCGAAGGACCTGTACTCCTTGAACGGGGCGACGAGTTCACCATCACCGTCGAGGAGGGCGTCGAGGGCGACCGCCAGACCTGCGGCACGACCTACGACGGCCTCGCCGAGGACGTCACCCCCGGTGAGCGCATCCTCGTCGACGACGGCAAAGTGACCCTGGAGGTCACCGCGGTCGACGGGCCCCGCGTCACCACCACCGTCGTCGAGGGCGGCATGGTCTCCGACCACAAGGGCCTCAACCTCCCCGGCGTCGCCGTCTCCGTCCCCGCCCTCTCCGACAAGGACGAGGCCGACCTGCGCTGGGCCCTGCGTTCCGGGTTCGACGTCATCGCCCTGTCCTTCGTCCGCAGCGGCCGCGACATCGAGGACGTGCACCGCATCATGGACGAGGAAGGCCGCCGCCTCCCCGTCATCGCCAAGGTGGAGAAGCCGCAGGCCGTCGAGAACATCGACGACATCGTCGCCGCCTTCGACGCGATCATGGTCGCCCGCGGAGACCTCGGCGTCGAGATGCCCCTCGAACAGGTCCCGATCGTCCAGAAGCGCGCCATCAAGCTCGCCAAGCGGAACGCCAAGCCGGTCATCGTCGCCACCCAGATGCTCGACTCGATGATCGACAACTCCCGCCCCACGCGCGCGGAAGCCTCGGACGTCGCCAACGCCGTCATCGACGGCACGGACGCGGTGATGCTCTCCGGCGAGACCAGCGTCGGCAAGTACCCCATCGAGACGGTCCGCACGATGAGCCGCATCGTCGAGGCCGCCGAGGAGGACATCCTCGCCAAGGGCCTCCCGCCGCTGACCGAGCGGAACAAGCCCCGCACCCAGGGCGGCGCCGTGGCCCGCGCCGCCGCCGAGATGGGCGACTTCCTCGGCGCCAAGTTCCTCGTCGCCTTCACGCAGTCCGGGGACACGGTCCGCCGCCTCTCGCGCTACCGCTCGCCCATCCCGCTGCTCGCCTTCACCCCGGACCGGGCCACGCGCTCGCAACTGAACCTCACCTGGGGCGTCGAGACCTTCCTCGGCCCGCACGTCGAGTCCACCGACGCCATGGTCAACCAGGTCGACGAACTGCTCCTGAAGTACGGGCGCTGCGAGAAGGGCGACGTCGTCGTCATCACCGCGGGCTCCCCGCCCGGAGTCGCCGGCTCCACCAACCTCGTACGCATCCACCACATCGGCGAGGACGACAGCCCCAAGTAGGCGGACCGCGTACGTGGGACGAGGGGCCGATCCGGGGGGATCGGCCCCTCGCTCGTGCCGCGCGCCTATGGGGTCACGACGGCGAACTTCGGGTCCGGCTTCTCCACCACGCCGAGCAGGTCGGTGAGAAGCGACGCGTCGCCCTCGACCTTGATGTCACCGAGCCCCTTGCCGCCCAGCATCGCGAGCAACTGAGGCTTGGTCATCGTCAGCGTGACGCCCGCCTCCGGGTCCTTCTTCGTGTCGCTTCGATAGGTCAACACCCCGTGCCGCAAGGTCAGATGCCACACCTTGCCCAGCGCCGGAAGACTCCAGTCCATCCGCAGCTTCAGATCCCACGCCTTCGGGCCGTTCACCCGGATCGCCACCGAATCAATCAACTGATCCACGGAGAGCGCCATCAGCATGTCCGCGCTGGCCACAGTCGTGGGGGAGTCCCGTACGCCCTCACGCAGCTCCTGCGCACCCGTCAGATAGAAGTTCCGCCACACGGCGTTCTCCGAGGCCTGCCCCAACTTGACGTAAAGCTTGGCGAGTTCGGACTTGGCGGTCTTGTGGTGGGGGTCCGCGAACACGACATGATTGAGCAGCGTCACAGCGAACCGCAGATCACCGCTCTTCGCGAACGACCTGGCCTTCGCGACGGTCGCCGTACGGCCCCCCATGGCCTTCACGTACCGCTTGGCCTCCTCGACGGGCGGATGCTCCCACAGGTGCGCCGGGTTGCCGTCGAACCACCCCATGTAGCGCTGATAGATGCCCTTCACGTTATGGCTGAGCGACCCGTAGTACCCCCGGTTCGCCCACACGCCGGCGAGCGCGGGCGGCAGCTCGATCTCCTCGGCGATCTCCCGCCCCGTCATCCCCGCATTGATCATCCGCAGCGTCTGATCATGCATGTACGCGTACAGATCCCGCTGCTGCTCAAGCAGCTCCACGATCGTGTCGCCACCCCACGTGGGCCAGTGATGCGAGGCGAAGGCGACATCCACCCGCCCCTCGAAGAGCACGACAGACTCATTCAGATAGTGCGCCCACTGCCGGGCGTCCCGCACCTGCGCGCCGCGCAACGTGATGATGTTGTGCATCGTGTGCGTCGCGTTCTCCGCCATGCAGACGGCACGCAGGTCGGGCAGCACGAAGTTCATCTCGGCAGGGGCCTCGGTCCCGGGCGTCATCTGAAACTCGAACCGCACCCCGTCCACGGTCTCCACCTGACCGGTCTCGGTGATGTCCTTGGTAGGCGGAATCAACCCGATCGACCCCAGGGACACGGTCTGCCCGAGCCCACAACCGATCTGCCCCGCAGGCGACTTGGGAAGCAGCGCGCCGTACATGTACCCGGAGCGCCGCTGCATGGCGGTCCCGGCGTAGACGTTCTCCGAGACGGCATGCTCCATGAAACCGTCGGGAGCGAGGATCGGCACATCACCGCCCCCGTCCGGCAGCACACCACGACAACCGCCGAAATGATCGACGTGCGGATGGGTGTAAATCAGCCCGGTGACCTTCTTCTCACCGCGGTGCGCGCGATACAGCTTGAGCGCGGCGGCGGCGGTCTCCGCCGAGATCAGCGGATCGATGACGACGATTCCGGCGTCACCCTCGATGATCGTCATGTTCGACAGATCAAGCCCACGCACCTGATAGACACGGTCCGTGACCTTGTAGAGCCCCTGCTTCGACACGAGCTGCGACTGCCGCCACAGACTCTTGTGCGCGGTCTTGGGCGCGTCCTTCTCAAGGAAGCCATACGCGTCGCCATCCCAGACGACCTGCCCCTTGGCATTCTTCACGACCCCCGGGGTGAGGGCGGCGATGAACCCCTTGTCGGCATCGGCGAAGTCGTCCCCGCCCTTGCTGCTGCCCTCGCGATCGACGGCGGAGGCGGTCTGCGGATTCATGGCCACGGCCGCCGCAGCGGCACCCGCGGCGGCGACGACGAAGGTACGCCGGTTCAGGGGAGGAGTCATGCGGCCGAAGATCGCAGCGGTTCCCGGGACGGGGCAAGGGTTTCCGGGGGATTTGGGTCAGCTCCCAGGGAGGGCGGCGGAGGGGAGTGACGCGTCCTATTGCGCGGGCGGCGCGGGGTGGGTGCGAGGGTCGGTCGCGCGCCCGTACGGCTACTGTCCGTGATGAAGCCCCGGGGGCGCGCGGCAAAAAAGCGGGTGCCCACGCAATCGTGGGCACCCGCTTTTTCCTGCGATGTGCCGGGTGCGGGATTCGAACCCGCAAGCCCTTTCAGGCAGAGGTGTTTGAGACCTCCGTGTATACCGTTCCACCAACCCGGCAGGCACTGCCGGAACTATACCGGGTCACCGCCGGACGCTGCAGCTAGGTAGGCTGGCGAGGCAGCAGTACCTGCCCGGCCCGCAACAAGGAGCCCCCGTGACTTCCCCCGAGTCGCCCCAGCCCGTAGCCGATGACGACGACAAGTCGCACGTGCCTCCGCTGACGACCCGTGTCGTCATCGCCGAGGACGAGGCTCTCATCCGGCTCGACCTCAAGGAGATGCTCGAGGAGGAGGGCTACACCGTCGTCGGCGAGGCCGGTGACGGGGAGAAAGCCGTCGAGCTGGCCCGCGAGCACAAGCCGGACCTGGTGATCCTTGACGTGAAGATGCCCGTCATGGACGGCATCTCGGCGGCCGAGAAGATCGCCGAGGAAAGCATTGCCCCGGTGCTCATGCTGACCGCGTTCTCGCAGCGTGACCTGGTCGAGCGGGCCAGGGACGCCGGCGCGATGGCGTACCTCGTGAAGCCCTTCAGCAAGACCGACGTGGTGCCGGCCATCGAGATGGCCGTCTCGCGCTTCGCGGAGCTGAAGACGCTGGAGAGCGAGGTCGCCGACCTCACCCTGCGTCTTGAGACGCGGAAGCTGGTGGACCGGGCGAAGTCGATTCTGCAGACCGAGTATGGCTTGACCGAGCCCGCCGCCTTCCGGTGGATCCAGAAGACGTCGATGGATCGCCGTCTTTCGATGCAGCAGGTCGCGGAGGCCGTCATCGAGGACGCCGACGAGAAGAAGGCCGCCAAGGGGCAGTAGCCCCGGCCCGTACGACGCGTACGAGAAGGCCCGCACCCCGGATTCGGGGTGCGGGCCTTCTCGTACGTAGCCGAAGACGCTCAGTCCTCGCCCAGGTACGCCTTCCGCACGGACTCGTCGTGCAGCAGGTCGTTCCCCGATCCGGAGAGGACGATCTTGCCGACCTCCATGACGTGACCGTGGTCGGCGAGCGAGAGCGCCGCCTGGGCATTCTGCTCGACGAGGAGAATGGTCGTGCCCTGGGACTTGAGCTCGGAGATGGTCGCCATGATCTTCTGCATCATGATCGGCGAAAGTCCCATGGAGGGTTCGTCGAGCATGAGCAGTTTCGGCTGGGACATCAGGGCGCGTCCCATGGCGAGCATTTGCTGTTCGCCGCCGGAGAGCGTGCCCGCCGCCTGCTTTCTGCGTTCCCCGAGAATGGGGAAGAGGTCGTAGGCGCGCGCGATGTCCTTTTCGATGGCGCTCTTGTCGCTGCGCAGATATGCACCGAGCCGCAGATTGTTCTCGATCGTCATGCGCGGGAAGATGTGCCGGCCCTCGGGAGAGTGGGCGAGGCCGAGCGAGACGATCTGGTCGGCGCGGTATTTCCGGAGTGCTTTCCCGTTGAATTTGATGGAGCCGCCGACCGGCTTGAGCAGTCCGGACAGCGTGCGCAGCGTGGTGGTCTTGCCTGCGCCGTTCGTGCCGATCAGCGTGACGACCTCGCCGGCCTCGACCTTGAAGGAGATGCCCTTGACGGCCTCGATCTTGCCGTAGGCGACCTTGAGGTCCTCGACTTCGAGCAGTGCGGTCATCAGCTGGTCTCCTCGTTGCCCGTGGCGTCGGCTTCCGTGCTGCCGGGGGCTCCTTCGAAGGGCTCGCCCAGGTAGGCGGCGATGACGCGGTCGTCCTGCTGGACGGTCTCACTGTCGCCCTCGACGAGTTTCTCGCCCTGGACGAGTACGGCCACGCGGTCGCACAGGTTGAAGATGAAGCGCATGTCGTGCTCGATGACGAGGACGGCGATGCCCATGTCGCGGATGGCGAGGACGAGTTCCTCGGTGGCGCGGGTCTCCTGCGGGTTCATGCCCGCGGTCGGCTCGTCCAGGAGGAGCAGGCCCGGTTCGCTCGCCAGCGCGCGGGCGATCTCCAGCTTGCGCTGCTCGCCGTAGGGCAGGTTGCGGGACAGGTGTTCCGCCTTGTCGGCGAGGCCGACGAACTCCAGGAGTTCCAGGGCGCGCTCCCTGGACTTGGCTTCCGCCTTGTGGAAGCCGGGGCCGCGCAGGAGGGCCGACCAGAGGCCTTCCTTGGTCCGTGTGTGGCGGCCGACGAGGACGTTCTCCAGGACGGTCATGTTTGCGAACAGACGGATGTTCTGGAAGGTGCGGGCCACGCCGGCCGCGGTGACCTTGAAGGATTTGCTGGGCAGGACCTTGTCCTTGTACCGGACTTCGCCCTCGGTGGGGATGTAGAGGCCGGTGAGGCAGTTGAAGAAGGTGGTCTTGCCGGCGCCGTTGGGTCCGATGAGGCCGACGATCTCGCCGCTGTTGACGGTGAGGTCGACGGAGCGCACGGCTGTGAGGCCGCCGAACCGCATCGTGACGCCTCGGGCGTCCAGGACGGTCTGCCCGGCCGGCGTCGCGGCGGGGCTGTCCTTGCTGGTGGTGGTGTCGGTGGTCATGGCTCAGGCCCCTGTCTTGCTGAGGACTGTGGGTGGCGGCGTGTCGCCGGGAGCCAGTTCGGCCTCGTGGAACTCGAGCTGGCGGCGGCGGTTGGGGATGAGGCCCTCGGGGCGGAAGCGCATGAGCAGCACGAGCGCGAGGCCGAAGGCGAAGAGCTGGTAGTCGCCCAGGAACGAGAGCTTGCTCGGGATGAGGTAGAGCAGCGCCGCGCCGACGAGGGGTCCGCTGATGGTGCCCATGCCGCCGAGGACGACCGCGGCGAGCAGGAACGCCGAGTTGGGCGGGACCGTGTTGGCGAACTGGTACTGCTCGGGCGTCACGGTGTAGGTGACGTGTGCCTGCACCGTGCCCGCGAGTCCGGCGAGCGTGGCGCCGAGCGCGAAGGCGATGAGCTTCACGCGGAAGCCGTTGATGCCCATGGCGAGCGCCGCGGTCTCGTCCTCGCGGATGGCGACCCAGGCGCGCCCGATGCGGGAGTCGCCGCTGCGCCGGAAGACCAGCACGACGACGAGGGTGATGAGCAGCATCAGGAAGAAGTAGTTCGCGAAGCGGCCGATGGTGACACCGAGGATGGAGTGCTCGATGCCCAGGTCGAAGCCGAGGATCTTCAGGTTCGGGATGGAGGAGATGCCGTTCGAGCCGTTGGTGATGTCCGGGCCCGAGGTGCCGTCGGAGTTCATCGCGACGAGCCGGAAGATCTCACCGAAGCCGAGGGTGACGATGGCGAGGTAGTCGCCGCGCAGCCGCAGGGTCGGGGCGCCGATGATCACGCCGAAGACGAGTGATGCGCCCGCGCCGACCAGGATCGCGCCCCAGAACGGCAGATGGACGTCGAAGGGTGACGAGGGCGAGCCGGAGACCATGGATGCCGCGTAGGCGCCGACGCCGAGGAAGGCGACGTATCCGAGGTCGAGGAGGCCCGCGAGGCCGACGACGATGTTCAGGCCGAGCGCGACGGTGGCGAAGATGAGGATGTAGACGCCGATGGTGGCGTACTGGTCGTCGCTCTGGGTGAAGGGGAAGGCCGCCGCGGCGATGAAGGCACCGATCAGCGTGATGTTGCGGTGCCGGGCGGTGTAGGTGGAGACGTGGGCGACGAGCCCCGCCTTGGACAGCGCGGCGAAGCTGAACGCCACGGTGATCAGGAAGCCGATGAAGAGCTCGTCGTACTCGGTGCCGATGCCGTAGGTGAAGACCAGGAGGCCCACGGAGAGCGCGGCGACGATGATCAGGATCTCGACGTAGCTGGGGAGCTTGCGCGGCGTGGGTGGGGCCTGGGCGGCGAAGGCGCCCTTGAAGATGGTCATCCCGTTGCGCAGGCGGTGCTTGAACTGCTCGCCGGCGCTGTCCTCCGGGTCGATCGCGTAGGTGTGCGGCCGTACGAAGGGCAGGGCGAGGGCGCCGGTGAAGGCGGCCAGGGTGGCGATGGCGGCGACCCAGCCGCCGGGGTCCAGGTTGGCGAGGCCGCCGAGCTGGTAGCTGATCGAGATGATCGTGTACCAGGTGGTGGCGAAGGCCGCGAGAGCCGCGTACTTCAGCGCGGCGTCGGCGCCGCCGGGGGCCAGGGCGCGTACGCCCTTGACGCCGTAGGAGGCGAGGCCGAAGAGCGTGGTCAGGATTCCGGCGATCAGGACGAGCACCTGGAGGCCGCCGGGGTAGCCGTAGACGGTGAGGTCGCCGGGGAACGCCGCGGTCCAGGTCCATGCCATGAACGTGGAGATGACGGTGAGGATGCCGCCGCCGGTGGCCAGTGCGCGGGCGGGGCCCTCGGGGATGGCGATGAGGCCGGTGGTGGTGTGGTCCTGCTTGGGGCTTGGCGCGTCGGCCGCAGTGGTCTGTGTGGTCATGGTTCTCACGCCCTGTCCGCGACGCGCTCGCCAAGGAGACCTTGTGGCCTGACGAGGAGTACGACGATGAGGAGTACGAAGGCCCAGACGTCGGCCCAGGACTGCCCGCCGAGTTGGCTCATGCCGGGGATGTCGTTCATGTAGGCGGTGGCCATGGCTTCGGCGATGCCGAGGACGAGGCCGCCGATCATCGCGCCGTAGATGTTGCCGATGCCGCCGAGCACGGCGGCGGTGAAGGCCTTGAGGCCCCAGAGGAAGCCCATGCGGAACTGGACTTCTCCGTAGCGGAAGCCGTAGGCGACGGCGGCGATGCCGGCGAAGGCGGCGCCGATCGCGAAGGCCACGACGATGACGCGGTCGGTGTTGACACCCATGAGCTTGGCGGTGTCGGGGTCCTGCGCGGTGGCCTGCATGCCGCGGCCGACGCGGGTCTTCATCACGAAGTAGCCGAGGGCGAACATGCAGATCGGGGCGGTGATCAGCAGGAAGACGTCGCCTGGCTGGATGGTGACGGAGCCCAGGTGGATGGAGTCACCGGGCATCTCGGGGAAGGTGCGGGACGACTTCGCGTTCGGGTACCAGGCCCAGACGGCCTGCTGCAGCGCGAGCGAGAGGCCGATGGCGGTGATGAGTGGTGCGAGGCGGGGTGCGCCGCGCAACGGGCGGTAGGCGAAGCGTTCGGCTCCGACCGCTATGAGGGTGGAGACGATGACGGCGCCTATGAGCATGAGCGGCAAAGCGAGCCACATGCTGGTGCCGCCGGGCAGCCACAGCCAGACGGTGAGGGCGCCGAACCCGCCGACCATGAAGATCTCGCCGTGGGCGAAGTTGATGAGCTGGACGATGCCGTAGACCATTGTGTAGCCGATGGCGATCAGGCCGTACATGGATCCAAGTAGCAGGCCGTTGACCAGCTGTTGCGGCAGTTCGTGCACCGCAGGTCCTCCGAGTCTTTCGGTGTCGTTCGGCTGGCGGGCGGTGGCGGTGGGCCTCGCCGGCCGGACGGCTTAGGTGACGGATGCGACGCCGGGGGGGGGGGGGGGGGGGGGGGAGCCCCCCGTAGGGGGGTTCGTCGTAGGGGGGGGGCGTCTGGGGAAGGGACTGGACC
>NZ_JBVIPS010000001.1:1194414-1324455 GCF_055577715.1 Streptomyces sp. NPDC033177 | reverse complement strand
GTTGATAGGCCAGATCTGGAAGCCCGGCAACGGGTGGAGGTGACTGGTACTAATAGGCCGAGGGCTTGTCCTCAGTTGCTCGCGTCCACTGTGTTGGTTCTGAAACCACGAACAACCCCGTATGTCGGGCCACGACTACGGTGCGGTTGACAGTTTCATAGTGTTTCGGTGGTCATAGCGTGAGGGAAACGCCCGGTTACATTCCGAACCCGGAAGCTAAGCCTCACAGCGCCGATGGTACTGCAGGGGGGACCCTGTGGGAGAGTAGGACGCCGCCGAACTCATTTTATAGCCGTGGTCCCTGGACTTATTGTCCGGGGACCACGGCTTTTTTTGTGTTTTCGGGGCCTTCCGCGCTTGGGTCACCCCTCTGCACCGCCGGCTGACAACTGACGGTAAGGTCAGGGGGCATCATCGGCTCGTTTCCCACAGGAGGCCCCCGGGTGGAGGTCCAGGAAACTCGTGTCCAGACGGACCGGGTCCTCACCATCCCGAACATCCTCAGCATGGCGCGCCTCGTCGGCGTACCTCTCTTCCTGTGGTTGATCCTCAGGCCGGAGTTCGGCGGTCCGAAGAGTGACCACTGGGCACTGCTCGTGCTGATGCTGAGCGGGATCAGTGACTATCTCGACGGCAAGCTGGCCCGCCGCTGGAACCAGATCAGCAACCTCGGGCGGTTGCTGGACCCGGCTGCTGACCGGCTCTACATCCTGTCGACATTGGTCGGGCTCACGTGGCGGGAGATTCTTCCGCTCTGGCTGACCGCGGCGCTGCTGCTGCGTGAGCTGATGCTGCTGGTGATGGTCTGGATCCTCAGGCGTCACGGCTATCCGCCGCCCCAGGTGAACTTCCTCGGCAAGGCCGCCACCTTCAACCTGATGTACGCCTTTCCACTACTGCTCCTCAGTGATGGAAGTGGCTGGATCAACACTCTCGCTGCTATTTTCGGATGGGCGTTCGCAGGATGGGGTACAAGTCTGTACTGGTGGGCAGGGATCCTCTACGTGGTCCAGGTCCGCCGCCTTGTCCGTGCAGACACCACGGCCGATTGAGCTCGCTGATTTGGCAGCTGTAGAAGCTTGCAGTCCCGTGAGCGACATTCACGGGCCTTTTTTGGCTGGCTAGGTCGGCTAGATCGTCGTCTATTGAGGAGGACGCTTCCGACATGAAGGCCGTCGTAATGGCCGGAGGCGAAGGCACGCGCCTTCGCCCTATGACCTCGAGCATGCCCAAGCCGCTCCTGCCTGTGGCCAACAGGCCCATCATGGAGCATGTACTGCGGCTGCTCAAGAGGCATGGGCTCACCGAGACCGTAGTGACAGTCCAGTTCTTGGCCTCCCTGGTCAAGAATTACTTCGGCGATGGTGAAGAGCTCGGGATGGAGCTCACCTATGCCAATGAGGAGAAGCCACTCGGCACTGCCGGGAGTGTGAAGAACGCCGAGGAAGCATTGAAGGACGATGCCTTCCTCGTCATCTCCGGTGACGCGTTGACCGATTTCGACCTCACCGAACTGATCAACTTCCACAAGGAGAAGGGCGCGCTGGTCACCGTCTGTCTGACGCGCGTCCCCAATCCGCTGGAATTCGGCATCACCATCGTGGATGAAGAGGGGCAGGTCGAGCGCTTCCTGGAGAAGCCGACCTGGGGGCAGGTCTTCTCCGACACGGTGAACACGGGCATCTACGTCATGGAACCCGAGGTCTTCGACTACGTCGACCCCGATGTGTCGGTGGACTGGTCCGGCGACGTCTTCCCGCAGCTCATGAAGGAAGGCAAGCCCATCTATGGGTACATCGCCGAGGGCTACTGGGAGGACGTCGGCACGCACGAGAGCTACGTCAAGGCTCAGGCGGACGTGCTGGAACGCAAGGTCGACGTAGAACTCGACGGCTTCGAGATCTCGCCCGGTGTGTGGGTTGCCGAAGGCGCCGAGGTCCATCCCGACGCCACGCTGCGCGGACCGCTCTACATCGGTGACTACGCCAAGGTGGAGGCAGGCGCCGAGATTCGTGAGCACACGGTCCTGGGGTCGAACGTCGTGGTAAAGACCGGCGCCTTCCTGCACAAAACCGTGGTGCACGACAACGTCTACATCGGCCAGCACAGCAACCTGCGGGGCTGTGTGGTCGGGCGGAACACCGACATCATGCGGGCCTCCCGCATCGAGGACGGTGCCGTCATCGGCGACGAGTGCCTGGTCGGTGAGGAATCGATTATCCAGGGCAATGTCCGGGTGTATCCGTTCAAGACGATCGAGGCAGGCGCGTTCGTCAACACCTCCGTCATCTGGGAGTCCCGGGGCCAGGCCCATCTCTTCGGGGCACGCGGTGTCTCCGGGATCCTGAACGTGGAGATCACTCCGGAGCTCGCGGTGCGGCTCGCGGGGGCGTACGCCACGACCCTCAAGAAGGGCTCGACCGTCACCACGGCCCGTGACCATTCGCGAGGCGCGCGGGCGCTGAAGCGAGCGGTGATCTCGGCCCTGCAGGCCAGCGCCATCGACGTACGGGACCTGGAGAACGTACCGCTGCCCGTGGCGCGGCAGCAGACCGCTCGGGGCAGTGCCGGCGGGATCATGATCCGGACGACGCCCGGGGTACCGGACTCCGTCGACATCATGTTCTTCGACGGGCGAGGAGCCGACCTTTCGCAGGGGAGCCAGCGGAAGCTGGACCGGGTGTACGCGCGCCAGGAGTACCGGCGGGCGTTCCCCGGGGAGATCGGAGATCTGCACTTCCCGTCCAGTGTCTTCGACTCCTACACGGGTTCGTTGCTGCGCAATGTCGACACCACCGGTGTGGCCGAGTCGAATCTGAAGGTCGTCGTCGACGCCTCGAACGGAAGTGCCGGGCTTGTGCTGCCGAGCCTTCTGGGGCGGCTCGGCGTCGACGCGCTGACCATCAACCCGGGGCTCGACGAGTCGCGTCCGACCGAGACCTACGAGTCCCGCAGGTCGGGCCTGGTGCGGCTGGGCGAGATCGTGGCGTCGTCGCGTGCCGACTTCGGTGTGCGCTTCGACCCGGTCGGCGAGCGGCTTTCGCTCGTCGACGAGAAGGGGCGGATCATCGAGGACGACCGGGCGTTGCTGGTCATGCTCGACCTGGTCGCCGCGGAACGCCGCAGTGGTCGGGTCGCGCTGCCGGTCACGACGACGCGCATCGGTGAGCAGGTGGCCGCGTACCACGGGACGCAGGTGGACTGGACGACCACGTCGCCCGACGACCTGACGCGCGTGGGTCGTGACGAGTCGACCATCTTCGGTGGCGACGGGCGAGCCGGGTTCATCATTCCCGAGTTCAGCAGCGTCTTCGACGGGACGGCTGCCTTTGTGCGGCTCATCGGCCTCGTGGCGCGTACGCAGCTCACGCTGAGCCAGATCGACGCGCGTATCCCGCGCGCCCATGTGCTGCGGCGGGACCTCGCGACGCCGTGGGCGGTCAAGGGGCTCGTGATGCGGACCGTGGTGGAGGCCGCGGGGGAGCGTTCGGTGGACACCACCGATGGCGTGCGGGTCGTGGAGTCCGACGGGCGGTGGGTGTTGGTGCTGCCCGACCCGGCGGAGGCCGTCACCCATCTGTGGGCCGAGGGGCCCGACGACGCGTCGGCCCAGGCGTTGCTCGACGAGTGGTCCGCCGTGGTGGACAGCGCCGGTCGCTGACCGCCGACACCGGCCGGACGGCACCCCTGCGAGGTGCCGTCCGGCCCACCGGTGGGGCCATTCGGAGGTAGCGCCCGCGACGTGCGACGATGTGCGGCATGCCGCAGCAGCCCCCCGTTCGGAGCACCCCCTCGCGCCCCCGGCGCCCGGACGCCTCCATGTCGCTGCTGAACACGGTCATGGACCACAGCCTGGACGAGGGTTACGCCGAGGCGGCGGCCCGCAAGAAGGCTCAAGGCGCCGGTGGGGTGCCGCGTCCGCTGCGGGCGAAGCTCGGTCTGGCCCTCGGTCTCGTGCTCGCGGCCCTGGTGGTGACGGTGGGTGCCGCGCAGGCGCGGATAGCGGCTCCGGTCGTCGCCAAGGAGCGCGCGGAGCTCATCGACCGGATCGAGTCGGCGACCTCGGACGCCGACGAGCTCGAAGGGGACGTCGAGACGCTCCGCGACGACGTGGGCGAGCGGCAGCGTGAGGCGCTGAAGAAACACGGGGGCAGCAAGGGCGAGTTGGTGTCCCTGCTCTCCGGTGCCACCAAGGTCCATGGGACCGGCGTGAAGCTTGTGGTGGACGACGCCAAAGAAGCCGACCAGGGCGGGGGCGGGCCGCGCGAGAGCGCGGGGTTCTCCGACACCGGTCGGGTGCGCGACCGTGACATGCAACGAGTCGTCAACGGCCTGTGGCAGTCCGGCGCGGAGGCGATCGCCATCAACGACCAGCGGCTGACGGCGCTGTCGGCGATCAGGGCCGCGGGGGACGCGATACTGGTCGACAACAAGCCGCTGGTGCCGCCGTATACGGTGCTTGCCGTAGGCGACGGACAGAACTTGAGCACCAGATTCCAGAACAGTCGCGACGGTCAGTATCTGCATGCTCTGCAGGAGAACTTCGGTGTCAGGACCAGCATTTCCGTCCAGGATGATGTCCGACTGCCGGCAGCACCGAGTGTGACCGTACGTACAGCAGAGCCGAAGGCAGGAAAGGGCACATCGTGATCGCCGTACTGGGCCTCGTCGTGGGAGTCGTGGCCGGATTGTTGGTCCGGCCCGAGGTTCCGGCCGTGGTCGAGCCGTACCTTCCCATCGCCGTGGTGGCGGCACTCGACGCGGTGTTCGGAGGCCTGCGCGCGATGCTCGACGGCATCTTCGACGACAAGGTCTTCGTGGTGTCGTTCCTCTCGAACGTGGTCGTGGCAGCCCTGATCGTGTTCCTCGGCGACAAGTTGGGCGTGGGCGCCCAGCTCTCCACCGGTGTCGTGGTGGTGCTCGGAATCCGGATCTTCTCCAACGCCGCCGCCATCCGCCGACACGTCTTCAGGGCGTGACGCGGATGGGTACGGAGAAGACGCCCGGGGGCGACGACAACCGGAGCAGGGAACTGCCCGCGGAGGTGCGCAGCGTGCCCGCGGAGCCCGGGGACGGCGCAGCGCCCGAGCGGGACGAACCGCAGGACGCGCGGCACGACGAGTCTCAGGACGGGAAGACCCCGCTCAGCGGTCGGCAGCGGCTGGCCCAAGGGCTGTGGCCGCCTCGCGTCACGCGTCCGCAACTCATCGTGGCCCTGCTGTTGTTCGTGCTGGGGCTCGGTCTTGCCATCCAGGTGCGCTCCAACAACGACAGCAGTGCGCTGCGCGGGGCGCGTCAGGAAGATCTCGTACGCATCCTCGATGAACTCGATGACCGTACACAGCGTCTGGAAGGTGAGAAGCAGCGTCTCGAGGACCAGCGCACCGGTCTTGAGAACAGCTCGGACCAGGCCGAGGAGGCCCGCAAGCAGACGGTCGAGAAGGAGCGTCAACTCGGCATTCTGGCGGGCACCGTGGCGGCGCAGGGTCCTGGTATCACGCTGACCATCGATGACAAGAAGGGGTCGGTCGAGGCGGACATGCTGCTTGACGCCATCCAGGAGCTGCGTGCCGCGGGTGCCGAGGCCATCCAGATCAATGATGTACGCGTAGTGGCCAACACCTATCTTTCGGATACGGACAGTGGTGGTGTCCGGGTGGACGGCCGCAAGGTCGGCAAGCCGTACCGGTTCAAGGTGATCGGGAAGCCGCAGGACCTCGAGCCGGCGCTGAACATCCCAGGTGGAGTGGTGCAGACTCTGGAGAAGGAGCAGGCCACCGCCACCGTGACGCGAGCGGAGAAGATCGTGGTGGACGCCTTGCGAGCGGCGAAGCGGCCTGACTACGCTCGGTCGTCGTCGCAGTGAGGCGGGGGTGCATGGGGGCCGCCGGTCAAGGGCATGAGGTTGCGGGGGGTCGGCGCACCGTAAGCGTGGTGCGTGGTGGAAACTGTTTGGTGGATACGGACGTTGTGAGGATGTCTGTGCTGCCGATGTACGCCGGTGTGTGCAATCAGGGTTCGTCCTGCCCCACGGGCGGGTCTGTTTCGGTCAAGGGGAATCGCCCGTGAAGTTGTTTGCGAAGTTGTTCGGCAAGAGCGCACGTGAGGACAGTGGCAATCCCGCCACCGCCCGGCACCGTGCCCCGCGCCATGGAGATGCCGAGGAGCAGGGCGGCGAGCGCCCGATGTTCCGTGACCAGGTCGGTGGGCCAGGCGGTGACATTTCGGGCGCGCAGGGCGCGTCGTCTGTTGACCCTGCCGGTCCGGGCCGCATAGGTTTCGGAGAACCGTCAACCTCAAGTACGGGTGGAGGGTTTACCCCCGATCCGTACGCATCGAATGCCCCCGCGGGGCAGCCGCGGCAGGAGGATCCGTCCATGGCCCTGGTGTGTACGAGGTGCGGGAACCGCAACGCCGAGGCGAGCCGGTTCTGCTCCAACTGCGGCGCGCCGCTGCGGGCCGGGGCCGCGCCGGAGCGTCCGTCCGAGACGACCTCGACGATCTCCATCTCGGGCCTTGAGGCCTACGACGCGGAGGTGACGGGGCAGACCGCCTCGCCCGCCCTCTCGCCGGAGGCCCAGGCCGCCGTTGACGCACTGCCGCTCGGTTCCGCGCTCCTCGTGGTGCGCCGTGGGCCGAACTCGGGCAGCCGCTTCCTGCTGGACGGCGAGCTGACCACGGCGGGGCGCCACCCGCAGAGCGACATCTTCCTGGACGACGTGACCGTCTCGCGTCGTCACGTGGAGTTCCGTCGCCTCGGGGACGGTTCCTTCACCGTCGCCGACGTGGGCAGCCTCAACGGCACGTACGTCAACCGGGAGCGCATCGACTCGGTCGCGCTGTCGAACGGCGACGAGGTGCAGATCGGCAAGTACCGGCTGGTCTTCTACGCGAGCCAGCGGGGCATCGGTATCTGATCCTCAGGAAGGTCCATGCTTCAAACACCGAGGGGCGGTGCCGGGAACGGCACCGCCGCCGAGGACCGTCGGCTGATGAGCATCGGCGCCGTGTTGAACGCGCTGCGTGACGAGTTTCCCGAGGTCACCATCTCCAAGATCCGTTTCCTGGAGTCGGAAGGGCTCATCGAGCCGGAGCGCACGCCCTCGGGTTACCGCAAGTTCAGCCCCCAGGACGTCGAGCGGCTCGGCCACGTCCTGCGCATGCAGCGGGACCACTATCTGCCGCTCAAGGTGATCCGGGAACACCTGGACGCCCTGGAGCGCGGAGAGCGGGTCTCCACGCCCTCCCTGGGGCAGCCCCGCGAGCCGGGTGACGCCTGGGGCGTGAGTGACACCGAAGAGCCCACAGCTGCCCGTGTGGGCCGTGCTGAGCTGCTCGCAGCCGCCGAGATCGACGCGGAGCAGCTCGCCGACTGGGAGACGTACGGGCTCATCGTGCCCTTGCCGGACGGCGGTTATGACGCGGAGGCCGTGACGGTCGCCGCGCTCGTCGTGGAACTTGGGCGATTCGGTATCGAACCCAGGCATTTGCGCGCCATGAAATCGGCGGCCGAACGTGAGGCCGGCCTGGTCGACCAGGTCGTCGCGCCGCTGCGTCGGCACCGCAATCCGCAGACCAGGGCCCATGCGGAGGCCCGTACGAAGGAACTCGCCGGGCTGACCGGAAAGCTGCATTCTGCACTGGTGCAGACGGCGCTCGGGGTCCGGTTGCCCTGACTCGGGGGGTGCCCGACTACCCAAACCGGCCGGGCACGTCCTAGGGTTGCTGTGTGAACGAGCTCGACGTCGTAGGTGTCCGGGTGGAAATGCCCTCCAACCAACCGATCGTGCTCCTGCGTGAAGTGGGAGGCGACCGGTACCTCCCCATCTGGATCGGACCAGGGGAGGCGACCGCGATCGCCTTCGCACAGCAGGGGATGGCGCCCGCACGGCCGCTGACCCACGACCTGTTCAAGGACGTGCTGGAGGCGGTGGGTCAGGAGCTCACCGAGGTGCGCATCACGGACCTCCGGGAAGGTGTCTTCTACGCGGAGCTGGTCTTCGCCAGTGGAGTCGAGGTGAGCGCCCGGCCGTCCGACGCCATAGCGCTCGCGCTCCGTACGGGAACGCCGATCTACGGCAGCGACGGTGTCCTCGACGACGCGGGCATCGCGATTCCGGACGAGCAGGAGGACGAGGTGGAGAAGTTCCGCGAGTTCCTCGACCAGATCTCTCCCGAGGACTTCGGCACCAACAGCCAGTAGGCCGTCGTTTCCGGGGGCCCTGCTGACCATTCGGCTAGCCTTTCCCGGCGGTGCGGGACAGCAAACCACTCTTAGGGTGATTATCACTCGGCGTGCCGAGTGTGGCGATCGTTGACGAGCCCCTGGTGACTGCCTACCGTCGTGCAGGCAGGTCAAGGACGGAGGTCGGCGTGAGAAGCAGCGGCGACGGGACGGCGATGGGTGGGCCGTATCCGCTTCACAGCAGCACGGCCGGTCACTCTCCGCAGAGGCCGATGGCGGTTCAGGGGAGCGTTCAGGGGAGCGGGGACGCCACGTCCGGACAGTCCGAACAGGAACAGATCGGTTACCGGGGACCGACCGCGTGTGCGGCCGCCGGCATCACGTACCGACAGCTCGACTACTGGGCCCGTACGGGCCTCGTGGAGCCCAGTGTGCGGTCCGCGGGTGGTTCGGGGACCCAGCGGCTCTACAGCTTCCGGGACGTCGTTGTCCTGAAGATCGTGCGGCGCTTCCTCGACACGGGTGTGTCCCTGCAGAACATCCGGACCACGGTCCAGCATCTGCGCGACCGCGGTTTCCAGGATCTGGAGCGGATGACGCTCATGAGCGACGGCGCGACGGTCTACGAGTGCACGTCGCCCGACGAGGTCCACGACCTGCTCCAGGGCGGCCAGGGCATTTTCGGGATCGCCGTGGGCGTCGTGTGGCGTGACGTGGAGGGGGCTCTCTCGCAGCTGCACGGGGAGCGGATCGACACCGGGGAGACGCTGGTGCGTCAGAACCCCGCCGATGAGCTCGCGAGGCGGCGCAACAGGGCCGTGTGAGGCGGCGTTGTCAGTGGCGTAGGGCAGCATCAGAGGTGTGAGAACCGCGCCCACGATCCTGCATCTCGACATGGATGCCTTCTACGCGTCCGCAGAGCAGGCCGCGAAGCCGAGTCTGCGCGGGAAAGCCGTGGTCGTGGGCGGGCTCGGACCGCGGGGCGTGGTGGCCACTGCGTCGTACGAGGCGCGGAAATTCGGTGTGCACTCGGCGATGCCGATGGGGCAGGCGCGGCGTCTGGCGCCCAATGCCGCCTATCTGGTGCCCCGCTTCGGGCTCTACCGCGAGATCAGCGACCAGGTGATGACGCTGCTGCGGGAGCTGTCGCCGCTGGTGGAGCCGCTCAGCCTGGACGAGGCATTCGTCGACCTGGAGGCGGGCGGGGTGGCCGACGACCGGGCGTCCGCGCTGGAGGTGGGCGAGCGGCTGCGCGCGGACATCAAGGCGGTGACGGGGCTCGCGGGATCGGTCGGGCTCGCCGCGTCCAAGATGCTGGCGAAGATCGCTTCGGAGGAGGCCAAGCCCGACGGGCTGCGGCTGATAGTGCCGGGCACCGAGCGGGACCTGCTCGCGCCGATGTCGGTGCGGACCCTGCCCGGCGTCGGTCCTGCAACCGGGGATCATCTGCGGCGAGGCGGCATCACGACCGTGGGGGAGATCGCGGAGGCGGGCGAGGACGAGCTCGTACGGCTGCTCGGGAAGTCGCACGGCAGCGCGCTGTACGCGATGGCGCTTGCGCGGGACGAGCGGCCCGTGGTGGCGGAGCGGGAATCCAAGTCGGTCAGCGTCGAGGACACGTACGACGTCGACATCCATGACCGGGTACGGGTCAGGGGCGAGGTCGCGCGGCTCGCCGAGCGGTGCGTGGAGCGGCTGCGGGCGGCCGGGCACTCGGGGCGGACCATCGTCCTGAAGGTGCGGCGGTTCGACTTCTCGACACTGACGCGCTCCGAGACGCTGCGTGGGCCCACGGACGACCCCGGGGTGGTGCGCGAGGCCGCCGCGCGGCTCCTGGAGTCCGTGGACACCACCGGAGGTGTGCGGCTCCTCGGGGTGGGCGTCACGGGGCTCGCGGACTACACGCAGGAGGACCTCTTCGCGCAAGCGCAGGCTCAGGCGCAGGCCGAGGCTCAGGCGGAGGCCGCGCAGGCCCTGGAGACGCAGCAGGACGCGGAGGAGGAGCGGGCCGGTGAGGCCGCGGCGCAGCCCGTGGCCGAGACGGCGGCGGAGCCGGTCGTTCCTGCCGAGCGGCGGTGGGCCGCCGGGCACGACGTGCGGCATGCCGAGTTCGGGCACGGGTGGGTGCAGGGCAGTGGCCTGGGGCGGGTCACGGTGCGCTTCGAGACGCCCGAGTCGAGGGCGCCGGGGCGGGTGCGGACGTTCCGTACGGATGATCCGGCGCTCGAGCCCGCGGAGCCGTTGCCCCTGGTGGCGGCCCCCGAGGCGGTGGTGGAGCCGCCGTGATGCCGATGCGGGTGTCAGGGGCTGTCCCGGCCCGCGATGTTGCCGAAGTCCTTGTCCGGCGGTGGTGTGGAGGGCGGGGGTGTGATGTCCAGGCCGTAGTGGTGGTAGAGCTGCAGTTCCTGTTCGGGGGAGAGGTGGCGGCCCACGCCGAAATCGGGGGCGTCCTTGATCAGTGAGCGCTCGAAGGGGATGTGCAGGGTGCCGTCGCTCCTGAGTTCGCTCGGTTCCAGGGGGACGAAGGTGTCTCGGCTGAACAGGCCCGTGCGTATGGCCGCCCACTCCGGGGCGCCCGTGGCGTCGTCGAGATAGACCTCGTCGATCGTGCCGATCTTGGCCCCGTTCCGGTCGAACGCCTTCCGGCCGATCAAATTGCGCGGATCGATGTCGGTCTGCACGGGCCCTCCAACGGGTCGAGGCGTGTCGAAGTGGGGCGTAACTCATCCTCGTTCGTTCGCAATCACTACGAAAGAGCACTTCGGGGCAGGTGGCCACTCGAGGGAACGGCCACGGTCCTCGCTGGTAGGCTGGCGCTTGGCTGCTGACCCCGTGCGGGAGAGCTCTCCGGTCGAAACACCGGAGGCGCCGAAGGAGCAACTCCTCCCCGGAATCTCTCAGGCCCCTGTACCGCACGGACGAGGTCACTCTGGAAAGTAGGGCGGGCGTCGGGCGGGCACGTCCGGTCCCCTTCCTCACCGACGGTGAAAGCCGGTTCGACGCCTCTCGCGGGGCTTGGACCGGTGAAACTCTCAGGTTGAGATGACAGAGGGGGAGGCCGTCCGGGTACCCGCGCCGTGGTGCCCCTCGCAGGTCGCGTCAGACCAGGAGGCCTCCGCAATGACCGCCACACCTCGTATCCCGCTCTCCGAGCTCGAACAGGGCATTCCCTTCGAGCAGCGGCACATCGGTCCCGATGTGGAAGCGCGGGCCAAGATGCTCGCGCAGGTCGGGTACGGCTCGCTCGACGAGCTCACCGCGGCCGCCGTGCCGGATGTGATCAAGAACGCCGAGGCGCTGAACCTGCCCGGGGCGCGCACCGAGGCCGAGGTGCTCGCCGAGCTGCGCTCCCTCGCCGACCGTAACCAGGTCCTCGATTCCATGATCGGACTCGGTTACTACGGGACCTTCACGCCGCCGGTGATCCTGCGGAACGTGATGGAGAACCCCGCGTGGTACACCGCTTACACGCCGTACCAGCCGGAGATCTCCCAGGGACGCCTGGAGGCGCTGCTCAACTTCCAGACCGTCGTCGCCGAGCTGACGGGGCTTCCCACCTCCGGTGCCTCGCTGCTCGACGAGGGGACCGCCGCGGCCGAGGCCATGGCCCTTTCGCGGCGCATGGGCAAGGTCAAGGACGGTGTCTTCCTGGTCGACGCGGACGCCCTGCCGCAGACCATCGCCGTCATCCAGACCCGCGCCGAGCCGGCCGGTGTCGAGGTCGTCGTCGCCGATCTCAGCGAGGGCATCCCGGCCGAGGTCGCCGAGCGCGGTGTCGTCGGCGTACTGATCCAGTACCCCGGCGCCTCCGGCGCCGTACGGGACATAAAGCCCCTCATCGAGCAGGCGCACGAGATCGGCGCCATCGTCTCCGTCGCCGCCGACCTCCTTGCCCTGACGCTGCTCACCTCGCCCGGTGAGCTCGGCGCCGACATCGCCGTCGGCACGACGCAGCGCTTCGGTGTCCCGATGGGCTTCGGCGGTCCGCACGCCGGTTACATGGCGGTGCGCGAGAAGTTCGCGCGCAGCCTGCCGGGGCGGCTCGTCGGTGTCTCCGTGGACGCGGACGGCAACAAGGCCTACCGGCTCGCGCTGCAGACCCGTGAGCAGCACATCCGCCGCGAGAAGGCGACCAGCAACATCTGTACCGCTCAGGTGCTGCTCGCCGTGATGGCCGGAATGTACGCGGTCTACCACGGGCCCGAGGGCCTCAAGGCCATCGCGCGGCGCACCCACCGCTACGCGACCGTGCTCGCCGCGGGGCTCACCGCGGGTGGGGTCGAGGTCGTGCACGGCGCGTACTTCGACACGCTGACCGTGCGGGTGCCCGGCAGGGCCGAGACGCTCGTCGCCGCGGCCCGCGAGGGTGGCGTCAATATCCACCAGGTCGACGCCGACCATGTCTCCCTGGCCTGCGACGAGACCACCACGCGCAAGCAACTGACCGCGATCTGGGGTGCGTTCGGGGTCGAGGGCGACATCGAGGCGCTCGATGCCGAGACCGCGGACTCGCTCCCGGCGGCGCTGCTGCGCGCCGACGAGTACCTCACGCACCCCGTCTTCCACCAGTACCGCTCCGAGACTTCCATGCTGCGTTACCTGCGCAAGCTGGCCGACCGCGACTACGCGCTCGACCGCGGCATGATCCCGCTGGGCTCCTGCACCATGAAGCTCAACGCGACCACGGAGATGGAGCCGGTCACCTGGCCCGAGTTCGGGCAGCTGCACCCCTTCGCGCCCGCCCAGCAGGCGCAGGGCTATCTGACGCTCATCCGTGAGCTGGAGGAGCGGCTCGCCGAGGTCACCGGCTACGACAAGGTCTCGCTGCAGCCCAACGCCGGTTCGCAGGGCGAGCTCGCCGGACTGCTCGCCGTGCGCGGCTACCACCGCGCCAACGGCGACGAGCAGCGCACCGTCTGCCTCATCCCGTCCTCCGCGCACGGCACGAACGCCGCGAGCGCCGTGATGGCCGGCATGAAGGTCGTCGTCGTGAAGACCGCCGACGACGGCGAGATCGACGTCGACGACCTGCGCGCCAAGATCGAGAAGCACCGCGACGAGCTATCCGTGCTGATGATCACCTACCCGTCCACGCACGGCGTCTTCGAGGAGCACGTCGCCGACATCTGCGCCCAGGTGCACGAGGCGGGCGGCCAGGTCTACGTCGACGGGGCGAACCTCAACGCCCTGGTGGGCCTCGCCCAGCCCGGCAAGTTCGGCGGCGACGTCTCGCACCTGAACCTGCACAAGACCTTCTGCATCCCGCACGGCGGCGGTGGCCCCGGCGTCGGCCCGGTCGGTGTGCGCGAGCACCTCGCGCCGTACCTGCCCAACCACCCGCTGCAGCCCGCCGCGGGCCCCGAGACGGGCGTCGGTCCGATCTCCGCCGCGCCGTGGGGCTCGGCCGGAATCCTGCCGATCTCCTGGGCGTACGTACGCCTCATGGGCGGCGAGGGCCTCAAGCGCGCCACGCAGGTCGCCGTGCTGTCCGCGAACTACATCGCCAAGCGCCTGGAGCCGCACTACCCGGTGCTCTACACCGGCCCCGGCGGGCTCGTCGCGCACGAGTGCATCATCGACCTGCGCCCGCTGAGCAAGGCGACCGGTGTCAGCGTCGACGACATCGCCAAGCGGCTCATCGACTACGGCTTCCACGCGCCGACCATGTCGTTCCCGGTCGCGGGGACGCTGATGATCGAGCCGACCGAGAGCGAGGACCTGGTCGAGATCGACCGGTTCTGCGAGGCGATGATCAGCATTCGCGCGGAGATCGAGAAGGTCGGCGGCGACTGGCCCGCCGAGGACAACCCGCTGCGCAACGCCCCGCACACCGCGGCGGCGCTCGGCGGTGAGTGGGAGCACGCGTACAGACGCGAGGAGGCCGTGTTCCCGGCCGGCGTGGTGGCCGCCGACAAGTACTGGCCGCCGGTGCGCCGCATCGATCAGGCGTACGGCGACCGGAACCTGGTCTGCTCCTGCCCGCCGCTGGATGCGTACGAGGACTGATACCGGGGTCGGCCATCGGGGTCGGCACATGCGTGGGGGCCGGTCCGGAGGTTTTCTCTCCGGGTCGGCCCCTTTGTTGTCCGTGCCGTGCGGCCGTCGCGTCAGGCGGCGGTCATGATCTTGTCCGTGCCCAGCGGTCGATGCGGGGCGATGATCTGGCCGTCCGGCAGCAGCTCGCCGGTGTCCTCGAAGAGGAGGACGCCGTTGCACAGCAGGCTCCAGCCCTGCTCCGGGTGGCTCGCCATGAGGAGCGCGGCTTCCCGGTCTGCGGAGTCGGCTGTCGGGCACGGTGGTTGGTGCTGGCACATGGATGGGTTCTTTCGCTGCGATGAGATGGCTGTGACGTCTGCCTTGCGGCTCGATGCGGTGTTCATGGCCGCCCCCCGTTTAGTTCGGTCAGGTCCCAGTGTTGCCCTACGGACGCCGATCCGCAGGGATTTAGCGGCAGCGCTCCTTACTGCTTAATGACGTATCACCCGCCCGGACGGTTCAGCCCAACTGCACTGTCTCTTCGGGTGGTTCGGGGTGGTCATACCGGGCTAGTCCGTATGGGCACATCACGCGCCGAGCCCCGCGGCCTGGGCGGCGGCGGGGCACGGAGACGTACGGCGAGGTCAGGCGGGCGAGCCGAGCAGCGGTGCCGGGGTCATCCGGTGCGTGAGGACCTTCAGGAGCTCCGAGGCGCGGTGCGGGTGGTGCGCCGCGATGCCCGGGGGCGCGGGCGCGAGGGGCACGAGGACATCCGAGGGCGCGAGATGTCCGGCCGCGCCGTCCGCGGTGCAGTCGCCGTGCAACCAGAGTGTCAGCATGTAAAGCTCGGGTACGGACAACAGTCGTGGTTGGTACGGCATTGGCATCGCTTCGGCATGACGGAGGGCGCGTTCCGTGGACGCTATGTACGGACCTTCGAAGAAGTGCGAGAAGGTCCACCCGTCAGGCGTCAGCATCGTGTCCGCCGCGGCGACGGCTCGCTCGCCCGTGCGGATCAGGAAGCGCCACCCCGCGAGCCGGGTCGGCGCGGTGCCCGACGGGGTGATCCGGTCAAGTACGTGGACGGGCAACGGGAGTTCGGGGCTCACGGGTCCCTGCGCTGCACGCAGGGACGGGGTGCGGGCTTCGCGTACGGCGGTGGGTGAACCGAGTGCCGCGAGGACGCTGCGCAGGGCGGGCGCGGGAGCCGGGGGGACTTGCAGCGGCATGATGGGTCGCCTCTCTCATTCGACAGGCACGGTGGAACGAGGACAGGTGCGGACGTCGCTGTCTGCTCCGGGGCCAGAGGGGCGGGGGCTGGGGACCGCGAGCGCCAACTCTCTGCCTCGTTCGCGGAGTTTATACGACACGTGTTCAGGCAGTGTTTCGTCTAACCGCACCCGATATTGCCTGCAAGACGTTATTCGGTCGCCATTTTGCGGGCTTTAACCCGATTCTGGAAGAGCCCGTACGTTTGACCTCGGACGCCTTCCCGGCAGCGGTCGGCCGATTCTCGTCGGTGTTTTTCACCAGGCGTCGATGCGACGATTCCCCGGCGCACCCCATGCCTGGTGAATGTGCCGCTCGGACTTGGCAACGAGCGTACTGGGCCAGGGGCATGTGCGGGGCGTTATCGATCACATTGCAGGGCATCATCCACCGAGACACAGCGGCCGGATCATTGGCTGCCCATCCGAGGAGGGGACACTTCGATGGGGGAGAAGGTCGTAGCCGGAACGTTTGACCTGGCCGAGCGGCGCCGGTACAGGAACAAGCTCAAGGAGTGTCTGACGGGGCTGCGGAGGCTCCTGGACGAGGAACGGTTCGACCGGCCCAAGAATCTGATGGGCATGGAGATCGAACTGAATCTCGCGGGGCCCGACGGCATGCCGAGAATGCTGAATGCCGAGGTTCTCGAACGGATCGCGAGCCGGGACTTCCAGACGGAACTCGGAATGTTCAATCTTGAAGTCAATATCGCGCCACACCGATTGGGCGGACGTGTTCTCGACCGTCTCGCCGAAGAGCTGCGCACCGGCCTCGCCTACGCCCACCGAAAAGCGAACGAGGTGAACGCCGGCATCGTGATGATCGGCATTCTGCCGACACTCGCACACCACGACCTGGTCTCGGGAAACCTGTCCGACGTCGACCGCTACGCGCTGCTCAACGACCAGATCGTCGCCGCGCGCGGCGAGGAGTTCGTCCTGGACATCCAGGGCGTGGAGCGGCTCACCTGCACGTCCGCCTCGATCGCGCCCGAAGCGGCGTGCACCTCGGTGCAGTTGCACCTCCAGGTCACCCCGGGCAGGTTCGCCGACGTGTGGAACGCGGCCCAGGCGGTCGCCGCCGCGCAGGTCGCCGTCGGCGCCAACGCGCCGTTCCTGTTCGGCCGTGAGCTGTGGCGCGAGTCGCGGCCCCCGCTGTTCCTGCAGTCCACCGACACCCGCCCGCCCGAACTGCAGGCCCAGGGCGTGCGGCCGCGGACCTGGTTCGGCGAGCGCTGGATCAGCGACGCGTACGAGCTCTTCGAGGAGAACCTGCGCTACTTTCCCGCGCTGCTGCCCCTCGTGGACGACGAGGACCCGCTGGCGGTGCTCGACGACGGCCGGGTGCCGCAGCTCGCCGAACTCGTCCTGCACAATGGCACCGTGTACCGCTGGAACCGCCCCGTGTACGGCATCGCGGGCGGCGTTCCGCACCTGCGGGTGGAGAACCGTGTCCTGCCCGCGGGCCCCACCGTCACCGACGTCATCGCCAACGCCGCCTTCTACTACGGCGTCGTACGCGCCCTCGCCGAGGAACCCCGGCCCGTGTGGACCCGGCTGCCGTTCGACGCCGCGGCCCGCAACTTCGACACCGCGTGCCGCGACGGCATCGAGGCCCGGCTGCAGTGGCCGCGGCGGGGCAGGTCGGGCGGGATCGTGGAGGTGCCCGCAGTCGCCCTCGTACGCGACGAACTGTTGCCGCTGGCCGCGGCCGGGCTCGATGCGTGGGGCGTGGAGCCCGCCGACCGGGACTTCTACCTCGGGGTCATCGAGGAGCGGTGCAGGCGCCGGGTGAACGGGGCGTCCTGGCAGGCGGCGACATACCACCAGGCACTGGAGACCGGGCTCGAACGCGAGGCCGCCCTGGCCGCGACCACCCGGCGCTACGCCGAGCTGATGCACGCGGGCGACCCGGTGCACACCTGGCCGGTGGGGCTGCCGGAACCCGCCGTCCTGAGCTGAGGTGTACGGGGGCGGGCTCAGCCGTGGCTGCCCGCCTCCATGATGGCCTTGAGGATGACCGCGTGGATCTGCGCCGGGTCGTCGACCTGGTGGCCCGATCCGCCGGTCGCCTCCGCGATCTGCACGACCTCTTCCTTGTCCGCGTTCGGGCCGACCGCGATGGCGATGAGCGGCACCGGGCGCCTGGGGTCGGAGAGGGTCTCCAGCTGCGCGATGAGGTTGCTGCGCGCGATGGAGCCGGGGTCCTGGTTCGCGCCGTCCGTGAGGACCACGAGCGCGTTGAACTTGCCGCGCGCGTAGGTGGAGGTGGCTTCCTTGTACGCCGCGAGCGTGGTGTCGTACAGGCCGGTCGCGCCGCCCGGGATGGGCGCCAGGTCGCCGAAGGCCTCGGAGACCTTGTCCCGTTGGGTGCCATCGCCCTTGCGGTCGCCCAACCGTTCGGTGGCCACGAGCTTGCGGTAGTCGCGTTCGCCGTCCAGGAGGGTGGCGAACTCCCAGAGGCCGATCTCGTCCTCGTCGGTGAACCCCGCGAGTGCCTGGAGCAGCGAGGACTTGGTGACCTCCATCCGGGTCTGGCCCCGGCCCGGCACGAACTCGCCCATGGAGTCCGAGACATCGACGACCGTGCTGATCCGGGCGCTCTGGACGGTGATCGTCCACATGCCGAGCGTCTCCTGGAGGTCCTTCTCGGAGGGCGGCTCGCTCGCCTCGTCGCCGTACGGCTGGGGGGTGCGGCCGCCGGCCGACGTGACGAGCTTCTCCGAGGGGTCCTCGGCGCCAGTCCTGAAGCCGTGCTTCTCCAGGACCGCGCGGCCCGCCTCATCGCTGAACAGGGTCATGAAGCGCAGGGCTGCCCGGCTCTGGTCCGTGGACAGCTCATCCTCCTGGACCAGGGTGTACGGGTAGTCGAGGCGCGGTGAACCGTCCTTCGGATAGAACATGTCCAGGCTGTTCTCCTCGCCCGCCGTCGCGTTGTGCCTGAACGCGGCCTGTTCGGAGAGGATCAGCGCGTGATTGCGGCGCGGATTGCCCTGTTCGGTGCCGGAGGAGTCGCGGGCCAGGGTGTCCAGGAGCTGGCCGTCGCTGTCGGACGTGCGCGCGGACAGTGCCTTGGCCATCGCGGCCGCCTGGGTGCCGCCGTCCTTGCCGCCCGACTTCTTCGCCGACGCGCTCAGCTTCGTGAGCGCGAGCAGGCCGGTCGCGCTGCGGGCCGGATCGGCGGCGCCGAGCCGCAGCTTGTCGCCTTTCATCGCCGCGCCGGTCAACTCGGGCCAGCTGTATGTCTTCTTGGGCCAGCCCAGGGTTTCGGCCGCCGCGGGGACCATGGCCATGCCAACCGGAGAGGAGGCTATGTTCCCCGCGGGCGAGACCCTGCCCTGCTTGCCGCCCAGGCCAACGCGCTGCAGCCACAGTTCGGAGTCCGGCACCCACACGTCGTACGCCGGAGCGCCTTTGCCCGTCCGTAGTTCGTCGGCGACCTTGTACGAGTCACGGGCGCTCACCCGTACGTCGATGCAGGCCCCGTCCGACGTGACCTTCTTCTCGCGCGCGTCGTCGGCGGCCGCGCGCAGGGCGGGGGCGATGTCGGGGGCGGCCACGACGTCCAGTTCCACCGTGTCCTCACGGCACGAACCGCCGAAGCTCAAGACGTCGCTGCGGACCGCGACCGCCGTGCCCGCGGCGACGGTCAGGACGAGCGCCGTCGCGATGGCCACGGTGCGGCCGCGGGCGCGGGGCCGAGGGGCGGGTGCGTCCGTTCCGCACTCATCGGGCAAGCTGTGACGTCCCATGGCGGTGGTGCCCCTCCTTGAGTGATGAAGCAAGGAAAGAGGGGGTGGCATGACCGCAGTCGGCGTCCGTCCCCCTCGGCCTGTCGCGCACGATCTTCGTAACTTCTTTCGAGACCCTAGCGGGGCGGAGATGGGGATGAGGCGGGATTACTCAACTGGAGGCGGAGTGCAAGCGGAGTCCGGGCCGTTGGCCGGTTCTTTTCGGGGCGAGGGGCCATCGCGACGGATCCTGAGGGACGAGACGCTGCTCGTCCTGGCGCTCTCACTGGGTGCGAGCGGTGTGTCCGCGCTGATCAGCTTTATCGGCTCGGTCACCAAACCGGGTGGCCTGAAGGATCAGGCGGCGACCATGAACGCGTCGGCCGCTCCGGGGCGGCCATGGCTTGATCTCGCGTGGCAACTGTTCGGGATCTCGACCGCGTTGGTGCCGGTGGCGCTGGTCGCGCACTTCCTGATCCGGGAGGGCGCGGGACTGCGCACGATCGGCTTCGACCGAAGCCGGCCGTGGCCGGACCTGGGGCGCGGGGCGGCGATCGCCGCGGTGATCGGCAGCACCGGAATCGCCTTCTATCTGGCCGCGCGAGGGCTCGGGTTCAACCTGACGGTGGTGCCGGAGGATCTGCCCGACGTGTGGTGGAAGTACCCGGTGCTCGTGCTCTCCGCGGTGCAGAACGCGGTCCTCGAGGAAGTGATCGTCGTCGGCTATCTGCTGCGCAGGTTCGGGCAGTTGGGGTGGACGCCGATGGCCGCGCTGGTCGGCAGTTCGGTGCTGCGCGGCTCCTACCACCTCTATCAGGGCATCGGCGGGTTCATCGGGAACATGGCGATGGGGGTGGTCTTCGTGCTCCTGTACCGGAGGTGGGGGAGGGTCGGGCCACTGGTGGTGGCACATTCGCTGCTGGATATCGGCGCTTTCGTGGGGTACGCGTTGCTTGCGGGGAAGGTGGGGTGGCTGCCGACGCCCTAGGGCGGGCGGTTGGCGGGCAGAACAGTGGGGACGTACGAAGGCTGGGTCGTACGTCCCCACAGTCACGTCAGGCGTACAGGTCGCCCTCGATGACGGTGACCGCACGGCCCGTCAGGAGGGTGCGGTCACCGCGCAGCTCCGTGCGGACAAGGCCGCTGCGGGCCGAGGCCTGCAGGCCGGTGAGCTCCGTGCGGCCAAGGCGCTCGGACCAGAAGGGGGCCAAGGCCGTGTGGGCGCTGCCGGTCACCGGGTCCTCGTCGATGCCGACGCGCGGGAAGAAGCAGCGGGAGACGAAGTCGTGGCCCCGGGTGCCGTCTTCGGCTTGTGCGGTGGCGATGATGCCGCGCTCGGAGTGCCGGATGAGGGCCTTGTGGTCCGGTGTGAGGGCGCGCACCGTCTTCTCGTCGGCGAGTTCGACCAGCAGGTCACCGAGGCTGGCCCCGGCGTCGAACACCGCGAGCGGCTCGGCGCCGAGTGCCTCCGCCACGCCGTCGGGGATCGCGGTCGGCGTGAGCGGGGCCGTCGGAAAATCCATGGTGACGGTGCCGTCGGCGTGCGCGGTCGTGGTCAGGACACCGCTGCGGGTGGCGAACCGTACGGGGCCTTCGGCGGAGCCGGTGGCCTGCAGGACGTGGGCGGTGGCGAGCGTGGCGTGGCCGCAGAGGTCGACCTCGGTGGCGGGCGTGAACCACCGCAACGCCCAGTCGGCGTCGCCCGCGGGGAGGCGGTGGGCGAAGGCGGTCTCGGCGTGATTGACCTCGGTGGCTACGTTCTGCAGCCAGGCGTCATCGGGAAAGGCGTCGAGGAGGAGTACGCCCGCGGGGTTGCCGGAGAAGGCGCGGTCGGTGAAGGCGTCGACGATGCGGATGCGGTGGGAAGACGGAGAAGTCGGCATGTCGACGACGCTAGCGGGCCAATGCGGGGGTGCGACAAGGCCAATTGGGGGTGGGTGGCCCGATTGGGGGTGTCGGGTGTCGGGTGTGGGTGGCGGCGAGCGGGTGGGGCGAGCGGGCGAGGGGCTCGGGTGGCGGGGCTTGGTGGGACTGCGCGGGTTCGGCTTGGGGGCGTCGTTGGGGCGGCTGCGGTGGGGTCTTGGATTGGGTGCGTTCTGGGCGACTGACTGACTGGTGGCGGTATCGCTGCGTCGTGGTTGATGTGGCCGTCGGGCGTGGCGGGGTGATCGGTGAGGTGGGCTCGATCGTGTGTGAGGAGTGTTTCCGGGGTGGCTGACCCGTGGGTGGGGTTGTCGGCGTGCGCTGGTCGCGGGGTTCGGCTTCGCTGCGGCGTGGCTGCGGTGGGGTGAGTGAGGGCTTCGCTGCGGTTCGGGGGCTCTGGCCTGGCGGTTTGTGTGTCTTGGAGAGGTGCTCGGAGGGGAGGGTTGTCAGGCGAGCTATTCCGATATATCGTTGAGGCATCGCGACTGATCAACGATGGCGCGATAGATCACCTACGAGACACGTAAGAGGAGTGGTTGTCATGCGTTCCCACGGTTATGAGCACGAGCACGGACGTGGAAAGTGCGGCCCCGGTCACGAGGGTCGCGGCGGTTTTGAGGGGCGGCGCGCGGCGTTCGGTCCCTTCGGGCCCGGCTTCGGCGGCCCCGGTGGGCCCGGCGGCCCCTGGGGCGGTCGCGGCGGCAGGGGTGGTCCGCGAGGCAGGGCGAGGCGCGGTGACGTACGCGCGTCGATCCTGGCTCTCCTGAAGGACCGGCCGATGCACGGCTACGAGATGATCCAGGAGATCGCCGAGCGCAGCGGCGGGGCGTGGAAGCCCAGCCCCGGTTCGGTGTACCCGACCCTCCAGCTTCTGGAGGACGAGGGGCTGATCAGCAGCGCGAGCGAGGGCGGCAAGAAGCTCTTCTCGCTCACCGACGCCGGTCGCACCGCGGCGGACGAGGGTCCCGACGCGCCCTGGGAAGAGGCCGGGCGCGGGGTCGACTGGGAGGCGCTGAGCGAGATCCGGCAGGCCGGCTTCGGTCTGATGGAGGCGTTCGGCCAGGTCTGGAAGACCGGCAGCAAGGAGCAGCGCGAGAAGGCTCTCACGGTCATCAACGACGCCCGCAAGAAGCTGTATCTGATCCTCGCCGATGAGGACTGAGGCGGTGGGGATCGGTGATCCCCATGGCCGTTGAGGCGCCCCGCACTTCACGTGTGGGGCGCCTTTTCGTGCGTCGGAGGGGAGCGGTGGCGTGGGGACGGCTCCGGCTCAGGTCACCAAGCCCGCCAGCTTGCGCAGCGACTCGTTCAGGGCCGCCGTCGCCGAATCCTTGAGTTTGCCCGCCATCAGGGAGACCGCCGCGCCCGTGAACTCGCCGTCTATGCGTACGTTCGTCGCGTCCCCCTCCGGGGTGAGGGAGTAGCGGGTGCCGACCGTCACGCCCATCGGGCCCTTGCCCTTGATCGCCAGCGTGCGCCCGCTCGTCAGCTCCTCGATCGTCCAGTTGACCTCGGCGGGGAAGCCCATCAGCTTCATGTTCTCCTCGAACGTGCCGCCCTCCTCCAGTGTGGTGGGGGCACCCTTCGGGAAACTCGTGTGCGTGGCGTTCCACTCGCCGTACGAGGGGAAGTCCGTGAGTTGGGCCCAGACCTTCTCGGCGGGCGCCTCGATCCGTGCTTCCGCGCTGACTTCGGCCATGCGACGACCCCTTTTCCTCGGGCGCTGCGGCGGGGCGCAGCTGCGGTGTCGCGGAACGTAGCCGCAGGGCCCGGAACATTCAATACTGATGAACCGTCAGATGTTGTGGACACTCCCACGAGGCTGCCCGCGACCAGGTCAGGTACTGTGGCCATCCTCGCGACGGACGCGGGAAGACGGACCCAGGAGGTGAGACCCATTACCGCAGCAGCAGGTCGGGTGCTCCCCCTTCGCGACCGCGCGGTTCACCCGGCATAGGTGACCGAGGGAGCCCCACAAGGCGTCCCGAAAGGTTTCTCTTCGCATGTCGGCTTCATCTTGCTCGTCTTCCTCATCAGCGCCGTCTGTGTCATCCGTGTCATCGCCCATGACGGCCCTCATCCGTTCCGCCATCGTCACCAGGCTGCGTGCCGCCGGCTGCGTCTTCGCCGAGGACGAGGCGGAGTTGCTCGTCGACTCCGCGCGTGACCCCGCCGAACTCGCCGCCATGGTGGAGCGGCGCGTCATCGGTCATCCGCTCGAACACGTCCTTGGCTGGGCGGAGTTCCGCGGTCTGCGGATCGCCGTGGACGCGGGGGTCTTCGTGCCCCGCAGGCGCACCGAGTTCCTCGTACAGCAGGCCGCCGCTCTTGCCGGGCCAGGTGCCGTCGTCGTCGACCTGTGCTGCGGCTCGGGGGCTCTCGGGGCCGCGCTCGGCGCCGCCGTCGACGGGATAGAGCTGCATGCCGCCGACATCGATCCCGCCGCCGTGCGCTGCGCACGGCGGAACGTCGCCGACGCGGGGGGACGGGTCTACGAAGGTGATCTCTACGAGCCGTTGCCGGACGCACTCCGCGGCCTTGTCGGCGTTCTACTGGCGAACGTCCCCTATGTACCCACCGAAGAGGTCGGTCTCCTTCCGCCGGAAGCCCGTGTCCACGAGGCGCGTGTGGCGCTCGACGGCGGGGCGGACGGTCTTGACGTGCTGCGGCGGGTGACCGCGGACGCGGCACGCTGGCTGGCTCCCGGCGGCAGCCTGCTGTTCGAGACGAGTGAGCGACAGGTGCCGTACGCGCTGGAAGCGGTCGCCGACGGAGGTCTCGTGCCGCGGTCGGTGAGCGACGAGGAGATGTACGCGACGGTCGTCATCGGGACGCGGCCCGCGTAGAGCGCGGGCGGCGCCGGTCACGCGGGTGGCGCCGGTCAGGCCGACGGGCGTCAGTCCACCCTGCTTATCACCGCCGCGTCGAAGAGATCGCACGCCCTGGGGAACGGGCCCTCGTCGTGGCAGTGCCAGGCGTCCCAGAAGAGGTCGGCGGGCAGCGCGTTTTCGGGTGCGTACACCCGGTACACGTACTGCCTGCCGTCGATGGCCGGCAGCGCGACCAGCCAGCACCTGCGCTCCATGCCCAAAAGACGAGTGACCGGTGCGCCGTGGTTGCGTGCCCGGCGCGCATCAAGGCGGCGCGCGCCCCTCGGGGAAGAACAGCCGGATCTCATCCGTAAGGAGGAGAAGCCGCTCATGGGTACCCAACCTGTGTCGGACGCCAAGATGCTTCCCGCCGCCGATGACGCCGTGCTCGGGGGCTGATGGGGTGGAAGATGTGCAAAGCCGTACCCCGCAGGGCGCCGAGCCCGGCCCGATCCGAGCAGAGACCGACTCCCGACTGACCGCCGCACTGACGTCCGTGGTGGTCGGCGCACGCCGGCGCGCGGTGCGTGACGGGGACCGTCAGATCGACACCGCGCACCTGCTGCACTCCCTTCTGGAGACCGACCCGGAGGTCCGGGCGGCCTTCGAGCAGGGGGCCCAGGTGGTGCGGCTGCTCGGCTATCTCATCCAGCGCAGCATCGGGTACGGCCTGCAGTGGCAGGGGACGGTCGAGGACTCCGGAGCGGTGCCGGTGGCGAGGGAGAGCAATCCCGCCCCCGTGAAGGAGACGGGCTGGTCGCCTTCCGCGAGCGCCGCCATGGAGGCGGCCATCGAACGGGCCGACCGCCGCGGCGAACCGCAGGCCCTCGGTGTGGACCTCCTGGCGGCGCTCGTCGCCGATCCGGACTGCCGCGCCGTCGAGGTCCTTGGGCGGGCCGGGGTCGACGCGCAGGGGATACTCCGGCGGATCGAGGACGATCCGCGCACCGGGTCGTCCGCCGACGCGTTCGCCGATCCGTACGCGCAGGCGTCCGCCGATCCGTACGCGGAGACGTCCGCCGATTGAGACAGGGTCTATCGGGGGTGACGCTCATGACACCTCCTGTCATGATGTGCCGGTGCAAGCGTCTCAGGGGAATCAGAACGGCTCGGGGCCGAGCCGGGGGAGAGGCGTCGGCCTGGGGCTCGCCCTGGGCTCGGCGGTCGCTTTCGGCGGCTCGGGTGTGGCGGCCAAGCCGCTGATCGAGGCGGGCCTCGACCCGCTCCACGTCGTGTGGCTGCGGGTGGCTGGTGCCGCCCTCGTCATGCTGCCGGTCGCCTGGCGCCACCGCGGGCTGCTGCTCCGCAGGCCCGCGCTTCTCCTCGGCTTCGGCCTGCTCGCCGTGGCCGGTGTCCAGGCCTGCTACTTCGCGGCGATCTCCCGCATCCCCGTCGGTGTCGCGCTCCTTGTCGAATACCTCGCGCCCGCGCTCGTCCTCGGCTGGGTGCGCTTCGTGCAGCGGCGGCCCGTGACGCGCGCGGCCGCCGTGGGCGTGGTGCTCGCGGTCGGCGGGCTCGCCTGCGTCGTCGAGGTGTGGGCGGGGCTGAGCTTCGATGCCGTGGGGCTGCTGCTCGCGCTGGGTGCCGCGTGCTGCCAGGTCGGCTACTTCGTCCTGTCCGACCAGGGCAGCGACGCGGGCGACGACGCTCCCGACCCGCTCGGCGTCATCGCGTTCGGACTGCTGATCGGCGCCGTGGTGCTGACCGTCGTGGCGCGGCCCTGGGGCATGGACTGGTCGGTGCTCGCCGGGAGCGGGGACATGGACGGCACGGCCGTGCCCGCGTGGGCGCTGATCGGCTGGATCGTGCTCGTCGCGACCGTCGTGGCGTACGTCACCGGGGTGCTCTCGGTGCGTCGGCTCTCGCCGCAGGTGGCAGGCGTCGTGGCCTGTCTGGAAGCGGTCATCGCCACCGTGCTCGCCTGGGTCCTGCTGGGCGAACACCTGTCGGCGCCGCAGATCATCGGGGGTGCCGTGGTGCTCGCGGGGGCGTTCATCGCGCAGTCGTCCACGCCCACCAAGCCCCGGGAGGGGCCCACCGCGGGCGGTCGGCCGGGGGCGGAAGAGCGGTTGTCGTCCAGCGGTACGGCCGTCTAGGGTGTTGATCATGCATTCACGCGCGCTCGTTCTTCCGCCCCCGGCCGCTTAGGCGCGGGCACTCCACGGATCACACCCGGCGGTTGCCGGGTCGAACGGCGCTGCCCGCAGACGGAGCCAAGGACCTTCTTTTCCTTTCTGCGGAGAACCCACGTGTCGAATGCGTCGAGTACGTCGACTGCTGTCTCCGGCCTGTCCGTCGGACGAGGCCTCTTCTATCTGATCGTCGCCGGTACGGCCTGGGGCACCGCCGGTGCCGCCGCCGCACTGGTCTTCGACGCCAGTGACATGGGACCGGTCAGCCTGTCCTTCTGGCGTTGCGCGGGCGGCTTCGTGCTGCTCTTCGCCGTCCGTCTGATGCGCTCGCGCCGACGGTCCGCCGCCGGTGCCGCCTCAGGCGCGGGCGCGCCGCTGCGGCGCAGGCTGCCCCGGATCGTGGCGACCGGCGTGGCCCTCGCCGTGTTCCAGACCGCCTACTTCGCGGCCGTCGAGTCGACCGGACTCGCCGTCGGCACAGTGGTCACGATGGGGGCCGGACCCGTACTCATCGCGCTCGGGGCGCGGCTCACCATGGGCGAGCGGCTCGGGTTCGGCGGTGTCGTCGCGGTGGCCGGTGCGCTTGCCGGGCTCGTGGTGCTCGTCCTCGGTGGCGGCGGCGCGAGCGTCCGTCCGGTGGGCGTTGGGTGGGGGCTGCTCTCGGCGGCCGCGTACGCCACGATGACGCTGCTCACGCGGTGGTGGGGGCGGGACGGCGGTGCCGACTCGTCCGACACAACGGTCTGGTCGTTCGCCGTCGTGTCCGTATGCCTGCTGCCGCTCGCCGCGGTGGAGGGTCTCGTTCCGCACACCGCGGAGCCGGCGCGTATGGGTCTGTACCTGCTGTACATCATGGTGATCCCGACGGCGGTCGCCTACGCCCTGTACTTCGCGGGCGCCGCGGTCATCCGGTCCGCGACCGTGTCCGTGATCACGCTCCTCGAACCGCTGAGCGCAGCGGTCATCGCGGTGCTGCTGCTCGGCGAGGAACTGACCCTCTCGACGGTGCTCGGCACCCTGCTGATGCTGGCCGCGGTGACGGGCCTCGCGGTCGCGGAGACGGTTGTCGCGCGGCGGGGGGCGGCGGGGGTGCGGGGGCGTGAGCCGCAGCTGGAACCGGCGTAGCGGGGCTCTCGGTGGCTCTGCTGGGCGCCCTTTCCTGAGCCGCGTATTGCGTCTGCGGGCCGGTGGGGGTTGGTCGCGCAGTTCCCCGCGCCCCTTACGGGGCGCTCCCCCCTGCGGGCCGGAGGGGGTTGGTCGCGCAGTTCCCCGCGCCCCTTGCGGGGCTCTCCCCCCCAACCGGCCCCCGGCCGGGGTGGGGCAGCGTCACGGTTCGATCAGGTAGTCGGGTGCGTCGATGCCGGGGGCCAGGTCGGTCGATGGGACGAGCGGGTCGTGGCCCTTGTGCAGCGGGACGACTCCGGCCCAGTGCGGGAGGCCGAGGTCCTCGGGGTCGTCGTTCGGGCCACCGGAGCGCACCTTGGCGGAGACCGCGGCGAGGTCGAGGCTGAGTACGGCGGTCGCCGCGAGCTCCTTCGCGTTCGCGGGGCGGGAGTCGGCGGAGCGGCCCGGCACGACGTGGTCGACGAGCGCGTCGAGGGCGGCCCGCTTCTCCTCGGGGTCCGTGACCTGGTGGGCGGTGCCGTGGATCACCACGGAGCGGTAGTTGATCGAGTGGTGGAAGGCTGACCTGGCGAGGACCAGGCCGTCGACGTGGGTGACGGTCAGGCAGACCGCGAGGCCCGGGTCCTCCTCCTGGCGCCGGCCGTCGGACGCCATCCGCAGCGGCCGGGACCCCGTCGAGCCGTGCACGTAGAGGCGCTCGCCCACCCGGCCGTAGAGCGTCGGCAGGACGACGGGAGCGCCGTCACGCACGAAGCCGAGGTGGCAGACGTACGCCTCGTCGAGTATCGCGTGCACCAGTTCCTGGTCGTACGCGGCGCGGTCGCGGCCGCGGGTGGGGACGGTGAGGTCGGTCGGCGCGTACGAGGCGGTGGCGGTGTCGGCGGCGGTGTCCACGCCGGTTTCGATGCCGGGCTCGGATGCGACGCTCATTGCATTCTCCATTGCACTAGTGCATAATCTCGTTTGTGCTAGGAGAGTATCGGATCGAAGGTCGGCGCGCAGCCGAGATCGCTGCCAGCGTGGAGCGCGCGGTGGGCGGTGGTGACCTGGAGCCGGGCCAAGTGCTGCCTCCGATGCGCGAGTTGGCGGAGCGGCTCGGGGTGAATCCCAATACGGTGGCCGCCGCCTACCGCACGCTGCGCGAACGCGGCGTCATCGAGACGGCGGGGCGGCGTGGCAGCCGCGTACGTCCCAAGCCCGCGACGACGGTGCGCGAGCTGATCCGGGTGGACGTGCCGGCCGGTGTGCGCGACGTGTCGAACGGCAATCCGGACACGGCTCTGCTGCCGTCGCTTGCCGAGGTGTTCGCGGCGGCGGCCGGGGAGGGCGACCGGCGTCCCGTGCTGTACGGCGAGGAGGCCGTGGACCCCGAAATGGCCCGCCACGCGCGCGTGGCCCTCGACGAGGACGGCGTGCCGGACGGTCCCGTGGCCGTCACGTCCGGTTCCCTCGATGCCATCGAGCGTGTCCTTGCCGCTCATCTCAAGCCCGGCGACGCGGTGGCGGTCGAGGATCCGGGCTGGGGCAGCCTGCTCGACCTGATGCCGGTGCTCGGGCTGCGCACGGTCCCGGTGGGCGTCGACGACGACGGGCCGCTGCCCGCCGACACCGAGAACGCGTTGCGCGGCGGCGCTCGGGCGCTCATCGTCACCGACCGCGCCCAGAATCCGACGGGCGCCGCGATCAGCGCCGCACGCGCGCGTGCGCTGCGCAAGGTCCTCTCCGCGCACAAGGACGTGCTGCTCGTCGAGGACGACCACGGCCACGCCATCGTCGATCTGCCGCTGCACCCGCTGGCGGGCGTGACCCGCAGTTGGGCGTTCATCCGCTCCACGGCCAAGGCGTACGGCCCCGACCTGCGCCTTGCCCTGCTCACCGGGGACGCCGTCACCGTCGATCGCGTCCAAGGGCGCCAGCGGCTCGGCCCCGGCTGGGTCAGCCACATCTCGCAGCGCGCCGTCGTGCGGCTGTGGACGGAGGGGGCGGTGGACGCGGGTGAGGTGGCCGCTTCGTACGGAAGACGGCGTGCTGCCCTGATCGCCGCGCTGGCCCGGCGGGGCGTCGTGGCGCACGGGCGCAGCGGCATGAACGTGTGGGTGCCCGTGCCGGACGAGACCGGGGCGGTCGCCCGGCTGCTGCACGCGGGGTGGGCCGTCGCTCCGGGGGCCCGCTTCCGGATGGGCGCGCGGCCCGGGGTGCGGATCACGGTGTCGACGCTCGGGGACGAGGACATCGAGACGGTGGCGGACGCCGTCGCGTCCGCCACCGGGCCCGCTCCCGCGCGGCGCTACGAGTGACCGGGCTTCCGCGAGCGATCACGCGGCCTTGACTGGGTGAGTGCGGCGCCCGCCAGGACGATCACCGCGCCGACCGGCGTCGACCAGCTCAGGGACTCGCCGAGCACGGCGACGCCTGCGGCGGTGGCGATGACCGGGACGAAGTACGTGACCATCTGGGCCGTCGTGGGACCGACCTCGGCGACCAGGCCGTACTGGATCAGGAAGGCGAGGCCGGTGCCGACGGCACCCAGTGCCACGATCGCGAGGAGCGGCACGACGGGGAAGTGCGTGGGCAGGGACGTGAACAGCGGTGTGACAACGGCCAGTTCGACGGTCGCGACCAGCAGCTGGGCACCGGTCAGCGACAAGTTCGAGTGGCTGGAACCGGCCAGGGTGCGGCGCACGTAGATCCAGCCGATCGGGTAGCTCAGCGAGGCGAGCAGCGCCAGCGACGTGCCGCGCAGGTCGAGCCCGCTGAAGCCCTGCCAGGCGCCGAGCACCGTGAGCACGCCGAGGAACCCGATGCCGAGCCCCGCGACCCTGCGCCGCGTCGGCCGGTCCTCGGAGAGCGCGACCGTCGAGAGCGCCATGCCCCACAGGGGTGAGGTCGCGTTGCAGATTCCGGCCAGCGTGGAAGGGATCGTCAGCTCCGCGTACGCGAAGAGCGAGAACGGCAGGGCGTTGAGCAGCAGTGCGGAGACGGTGAGGTGCGCCCAGGTCCGTCCCCCGCGCGGAAGCCGCTCACGCTTCGTGACGAGGACGACCGCGACGACCGCGGTGCCGAACAGGAGCCGCCCCAGGGTGACTTGGAAGGGGGCGTAGCTCTCCGTGCCGACCTTGATCAGCAGGAAGCTGAAGCCCCAGATCAGCGAGAGGATGCCGAAGCGGAGACGCCAGCCGAGGGCGCGGCGGCGCTTCGGTTCGGCGATGTCAGAAGCGGTGGGGGACGTGGTGACAGGGGGGCCGGGAGGGGTGGTGACGCGCATGTACGTCACATTGGAGCCTGCGACCTCGTAGAACAAGCGAAATTAGCTGCCCAGTACCGCGTAGCATCGCTTACATGTTGAACCTGGAGCGCCTGCGCACGCTCGACGCACTGGCCCGGCACGGCTCGGTCAGTGGCGCCGCGGCCGGGCTGCACGTCACGACGTCGGCCGTCTCGCAGCAGATGACCAAACTGGAGCGCGAGGTGGGCCAGCAGCTCCTGGCCAAGAACGGCCGCGGAGTGCGCCTCACCGACGCCGGACGCCTGCTCGCCGAGCACGCCGGGCGCATCCTCTCCCAGGTGGAACTCGCCCAGTCCGACCTGGAGGAGCAGCGCGGCAAGGCCGTCGGTGAGCTGCGGATCTCCGCGTTCCCCACGGCGATGCGAGGGCTGCTGCCCGCCACCCTCACTGCGTTGCGTGCCGGACATCCCGGCCTGCGCGTGCGCTCCCAGGAGATGGAGCCGCAGAACGGAGTGGCCGCCGTGGTGCGCGGCGACATCGACCTTGCGGTGGTCCTCGACTGGTACAACAAGCCGTTGCCGATGCCCGGAGGCCTGGTCAAGGCGCCTCTCCTGGACGACCCCGCCGATGTCGCCATGCCCGCGGCGCACCCCCTCGCCGACCGTGCCGATGTGGACCTGGAGGAGTTCGCGGACGACGAGTGGATCGCCTGGGCGGAGGGGGAGTTCTGCCATGAGTGGCTGATGTTCACGCTCCGCGCCAAGGGCATCGAGCCGCGGATCGCGCACCGCGCGGAGGAACACCACACCCAGCTCGCGATGGTGGCCGCGGGTCTCGGCGTGTGCGTGGCGCCACAGTTGGGGCGCGATCCGATGCCGGCCGGGGTCAGGACCGTTCCGGTGCGCCACCGAGTGCGCCGTCATGTGTACGTGGTGTGGCGCGCGGACGCCGACCGCCGCCCCTCGATCAGGGCGGCGGTGGAGGCACTCCAGGGGGCGGGGCTGCGCTAGGGCCGGGCCGGCAGCTCCGCCAGCTTCCGGAAGTCCCAGGACGTGATCGCTTCGGGGGTGAGCCGGATCCAGGCGTGCTTCCCGTCGTACGGCATCGTGTCCATCCCGAAGTACTTCTGGGCGAACAGCCGTTCAGGTACGTCGAGTTCGGGGCAGGGCTCGCCCATGCGCGGTGTCTCCGCGACGAAGACCGCCGACCCGGAAAGCTCCACGCCCCGCAGCTCCCCGTACTCCACGCCGGAGTCGATCACCACGGCGATCCGCTGATCGCCCCGCAAGTCGGTCCAGCGCTTGCTGCGGGTGATCGAGAACAGCCACAAGGACGTGCCGTCCCAGGCGAACCAGAGCGCGCTGACGTGCGGGGCGCCGTCGCCGGACACGGTCGCGACCCGGCAGGTGCGTTCCGCGCCGAGGTAGGCGTCGAGCTCGTCCGGCGACATCATGATCCTGCGGCCCCGGCGCTGTGTGACGGCCATCGGTCCTCCCGCGCGTGTGAGAAAAGTGGACGCACGAAGCGAACTGACTGTGCGTCAGTTCCGCGCGTCAGGAAAGCATGCGGTCTCTTCCGCCGTGACGCAATGGCGGCTAACCTCCGCGCATCCCGGGCACAGCCCGCCGCGTCCGGCCCGGGGCGACCCGGACAGGGGGAGCGATGCCGTCGTACGAACAGCTCAGGGAACTCCTCGATCCCGCCACCACCGTACTGATGACCGTCGAGTGCCAGCAGGGGGTGGTGGGGACGGAGAGCGCGCTGCCCGAACTCGCCGACGAGGCACGCTCGTCGGGCTGCCTCGTCAATGTCGCGCGGCTCGTCTCCGCCGCCCACCTGGCCGGGGTGCAGGTCCTGCACGCCGTCGCCGAACGCCGGCCCGACGGGCGCGGCGCCAACCGCAACGCCCGCCTCTTCCGGGCCGCCGGACGGCTGCCCGTGCAGCAGCTCTCCGGGACCAGGGCCGTGCGGATCGCGCCGCCCGTCGAAGTGGCCGACGAGGACCTCGTCGTACGGCGGCTGCACGGCCTCTCGCCCCTCGCCGGCACGGACGTCGACGCGCTCCTTCGCAACCTGGGCTGCCGCACCCTCCTGGTGACCGGCGTGTCGGCGAACGTGGCGATACCGAACGCCGTCTTCGACGCCGTGAACCTCGGCTACACCGCCGTCGTGCCGTCGGACGCCATCGCGGGAGTCCCCTCCGACTATGCACCCGCGATGATCCGCAACACGCTCTCCCTGGTGGCCACCATCGCCACCACCGAGGAGATCCTCGGCACCTGGAAGCGTCCTAGGCCAGCGTGATCGTGTCCCCGTCCACCTTGATCTCGGCGGCGGGCAGCGGTTTCGGTGCCGGTGCGGCCTTCACGCTTCCGTCGGCGATGGAGAACTTGCTGCCGTGACAAGGGCAGTTGATGGTGCCGCCCTCGACACTCGTCACCGGACACTGTTTATGGGTGCAACGGTTCGAGAAGGCCTTGAAGTCACCCTCCGTCGGCTGGGTCACCACCACGCCCTGATCCTTGAAGATCTTGCCGCCGCCCACCGGGATCTCCGACGTCTTGGCGAGCGCGGCCCCGGCGGCGCCCTCCGGGGCCTCCGGCTCGGCGGGCGTCTGCTCGTCGGCCTGGTCGGAGCCGTAACCGTCGTCGCTCTCGCCGCAGGCCGCGAGGGCGGCGGCGAGGCTGACGACACCCGCCGCGGAGACGACCGAGCGGCGGGAGAGCGGGCCAATGGGTTCCTTCGAAAGGGTCATGCCCGGTGGTACGAGGCCACGCGCCGCCGTGTTCAAAACCTCAAGCACTTCTTGCGCGAACCGAGTTCGGACCGGCATTAACCTGGGGCAATGCTCACCGAAGTAACCGCGGTCCGCTACGCGACGCCCCTGCGGGAGGGCGGATCGCTCCCCGGCCTCGTCGAGGCCGTCGACGACCGGGGAACGTACGCGCAGTACGTCATGAAGTTCACCGGGGCCGGACAGGGCCGCAAGACGCTCGTCGCCGAAGTGATCTGCGGGCAGCTCGCGCGCGGCCTCGGCTTCCGGGTGCCGAGCCTCGCGCAGGTCCGGCTCGACCCCGTGCTCGGCCTTGGCGAGCCCGACCAGCAGGTGCAGGAGCTGCTCAAGTCGAGCGGCGGACTGAACCTCGGGATGGAGTTCCTGTCGGGCGCGCTCGGCTTCGACTCGCTCGCGTTCGACGTCGATCCGGCCGAGGCCGGCCGTGTCGTGTGGTTCGACGCGCTCATCAACAACGTCGACCGTTCCTGGCGCAATCCGAACATGCTCATGACCGGCGGCGAGCTGTGGCTCATCGACCACGGCGCGAGCATGATCTGGCACCACAACTGGCGTACCGCCGAGACCGCGGCCGCCAAGCCCTTCGACGCGTCCGACCACGCCCTCGCCCCCTTCGGGCCCGACGTCGCGTCCGCCGCCGCTGAGCTCGCCCCGCTCGTCACCGAGGAGCTGCTTGCCGCCGCCGCGGCAGACGTGCCCGACGCGTGGCTGGTGGACGAGCCCGGATTCGAGGACCCCGACGCCGTGCGCCGCGCCTATGCGGCGGCGCTGCTGCCGCGCGCCAAGACCATCCATGAGCGGATCCAGCTGCCCCAGGCGCAGTGGAAGGGTGCCACCCAGTGACAGCGCCAGTGACCGACCAGCGGCCGAAGCCGTCCGAGCGGGACGTCTTCGAGTACGCCCTGGTGCGCGTGGTGCCGCGTGTGGAGCGCGGCGAGCAGTTCAACGCGGGAGTGGTCGTCTACTGCCGGGCGAAGTCCTTCGTGGCTGCCCGTACGCATCTCGACGAGGGCAAGCTGCGGGCCCTCGACCCGGCAGCCGACCTCGACGGCATCAGGGCGGCGCTCGGCGCCGTCGAGCGGATCTGCGCCGGGGGAGAGGCTGCGGGGCAGGCCGAGCGGGACGACGCCGGACGGCGCTTTCGGTGGCTGATCGCGCCGCGCTCGACCGTCGTCCAGCCGGGGCCGGTGCACACGGGGCTGACCGCGGATCCTGCCGCAGAGGTGGACCGACTCCTCGACCTCCTGGTGAGGTAAAGAATCACAGGCCCCAGTGTGCCGTTGACACCGGGTGCCAGGGCTTCTAGCGTCTCGTTCAGCTGAAGGTACTAAGCGGTCGCTCACCATCGGGGCGTACCGTAGAGCCGCATCCCACAGGGCGAGGAGAACCAGCATGTCCACCACTGAGCAGCGCGTCGCGGTCGTGACCGGAGCAGCGCGAGGCATCGGCGCGGCGACCGCCGTACGTCTGGCCGCCGAAGGCCGCGCCGTCGCGGTGATCGACCTCGACGAGGCCGCCTGCAAGGACACCGTCACGCAGATCATCGCTGCCGGTGGCAAGGCGATCGCCGTCGGCTGCGACGTGTCCGACGAGGCTCAGGTCGAGGCGGCCATCGCCCGGATCGCCGACGAGCTCGGCGCGCCCACGATCCTCGTGAACAACGCCGGTGTGCTCCGCGACAACCTCCTCTTCAAGATGAGCGCGAGCGACTGGGACACGGTCATGAACGTGCACCTGCGCGGCGCCTTCCTGATGTCGAAGGCCTGCCAGAAGCACATGGTGGACGCCAAGTTCGGCCGGATCGTGAACCTCTCCTCGTCCTCCGCGCTCGGCAACCGCGGCCAGGTGAACTACGCCGCGGCCAAGGCGGGCCTTCAGGGCTTCACCAAGACCCTCGCCAAGGAGCTCGGCAAGTTCGGCGTCACCGCCAACTCCGTGGCCCCCGGCTTCATCGTCACCGAGATGACCAAGGCCACCGCCGACCGCGTCGGCATGGGCTTCGAGGACTTCCAGGCCGCGGCCGCCACCCAGATCCCGGTCCAGCGCGTCGGCCGCCCCGACGACATCGCCAACGCCATCGCCTTCTTCACCGGCGACGCGGCGGGCTTCGTCTCGGGTCAGGTCATGTACGTGGCCGGCGGCCCGCTCAACTAGTTCTTCCCGGAGGGATGCGGAGATGACTGTGCAGGACAGCGGAAAGGCCGCGCTCGTCACGGGCGCCAGCCGAGGCATCGGCTACGGCATCGCGGAGGCGCTCGTCGCCCGCGGTGACCGTGTGTGCATCACCGGACGCAACGAGGACGCGCTGAAGGAGGCCGTCGAGAAGCTCGGCGCCGACCGCGTCATCGGCGTCGCGGGCAAGGCCCACGACGAGGCCCACCAGGCGGTCGCCGTCGAGCGCGCCATGGAGGCCTTCGGCCGGGTCGACTTCTTGATCAACAATGCCGGTACGAACCCGGTGTTCGGGCCGATCGCGGAGCTCGACCTCAATGTGGCGCGCAAGGTCTACGAGACCAACGTGATCTCGGCACTCGGCTTCGCCCAGCAGACCTGGAAGGCCTGGCAGAGCGAGAACGGCGGCGCGATCGTGAACATCGCCTCCGTCGCGGGCGTCGCCCCCTCGCCGTTCATCGGTGCGTACGGCATGAGCAAGGCCGCGATGGTCAACCTCACCCTGCAGCTCGCGCACGAGTTCGCGCCGAAGGTGCGGGTCAACTCGATCGCGCCCGCCGTGGTCAAGACCAAGTTCGCCCAGGCGCTCTACGAGGGCCGCGAGGCGGAGGCCGCAGCCGCGTACCCCCTGGGGCGGCTCGGTGTGCCGGAGGACATCGGGGGCGCGGCCGCGTTCCTCACGTCGAGCCAGTCCGACTGGATCACGGGACAGACACTCGTGGTCGATGGCGGCATCTTCCTCAATGCGGGCGTCAGCTGACGAAGGCCCGGCAATCACCAGGTACGCCATCCAAAAGGGACGTACACCCGCATCAAGTGCCCCGTCGGCGCCGCAAGTTGGCCCGGCGGGGCATTGCGATATTGTCTCCCGACCCATGGCATGGCCGATCGAGGAGCGTGCGCGTGTTCAGTGAAGTTCGCCTGGTGGCGGCGGCGGGTCTGCGTGGCCTGGCCGGGCTGCCCCGCCGGGGCCTGCGGCCGGCCGCGGCGCTGGTGTCCATATCCTTGCTCTCGGGATGCGGAATATTCTCGTCGGACGAGTCCGACGAGGAACAGAAGATCACCGTCGGCACCATGAGTGCTCCCAGCACCCTCGACCCGGCCGCCGCCTGGGACAGCTCCTGGGAGCTGTACCGCAACGTCTTCCAGACGCTTCTCAGCTTCCCCAGCGGGGCGGCCGAGCCCGAGCCGGACGCGGCCGAGTCCTGCAAGTTCGCCGACGCGACGAACACCGTCTTCACCTGTGAGCTGCGCGAGGACCTCAAGTTCTCCGACGGCCACGCGCTCGACGCCAAGGCGGTCAAGCACACCTTCGACCGCATGCGGCGCATCGACGTGAAGGGCGGGCCCGCGGGTCTGCTCGGCTCGCTGGACACGGTCGAGACGAAGGGGGACCGCACGGTCACGTTCCGGCTCAAGAAGCCGGACGCCACCTTCCCGTTCGTGCTCTCCACACCCGCGATGTCGATCGTCGATCCGCGCGAGTACCCGGCGGACAAGCTCCGCGAGGGCTCATCGATCGCGGGCTCGGGGCCGTACTCCCTGGAGTCGTACACGGCCGGTGACCGGGCGGAGCTGGTCAAGAACACCAACTACGAGGGTGCGGCCGACCGCAAGAACGACGCCGTCACGATCCGTTACTTCAAGAAGTCGGCCACCATGGTCGAGGCCCTGAAGGACAAGCAGATCGACGTCACCTTCCGCGGACTCGCGGCCACGGACATCGTCGACATGCAGGCCAACAAGCACGCGCGCGAGGGAATCCAGCTCGTGGAGGGCTCGGGCACCGAGATCCGCTACCTGGTGTTCAACCCGGATGACCCCTGGGCCAGGAAGAAGCCGGTCCGACAGGCTTTCGCCCAGGTCATCGACCGCCCGGCCATCGCCCACAAGATCTACCAGGACACCGTCGAGCCGCTGTACTCGATGGTCCCCCAGGGGCTCACCGGGCACGGCACCGGCTTCTTCGACGACTACGGAAACCCCAGCGACAGCAAGGCCGCGAACATCCTCAAGGGCGCGGGCATCAACGAACCGGTGCCGCTCACGCTCTGGTACACGACCGACCGCTACGGTTCGGCGACCGCCGGGGAGTTCGAGGAGATCAAGCGGCAGCTCGAGGACTCGGGGCTCTTCAAGATCACGCTCAAGAGCCGTCCCTGGACCGAGTTCGACGCGGGCACCAAGAAGCGCGAGTACCCGGTCTTCGGCCGTGGCTGGTTCCCCGACTTCCCTGACGCGGAGAACTTCATCGCGCCGTTCATCGGCGCGAAGAACGTGCTCAACACGCCTTACCCGGCACCGGAGATCACCGACGAGGTGCTGCCGCGCTCGCGCCGTGAGGCCGACCGGGGCGCGGTGGCCGACGACTTCGAGCGGGCCCAGAAGCTCCTCGTCGACGACGCGCGGCTGCTGCCGCTGTGGCAGGGCAAGCAGTACATCATGGCGAGCGAGGAGATCGCGGGCGGCGAGCGCGCCCTGGATCCCTCGGCGATCATGATGATGTGGGAGCTGGAGCGCAAGACGAGCTGGTAGCGGGGGCGCGAGCAGCGAAGGGGCCCGGGCAGCGGGCGGCGGGTTGATTGTCAGTGGTCGCCGGTAGGTTCTGTGGTGAGAAGTGACCGCACACCGGAGGTTGTTGACGTGACCGACATCGCCATGCTGCCCGCGTCCTGGCGCGGAGTCCTCGGCGAGGAGCTGCAGAAGCCCTACTTCAAGGAGCTCACCGAGTTCGTCGAGCAACAGCGGGAGCAGGGACCTGTCTACCCTCCGCGTGACGAGGTGTTCGCCGCGCTCGACGCGACGCCGTACGACCAGGTGAAGGTGCTTGTCCTCGGTCAGGACCCGTACCACGGCGAGGGGCAGGGGCACGGCCTCTGCTTCTCCGTGCGGCCCGGTGTGAAGACCCCGCCCTCGCTGCGGAACATCTACAAGGAGATGCAGGAGGAGCTCGGCCACCCCGTGCCGGACAACGGCTATCTGATGCCGTGGGCCCAGCAGGGCGTCCTCCTCCTGAACGCGGTGCTCACGGTCCGCGCCGGAGAGGCCAACTCCCACAAGGGCAAGGGCTGGGAGAAGTTCACCGACGCGGTGATCCGCGCGGTCGCCGACCGCCCGGACCCCGCCGTCTTCCTCCTGTGGGGCAATTACGCCCAGAAGAAGCTGCCCCTCATCGACGAGGAGCGGCACGTGGTCGTCAAGGGCGCGCACCCCTCGCCGCTCTCCGCGAAGAAGTTCTTCGGCTCACGCCCCTTCACGCAGATCGACGAGGCGGTGGCGGCGCAGGGACACGAGCCGATCGACTGGCGGATCCCGGACCTGGGCTGAGGTTTTCCTCCGGGGCGGGCTGGGCTCAGCTCGTGAGGCGGGGACCGTCACCGGGCTGGCCCAGCGGTACGCGTGAGCGCCTCGCGGCCCGATCGCGCCTGACCGTGATTGTCAGTGCAGGCGGATAGCGTCGATAGCGGTGGGCACGATGGGCGTACGAGTGTGGAGGACCCGGTGGCGGAGCAGCAGGAGCAGGCGGCGGAAGACGCCATGATGACCCGGATCGGGCAGGCGGTCATGCTGCACCACGGAGGTGACCGCGAGGAGGCGCGGGACCGCTTCCTCGGTCTGTGGTCGGAGATCGGCGAGGAGGGCGACCCGCTGCACCGCTGCACGCTTGCGCACTACATGGCGGACACGCAGGAGGACCCCTCGGACGAACTGGCGTGGGATCTGCGGGCGTTGTCGGCGGCGGACGAGCTCACGGACGAGCGTCTGCACGAGCACCACGACTCGATCGCCGTCCGCGGGTTCTACCCCTCGCTGCACCTGAACCTGGCGGCGGACTACGCGAAGCTGGGGCGCCCCGAGGCGGCGCGCAACCACATCCGGCGGGCGCGTGGGGCGGTCGGGGCCCTGGGGGACGACGGGTACGGGGACGGGGTCCGGGCGGCTATCGGGAGGCTTGAGCTGCAGTTGGGGGAGGGCAGTGAGGTCGAGTGAGGCGGGGCGCCGTGAGGTGAGGCGGGGGTTTCGGGTGCCTGCGGTCAACGCCCGTAGGCGTTCTGGCAGATGACCGCCTCGGGGCTGCCCGGCTGCCAGCCGCCGTACTGCTTGCCGAGGGCGCAGAGGTCAGCGATCGTCGGCGCGACGGTGGGCAGAGCGGCTGGTTCGGCGGCCTCGGGCCGGGGTGCACGGCGCTGCGGGGGCGGGTCCGAGGGGCGTGCGGGGCCGGCCGCGCGGGTTTGTGCGGTGGGGACGGTCGGGGCGGTGCCGGTGGCGCGGGGCGCCGGGGCACGCGGCGGTGCGATGAGCTCCAGTGCCTCGCGGGCGGGGGCTTCCACGACGCGCGGCCGGGAGTTGCCGTCGGCGCGGGGCGCCGGGGGCGGGGCGCTCGCGGCGGACGGCCCGGGCGCGGGTTCCCGCTCGACGCTCACACAGCCGGAGAGGGCGGTGACCGCCACGGAGGCCAGGAGTGTGGCGGTGGTCGTGGTTCGGTGCATTCGCGCAACTCTGCGGGGTGGGGGCTGCTTTCGGCGAGGGAACGAGGGGAAGTTGGCCCGCATGGGTGAGTGCGCCTCTGGTCGGCGGGGGAGCCGGGGGCGGGGCTCCGGGCCTTCCTGGGGCGCTCTGTGCGAGGCGGGGTTCCGTGTGGCGCGGGGCTCTGTGTGATGCGGGTTCCGTGGGGTGCGGGGTGCGGGGTGGTGGGTGGCCCTGGTGTCAGGCCTAGGGCCTTCTGACGGACCTCCGTGGGAGAAGGAGCGGCATTCGGTGCGTGCGCTGGGGGTTCCCCCCGGCCGGAGGCTGGGGAGTGCGGGGTGAAGGGTCATGTGGCGGAGTAAGGCGGGAGTGCCGGGCGTCGCGGCGCCGCGGAGATCCGTCAGAAGGGCTCTAGAGGAGCATTCCGCGCAGTAGTTCGGTGAGGCCCGTTCGCAGGGTCTGCTCGCTCGGGGGTGGGGTGCGGTACGAGCCTGCCGCGTGGGCGAACAGCAGACCTTCGCTCCACGCCATCAGCGACAGCGCGTGCCGCTCCGGGGCCGGTGAGCCCAGGGTTCGCATCAGGGGGACCAGCGGCTTCGTGAAGCGTGCTCCCGTCGCGTCGTAGAAGGCGCGCAGTTCTGGTCGGCGGGTTGCCTCCAGGGCCAGTTCGTAGCGGGCGATCAAGAGGGCGCGGTGGTCGTCCGTCAGGTAACGGTGCAGGGCCCGGGCGAGCGCCGTGATCACGGGCTCGAGGCCGCCCGGCCCCGGAATCGCCGAGTCCGGGAGGGCAAGGACCTCGGCCTCCCGCTCCGCCAGCCTTCGTACCGCTGCCTCCAGGAGGGCGAGCCGCGTGCGCGCGTGGTTCGAGGTCGAGCCCTGCGGGAGCCCCGCGGCCTCGTCCACCGCCCGGTGCGTCAGCCCCCGCATGCCTCGCTCGGAGAGCAGGGCGAGTGCCGTGTCGGCGATCAGTTCGTTGCGTGCGCGCATGCCCACCACTCTAGCCGCCCTCACTACAGGTGTAGTACCTTCGGTGCGTCGGCTACTACAGATGTAGTGGCGCGGTACGTGAGCTCGAGCAGGAGGAGCAGACCCATGGCACAGCCCCAACGGCCCCAGCAACCCCAGCGGCACCTTCGCCCGCACCAGCCCTCCCGGCGTCCCAAGCCCCACGCCGTCATCATCGGCGGAGGCATCGGTGGCCTCACCTCCGCCATCGCCCTGCACCTGTCGGGCTGGCAGGTCTCCGTCCTGGAAAGGGCCGCCACCCTGGAGCCCGTCGGTTCCGGAATCGGGCTGGCCCCCAACTCCCAGCGCGCCCTGGACGTCCTGGGGCTCGGCGACCAGGTCCGCGCTCTCGCGGCCTGGGAGGGCGACGGTGGTCTGCGCGCGCAGAACGGGCGCTGGCTCGTGCGGACGTCCGCGGCGGCGACCGCCGCGGAGTTCGGCGGCGCGCTGGTCCTCGTGCATCGCGCCACCCTCGTCGAGCTGCTCGTCACCGCGCTGCCCGCGGACGCCCTGCGCACCGGGGTGCGGGCCGAGCTCACCGATCCGGGGTCGCAGGACCGCAGGGCCGTCGTCCGTACCGACGACGGGGACACCATCGAGGCGGACCTCGTGGTCGGCGCCGACGGCATCAACTCGGCCGTGCGAACGGCCCTGTTCCCGGCCCACCCGCAGCCGACGTACGCCGGATTCACCGCCTGGCGCCTGGTGGTCCCCGCTCCCGGCGGCCACCGCTTCGAACCGCACGAGACCTGGGGCCACGGTGGTGTCTGGGGCACCCATCCGCTCAAGGACGGCAGGATCTACGCGTACGCCACCGCCGCCGTCCCCGATGGCGGCCACAGCCCCGACGGCGAGAAGGCCGAGATGGCGCGCCGCTTTGCCGCCTGGCACGACCCGATCCCCGAGATCATCGCCGCCGCGCGCCCCGAGGACATCCTGCGCAACGATGTGCGCCACATGAGTACGCCCCTCGCGCACTACCACCGGGGCAGGGTCGCCCTCATCGGGGACGCCGCGCACGCCATGGCGCCCACGTTGGCCCAGGGCGGCAACCAGGCCATCGAGGACGCCGTCGTCCTGGCCCACCACGCGGACCCGGGAGGCGACCTGGCCGCCGGCCTCGCCCGCTACAGCGCGGTGCGGGTGCCGCGCACCACTGCGATCGTCCGGCAGGCGGCGCGCGCGGCCCGCATGAACCACCTGACGAGCGCCCCGCTCATCGCCGTACGCAACGCAGGCATCGCCGCCGCCGGGCGCCTCGGCCCGAACCTGATCCTGCGGAGCTTCGCCTCCATCGCCGACTGGCGGCCGCCGCAGCAGCCGTATGCTGCGGGAGCGGAACTCGCACAGAGCTGAAGCGGTAGCGGAGACAAAGGGGACAGTGGTGAAGGTCGGCTGTATCGGACTTGGTGACATCGCGCGGAAGGCGTACCTTCCCGTGCTCACCACCCTGCCCGGGGTCGAGCTGCACCTGCAGACGCGCACGCCCGCGACCCTGGCCCGCGTCGCGGGCACCCACCACATCCCCGACGAGCGCTGCCACACCGACCTGGACGCGCTGCTCGCCCAGGGCATCGACGCCGCCTTCGTGCACGCCTCGACCGCCGCTCACCCGGAGATCGTGACGCGGCTGCTCGAAGCGGGCGTGGCCACCTACGTCGACAAGCCCCTGGCGTACGAACTCGCCGACTCCCAGCGGCTCGTGCGCCTCGCCGAGGAGCGCGGGGTCAGCCTTGCCGTCGGCTTCAACCGCCGCTTCGCGCCCGGCTACGCGCAGTGCGTCGAGCACCCGCGCGAGCTGATCCTGATGCAGAAGAACCGCGTCGGTCTGCCCGAGGACGTGCGCACGCTCGTCCTGGACGACTTCATCCACGTCGTGGACACCCTGCGCTTCCTGGCCCCGGGGCCGATCGACCACGTCAGCGTGCGCGCCCGCGTCCAGGACGGGCTCATGGAGCATGTCGTGCTGCAGCTCGCGGGGGACGGGTTCACCGCGCTCGGCGTGATGAACCGGCTGAGCGGTTCCACCGAGGAGATCCTCGAGGTCTCCGGTCAGGACACCAAGCGTCAGGTGATCAACCTCGCCGAGGTCGTCGACCACAAGGGCCAGCCCAGCGTGCGGCGGCGCGGCGACTGGGTGCCGGTGGCCCGGCAGCGCGGCATCGAGCAGGTGGTGCTCGCCTTCCTCGACGCCGTGCGCGCGGGCAAGGTGCTCAGCGCCCGGGACGCGCTGGGGACCCATGAGCTGTGCGAGCGTGTGGTCCGTGCGGCTCAGGAGCAGGCCGCCTGAGGTGACCCTTCGCGGGCCTTCGCAGGGACCGCAGGCCCTCCGCCGCGCACAGCACCGCGAGTACGGCGAGGGCCGTGTGCACGGGCCAGTCGCCCAGCCTGACGTACGGCGTGACGCCCTCGGCCAGCGGAACGTCGTACGTCGACGTGGCGCTCGCCGAGGTGCCGAGCGGCGCTCCGACCCGCTCGCCGCCCGCGCCGTACACCGCGGAGACGCCGGTGAGCGTGGCGTGCACCATGGGGCGGCCGGTCTCGGCGGAGCGCACCGCGGCGAGCGAGGCGTGCTGCTCGGGCGCCCAACTGGACTGGAACGTCGAGGTGGACGACTGCGCGAGCAGCAACTGGGCGCCCTCACGCGTCAGATGCCGGCTCATGTCGGGGAACGCCGATTCGAAGCACACCAGCGGGCCGACCTTCAGGCCGCCTCCCACGTCCATCACCACCGGACGCTCGCCGCGCCTGCGGTCCTCGCCCGCCGCCTTGCCCACGGATGTCGCCCAGCCGAGAAGCGAGCGGGCGGGGATGTACTCGCCGAAGGGGACGAGCCGCATCTTGTCGTAGCGGTCGCCGGTCGGTCCCTCGGGGCCCACGAGGACGGAGCTCTTGAAGATGCCGGGCCGGTCGGAGCGGCGGGCGTCCACGTTCACCAGAATGTCGGCGCCGACCTCCCGGGACAGCGCGGCTATCCGCCGGGCGACGTCGGGGCGCTCCGCGAGGTCGTACCCGACGCTGCTCTCGCCCCAGACCACGAGGTCCAGATCCTGCCCCGCCAGGCCGCGGGTCAGCGCCTCCTCGCGTGCGAGCCGCTTGTCGGTGCTGCCCACCCCATTGATGACGCCCGGCTGGACGACTGCCACGTGCATCCGGCCCGAGGCTTCGGGTCGCGGCGCCCACGCCCAGGCGGTGGTGGTCACGGCGGCCACGGCCACGAGACCGGCGGTGGCGGGGATGGCCCTGGCGGCGGGGGTGCGGGCCGTTTTCGACGGGCGTACGGCGTGGGCGGGGGCAAGCGCCGGGACGAGCGCCGCAACGAGCGCCGCGACGGCGGTGTTCACGGCCACGAGCAGGGCGCTGACCAGCCACACCCCGCCCACCGACATCAGGCGCAGGGCGGGCTCGACCTGCCACTGACTGGAGCCGAGCAGCCCCCACGGGCCGCCGAGCCCCTCCCACGACCTGACCAGCTCCACCATCAGCCAGCCGGACGGCAGGACGACCAGCGCGGCCGCGGTCCGCCCCGGTGTGAGCACCCCGCCCAACAGACGCCGCACGAGCCAGCCCCACGGCGCCCACAGCAGGCCGAGGAGCGCGGCGATGACGAGGGTGAACACATGGAGGCTCGGCAGCAGCCAGTGATGCACCGCCACCATGAACCCGAGGCCGCCGAGCCAGCCGTCGATCGCCGCCCTGCGCCCGGTCCCCGCCGAGCGCGCCAGCAGGATCCAGGGCACGAGCGCTACGTAGGCGAACCACCACAACGACGGTGCGGGGAAGGCGAGGGCCGGCAGTGCGCCGGCGGCCACGGCGATGGCGCCCCGCCAACGGGCCGACGCGAGCAGCCCCGCCGCCGAAGCGGCCGTGAGGCGTGGTCGCCGCGGGTCCCGGTCGTCGCGGAGTGGTTCCATGCAGCGCCTCCCTCGGTCCCCGACGCCCGGTCGTCCCTCCAGTGTGCGCGCCCCGGACGATCTAGGACAGTGCGCCTGCCACGCGCTTTCCCGATCGTTTCCCGACCCTTCACCCGGCCGTCTCCCGGCCGGCCCGCCCTCCTAACCGGACGGGCGGCTCACGGGCCGCTCCTTCACCTGGCGCCACTTCTCTTGCACGGTGACCTGACTCAGCCGCCAGCCCTGCTCCGTACGCAGGGCCGTGAAGGCGTAGCGGCCGCCGCATACGAAGTCCGGCGCGGAGGCTTCCGCGCCGCCCTCGCGCTTGTCCCCGGCCTCGCCCTCGTGCCCGGCCTCGCCCGAGGTGAAGCGCATGGGGTTCACGTAGTCGGCCTGGACCTGCGCGACGTCACCGATGTCCTGGTCGAGTGTCCCGAACCGAAGCCTCCGGTTGACGATCAGATGCTGCCGCATCGGGAAGAGCCGCATCGTCCCGGCCAGCCATACGGCCACCTCCGCGGCGCTCGCGTCGACACCGCCCGCCGAGCTGTAGTCGGCGCGGCCGTCCGGGGTGAAGAGCCGCTGGTAGGCGTCCCAGTCGCCGTCGTCGACGGTCACTGCGTACTCGGTGATGAGGGAGTCGATGGCCAACCGGTCCATCACGGCGGCGAGTTCCACGCGCTGCGTCATCGGGTCAGTGTTGGGCACGGGGGGAGCTCAGCCAAGAGGCGTGCCGGAACGCATGCCGGAACGCATGCCGGAACGCGGCGCGTGTGGTGCGATCGGAGGGGGGGGCGATGCGCGGCCAACTGCCCTACTATGCACGGCAGTTCACTCTGCGTTCCATGTCCGTCAAGCAAGCAGGGACACTCCGAGCTGGGAGATCAGGTGAAGAACGAGCAGCGCATCGCGTCGTACAAACGGCAGGGCAAGCGCAAGGAACTGACGGGGCGGCAGAAGCGCCGCGTGGCGAGGAAGGCGCGCCAGGGCAAGGGCTGACGCGGCAGCCGTTGACGGCGGGGGCGTGCCGCGGCGAAAGTACGGCACATGAGCCCGCACGCCCGCGGCGTACTGATCGACGTCGGCGGTGTGCTCGTCCGCGAGTACCTGCCCGCCGTCGCGGCGGCCTGGGGAAGACGGCTCGGCCTCACGCCCACCGCCTTTATGGCCGCCCTGTACGAGGGGAACGATTCCGGTGTCCTCATCGGCCGCGTCAGCGAGGACGCCTGGTGGGAGACCGTGCGGGGGCGGCTGCGCACGGAACCGGATGTGATCGCCGAGCTGCGCCGGGACCTGGCGGCCAGGGAGGGCTGGGACGAGGAGCTCGTGACGTGCCTGCGCGGCCTGCGGAAGCAGGGCGTCCGCACGGCCGTGGTCAGCAATACCTGGCCCGGTCTGCGCGAGCGGATGTCGGACGGTGGTCTGACGGACGTCGCCGACCGCCTCATCCTGTCCTGCGAGGTCGGATGCGCCAAACCTGACCGGCGGATCTACGAGATCGCCTTGCGGCTGCTCGCCGTCGAGCCTGCGCGGGCGCTGTTCATCGACGACACCTCCGGCAATGTCGCGGCGGCGCGGGCGCTGGGGACGGCAGGTCACGTACACACCGGGACGGCGCAAACCCTCGCTCGCATAAGGGAGTTCACGTCTCAGAGGTGAGGACCTGGAGCGAGGGCTTGAGCTGAGGGTCTGCGGTGCGGACCTGCGCTAGGCCGCCTTGACGACTTCTTCGCGTACGGCAGCAGCCCATTCGGTCACCAACTGTTCGTACTCGCGGCGCTGTTCGGCCGAGAGACGTCCGCCGGCGCGCATCCACAGGCCGCGGATCCGCTCGTTCAGTTCCGCGGCAGACCGTGCGGAACCAAGGGGATGAGGGGTTAAGGGCATGGGTCAAGCCTAGGGGATGCCTACGACAATCGGAACTCTCAGCTACCGTTCACCTCCTCCAAGTGAGCGGTCGCACAGCGAAGCGGCCCGTCGCACGCCGTCACCCGTACGGCGCATCACCGCACCGCCCCCGGCCGTGGGCCCTGATATCCAGGGGAGAAGGGACGCGCCGGAAGCCGCGCGCCGTGGGGGATTCATCGCCCCGACGCCATCGTGGCGGCCGGGGCCCACCGAGTGGAGGACCACTCATGTCCCAGTACATAAGTCTCTCCGTGGACTTCACCCAAGGGCTCGACGACGCCTGGTCGAAGGTCGCTCAGTTCGTGCCGAAGCTGATCGGCTTCCTGGTCGTCCTGGTCATCGGCTGGTTCGTGTCGAAGATGATCGCGCGGGTCCTCGACCGGGTCCTGCGCAAGGTCGGCTCGGAGAAGCTCGCCGAACGCGCGGGCGCGTCCCGCATGCTGGCGAACTCCAAGTACGACACGACGGGGATCGTCTGCAAGGTCATCTACTTCGCCCTGCTCCTGATCACTCTGCAGCTGGGCTTCGGCGTCTTCGGCAGCAACCCGGTCTCCACGATGCTCGACGGCATCGTCTCCTGGATCCCGCGCGGCGTCGTCGCCATCGTGCTGATGGTCGTCGCCATGGCGGTCGCCAACATCGTGCGTGACATCGTCACCAGCGCCCTGTCCTCGATGTCGTACGGGAAGACCGTCGGCACGATCGCGTGGGCCTGCATCGTCGCCCTCGGTGTGTTCGCGGCCCTCGGTCAGGCGGGCATCGCCACCGCGGTCACCCAGCCGGTCCTGTACGCGGCGCTCGCGGCCGGTGCCGGAATCCTGATCGTCGGCGTGGGCGGTGGCCTCATCGGCCCGATGCGGCAGCGCTGGGAGCGCTGGCTGGACACGGCTGAGCAGGAGACGGTCAAGGCGCGCGGCAGCGTCAGCGCCTACCAGGCGGGACGTCAGGACGCGATGACCAACCAGCCCGCGCGGGAGCGCACGCGTCCCGGCATGGGCACGGACACGGGCAGCCACCTGCGTGACGACGACATGCGAGACGGCATGTGACCGTTCCGGGTCCCAGGGCAGTCCGTCTCTAGTCGGTCTCTCCTTGGACTGCCTCAGGCCCCGGACGACTCCGGCACCAGGTCGTGCCGCCGCACCAGCCAGGAGATGGCGGTGAGGCGGCACACCGCGTAGTCGTGGCCCACCGGCTCCCGCCAGTCGTTCTCGGACAGCGCGTCGAGGAACCCCAGGGCGTAGTCCGAGAGGATCTCCGGGTCCGGCGCCGGCGGCACGAGCCCGGCCCCGCCCATCTCAAGCCGGTCCCGCAGCTCGGCCACGTGCTGGTCCACGGCGGCCGTGAAACCGGGCTCGAAGGCGAACTCGGCGAAGCGCGGGGCGTACGAGGCGCTGATGCGGGCGAGGGGCGACATTCCTTCACCGTATGGCGGCCAAACCCTCCTGAAGAGGGTCTTTCGGCATGCCATTGGTCACAACGACCCGGCCACCTTGTTCAGCGCGCCCCTGGCATCGCGCCCGGCGTTGCGCGCGGCCCGCCGTCCGGACTCCGCCGCGGTACGGCCGTGATGGGCCCCGGACTTCACGGCGGAGCGGCCGCGGGTGGCGCCGGACTTGGCGGCGCTACGGCCGCGGTAGGCCATGGAGGGCTTGCCGTGTGTGTCGGCCGCCGCGATCAGCAGACCACCGAGCAGCGAGAGGTTCTTGATGAACTGAGTGCGCTGAGCGGCTCGACGCTCGGGGTCCTCCTCCTTCCACCAGGCGTGCCCGGCCAGCGTCGTGGGCACGAGGGATCCGGCCAGCGCGAGCGCGGCGAAGCGCGGCACCCGCCCGGTGGCCAGCATCACACCGGCACCGACCTGCACCGCACCATTGATGCGGACCAGGGTTTCGGGGTCCTGCGGCAGCCGGGGGATCTTGGAGCCCAGCGGAACCGCGACAGGCTCCGCCGCGGGGGCCACGCGCTTGGGGTTCCGGAGGGTACTGAAACCTCCCGACAGGAAGACCGAGGCGAGCAAGGGGCGTGCGCATTTCCTGAGAACAGCCATGCCATCCGGCTTCCCCCGATACGGGCCCTCAGTCAGCGCCAGGCACTACCCTGCCGACTCTCCCGCGTGCGGGCTACGGATCAGCTCCCCGAGCAGCACAGGCCCGGCGCCCGAGCCCCGCACCCGACGCGGCGGGGCCTCCTTCTGTCACAACCCAGACACTTCGCCTTCGCGGCCCCCACATATGCCCCCATCATGCGCAGACAGAGCACAACCGCAGGGGGAACGATGAGCACCACCACGCCGCCACCACAGCCCGAACTTCCGCCGCAGCAACCCGCACCGACGGCGAAGAGACGCGGTAGCAACGCGATCATCGTCGGAGCTGCCGCCACGATCATCGTCGCCATCGTCGGGACCGGGATTTTCGTAGTGCAGTCCCGGGACGACGACAGCAAGCCGGCCGCCACCGCGTCGAGCCCCGCAAGCGAGGATGCGGAGACCGCTCTGGCAGAGGAGGCAGACGCGGAGCCGACGTACGGGACGCCGGACATCGACGACTTCACGATGACGCTGCGCACCACGGAGCGGCAGTGCTTCGGCTCAGCGGGCTGCAATCTGACGGTTGAGCCCAGCCTGTCGTACGTCGGCCCGAGTGAGAACCTCGATCCTGACGCCGTGTACGAGATCACCTACGAGATCTCTGGTGACGAATCCGGGCCGGTCATTGAGACGGGCGAGTTGTCGGAGGGGAAGACTCTCGACTACACGCAGACCATGCTCAGCACGGCGTCGTCGAGCGCGAAGGTGTCTGTGAAGATCACCGACATCGTGGAGCAGGGGGTGTAACGCGAAGCGGCCCCGCCCGGTGCTTCCGGGCGGGGCCGCGTCATGCGGGCCGAACGTCGTAGTTGCACGTTCATCGATCAGGCCTTTGCGTGACTTCCACCCATTCGTGTCACGCCACCGCGATATGGCCTCCGCAGAAGTTGCGCCGAGCGCATGATGCTCCCCTCATCGCAGAGTCCCAGGGGGGAATCATGAGTCAACCGCAGCAATCGCCCGGATGGGGAGCAGATCCCCAGTCGCCCTCCCAGCCGCGCCCCCCGAAGAAGTCCAAGACCGGGAAGACCCTCGGCTTCGGCTGCCTCGGTGTCGTCGCTCTCATCGTCGTGATCGCTGCCATCGGCGCAGCTGCCGGAGGCGATTCCACCGACGGGGCCGGCAACGACAAAGCCGCGACGACCAACGACAAGCCCAAGTCCGGTGACGTCAAGAAGAACCCGCCCGCCGAGGACGAGGTAAGCCAGGCAGACCAGTTCAAGGCATGCGTCGCCAAGGGCGGCAGCGCGAGCGAGAAGGCAGCTGCCAAGCACGTCACCAAGGTCACAGGCGCGGACAAGAACAACGACGTCCTTGACGCGGCCGAAGTGTTCACGGACTTCACCGGCGGGATCGTGGGGCCGCATGCGTCGGACGGGAAGCTCATTGCGAGTGCGTTCGGCTCTTGCTATGACTCGGAGAACGGCCTGGTGACCGTCTACGACAGGAGCGGAGAGGTCCTGTCGAACGGAAACTACTGAACGAGATGCGCTGAACCGGCCCGGTCTCTCCCGTGGGAGACCGGGCCTTCGCATGCTCGCAGGGCGGCCCGAGAACGTTTGCGGCTCGTGGCGTCCAACGGGTCGGGCCGTGACACCGTTCCGGTGTACCTGGTTCCCCCGCTCCTACCGACCCTGCACGGCTCAGCCCGCCCACCGACTGGGCGTCCAGAGTGCCGATCACCCGCCTGATTCACCCGCGTGCGGACTCAGCACGCCCATCCCGACCAGCACGAACAGCACGATGCCGAGAAGGATCCGGTAGTAGACGAACGGCATGAAGCTCTTGGTGGTGATGAACTTCATGAACCACGCGATGACGGCATAGCCGACGACGAACGCGACGATCGTCGCGAAGATCGTCGGGCCCCAGGACACATGGCCGCCCTCGCTCGCGTCCTTGAGCTCGAAGACGCCGGAGGCGAGGACCGCCGGGATGGCGAGCAGGAACGAGTAGCGGGCCGCGGCCTCGCGGGTGTAGCCCATGAGCAGGCCGCCGCTGATGGTGGCGCCGGAGCGGGAGACGCCCGGGATCAGGGCCATCGCCTGGCACATGCCGAAGATCAGGCCGTCGCGGACGCCCAGTTCCCGCAGGCTCTTGCGCTCCTTGACGGCGCGATGCTTCCCGCCGGCCTCGTCGCGGGCCGCCAGGCGGTCGGCGATGCCGAGGACGATGCCCATCACGATCAGCGTCGTGGCGATGAGCCGCAGGTCGCGGAACGGGCCCTCGATCTGGTCCTTGAACGTGACGCCGAGGACACCGATCGGGATCGAGCCGACGATGACGAGCCAGCCCATCTGCGCGTCGTGGTCCGAGCGTGGCACCTTGCCGACGAGGGAGCCGGACCACGCGGAGATGATCCGCGCGATGTCCTTGCGGAAGTAGATCAGCACGGCGGCCTCGGTGCCGATCTGAGTGATCGCGGTGAACGCGGCTCCCGGATCGTGCCAGCCCGCGAACGCCGCGGTCAGCCGCAGATGCGCGCTGGACGAGATCGGGAGGAACTCGGTCAGTCCCTGGACGAGCCCGAGGATGAAGGATTCAAGCCAAGACATGGAAACTGCGCCGTCCAAGTACGGATCATGGGCTGCGGGTGCGGTCATGTGATGGGACACGGGAGGTGTGCGGGCGAGGGGTGATCACTCCCCTGCCGTGGGGCAGCGTAGCGTCACTTGGTTACGAGACCGCCGGAGGGCCGCCGGCCGGCCCGCCGTCTGCCGGCGACCTACCGGCTTCGCAGGTGGTGGCGCTTGCACCACGCCACCACCGCGCCCGCGAGGCCCGTCACCGCGATGAAGCCCATCGCGACGAGGAACACGGGGGACGTCGGCGTCGACGCGCGGGCCCCCGCGATGACGTACGCGGCGGTGTTCGGGATCGACCCCAGGCCGGTGGCGAGCAGGAACGGCAGCCATCCCATGCGGGACACCGACGCGCAGTAGTTGGCCGCCGCGAACGGCACCCCGGGGAACAGCCGCGCCGCCAGCATCGACCGGAAGCCGTGCCTGCTCAACTGCCCGTCTGCCGCCTGCAACCAGCGTCCGCGGAGCAGTGGGCGCAGCGCGTCCTGCCCCAGCATCCTGCCGAGTCCGAAGGCGATCCCGGAGCCGAGGACCGTGCCCGCGATCGCCGCGACGAGGCCCGCCTGCGAACCGAACAGAGCGCCTGCCGCCAGATTGAGCAACGGACGTGGCACGAAGGCGGTGGTGCACAGGCCGTACGCGACGGCGAAGACCACGACAGCGGCGGCGCCGCCGAGTTGCGCGGGCCAGCCGTCGGACAGGATCCGTTGTGGCTCGAAGAGCAGGACACACGTTCCGGCGGCCGCGAGGAGCACCACCAGCAGCGACAGTCGCGACCACGGCGAGAACAGCACCCTGGTGCAGCGCTCGGCGAAGCCTTGCGTACGGACGGCGGCTGAGTCGAACATCCGGGGAGACTAACCGACAAATGTGTGTGATCGCCGTATGCGTCGTCTCACGGGCGTCACAGTTCTAGGGTGCGTCCATGAGCGTCACCGTCCCGACCAGCGACTTGGCCGACACCGTCATGGCACGGCTCACCGCCGCCTACACGGCGCCGGCCGATCCGGAGTGGGCCTCGCGGGCACAGGCGTACATAAGGAACGTCGCCCCCTTCCTCGGCCTGCCCACACCGTTGCGCCGCCAACTGTCCCGCACGGTGCTCGCCGGGCTCCCGCGCCCCGACGCGACCGACTGCGCGGCGATCGCGTTGCGCTGCTGGGAACTTCCGGAGCGCGAGTACGCGTACTTCGCCGTGGACTATTTGCGCCGCCACGTGACGCGCCTGCCGTCGGACTTCCTGCCGGTCGTGCGCCACCTCGTGACGACGGTCTCCTGGTGGGACACGGTCGACGCGCTCGCCGCGCATGTCGTGGGCGGTCTGGTCGCCGCCGACCCGGAACTCAGGACCGAGATGGACGCCTGGGTCGAGGACGAGGACCTGTGGGTGGCCCGCACCGCCCTCCTCCACCAGCTCCGGTACAAGGACGCCACCGACACGGAACGCCTCTTCGGCTACTGCGTACGCCAGTCGGGGCACCCCGACTTCTTCATCCGCAAGGCCATCGGCTGGTGCCTGCGGGAGTACGCGAAGACCGATCCGGACGCCGTACGCGGCTTCGTCGAGCGGGAGCGCGGGCGCCTCGCGCCGCTCTCGGTGCGCGAGGCCCTGAAGAACCTCTGAGCGCACCGGACTTCACGGGCCACTCCTGCCGCAGCCCCGTCGTACCCACGTCGTGATCGCGGCGAAAACCATTCGACGTACCCCTGCCCGTCGGCAATGATCTGCGACATGTTCCGGTACGCCTTTCACGCAGACACGTCCGCAGTCGCGGACGTCGCGAAGGCTGCCGTTTTCCTCTGCGCAGCATTTCCCGTCGACGGCGCCCGACGCTGACCCTCCCCGGACACTCCGGCGGACCCCATAGGGGGAGGGTCGGTCCGGCCCCGGGGTCCCCGTCCCGAGCGCGCACGCGATGACGTGCGCCGAGGACTTCAGCTTTCGAGTTCCGGAGAAGGAACCGCCATGTCCAAGACGGCTTACGTCCGCACGAAACCGCACCTCAACATCGGCACGATGGGCCACGTCGACCACGGCAAGACCACCCTCACCGCCGCGATCACCAAGGTCCTCAGCGAGCGCGGCACCGGCACGTTCGTGCCCTTCGACCGCATCGACCGCGCCCCCGAGGAGGCGCAGCGCGGCATCACCATCAACATCGCGCACGTCGAGTACGAGACCGACACCCGGCACTACGCGCACGTGGACATGCCGGGCCACGCCGACTACATCAAGAACATGGTCACCGGGGCCGCGCAGCTCGACGGGGCAATCCTCGTCGTCTCCGCGCTCGACGGGATCATGCCGCAGACCGCCGAGCACGTCTTGCTCGCCCGGCAGGTCGGCGTCGACCACGTCGTCGTCGCGCTCAACAAGGCCGACGCGGGCGACGAGGAGCTCATCGACCTCGTCGAGCTCGAGGTGCGCGACCTGCTCTCCGCGCACGGGTACGGGGGCGACTCCGTCCCCGTCGTACGGGTCTCGGGGCTGAAGGCGCTGGAGGGCGACCCGCGGTGGGCCGCCTCCATCGAGGCGCTGCTCGACGCGGTGGACACCTATGTGCCTATGCCCGAGCGGTACGTCGACGCGCCCTTTCTGCTGTCGGTGGAGAACGTGCTCACCATCACCGGACGCGGAACCGTCGTCACCGGAGCCGTCGAGCGCGGCACCGTGCGGATCGGTGACCGGGTGGAGGTGCTCGGCGCGGAGACGGAGACCGTCGTCACCGGCCTGGAGACCTTCGGCAAGCCCATGGAGTCCGCGCAGGCGGGCGACAACGTGGCGTTGCTCCTGCGTGGTGTGCCACGCGACGCCGTACGACGCGGGCACGTCGTCGCGGAGCCGGGCAGCGTCAGTCCGATCCGCCGCTTCACCGCGCAGGTGTACGTCCTCTCCACCAAGGAGGGCGGACGGTCGACGCCGATCGCGACCGGCTACCGGCCGCAGTTCTACGTCCGCACCGCGGACGTGGTCGGTGACGTCGACCTCGGCGAGGCCACCGTCGCCCGGCCCGGCGACACCGTGACCATGACGGTCGAGCTGGGCCGTGACATGCCCCTGGAGACGGGCCTCGGCTTCGCGATCCGGGAGGGCGGCCGCACCGTCGGCGCGGGCACGGTGACCGAGGTCGGCTGACGTCCGACGCCCGCCTCCCGCGGGGGATCCACCCCCGGGGGAGGCGGGCACAATGGAGCGGTGACTGAGGACGAACGCGCGGACGAGGCCATAGCCGTGATCAAGGATGTCGACCACGGCACCGCCAAGCTGATGCCGGACGTGGACCGGCCCCGCGCCTGGCTGCTCACGGTCGACGGAGCGCCCCAGTCGTACGTCGACCTGGACGCGCCCACCCACCTGGAGTTCGAGTACGCGCAGCGGCTCGCGCACGTCCTGGACACGGCCGCCGACCAGGACCGCCCCCTGGACGTGATCCACCTCGGCGGTGGCGCGCTCACCCTGCCCCGCTACGTCGCAGCGACCCGGCCCGGATCGCGGCAGGACGTGGTGGAGGCGGACCGGGGGCTGCTCGAACTGGTCACCGAGCGGCTGCCGTTGGGCGAGGGCTCCGGGATCACCGTGCACGGCGCGGACGCCCGGCAGTGGCTCGAGACCGCGGCTCCGGACAGCGCCGACGTACTCGTCGCCGATGTCTTCGGCGGCTCCCGGGTGCCCGCCCACCTGACGTCGGTGGCCTACGCGCGTGCCGCGGACCGCGTGCTGCGCTGGGGCGGCCTCTACGCGGCGAACCTCGCCGACGGGGCGCCGTTCGGCTTCCTGCGCTCCCAGCTCGCCACCTTCGCAGAGGTGTTCGGGCAGGTCGCGCTGATCGCCGAGCCGGCCGTGCTGCGCGGCCGCCGCTTCGGCAACGCGGTGCTCGTCGCCTCGCACGAGGCCATCGAGATCGAAGCCCTGGCCCGGCGTACGGCAGCCGACATCTTCCCGGCACGCGTCGAGCACGGGCTCGCACTGCGCCTGTTCACCGCCGACGCGAAGCCAGTACGGGACGAGGACGCGGTCGCTTCACCTGAGCCGCCGGGTGGGGCTTTCAGTATTGGGTGAGGGTCTGGCTGCGGGGGCCGGGGGAGCGACTGCCTTGGGAGCTCCTTCGTCGACGTGCGCCGCGTCAGATTGCCGGCATGCGTTAAGCACAGGTCCGCGCTGCGCCTGTTCACCGGTGAGGCGAAGCCAGTACGGGACGAGGAGGCTGTCGCTTCACCTGCGCTGCCGGGTGGGACCTTCAGCGTTTGGTGAGGGTTTTGCTGCGAGGGTTGTTGAGGGTGGGGTCGGGGGAGTGGGTGCCTTGGCGGCGTGGGAGGCGGGTGTGGGACGTGGACGCCGTCGCTTCACCCGAGTCGGCCGACAGGGCCTTCAGCGTCGGCTGAGGGCGTAGGCGGGGGCCCGCCCAGGGGAGCGGCTGCCTTGGTGAGGTCCATGGCGATCTCCTTCGACGCCGTGCGGCGCGTCAGATTGCGTACGTCCGGGACGAAGAGCACCAGCGCCGTCACCAGGACCACCAGGGCCGCGCAGCCCCACAGCGATGCCGAACGCCCGAATGCGAGCTCGGCCGGGCCCGCGAGTGCCGTGGCGAGCGGGACCATCGCGACCGAGCCGAACCAGTCGTACGCGGCGACCCGCGACAGCTTCTCCTCCGGGATCTCCTGATGCATCGCCGTCATCCAGGAGACGCCGAACACCTCGATCGCGATGCCGCTGACGAACATCACCGCCGCGAGCCCCCACACCGGCAGCGGCACCGCGAGCGCCGCCGACGGGGCGGCGAGCGGGAAGACGCACAGGGTGCCCGCCAGCAGCAGACGCCGCGGCTTCCAGCGCATCATGAGGAACGCGCCGCCGACCGTGCCCGCGCCGAACGCGCCGAGTGCGAGGCCCCAGGGCCCCGCGCCGCCCAGTTCGTCCTGGGCGACCAGCGGCCCGAAGACCGCCTCGGCGGCGCCGACCACCGCCACCACCACGGAGAACTGCGCGACGATCGCCCACAGCCAGGGCCGTCCCGTGAACTCCCGCCAGCCCTCCCGCAGATCGGAGAGAAGCCCGCCGCCAGGCGCGCGCACCGGGATGTGACTCACGTCGAGGAGTGACCGCAGGGCCGCGGCCACCGCGAACGCCGCCGCGTCCACCGCGAGCACCCAGCCGGGCCCGATCGCGGCGACCATCAGACCGCCGAGCGCCGCGCCGCCGAGGCCCGCGCCCTGCATCGCCATGCGGTACATCGCGAAGGCGCGGCTCGCCTGTTCGCCGCTGACGGTCGACATCAGCATGCCTTCGGCGGCCGGGCCGAAGAAGGCCTGACCGGTGCCGCCGAGCGCGGTCAGCAGCATCATCGACCACAGCGGCGGCGTGCCGGAGATGACGAGGACAGCGAAGACGGCCTGCGAGAGGCAGTTGAGCGCGTTGGCCGCGACCATCACGTGGTGGCGCGGCAGCCGGTCGGCGACGGCGCCGCCGATGAGCAGGAACAAAACGAGCGGCAGCGTGCGGGCCGCCGCCACCAGACCTACGTCCCCGCCGTCGCCGCCCGAGTCGAGCACGGCGAACGCCGCCGCGATCAGGGCGCCGTGGCTGCCCAGATTGGTCACGATCGCGGCGGCGGTCAGCAGGCTGTAGTTGCGGCCGGCCCAGGAGGGGCGGCGCACGGCGGGGGGAGTGGTCACCAGGGGACTATCCACGCCGGGACGTCGACTTGCCAAACCGTTTCCGCTCGGGGTCAGGACCCCGAGCGGAATCAGCGGCTCAGGACTCCTCGGGGTCGCCGTGCAGCCGTACCGTGCTCAGGATCTTCTTCACCGTGGCGTCGGGAATCTCGTCCTTCACGCCCTTGGCGCCGTACAGCGACCAGGCGACGTACTCACCGTCGCCGTTCTTGAAGGAGAACGTCGTGGCCTTGCCGTCCGAGTCGCACTTGTCCTCCTTGACGACACCCGATGTCGTGGAGGTGGCGACGCTGCCCTTGACGCCGGACGTGGTGGTGTACGACTCCACCTTGCCGACCTTGATCCTCTTCTTGTCGGCCTTCTTCTGGCCCGTGTACCCGCCGAAGACCCACCACGCGGAGTCGTTGCGCGCGACGTCCTTGGTGTTCTTGGCGCCGTTCTGGCCCTTGGTGCCGACAGCGCCGAGGGCGACGTCGTCCTTGGTGCCGTCCTTGTCGTCGTCGGACGAGCACCACTTCGACTTGTAGTGCGCGGGCGCGGACATGCCGATGAGCGCGCTGCCGTCGCCCTTCTCCTGGTCCTCGAAGCCGATGAAGGTGCCGGGGGTGGCGACCTCCCAGTCCGCGGGGACGTCGAAGGCCGTGCCCCACTTGGGGTTCACGACGACCTGCCAGCCCTTGACCGTCGGCTTCGGGCCGTTGTCCGTGCCGCGCTCGGAGCCGCCCTCCGTCTCGCTGGGGCTCGGCTTCGGCGAGGCCGACTTGGCCGGCGACTTCTTGTCGGGCTTGCCGTCCGCCTCGTCGTCCTTGTCACCGCCGAGGACCAAAAAGCCCGTGACACCGGCGGCCACCAGGACGGCGAGCGCCGCGACGATCGCGGTGATCTTCGTCTTGTTTCCGTCCCCGCCCTGACCGCCGCCCGGCTGGGCCGGCATCGGCGGAGGCGTGGGCGCCGCCCACTGCGGCTGCTCGGGCTGCGAGAAGGAGCCGGAGTGCGGCTGCTGCTGCTGATACCCGGGCTGCTGGTAAGGGTTCGGCTGCTGGTACCCCGGCTGCTGGTACGGATTGGGATTCTGGTCCTGCGGGTTCTGCTCGCCCCCGGGCGGCTGCTGTCCTGGCCACATGGGCAGTAACCATAGAGGGGCTTGTGGCCTGATGCCATCGCTGCCCCCGCGGAGGGGACGGCGCATCGGGCCATAAGCCTCCGCGGAGTACGAAACGCCTCAGGACTCCATGGGGTCCCGGTCGTTCAGGACTTCGGCTGTGACTTGATCTCGCGCACCGTGCCGAGCATCTTCTTGACCGTGGAGTCCGGGACCTCGTCACTCACGCCCGTCGCGCCATGGAAGGACCACGAGGCGAACGCGCCCTCGGAGTCCTTGAACGCGAACACCGTGGCCTTGCCCTCCGAGTCGCACTTGCCCTTCTTCTCGACGCCCGAGGACGAGGCGGTCACCAGACTGCCCTTGAGGCCCGACTTCGTGGTGTACGGCTCGGCGGCCCCGGCCTTGACCTTCGTCTTGTCGGGCTGGGTGAAGGCGCCGTAGATCCACAGCTCGGCGTCCTTGCGCGCGGCCTCGTCGGTGCTCCTGGCCCCCTTGTTGCCCTTGGTGCCCGCCGCCGCGAGGGGCGAGTAGTCCTTGTTCCCGTCCCTGTCCTCGTCCGCCCCGCACCACTTCTCCTTGAGGTACGCCGGAGCGGCGATGGCAACGAGGGGCTTGTCGTCCGGATCGTCCGCCTCCGCGACCCAGCCGACCCAGTCCGTCGACTTCAGCTTCCAGCCCGCGGGCACGTCGAAGGCGATGCCGCGCTTGGGATTCACGACGGTCTGCCAGCCCGGGATCGTCGGCTCGGGGTTGCCGCCGTTGCCGCGCGAGTCGGAGCCGTCAGACCGCGCCGGGCTCGGCGCCGCGGACGAAGACTTCGCGGGGTCCGGCTTCGCGGCGTCGTTCTTGTCGCCGCCGAGGACGAGGAAGCCGGTGACGCCCGCGGCCACCACGACCGCCGCCGCGGCGACGACAGCTATCACCTTGGTTTTGTTGCCGCCCCCTCCGCCCCCTCCGCCCCGCGGCGTCTGGGGTGTGCCGCCGGGAACGGTGGGCGCGTTCCACGGCGCCTGCTGATGCCCCGCCTGCTGATGCCCCGACTGCTGATATCCCGGCTGGTGGTACGGATTCGGCTGGTTCTGCCCGGCCCCGGGCTGCTGCTCTCCTGGCCACATGCGCAGCAACGATAGGTGACCGTGATCCACCCCCCGCAGGCTCCTGGCCAAAGAACGCTACTGATGGGTAACATCCCGGCCATGAGCACTGACCAGATGTCGATCGGCGAGATGCTCGCCGCCACCGTGCCGATGGCCCGGACGCTGAACCTCGAGTTCCGCGAGACCACGCCCGAGAAGGCCGTGGTCGCCCTGCCCGATCAGGCCGAGTACCACAACCACGTCGGCGGGCCGCACGCCGGAGCCATGTTCACGCTGGGTGAGTCGGCGAGCGGTGCCATCGTGCTCGCCGCGTTCGGCGACCAGCTCTCGCGCGCCGTGCCGCTCGCCGTCAGCGCCGACATCGCGTACAAGAAGCTCGCCATGGGGCCCGTGACCGCCACCGCGACCCTCGGCCGTCCGGCTGCCGAGGTCGTCGCCGAGCTGGACGCGGGGCAGCGCCCCGAGTTCCCGGTGGCGATCGCGATCCAGCGCGAGGACGGCGCGGTGACCGGCGAGATGACGGTCGTCTGGACCCTGCGCCCCAATAACTGAGTCGCGTACGGGCGTTCGCTTCCGTACGTTCGTTGAACACAGCGGCGTCGCGTCGGCCGGGCCACGGGGGTCCCGACCGGCACGGCGCCGTTCTGCGTGATCCCGTCCCGCCGTTTCCGCCGGCTTTCCGTTCAACTCATTGACACGAGTCAGTAGTGGTCATAGTTTCCCGCCGCCAGGGTTGACGTCTTCAAGGGAGTCACCGCATGAGACGCACGGGACGCAAGCGAACCACCCTCACCCTCATCGCCGCCGCCGCGGTCCTGCTCACCCCGCACCTCGCGCAGGCCGCCCCGCAGGACGTTTCCCCGAGGGGTGGCGGCACCCTCGTCCGCACGGACGCGGGGTGGCTGCGCGGTGAATCCACCGCCGAGGGGCGGCAGTTCCTCGGCATCCCGTACGCCCGGCAGCCCGTCGGCGACCTCCGGTGGAAGGAACCGCGTCCCGCCAAGTCCTGGCAGGGCGTGCGCGGGGCGACCTCCTTCGGCAACCGCTGCGTACAGACGGCGAGTTGGGATCCCGGCTACGAGAACCCCAGCCATACGGAGGACTGCCTGGACCTCAACGTCTACGCACCCGAGGGGCAGCACAAGCCGCGGCCCGTCATGGTCTGGCTGCACGGCGGCGGGCTCACCGCGGGCGCGGGCGAGGACATCGTGCCCGACACCTTCGCCCGGCGTACCGGCACGGTGGTGGTGACCGTCAACTACCGCCTGGGTGCCATGGGTTTCCTCGCGGGCAAGGGCCTCGACTCGGAGGCGTCCGACCGGGTCTCGGGCAACTACGGCCTGCTCGACCAGCAGGCCGCGCTGCGCTGGGTGCGCGCCAACATCGGCTCGTTCGGCGGCGACCGGCAGCGCGTCACCATCGCGGGCGAGTCCGCGGGCGGCCGCTCCGTCTGTACGCAGCTGGCCTCGCCCACCGCCAAGGGCCTCTTCCGCGCGGGCATCGTGCAGAGCGGCGCCTACGGGGACTGCGCCGCCCGCGAGCGCGACGAGGCCCGCACGCAGGGCGTGGCGTTCGCGAAGAAGGCGGGCTGCCCCGACCCGGCGACCGCTCTCGCGTGTCTGCGCGAGAAGTCCGCCGCGGAGATCCTCGCCGCGCAGACCGGGTTCGACTGGGGCCCGGTGGCCGGCGGCGACTTCCTGCCGGTCCAGCCGGAGCAGGCGTACGAGAACGGAAGCTCCTCGCGCGTGCCGGTCCTGAACGGTGCGAACAGCGACGAGGGGCGGCTCTTCGCCTACGGCCAGTTCGACGGGCAGGGCAAGCCCCTGACCGAGGAGCAGTACCCGGGCGCGCTCACCCGGATGTACGGCGCGGAGCTGGGCGCCAAGGTTCTGAAGCGCTACCGCGTGTCCGGGCACGCCTCGCCGACACACGCGTACGCGGCCGCCCAAGGCGACCAGATGTTCGCGTGCCCCGCACTGCGCATGGACAGGTCGCTCGCGGGGCGCGGCCCCGTCTACGCCTATGAGTTCGCCGACCGCACCTCGCCGCCCTTCGCCTCGATCCGGGAGGCGGGCAAGACGTTCGACTTCGGGGCGACCCACGTCAACGAAGTGCAATACCTCTTCAAGCACTTCGGGCTCGCGTCACCCCTCGACGCGGAGCAGCGGGTTCTCGCCCGGCAGATGGTCCAGTACTGGGGCTCGTTCATCCACGGCGCCGCGCCGCGCGCAGAGGGCCAGCCCACCGCGCCCGACCAGCGGACGCAGCCGGGCCAGGTGCTCTCGCTGCGCACCGCGTCCGCGGGCGGGAACGAGCTGAGCGGCACCGTGGCCAGGGAACACCGATGCGACCTCTGGGACTCCGCCCCGGCCGACGCCGGGTGAGCGGGTAGGCTGCCCGGCGTGCGCGATCTTGGGGGGAGCGCGCACGCCGGGTACACGCACATCAGCACAGGAGGAACCGGCGTTGCACGTCCAGGAATGGCTGGAGACCGTACCGGCCGTCAGTATCTACGCGCTGGTGGGCGTGGTCATCGGTCTGGAGAGCCTGGGCATCCCGCTGCCGGGTGAGATCGTCCTCGTCTCCGCGGCGCTGCTCTCCTCGCAGCACGGCGAGCTGAACCCCGTGATCCTGGGGATCTGCGCCACCGCGGGCGCCATCATCGGCGACTCCATCGGGTACGCGATCGGACGCAAGGGCGGCCGGCCACTCCTCGCCTGGCTTGAACACAAGTTCCCCACGCACTTCAGCGCCGCGAACGTCGGCAGCGCCGAGCAGTCGTTCCAGAAGTGGGGCATGTGGGCGGTCTTCTTCGGCCGCTTCGTCGCCCTGCTCCGGATCTTCGCGGGACCCCTCGCGGGCGTCCTTCGCATGCCGTACTGGAAGTTCCTGATCGCCAACGTCCTGGGCGGCATCGTCTGGGCGGGCGGCACCACCGCCGTCATCTACTACATCGGTGTCGTCGCCGAGGACTGGCTCAAGCGGTTCTCGTACTTCGGCCTGGCCATCGCCGTCCTCATCGGCGTCGGCTCCATGCTGCTGGTCAAGCGCCGCGCCAAGAAGTCGGCGGAGGCGCGCTCGGCGGCGCAGGACGACAGCGGTGCGAAGACGGCGGCCGAGCCGGTCCCCGTTCCGGCCGCCGACTGACGTCACCCGGCGTGGGCGTCCCGGTGGGCCTTGGCGAGCTCTACGTACATCGTGCCGTTGAGGGTGACGCCCGCCCGCTCCTCGTCGGTGAGCGGGCGGCGCACCTTGGCGGGCACGCCCGCGACCAGTGAGCCGGGCGGCACGACCATCCCCTGCGGCACGAGGGCCTGCGCCGCGACCAGTGAACCGGCGCCGATCACCGCGCCGTTGAGGACCGTCGCCCCCATGCCGATGAGGCAGTCGTCCTCGACGGTGCAGCCGTGCAGGACGGCGTTGTGGCCGACCGAGACCCGCTCGCCGATCGTCATGGGGAAGCCCAGGTCGACGTGGAGGCTGCAGTTGTCCTGGATGTTGCTGTCGGCGCCGACGACGATGGGCCCGCCGTCCGCGCGGAGCACCGCCCCGTACCAGGCGCTCGCACCGGCGTGCAGCGTCACCTCGCCGATGATGACCGAGGTGGGCGCGGTGAAGGCGTCCTGATCGATCTGCGGGTTCTTGCCGCCGAACCCGGTGATGAGTGCCTCGTGGCTCATCGGAACTCTCCATTCGTACGTGTCTCGCGCCTGGCGGAACCGTACGGGACGGGGTGGGGTCCGCCGCCCTGTGGGGTGAAGATCACAGGGGTCCGGGCTCACTCAGGCGCGCGCGGCTGAGTAACGTGAGCGCGTGCCGAAGAACAGGAACACGTTCTCATCCGCGGTCGCCGACTGGCGGCGCCGCGCGGCCCAGCGCGCCGTCCACGCGGGCTGGGCCTGGGTGCAGCGGACGGGCGCCGTCACCGCGCAGCGGCCGGGCAGGCTGCGGTTCGGTGCGATCGGCCAGGGCACGAAGCTGTCCTTCCCGCAGGGGACCGTCTTCGGTGAGCCGTGGATCCGCATCGGCGACCACTGCATCATCGGCGAGCAGGTCACCCTCACCGCCGGGATGATGCCCGACCTGGACCTCGGGCCCGACCCGATCCTGCGCATCGGCAACGGCGTCGTGCTCGGCCGCGGCAGCCACGTCATCGCCGACACGACGGTGACGATCGGCGACGACTGTTACTTCGGGCCCACGGTGTACGTGACGTCCACGAACCACTCGTACGACGATCCGCACACGCCCATCGGCAAGCAGTGGCCGCGCATGGAGCCGGTCGAGATCGGCCCCGGCTGCTGGATCGGCACGAACGCGGTGATCCTGCCGGGTGCGAGGCTGGGCCGCAATGTCGTCGTGGCCGCGGGCGCGGTCGTCCGCGGTGACGTCCCCGACCACGCCGTGGTGGCCGGAGCGCCTGCCCGCGTGGTGCGGACCTGGGACCCCGAGGCGGGGTGGCAGCCGCCGTTGCGGACGCCCGCGCCCGTGCCGATTCCTGACGGGGTCACGCCGGAACAACTGCTTGCTCTGGGGGAGTTGGACGACCTCGACCTCGGTGAGCAGGTCTGACGCACGGCGCTCCCGCTCAGCTCGCCAGGAGCACCGTGCCCACCAGGGCCAGGCCCGCGCCCGCCGCCTGCACCCCGCGCAGCCGTTCCTTGAGCACCAGTCGGGCGGCGAGTGCGGTGACCACCGGGTAGACGGAGGCGAGCACGGCGGCCACGGTGACCGGGCCGTTCTGGGCGGCAACCGAGTACGTGCCGTTGGCCGCGACGTCCGCGAGGCCGACGAAGGCCAGGGCCGGGACCGCCGCCCACACGACGTGCATTCCGCCGCCCTCCGGGAGCGCCCTGCCGCCCCGCTTGACCGAGACGAACAGTGCCGCGCCGCCGGTGGCCACGTTCGTCACGCGCTGCACGAACAGAGCCAGGAACAGGCCCGTGAGGTTGCTCGACGCCTCCGAGATGAGCGCCATCACCCCGCCGAACCCGAAGGCCGCGACCAGCGTGAGCAGGACCGCCTGCCGCTGCACGGGGGCGCCGCGCAACTCGGGGCCGCCCGCGAGGACGATGCCGATCACGGCGACGGCGATCCCGGCGAACTGCGGGACTCCCGGCCGCTCGCCGAGGAGGAGCCCGACGCCCACCGGCACGACGACGCCCAGCGAGCCGAGCGGCGAGACGACGCCCATCGGGCCGAGCGCCAGGGCCTTGTAGAAGGCGAGCATCGCGGCGGGGCCGACGAGCCCCGCGCCGACCGCGAACCACAGCTGAGGGCCCCACTCCGTCCAGCCGCCCGTGGCGACCACGATCGCCCCGAGTACGACCACCGCGATGGCCTGCGAGACGACGACCACCGTGAGCGCGGGGAGGCGCCGGGTCAGCAGCCCGCCGCCGAAATCGGCCAGGCCCCACAGGAGGCTGGTGGCCAGGGCGAACAGTGCTGTCATCGGAAATCCTCGCAGTACAGTGTGGTGAACCTTCAGGTGCACCACACCGTAGTTCAATATCCTAAACTCTGTCATCCAATATATTGGACGGAATGTGTCGGACCTCGATCAGCTCACCCAGTCCCTCGCCCGCAACCTCAAGCGCTGGCGCTCGGAACGGGGCTTCACGCTCGATGCGCTCGCGGCCCGCGCGGGCGTCAGCCGCGGCATGATCATCCAGATCGAGCAGGCCAGGACCAACCCCAGCGTCGGCATCACGGTGAAGCTCGCCGACGCCCTGGGCGTCAGCATCACCACGCTCCTCGACTACGAACAGGGCTCGCACGTACGGCTCGTGCCGCCGGAGCAGGCCGTGCGCATGTGGTCCACGGAGGCGGGCAGCAGCACGACCCTCCTGGTCGGGACCGAGGCGCGCGGGCCCTTCGAGCTGTGGGCCTGGACGCTTATGCCCGGCGACGGCAGCGACTCCGACGCACACCCGCCGGGGACGATGGAGCTGCTTCACGTGGCCGCGGGCGAGCTGACCCTCGTCGTGGACGGCGTGGAGCATCTCGTGCCCGCCGGTTCGGCAGCGTCCTTCGAGGCGAACGTGGCGCACGGCTATCACAACAAGGGTGCCGATCCCGTCGAGATGACCATGTCGGTGTCGGTGCCCCCGGCGCACGCCTCCTCGTACTGAGCCGCGGGGTCCTGCCGTAGGGCGGCCTGTTAGCGTGCGGCCATGCGTGCACCCATGGGAGATTTCGACGACGTCCGACCCGCGCCCGAGGCCCTCGGCCTCCTCGTCGCGCCCGTCGCGGACGCCGTGCGCGGATGGAGCGGGAGCATCCCCGCCGAGCAGGTCATCCACGTCGACACCGACCCGCGGTGGGCCGACACCGCCACCTTCGTGGAGCACTACGGCCAGGACATCCTGGAGCAGTCAGCGAACTGCGTCGTCGTCGCGGGCAAGCGCGGCGGCGAGACCTCGCTCGCCGCGTGCCTGGTCCTCTCCACGACCCGCGTCGACGTGAACGGCGTCGTGCGCCGCCAACTCGGCGCCCGCAAGGCCTCGTTCGCGCCGACGGACACGGCCACCGGCGAGACCGGCATGGAGTACGGCGGCATCACGCCGATCGGCCTGCCCGCCGACTGGCCGCTGCTCGTGGACGCCGCCGTCGTCGACCTTCCGTACGTCCTGATCGGCAGCGGCAGCCGCCGGGGCAAGCTCATCGTGCCCGGCAAGGCGTTCGCCGAGCTGCCCAACGCGGTGGTGCTCGAAGGGCTCGGCGTCGCCTGACACGGGCCGAGCCCAAGTCGACCCGCACGGGCCGAGCCCAAGTCGCCCCGCACGGGCGAGGCTCATGCCCCGCTCACCCGCAGACCCCTTCCGCGCGGAGCCGGGCGATCTCCTCGCGGCCACGCCCCAGCTCCCCGAGGATCCGCTCCGTGTGTTCGCCCGCTGCCGGTACCGGGTCCATGCGCGGGGCCACGCCCTTCAGGTTCGCGGGCGGCACCAGTGCCCGCACCGGTGACGAGCTGCCCGGAATGGCGACCTCCCGCCAGCGGTCGCGCTCGACGAGCGCGGGGTGGTCCAGGAACTCGGCGACCGAATTCACGCCCGCGTTGGCGATGTTGGCGCGGTCCAGGAGATCCATCGCCTCGTCACTGCCGAGCCGGGCGAACCGCGCGGAGATGATCGCGTCGAGTGCGTCGCGGTGCGCGACCCGGTCGGAGCCGGTGGCGAATCGCGGGTCGTCGGTCAACTCGGGCTGCCCGATGACCTGTTCGCACAGGGCAGCCCACTCGCGCTCGTTCTGCACGGACAGCAGCACGTCCTTGCCGTCGGACGCGGTGAACGGGCCGTAGGGCGCCACCGTCGCGTGCCGGGCGCCGACGCGCGGCGGCTGAGTGCCGCCGTACCGCGTGTAGTAGGCGGGCTGGCCCATCCACTCGCCCAGCGCGTCGAAGAGGGAGACCTCGACGGCCGGTGCGCGCCCGGTGGTGGCCCGGGTGAAGAGCGAGGTGAGGATGCCGCTGTAGGCGTACATCCCGCCCGCGATGTCCGCCACCGAGATGCCCGCCCGCACCGCCTCGTCGGGTGTGCCGGTGAGCGAGAGCAGTCCGGTCTGGCACTGCACGAGCAGGTCGTACGCCTTCTTCTCCGACCAGGAGCCGCTGGTGCCGTACCCGCTGACGGTGCAGGGGATCAACGAGGGGTAGCGGGCCTGGAGTTCGTCCGCGCCGAGGCCGAGACGGTCCGCGGCACCGGGGGCGAGGTTCTGCACGAACACATCGGCGTCCGCGAGGAGTTCGTGCAGGATCGCCCTGCCCTCCTCGGACTTGAGGTCCAGGGTGAGGGACTCCTTGGAGCGGTTGAGCCAGACGAAGTAGCTGGCCTGGCCGTGCACCGTGGTGTCGTAACGCCGGGCGAAGTCACCGCCGCCGGGGCGCTCGACCTTGATCACGCGGGCGCCGAGGTCGGCGAGCTGGCGGGTGGCGAAGGGAGCGGCGACGGCCTGCTCCAGACTGACGACGGTGATGCCCTCCAGTGGGAGGTGTCCTGCCGGTTCGTGGTGCGTCGTCGCCATGACTGCCCTACTTTTCCTGTCTGGGTTCGCGGGTGGTTCGCGGGTGCTGCCTGAGTCTGTACGGTCACACGGCACGCCGCTTCAGTCGCCCTCACCCACGACCGACTTGGACACGAGCCGCCCGTTGTCGAAGCAGAGGCGGTAGCCGTCGCCCGACATGAAGCGGGTGCTGTAGTACGCGCAGTCCTGGCCGCGCGGTGTCGCGGGCGCACCGTCGGGTGGTCCGTCCATGGTGAAGTCCGGAAGACGGGACTCCACTTCGTCGCGCGGCTGCCCGGCCCGCAGGCCGTCGTACACCTCCCGGTCCAGGACCGAGAAGACGGAGCTGATCAGACTGAGGGGGATCATGAGCAGCAGGATTCCGGCCAGGACCGCGAGCGGGGTCAGGACCGCCTGGGTCAGCCGCCGTCTGATCCGCCGCCTGGCCAGCTCCAGCTCCCTGGCGGAGGTGGTGGGCCGGGGGGTGTCGGCGGTGCGTGGGGCGGCGCCGGCCGCGGGCAGCACGGCCGTCACCCCGAAGCCGCCGTCGGCCGTGGGGTCCGCGCGGAGCGTGCCGCCCGCCAGGCGCACCCGCTCGTCGAGGCCGACGAGTCCGCTGCCGCCCGACGCCACTCCGGGCAGGCGGCCCGCCGGGGCCGGGTCGTTCACCACCGTCAGGCGCAGAGCGTCGCCGTCCCGCTCGATGCCGACGCGGACCGCGGCGCCGGGCGCGTGCTTGGCGGCGTTCGTCAGGGACTCCTGGAGCACACGGTGGACGGCGAGAGCGACCATCGGCGGCAGGTCCTCGGTGGCGCCCCACCGTTCGAGCGTGACCTCGACCCCGGAGGCCCGCGCGCGCTCGACCACGGCTTCCGGGCCCTCCTCCGACGGCGCCCTGGGCGGCACCTCGTCGTCGGCCCGGAGCACGCCGATGATCTCCCGAAGCCGTTCGGTCGCCGCTCCCGCGGCCTCGCGCAGCTCCGCGACGGCCGCCTGCTGGCGGGCGTCGAGGGTGGGATCGACCTCAAGGACGCCCGCCTGGACGGCGATGAGCGTCAGATCGTGGCCGAGCGAATCGTGCATGTCACCCGCGATCCTGGCCCGTTCGCGGATACGGGTGCGGTCCGCGACAGCCTGCTGCTCGTGTTCCATGCGCTCGGCGAGCCGCCAGCCGGTGGCCGTCAACTCGCCGTACTGACGGCGGTACCGGCCGAGAAGCCAGGGCAGCACCACGCCGGTCAGGAAGGTCAGGAGCATCGTGGGCCAGCCCCACAGATCGCTCGCCACGAAACCGTTCAGGACGAGTCCGGCCACGGCGGCGGCCCCGAAGAACCACAGCGCCGGACGCACCGCGGCCGTACGACTGCCGGCGAGATACCCGAAGACGGCGAGCGCCGCCCAGTACGCGGGCGTCAGCATCTCCGCGTCCGTCAGCAGGCTCAGCGCGACGGGCACGGCGAGCGCGCCGAGCGGCCACCGCCTGCCGAAGGCCACGGCGCCCCCGAGCAGCGGGATTCCCACGGCCGCGACGACGGCGGCACGCCCGCCGGGGCCGAGGGCGGCCGAGAACGGCGGCGCGCACACCACGAGCAACAGTGCGATGTCGAAGAGCCGGGGAAGGAACCGGGAGAACCCGGGAAGGAGCCGGGGGAACCGGGTGGAAAACCGGGGAAGGAGCCGGGAGGACCAGCCGTTTGCGGCGCGCATCCGCCAAGCATCGCCGATCACCCCGGACCTCGGGCCGCTCATTCCTCGCCGATGAGCCCCGCCTCGTACGCCAGGATCGCGGCCTGCACCCGGTTCTTGAAGCCGAGGTGGGCCAGGACCTGACTGACGTACGCCTTCACCGTGCCCTCGACCACGTGCAGCCGCCCGGCGATCTCCGCGTTCGACAGACCGGCCCCGACCAGCGCGAGCACCTCACGCTCGCGCGCCGTCAGTTCCTCGATGCGGGCCCGCGCGGTGGCCTGCTTGCCGAGCTGCCCCGCCCCGAGACGGGAGATGACCCGTCGCGCGATCGACGGGGAGAGGTACGCGCCGCCCTCGGCGACGGCCCGAACCCCGGCGATCAGCTCGCGCGGAGCGCCGGACTTGAGGAGGAAACCGGCGGCCCCGGAGCCGAGCGCGCTCGCGATGTACTCGTCCTCGGAGAACGTGGTGAGCATCGCCACCGCCGTGTCGGGCGCGACCTTGTTCAGCTCGGCCGCGGCACCGAGGCCGTCGAGCCGCGGCATCCGGATGTCGAGGAGGCAGACGTCCGGACGGTGCCCGAGCGTCAGGTCGACCGCCTCGCGCCCGTCGGCTGCCTCGGCGACGACCTCGATGTCATCGGCGGTGCCGAGGATCGCCCCGATCCCGGCCCTGATCATCGCCTCGTCGTCGGCAAGCAGCACTCGGATCATGTGCGCACGCTACCCCGGCCGTTGATGACCTCACGAAAGTGCGGGGCAGGTGTTTGCGCTCGCCGTTCACCTGATGCTCACGCGTGTCCTGACCGTCGGCCTCGCGGTCATCGTGCGCAGTTCAGCCTGGGCCATCACCGTGCTGTACGTGCTGCTCTTCACCGGGCAGACGACCTCCCCCGAACGGAGCCCGGATCTGTCATGCCCTCGACATCCGCTACCCCCCTGACGCCCTCCGCTCCCGCCGCCTCCCGTGCCTACGTCACCTCCGTCGCCGACTCCGAAGAGCAGATCCGGGCCGCCCAGCGGCTGCGGTACCGCGTCTTCGGCGAGGAGATGGGTGCCACGCTCCACACCTCTCTGCCCGGTCACGACGTGGACCCCTTCGACGACCTCGCGGACCACCTGATCGTCACCGACACCACCACCGGCGAGGTCGTCGGCACCTACCGTCTGATGCCGCCCGGCCGGGCCGAGAAGTCCTACTCCGACGGCGAGTTCGACCTGCGCGCCCTTGAGGGGCTGCGGTCCTCCACGATCGAGGCCGGCCGCTCCTGTGTGCACCCCGACCACCGCTCCGGCGCGGTGATCAACCTGATGTGGTCGGCCCTCGCCCGCTACGTCCTGCTCTCCGGCCACCGCTATCTGGCGGGCTGCGCTTCGGTGCCGCTGTCCGACGGCGGCAGGGCGGTGTCGAGCGCCTGGCTGCTCGGTACGTCCCGGCACGCGTCGCCGCCCGAGCTGCGGGTGCAGCCCCGGCGGCCCTGGGTGCCCACCGCGCCGCCGGTGGAGCGGCCCGCCTACACCGACCTGCCGCCGCTGCTGCGGGGCTACCTCCGCCTGGGGGCGTGGATGTGCGGGGCGCCCGCGCACGACCCCGAGTTCGACGTCGCCGACTTCTTCGTCCTCCTGGACATGGACCGGCTCGGCGACCGCTACCGCCGCTATTTCCTGGGGGAGACGCAATGAGCCCCGCGGGAACCCCGGCGGCGCTGTGCACCCCGGCCTGCGTCACCCGGTCGGCACGGGAGGCCCCGCCGGGCGAACTGGCCCGCCGGTACGCCGCGTTGGCGTACGAGATCGGCGTCGGCGTGACGCAGGGCGCGCGCCTCGCCGAGCCGCGGGCGCTGCGGGCGCGGGCCCGGGGGATTCTGGGCGCGCTCGGCATACGCCTCGAGGCGGGGCCGGAGCGACTGACGGTGACCGGTGCCCGGCCCGGCACCCTCGTCGTCGCCAACCACATCTCCTGGCTCGACGTCGTCAGCCTGCTCGCCGTGGAGCCGGTGACGGTCCTGGCCAAGCGGGAGGTGGGCCGGTGGCCGGTGATCGGCTCGCTCGCCCGGCGGGCCGGAAGCCAGTTCATCGACCGCGACGGAATACGCCAACTACCCGCAGTGGTATCCGAGGTGGCGTCGACCTTGCGCTCGGGCCGCTCCGTTCTCGTCTTCCCGCAGGCCACCACCTGGTGTTCCGTGGCCGGTGGCCGCTTCCGCCGGGCCACGTTCCAGGCGGCGGCCGACGCGGGCGCACCCGTAAGGCCCGTGACCATCCGCTACTACCGGCACGGCATGCGCAGCACCACGGCGGCCTTCCTCGGCGACGAGTCCTTCGGGGCCTCACTGCACCGCGTGGCCCGTGCCCGTGGCCTGACGGTCCGCGTCACCGCACACGCCCCACTGCACGGCTCCGACCGCCGGGAACTGGCGGCCGCGGCCCAAGCGGTCATCGGCGCCCATGAGATGCCCGCTCATGTGTGAGCGGCGGCCCGGAAGGCTGAACGGAATCCCCGAGAGCCCTGGCCGGAGTCACCTCGCGGACATGCGCCACGGCATCGAACCACTGCGCGAGGGAGCTGCCGGACAGGTGGTGGCCGGCGTCCTCGCGGGCGTCGTACGAGGGGCCGACCAGGCGGGTCTTCGTGGGAGCACCGAACCAGGCGTCGACGGGTGCGGGGCGCCGGGCGCGCAGGTCGAGGAAGTACGCGGGCAGGTCGACGGCACCGAGTACCGCTTCGGCGAAGTCCGCGGGCGGTGCCGGATGACCCGCGCCGTGGTGGAAGGTCACCGCGACGGAGGCGTACGCCTTGCCGAAGTGCTCACGCAGGTAACCACCGGCGTTGCGGTGGGTCTGCGGAGCGGGTGAGGACACCGTCCGGGGGGCGCCGACGGCGGTGTGGGCGAGCCCGCCCCAGTGGACGGTCTTCAGCCGGGTGCGTTCGTGCCACCGGATCGTGCTGTCGGCCAGAAACCGCTCGATCTCCGCGAGACCGCCGACGGGCATCGCCGACAGCGACGGCGGTGTGGCCAGTTGCACGGGGTCGTGCGGGTTGCGTTCGTTGTGGGCGCGCATCCAGCGCAGTACGTCGAGAATTTCGCCCGTCCGCAGGAAGGGGCGGGCCTCGGAGAGCAGCGCCCGCGGGTCGCCGGCGCCGGTCAGGACGTACGCGTCGAGGCCGAGCCGTGCCGGATCGCCCCCTTCGAGGATGAGTGAGCGGAATCCTTGCTCCTCGACCAGGTAACGCAGCATCCGATGCTGGACGACGGACAGTTCATGGGTGGCGCGGGACCCCACGCCGAGCGCGACGATCTCGGCCCCCGCCACCGCGTCACCCAGCGGGCGCAGGTCGTCCGGCCCGGCCGACGGGTCATGGGCGTCGAGGGGACGGGCATGTTGGCTCAGCCAGTCGGCCACGGCTTCGGAGGGAGCCTCTGATGTCGGGTTCATGGAGTCAGGCTCGTACCTGAACCTTGATTGAGGTCAAGTGGGCGGTAGGTCACGGGAACTTCGGCCCCCGCGTGGCCGACTCCTGAACAGGCGCGGGCGTGACGGTTCCGTGCTGTCGCGTCACGAGTGTCAGGAGAGCGGCGATGAGCGACCGCCCCCAGTTGTCCCTGCTCTGCGGTTTCCTCGCGCTGCTCGCGGTGATCTTCGCGGTGTCGTACGCCGTGGGGTCGGCCGTCGGGCCGGGCGCCCCCGGCACACAGCGGACCGAGACCGAGACCGGGACAGAGACCGAGCCCGGGACGCATGAGGGAGACATGGGGGACATGCATTCCGGGGACGACATGGGGGACATGCACTCCGGCGACCCCGGCCGATGAGCAGGGCGGGGGTAATTCGCGTACCCATCCGTGAAAGGAGGGGCGTGAATGCAAGGATGTCCCCGCCATGACTGCTGGATGGTGTTCTCGCGCGGTACGGGCTGCGGTGTTCGCGGCCGCCTGTGTGCTGCTCGCTGCCCTGGGGCACGTCATGATGTCGGGCGCCTCGGTGCCCTGGTGGACGCTGGGAGCCGGAGCCGTCGGAGTCGGCGGCACGGCGTGGCTCCTTGCCGGCCGCGAACGGGGTCTGCCCCTGGTCGTCTCCGCGGCGGTGGCCGCTCAGGCTGCGCTGCACTCGGGGTTCTCCCTGGCCCAGGCCGCCGCGCAGCCGTCGGCCGGAGTGCCGCTCGTGCGGCGCTGGGTGCAGCACATGCTCTGCGCCGCACCGATGGGCGCCGATTCCATGGGGTCCATGGGACGGGGACAGGGCTCGGCCGTGTCCGCGCCGATGCCCGACGCGAGCACGACGCCCATGCCCGCCATGCCCGCGTCCTCGATGGGCTCCTCCATGGAGCACATGGATCACATGGGCGGCGGCCACGACATGAGCGGCATGTCGCCGACCGGCATGCTCGCCGCCCACGTTCTCGCCGCGCTCGTCTGCGGCCTCTGGCTCGCGCACGGCGAACGCGCGGCCTTCCGTGTCGCGCGTGCCTTCGCCGGGTGGCTCGTCGCCCCGCTGCGGGTGCCTCTCGCGCTGCCCACGCCCGCACACCGGCCCCGCATCCGATTCCATCGCCACCGTTCGGCGGGCCGGCCGCGGCAGTTGCTCCTCGTCCACGCCATCACTTCTCGGGGTCCGCCCGCGGGGACCGCTGTCGCCTGACAGCCGGATCCCCGACGCCGTTCCCGCGCGCCATCTCGCGCGGCCCGACGGCTCGGGCATCGGTCGTACGCACTCTCGCGCGGCCGTACCCCCCTCACCGGACCCGCCGGACGCACGCACGTACGGCGTGTCCGGGTCCCGGATTCCCGAGAAGGACACCAGGTGATCATTCCTGCCCTGCCCAGCTCACCCGACGAGTCGATAACGGCCTGGGCGCTCGCCGCCCGCGCCGGAGACCCCGAAGCGGTCGAGCACTTCGTACGCGCCCTCCACCGGGACGTCCGCCGGTACGTGACGTACCTCGGCGGCGACCCGCAGGCCGCCGACGACCTGACGCAGGACACGTTCCTGCGCGCCCTCGGCAGCCTGCACCGGTTCGAAGGGCGCTCGTCCGCCCGTACGTGGCTGCTCTCCATCGCCCGGCGCGCGGTGATCGACAGCCTGCGCTACGCCGCGGCCAGGCCCCGCCTCTGCGACACGGACGACTGGCAGTCCGCCGCGGAGCGGGCCCAGCCCAGGGGCCTGCCGGGCTTCGACGACGGTGTGGTCCTCGCCGACCTGCTCGCGACGCTGCCCGACGAACGGCGTGAGGCCTTCGTCCTCACCCAGCTCCTCGGGCTGCCCTACGCGGAGGCCGCGCTGCTCACCGGCTGCCCGGTGGGCACGGTCCGCTCGCGCGTCGCGCGGGCCCGCATCGCGCTGATGGAACGCGTGCGGGAAGCCGAACGGCCCGCCCTGGCGGGCGCGGCGGCAGCCTAGGCGCGGCCTTCCCCCAAGGCCCTGAGCTGTGCCGGAGTGAGACGGTCCGCTCCGGCGCAGCACAGGGCCTCGGGCACGCGGTCCTGCGGCCACCCCAGTGCGGCGGCCAGCCGGGCGACGGGGAACGCTGCGCCCGGCGTGCTGCAGCGCGGCCAGTACGGTCAGCGCGTGCCCGACGGGAGACGGCCGGAGTGCTGGGGGTCTGGGCGCCGTGGCCAGTCTGCTGGTGGCGCCGGTCGTGCTGCGCCGGATGGCCCGCAGGGAGTCGGGCTCCAGCGTGGCGCGGCGCCGGGAGAAGGCGCTGCTGCGGGTGGGTTGAGGAACCCACCCGCAGCAGCGCGATCCCCGCGCACGCGGCGGAGCGTCAGAGCATCGGGAGTTCGATCGCCGGGCAACGGTCCATCACCATCTCGAGGCCCGCGGCCCGAGTCCGCTCGTACGCCGCCTCGTCGATCACGCCCAGTTGGAACCAGACCGCCTGCGCGCCGATCGCGACGGCTTCCTCGGCGGCCTGGCCCGCGAGGGCGCTGTTGAGGAAGACGTCGACCACGTCGACCTTGAAGGGCACCGCGGAGAGGGACGGATAGCCCTTCTCGCCGTGCACCGTCTCGGCCTTGGGGTGGATCGGGACGACCCGCTTCCCGTACCGCTGCAGGACACCGGCGACCCCGTACGCCGCTCGCTCCTCGTTCGTGGACAGGCCCACGACCGCCCAGGTGTCCCCGAGTTCCGTCAGGATCTTGCGCACTGTTGCCGGATCGCCGTACACGTCCCGCTCCTTCTGTTGCCGTTCGTCAGACGCGCACGTCAGACATTCACGCCGAAGTCCGACGCGATGCCGCGCAGCCCACTGGCATAACCCTGGCCGACCGCGCGGAATTTCCACTCCGCGCCATGGCGGTAGAGCTCGCCGAAGACCATGGCGGTCTCCGTCGACGCGTCCTCGGAGAGGTCGTAGCGGGCGATCTCCACGTTGTCGGCCTGGTTGACGACGCGGATGAAGGCGTTCCGGACCTGGCCGAAGCTCTGGCCGCGGTTCTCGGCGTCGTGGATGGACACCGGGAAGACGATTTTGGTGATCTCGGCGGGCACCTGCGCGAGGTTCACCTTCACCGCCTCGTCGTCGCCCTCGCCCTCGCCCGTGAGGTTGTCGCCGGTGTGCTCGACCGAACCGTCGGGGCTCTTGAGCTGGTTGTAGAAGATGAAGTGCTGGTCGGAGACGACCTTCCCCGAGTCGTCGCAGAGCAGCGCGCTGGCGTCCAGGTCGTAGTCAGTGCCGGTGGTCGTACGGACGTCCCAGCCCAGGCCGACCAGGACGGCGGTGAGGCCGGGGGCCTCCTTGCTGAGCGAGACATTGCCGCCCTTGGCCAGGGAAACTCCCACGATGTCCTCCTGAAGTCCTGAGGTGAAGTGCGTACCGGCCGTGGTCAGGGCCGGGAACTAAAAACTACAACACTGTAGAAAGAGGCGGGATGGCGTGCCCCCTCGTACCGCGTCCCGTTACGATGTGGCGCTCCTTGAGGGGCCGTCAAGAGAGCCGGGTCTGCCGAAGGCGGGAAGGACGGACGATGACACGGACCGCACAGGAACTCCTCGATGACGTGACGGCGCGGCTCGCGCCCGATCCGGCGGCCAACCCGCTCGTCCCACGCCTCGCGGACGGCACCGCGAACCGTTCCGCGATCACCGCTCTCGCCCTGGAGCAGCGCTCCGTGATCCCCGCCGACCGCCGCTCCTTCCTGCACCTGGCCGCACGCTCGGCCGACACGGGCGAAACCGAGTGCGAGGCATTCTTCCGCACCCTCGCCGAGGGCGAGACGCTCGCCTTCGACCGACTCGGTGCCCTGGTCGCCGCGTGTGGCGTGGACGCATCCGACGCCGACGCGTACGAGCCCCGGGCGGGCTGTCAGGCCTATCCGGCGTACGTGGCCTGGCTCGCCCTGAACGGCAGCCCCGTCGACGTGGTCCTCGCCCTGACCGCCAACTTCGCCTCCTGGGGCGCCTATTGCGCGACGCTCGCCGATGCCCTGCCCGCGCACTACGGCTTCAGCGAGGAGGCCTGCGGGTTCTTCGCCCTCTTCGCCGAGCCCGCGCCCGACCTGGAGCGGCAGGCGCTCGCCGCGGTGCGTGCGGGCATGGACCATGGCCTCGACACGACCGGATCCGCCCTGCGTCACGGGAAGCTGCTCCAGCGCTACGAGGCGATGTTCTGGGAGACGCTCGCCGACCTGGCGCACGGCCTCTGACCGCCTCTGCCCGGGAGCACCCGCGTGACCGCATCCTCCCCCCACGCCACCAAGGGCCTCAGCGGCGGTGCCGTCGGCACCGGCGACCTCGTCTTCTTCGTCGTGGCCGCCGCGGCGCCGCTGACCGTGATGGCCGGAGTGGCCCCGCTGGCGATCGGCATGGCAGGCCGTGCGGCACCCCTCGGCTACCTGATGTCGGGGCTGCTGCTCGTCGTCTTCGCGGCCGGATTCACGGCGATGAGCCGCTTCGTGCGCAACGCGGGCGCCTTCTACGCCTACATCGGGCGCGGGCTCGGGCGCCCCGCCGGCACCGGGTCCGCGTACGTCGCGCTGTTCTCGTACAACGCCATCGAGGTCGGACTGCTCGTCGCCTTCGGGTGGTTCACCGAGTCCGGGTTCGAGGACCTGACCGGGGTGCGCGTGGCCTGGTGGGTCTGGGCTCTGGCCGGGCTCGTCGCGATCGGTGTACTCGGCTATCTGAAGGTCACCTTCAGCGCCAAGGTCCTCGGTGTCGCCCTGGTCCTCGAAGTCTTGGTGCTGCTCGTCCTCGAAGTCGGCTTGTTCGCGCACGGCGGTGGCCCGCAGGGCTTCGGCCTCGGCACGCTCTCACCCGAACACCTGGGCGGACCGGGCGTCGGCGGCATGTTCGTGCTCGCCGTCGGCGCGTTCGTCGGGTTCGAGGCGACGGCCATCTACGCGGAGGAGGCGCGGGAGCCCGGACGCACGGTGCCGCGCGCGACCTACATCGCCGTGGCCTTCCTCGCACTCTTCTACACCTTCACGGTGTGGACGATCATCAACGCGTACGGCTCCGACCGCGCCCAGGCCGTCGCCAACGGCGAGGGCGGCGCCGACATGGTCTTTGCGGCCACCGAACGGTTCGCGGGGGCCTGGGCCGCCGACTCCATGCACGTACTGATCATCACCAGCGCCTTCGCCGCGACCCTCGCCTTCCACAACGGCGCCGCCCGCTACTTCTACGCCCTGGGCCGCGAAGGGCTGTTGCCGCGCCGCCTGGCCACGGTGTCGCCGAAGACACGGGCACCGGTCACGGCGGTCGTGGCGCAGTCGGGGCTCGCGCTGGCCGTCGTCGCCGTGACCGTCGTCAGCGGCGCCGATCCGTACACCGTCACCTTCCTGTGGAGCAACGGCTCCGGCATCCTCGGCGTGATGCTGATGCAGGCGCTCGCCGCGCTCGCGGTGTACGGCTTCTTCCGGCGCGACCGCAGGGGCATGCCCGCCTGGCGGGTTCTCGTGGCCCCGCTGGTCGCGTGTGCGGGCCTCGCCGTCCTGATCGCCCTGGTGTGCGCCAACCTCGATCTCCTGACGGGCGCTTCGGGCGGCGTCAACGCGGCCCTGATCGCGCCGCTTCCCGTGCTGTTCGTGGCGGGAGCGGCACGGGCCCTGTGGATCCGGCGGCGCGATCCGCGGGCGTACGAACGACTGACGACCGTGGACGCGGAGAGCGTGTGATGGAGGAGCGGAACAGCATGGCGGACGAGACAGCGACGTGGGTCTTCCTGGGGGCGGTCCGCACCGGAAGCGATGTCCACGCGGACACCACGGCACTCGCCGTACGCGACGGACGCGTCGTCGCGCTCGGGGACGAGGCGCGCGACCTGGCCGAAGTGGCCGACGAGGTCGTCGAGTTGGGCGACGGGCTGCTCATGCCCGCCTTCGGCGACGGTCACGCCCACCCTCTCTTCGGCGGCCTGGAGAGCTTCGGCCCGCAGATCAAGGACCTCACCTCGGTCGCCGCGATCGTCGCGGAGGTCGGGCGGTGGGCCGCCGCGCACCCGGACGCAGAGTGGATCGTCGGCGCGTCCTACGACCCCGCCCTCGCGCCCGACGGCGAGTTCGACGCCCGGTGGCTCGACGCGGCGGTGAGCGAACGGCCCGTCGTGCTGCGGGCCCACGACTACCACACGGTGTGGTGCAACTCGGAGGCTCTGCGCAGGGCCGGGGTGCGGGACTCGACGCCCGACCCGCGGCTCGGCTGGATCGTCCGGCGCTCCGACGGCTCGCCGATGGGCACCCTGCGCGAGTGGCACGCCTGCGACCTGGTGCTCGACCAGGTGCCCGCGCGCGAGGAGGCCGAACTGGTCGAAGCGGTGCGCCGCGCGGGCCGGGCGTACGCGCGAGCGGGCATCACCTGGGTGCAGGACGCCTGGGTGGAGCCGGAGATGGTGGAGGCCTATCTCGCGGCGGCCCGGCACGACGCGCTGAGCGTGCGTGTGGACCTGGCCCAGCGCGCCGACCCCGACCGCTGGCGCGCGCAGCGCAAGCAGTTCGACGCGGCACGTGCGCGCGTGAACGCCGAGGGCGGCCCGATGCTGTCCGCGCGCACGGTGAAGTACTTCAGCGACGGCGTGATCGAGGGCGGCACGGCCGCCCTGCTCGACCCCTATGTGGACGCGCCGCACAGCTGCGGCATGCCCGTGTGGGAGCCGAGTGCGCTCACCGAAGCGGTGTGCGCGTTCGACGCCGACGGCTTCCAGACGCACATCCACGCCATCGGCGACGCGGGCGTACGGGCCGCGCTCGACGCGGTGGAGGCCGCGGCCCGCGCCAATCCGGCCTGGGACCGGCGGCCCGTGATCACCCACGTGCAGCTCGTCGACCCGGCCGACCTGCCGCGCTTCGCCGCACTCGGCGTCATCGCCAACTTCGAGCCCCTGTGGGCGCAGCCCGACCCGCTCCAGACCGATCTCTCCATGCCGCGGATCGGCGCCGAACGCTCCGACCGGCAGTACCCGATGGGGGAGTTGGCGCGCGACGGGGTGCGGCTCTCGTTCGGCAGCGACTGGCCCGTCAGTTCGTACGAGCCGCTCGAGGGCATCCAAGTCGCGGTCACCAGGCGCACGTTCGACGGGGTGCCCGAGGGCGGCTGGGTCCCGCACCAGCGGCTCACCGTGGAGCAGGCGCTCGCGGCGGCCACCAGTGGCGTCGCCCACCAGGCCGGTGCGGACGACCGCGGCGCGCTGGTGCCCGGCGCGCCCGCGGACCTCGTCAGGCTCTCCGCCGATCCGCGTGCCGTCGATCCGATGGCCATCCGGCACGTGCGGGTGCTCGGCACCTGGCTCGGCGGGGTGCCTACCTTCCGGTCGGGGCCGGAGTGAGGGGCAGGACGATGGCGGTGACCGCGACGCCGTCACGTATCAGCCAGTTGCCCGCGAAGCCCGTCAGCTCACGCCCCGCGACGGTCGGCCCGGGGACGAGGAGCGCCGCGGTGAACGTGCCGTCCGGGGACAGGTCAAGGCGTGCGTCCTCGAAGCCGAGCCAGCGGCCGGTGAGCGGGAACCACGTCTTGTAGACGGACTCCTTGGCGCTGAAGAGCAGCCGGTCCCAGGGAACGTCGGGGTGCCGCACGCCCAGCTCGGCGAGGGCCGCGCGCTCCGACGCGTCCGAGACCAGCTTCAGGACGTCGGCGTCGGCGAGCGGAGCGGCCGGTTCCGCGTCGATGCCGACGGAGAGGACCTCGGAGGCGCGGGCCACGGCTGCGGCGCGGTAGCCCGCGCAGTGCGTCATGCTGCCGACGATGCCGTCGGGCCAGCGCGGCGCGCCCTTGGGCCCCGGCAGGATCGGCGCGGGCGGCACGCCGAGCCCGGCCAGCGCGGTGCGGGCGCACTGCCGGACCGTGGCGAACTCGCGGCGCCGCTTGTCCACGGCCCGCGCCACGACGTCCGCCTCCTCGGGAAACAGGAAGGGATCGGCCGGGTCTTCGCGGGTCTCCACGACGGTGACGGGCGAGGCGGCGAGCAGCGACCCCAACACGTCAGTGGCGCCGGGGACTTGGCGAACGGGATTCATAGGTGACGTCACAACGGATCACCGTACCGGGGTCGTGGCCTGCGCGGGGGCCTACTCTGGCGGGATGCACGACGAGTACCGCACGGTGGCCCGCGAGGCCGTGCACGAGACCGAGATCAACCGCTCGCGCTTCCTGTGCGCCCTCGCGCCCGCGGCCACCGAGGAGGAGGCCCAGGCGTTCGTCGCGCGCATCCGCAAGGAGCACCCGTCCGCCTCGCACAACTGCTTCGCGTACGTCATCGGGGCCGACGCCGGGGTGCAGAAGGCGAGCGACGACGGGGAGCCCGGCGGCACCGCGGGGGTGCCGATGCTCCAGATGCTGCTGCGGCGCGACATGCGGTACGTCGTCGCCGTCGTGACCCGCTACTACGGCGGGGTCAAGCTCGGCGCCGGCGGTCTGATCAGGGCCTACGGAGGCGCGGTCGGCGAGGCGCTCGACGCGGTCGGCACGCTGACCCGCAGGCGCTTCAGGGTCGCCACCGTCACGGTCGACCACCAGCGCGCGGGCAAGATCCAGAACGATCTGCGGTCGGCGGGGCGCGAGGTGCGTGACGTGCGCTACGGCGACGCGGTGACCATCGAGATCGGGCTGCCCGACGCCGACGTCGAGGCGTTCAAGGCCTGGCTGGCGGACGCGACCGCGGGCGCCGCGGTCTTCGAGCCCGGCGGAGAGGCGTACGGGGACGCCTGACGACCGACGGCTGCCCGAGCCCAGGCGTGGATGCGTCCGAATGGGTAGAATTCGGGCATGGGAGAGCGGTCTGCAACACCCACTGCGCCCGAACTCGTCCTGGAGACCGACACCGGCTCCACGGTGATGAGTCCGAGCCGGGACTATCACGTGGGACGCGACCCGCTGAGCGACGTCGTCATCGACGACGCCCGCGTCTCCTGGCACCACGCCGTCCTGCACGCCGAGCGCGACCACTGGACGATCGAGGACGAGCACAGCACGAACGGCACCTACGCCGACGGGCAGCGCGTCCAGGAATGGGACGTCGGCGTCGGCAGCGTCCTGCGCTTCGGTAGCGTCACCGACGGCCCGCGCGCTGTGCTCGTCGGCCGTACGCCGCCCCCGCCCGCCGCCGCCCCTGAGCGCCCCTCCGCCGTCCGTACCCCCTCGGCCACCGGCACCTTCCGGCAGCCGACTTCGGTGCGCCCGCTGCCCGCCCGCACTGTCCGCATCGGCCGCGCCGCCGACAACGACCTGGTCATCGACGACCTGGTCGTCTCGCGCCGCCACGCCGAGCTGCGGGTCCTCGCGGACGGCAGCTACGAGATCGTCGACCTCGGCAGCCACAACGGCACCTACCTCAACGGCCAGCCGGTCGGCCGGGCCCCGGTCGCGGCCGGGGACATCGTCGGCGTCGGCCACCGCGCGTTCTGCCTCGTCGGCGACCAGCTACAGGAGTACGTCGACACCGGCGAGGTCTCGCTCGACGTCCAGGAACTGACCGTCACCGTCGACCGGGGGCGCAAGACGCTCCTCGACAAGATCTCCTTCCCCGTCGGCGAGAAATGCCTGCTCGCCGTCGTCGGACCCAGCGGCGCCGGGAAGTCCACCCTCCTCAACGCCCTCACCGGCCTGCGCCCCGCCGACGACGGCACGGTCCTCTACGACGGCCGCGACCTCTACCGCGACTACGCCGAACTCCGTCAGCGCATCGGTCTCGTGCCGCAGGACGACATCCTGCACGCGCAGCTCACCGTGCGCCGGGCCCTCGGATACGCCGCCGAACTGCGCTTCCCCCAGGACACCGAGAAGGCGGAACGCCGGGCCAGGGTCGACGAGGTCATCCGCGAGCTCGGCCTCGAACAGCGTGTCGACCAGCCCATCCACAGCCTCTCCGGCGGCCAGCGCAAGCGCGTGAGCGTCGCCCTCGAACTCCTGACGAAACCGTCCCTGCTCTTCCTCGACGAGCCGACGTCCGGGCTCGACCCGGGCATGGACCGCTCGGTGATGCACATGCTGCGCGGCCTCGCCGACGACGGCCGTACGGTCATCGTCGTCACGCACAGCGTGCTCAGCCTCGACGGCTGCGACCGGCTCCTCGTGCTCGCCGCGGGCGGCAGGATCGCCTACTACGGGCCGCCGCAGGACGCACTCCCGTTCTTCGGTTTCGAGGAGTGGCCCGAGGCGTTCGAGGCCTTCGAGGGGGACCGCGACCGGGACTGGGCGGGGGAGTACCGGCGCTCGCCGTTCCACCAGCGGTACATCGTCAACTCCTCGGCGCAGCCGCCGATGCCGCAGGGCGCCGCGAGCCCGGTCGCCTCCTTCGCGCCGCCGCCCAAGGCGCAGAGCTGGGGGTCGCAACTCCGGACACTGGTACGGCGGTACGCGGCGGCGCTCGCCGCCGACCGGACCTTCCTCGCCATCATGATCGCGCTGCCGTTCGTGATGGGCGCCATGGCCCGCGCGCTGTCCGGGAGCAAGCTGACGCAGGAGACGGCGATGAACGCGCTGCTCATCCTCTGCGTGGGCGGAGTCCTGACCGGCGCGGCCAACGCCGTGCGGGAACTGGTCAAGGAGCGTGTCATCTACCGGCGCGAACGGGCCGTCGGGCTCTCCAGATCGGCGTACCTGATGTCCAAGGTCGTCGTGCTCGGCACCATCACCGTCCTCCAGGCCGTCGTGCTGACCCTGGTGGCGCTGTTCGGCGTCGACCTCAACGCGCCCGGCGGCGAGGGCGTCCTGCTGCCACCCCTGGTCGAGATCACCGTGGCCGTGGCGATGCTGGCGTTCACGGCGATGATGCTGGGGCTCCTGGTCTCGGCACTCGTGCGCAAGGAAGAAGTGACGATGCCGCTGCTCGTGCTGCTCGCCATCGTGCAGGTGGTGTTCTGCGGCGCCCTCCTGAAACTCAACGGGGTGCCCGGCGTGGAGCAGCTGGCGTGGCTCGTGCCGTCGCGGTGGGCGCTGGGCGCGATGGCGGGGACGATCGGTCTCGGCAGGATCGTGCCGGGGGAGCTGACCGCCGATCCCCTCTTCCGGCACTCGGCGGGCGTCTGGCTGCTCAACATGGGCATGTTGGTGGCCCTCTCCGTCGTGTTCGGCTTCCTGGTGGCGAGGCTGCTGAGACGGCATGAACCCGCGGTGATGCGGAAGTAGCGAGCACAGAGCGGGAGCGGGATCTGGGCAAGGGAGCAGGAGTGGACGACATGACCACAGCGGACTTCCGCCCCACGCACGTCGTCCCCCAGGACGGTCTTTCCGCCTGGGACGCGCCGGACGTGAACCGCCCGACGACGCCGCTCGACGCGCTCCTGCCCGTCCAGCTGGTCGACCGGCTCGGTGACTGGGCCCGGATCGTCTGCGCGAACGACTGGTCGGCCTGGGTCGACGGCCGCCTCCTGATCGCCGTACCGGCGGACCCGCCCGCCGCGGGCCACCCCCTGACCCGTACGGCGGACCCGGGGCCGCTCCTCGCACGCACCGAGGCGGCACTGGGCGACTACCGCAGCGCGACCCGGGAACTGGCGTCCGGCGAGACCGACGCGGACACCTTCCGGCAACGGACCCGCGGACTGCGGGTGGGCGTGGTCGTGGACGGCGACGCGATGTGGCTCTACGACGCCGAGCACGAGCGGTGGGTGTACTGCGACGGGGCCCGGCTCAGCACGTACGCGGTGGGGGAGGCCCCGAGCGTCGGCGGAGCGCAGAGGGAGGCCGGTGGCGACGGGGGGCCTGCGAGTGGGGCGGCGGGTCCGGAGCCGACGCGGGTCGTCGAAGGTGCTGGTGATGCGGGCCGCGTTTCTGGGGGGTATGGCGCGACCAGTGACGCCCGCGGGGCTGCGAGTGAGCGCAGCGGGGGTGAGGCAGGCTCTCCCGAGCCGACGCAGGTGGTCGAGGCCGTGTCCGGCGCGGGGACGGTCCGCGCTCCGGGTGGCGAGGGCAGTGAAGAGCTCGCCCCTGCCTCGTACGGCGAAGGCGCCCGTCGCGCCCCTGCGACGTACGGCGAAGGCCCTGTGTCCGCGCCTGCGACGGCCCGCGGCGGCCCTGCCTCGTACGGCGAAGATGCCCGTCGCGCCCCTGCGACGTACGGCGAAGGCCCTGCGTCCACGCCTGCGACGGCCCGCGGCGGCCCTGCCTCGTACGGCGAAGATGCCCGTCGCGCCCCTGCGACGTACGGCGAAGGCCCTGCGTCCGCGCCTGCGACGTACGGCGAAGGCCCTGTGTCCGCCCCTGCGACGTACCGCGACGCCCCTGCCTCCGCCCCCGACCCCGCCGCCGGGGCCGCCGATGAACCCACCCGTCGTATCCCTCCCGTCCCGGCCGACCCCGGCCCGGCGGTCCGGTCGGGTGACGCGTGATGGAGGCCGTGCCGCGCGACGACGTGTCGGCGGGCGCCAGTGCCCACTCCGGGCGCCCCTCCGAGCTGGTCGGGCAGCAGATCGCCGGATATCGGGTCGAGGGCGAGATCGGGCGCGGCGGGATGGCCGTCGTCTACCGGGCCAAGGATCTGCGCCTGGACCGGACCGTCGCCCTGAAGCTGCTCGCACCCGAGCTCGCCCGCAACGACACCTTCCGGCAGCGCTTCACGCACGAGTCACGCGTGGCCGCCGCGATCGAGCATCCGCACATCGTGCCGGTCTTCGAGGCGGGTGAGACGGACGGCGTGCTCTACATCGCCATGCGGTACGTTCCCGGGCTCGACCTGCGGCATCTGCTCGACGGCTCGGGCCCCCTCCCCGTCGGAACGGCCCTCCGCATCGCCGCGCAGGTCGCCTCCGCGCTCGACGCGGCCCACGATCACGGCCTGGTCCACCGCGACGTCAAACCCGGCAACATCCTCGTGGCCAAGGGCACGGACAGCGACCACCCCGAGCACGTCTACCTCACGGACTTCGGCCTGACGAAGAAATCGCTGTCGCTGACCGGCTTCACCACCGTCGGCCAGTTCGTGGGGACCCTCGACTACGTGGCGCCGGAGCAGATCTCCGGCCGCCCCGTGGACGGCCGGTGCGACGTCTACAGCCTCGCCTGCGTCGTCCACGAGACCATGGCCGGCGGGCCGCCCTTCCAGCGCGACGACGACATGGCGCTGCTCTGGGCCCACCAGTACGACCAGCCGCCCCGCCTGACGGAGAAGCGCCCCGAGGTCCCCGCCGCCCTCGACGGCGTCCTCGCGAAAGCGCTGGCCAAGCGCCCGGAGGACCGGTACGGCTCCTGTCTGGAATTCGCGGCCGCACTGCGCGCCGCGGCCACGGGAAGCGCACAGGGCCATGCCCCCACACAGGTGGACCTCCCGGTCGTCGGAGCCCCGGCGGACCAGGGAGCGCCCCCGGAACCGCCGAGCTGGGCGCGCCCGGTCTTCCGGCGGCTGCCCGGCTAGCGCGTACTCACTGCACCTCACCGCGCCGGTGCACCCCGCGCGCCAGCAGGCCGCCGATGAAACCGGTGACCAGGCCCCAGGCCACGGCAAGGATCAGCGCGGTCCCCAGATTCGGGTCCAGCTTCACCAGGCCGGACAGGCCGCCGCCCAGATCGCCGATGCCCAGGAGCGACAGGCCGTAGTGGGCGGAGACGCGGGCGAGCAGGCAGACGGCGAGCACTGTCAGGGTCAGCGCCACCGCCATGTGCACGGCGTGCTGCCAGGCCCGCATCCGGGCCGGTGAGCGCGCCGCCATGAGGAACGCGGCGCCGAGCACCAGGACCGCCGCGACCACGAGCAGCCACCACACCCGCCCGTCGTGGTCTGCGAGGGACCGCAGACTGAGCGTGGAGTCGGCCGGCGTACGCAGGACGTCGTCCAGGACCTTCGGCATGGGCAGCCCGAAAGGACCGTCCACGCGCCCCTCCCAGGACGCGCCGAGCCCGATGGTGAAGGCGAGCCAGACGAGGTTGGGAAGGCCGAGCAACAGCACCGCGAACGTCTCGGCCGTGTGCCCCTTGGCCACCGCCACGACCACGCCGGCCACGAGCCCCAGGGCGACGTACGCGAGCAGCAGGACGACCATGGCGTACGCCGCGGGACGCACCGACTCCTGGAAGCGCACCAGGCGGGCCGGGAGCGGCGCCCCGCGCGAGACCAGCAGCGCCACCAGGAGGACGCCCGCGAGCCACAGCAGCCCGAAGAGGATGGTCAGCGGCACATCCGTCTCGAAGCCGACCTCGGGCGAGGCGTCCAGCAGATCACCGATGTCGGCCGCGGGGCCCTCCCCCAGCGTGATCGTGAACCGGTGGCGCGCCAGGAGGCCAAGTCCGACGAGGAGCAGCACCCACAGCACGGCGAACCGCGCGGCCCAGCCGGCCAGTTCCCCGGTATGGGCGACGGCCCGGTGCCGCAGCGGCCTGAGGAACCCGGCGGCGATCACCAGAGCCCCGGTGAGGGAGACCGAGAGGGGCAGCACGGAGAGCCCCGCGTTCGTCTCGGCGATCGCCCCTGCGTCACCGGAGAGCCCGACGGAGCCGCCGACCGCCATCACGACGACGGCCGCGACGACCCGGGGGAACGCGCCGCCGGGCAGATCCGTGGCCCCGGCGGCCCACAGGCCGAGCGCGGCGACGACGGCCATGGCCACCAGCGCGGCGAGCACCGCGAGGAGGGCGTGGATCCAACCGTGGGGGGCCCGCCGGCTTGCGGACGCGCGCTGCGCGCCTGCCTGCCCGGGCGGTGTCTGGTCGCTCACGTTGTCACGCTAAGCAGCCCCGCCGAGGTCCGCCCCTCGGGAGGGCCGACCGCGTCGGCTTGCGGGCCCCCGGGAAGCCGGACACACAATAGGCGCGTAACGGAATTAGGCGTACGGATCGAACGAAAGCATGCGTCACCGGGTCTGAGCGCCGTACATCCCCTACGCAGGGAAGAAGTACTCGTGAGCGCCGAACCGCCGTCGTCAGGACGCCCCACAGGACCCCCGTCCGGCCCGCTCTCGGGCCCTTCACAGCCGGGCCCGCCGCAGTCAGGCCCGCCGCAACCTGGTGGTACCTCGGGCGGCCCACCGGAGCCTCCGGGGCCGCCGCCGGGTGGCGCAAGCCCCGAACCGGGGCCCGGTGGAGGCCCGGCACCGGACCGCCCCTGGTGGAAGTCGGCGCCGCGCGTGGCGGCGATCTCCCTGGTCCTTGTGGCCGCCGTGGTGCTGACCGTCGTCCTCACCCGGCCGGACGGCACCTCGGAATCCGGCGGTGAGGTCGCCCTCCAGCCCGCGGGGAAGCAAGGCCCTGACCCCTTCACCGAGTCGACGGCCCGGGACGACTCCACGCCGCCGTCCCCGAGCGCCCTGCCGAGCTCCTCGGCGTCGGCCAACGTGACGCGCGGCGTCGACGGCGCCGCTCCCGGCCTCTACGGCGGGACGCGGAAGGTCGGCAGCTGCGACGTGGAGAAGCAGGTCGGCGCCCTGAAGAAGGACCCGGCGAAGAACAAGGCGTTCGCCTCGGTCCTCGACATCGACGCGTCCGGCGTCCCCGCGTACCTGCGGGCCCTCACCCCCGTACAGCTGCGCATGGACACCCGCGTCACCAACCACGGCTACCGCGACGGCGCCCCCACCGCCTATCAGGCGGTCCTCCAGGCCGGGACCGCCGTGCTCGTCGACGACCGGGGGGTGCCCCGCGTGCGCTGCGCCTGCGGCAACCCGCTGCTGCCCCCCGTCGCGCAGAAGAGCACCCCGAAGCCGACGGGTGACGCGTGGCCCGGCTATCGGTCGTCGAACGTCGTGGTCGTGGCACCGGCCACCCAGGTCGTGAACGAGTTCGTCATGTACGACCCGGAGAGCGGCGACTACTTCGAGCGTGACAAGGGCGACACCGGTGCCGGTGACACGAAGACCGAGCCGCCGGTGAACCAGCCGTCCTCGTCACCGTCCGAGCCCTCGTCCCCCTCGTCGAGCCCGTCCTCTTCGTCCCCTTCATCCTCTTCGCCCTCTTCCGTTCCCCCTTCCTCCGGCGAACCCTCCTCGCCGCCCGCCCCGGTGACGCCTCCCTCGGAACAGGAGCAGCCGCCCGCGTCGGAGCCCGCGCAGCCGCCGTCCTCTCCGTGACAGATCGACGTTCGTGATTTAGCAGGTGCCGACAGGCGCTAGCGTGGTGGGTGCTGTCGGCGAGGCCCGTGCTGGGGCGGTCCTTGATCCGGGGCGGAGGAGGGGAAAGTGAGCATGCGGGCCGGAGCGGCGTCTTGAGAATTCTGCACACGTCCGACTGGCATCTGGGCCGGTCGTTCCACCGCGTGAACATGCTCGACGCCCAAGCCGAGTTCATCGGGCACCTCATCACCACGGCGCGCGAGCGCGAGGTGGACGCCGTCGTCGTGTCCGGCGACGTGTACGACAGGGCCGTACCGCCGCTCGCGGCCGTCGAGCTCTTCGACGATGCGCTGCACCGGCTCGCGGACCTCGGCGTCCCGACGGTGATGATCTCCGGCAACCACGACTCGGCGCGCCGCCTGGGCGTCGGCGCCGGGCTCATCGGCCGTGCGGGCATACACCTGCGCACCGCGCCCGCCGCCTGCGCGGACCCGGTGGTGTTGGCCGACGAGCACGGGGACGTGGCGTTCTACGGCCTTCCCTACCTCGAACCTGCCCTGGTCAAGGACGAGTTCGCGGTACCGAGGGCCGGGCACGAGGCGGTGCTCGGCGCCGCCATGGACCGGGTCCGCGCCGACCTGGCCGCCCGGACGCCGGGCACCCGTTCCGTCGTCCTCGCGCACGCCTTCGTCACCGGCGGCGAGGCGAGCGACAGCGAGCGGGACATCACCGTCGGCGGGGTCGCCGCCGTGCCGTCGGGGGTCTTCGACGGCGTCGACTACGTGGCGCTCGGCCACCTGCACGGCAGCCAGGTCATCAGTGAGCGCGTGCGCTACTCGGGCTCCCCGCTGCCGTACTCGTTCTCCGAGTCAACGCACCGCAAGAGCATGTGGTTCGTGGACCTCGGACCCGCGGGGGAGATCGCGGCCGAGCGCATCGACTGCCCGGTGCCGCGCCCGCTGGCCCGCATCCGCGGCGGCATCGAGACGCTGCTCGCCGACCCGGAGCTCGCCCGCCACGAGGACGCCTGGGTCGAGGCGACGCTCACCGACCCGGTGCGCCCCGACGATCCCATGGCCCGCGTCAGCGAGCGTTTCCCGCACACCCTCAGCCTCGTCTTCGACCCCGAACGCGCCCCCGAGGACCCGGACGTCTCGTACGCCCAGCGGCTGAAGGGCCGCAGTGACCAGCAGATCGCGGAGGACTTCGTGGCCCATGTGCGGGGCGCGGGACCCGACGTACCCGAACAGGCGGTGCTGCGGGAGGCGTTCGACACCGTCCGCGGCGACGACACCCTGCGCGAGGTGGCCCGATGAGGCTGCACCGGCTGAGGATCACCGCGTTCGGGCCCTTCGGCACCACCCAGGACATCGACTTCGATGACCTCTCCGCCGCCGGGCTCTTCCTGCTGCACGGACCGACCGGCGCGGGCAAGACGTCCGTCCTGGACGCCGTCTGCTACGGCCTGTACGGCTCGGTGCCCGGCCCCCGGCAGGGCAGCGGCCAGGGCGTGACGCTGCGCAGCGACCACGCTCAGCCCGGCGTGCGGACGGAGGTGTGCCTCGAACTCACCGTCGCCGGACGCCGATTGGAGGTCACCCGGCAGCCGCCGTGGGAGCGCCCGAAGAAGCGCGGCACCGGCACGACCATGGAGAAGGCCCAGAGCTGGCTCCGGGAGTACGCAGCCGGGGAAGCCGAAAGCACCGGCGCGTGGAAGGACCTCAGCCGCTCCCACCAGGAGATCGGCGAGGAGATCACGCAGCTGCTCGGTATGAGCAAGGAGCAGTTCTGCCAGGTGGTGCTGCTGCCGCAGGGCGACTTCGCGCGCTTCCTGCGGGCCGACGCCGAGGCCCGCGGCAAACTCCTCGGGCGCCTCTTCGACACGCGCAGGTTCGCGGCGGTCGAGCAGCGTCTTGCCGAGCAGCGGCGCGAGGCCGAGGGCGCGGTACGGGAAGGCGACAGGGAGCTCCTCGCCGACGCGCACCGGATGCAGCAGGCCGCCGGGGGCAGCCTTGAGGACGCCGAGTCGCCGCTGCCCGAGCTTTCGCCCGGCGACCCGGGGCTCGCCGAGTCCGTGCTGACCTGGGCCGCCGTCGCCCGCACCAGCGCCCGCGAGCGGCGCACCGTCGCTGAGTGCGCGCTCGGGGCCGCCGAGTCCGCGCAGGCGGCCGCAGGGCGCCGCCTCGATGACGTACGAGAACTCGACCGGCTGCAGACGCGGTTCGCCCAGGCGCGGGAACGGTCCGAGCTGCTTCAGGAGAGGGCCGGGGAGCACCGGGAGCGACTGGACCGGATGGAGCGCGCCCGGCAGGCCGAGCGGGTCGCCCCCGCGCTCGGCCTGCGCCGGGCCACCGAGGAGGAACACCGCCGCGCGAGCGCCGACGAGACACGGGCGAGGGGGCAACTGCCCGCCGCGTTCGCCGACTCCGGCGCGGCGGGACTCGCCGCCGTCGCGCGCAAGGCCGCCGAAGAACTCGGCGGCCTCGAATCCGCCCGGCGCGCCGAGCGGCGCCTGACCGAACTCGGCACGGAGCGCACCTCCTTGGAGCGTGAGGAGCGTGCCGACGACGAGCTCCTGCGCGAGGCCGCGGGCTGGCTCGACGGCTGGGAAGCGACCAAGGCCGCGCTCCAGGAGCGCATCGAGTCCGCCCAGGAGGCGGCGACGCGCGCGGAGCATCTCGCGGGTCAACTGGAGCCCACGCAGGGCAGGTTGGAGGCGGCGCGCCGCCGCGACCGGCTCACCGGCGAAGCGACCGCCGCGCACGAACGGGCCCTTGCGGCCCGTGAGCGTGCCACCACGGCCCACGAACACTGGCTCGCCCTGAAGGAACAGCGCCTCACCGGCATCGCGGCGGAACTGGCCGCCGGTCTGGCCGACGGCGCCCCCTGCGCGGTCTGCGGCGCCACCGAACACCCCGCGCCCGCGCCGCGGAGCGCAGGGCATGTCGACCGCGCCACGGAGGAGTCGGCGCTCGCCGCCTACCGGCAGACGGAGGAGCTGCGCACGCAGGAGGAGCGGCAGCTCGGCGAGGTGCGCGAGGCGTTGGCGGCGGCCGCCGCCGCGGCCCTCGGGTCGTCCGGCACGGAGACCGGCACCGAAGAGCCGGAGGCCGCACTCCAGGGGCCGTCCGTCGGTCAACTCGCCGCACTCGTAGAGGAGTTGCGGAGGGAGCACGCCGAAGCGCGCAGCCGCGCCTCCGGGCTGCACGCCGCGAGGGAAGCCCTCGCCCAGGCCGAGCGCGAGCACGACCGCAGGGTCGCCGCACGGCAGGAGGCCGTCGTGCGGGCCGCGTCCCGCGCCACTCTGCGGGACGCTCAGGAGCGCGAACAGGCCGATCTTGACTCCGAGTTGACCCGTGCGCGAGGAGCCAGCGGCAGCGTCGCCGCGCGGGCCGCCCAGCTGGAGCGGCAGGCCGCCCTCCTGACCGAGGCCTCGGAGGCCGTGCGCAGCGCCGACGACACCGCCCAGCGGCTCAAGGACGCCGACGCGCGACTCGCCGACGCCGCCTTCCGTGCCGGGTTCGACACACCAGGGGACGCGGCCGAAGCCCTGCTCGACGACGCGGGCCACCGCGAGCTGCAGCACCGTATCGACGCGTGGCAGAACGAGGAGGCGGCCGTGCGTTCCCTCCTCGCCGAGCCGGACGCGGCCGCCGCCGCCGAGGAGCCGCCTGCCGACCTCCGGGCCGCCCAGGAAGCCGCCGAGCACGCCGACCAGCGGGCCCGCGTGGCGGCATCCGCCCTCGACGCGGCCACCCGGCGGTGCGCCGAACTCGACCGGCTCTCCGAGCGGTCGGCCGCCGGTTCCCGGCGGCTCGCGCCGCTGCGCGCCGACCACGACCGCGTGGCGCGCCTCGCGGGCCTCGCCGCGGGCACGTCGGCGGACAACGAACGCAAGATGCGCCTGGAGTCCTACGTCCTCGCGGCGCGGCTCGAACAGGTCGCGGCAGCGGCGACCGCGCGGCTGCGGCGCATGTCGTCGGGCCGCTACACCCTCGTCCACTCCGACGACCGTACGGGGCGCGGCCGTTCGGGCCTCGGACTGCACGTGGTCGACGCGTGGACGGGCCGCGAACGCGACACGTCCACGCTCTCGGGCGGCGAGACCTTCTTCGCCTCGCTCGCTCTGGCGCTCGGCCTCGCGGACGTCGTCACCGACGAGGCGGGTGGCGTACGGCTCGACACGCTCTTCATCGACGAGGGCTTCGGCAGCCTCGACGACCAAACGCTTGATGAGGTTCTCGACGTATTGGACTCACTGCGCGAGCGGGACCGCAGCGTCGGCATCGTGAGCCACGTCGCTGACCTGCGGCGCCGGGTCCACGCGCAGCTGGAGGTCGAGAAGGGGCGCGCGGGGTCGGTCGTGCGGCAGCGGGGCGGGGTGTGAGGGACGCCCGGGGGCGGCTCAGCGGCCCAGTGGGCGCCTCGGCAGGGGAGAGGAGTAGACGATGCTGGTGGTCACCGAACCCAGCGCCCCGATCTTTCCCGCGACTTCCTCCAGGTGACCCATGGAGCGCGCGGCGACCTTGATCACGAAGCAGTCGTCGCCGGTGACGTGGTGCGCCTCCAGGATCTCGGGGGTCACCTCGACCAGGTCGTGGAACGGCTTGTAATGGCCGTTGGGGTAGCGCAGGCGCACGAACGCCAGGATGGGCAGGCCGAGGCGCTCCGGGTCGACCACGGCCGCGTACCCCTGGATCACGCCCGCTTCCTCCAGGCGGCGGACCCGTTCGGTGACGGCGCTCGGGGACATGGCGACGGCGCGTGCCAGCTCGGCGTAACTGGCACGGCCCTCGCGCTGGAGGACATCGAGGATTCGCCAGTCGGTGGCGTCCGTGGAATAACCGGTCATGTCTGAGAGGTAACAGGGGAATCCCCGGCCGATCAAGAGGTACGCCGGTGATCATCCCTTCTGGGCCGGTGGCTTTCCCCGTAGTTTTTCGGCCATGAGCACAGTGACGAACAGCGAAGCGACGACCTCCACGAGCGCCCCGGCCGCGGCGGCCGCCGCCCCGAACTCCGTCCTGCGGGTCCCTCCCGCGCCCCCGGCAGCGGCCGCCGCCTACTTCGGCGCGAGCCTCGCCTTCCACGCCGACGTGTCCGACGTCGCCTCGGCGCTGGCCACCGATGGCGACCCCGGCTTCGTCGTGGTCGACTCCCGCTCGACGGCGTCCTGGGACCAGGGCCACATCCCCGGCGCGATCCACCTCCCCACCGCCCTCATCCCCGAGCAGGCGGAGCAACTCCTCGTCAAGTCCGTCCCGGTCGTCACGTACTGCTGGGGTCCCGGCTGCAACGGCGCGACCCGCGCCGCCCTCGCCCTCGCCCAACTCGGCTTCCAGGTCAAGGAGATGCTGGGTGGCTTCGAGTACTGGGCCCGCGAGGGCTTCGGGTTCGAGACCTGGGAGGGCGACGAGCGGCGTGCGCCCGACGCCCTCACGGCCCCACTGGACGCCGAGGACTGCGGCTGCTGAGGCCGGCGCCTCTAGAGCGCGGACAACTCGTCCACCAGGTCGTCGAGCCCCAGCGACCCCTGCGACAGCGCGGCCATGTGCCACGCCTTCGCGTCGAACGCCTCGCCGTGCCGCCGCCGCGCGTTCTCGCGGCCGAGGAGCCAGGCCCGCTCGCCCAGCTTGTAGCCGATGGCCTGGCCGGGGATGGAGAGGTAGCGGGTCATCTCGCTCGCCACGTAATCCGTGGGCCGGCTGCAGTGCGCGTCGTAGAACTCCTGCGCGAGGTCGGGCGTCCAGCGTTCACCCGGGCGGAAGGGCGAGTCCGCCGGGATCTCCAGCTCCAGGTGCATGCCGATGTCGACGATGACGCGCAGCGCCCGCATCATCTGCGCGTCCAGATAACCGAGCCTGCGCTCGGCGTCCTTGAGGAAGCCGAGCTCGTCCATCAGCCGCTCCGCGTACAGCGCCCAGCCCTCCGCGTTGGCGCTGACGATGCCGATGGTCGCCTGGTAGCGGGAGAGGTTCTCAGCGACGTGCGCCCACTGGGCGATCTGGAGGTGATGGCCGGGCACGCCCTCGTGGTACCAGGTGGAGACCAGGTCGTAGACGGGGAAGCGGGTCTCGCCCATCGTCGGCAGCCACGTCCGGCCGGGGCGCGAGAAGTCCTGCGACGGCCCCGAGTAGTACGGGGCCGCGGCGCCGCCCGGCGGGGCGATGTGGGACTCCACCTTCCGTACCCGCTCGGCGAGTTCGAAGTGCGTGCCGTTCAGCGCCTCGATCGCCTCGTCCATCAGCTCCTGGAGCCAGACCCGCACCTCCTCCACGCCCTCGATGTGCGTGCCGTGCTCGTCGAGATGGGCGAGCGCCACCCACGGCGTCCCGGCGCCGGGCAGGATCTTCTCGGCCTCGGCGCGCATCTCGCCGAGCAGCCGGTGGAACTCGGACCAGCCGTACGCGTACGCCTCGTCGAGGTCCAGGTCGGTGCCGTTGAAGTAGCGCGACCAGCGGGCGTAGCGCTCGCGGCCCACCGTCTCGGGGGCGCCCTCGATCGCGGGCGCGTAGACGTCACGCATCCAGTCGCGCAGTGCCACGACCGAGGCGGTGGCGGCGCGGGCCGCGGCGTCCAGCTCGGCCCTGAGCGAGTCGGGCCCGTCCGCGGCGAAGTCCTCGAACCAGCCGCGGCCCTCGGCGCCGCCGGGGCCCGCCCACTCGCCGAGCTGCCCGATGAAGACGGCCGTCGGCCGGGGAGCCGCGAACAGCTTGCGCTCCAGGCCGAGTTCGAGCGACGCGCGATACCCCTCGTAGGCGGCGGGCACGGCACGCAGCCGCTCGGCGATCGCCGCCCAGTCCTCGTCCGTCTCCATCGGCGTCATGGTGAAGACCTCGCGCACCGCGTGCGGGATCGTGTGCAGATTGCCCACCGCGCGCAGCCCCTCGTCGGCTTCGTGGACGGCGAGTTCGGCGGTGAGCCGCTCCCGAAGCAGCCGCGCGCACCGGCGTTCGGCCGCACTGTCGGCGCCGGGCCTGCGCTCCGCGTCGTCGAGCCGGGCGAGCGTCGTGCGGGCAAGCTCGGCGACGGCTTCCTGGCCCGCCGGTGAGGTGTCGGGGAGCTTGCTGTGGCTGGCCTTGACGCCGAGGAACGTGCCGTTGACGGGGTCGAGGACGATGAGCTCGTCGACGTAGGCGTCGGCGACCTGGCGGGGCAGCGGTCCGCCGCTCTCGTTCGTGTTCGGGATCTTCGTGTCTGACATGCGGTCATCCTCGTACGCGGGACACGCCCCCGTCATCACGTTTGGCCGGAGGTCTCCCCCTGGTCAGCAGCCCCCGGGCCCGGCGGAAGGAGGGGGCCGCACTCCCACTGCTGGAAGATCAACCGGGTCTCCACCCGCGCCACTTCGCGACGCGCGGTGAACTCGTCGAGGACGAGCCGCTGGAGGTCCGCCGTGTCGGCCACCGCCACATGGACCAGATAGTCGTCCGGGCCCGCGAGATGGAACACCGACCGGGACTCGGGCAGCGCCCTGATCCGATCGACGAACGGCCCGACGAGCTCACGCCGGTGCGGACGCACCTGCACGGACAGCAGTGCCTCGAGGCCGCGGCCGAGTTTCGCCGGGTCGAGCCGCAGTTGATGTCCGAGAATCACCCCGGAGCGGCGCAATCGGGAGATACGGTCCAGGCAGGTCGACGGCGCGACGCCGACCTGCGCCGCGAGATCGCGGTAGGTGATCCGGGCATCGTTCTGCAGCAGCCGCAGGATGCGGAGATCCACCGGGTCGAGTACGACAGAATCAGCCACTTGCCGAACGTAGCACGGGGTTCAACCACCGGGCACCGGTCTTTGTTCAGGCTGTCCGGCATGGACACGAACACGGTATCTCCCGCACCCCGGGCTCTGGCCACCGAGGCGGTGCACGCCGGACGCGACGACCTCGCCGGCCTCGGCCTGCACGCCGCCCCGATCGACCTGTCCACCACCTATCCCTCGTACGACACCCGGGGCGAGGCCGCGCGCATCGACGCCTTCGCAGCCGACGGTGCCCTGGACGAAGGACCGCCCGTCTACGCCCGCCTCGCGAACCCCACCGTCGCCCGCTTCGAGACCGCTCTGGCCAGGCTCGAAGGCACCGAGAGCGCGGTCGCCTTCGCCAGCGGCATGGCGGCGCTGACCGCTGTCCTTCTCGTACGAGGAGCGGCGGGCCTGCGCCATGTCGTCGCCGTCCGCCCGCTGTACGGCTGCAGCGACCACCTCCTGACCGCGGGGCTCCTCGGCTCCGAGGTGACCTGGGTCGACCCCGCGGGGATAGCCGAGGCCATCCGCCCCGACACGGGCCTGGTTCTCGTCGAGTCTCCCGCCAACCCGACGCTGGCCGAACTGGATCTGCGTGCGGTGGCGCACGCCTGCGGGACGGTGCCGCTGCTCGCCGACAACACCTTCGCGACGCCCGTCCTGCAACGGCCCGTCGAGAGCGGGGCGCGGCTCGTGCTGCACAGCGCCACCAAGTACCTGGGCGGCCACGGTGACGTCCTGGGCGGAGTGGTCGCGTGCGACGAGGAGTTCGCACGGCAGCTGCGGCAGGTGCGGTTCGCCACCGGCGGGGTGCTGCATCCGCTCGCGGGATACCTGCTGCTGCGCGGGCTCTCCACGCTCCCGGTGCGGGTGCGTGCCGCCTCCGCGAACGCGGCGGAGCTCGCGCGGCGCCTGGCCGACGACCCGCGCGTGAGCCGGGTGCACTATCCGCGGCTCGGCGGCGCCATGGTCGCCTTCGAGGTCATCGGCGACCCGCACGAGGTGACCGCCGGGGTGCGGCTGATCACCCCGGCGGTCAGTCTCGGCAGCGTCGACACGCTCATCCAGCACCCGGCCTCCATCAGCCACCGCGTCGTGGACGCGGCGGACCGGCGCTCGTCGGGCGTCAGCGACAAGCTGCTGCGGCTGTCGGCCGGGCTCGAGGACGTCGAGGACCTGTGGCAGGACCTCGACCGTGCCCTCGGCCCTCAGCCGTCCGGCACCGGCGCGTCAACCGGAACGCACCGGGTCAGTGCCGCTCCGCCCGCCCCTGCGGCTGGTCGTACGGCAGTCGCGAACTCACCGGCGTAGCTTCGAGACGCGCGGTGATCACCAGCGTGCCCTCCTCGATCTGGTAGTCGAGGGGCAGCCCGAGGCCGCGCATGGCGGCGACCATGCCGGTGTTGGACGCCTGCGTCACCGCGTACACGCTCTCGCAGCCCGCCTCGACGGCCATCGTCACCAGGCGGCCGAGCAGTTCGCTGCCGATGCCGCGGCGCTGCCAGTCGTCCTCGACGAGCAGCGCGATCTCGGTCTCGTCCCCGTCCCAGAGCAGATGGCCGATGCCGACGATGCGCCCGGACGCGGTCTGCACCGCCAGGGTGCGGCCGAACCGCGGGCTGAGCAGGTGGGTGAGATAGCGGTCGGCGTCCCGAACGGGGCCGTGGTACCGCATGCCGAGGGTCCGCTGCGAGCAGCGGTCGTGCATGGCCTTGGCCGCTTCGACGTCAGTGGTGTCGGCCCGGCGCACGGTGATGGAGTTGCCCTCGGCGAGGGTCAGTACGTCCTGGCTGTGCGGGATGCGCGGTCCGAGCCGGGTGTCGAGCTCGACCAGGGCACGTGCGCGGGCGAACTCGGTCGGTGTGAACGGCAGATAGGGACGCTCCACGGTGATCACTTCACCCTCGGGGGCCTGCAGCCGAAGTACCGTCCCTTCGAGCGTGCCCTCGACGGGGGTGCCTTCGGTGGGCGTGTCCGCCCGCTGCCCGCCCGCGTTCTGCGTCTTCGCGGGCAGCGACCGGATGGTGCACCGGCCGAGCAACTGCCGCAGGGCGAGCGGGAGCTCGGCCGCGTCCAGGGCGGTACGGGTGGCCAGACCGAGGATGCGGGTGGGGGCGTCCACCAGGTCGTGGGCGTCCGCCCGCTCGATCCAGGTTCCCGAGCCGCCCGCGTGCGCGACGCCCCGGGTGATCTCCGCCGCGGGCAGGCCGGCGGGGGAGCGCAGCAGGAACTCGTCGACGGTGCCTTCGGCCAGCGGGTGCGCCTGGAGGCTCAGGATGTCGACCCTGGCGTGGGCCAGGGCCGTGCACAGGGCGGCGAGCGCGCCCGGCTCGTCCCGCACGGTGGTGCGCATCCGCCACAGGGTCGTCTCCCCTGTGGCCTCCTGCCCGGCGGCGTGCGGCCGGGCGCCGGTATCGTCCGCCGTCGGGGGTGCGTGGTTGTGGCGGCGTGCCCACCATGTGTGGAACCCGACCGTGGCAAGCAGCGCCACGGCCGAGATCACGAGCAGGGCGGGGCCGTCGGGGCCGTGCCCGATCATGTTCGCCACCGCGTCCGCCACGGCCACGGCCGTGAAGAGGGCGGCCAGTTCCACCAGATCGCGCCGCCAGTGGTGCACCGGGCGGCCGTGTTTGGTTCGCGTCACATCAGACATGTCAGCACTCATGCAGTCACTGTGGAGGAAGGGTGTTGCGTGATCACGAACGTTTTGTGACTGATGGGTTAAGACGCCTTCTGTCCCTTTAGTTCAATTTTGGCCTTTACCGAAGTGCGGACGCGACCTTTCGTTGCGCATTCGGGGGCGAAATCACTGCTGCCCCACCCGTCCCGGCCGCAGCACTTTCGTGAACAACACGCCGCCGCCCTCCTGGCGCAGCCGCACGGTCAGGTCCCCGCTGTGGCCATCGATGTCGATCTCGCCGAAGTACTGCGGGGTCTCGGCCGGCGAGGTGTTGGAGCGGTTCGACGCCTTGATGAAGCGCTGCTCGGCGCCGAAGGTCTGGTCGAGCTTGAGGGCCTGGAAGCCGCCCGCCGCCAGCGGCCCCGACACGAACTCCCAGAACGGCGCGAAGTCCTTGAACGCGGCGCGCGAGGGGTCGTAGTGCTGCGCCGACGTGTAGTGCACGTCCGCCGTCAGCCACACCGTTCCGGTGACCTTGCGGTGCTTGATGTGCCGCAGCAGTTCGGCGATCTGCAGCTCACGGCCGAGCGGCGCGCCGGGGTCGCCCTGCGCGACGGCCTCGAAGTTCGCCGAGCCGTCGGGCACGACGAGGCCCAGTGGCATGTCGGACGCGATGACCTTCCAGGTGGCGCGCGAACGCGACAGCTCACGCTTCAGCCACCGCAGTTGGCGGGCGCCCAGAATGCCGGTGGCGTCGTCGGGCTGCCGGCCGGGCGAGTTGGCGTTGCGGTACGAGCGCATGTCCAGGACGAAGACATCGAGGAGCGGTCCGTGCCGCAGCACGCGGTACACCCGCCCGTCCTCGTCACCCGGCGGCAGCGTCGAGATGGGGTAGTACTCGCTGAAGGCCCGCAGGGAGCGTCCGGCGAGGACGTCCACGTTCTTCTCCGTGTAGCGGGCGTCGGTCAGGATCTGCCCGGGGTACCAGTTGTTGCGCACCTCGTGGTCGTCCCACTGGACGATGGAGGGCACCTGGGCGTTGAAGCGCCGCAGGTTCTCGTCGAGGAGGTTGTAGCGGAAGGCGCCACGGAACTCCGCGAGCGACTCGGCGACCTTCGACTTCTCCTCCGTGGTCACGTTCCGCCACACCGTGCCGTCGGGCAGCGTGACGCTCGGCAGGATGGGCCCGTCGGCGTAGATGTTGTCGCCGCTGCACAGGAAGAAGTCAGGGTCCCTGCGGCGCATCTCGTCGAAGACGCGCCAGCCGCCCCGGTCCGGGTTGATGCCCCACCCCTGGCCCGCGATGTCCCCCGACCACAGGAAGCGCACCCCTTCCTTGCGCCCCTTCGGTGTCGTACGGAACGTGCCGGTGACCGGCTCTCCCGTGCGTCTGGGGTCGTCGGGGTCGGCCAAAACCACGCGGTAGTGGATCTGCTCGCCCGCGGGCAGCCCGCGTAGCCGCGTCGTCCCGGTGAAGTCGGTGCCGGGGCCCAGCAGCGGGCCCTTCCAGCGGGTGGGGTTGCGGAACGACTCGGTGGCCGAGGTCTCCACGATCATGCGGGCCGGCCGGTCGGAACGTACCCACACCAGACCCGCGTGCGCCGTCACGTCACCGGCCTGCACACCCCACTCGGCCCGCGGGCGCCCCGACCGGGCGAACGCCGGGGCCGCCCCGGCGAGGGACGGCACGGCCAACGCCGTCGGCACGGCGAGCGAGCCGCGCAGCACACTGCGGCGGCGAGGGGACGGGCTCGGTTGAGGGTGTGACATGGATGCGCCTCCAGTGACAGGTCCGGCCAGTGTGCAGGGCAACAACTAGTGGTGCGCGGCGGCGCACACACAAACCACAAGTGAACAACTGCCCATGGGCACAAGGGAACCGGTGTGCGAAGGCCGCGTCGCCCGGATCTTGGGCTGGTTAGGCTCGGCGGCAGCGGCGCGCGGCCGAGCGCGCCCCACCGAAGGAGGACCCATGCCCGTCAACGGTCAGAGCCACATACGTATCGCCCGCCCCTCCCGCGACCTCGCGGCGGCGGACCGCTTCTGGGTGGCGGGCCTCGGCCTCGACGTCCTGTGGCGGTCGCAGGGCGGCGGCGCTCCAGGCGAGCATGACCTGCTCATGGTGGGCTGGCCGGACGCCTCCTGGCATCTCGAACTCGTCCATGACACCGACAAGCCGGTCCTGCCCCGCCCCACGGAGGAGGACCTGCTCGTCATCTACCTCGACGAGCAGGTCCCCGACAGCCTCGTGGCCCGCCTGGAGGCGCACGGCGGCACGCGCGTACAGTCACCCAACCCGTACTGGAACGAGTGGGGCGTCACCGTCGAGGACCCCGACGGCTACCGCCTGGTGCTCTGCACGCGCGCGTGGGCCAACTCCTGATACGGCCGCTCCTACGCCGTCACCGGGCCGTCCCGTCGGCGTCACCGTGCCGGTGGTCCGCCTCGGCGAGCAGCCGCACCCCCTCGGCGATCCGGGCGGGAGTGAGGTGGGCGTAGCCGAGCACGAGGCGCACCCCGGGGCCGTCGGCCGTGCCGTAGTCGCTCAACGGGCGGACCGCGACCCCCGCCGCGGCTGCCCGCCGCAGGAAGTCGGCCTGCGAGCCCCGTTGCGGGGGCAGCCGGGCGATGACGTGCAGTCCGGCGGCGATGCCGGACACCTCCGTACCGGGAAAGTGCGCGTCGAGGGCGGCGACGAGCGCGTCCCTGCGTTCCCGGTAGGCGCGCTGACAGCGGCGCAACTGCCGGTCGTAGTCGCCGCGTTCGACGAAGCGCGCGAGGAGCGCCTGGTCAAGGGCCGGGTTGCCCAGGTCCATCATGCGTTTGCGGGCGACGACCTCATCGGTCATCGACTCCGGTACGAGCAGCCAGCCGAGGCGAAGACCCGGGGCGAGCGACTTGCTGACCGAGCCCGTGTAGGCGACGTGTCCGGGGTCGAGTCCTTGCAGCGCGCCCACCGGGGCGCGGTCGTAGCGGAAGTCCCCGTCGTAGTCGTCCTCGATGACCAGACCGTCCACCGCCCGTGCCCAGTCCAGAAGTTCGGTGCGCCGGCCGGCCGAATAGCCGATGCCCAGCGGGAACTGATGCGCGGGCGTGGTGACGACCGCCCGCAGCCCCCGCTCCCTCAGCACGCCGGTGTCGACACCCTCATCGTCGAGGGGCACCGGCACCGTGGCGACGTCCGCCGAGGCGAAGAGCTCGCCGTGCTGCGGGCTCCCCGGGTCCTCGACGCCGACGGCGCGCACCCCGCGCGCGTGCAGCACGAAAGCCACCAGGGCCATGGCCTGCGCCACGCCGGAACAGACGACGATCGCCTCGGGGTCCGCGACCACGCCCCGGCGGCGTACGAGCAGTTCGGCGAGGGCCGTACGCAGCCGGGGCAGGCCCCGCGGATCCGGATACCCGAGGGCGTGGTGGGGGAGTTCGGCCAGGACGCCGCGGTGTGCGGCCGCCCACGCGGCGCGCGGGAACAGGGACAGATCGGGGGTGCCCGCGATGAAGTCCACGCGCGCGTGGACCTCACGTGGCGCCAGATCGCGTGCGCCCGGTGCGGCCTTCCGCGCCGCGCCGCCCACCCAGGTGCCCGCGCCGCGGTCGCTGCGCAGATAGCCCTCGGCCGTCAACTGCTCGTACGCCTCCGTGACGAGCCCCCGTGAGACGCCCAGGTCGGCGGCGAGCTCACGGCTGGAGGGCAGCCGCGTCCCCGACGCGAGACGACCGGAGCGCACCGCCTCGCGCAGCGCCGACTGGAGGCTGCGGCCACGGCTGCGGGCGGGGGCGGCCGCGGCGGGGAGCAGCAGCTCCCAGGCGGCGCTCCCGGGCGCTCGGTCCGAACTCGATGGCACCGGGATACGCCTCCTTGGTTCATCAAGGGTTCCGAAGTGGTCCCCGAAACGGTCCCGGAAGTGGACCTTAAACCGGTCCGCGTCCGTTCCTAACGTCGGGGACATGAACGCGAACCTGACACGCGGGTCACTCCTGGCGGCCCTCGCCTGCCTCCTCGTCGGCGGCTCCTTCACCGCCAACAGCCTCCTCGGCGACTACCCGTACGCGGGCGGCCAGTTCCTGCGCTACGGCCTGGCCTGCCTGCTGCTCCTGCCGCTGCTCGGGCGGGGCGGCACGGCGCCGCTCCGCCGCCTCACACGCCGCCAGTGGGGGCGGCTCGCCGTGCTCGCCGCCGTCGGCATGGTCGGCTTCAACCTGGCGATCCTCGCCGCCGAACGCACGGCGGAACCTGCCGTACCGGGTGTCTTCGTAGGATGCGCCCCGGTCGTCGTGGCGGTCATCGTGCCGCTCCTGGAGGGCCGTCAGCCCCAACGCCTGGTCATGTACGGGGCGTTGATCGTGGCCGTCGGAGCCTTCACCGTGCAGGGGTGGGGCCGTACGGACGGGCTCGGCATCCTCTTCTCCGTATGCGCGCTGGCGGGCGAGGTCGGCTTCGCGGTCCTCGCCGTCCCCGTGCTGCGCCCGCTCGGCCCGAAGCTGCTCTCCGCGACGGTCTGCGGGATCGCCGCCGCCGAGTCCGCCGTCATCGGTGTCGTGACGGACGGCGGGAACTTCCTGCGGATGCCCGGCTCCACCGAGGCGGCGGCCCTGCTGTGGCAGGCGGCGATCGTCACCGTCATCGGCTTCGTCTGCTGGTACTCGGGCATCCAGCGCATCGGCGCCGAGCGGGCCACCCTCTTCTCCGGCCTCATTCCCGTGGCGGCGGCCTTCACCGCCCCCTTGGTCGGCACCGGCACCTACGGAGTCCCGCAGGCCGTGGGCAGCGCGCTCGTGGGCGCCGGGGTGGCCGTGGGCTCCGGCGTGCTACGCGGCCGGCGTACGGCGGCAGGTGTCCAGGACGACGCGCGAGACGAGAGCCGGGTCGTCGTGCATCGGGACGTGACCGCAGCCCGGAAGCCGCACCAGACGCGCCGCGGGGACGACGTGCTTGGCACGGACGCCCTGGCGGCGCAGCAGGATCCGGTCGCGCGAGCCCCACGCGACGGTGACCGCGATGCCGGGCACGTCGTCGCCGAAGAGCACCTCACGCCCGGCGGCCAGGGTCTGCTCGAACCCCTTGGCGTCGCGCAGCGCGAGCGTCTCGGCGACGACCGCCTCGGGTGAGCGGCGCCCGGGGTGGGCGTAGATGGTGCTGGTCAGCGCCGTACGTCCGGCCACGCTCCGGGAGAGCCGTTCGATCAGCGGCAACGGAAGGAGTCGCGCGCCGTGCCGCATGGCGAGCAGGGTGTTGAACGCGTACCGCCGTTCACCGGGCGTCCAGAAGCCCGCGGGGGACAGCGCGGTCACCGAGCGCACGAGCTTTTCCCGGCCGAGTTCCAGGGCGAGCAGGCCGCCCAGCGAGTTGCCGGCCACGTGCGGACGCTCGATCTCCAGGGCCTCGCACAGCGCCCCGAGCACGGAAACCACCGTGGTGATGTCGTAGGGCAGCCCGTCGGGCAGGGCGGGGGACTCCCCGAAGCCCGGCAGGTCCACGGCTATCACGTCGTACTCCGCGGCCAGAATGCCGAGCACCGGGTCCCACGCCTGGCGGTGGTGCCCGATGCCGTGCAGCAGGAGCAGTGGCTCGCCCCGGCCCGTGCGTTCGTAGGCCACGGACATCGTCCGTGGGCCGCCCGGGGTTTCGACGCCGAAGGACACCTCTGCGGCCATTGCTGCTCCAGTCCCCGTCGCCCGGCGACGGTCCTCAGACACCTTAGACACCTTGTCAGCAACAATTACCGCTCAGTAGCCTCCAGTTCAAGAGGGTGGGGACAACGGCCGTGAAGCCGGTGTGGGGCGTGACGCATCGAATTCGCCTGGACACCGGGTGGTCCGTCGGCTGGGATGGAGAGGTGGCGACCGACACCGTGACCGACGTCTTCGAAGAGCACCGGCCCGTTCTGATGGGCGTGGCCTACCGCATGCTCGGCCGGGTGGCCGACGCCGAGGACGTCGTGCAGGAGTCCTGGCTGCGCTGGGCTGCGGCCGACCGCTCACAAGTGCGCGAACCCCGTGGCTACTTGGTGCGGGTCACCACCCGGCTCGCCATCGACCGCCTGCGCCACGTCCAGTCACGACGCGAGTCCTACGTGGGGCAATGGCTGCCCGAACCCCTCGTCACGGACTTCGGGCCGACCGTCCCCGACACCGCTGAGCATGCCGTGCTCGCCGACTCGGTTTCCATCGCCGTGCTGGTCGTCCTGGAGTCGCTCTCGCCCCTGGAGCGCGCGGTGTTCGTGCTGCGGGAGGCCTTCGGGTTCCCCTTCTCGGAGATCGCCCTCACGCTGGACCGCGGCGAGGCTGCCGTGCGGCAGCTCGCGGCGCGGGCCCGCAAGCACGTCGACGAGGGCAGGCCGCGCTACGACGTGGATCCGGACGAGCGCAGAGATCTGACCGAGCGGTTCCTCGCCGCGGCGAGCAGCGGCGACCTTGACGGTCTGATGTCCCTGCTCGCGCCGGGCGTGCGTCTCGTCGGCGACAGCGGCGGCAAGGCCAAGGCGCCGCTGCGCGTCATCGAGACGGCCGACAAGGTGGGCCGCTTCCTCGACGGCGCGGCCCGCAGGGGCGTGTCGGCGGACGCGGAGCTGGAGGCCCGCTTCCTGGAGGTCAACGGCGCGAGCTCCGTCCTCCTCCTGGCCGACGGCAAACCGGACTCCCTCTTCCAACTGGACGTCGTCGACGGGCTGATCGCGTACGTCTACATCATCCGCAACCCGGACAAGCTGGTCGGACTCGCCCCCTAGGGGACTCCAGCTGTCCATGTGACGGACCCCCGCCTGTACAGGACGGGGGTTTTTGTCTTGTTCGCCATGCTTGCGTGACCCCACGCCAACAACACATGAATGCTCTGTGGCATCGTCCCTGTGCGCGCTGTAACGGATCGAGGATTGGTCTTGACCAAGGGTGGGTGCCGCTCTATCGTCGCAGAGATAGTGCAGGAACCTTTAATAAACAAGGGCGCTAAAAAGCCGCCGGCACACGGCGATTGCGGAGGACAGGGTGGGGACCACGCAGCTGGAAACGGCACCGGAGCCGAAGTACTGGCACCTCAAGACCGTGCTCAGCGAGGCACTCGACTCCGAGTTCGCCGTCGGCGAGATCCTGCCCAACGAACGTGATCTCGCCGCCCGGTTCGGTGTCGCCCGCGCCACGCTCCGCCAGGCACTCGAACAGCTGGAGCTCGAAGGCAGGCTGCAGCGCCGTCGCGGGGTCGGCACGACCGTCGCTCCGCCGCGGATGGGTGTGGCCGTCGGATCCGCACAGGGCACATGGCCGGGCGAGGTCGGCGACGCCTGGCAGCCCGCCGACTGCGCACCGGCGGTCCCGCCCGCGGAGGTGGCCCGCATGCTGGCGGCCGACCCCGACGAGCAGGTGCACGTGGTGCGTCGTACGCGCGTCTCGCACGGCCAGCCCGTGGCCGCCGAGCTGTTGTACGTGCCGATGTCGTCCGTCGCGGAGCTCTCCGCCATCGACGCGCCGTCGGGACCGGCACGCGCGCGTGGCGTCCTGCGTGAGCTGCACCGGCTCGGCCTCGAAGGGCAGGACCGCGCCGTCGAGCTCGGCTCGGCCCGCGCGGACGACGCCAAGGCGCTCGACCGGCTGCCCGGAGCGCCGGTCCTCGTCGTGACGACCCGCTTCTTCGCCGAGGGACGCACCGCCGCGGTATCCGTGGCGACGTACCGCGCGGACACCTGCCGCCTCACGTTCGGCGACGCGGGCGGCGTCGAAATCCACCACGGCCCGGAACGCCGGGCTTCCTAGGCCCCGATCCGAGCCGGTCTCGCCTGTTTCGACGTCCCGGCGTCGGGTTTCACCGTGGCCCGGAGCGTGCGGCTTCCTGAGCCTCGGTTTGGTCCGGTCGCCGGATTCGGCGCGGCGTCTCAGGCGCAACGCGTCCATCGCACGGCCGCTTGGCCGTGCGACGGGGCACGCCGAGATTCAAGGCGGCCCGGACGCCGGGCTTTCTGCCCCCCATCCGAGTCCGCGGCTCAGCGTGCAACGCCCCCGTCGCGACGCCCTTTTCGCCGTGCGACGCGGGCGGCGTCGAGGTCGACCGCGGCCAGGAGCGCCGGGCCGCCCGTCGGCGGCGTTACCCCGGTCCGGCCCAGCGGGCTCAGCGCCGCGCCGTGACCGTTCCCTCGACCGCGAACAGTTGCTCTTCGACGTGGTCGAGGGCGAGCCGCAGCGCACCCGTCGCGACGGCCGCTTCGCCGAGCATCGACAGGGCGACCCGGGGCGGCCGCAGGCAGTAGCGCGCCAACTCGCGGCGCAGCGGCTCCAGTACACCGTCCAGACCTGCGGCCCAGCCGCCCACGACGACCAGCTCGGGGTCCAGGGCGAGCACCAGCGCCGCCACATCGTGCACCAGGCGCTGGATGAACCGCTCGACGGCCTGCTGCGCCCGCTCGTCGCCCTCGCGCGCGTGGGCGAAGACCTCCGCCACCGCCTGCTCGTCAAGGGGGTGCAGGGGCTCGTCCGTAGTCGAGAGGAGCGTCTCCGGGGTCACGTCACGGCCAAGGAGATGCAGCGCGCCGATCTCCCCGGCGGCGCCGCCGTAGCCGCGGTGCAGCCGCCCGCCGATCAGCGCACCGGCCCCGGGACTGAGCCCCGCGAGGACGAACACCACGTCGTCGGACTCGGTCGCCGCACCCTTCCAGTGCTCGGCCACGGCCGCCGTGTTCGCGTCGTTCTCCACCAGGACCGGGCACTTGAAGGACCGGCGAAGGCGCTCGCCCAGCTGCAGCCCCGTCCACTCGGGCAGCGCGGTGCCCAGCCGGACCGTGCCGTCCGCCTCCACGATGCCGGGGCTGCCGACGCCCACCGCGCGCAAGGAGCTGCGGGCGATCCCGCCGCGGCGCAGCAGATCGGCGACCGCCATGCGCAGCCGCTCCAGGCGCTCGTCGGCCGGGGCCGTCTCGTCCACGGCCTTGGCGGCCGAGCCAAGGACGCGGCCGTCCAGATCCGAGAGGACCGCGGCGACCCGGTGCGGGCCGATCTCCAGGCCGAGCAGATGCCCCGCCTCGGCCCGGAAGCGGAACCTCCGCGCGGGCCTTCCCTGACGTCTGGCCGCGCCTTCCTCGGCGGCGGTCTCCACCACGAGCCCGGCCTCGATCAGCCCCTCGACCACGCCCTCGACGGTCGGCCTGGAAAGCCCCGTCACCCGGGTGATCTCGGTCAGTGTCGCGAAGTCCGCCGCACGCAGCGCGTGCAGCACCACCGCGGAGTTGATCCGCCGCAGCAGAGAGGGATCCCCGCCGGTCAGCCGCCCCAACGTCCGTCCTCCCAGCTCGTGCGCATGATGGGCGGATCGTACTCGCCACCACCGGCCGCGGCGAGCGCCGGGCCCACCTGTGACACAGAGTGCCGGTCAGCCGTGGCCCTCATCCCGGCGCCACAAAACCGGATTCGTACGCGGCGATGACCGCCTGTGTCCGGTCCCGGGCGCCCAGCTTCGCCAGCACGGAGCTCACATGTGACTTGACCGTCTCGGTGCCGACGATCAGCTCCGTGGCGATCTCCGCGTTCGACAGGCCGCGTGCCATGAGGCGCAGCACCGCCGCTTCACGGTCGGTGAGCGCGGCCCGGTCCAAGGCGTCCCTGGCGGCGGCGTTGCCGGGCCGTCGCCCGTACTCGCCGGCCAACTGCCGAACCGCCGCGGGGAACAGCAGCGACTCTCCCTCCGCGACAAGGCGGACGGCGTTCACGATCTCCGCGGGGCGGGCGCGCTTCAGCAGGAAGCCGTCGGCGCCCGCGCGCAGCGCCTCGTACACGTACTCGTCGTTCTCGAAGGTCGTCACGACGAGGATTTTCGGGGGGTCCTGCACGGTGCGCAGGACCGCGCGCGTGGCCTCGATGCCGTCGAGGAGCGGCATACGGACGTCCATGGCGACCACGTCCGGCCGCAGTTGGCGCACGAGCGGGATCACCGCGGCGCCGTCGGCCGCCTCGCCGACCACCTCGATGTCGGGCTGCGCCTCGAGGACGGCGCGCAGTCCGGCGCGTACGAGAGGTTCGTCGTCGACAAGGAGGACTGTGACCGGCATCCGGTCAGCGTAGATCACCCCAGCGGCAACTCGACGTGCACCTGCCACTCGCCCTCACGGGGGCCCGTCGTGGCCCGGCCGCCGAGCAGCGTGGCCCGCTCCCGGATGCCGCGCAGCCCGCTGCCGCCACGCCCGGTGACCTCACCTCCCGTGGGCAGAGGGTTGCGTACGTCGATCTCCATTGCCGCGGCGTCGACCGCGAGCCGCACCCGTACCGGAACAGGACCGCAGTGGCGCAGCACGTTCGTGAGGGCCTCCTGGAGCATGCGGTAGGCCTCGCGGGACACCGGACCGGGCACTTGTTCCAAGGGGCCCGCCACCTCGGTGTCGACCTTCGCCCCCGAAGCGCGTGCGGAGTCCAGGAGTTGGCCGGCGTCGGCGAGTGTGGGGCGGCGGCTCGCGGGCTGCCCGTCCTCCCGCAGCACACGCAGGACACGCTCCAGGTCCTCCAGGGCGGCACGGCCCGTCTCCTCGATCGCGCCCAGCGCGCGGTCGGTGAACTCCGGGTCCGCCGCGGCCCGCGCGGCGCCCGCCTGGACGACCGCGACGGTCAGCGCGTGCCCGATGGAATCGTGCAGCTCGCGGGCGATGCGGTTGCGTTCGAGGAGCTGCTCGGTGCGCTCCTCCAGAGCGGCCAGACGCTCCTTGGGGGAGGGGCCGAGCAGCCGTCGCGCGGCCGTTGCCATCAGCCGGCCCGCCACCACGGCGAGCGCGAGGAGGAGCAGCAGGGGCAGCGGGGCGAGCAACGCGTTCGTCCAACTCGGGCCGGGCACGGGGAGGAGCACATCAGGGTCCTCGCCGGGCTCCGTCACCGACCCGAGCAGGGCCAGCATGGTGCCGAGCAACTGCACCGTGCAGAACGCCGCCACGGCCCCGGCCTCAAGGCGCAGCACGAGCCACACCGCCGTCCTGCCGCGGTCCCGCCAGGACGCGGAGGGAGCGACGGAGACGCCGGGGTCCTCGTCGGCACCCGGCACGCGCGCGTGCTGCCCCGGGAACAGCATCAGGCGGGCCTGCAGTCCCTCCGCCCGGCGTATGGACGGCAGGACGGCGGTGGCCGCCACCAGGGGGATCGGCTGGAGGGCGATCAATATCCAGTCAGCGAACGCGGGATCGCTGAGCCCGGGATAGATGAAGGAGATCATCAAGGGGATGGCCGCGCCGATGAGCAGGTGCAGCCAGCGCGTGTAGGTCACCGCACGGGTGAGCGGCCACAGGAAGCGGGACATCGCGCCATCGTGCCAGCCACCTGCCGTCGCCCGGCTCCCCCATGAGGGGGAGACGCGACCCCTGGGCGGGGGAAGCCCCACCGCAGCCCCTGCCGCCAGTCTGGGCCCATGACCAGCATCGACGTCCAAGACCTCAGCAAGGAGTACGGCACCACCCGCGCGGTGGACGGACTGACCTTCACCGTCCGGCCGGGGAAGGTCACCGGGTTCCTCGGCCCCAACGGCGCGGGCAAGTCCACCACCATGCGGCTCGTCCTCGGCCTGGACCGGCCCACTTCGGGCACGGCGACGGTGGGCGGCCGCTCCTATGCGGCCATCGACGAACCGCTGCGCCACGTGGGGGCCCTGCTCGACGCCCAGGCCGCGCACGGATCGCGTACCGCACGCAACCACCTCGTCGCCCTCGCCACCGCCAACCGCATCCCCGCGCGGCGCGTGGACGAGGTCCTCGAAGAGGCCGGGCTCGCCACTGTCGCGGGGCGCCGGATCAAGACGTTCTCCCTCGGCATGCGCCAGCGCCTGGGAATTGCGGCAGCACTGCTCGGCGACCCGCGCGTCATCATGCTGGACGAGCCGTCCAACGGCCTCGACCCCGAAGGCATCATCTGGATCCGCGAACTCCTGCGCCGCCTCGCCCGGGAGGGCCGCACGGTCCTCGTGTCGAGCCACCTCATGAACGAGACCGCCACGTTCGCCGACCACCTGGTGGTCCTCGGCCGCGGAAAGCTGCTCGCGGACACCTCGATGGAGGACTTCATCGCGGCCCACAGCAGCCCCCGCGTGCGGCTGTGTACCCCGGAGAGTGACCGGCTGCGGGGCCTGCTGCGTGACAAGGGGTACGCGATGACGCCGGGCGAGGACGGCCGCTGGACCGTGGACGGTGCGAAGGCAGAGGAGATCGGTTCCATCGCGGCCGGACACGGCATCCCTCTCCTCGAACTCTCCGACCAGCAGGCCTCCCTGGAGCAGGCTTACCTTGCCCTCACGGCCGACGACACCGAGTTCGCCGCCGCCCCTTCGACGCCCCGCCAGGAGGCCTGACCATGCAGACGACCGCCGTGCTCCACTCGGAGTGGATCAAGATCAAGTCGGTGCGGGCCAGCCTCGGTTCGCTCGTCGCCGTCTTCGTGGCCACCGTCGCCATCACCGTGCTCGCGTTCGCCGCGGTCGGCACGGCCGAGGCGGACAACGCCGACTACGAACCGCTCTTCGGCGCCTTCTACGCACTCAACTTCGGCCAGATCGCCGCCATCAGCTTCGGCACGACGGCGATGTCCTCCGAGTACGTGAACGGCGCGCTGCGGATCTCGCTCTCCGCGGTGCCGCGCCGGGGGCTCTTCTACGGGGCCAAGGTCGCGGTGGTGGGCGCCCTGGCCCTCGGCGTGGGGGTGCTCACCAGCTTCGTCGGCTTCCTGACCGGTCAGGCGTTCCTGGGTGAGTACGCCATCGGCCTCGGCCACGAGGGTGCCGTCCGGGCGTGCCTCGGCGGCGGCGTCTACCTGGCGCTCATGGCGCTGTTCGCCGCAGGACTGACCGTGCTGCTGCGCAGCGGAGTCGCCGTACTGAGCATCCTCATCCCGTTCACGCTCATCGTGTCCTTCGTGGTCGGGGACGTCGCGAGCGGCGCCGCGGAGTTCCTCCCCGACCGGGCAGGGCAGCAGGTGCTCCACGAGAACCCCACCGGAACTCTCGGCCCCTGGACGGGACTTGCCGTCACCGCGGTGTGGGCCGCCGCCGCGCTGCTCGCGGGCTGGTGGGCGCTGCGGCGGCGCGACGCGTGAGGCAGGTGTCCGGATGGTGACCTCGGGTGCCTGACGGCGGGCCAGTTGTCAGTGGCGGCCGCTTTACTGGATGCCATGAGTACCGCAGAGCATCTCGCCGCGATCGACCTGCTGCGCTCACGGGAGTTTCCCGCGGAGCACGGCAGGTCGCCGTCCGGCGTCGGCGGTCCGGGCTATCACATCGCCGAGTTACTGACGAGCGGCGACTTCTGGGATGACGACGGCACGGAGTGGGAGGCGACCTCGGATGCGTACGACGCCGAGCGCGACGCCCTGACGGTCCTGCTCGCCGAGCGCTGGGGGGCACCCCAGATATTCAGCCTGGCAAGCGTCTTCGAGCGGGCGCAGGGCGGTGCGTACGGATATGGGGGCGAGGACGAATGGGATGAGGACGGCGGGAGCGAGGCTGCTGAGGGTGAAACCGGCAAGAATGAGGGCATACCGGAGCCGTGGGGCTCGCTGAGCTCCTCGGTGCCTGACCTCCACCTGTGGCGGGCCGACGGGCGGTGGATAGCTCTCGGTGTCTCGCAATGGGACAAGGAGCTGCCGTTCCAGCTCCTCGCCGTGATCACGGAGATCGATCCGCCGTAGCGGACGCGGACGGTGCGTCCGCATGGGGTGAGAGTCGATGGCGGCCATGGGGCCGACGTCCGCCTCGCGCCGGCGCCGCAGCACGAGGCGGGGCGGCTGGATCAGGGGCGCGGACCCGGCCCCGCGGCGAGACCGAGCTCGTCGCCGACGCGCGGCGCGAAGTGGCGGGCCACCTCCGCGTCGCTCACCTGCGTGAGCTCGGCGGGGGACCAGTGCGGGTCACGGTCCTTGTCGACGACCTGGGCGCGGATGCCCTCGACCATGTCCGGCGCGGTGATCGCGGTGGCCGACACGCGGTACTCCTGGTCGAGCACCTGCTCAAGGGAGGCGAGGGTGCGGGCCCGGCGCAGGGCGGCGAGAGTGACCTTGAGGGAGGTCGGCGACTTGGAGAGGATGGTCTCGGCCGTCTCCTTGGCCGAGCGGTCACCGGAGGTGTGGAGCCGGTCGACGATCTCCTCCACGGAGTCCGCGGAGTAGCAGGCGTCGATCCACTCACGATGGGCCGCGAGTTCACCGTCGGGCGCGGCGCCGGCGAACTCCGCGACCACCTCGCTCACATCGGCGCCGCCCAGCGCGGCCGTGAACTCTGTCAGGAGCTCCGACGGCACGTAGTGGTCGGCGAGACCGCACAGGATGGCGTCGCCCGCGCCCACCGCCGAGCCGGTCAGCGCGAGATGGGTGCCGAGTTCGCCGGGCGCCCGCGACAACAGGTACGTACCGCCGACGTCCGGCACGAAGCCGATCCCCGTCTCCGGCATGGCGATCCGGGAGCGCTCGGTGACGATCCGCACGCTGCCGTGCGCCGATACGCCGACCCCGCCGCCCATCACGATGCCGTCCATGACGGCCACGTATGGCTTCTGGAAGCGGGCGATACGGGCGTTGAGCCGGTACTCGTCACGCCAGAAGGCCACAGACGCGGCACCACCGCCCGCACGGACGTCATCGTGGATGGACCGAATGTCACCCCCGGCACACAGCCCCCGCTCCCCGGCCCCGGTCAGGACGACGACGTCCACGCCGTCATCCCGCTCCCATCCGGCGAGAGCGTCGTCCATCAGCCGGACCATGGCGTGGTTGAGGGCGTTGATGGCCCGGGGACGGTTGAGAACGATGTGCCCCGCGCGGCCGTGGGTGCGCAGGAGGACGGGTGCCTCGTCGGAGTCAGCGGTGGACATGGGGCAGGTGGCTCCTTCGACGGGTGACTCGGGCGGTCGGTACGCGACGCACGGCGCGCACGGTTCGAATCTACGGTGTGGCGTCCCCGGGCAGCGGAGGGGGCCGCGGGGCGACGGGGCCTGGAACAGGCCCCGGGCTTCAGGCTCCGGCTTCAGGGTGAGTGGAAGGTGACCTCCGGGTTGGCCGCTGAGGGGCCGTTCAGCAGGGGGCGGTGTTTGTTGGTGAGGTGCTTGTCGAAGAACGCCGTCACGTAGTCGGTGGTGATCTCTCCCGATCGCTTGCCGGAGAGGGGGGCCGACGGGTCGGTCCTGTTGAGCTGACCGCCGAGAATCGGCAGGTCGGTGAAGGTGAGGTGCCCGGAGTCAGCGACCGTCAGCCAGCGCTTCCAGCCGTGCAGGCGCTGCCACTGCCGCGGCCAAGTGGCGTCCTCGGCACGGGGGTTGTGGCCCTTGAGGGTGCCGAGCATGAGGACGGGGCGGCCGGTGCCGGTGGACGGAACCGGGGCGAAGAACGTGCCGTCCAGGTTGGCGGCGGCGCGGACGCGGTGGTCCGATCCGGCGGCCACGGCCGCCGCGTTGCCGCCCAGCGAGTGACCGGCCGCCCCGATCCGCCGGGTGTCGATGAGCGCAGCGTAGTCGGGGTGCCGACGGTCACCGGGGCGGGAGCGTTCGGTCAGCTCGTCGATGACGTAGGAGATGTCCGCCGCCCGGTTCCGCGCCGCCTTGGCCAGCATCTTCTTCTCTCCGGAGTCGCCGTTCGGTGCCTCCTCGACCTTCTTGCACGCGACGCAGGCGTGGACGCGCGACGAGCCGTCCCGGCCCGGGAACGCGGTCCCGAAGGACTCATACGCGTGGTCGACGAGAGCGACGACGTAGCCGTGGGACGCCAGTGTCTCCGCGAGCGCGGTGAGGGTGGCGCGATGCAGCGTGAAGCCCGGGGAGAGGACGATCAGCGGGTGCTTGCCTCCGGCGGGGCGGGCGGCGGCGCGTGCGTTCGTGCGCACGGAGGTCAGCTGCTCGGCCTTGTAGACCTGGTCCAGCTTCTGCCCCTTCAGGAGCAGTTCGGCCTCTTCGGTCGTCAGGTACGGAGCACGGTCACCGTTGCCCGCGCCCTGCCGGGCCGGGTAGAAGACGGACACCATCAGCTCCCTGGCCCCCGCCGAGGGCACCCACGGGTCGCGGCGCTCGTCGTCCACGAGATGGAGGGTGTCCCGGCCGATCGCGTGAGGCCCGGAGGGGCGCGGCAGAGCGAGCTCGGACTCGGTCGGAGGCGGGGAAGCCTGGCCTGCCGATGACGAGTCGCCTTCCTCGGCGCAGGCCACCGCGGAAGGGGTGAGGAGGGCGAGGGCCAGCAGAGCGGTGACGGCGTTGCGCTGTGCGCGGGTTCTGATCATGTGTTGGAGACTATGGACCGCGGAGAGCCGCCGGCAGTGACGAAGGTGTGGAGCAACCCCCTACTTTCGTAAGGGGTTTCGAGCATCAGGCCGACTGGCCCCCGCCCCGCTGGAACGCCTCCAGGATCCGCTCGGCGGCCAGCGTGGCCGTCAATGTCCCCTCGCGCACTTGCTGTTCGAGCTCAGGGGCGAGGTCTCGGACCTGGGCGTGCCCCCGCAGCCGGTCCAGGAGTTCGTCCCGCACCATCGTCCACGTCCAGTCCACCTGCTGGTCGCGTCGTTTGGCGGCGAGGCGGCCCGTCGAGTCGAGAAGCGTACGGTGCTGCTCCAGACGGTCCCAGACCTCGTCCAGGCCGCTGGACTCGCGCGCGCTGCAACTGAGCACCGGGGGAGTCCAGGCCGCGTCCGCGGGGTGCATCAGCCGCAGCGCGCCCGCCAGTTCACGCGCCGCCGAGCGCGCGTCCCGCTCGTGCGGGCCGTCCGCCTTGTTGATGGCGAGCACGTCCGCCAGTTCGAGGACGCCCTTCTTGATGCCCTGGAGCTGGTCGCCCGTACGGGCCAGACTCAGCAGCAGGAACGAGTCGACCATGTTCGCGACCGCCGTCTCCGACTGGCCCACGCCCACCGTCTCCACGAGCACCACGTCGTAGCCCGCAGCCTCCATCACCACGATCGACTCGCGCGTCGCCTTCGCGACCCCGCCGAGCGTCCCCGCGGTGGGCGAGGGGCGCACGAATGCCGCCGGGTCCACCGCGAGGCGTTCCATCCGCGTCTTGTCGCCGAGGATCGAGCCCCCCGTCCGGGTCGACGACGGGTCGACGGCGAGCACCGCGACCCGGTGCCCGAGCCCCGTCAGCATCGTGCCGAGCGCGTCGATGAACGTCGACTTGCCCACGCCGGGCACCCCGCTGATGCCGATCCGCCGCGCCCGCCCGCTGTGCGGAAGCAGTTGGGTCAGCAACTCCTGGGCCAGGGACCGGTGTTGAGGCCTTGTCGACTCGACGAGCGTGATGGCGCGCGCGATCTGCGCGCGTTTCCCGTCGAGCACGCCCTTGACGTACGCGTCGATGTCGATCCGCGGCGCCGCCATGCTCACAGCTCGTGGCCGAGGTCGGCCGCCAGCCGCTTCACCAGGTCGTACGCGGCGTCCGGGATCACCGTGCCGGGCGGGAAGACCGCCGCGGCGCCCATCTCCAGGAGCGTCGGCACGTCCTGCGGCGGGATCACACCACCCACGACGATCATGATGTCCTCACGGCCCTCGGCGGCCAGCTCCGCACGCAGCGCCGGTACGAGCGTGAGGTGCCCGGCGGCGAGCGACGAGACGCCGACGATGTGCACGTCCGCCTCGACCGCCTGGCGCGCGACCTCCGCCGGGGTCTGGAAGAGCGGGCCGACGTCCACGTCGAAGCCGAGGTCGGCGAAGGCGGTGGCGATGACCTTCTGGCCGCGGTCGTGGCCGTCCTGGCCCATCTTGGCGACCAGGATGCGCGGCCGGCGCCCCTCGGCCTCCTCGAAGGAGGACACGAGCGTGCGGGTGCGCTCCACGGACGGGGACGAGCCTGCTTCGGTGCGGTACACACCGGAGATCGTACGGATCTGCCCCGCGTGCCGCCCGTACGAGGCCTCCAGGGCGTCGGAGATCTCGCCGACCGTTGCCTTCGCGCGGGCCGCGTCGACCGCCAGGGCGAGGAGGTTGCCCTCGAGTCCCGGACCCGGCTGGCGCTCGGCCGCCGCCGTCAGGGCCCGCAGCGCGTCCTGGCAGGCCGCCTCGTCGCGTTCCTCGCGCAGCCGCTTCAGCTTGGCGATCTGCTGGCTGCGTACGGAGGAGTTGTCGACCGCTCGGACGTCGATCTGCTCGTCGGTCTCCACGCGGTACTTGTTGACGCCGATGACCGGCTGGCGCCCCGAGTCGATACGGGCCTGCGTGCGCGCCGCCGCCTCCTCGACGCGCAGCTTCGGGATGCCCGCGTCGATGGCCTGCGCCATGCCGCCCGCCGCCTCGACCTCCTCGATGTGCTGCCAGGCGCGGCGCGCCAGGTCGTGCGTCAGCTTCTCGACGTACGCGCTGCCGCCCCACGGGTCGATCGTCCGCGTCGTGCCCGACTCCTGCTGGATGAGCAGCTGGGTGTTGCGGGCGATGCGCGCGGAGAAGTCGGTGGGCAGGGCGAGCGCCTCGTCGAGGGCGTTCGTGTGCAGGGACTGGGTGTGGCCCTGTGTCGCCGCCATCGCCTCGACACACGTACGCGTGACGTTGTTGAACACGTCCTGTGCGGTGAGCGACCAGCCCGAGGTCTGCGAATGGGTGCGCAGCGAGAGCGACTTGGCGTTCTTCGGGTCGAACTGCTTGACCAGCTTCGCCCACAGGAGGCGCGCCGCGCGGAGCTTGGCGACCTCCATGAAGAAGTTCATGCCGATCGCCCAGAAGAAGGAGAGCCGCGGCGCGAACGCGTCGACGTCCAGACCCGCTTCCTGACCCGCCCGCAGATACTCCACGCCGTCCGCGAGGGTGTACGCCAGCTCCAAGTCGGCTGTCGCACCCGCCTCCTGGATGTGATAGCCGGAGATCGAGATGGAGTTGTAGCGCGGCATCTTCTGCGAGGTGTACGCGAAGATGTCGGAGATGATCCGCATCGAGGGCTTGGGCGGATAGATGTAGGTGTTGCGGACCATGAACTCTTTGAGGATGTCGTTCTGGATGGTCCCGGCCAGCTTCTCGGGCGGTACGCCCTGCTCCTCGGCGGCCACGATGTAGAGCGCGAGTACGGGGAGAACCGCGCCGTTCATCGTCATCGACACCGTCATCTTGTCCAGCGGGATGCCGTCGAAGAGCTGACGCATGTCGTAGATCGAGTCGATCGCCACGCCCGCCATGCCGACGTCGCCCGTCACCCGCGGATGGTCACTGTCGTAACCGCGGTGCGTGGGCAGGTCGAAGGCGACCGAAAGGCCCTTCTGCCCGGCCGCGAGGTTGCGGCGGTAGAAGGCGTTGGACTCCTCGGCGGTGGAGAATCCGGCGTACTGCCGGATCGTCCAGGGCTGGTTGACGTACATCGTCGGGTAAGGGCCACGCAGGTAGGGCGCGACACCCGGGTACGTCTCCAGGAAGTCGAGGCCTTCGAGGTCGGCGCCCGTGTAGAGCGGCTTGACCGCGATGCCCTCGGGGGTCTCCCACAGGAGGTCGTCGTCGGCCTTGCCGGTGGACTCCTTGACGGCGCTGCGCCACTGGTCCTTGGAGACGGCGGAGGTCTCAGAGGCGGCTTCGGACGTCAGGCCGACGCCGGAGAAGTCGGGGATCGCCATTACGCCACTCCCATGTGGTCGAGGGTGGAGGAGAGCACGGACACGGCGTCGCAGCCCGCGAAGACGTACGCGTTGACGCCGGGGCGCTCGGCGGGCCGTCCCGCGAGGAACACCCGCCCCGCGCCTGCCGACGTGAGGGCGGCGGCGACCTCGTCGGCCTGCTCCTCGTACAGCGCGTCGCTGGAGCAGAGGCACGCCACCGTGGCGCCGCTGGCCTTGAAGGCATCGGCGGCCGTCGTCGCGTCCACCGCCGCCGGTTCGTGCACGGCTTCGATGCCGCCCGCCTGGAAGAGGTTCGACGCGAAGGAGGCCCGCGCGGTGTGCGCTGCGGCGGGGCCGAGCGCGGCGATGAACACCCGGGGGCGGGCCCCCGTCGAGGCGAGGTGCGCGTCCGAGCGGGAGCGCAGAACCTCGTACGCCTCGTCGCGGCGGACGCGAGGCAGGCCGCCGGACGCCTCGGCGGGCGGGGCCTCGCGCTCGACCGGACGCTCCGTCAGGTTCGGGAACTCGCTGACGCCGGTGATCGGTTCACGCCGCTTGGCCAGCTTCTCGCTGCGCTTGGCCCAGGTTGCGGCGAGGCGGTCGCCGATCAGGCCGGAGCGCAGGGCCGCGGCCTGGCCGCCCGCGCGCTCGATCTCCTGGAAGAACTCCCAGCCCGCGTGCGCCAGTTCATCGGTGAGCCGCTCGACGTACCAGGAGCCGCCCGCCGGGTCGATCACCTTGGCGAGGTGCGACTCCTCCAGGAGGATCGTCGAGGTGTTGCGGGCGATGCGGCGCGCGAACGCGTCCGGCAGGCCGAGCGAGTGGTCGAAGGGCAGCACGGTGACGGAGTCGGCGCCGCCGACCCCTGCGCCGAGGCAGGCCACGGTCGTCCGCAGCATGTTCACCCACGGGTCGCGGCGCGTCATCATCACGGGCGAGGTCACGGCGTGCTGGCGCTGCGCCCCCGCGTCCGGTGCGCCGCAGACCTCGGCCACGCGCGCCCAGAGCCGCCGGGCCGCCCGCAGCTTCGCGATGGTCAGGAACTGATCGGCGGTGGCCGCGTACCGGAACTCCAGCTGGGCGCAGGCCGCCTCGACCGTGAGCCCCGCTTCGGTCAGCTCGCGCAGGTAGGCGACCGCCGTGGCGAGCGATGCGCCGAGCTCCTGCCCGGCCGAGCCGCCCGCCTCGTGGTACGGCAGGGCGTCGACGGTCAGCGCGCGGAGGTTCGGGTACTCCTGGCCGCACAGCCGGGCCAGTTCGATCGCGGCGGCCGGGTCGAGCCGCTCGCCGGTGCGGGCCTCATGGCCGAGGGGGTCCGCGCCGAGGGTGCCGCGCACGGAGTCCTTCGGGATGCCCCGCTCCTCGTAGAGGCGGAACAACTCGCGTGCCGCGGGCTCGAATTCGGCGCCCGCGTCCATGGCCACCGGCGCCAGGTCGAGGAAGACGCCCTCCAGGGCGCGCTCGATGCCGGAGACCGGGAGAGCGCCGGGGCCGACGCCGAGCCACAGCGAGGTGACGCCGTTCTCCAGGTCCGCGAGCACGGTCTCGTTCGAGGCCGCGGGGTCCGTGGCCGCATGCCGCTGCCGTACGTCCCAGCCGGCCGCGGCACTGCCCGCGGCGGTGCCACCCCTGACAAAGGGGGCGAAACCCGGGTAACCGGCGTCAGGCGCGGCTTCTCGGGCGGTGTACAGGGGGCGGGTGCTGAGCCCGTCGTCGAGTGCGGTGGACAGCGCTTCCTCCGCGGCCGACCCTGATACGTCCTTACCCGATTTGCGCAGCACGCCTTCCACCAGGCGCTGCCACTGCTCATGGGTCGCATCAGGGAACTCGGCGGCCAGGGGAAGCCCGTCGTCAGGCAGGACCGTCATGGGCATGATGCTAGGGCGGAACCCCTGGCACTCGGTGCCGTCCAGGGCTGTGACCTTGGCCTCTTCCGCACTCTCTTGATCTCAAACGAGCGGACGGCTACGGAGGGGCACGGTTCACGCCGCGAACCGACTGCGACAGCTGTGCGGGGCGTCAAGCCCTCGTCAACACGGGTCACCCCACCGTCAACGTCCCGTCATGAGGGCTCGGTCGGCACCTGGTGCCGGGCATAGCGTCACCACAAGCCCCCGGGACCTCGTCCGGCCCCGGGACAGGCGACAGCTCACAGCAGCAGGATCACCGAGCAGGTGGATCACCGAGCAGCAGGATCCTCAAGGAGGAACGCCATGGCAGAGACTCAGTGCGGTGAGGACCCCGAGCCCTCCGAACCCGGCCCGGCCGGACCGCTCTTCGTCCCCGTCCGGCCGGGACCCGCGGGCTGCGTCGCCCGCCTGTTCCGCACACCCGTGGGCGGCCGCACCGTCGTCGCCTTCACCACGCCCCAGCGGCTGAGCGCCGCCCTCGGCGACCGCCAGGCGTGGATCAGGCTTTCGGAACCCGCGCTGCGCACCCTTGCCGAGCCGCTCGGCGTCCACGAGGTCACCGTCGACCCGAGGCTCGCCGCGCACCCCGTCGGCGCGCCCCCGCGGCCCACACCCGCCTGGCGCGAGTGGGACCCGCGGGCGGTCGGCGCCCTGACCGCCTGAATCGGCTGACCTGCGGCATGCGGAACGAGGACGAGGCGAAAGAGAGACTGCCCGTGACCACCCTGTACGACCCCATGACCCCCGACGCCACCGCCGACGACGACCTGTCCGTCTGGCCCGCGTCCACCACACGGCTGCCCCACGGCGACCTCGCCGTCGGCGGCGTACCGCTCACCGAGATCGCCGGGCGTTTCGGCACCCCGGCGTATCTCCTCGACGAAGACGACGTACGCACGCGCTGCCGCACGTACCTGCACGCCTTCCCCGATGCCGAAGTGCACTACGCGGCCAAGGCGTTCCTGTGCCGCGCCATGGCCCACTGGGTGGCGGAGGAAGGGCTCGGGCTCGACGTCTGTTCCGCCGGGGAACTGGAACTCGCCGTCACCACGGGCTTCCCCGCCGAGCGCATCGTGCTGCACGGCAACGCCAAGAGCCCGCACGACCTGGAGGCCGCGCTGCGGCTCGGCGTCGGACGCATCGTCATCGACAGCGCCTCCGAGATCGCACGCCTCGCCGCCGCCGTACCGCCGGGCAGCCGCCAGAAGGTGCTGGTGCGGGTGGTGCCGGGCATCGCGGCGGGCGGCCACGCCAAGATCCGCACCGGGACCGACGACCAGAAGTTCGGCCTGTCGATCACCGACGGGTCCGCGCAGCACGCCATCGCCCGCATCCTCGGCCAGCCCGGTCTCGAACTGACCGGCTTGCACTGCCACTTGGGCTCGCAGATCACCTCCGAGAAGCCGTTCCTGTCCGCCGTGCGCCGCTTGGTCGGCCTGATGGCCCGCGTCAAGGAGCAGCACGGCGTCACCCTCCCCGAACTGGACCTAGGCGGCGGCCACGGCATCGCCTACCGCCCCGGTGAGCAAGCGCTCGACATCACCACTCTCGCCCGCAAGGTGCGCGCGGAGCTGACCGGTAGCTGTGCGGCGGCCGGACTCACCGTGCCCAAGCTGCTCATCGAGCCGGGGCGCGCCATCGCGGGCCCCGCCGGAGTCGCCCTCTACCGTGTGCTCGCCGTCAAGCGCACCGGCGGGCGCACCTTCGTCGCCGTGGACGGCGGGATGAGCGACAACCCGCGGCCCGCGCTGTACGGCGTGCGGTACGCGCCGCGCCTGATCGGCCGGCACTCCACGGTCGTCTCCGCGCCGGTGACCGTCGTCGGGCGGCACTGCGAGGCGGGCGACGTGCTCGCCTCCGACATCGAACTGCCGGGCGACATCAGGCCGGGAGACATCCTGGGCGTGCCGGTGGCCGGGGCGTACCACCTGTCCATGGCGTCGGGCTACAACCTCGTCGGGCGCCCGCCCGTGGTGGCCGTCGCCGGCGGGCACGCGCGGCTTCTGGTGCGGCGCGAGTCCCTGGAGGACTTCCGCAGCAGGGACGTCGGCCTGTGAACGCCGTCGATTGACGGCACGTCAGGACCCCAGGTAGCGCAGGACGGCGAGCACGCGGCGGCTGTATCCGGTGGTCCCGGTCAGTTCCAGCTTGTCGAAGATCGCGTTGATGTACTTCTCGACGGCGCTCTGCGAGACGTGCAACTGGCCGGCGATCGCCGCGTTCGTGTGCCCCTGCGCCATCTTGCCGAGCACCTCGCGCTCGCGCGGCGTCAGACGCTGGAGCGGGTCGGTGTGGCTGCTGAGGGTCAGCAACTGCCGTACGACCTCGGGGTCGAAGGCCGTCTGGCCCGACGCGACCCGCTCCAAGGCGTCCAGGAACTCGTCGACCTGGACGACCCGGTCCTTGAGCAGATAGCCGACACCTTCGGTCGCGGTGGTCAACAGCTCGGTGGCATAACGGCGTTCGACGTACTGCGACAGCACGAGCACGCTCGTCTCCGGCCACTTCGCCCGGATCTCGAGCGCGGCCCGCAGCCCCTCGTCGGTGTGCGTGGGCGGCATCCGTACGTCGATCACGGCGGCGTCCGGTGGATCCTCGGCCACGGCGGCGAGCAGCGCCCGCGCGTCACCGACCGAGGCCGTGACGGTGTGCCCCTCGTCCACGAGGAGCCTGGCCAGGCCCTCCCGCAGCAGCGTCGAGTCGTCGGCGAGCATTACGCGCATGGGAGCTCCGCGGTGATGAGGGTGGGCCCACCGGCGGGGCTCTGCACGGTGAGGGTGCCGTCCAGGGCGGCCACGCGCCGGGCGAGCCCGAGCAGACCGCTGCCGGACGGGTCGGCGCCGCCCCGCCCGTTGTCCTCGACGCGCAGGTGCAGCACGGCACCTCGTCGCTCGCCGTGGACGGTGACGAGGGTGGCGCCGGAGTGCTTGACGGCGTTGGTGACGGCTTCGGCGGCGACGAAGTACGCCACGGCCTGGGCGGTCGGTGGCGGGGTCTCGTGCAGGTCGCAGTGCAGACGTACGGGGATCGCGGCCCGCTCGGCGACCGTTTCCAGGGCTGCGGCGAGCCCGCCCTCGTCGAGCGTCGCGGGGTAGACGCGCCAGGCGACCTCGCGCAGTTCGACCAGGGCCTGCTGGGTCTCCTCGTGCGCTTGGGCGAGGAGCCGCGTGGACTTCTCGGGATCGGCGGCGCGACGGGCCCTGCCGAGCAGCATGCCGAGGGCGACGATGCGCTGCTGGACACCGTCGTGCAGATCGCGTTCGATGCGCCGCCGCTCGTCGTGCACGGCCTCCACCACGCCGGCGCGGCTCGCGACGAGCTCGCCGATCCTGCGCTCCATGAGCTGCCCGTCGTTCGGGCCGAGGTACCGCCGGGCGTGCCGCTCGTCCGCGAGCGCGACGCCGTACGTGCCCTGCACACAGAGGTAGAACAGGAAGAGGCCGCCGACCGAGGAGAGGATCAAGGTGGTGGGGGAGTCGATGTCGGCGACGAACCAGCCCCACACCGCCAGCGAGGCGTAACCCGCCCCGAGCAGGGCGCAGCCGAGGACGACACCGCCGAGCAGGCCGACCGCCCAGCGCGACGCGATGTAGTTCACGGCGGGCAGGCCGGTCGGCGGTGTGACGAGCTCGGTGCCGAAGAAAGCGGTCATGCGCCGCTGCTCGATACCGGCCAGCCGCCGGGCGCCGTCCACGATCCGGGCCTCGGCGCCACGCCCCGTGCGGCGCCCGAGGGTGGCGAGCAGCCACAATCCGGCCACCAGGGCGAAGGCCAGCTCGACGAGGCCGGTGAGGGCGCCGAAGAGGACGCCGACGGTCACCCTGAGCCAGCGCTTGAGATGCGTACGCATGATCGGTCACGCTAGTCCAACGGCCGGGGCGCGGGGACTGCGGAAAACCACAGTGCTGCCCTGCGGTGCACCACACCTGACCTGTGTGGTCGCCCTCATACCGTCGCGCCCCACGGTGCCCGTAGCGTCGAGTGCATGTTCCTCACTGCCGCGCACGAAGCCTCGGCCACCGCGAACGAAGCCCCTGTCGGCGGTGTCGCGGGCTGGGCCGCCGATCTCATGGACTCGTTCGGCGCCGTCGGTGCCGGAGCAGCCATCGCCTTGGAGAACCTGTTCCCGCCCCTGCCCAGCGAGGTGATCCTGCCGCTCGCCGGATTCGCCGCGAGCCAGGGCAAGTTCGGCCTGCTCACGGTCCTGCTCTGGACCACGGCTGGTTCCGTGATCGGCGCGCTCGCGCTCTACGCGATCGGCGCACTGCTCGGCCGCGACCGCACCGTGGCCATCGCGGCCCGCCTCCCGCTCGTGAAGGCGTCCGACATCGAGCGCACGGAGAAGTGGTTCGCCCGGCACGGCACCAAGGCCGTCTTCTTCGGCCGGATGATCCCGATCTTCCGCAGCATGATCTCGGTCCCCGCGGGCGTGGAGCGGATGCGCCTGCCCGTCTTCCTCGCCCTGACGACCGCGGGCAGCTTGATCTGGAACGCGGTGTTCATCCTGATCGGCCACGCCCTCGGAGCACGCTGGCACCAGGTCAGCGACCTGGTGGGCCTGTACTCCAAGGGCGTACTCGCCGTGGTCGCGCTGGCGGTGCTCACCTTTGTCGCGCTGCGGGTGCGCAAGGCGCGCAAGGGCGAACACCGCGCGTCACGTTAGGCGGAGTCCGGCCGGGCGATCAGAGAATGGCACCCGGGGCGTAGGCAGCCGCCTCGGGGTGCTCCTTGAGCAGGGCCTCGATCTGCGCCACGACGACGGCGACCTGGTCGCTCGCCGCGCCGGTGAACGACAGCTTGTCCGCCATCAGAGCGTCCAGCTCCGCACGGTCCAGCGGAATGCGGGAGTCCGCGGCGAGCTTGTCGAGGAGTTCGTTGCGCTCGGCGCCCTGTTCGCGCATGGCGAGCGCGGAGGCGACGGCGTTCTCCTTGATGGCCTCGTGGGCCTCCTCGCGGCCGACGCCCGCCCGCACCGAGGCCATGAGGACCTTGGTCGTGGCGAGGAAGGGGAGGTAGCGGTCCAGCTCACGCGCGACGACGGCCGGGAAGGCGCCGAACTCGTCGAGCACGGTCAGGAACGTCTCGAGCAGCCCGTCCAGCGCGAAGAAGGCGTCCGGCAGGGCGACACGGCGTACGACCGAGCAGGAGACGTCGCCCTCGTTCCACTGGTCGCCCGCCAGCTCGCCGGTCATCGACGCGTAGCCGCGGAGGATGACCGTGAGGCCGTTGACGCGCTCGCAGGAGCGGGTGTTCATCTTGTGCGGCATCGCGGACGAGCCGACCTGACCCGGCTTGAAGCCCTCGGTGACGAGCTCGTGCCCGGCCATCAGACGGATGGTCTTGGCCAGCGACGAGGGGCCGGAGGCGAGCTGCACCAGGGCGGTGACGACCTCGTAGTCGAGGGAGCGGGGGTAGACCTGGCCGACCGAGGTGAAGGCGCGGTCGAAGCCGAGGTGCCCGGCGATGCGCTGCTCGAGCTCGGTGAGCTTGTCGGCGTCGCCGCCGAGCAGGTCGAGCATGTCCTGGGCCGTGCCGACCGGGCCCTTGATGCCGCGCAGGGGGTAGCGGCGCAGCAGGTCGTCGACGCGGCGGAACGCGACGAGCAGCTCGTCGGCGGTCGTCGCGAAGCGCTTGCCCAACGTCGTCGCCTGAGCGGCGACGTTGTGGGAGCGGCCGGCCATGACCAGTTCCGCGTACTCGCCCGACAGCTTGCCCAGGCGCGCGAGCACCGCGACGGTGCGGTCGCGCACCAGCTCCAGGGAGAGGCGGACCTGCAGCTGCTCCACGTTCTCGGTCAGGTCGCGGGAGGTCATGCCCTTGTGGACCTGCTCGTGCCCGGCGAGCGCGTTGAACTCCTCGATGCGGGCCTTCACGTCGTGGCGGGTGACCTTCTCGCGCTCGGCGATCGAGGCGAGGTCGACGTCGTCGAGAACCCGCTCGTAGTCGGCGAGGGCGGCGTCCGGCACCTCGATCCCCAGGTCCTTCTGCGCCCGCAGGACGGCGAGCCAGAGCTGACGCTCCAGCCTGACCTTCTGCTCGGGCGACCAGAGGGTGGCGAGCTCGGCGGAGGCATAACGCCCGGCGAGGACGTTCGGGATACGGGGCTTTGCAGGCGCGACAGTCACGTGTACGGAGTTTACCTGCCGTCCGACCTGCTCTTTGACCGTCCGTACAGTCCGCGGAGCGCGGGGTCATTGGAGCATCGTCCAGGCGTGGCGTGGGGTGCCAGTGAGCCCGCTGCCGCCACGGGGCCTGCTCAGCGAGGATCGGCTCGGTCTTGTCCGGGCCGCGCTGAGCATCGGCTACGAGGTGGAGCTGGACGCCGACGCCGCCGTCGCTGCGCGGCCCCGCACACCAGGCCCTGGACCGTGTGAGGGCCGAGGGCTCGGAGCTGCTCGACCCGTGGGAGGAGTCCGACGAGGAGCCGTGGCGCAAGGGGGTCGAGGCGGTGTGGAACGGCCCGGCATCCCAAGTGCCCATGGTCACTCCCGCTTTTGTCCGGTGCCGGGCATGGTCCTGTCCAGCTCCCGGCATCGTGCCATCGAGCACTGACAACGGCCGGTGCCCGGCTGTGCCGCAACTCCCGTTGATCCGCCTACGTCTAGGCTTCACCACATGGAGCAGCGCGAGATCATCCAAAGAGTCGTCGGCATCCTGACCGAGGCGATCGAGATGCGCCGACAGGTACGGGAGAACCCGGACGGCGAGGTCGAACCCAGCGGCGCGGTGGGCGCGATGCTGGAGGAGATGCTGCCGCGCATCGAGATCCCCGCCGACGCCACCGCCATAGAGGTCGCCGAGGTGGTGGGCCGGGAACTGAGCCCGGTCATCGAGCAGATCACGTCGGCCTTCGCTTTCTCCTTCGCGCAGTTGGCGGAGGCGCACGACGAAGGCCGCACCGATGTGACGTCGGCGGACGTACTGCAGTCCATCGCCCTGCACTTCGAGGACGAGGTGGAGGAGTAGGACGCGCGACCCGAAGGCGCGGGCGGGCCACCCCTGAGACGGCCCGCCCGCGCCGCTCTGTGCTGCGACGCCTGATGCGCGGGGACGTGACCAGGTGGTGCTCCCGGAGTCGCTGATCGTTGTCCCTGAGCGAGCGCGCCTGCGGCCTACTCCCGCGGGTCCTCCCAAGGCTGTAGGTCCGGGCGTTTGGCCGGGAGGCCGTCGCCTGAGGAGCGGCCTGTGAGGCGGCGGGCTATCCACGGGGCCAGGTGTTGTCTGGCGAAGCGGATGTCCGCCACGCGGCGCGCGGCCCAGGTCGGCGGGGCCGTGGCCGGGAGGAGGGTCTGCCAGTCGTCCTCGGGGGCGTAGCCGAGGGACTGCCACACCGCTTCGGCGACCCTGCGGTGGCCCTCGGCCGTCAGGTGCAGCCGGTCCACGTCCCACATGCGCTGGTCGCCGAGCGCGACCGACCCGTAGAGGTCCACGACCGTGGCGCCGTGCCGGGCCGCCAAGTCGTCGATGTGGACGAAGAGTTCCTCCATGCGTGGGCGGAAACGCTGGAACACGGGGCCGTTCCTGCCCGGGCTGCGCATCAGGACCAGCTGCTTGCAGGCGGGGGCGAGGCGTTCGACCGCCTCCTCCAGGAGGTCGCGGACGCGGACCATGTCGCACTTGGGGCGCAGCGTGTCGTTGAGGCCGCCCACCAGGGTGATCACGTCGGGCTGCATGGCGGCCGCGAGGTCCACCTGCTCGGCCACGATCTGCGCGATGAGCTTCCCGCGTACGGCGAGGTTGGCGTACCGGAATCCGGGGGAGGCGGCAGCCATCCGGGCGGCGAGCAGATCTGCCCAGCCGCGGTAGCTGCCGTCGGGCTGAAGGTCCGACATGCCCTCGGTGAAGGAGTCGCCGACCGCGACGAGACTGGTGTAGTTGGCATTCATCTGCATGGCGGGAGCGATCGTACATGGAGCTACGACCCTTTGCCGTGGCGGACGCGGTCACGGTGGCGCGCTGGCCCGCCTCCGCCGCCGAGGCCGCCCTGTGGTGCGGGTCGCCTGTCTTCCCCGTGACGGCGCAGGTGGTGGCCGGATGGCAGCAGGACCCTGATGTGCGCGGTCATGTGCTGGCCGCAAGCGGGACGCTCCTCGGCTACGGGGAGGTGTGGTGCGACGAGGGGGAGGGCGAGGCGGAACTCGCCCGAGTCATCGTGGCCCCGGGCGCCCGGGGACGGGGAGTCGGGCGGAGGTTGGTGCGGGGCCTGGCCGAGCAGGCGCTGAGGGCCGGATACACGGAGATCTTCATGCGCGTCCACCCCACGAACACCGCCGCCCTGCGCTGCTATCGCGGGGCCGGATTCCTGCCGGTCGCCCCCGCTCTGGCCGCGGAGTGGAACGCCCCGCAACCCGTCAGCTACGTGTGGCTCCGGCACGCGGGTGAGGGGGAGTGGGCGGGTAGCGGTCGCGGCTAGGGGGTTGGGGGCGTGGTGTCCGCGTCGGCGACCGACGTACGGCCGACCAGCCGTTCGTAGCGCTGCCTCGCCGCCTGCGGGGTGCCGAGGCCGAGGCCGAAGGCGATCTCAGGCCAGGTCATGCCGCGACCGCGCGCCATCTGCAGGAGACCGGCCTCCACCTGGTCCATCTCGCCGCGCGCCATGGGCATGAGCGTCAGCGCCGCGGTGATGTCCGCGTGGTCCACCTCCGGCTCCCCCTCCTCGCGATCCGCGACTCCGGTCAACAGAAACGTCACGAGCCGTGCCGCCTCGTACGGACCGACGATCGTGGCGTGGACCTGTCGGCGCCGCTGCTCGTCGGTGGCCGCGTGCCGCTCGGCGATGCGGAACAGAGCGGCGGGGGCGCGGCCCGCACGCACCTGATCCGGGTGCGTGGGGCTGAAGGGGTCGGTCTCGGCGGGCTGCGGCTCGGGAGTCGAGGTCATGCCGTCCAGCATGGGCGGCACACACGATGCTGTCAATGGAGTGTTGTGAACGAGATGTTTGCATCACCCCGGCTGCGAGGCCTCCCAGTCGCTGGGCAAGCCGGCGTATGGAACGGTGGAAAACACCTGAAATGCCACTCCTGGCATCCCTGGCGAGAGGGGAAGCGCATGTCATCGAAGCGTCGTCGCAAGAAGAAGGCACGCCGTAAGCACGCGGCCAACCACGGCAGCCGTCCCCAGTCCTGACCGTAGCCCCGGCCGCCGCTGACCAGCGCCCGTGCAAACGGTTTCTGTGTGATCTCGTCAACAGCCTTGCCACCTGGGTCAACGGGTGAACAATGGTGCAATGTTGGAGTTGTTGCGAGAAGTCGGCGTAGAACTGCCGGGCGGCGCCGGGCTGTTGAAGTTCGGGATGACACCCGGCGAGGTGCTCAAACTGCTGCCGCCCGACAAGGTCACGCGGCACCGGCAGTGCATCGGGCTGACCCTGGACCAGTACGCGGAGCTCCGGCACGCGCACGACGCCTGGCTCGGCGGCCTGCTCTTCGAGCCCGAGTGGAACTTCGACGCCGAGCTCGACGGCGTCGTCCTGGGCTTCGGCGGCGGCGGGCCCGGCGTCACCGACCGGCTCGCCCGCGTGGAGGTCCAGGCGCGGGCCCGGCCCGACCGCGCGGAGTCGACCCCGGTGGCCTGGGACGACATCGACCTCTTCGGCTATCCCGCCGCGGAGGTCGTGGCCGTACTGCCCGGGACCACCGCATCGCCCGGCGGGCCGCCGCCCGCCGATGTGGCCGTGGGCGAGCTCGGCCTGCGCCTCTCACGGGCCAGGCCGGCGGCGGAGCACTGGGAACGGGTGACCCTCTTCGGCCCCGGGTCCGGCAGTTGGGGTGCCTGCTGCACGGGCGGCCTCGTTTGCGCCGAGCAGGGGGACGGCCTAGTGGGGATCATGTACTGACCGGGCCCGACCCCGGGCCTGACCGGGCCCGACCCCGGGCCTGACCGGGCCCGACCCCGGGCCTGACCGGGCCCGACCCCGGGCCTGACCGGGCCCGACCCCGGGCCTGACCGGGTCCG